>NZ_CP160398.1:2400000-3600000 GCF_040729435.1 Pseudomonas sp. HOU2 | reverse complement strand
GCAAAAGCGCAAGGCACGTTCGCTGTCCTGTAGATGTTGTTCATCATTTTGAGTTAATTTCGGCGCAATGATCCTGTAGGAGCTGCCGCAGGCTGCGATCTTTTGACTTTGTTTTTCAATAGCAAGATCAAAAGATCGCAGCCTGCGGCAGCTCCTACAGTTTATGTGTGTGGCTGACCGGCTAGAAAACCAGGCGATAACGCCAGTTTCAACTTCACCCTTGTAGACCGTCCTGCCCACCCCCATATTGGGGCGACTGACGCGTGAAGGAATCCAAATTGAGCGAACTTCTCAACCGCCGCCTGGCTCTGCTCGGCGAGCGCGCCAACCTCTCTCTGCTCGAACAGTGCCTCCACGGTATCGAACGTGAATGCCTGCGCGTGACCAGTGAAGGTCGTCTGGCGCAAACGCCGCACCCGGAAGCCTTGGGTTCCGCGCTGACCAATGAACAGATCACCACCGACTACTCCGAGTCGCTGCTGGAATTCATCACCCCCGCCCTGCCCGATCCGGCCGATACGCTGGCGAGCCTGGACAAGATTCATCGCTTTGCCTACAGCAAGCTCGGCAACGAGTACCTGTGGAGTCCATCGATGCCGTGCCCGTTGCCGGCCGAGGAAGACATCCCGATCGCCTATTACGGCACCTCCAACATCGGTCAGCTCAAGTACGTCTACCGCAAGGGCCTGGCCCTGCGGTACGGCAAGACCATGCAGTGCATCGCCGGGATTCACTACAACTTTTCCCTGCCGGAAAAGCTCTGGCCGCTGCTGCGCGAAGCCGAGGGTTACGTCGGCACCGACCGCGATTTCCAGTCGTCGTCGTACATCGCGCTGATCCGTAACTTCCGCCGCTACAGCTGGCTGCTGATGTACCTGTTCGGTGCTTCGCCAGCGCTGGACGCAGGCTTCCTGCGCGGCCGTTCGCACCAGTTGGAACAACTGGATCCGGACACCCTGTACCTGCCGTACGCCACCAGCCTGCGCATGAGCGACCTCGGTTACCAGAGCAACGCTCAGGCCGGCCTGACGCCGTGCTACAACGATCTGGCGAGCTACACCGACAGCCTGCGCAAGGCTGTGGCCACGCCGTATCCGCCGTATGTGGAAGTCGGCACGCACCAGGATGGCGAGTGGGTACAGCTCAACACCAACATCCTGCAGATCGAAAACGAGTATTACTCCAACATCCGCCCGAAACGCGTGACCTACACCGGCGAGCGGCCGATCCAGGCGCTGATGGCCCGGGGCATTCAGTACGTCGAAGTGCGTTGCCTGGATATCAACCCGTTCCTGCCGATGGGCATCGACGTCACCGAATCCCGCTTCCTCGACGCGTTCCTGCTGTATTGCGCGCTGAACGACAGTCCGCTGCTGACCAACACTTCGTGCGGCAATGCCACTTCGAACTTCCTCAGCGTGGTCAAGGAAGGTCGGCGTCCGGGCCTGCAATTGCAGCGCGACGGTGAAGCGGTCGAGTTGAAGGTTTGGGCAGCCGAGCTGCTGGAAAAAATCGCACCGCTGGCGGCATTGCTCGATCAGAGCCATGGCAGCGACGCACACAGCAAGGCGCTGGACGCGCAACTGGCCAAGGTCAAGGATTCGTCCCTGACCCCGTCGGCCCAGGTACTGGCGGCAATGGCCGAGCACAAGGAAAGCTTCGCGCAATTCTCCCTGCGTCAGAGCCAGGCGCATGCCGAGTTCTTCCGCAGCGAGCCGTTGGCTGCTGATGAACAGACGAAGTTCGAGGAGCTGGCGCGCTCGTCGCTGGCGCAACAGGCGGAGCTTGAGCAGAACGAGGTGGGCGATTTCGACGTGTTTGTCGGGTCGTATCAGGCGAGCATTCTGGCGATCAGTAACTAACCACTATTCCCTGTGGCGAGGGAGCTTGCTCCCGCTCGGCTGCGCAGCAGTCGCAATCTCAGTCCCCCGGTGCATCAGCAGCACCGTGATGAATTGATATGGGAGTCCTCCGGCCTCCAGCGGGAGCAAGCTCCCTCGCCACAATGACCTCACCCACAATCCCTCACGCCTTAGATTTTTCCGCTCATAAGCTAAGTCTAAAAAGTTATTTATTTTTAGATTCTTAGATCATTTAGTCTCCTTTCACGCCGATCGTCGGTCGCCTGATTTGGAGCACTCCCCCATGAAACTGAATTTCCCGCTTCGCCTGCTGGCCGTGGCCTCGTTGGCTGCTGCGAGCTTTCTGGCGCAGGCTGCCGACCTTACCGTCGCTTACCAGACCACCGTTGACCCGGCGAAAGTCGCCCAGGCCGATGGCGCTTACGAGAAAGCCACCAAGGCCGACATCAGCTGGCGCAAGTTCGACAACGGCGCCGACATCATCGCTGCCATCGCTTCCGGTGACGTGCAGATCGGCTATCTCGGTTCCAGCCCGCTGACCGCCGCCATCACCCGCAAGGTTCCGGTGGAAACTTTCCTCATCGCCACCCAGATCGGCGCCGCCGAAGCGCTGGTCGCCCGCGACGGTTCCGGGATCAAGACCCCGCAGGATCTGGTCGGCAAGAAAATCGCCGTGCCGTTCGTGTCCACCGGTCACTACAGCCTGCTCGCGGCGTTGAAGCACTGGAACATCGATCCGTCGAAAGTCACCGTGCTCAACCTTGCCCCGCCAGCGATCATCGCCGCGTGGAAACGCGGTGACATCGACGCGACTTACGTGTGGGATCCGGCCCTCGGTGTCGCCAAGGAAAACGGCAAAGTGCTGATCACCTCCGGCGAACTGGCCAAGTTCGGCGCGCCGACCTTCGATGCCTGGATCGTGCGCAAGGATTTTGCCGAGAAGCACCCGGAAATCGTCACCGCGTTCGCCAAGGTCACTCTCGACGCCTACGCCGAATACCGCAAGGATCCCAAAGCCTGGCTCGCCGATCAGTCCCACGTCGACAAACTGGTGAAGCTCTCCGGCGCCAAGGCCAGCGACATTCCGCTGCTGCTGCAAGGCAACGTCTACCCGCTGGCGGCTGATCAGGTGATCACCCTCGGCGCGCCGACCACCAAAGCCATTACCGACACCGCCGCGTTCCTCAAGGAGCAAGGCAAGGTCGAAGCCGTACTGCCGGACTACGCGCCGTACGTCAGTGCCAAATACATCACCAACTGATCGGGAGTTCACTGCGATGGCCTTGCTACAGCTGGAGCGCATCAGCGCACAGTATCCCGGCAGCCCGGAACCGGTGCTGGCGGACATTTCCCTGACCCTCGGGCCTCAGCAATTGCTGGTCGCCCTCGGCCCGTCCGGCAGTGGCAAGACTTCGCTGTTGAACCTGATTGCCGGCTTCGTCGAACCCAGCGCCGGGCGCATCACCCTCGACGGCGTGCCGGTCAAAGGCCCGAACGCCGAGCGCGGCGTGGTGTTCCAGGATGACGCTTTGCTGCCCTGGCAGGATGTGTTGGCCAACGTGGCTTTCGGTCTGGAGCTGGCGGGTGTCGCCAAAGACAAACGCGAAAAGATCGCCCGGGAAATGCTCGCACTGGTTGATCTCTCGGGGTTCGAAAGCCGCCGCATCTGGCAACTCTCCGGTGGCCAGAAACAGCGCGTCGGCCTGGCCCGCGCACTCGCCGCCGACCCGCGCGTGCTGCTGATGGACGAACCTTTCGGCGCCCTCGACGCCTTCACCCGCGAGCAGATGCAGGAGCTATTGCTGCAAGTCTGGCAGCGCACTGCCAAACCGGTGTTCCTGATTACCCACGACATCGAAGAAGCGGTATTCCTCGCCACTGACCTGATTCTGCTGGCGCCGAATCCGGGGCAGATCGTCGAGCGTCTGCATCTGGATTTCGGCCAGCGCTATGCCGCTGGTGAATCGGCGCGAGCGATCAAGTCCGACCCGCGTTTTATCGAAACCCGCGAGCACGTGCTGAGCAAAGTGTTCTCGCAACGCAGCGCCGTGCAACGGCAGGAGCGCGCATGAGCAGTTACGACGTTTCCGCCCCCGCCGTGAAAAGCCCATCGGTGGCAATTCCCGTGCGGCGCAGCCTCAGCACCCGCTGGATCAGCCTGCTGACCCTGTTCGCCTTGCTGGTGATCTGGTGGGCCGTAACCGCCACCGGTTTGATCGAACCGCTGTTCCTGCCACCACCGTCCGCCGTGCTGCAAAAAGGCTGGTTGCTGGCGACCACCGGTTACATGGATTCGACCCTGTGGCAGCACCTGGGCGCTAGCCTGAGCCGCATCGGTCTGGGCCTCGGCTTCGCGATTCTGACCGCAGTGCCAGTGGGCATTGCCATCGGTGCCAATCGTATTGCCCGTGGGGTGCTTGATCCGCTGATCGAGTTCTACCGGCCGATTCCGCCGCTGGCGTATCTGCCGCTGATCGTGATCTGGTGCGGCATCGGCGAGTTGTCGAAAGTGCTGCTGATCTACCTGGCGATTTTTGCACCGATCGCCATCGCTACCGCGACCGGTGTGCGCACTGTAGACCCGGCGAAATTACGCGCTGCGCAGTCGCTCGGTGCCACTCGCGCACAACTGATCCGCCATGTGATTTTGCCCAGCGCCCTGCCGGACATTCTCACCGGTGTGCGCATTGGTCTGGGCGTTGGCTGGTCGACCCTGGTCGCCGCCGAACTGATCGCCGCCACCAGCGGTTTGGGCTTCATGGTGCAGTCGGCTGCGCAATTTCTGGTCACCGATGTGGTGGTGCTGGGGATTCTGGTGATCGCCCTGATCGCCTTCGCCATGGAAATGGGCCTGCGTGCCCTGCAGCGCAAACTGGTGCCGTGGCACGGCCAAACTCACTAAAGCATTTGTGAAACCTCCCCTGTAGGAGCTGCCGCAGGCTGCGATCTTTTGATCTTGTTTTTAAAAGATCAGGATCAAAAGATCGCAGCCTGCGGCAGCTCCTACAAGGGGTACCCGGAATTGAAGAGAACCACCATGAGCAGCCTGACCATCACCCCATTAAGCTCGGCCCTCGGCGCGCAAATCAGCGGCGTCGACGTCAGCCAGCCGTTGAACCTGGAACAGCGCGATGCCATCGAGCAGGCGCTGCTCAAGTATCAGGTGCTGTTCTTTCGCAACCAGCCGATCGAGCCATCGCAACAGGCGCGTTTCGCGGCGTATTTTGGCGACCTGCACATTCACCCGATCTATCCGAACGTGCCGGAACAGCCCGAAGTGCTGATCCTCGACACGGCCGTCACCGACGTGCGCGACAACGCGATCTGGCACACCGACGTGACCTTCCTGCCGACCCCGGCGCTGGGGGCGGTGCTCAGCGCCAAGCTGTTGCCGGAATTTGGCGGCGACACCCTGTGGGCCAGCGGAATTGCCGCCTATGAAGCGCTGTCAGCACCGATGAAAACCCTGCTCGAAGGCCTGACTGCCACTCACGATTTCACTCGTTCGTTTCCGCTGGAACGTTACGGCAATACGCCGCAAGCCCTGGCGCAGTGGGAAGAAGCAAGGCGCAAGAATCCGCCGCTGTCGCACCCGGTGATCCGCACTCACCCGGTGAGCGGACGCCGTTCGTTGTTCGTCAACGAAGGCTTCACCTCGAAGATCAACGAGCTGTCGGACACTGAGAGCGAGGCGATTCTGAAATTCCTGTTCGCCCACGCAACCCGGCCGGAGTTCACCATTCGCTGGCGCTGGCAGCAGGACGACATTGCGTTCTGGGACAACCGCGTGACGCAACATTACGCGGTGGATGATTACCGCCCGGCACGACGGGTGATGCAGCGGGCGACGGTGTTGGGGGATGTGCCGTTCTTCAGATAAGACCCGATTTCCTCGTTGTCTGAACTGGCCCCTTCGCGGGCAAGCCCGCTCCCACAGGTAAAGCACCGTTCACAGACTTTGTGTACGACTGGAACCCTGTGGGAGTCGGCTTGCCCGCGAAAGCGTCAGAGCAGGCGCCGAATAATTCGGCGCCAGTCATTTATTCAGCGGTCGACGGCTTCTCCCACAGATTAATCCCGCCCTCCTGGGCAAACCGGTCGATCTCCGCCAGTTCCTCAGCACTGAAACTCAGATTCTTCAACGCCCCGACGTTCTCGATGATCTGCTCCGGCCGGCTCGCACCGATCAGTGCCGAGGTCACCCGTGGATCACGCAGGGTCCAGGCCAGCGCCAGTTGCGCGAGGCTCTGGCCGCGACGTTTGGCGATCTCGTTCAACGCCCGCACGTGGGCAATGTTGGCATCGGACAAGTGCGAAGCCTGCAGCGAACCACCGCCCGGACGATTGACCCGCGCATCCGCCGGCACGCCGTTGAGGTACTTGTCGGTCAGCAGACCTTGCGCCAGCGGGGTGAAGGCGATGACGCCAGTGCCGAGCTCAGCGGTGGTGTCGAGCAGGTCTTTTTCCACCCAGCGATTGAGCAGGTTGTACGCCGGCTGATGAATCAGCAGCGGCACTTTCCATTCCTTGAGCAGCGCGGCGATCTCGCGGGTTTTCACCCCGGAGTACGACGAGATGCCGATGTACAGCGCCTTGCCCTGTTGTACGGCGGTGGCGAGGGCGCTGGCGGTTTCTTCCAGCGGGGTGTCCGGGTCGAAGCGGTGCGAATAGAAGATATCCACATAGTCCAGACCGAGGCGCTGCAGGCTTTGGTCGAGGCTGGCCAGCACGTATTTGCGCGAACCGCCGCCCTGACCGTACGGGCCAGGCCACATGTCCCAACCGGCCTTGCTGGAGATGATCAGTTCATCGCGGTACTGCTTGAAGTCTTCACGCAGCAAACGACCGAAATTGATCTCGGCGCTGCCGTACGGCGGGCCGTAATTGTTGGCCAGGTCAAAGTGGTTGATGCCCAGGTCGAACGCGGTACGCAGCAGGGCACGCTGGGTGTCGATCGGCGTGCTGTCGCCGAAGTTGTGCCACAGGCCCAGCGACAGCGCCGGCAGCACCAGACCGCTGCGGCCGACGCGGCGGTAAGGGATGGAGTCGTAGCGGTTTTCGGCAGCGGTGTAAGTCATCGAGTCCTCTCTTGTTTGATTAACAGCAAATTGAGGGTGAATCCCAACTTTGGTGAGGGGATTTATCCCCGATGGACGGCGTAGCCGTCCCAAAAAAATCGCGAATTTGAATGCAGATTTGGGGGTGGCTTTCGCCACCCATCGGGGATAAATCCCCTCACCACAGGGTGTTCACACAAATCTGTTTTGCGGTCGGGCAAGGCCCAGGTTCTCGCGCAACGTCCGGCCCTCATACTCGGTTCTGAACAACCCACGCCGTTGCAGTTCCGGGACCACGCCCTGGGCGAAATCTTCCAGCCCGCCCGGAAGGTGCGGTACCAACACGTTGAAACCATCCGCCGCGCCCTGCTCGAACCATTCCTGCAAGCGATCGGCGATCTGCGCCGGTGTGCCGACCAGACTGTAATGCCCACGCCCACCGGCAATCCTCCGGCCCAATTCGGCGAGGGTCAGGTTCTCCCGCCCCGCCAATTCAGTCAGCAATTTCTGCCGGCTCTGCTGGCCGCTGTCGGTCAGAGGCAACTCCGGTAGCGGGCCGTCCAGCGGGTACTTCGACAAGTCGAAGTTGCCCAGCATACGCCCAAGCAACGCCACGCCAACCTCCGGTTCGACCAATTGCTGAAACGTTTCACATTTTTCCTGCGCTTCGGCTTCTGTCTGCCCGACGACGACAAACACCCCCGGCATGATTTTCAGCGAATCGGCACTGCGTCCGTACTTGGGCAGGCGCCCCTTGAGATCGGCGTAGAACGCCTGCGCGCCGGCCAGCGAAGTCTGCGCGGTGAACACTACCTCAGCGGTTTGTGCCGCCAGTTCACGCCCGGTGTCGGATGAACCGGCCTGCACGATCACCGGTTGTCCCTGTGGCGAGCGCGCCACGTTCAGCGGGCCTTTTACCCGAAAGTGTTCGCCGACATGATCCAGCACGTGCAGCTTCGCTGGGTCGTAATAGGCGCCGCTGGCCTTGTCGCGGACAAAGGCATCGTCCTCCCAACTGTCCCACAGCCCGGTGACCACTCGATGAAACTCGCGAGCGCGGCTGTAGCGTTCGGCGTGACCGATGTGCTCGTCGCGACCGAAATTCAGCGCCTCGGCGGCGTTGTCCGAGGTCACCAGATTCCACCCCGCACGCCCGCCGGACAAATGATCGAGCGAAGCGAATTTGCGCGCCACGTGGTACGGCTCGTTGTAGCTGGTGGTCGCCGTGGCGATCAGGCCGATCTGTTCGGTGACTGCGCTCAACGCAGAGAGCAAGGTCAGCGGTTCGAAGTGATCGGAGCGCGCCATGCGGCTGGCGATGTCCTGAGTCGGCGCGGCAACACTGTCGGCGACGAACAGCGTGTCGAATTTCGCTGCCTCGGCAATCTGCGCCAGACGCTTGTAGTGGGCGAAATCCAGACCGGCATTGGCCGGCACCTGCGGGTGCCGCCACGCGGCGATGTGGTGCCCGGTGGCCATGAGAAACGCGCCGAGTTTCAGTTGTCTGCTCATCTCAGAAATCCTTGCGCAGTTGCACGCCGAAGTAGCGCTCGTCATCCCGTGGCACAGCGCGGTAGATGTAGCTGCCGCCGCTGGCCAGCAACGGCGAGTAGGACTTGTCGGCGAGGTTCTTGCCCAGCAGCGCCACGCGCCAGCCGTTGCTGTAATCGGCGAGAGCGACGCTGGCGTTCCAGATGCCGTAGGCGCCTTGTTTGGTGTCGGCGTTCTGGCTGATGTCGTACTGCACTTCGCTCTGCCAGCTGTAGTCGGTGCCGAGTTCGATATCGAGGCCGTTGTCCAGCGGGATGCTGTAGTCGGCGCGCACGTAGCTTTTCCAGTCCGGGCTGAACGGCAATGGCTTGCCGTTGACGTTGCACGACGCCGCCGCACCTGCCGGGCAGCTGAATTGATCGATACGCGCGCGGGTGTAAGCCAGCGCCCCGGAGAACTTGAGTTGCTGGGTCGCCTGCAAGGCGTAATCGAGTTCGACGCCTTCAGTGCTGACGCTGCCGGCGTTGATCAGACGCGTCACCACTTGCCCGGCGACCGTGTCGAAAAAGTTCGCCTGGTAGTTGTCGTAATCGCTGTGGAACACCGCGAGGTTGGTGGTCAGCCGGTTGTTCCAGCTCGTGGCCTTGATCCCCGCTTCCCAGGTGTTCGAGGTCTCTGGTTTCAGCGCCTCGGTGTCGCGCGGCTGCATGTTGAAGAACACGTTGTACGCCGGGCCTTTGTAGCCGCGCGAATAGGTCAGGTACGTGGTGACTGCATCACTGAGGTCGTACTGCACGCCGAGCCGACCGGACCAGCCGTCTTCGTCCACCGAGCCGGAACTGCTGGTGGCCGGTTGAATGCCGCTGACCGTGGTCGCCGAGGTCGAGACGCGACGGTGATCGTATTCCAGCTCATCGTGGGTATAGCGCAGGCCGGCGATGCCACGGAAGTCCGAAGTGAAGTTCAGCGTGGTCTCACCGAACGCTGCGTAGCTGTCGCTGGTGGTGCTGTAATCGGCGACGCCACGGTCGGTGCGCGTGGTGGCGGTCAAGGTGCGCTGATAGGTCTCGTCATCCTTGCCGTGCATGTAGAACAGGCCGCCAACGTATTCGAGGAACTCACCTTTCGGCGAGGCCAGACGCAGCTCCTGCGAGTACTGATCGAAGGCCAGATCGCCCTTGTCGGCGGTGCCGGGGAACGCCGGGGTGATCGTGCTCAGCCGATCACCATCCTGATACTGAGTGTTGTCCCAGCCGCGCCATGCGGTGATCGAGGTCAGGGTGTAATCGCCCAGTTGCCAGTCGAGCTGGCCGGACAGGCCTTTGTTGGTGTCCTCGACATGGCTGCGGGTGTCGGTGTTGATGTCGCGGTTGTGGCCGCTGGCGTAGACCGGGCTCAACGCGTTGGCGAAAGCCGGGGTCAGCGACTTGCTGACGACGCCGTTGGGACCGTCGTCGTGGGATTGCATGTAGTCGGCGATCAGGGTGAAGGTGATGTCGTCATTGGGCGTGAATTCGAGTTTGCCGCGCACGCCGCGATGGTTGTAACCGTTGACCTCCTGGCCGTTGTTTTTGTTGTCGACGTTGCCGTCGTATGTGCCGAACAGGGTGCTGATCGAACCCTTGAGCGTGTCCGGAATCAGGCTGCCGCCGATGCCGAAACGGGTGCGGCTTTCGTTGCCGCTGTAGTACGACTGGTCGATGTAACCGTGGGTCTCGTTGGTCGGCGCCTTGCTGGTGATGTTGAGCACACCGGCCGAGGCGTTCTTGCCGAACAGCGTGCCTTGCGGGCCACGCAGCACTTCGACGCGCTCCAGATCCAGCAGATCAAGGGTCGATTGACCGGGACGCGCATAGACCACGCCATCGATCACCGTGGCCACTGTTGGCTCGACGCCGGGCGAGGTGGAAATCGTGCCGACGCCTCGCACAAACAACGAGGTGTCCTTGTTCGACGCACCGGTACGGAAATTCAGCGACGGCACTTGCTGGACGATGCTCGCCACGCCGTTGCGGTTGTCGCGCTCCAGTTGTTCGCCGTCGATCACCGACACTGCCACCGGCACCTTCTGCAGCGACTCTTCGCGGCGGGTGGCGGTGACCGTGACGGACTTGAGGGTTGGCTCCTGATCGCTGCTGTCAGCCGCCAGCGCATCGGCCAGCGGTAACGCCGCCAGCCCGGTAAAAATCCAGCCAGCGGCGCGAATCGATTGCGCCAATTTGTGTGTCGCCCCAGGAATGTTGTGCATGGTTGCCCGCTCGAAATTGGCCCTGAACCGCTGCCGTTCTGCGACGACAGCGCCTGAATCGGTGTCTTGGGCATTCGCTCGAGCGAGTAGCAGACAATGCGCATTGTTAGCGCTAACATCGCCAGTATTGGCAAGCTTTGCATAGAGCGTCCAATACTGAAAAATTACTTTTATATGCATTTTGGTTTTTAAGAAGGATCGAGCCTTGAACCAGGAAAAGCCCCGAAAACGCCGTGGCGCCGGACGCGTGACCCTGAATGCGGTGGCACGCCAGGCGGGTGTTTCGGCGATTACCGTGTCGCGCTATTTCAATCAGCCGGAAACCGTCTCGCCGGAGCGCCGCGAGCGGATCGCGGCGGTGGTGGCCGAGCTGGGTTACGTGCCGAATCTGGTGGCCGGCGGACTGGCGTCGGCGCGGGGCAAAATCGTCGGCATGGTGATTCCGAACATCTCCGGGCCGATCTTTGCCAACACCATTCAGGGCTTCAGCGACACCCTCAGCCGCCACGGTTATCAGCTGCTGCTGGCGTCGAGTTACTTCAGTACTGAGCAGGAAGAAAACGCCGTGCGCGCATTTCTCGGCTGGTCGCCGGCGGCGCTGGTACTGACCAGCCACTTCCACAGTTCGGGTACGGAAAAGATGATCGCCGAAGCGGATATTCCGGTGATCGAAACCTGGGATTACCAGCCGGATCGCGAGCCGATGCAGATCGGCTTTTCGCACTATGAAGTCGGCGTGACCGCTGCCCGTTATCTGCATGACAAAGGCTATCGCCGCATCGCCTTCGTACAGAACAGCGCTCCCGGCGACCTCAGTGCCCTCGAACGTCGCGACGGTTACGCCGCCACCGTGCGCGACTTTGGGCTGGAGCCGTGGGTGTTCGCCCCCGACGCCGAGCGCGCGCCATTCGAGGCCGGCAAGCAGGCAATGGAGGCGCTGATGAACGCCGCGCCCCGCCCCGACGCGATCATCTTCGCCAACGACAACCTCGCCGCCGGCGGCCTGCTCGCCGGGCAACGCGCAGGCATCAAAATCCCCGAAGACTGCGCCGTGCTCGGCTTCGGCGATTACCCGTTCGCCGAGATGCTGTTGCCGAGCCTGAGCACGATCGAACCGCCGGCACTGGAGATTGGCGTGCTGGCGGCGACACGGGTATTGGAAAGTCTCGGGGTGTTGCCGAGCGATGAGGTGCAGCGGTTGAACCTGTTGCAGTGCCAAATGATCGAGCGCGAGAGCACCTGACGCACATGCTTCAGTAGGAGCTGCCGCAGGCTGCGATCTTTTGATTCTGGCTTTTAAAAGCGAAAGATCGCAGCCTGCGGCAGCTCCTACAGGTTATGTCGACAATTCGCGTAACGCAGCGGCGGCCAGAAACCCGGAGCGAGAACTGTAGCGCTGATCACGCCGGACTGTTTGATCAATACGCTCCAGCAGTTGCTCGGGCAGCGTGGCATTGAAGCGTACCGACTTGCCGAAATAGGGTGTGATATCAAAGTCGACAACACCCCAGATTCCACCCGCGTAATCCGGGTTTTCGATATGCGCATCAATATCCTGAACACGAGGCAATGGCGCGCCATCAGCCACCAGCCCCTCATAGTGCAGGGCCAGAGCCTCCTGAGTGTTTTCGAAGGCTTCGGCTACCGTGGTACCTGCGGAGAAGCACCCCGGTACATCCGGGACAATCACTCCGTAGTCCGAGTCGGCATCCTTGTGCAGAACGACCGGGAATTTCATCTGCAATCCTTTCCATACATCAGTTGATGCTGGCCACTATAGGTTCAACCCCCCAGACAAGAAGTCAAAATACACATCTTGAAATTGATCATTACCTGAGGGTGGACTCAGTTTTCGCATCAATGCCACTGCGCGAAACTAAAGCTAATCAACGGAATAAGGCGAATGGAAGGCAGAGTTGTCTATGCTCGAAGTAACACCGAGGTGGCCCTTTCGCGGGCAAGCCCGCTCACACAGGATTTTGGTTGTAGCAGAATCTGTGAATGACCGAGATCACTGTGGGAGCGGGCTTGCCCGCGAAGGCGTCCGATCAGGCACCGCAAAACCCAAAAGGCACATCCATGCACACCGCCATCATCATCTTCTTCGGCCTGGTCCTGCTGGCCCTGATGCTCTACATCGGCGAGCGCGTCGGTTTCAGCCGGCAGACGCTGGCCTACAGCTTCGCCGCGCTGTGGCTGGCGTTGACGGTGATCAATGGTGCGGTGGGGGTGGTGCATGCCGGGCAGCCGCTGGGATCGGAGATCGCGGTGGGCAGTGCGGTGTTCGGGGTGCCGATGGCGGCGATGGTGTTGTTCATGGTGCTGAGCGCCGAGTCGTGAGACGTCCCGGCGCTCAGTTGCCGATCAACGCACCAGATGCAGGAACTGCATGTGACGTTCGTACTGGTCGAGGATGTCGTTGATGATCTGCTCTTTGGTATAGCCGACCAGATCGTAGTCCTGACTGCCCTCGCTCAAGTGCACTTCAGCGCGGTAGTAGCGGCGGTTGTTGAGTTGCTTGGAACCCATGCCGCCGCGGGCGAACGACGGCGTGAAGTAGCCGCGCATCTGCACCTGATAGATGAACGGATGCTGCTCACCGTGGCCGATTTCCAGGCTGATGTTGTCGTGCGCCGGATCCGGCTGCGTGACCACGTTCAAGCCCTTCTCGACGAATACCGCCGTCACTTCTTCAATCGCCGGGCGCACCGTGGTGTCCATGAAGCGGTACACCTCGTCGCGTGAGGGGAAGTGCACCGCCTGACTCAGACGTTGGCGCCAGCCACCCGTGCCACGCCGCGAACCGGACACTGGTGCCAGCGAATGCAATTGCGCGATCTGCTTCTGCGATTCCAGATAGAACGCCTTGTGCAGGCCCCACATCATCAGCAACAGGATCATCGAAAACGGCAGCGAGGTCAGCACCACCGCCGACTTCAACGCATCGATGCTGCCGGAGAACAGGAGTGCACTGGTCACCAGCGCGGTCATCGCGCCCCAGAACACTCGCAGCCATTTCGGCCCGTCTTCGTCGGGGTTGCCGCCCTTGGCCGACAGGGTCGAGAGCACCACGGTGCCGGAGTCGGCCGAGGTGACGAAGAACACGAAGCTGATGAACACCGTCACCGCGATGACAGTCTTGCTCCACGGGTAGGTTTCCAGCAGCAGATAAAGGCTCATCGACGGATTGTCGAGGGCCGACATGCCCAGTGCCGACATGCCGTGATTGAGCACCTGATCGATGGCGCTGTTGCCGAAGATCGACATCCACGCCAGGGTGAAACCCAGCGGAATCAGCAGCACGCCGAAGACGAATTCACGGATGGTCCGACCACGGGAAATCCGTGCGATGAACAGGCCCACGAACGGCGACCATGCGATCCACCAGGCCCAGTAGAACACCGTCCAGCCACCGAGCCAGTCGCTCGGTTTGTCGTAGGCGTAGAGGTCGAAACTCTTCATCGGCAACGCGCCGAGGTAATCGCCGAGGTTCTGGATCAGGGTGTTGAGCAGGTGCTGGGTAGGCCCGGCGAACAACACGAACAGCAGCAGCGCACAGGCCAGCAGCATGTTGATGTCGGACATCACCCGCACGCCCTTGTCCACACCCGACACGGCGACGATGATCGCCGCACCCATCATCAGCGTGATCAGGCCGACCTGAATCCATTGGGTGTGCGCGATGCCAAACAGGTAGTCCAGACCGGAGTTGAGGTGCAGCACGCCGAAGCCCATGTCGGCACCCAGACCGAACACCGTGGCGATGATGCCGAAGCCGTCCACCGCATAACCGATGGGGCCGTTGATGCGCTTGCCGATCAGCGGATACAGCGCCGAACGCAAGGCCAGCGGCAGGTTATGCCGGTAGGCGAAATAGGCCAGCGCCATGCCGACAAAGGCGAACACGCCCCAGCCGTGCAGGCCCCAGTGCAGAAACAGAATCTGCATCGCCTGCCGCGCCGCATCGGCGGTGCCGGCCTCGCCTTGCGGCGGTTGGGCCAAGTGCGTCAGTGGCTCGGATACGCAAAAGAAAAACAGCGTGATGCTGATCCCGGCGGCGAACAGCATGCCGGCCCAGGACAGGTAACTGAACTCGGGTTCGTCGTGGTCGGCACCGAGTTTTATCTTGCCGTAGCCCGATAACGCGGTGACCACCACGAAGACCAGATACAGCGTCATCGCGAGCATGTAGTACCAGCCGACCGTATTGGCCGCCCAGTTTTGCGCAGCCAGCAACCAGGCGCCGGCCTGTTCCGGCATGGCGATGACAACCAGACCAAACAGCAGAATGACCGTCGCGGCGAAGTAGAACACCGGCGGATTCATGCGAACCAGACCGCTGGCGGGGGTAGACGATGCACTCATGAAACGTGCACCTCGAGGGGTTGAAACGTGGCTGAAATGATCGGACTCAGCAAAGGCAAGCCTCCTGTTGTGAGCGGGCAGCGAACCACCGGTTTAACTTGAATGAACGTTCAAGTTAAACATGGATAGGGTGGTAAGGACTAATCGCAGGGCCAGGCGGTAGTTTTCCTACAAAGCCCAAGGAGGGGTATGACGCGGGTTTGGGGGGATTCGTTCAATGGAGAATTGGCTGAATGCCATCAACCTGATTCGATGCGGAAATTGTGGCGAGGGAGCTTGCTCCCGCTGGACTGCGCAGCAGTCCCAATCCGGCGTCAGTCGCAATTGGGAGTCCTGCGGCCTCCAGCGGGAGCAAGCTCCCTCGCCACAAACGAATTGGATGTTTTACTTCTGCGTCCCGTCATCATGCTGCAGATTGGCCTGAGTCAGGTTGCTCCCCGCCGGCACACTCCGCGTCAGCCAGACATTGCCACCAATGGTCGACCCCTGACCGATAGTGATCCGCCCCAGAATCGTCGCCCCGGCGTAAATCACCACGTCATCCTCGACAATCGGATGCCGCGGATGGCCCTTCTGCAACTGCCCGTCTTCATCCGCCGGGAAGCGCTTGGCGCCCAAGGTCACGGCCTGATAGATCCGCACCCGCTCGCCGATGATCGCGGTCTCGCCGATCACCACACCCGTGCCGTGGTCAATGAAAAAGCTGCGGCCGATCTGCGCGCCCGGGTGGATGTCGATGCCGGTGGCCGAGTGCGCAATCTCCGCGCTGATTCGCGCCAGCAATGGCAACCCGGCGCGATACAGATGGTGCGCCAGACGATGGTGAATCACCGCCAGTATTCCCGGATAGCACAGCAACACTTCATCGACACTGCGTGCCGCTGGATCGCCGTGATAGGCCGCCAGCACATCGGTGTCGAGCAAACTGCGCAAACCCGGCAAGGCCAGGGCAAAATCCTGAATGATGCGGATCGCCTGAGCTTCGACGTCAGCATCGCCTTGAGCGCTGTGCCGGGCGACATAACGCAACTCCAGCCGCGCCTGCGCCAGCAAGGCATTCAACGAGGTATCGAGGGTATGCCCGACATAGAAGTCCTCACTCTCCTCACGCAGATCCACCGGCCCCAGCCGCATCGGAAACAACGCGCCACACAGCGCCTCGAGAATCTCGGCCATAGCCGCGCGGGACGGCAACTCGCGACCACCCTGCTCGCCGCTCGCGCGGCCATTCTGGGTACGCCACTGATCCCGCGCGGTACGCAGTTGGCTGACGATGGTCTGCAATTGCCAATGGCTGGAACGCTCGCTCACGGTAAAGACTCCTCACGGGCGGCCGGACGGTCGGGCCGCGTCAACGGCGACTACTTTACGACATGCCCATAAGGGCGCATCAAGAACCGATAGTGCTGGCCTAAGCACATTTGGCTATAAGCAATTCACGGTTGCCCCGGTAAAACCGCCTGCCTATAGTCCTGTCATCTTCCTCCGCCAGTACGGGCTCATGATCAAACAACAGCTGGATCGCTTTAACCGTCTCAACCTGCTCGGCCAACCCACGCCACTGGAAAAACTCGAACGCCTGTCCGCCTGGCTGGGCCGCGATGTGTACATCAAACGCGATGACCTGACGCCGTTGGCCATGGGTGGCAACAAGCTGCGCAAACTCGAATACCTCGCCGCCGACGCCCTCGCCCAAGGCGCCGACACGCTGATCACCGCCGGCGCCCTGCAATCGAACCACGTACGCCAGACCGCCGCATTGGCGGCCAAACTCGGCCTGGGTTGCGCGGCGCTGCTGGAAAATCCGCTGGGCACCGACGACAGCAACTACACCGGCAACGGCAACCGTCTGCTGCTGGACTTGTTCGACACCAAGGTCGAGCTGGTGGACAACCTCGACAACGCCGACGAATTACTGGCCGCCCTCGCCGTGCGCCTGCGCAGCAATGGCAAGAAACCCTATCTGGTGCCGATCGGCGGCTCGAATGCCCTCGGTGCGTTGGGCTACGTGCGTGCCGGCCTGGAACTGGCCGAGCAGATCAAGGACACCGGGCTGAATTTCGCCGCCGTGGTGCTGGCCTCGGGCAGCGCCGGGACCCACAGCGGTCTGGCGCTGGCGTTGAGCGAAGCGCTGCCGCAATTGCCGGTGATCGGCGTGACGGTCTCGCGCAGCGAAGAAGATCAGCGCCCGAAAGTACAGGGGCTGGCCGAGCGCACGGCGGAGCTGCTGGGCGTGAAATTGCCGGAGCACTTCAAGGTCGAGTTGTGGGACGAATACTTCGGCCCGCGTTACGGCGAGCCAAATGCCGGGACACTGGCGGCGGTGAAACTGTTGGCCAGTCAGGACGCGGTGCTGCTCGACCCGGTGTATACCGGCAAGGCCATGGCCGGGTTGCTCGACGGGATCGGCCGTCAGCGTTTCAACGAGGGTCCGATCATCTTCCTGCACACGGGTGGGGCGCCGGCGTTGTTTGCCTACAAGGATGCTTTGAGCGGTTGAAGTGCTTTTGTGGCGAGGGAGCTTGCTCCCGCTGGGGCGCGCAGCGCCCGCAAACCTGCTTCCGCGTTTTTCAATTGAACACTGGCGGCAGGTATTGCGACTGCTGCGCAGTCGGGCGGGAGCAAGCTCCCTCGCCCCAGGCAAATGCCTCATATTCCATATATGAATATCAAATCAGATATTAAGTATTTTCAAGTCTAAAGCAGACATCTTATAGTCTCGCCGCAGGCGAATTTCGGGCAAGACGCATAAGCTGCTTTAGGGCACGATAACGTAGTCGTTGAATTCCCGGATTCGCCAACTTTCCTTAAGCGTCTTCCATAAGAAAACACAGGGGCTTGTCATGAATTTTTCCGCACTACGTCGCAATCTGCTGGTAGGTTCGCTGGGCCTTGCACTGAGCGCAGGCCTGATCGGCCAGGCATCCGCCGGTGAGCAGCTGCAACAGATCAAGGACAAGGGCGTTATCAACGTCGGCCTGGAAGGCACTTACCCACCGTTCAGTTTCGTTGATGCCGACGGCAAGCTGTCCGGTTTCGAAGTCGAACTCTCCGAAGCCCTGGCGCAGAAACTCGGCGTAAAAGCCAAGATTCAGCCGACCAAGTGGGACGGTATCCTCGCTGCACTGGAATCCAAACGTCTCGACGTCGTGGTCAACCAAGTGACCATCTCCGACGAGCGCAAGAAGAAGTATGACTTCTCCGAGCCGTACACCGTTTCCGGGATTCAGGCGCTGGTGCTGAAGGACAAGGAAGCCAAGTTGAACATCAAGACTGCCGCCGATCTGTCCGGCAAGAAAGTCGGTGTCGGCCTGGGCACCAACTACGAGCAATGGGTCCGCGCCAACGTGCCGGGCGCTGACGTGCGTACCTACGACGATGATCCGACCAAGTTCGCCGACCTGAACAACGGTCGCACTGACGCGATCCTGATCGACCGTCTGGCTGCACTTGAATACGCCAAGAAAGCCCCGAAAACCGTGGCTGCCGGTGAAGCGTTCTCCCGTCAGGAATCCGGTATCGCCCTGCGCAAAGGCGAGCCTGAGCTGCTGGCGGCGGTGAACAAGGCGCTCGACGAACTGCGTGCCGACGGTACCCTTGAGAAGCTGTCGAAGAAATACTTCAACGCTGACGTCACCAAATAATGGAAGAAGCTTTCCAACTCGCACTGGACTCCGCGCCCTTTCTGCTCAAGGGCGCGTATTACACGGTCATCCTCAGTCTGGGCGGCATGTTCTTCGGCTTGCTGCTGGGCTTCGGCCTGGCCTTGATGCGCCTGTCGCGCTTCAAACTGGTGAGCTGGATTGCCCGCATCTATGTGTCGTTCTTTCGCGGCACGCCGTTGCTGGTGCAACTGTTCGTGATCTATTACGGCTTGCCGCAATTGGGTCTGGAACTGGATCCGCTGCCGGCGGCGCTGATCGGCTTCTCGCTGAACATGGCTGCCTACGCCTGTGAAATCCTGCGTGCGGCGATCGGTTCGATCGAGCGCGGCCAGTGGGAAGCCGCTGCGAGCATCGGCATGACCCGTGCGCAAACCCTGCGCCGGGCCATCCTGCCGCAGGCCATGCGCACGGCGCTGCCGCCGCTGGGCAACAGCTTCATTTCGCTGGTCAAGGACACGGCACTGGCCGCCACCATTCAGGTGCCGGAACTGTTCCGCCAGGCGCAACTGATTACCGCCCGGACTTTTGAAGTCTTCACCATGTATCTTGCCGCCGCGCTGATCTACTGGATTCTGGCCACGGTGCTGTCGCACCTGCAGAACAAGTTGGAAGAGCGGGCCAATCGGCATGACCAGGAGTCCTGAGCCCATGATTGTCGTGGAAAAACTGACCAAGCAGTTCAAGGGTCAAGAGGTGCTCAAAGGCATCGATCTTGAGGTGAAGGAAGGTGAGGTCGTGGCCATCATCGGCCCCAGCGGTTCGGGCAAGACCACGTTCCTGCGCTGCCTGAATTTCCTTGAACAACCCACCAGCGGCCGGATCAAGGTCGGCGATATCGAGATCGATACCAGCCGCCCGCTGAGCCAGCAACAGAGCCTGGTGCGCAACCTGCGTCAGCACGTGGGCTTCGTGTTCCAGAACTTCAACCTGTTCCCCCACCGCACGGCGCTGGAAAACGTCATCGAAGGGCCGATCGTGGTCAAGAAGATGCCGCGCGAGCAAGCCGTTGCCCTGGGCATGAAGCTGCTGGCCAAGGTCGGTCTGGCCGGCAAGGAAGATGCTTATCCGCGTCGTCTGTCCGGCGGTCAGCAGCAGCGCGTGGCGATTGCCCGGGCGCTGGCGATGGAGCCGGAAGTGATCCTGTTCGACGAGCCGACCTCGGCCCTCGACCCGGAGCTGGTGGGCGAGGTGCTGGCGACCATTCGCGGTCTCGCTGAAGAAAAACGCACCATGGTCATCGTCACCCACGAAATGGGTTTTGCCCGCGACGTGGCCAACCGTGTGGTGTTTTTCGACAAGGGCGTGATCGTCGAACAAGGCGAAGCCAAGGCGTTGTTTGCCAATCCGAAAGAAGAACGCACCCAACAGTTTCTCAGCAAGTTCCTGAATCACGCCTGAGAACATTATTGTTTTGAATCATTAACTTCCACGGATGGAAGTTATACTTCCCCCGCCTGAAAAACATTTGAATCCCTCCAGTTTAAAAACCTGTCAAAACAATACATTTATCCTCTGCAACAGATAAAAATAATCTGCGGCGCGCTATTGCGCCTATAAAACCACTTAAACCGGTCTACACAGAAACCGCAGAAACTCCGGAAGAATCGTAGTTCCATTCGCCATAACCGCTAGGCAGCATGCCTGATCAGCGTAGGAAGCTTCTGATTAATCCGTAATTCATTGATTAACTAACATGCTCTATTGACACTCTTTCCCGCACGCTCTTATCTAGTCGGCAACCGGCACCCAGTAGTTGAATAAATCCGTACTCAGCCCGAACAAAAGTTCACGGTTGCATTACCGATTCATCACGCCTTTTGTTTTTTCAAGACATGGAATTCGCCGCAAGACTTCAAGGAGAGAACCTGATGACCCGCACTTCGCATATTGCCGAACTGGCAGCGCCGAACCTCGCATCCGCACACAACAACGCGATCAACCTGGCGGCTGCCGCGCATTTGCTGATTGATGTGCTGCCCTATTCCGGCATGGACGCCGGTGATCTGATCGAACTGTTCTGGAACAACTGCTACGTTGCATCGCGGGTCTTGACCAGCGAAGACGTCGGCGCCTCGATCAGCCTGCGGGTACCGGAGAGTTTTATCGCCAGTGGCACCGCACGGATTCACTATCGGGTGATGCAGATCGGCCAGGGGCCGGCGCTGTCGGCGGCAACCCGGGTGCAGGTCAAGCTCGACTGCCCCGGCGGCCAGCCTTCGCCGCTCTGCGGTGACGAGAATCAGCAACTGGCGCCCGTCTCGCTGCCCGACACCATTCGGCGCCAGGGCGTGAATCCCTATCAGATCAAACGCGGTGTACCACTGACCATCGAACCCTACCTGAACATGGCCGAGGACGACGCCATTACCTTGCGCTGGGGCGACGTGCGCATGGACCTGGCCCGAATCACTGCAGCCGATGTCGGCCTGCCGATTCAGGTCTGGGTACCACCGGCGGTGATCGTCGAAGGCGGTGAGGATCTGCGTCTGGACGTGACCTACTGCATCATCGACTGGGTGGGCAACAACTCACGCTGGGCACCGCCACGGACGCTGAAGATCGGCTGTGTGAATCCTTATCTGAAGGTACCGTTGCGCCAGGATCTGAAGGCCGCTGAATCGCGCCAAGAAGAACGCTGAACTTTGTGGCGAGGGAGCTCGCTCCCGTTGGGGTGCGAAGCGCCCCCAGAACCTGCAGAACGCGTTCTTTCAATTGAAACGTGGAGATCAGGTTTCGCGACTGCTGCGCAGTCGAACGGGACGGTGCGACGATTCGACGAGCTCCTTGCCACAGACTCCAGTCACCGAAACAAAGTTGTTAACCAACCCGACCACCACCCCTTCTATACATATTCCTAAAAGTTAGTTTATTTAATATTTATACACGCTTAGGGTATATGAACCGGACCACCGGACATTCTTTCGTTCGCCGCACTTTTGCGGCGTTTTTCATGAGATGTGAGGTAGGTAGTATGGTCCGGAACACAATCACCCCAGTGCAGATCGCCAGGGCATTGCGTGCAGCCAAGGAGCGGCACTGATGTCCAGTCTGGCCGATGCAAACGTCCAGTCGGATCTGGACATCGCCCCGTTGTTGTTGCCCGCGCAGGTCTTGCGCAACGACGCCCAAGCCATCAAGGCTGCCCACGAACTGGCGCAAGTTGCCCGCGTGCAGGCCGCCAAACGTGATCGTCAGCGCAAGCTGCCGTGGTCGGAAATCGAACAGTTCACCCGCAGCGGTCTGGGCAGCATTGCCATCCCGCGTGAGTACGGCGGCCCGCAGGTTTCGTTTGTCACGTTGGCCGAAGTGTTCGCGATCATTTCCGCAGCCGACCCGGCACTGGGACAGATCCCGCAGAACCAGTTCGGCATTATCAATCTGGTGCTTGGCAGCGCCACTGAAGAACAGAAAAAGCAGCTGTTCCAGAGCGTTCTGGAAGGCTGGCGCATCGGCAATGCCGGCCCTGAGCGCGGCACCAAAAATACTCTTGAATTGAAAGCGCGTATCACCGCCGATGGTGATGATTACGTGATCAACGGCCAGAAGTTCTACTCCACCGGCGCGCTGTTCGCGCACTGGGTGGCGGTCAAGGCGCTCAACGACGACGGCAAGCAGGTGCTGGCCTTCGTCCGCCGTGGCACCCCGGGCCTGCGCATCGTCGATGACTGGTCGGGCTTCGGTCAGCGCACCACCGCCAGCGGCACGATTCTGCTGAACAACGTGCGCGTCGAGTCGAGCCTGGTCGTCGATAACTGGAAAATCAACGAGAAGCCCAACACTCAAGGCGCGGTGTCGCAGCTGATTCAGGCAGCCATCGACGCCGGCATCGCCCGTGGCGCCATCGACGATGCCATCGAATTCGTCAAAACCCGCGCGCGGCCCTGGATCGACGCCAAGGTCGAGCGCGCCAGTGATGACCTCTACGTGATCGCCGACATCGGCAAGCTGAAAATCGAACTGCACGCGGCTGAAGCACTGCTGCGCAAGGCCGGGCAAGTGCTGGATCAGGTACACACCGCGCCGCTGACCGCCGAATCCGCCGCCCGCGCTTCAATTGCGGTGGCCGAAGCGAAAGTGCTGACTACCGAGATTTCCTTGCTCGCCAGCGAGAAGCTTTTCGAACTGGCCGGCAGCCGCGCGACCCTCGCCGAATTCAACCTCGACCGTCACTGGCGCAACGCCCGGGTGCACACCCTGCACGACCCGGTGCGCTGGAAATATCACGCGGTCGGCGCCTATCGCCTGAACGGTACTTTGCCGGCCCGCCATTCCTGGATCTGACGACCGCACACTTTCTCAAAGGCATTGGAGAGAACCATGACTTTTTCCCATCCCGTCGCGGTCATCACCAGCGATGAGCAAGCCCTGATCGTCGCCAGCGACCTGGCCGAAGATTTCAAACGCGACAGTGCCGTGCGTGACCGCGAACGCCGCCTGCCACTGCCGGAGCTCGACGTGTTTTCCCGCTCCGGCCTGTGGGGCATCAGCGTGCCCAAGGAGTATGGCGGCGCCGGCGTGTCCAACGTGACCCTGGCCAAAGTCATCGCCCTGATCGCTCAGGCCGACGGCTCCCTCGGACAGATTCCGCAGAACCATTTTTACGCCCTCGAAGTGCTGCGGGTTAACGGCAGCCACGAGCAGAAACAGCGGCTGTACGCCGAGGTGCTGGCCGGTCAACGTTTTGGCAACGCCCTGGCGGAACTGGGCACCAAAACCGCCCACGACCGCGTCACCAGTCTCAAGCGTGACGGCGACGGCTATCGCATCAACGGGCGCAAGTTTTACGCGACCGGCGCGATCTACGCGCAGCGTATCCCGACCTCCGTGGTCGATGAAAATGGCGTGCAGCAACTGGCCTTCGTCCCGCGTGACAGCAAGGGCCTGACGGTGATCGACGACTGGAGTGGTTTCGGTCAGCGCACCACCGGCAGCGGATCCGTGGTGTTCGAAGACGTCTACGTTGCCGCCGAGGACGTGATCCCGTTCCAGAGTGCCTTCGAGCGTCCGACCACGGTCGGCCCGCTGGCGCAGATCCTTCACGCCGCCATCGACACTGGCATCGCTCGCGCCGCTTATGAAGATGCCCTGCACTTCGTGCGCAGCAAGACCCGGCCATGGATCGACTCCGGTAACGACAAGGCCACCGAAGACCCGCTGACCCTGAAGAGCTTTGGCCATTTGAGCATCCGCCTGCACGCCACCGAAGCACTGCTTGAGCGCTCCGGCGAATTCCTCGACAAGGCCCAGGCCGAGACCAATGCAGAAACAGTCGCTGCGGCGTCGATTGCAGTCGCCGAAGCACGGGCGATCAGCACTGAAATCTCGCTCGCTGCTGGCAGCACGCTGTTCGAACTGGCCGGCAGTCAAGCGACCCTGATTGAGCACGGCCTCGACCGTCACTGGCGCAACGCCCGGGTACACACCCTGCACGACCCGGTGCGCTGGAAATATCACGCGGTGGGCAATTACTACCTCAACGCTGAAAACCCTCCGCTGCGAGGGACGATCTGATGAGCGCCGCGAAAAAGAAGATCCTGCTCAACGCGTTCAACATGAATTGCATCGGCCACATCAACCATGGCCTGTGGACGCATCCGCGCGACACCTCGACCCGCTACAACACCATTGAATACTGGACCGAGCTGGCGCAGTTGCTGGAGCGCGGGCTGTTTGACGGCCTGTTCATCGCCGACATCGTCGGGGTGTACGACGTCTACCAGAACTCGGTGAACGTCACGCTCAAAGAGTCGATCCAGCTGCCGGTCAACGACCCGCTGCTGCTGGTCTCGGCCATGGCTGCGGTGACAAAAAACCTTGGTTTCGGCCTGACCGCCAATCTCACTTACGAGCCGCCGTATCTGTTCGCCCGCCGCATGTCGTCGCTCGATCACCTGAGCCGCGGTCGGGTCGGCTGGAATATCGTCACCGGTTACCTGGACAGCGCCGCCAAGGCCATGGGCCTGCGCGAACAGGTCGAGCATGACCGTCGCTACGATCAGGCCGACGAGTACCTTGAAGTGCTCTACAAACTCTGGGAAGGCAGTTGGGAAAACGGCGCGGTGCTCAATGACCGCGAGCAACGCATCTACGCGCAGCCGGAGAAAGTGCACAAGGTCGAACACCACGGCGAGTTCTATCAGGTCGAGGGTTATCACCTCTGCGAGCCGTCGCCGCAGCGCACGCCGGTGCTGTTCCAGGCCGGCAGTTCGGATCGCGGTTTGCTGTTCGCCGGGCGCCACGCCGAGTGCGTGTTCATCAGCGGCCAGAACAAGCCGTCGACCAAAGTGCAGGTGGACAAGGTCCGCGCCAGCGCGGTCGAGGCCGGGCGCAATCCCGAGGATATCAAGGTGTTCATGGGCCTCAACGTGATCGTCGGTGCCACCGAAGCAGCCGCGTGGGCCAAGCACGCCGAGTACCTGAGCTATGCCAGCGCCGAGGCCGGCGTCGCGCATTTCTCGGCGTCCACCGGCATCGACTTTTCCCAGTACGACATCGACGAACCGATCCAGTACGTCAAGAGCAATGCCATCCAGTCCGCCACCAAAAATCTGCAGAACAACGACTGGACCCGACGCAAGTTGCTCGAGCAGCACGCCCTCGGTGGCCGCTATATCACCGTGGTCGGCTCGCCTGAGCAAGTGGCGGATGAACTGGAAGCGTGGATCGCCGAAACGGGACTCGACGGCTTCAACCTGACGCGCATCGTCACCCCGGAAAGCTATGTCGATTTCATCGAGCTGGTGATTCCGGAGTTGCAGCGGCGCGGGTCGTACAAGACTGCGTATGAGAGTGGCAGCTTGCGCGAGAAGCTGTTTCACGGAGAGGCACATTTGCCCGAGCAACACACCGGCTCTTCATACCGACATTAAAAGCTTCGCTGGCAAGCCAGCTCCCACAAGGGTCTGTGGCGTTCACAAAACCTGTGGGAGCTGGCTTGCCAGCGATGAGGCCCGAGCAGACACACAAAATTCATGCACTGACTGGAAAAATCACCATGACCAAGAAACTTCTCTCCCACCCAGTCAAAGCACTGGCCCTGGCCCTCGGCCTGTTCAGCTCGGCAGTGTTCGCCGCCGATGCACCCCTTAAAATCGGCACCACCGCCGCCTTCGCGATTCCGCTGGAAGCCGCCGTCGAAGAGGCCTCCAAACAAGGCCTGAAAGTCGAACTGGTGGAGTTCACCGACTGGATCGCGCCGAACGTCAGCCTCGCCGCTGGCGACATCGACGTGAACTACTTCCAGCACATCCCGTTCCTCGAAAACGCCAAGGCCGCTTCCGGTTTTGACCTGGTGCCATTCGCCCCGGGCATCATCAACAACGTCGGCCTCTACTCGAAGAAATACAAAAGCTTCGACGAGTTGCCTGAGGGCGCCAGCGTCGCCATCGCCAACGACCCGATCAACAGCGGTCGCGGTCTGCAACTGTTGGCCAAGGCCGGTCTGATCACCCTGAAACCGGGGGTCGGCTACAAGGCCACCGAAGACGACATCATCGCCAACCCGAAGAAGATCCAGATCCTGCAAGTCGAAGCCGTGCAACTGGTGCGCGCCTACGATGACGCCGATCTGGTCCAGGGCTACCCGGCCTACATTCGTCTGGCGAAGACCTTCGACGCCGGCTCGGCGCTGCTGTTCGACGGTCTCGACCACAAGGAATACGTGATCCAGTTCGTGATCCAGCCAAAGAGCAAGGACGATCCGCGCCTGATCAAATTCGTCGACATCTACCAGCACTCGCCGGCCGTTCGCGCCGCCCTGGATAAAGCCCACGGCAAGCTGTATCAGGCCGGTTGGGAAAGCTGAGCATGACGGCCGCGATCCAACGGCGACTGGAGATTCCAGAGCCCAAAAATGCTGAGAAAACCGAACTGCATCCCGAGCTCAATCGTGCCCATGTGCGCTTCATCGGTCTGGGTAAAACCTACGAGGGTCGGCAAGGCCCGGTCGCGGCCCTGCAAGGCATCGATCTGGCGATCCAGCGCGGTGAGGTGTTCGGCATCATCGGTCGCAGCGGCGCCGGCAAGTCGTCGCTGATCCGCACGATCAATCGTTTGGAACAACCCACTGCAGGGCGGGTGCTGATCGATCAGGTCGATATCGGCGAGTTCGATGAAGACCGTCTGGTGGCCCTGCGCCGACGCATCGGCATGATCTTCCAGCACTTCAACCTGATGTCGGCCAAGACCGTGTGGCAGAACGTCGAACTGCCGTTGAAAGTCGCCGGCGTGCCGAAGGCACAACGCGAGCAGAAAGTCCGCGAACTGCTCGAACTGGTCGGCCTGCAAGCCAAGCACACGGCCTACCCGGCGCAGCTTTCCGGCGGGCAGAAGCAGCGCGTCGGCATCGCACGCGCATTGGTGCATGACCCGGACATTCTGCTCTGCGACGAAGCCACTTCGGCGCTCGATCCGGAGACCACCCAATCGATCCTCGGCCTGCTGCGCGAGATCAATCAGCGCCTGGGCCTGACGATTGTTTTGATCACGCACGAAATGGCGGTGATCCGCGAAATCTGCGACCGCGTGGTGGTCCTGGAACACGGGCGGATCGTTGAGCAAGGCCCGGTCTGGGAAGTGTTCGGCAATCCGCAGCACGAGGTCAGCCAGACCTTGCTCGCGCCGCTGCAACACGCACTGCCGGAAGAACTACAAAGCCGTCTGCATGATCAGCCACCCTCCCCGGGCTCGGCGGTGGTATTGCGTTTGCAGTTCACTGGCAGTGCCGGCGACGAGCCGGATCTGGCCGCGTTATTTACCGCCCTCGGTGGTCGGGTGAAGTTGCTGCAGGGCGGCGTCGAACGGATTCAGGGCCACGCGCTAGGACAACTGTTGCTGGCGGTCAGCGGCTCGGCCCTGAGCGCCGAACAATTGCGTGAGCGCGCCGGGCAGTGGGCGCAACGAGTGGAGGTATCGGGTTATGTGGTTTGATCGCTTGCTGCAGGGCTTTATCGACACCTTCCTGATGGTCGGCGTGTCGTCGCTGATCGCCTTGCTGGTGGGGATCCCGATGGCGGTGATTCTGGTCACCAGCGACAAGGGCGGGATCTATCAGGCGCCGCTGCTCAACCGGGCGCTGGGCGCGTTCGTGAATCTGTTCCGCTCGATCCCGTTTCTGATTCTGATGGTCGCGCTGATTCCATTCACCCGGCTGATTGTCGGCACCACGTACGGTGTGTGGGCGGCGGTGGTGCCGCTGACCATCGCCGCGACGCCGTTCTTTGCGCGGATTGCCGAAGTGAGTCTGCGTGAGGTCGATCACGGCTTGATCGAGGCGGCGCAGGCCATGGGCTGCCGACGCTGGCACATCGTCTGGCATGTGCTGTTGCCTGAAGCGCTGCCGGGGATCGTCGGCGGGTTCACGATTACGCTGGTGACAATGATCAACTCGTCAGCCATGGCCGGGGCGATTGGTGCCGGCGGCCTCGGCGACATTGCTTACCGCTACGGTTATCAGCGTTTCGACAGCCAGATCATGCTGACGGTGATTGTGTTGCTGGTGGCGTTGGTGGCGGTGATTCAGTTGGGTGGGGATCGTCTGGCGCGGGGGCTGAACAAGCGTTAAGGCATGCCGCGCCTCTGAAACCGCTATCGCGAGCAGGCTCACTCCTACATGGGATCGCATTTCAAATGTAGGAGTGAGCCTGCTCGCGATGGGCTGCGCAGCGGCCCCGCTGGTTGGCGTATATTCGACACACACCAACTGCCGCGCAGCACCTGACCATGAAGCAAACGCCCACCGATCTGGAACAGATCACCGCCACCACCCTCGGCCACTACAACTCGGTGGCCGAAGACTTTCGCGAAGGCACCCGCGATCACGATGTCAGCCAGAACATCGACGCGCTGCTACGGCATATCCACGGCACTGCGCCGTTCACCCTTCTCGATTTCGGCTGCGGCCCGGGGCGTGACTTGCAGACGTTCACCCGCATGGGCCACGTCGCGGTCGGCCTCGATGGCACGCCGGAATTTGCGCGCATGGCCCGCGAGGACAGTGGTTGCGTGGTCTGGCAGCAGGACTTTCTGAAACTCGACCTGCCGGCTGAGCGCTTCGACGGCATCTTCGCCAATGCGGTGCTGTTTCATGTGCCGTCGCAGGAGTTGCCGCGAGTGCTCAAGCAGTTGCATGGCACGCTGAAACCGGGCGGGGTGTTGTTCAGTTCCAATCCGCGCGGGGATAACCGTGAGGGCTGGAACGGGCCGAAGTATGGCGCGTATCACGACCTTGAGGCGTGGCGCGGGTTGCTGACGGCGGCGGGGTTCGTCGAGCTTGAGCACTACTACCGGCCGGCAGGGTTGCCGCGCGAGCAGCAGCCTTGGCTGGCCAGCGTCTGGCGGCGGGTGGGTTGAAGATCAAAAGATCGCAGCCTGCGGCAGCTCCTACAGGGGATTATCTGTAGGAGCTGCCGCAGGCTGCGATCTTTTGCTTTTGCCTCAAGCGGACTCTTTCTGCGGCTCGCGAATCTTGTACCAGGCCACATACAGCGCCGGCAGAAACAGCAGGGTCAGCAACGTCGCGACCACGATCCCGCCAATCATCGCGTAGGCCATCGGCCCCCAGAACACTTCGCGGGCGATCGGGATCATGCCCATGCTCGCCGCCGCTGCGGTCAGCAGGATCGGCCGGCGACGGTGCTCGGTCGCTTCCACCACCGCATCCCACGGCGCGTAGCCCTTCTGCTCGAACTCATCGATCTGCGTCACCAGAATCACCGAGTTGCGGATGATGATGCCGATCAGCGCCAGGATCCCGAGAATCGCCACGAAGCCCATCGGTGTCCCGGTCGGCACCAGCGCCAGCACCACGCCGATCAGCCCGAGTGGCGCGACGCTCGCCACCAGGAACATCTTCTGCACGCTGTGCAGCTGGATCATCAGGAAGGTCGCCATCAGAAACAGCATCAACGGCAGCACCTTGGCAATCGGTCCCTGGGCCTTGCCGCTTTCCTCGACCGTACCGCCGGTGGCGACTTTGTAGCCGACCGGCAGTTTTTCAGCGAAGGCATCAATTGACGGCTTGAGCAGTTTCACCAGGTCGGTCGGCTGGATCTCGTCGCGCACCGAGGCCTTGATGGTGATGGTCGGCAAACGGTCGCGACGCCACACCAACGGCTGCTCCAGCTCATACCGCACAGTGGCGAAGGCCAGCAGCGGAATCGAGGTGCCGTTGGGTGTGACGATCTGCAGGTTCTGCAAAGTTTCCGGGGTGCCGCGCTCGGAATCCACCGCCCGGCCAACAACGTTGATCAGGTAGATATCGTCATCGACCTGGGTCAATGGCGAGCCGCTGACGATGCTGTTCATCAGCTTCGCCACGTCTTCCGACGACAGCCCGAGCTGACGCGCCTTGTCCTGGGCGATGTCGATGCGCAGGACTTTGCCCGGCTCGTTCCAGTCGTAAATGATCTCGCCGATGTGCTCGTTCTTGTCCAGCTCGGTCGCCAGGTCGATGGCGTGCTTGCGCACCTGATCGATGTCCTTGCCGCTGACCCGGTACTGGATCGGCCGCCCCACTGGCGGGCCCATTTCCAGCGCCTGGACGTAACTGCCGATGCCGACGAAGTCCTTGTGCAGACGCTCGCGCAAGCGTTGGCTGAGGGCTTCGCGGGCCTCGAAGTCTTTGCTGACGATCACCAGTTGCGCGTAGTAAGGGTTCTGTAATTGCTGGTCGAGCGGCAGGTAGAAACGGATTGCGCCCTGACCGATGTAAGTGCTCCAGCGCACGATGTCCGGGTCGCCCTTGAGCGTGGCTTCGAGCTTGTCCACAGCCTTGCGGGTTTCGTCGATCGAGGCGTTTTGCGGCAGGTTCAGATCGACGAGGATTTCCGGGCGGTCGGAGGACGGGAAGAACTGATTCTGCACAAAGCGCATGCAGAACACCGCCAGCACGAAGCACAACACGGTGATGCCGATCGCCCACCAGCGGTTGCGCATCGACCACAGCAAACCGTGGTTGAACGCACGGCCAATGCGCCCCGGCTCACCTTCGTGGGGTTTCACATTGGTGCTGAGGATGTGCACGCCAATCACCGGTGCGAACAGCACCGCGACGATCCACGACACCAGCATCGCCACCGCGATCACCGCAAACAGGGTGAAGGTGTACTCACCGGCGGAGCTGGCGTTGAGGCCGATCGGCACGAAACCGGCGACCGTCACCAGCGTACCGGTGAGCATCGGGAATGCCGTCGAGGTGTAGGCGAACGTCGCCGCCTGCTCCTTGGTCTCGCCCATTTCGAGGCGCGTGACCATCATCTCCACGGTGATCATCGCGTCATCCACCAGCAGGCCGAGGGCGATGATCAGTGCGCCGAGAGAAATCCGCTGCATGGTGATGCCGCTGTATTCCATGAACACGAAGACCATCGCCAGCACCAGCGGAATCGAGCACGCCACCACCAGTCCGGCGCGCACGCCAAGACTGATGAAGCTGACCACCAGCACGATGATCACCGCTTCGAACAGCGCGCTGGTGAAGCCGCCGACGGCCTCTTCCACGACCACCGCCTGATCGGACACGGTGTGTACGCCGACGCCCACCGGCAAGTCGGCCGTCAGTTGGTCGATGCGCGCGTGCAGCGCTTTACCGAACTCCTGCACGTTGCCGCCCTTCTGCATGGCGATCGCCAGGCCGATGGCCGGTTTGCCGTCGAAGCGGAATTCCGGCGTGGCCGGGTCGACGTAACCACGGCTGATGTCGGCGACGTCGGCCAGCCGATAGAAACGGTCGTTGAGCTTGAGATTGACCTCGGCCAGATCCTTCTCCGAAGCGAACTGCCCCGAAGTGCGCACGGAAATCCGCTCCGGCCCGGCCTCGATCACCCCCGCCGGGGTCACCGCGTTCTGCGATTGCAGGCTCTGCACCACCTGGCGCTGATCGATGCCCAGTGCCGCGAGTTTGCGGGTGGAGAAGTTCAGGTAGATCACTTCGTCCTGCTGGCCGATCATTTCGATCTTGCCCAGCCCCGGCACGTTGCGGATCTCGGCGCGGGCCTGTTCCACGTAGTCGCGCAACTGGCGCATGGTCAGGCCGTCGGCGGTAAAGGCGTAGACCGAGCCGTACACATCGCCGAACTCATCGTTGAATCCGGGGCCCTGAATCCCTTGGGGAAACTGCCCGCGAATGTCATCGATCTTCTTGCGCACCTGGTACCAGATTTCCGGAATGTCCTTGGCGCTGGTGGTGTCGCGCAGGTACACGTAGACCGTCGATTCGCCGGGCCGCGTATAGCTTTTCACGTAGTCGAGAGAATCGAGCTCCTCGAGTTTTTTCTCGATGCGGTCGGTAACCTGCTTGAGGGTTTCCTCCTGGGTCGCACCCGGCCACTTGGTCTGGATGACCATGGTCTTGATGGTGAACGACGGGTCTTCTTCGCGCCCCAGATTGAAGTAGGAAAACACTCCCATCAGCAGCGCGACGAACATCAGGTACCAGACGAACGACTGATGCTTGAGGGCCCATTCGGAGAGATTGAAAGAGCCTTTCATTGACTGTCCTCGTCGAGTTTCACGGCTTGTCCGGGTTTGAGACTGTTGACGCCTGCGCTGACCACCTGCTCACCACTCTTGACCCCGCCGGCGAGCACCACGGTGCTGTCGGTGCGGCTGGTGACGCTGACATCGCGCGGTGACACGGTTTTGCTCTGGGTGTCGATGACCCAGATGCGGGTCTTGCCGTCGACTTCCTGCAACGCCGTGGCGGGCAGTTCGATGCGCGGTTTGATCGGCGAGCTGAGGGTCACGCTGATCGCCGTGCCGAGACGAAACCCGGTGGGTGTTTCGCTCAGGGTCAGGCGGGCGCGACGGGTACGCGTGGCACTCTGCGCCTGGGGTTCGATTTCACGAATGATCGCCGTGGTGTGAATGCTCGGGTCGAGCTGCGCGGCCACCAGAAATACCACGTCGGACGGGATCTGATCGACCAGCGTGTCCGGCAGGTCGATCACCGCTTCCTTGATGTCCGGTTGCGCCAGGGTCACCACTTGCTGGCCGGCGGTCACCACCTGGCCGGCCTCGGCATTCCATGCGGTGACCACGGCTTTGTGGTCGGCACGCAATTCGGTGTAGCCGAGTTGATCCTGGCTCTGATTGACCGCCGCGCGCGCCTGATCAAGCGAAGCCTGGGTGGTTTTCAGGTCGGTGGTGGCGATGTCCAGTTGCGCCTGGGCGCCCACTCCGCGATCGAACAGTGCCTGCTGCCGCCGGGCGTTGGCCTGGGCGTTGATCAGTTGCGCCTGGACCTTGGCCAGATCGCCCTGGGCCGAACGTAACTGGTTCTGCTGATCGCTCGGATCGAGGGTGGCGAGCAGCGTGCCCTTGTCGACTTCCGCGCCAACATCGACGTTGCGACTGGCGATACGGCCGCCGACGCGAAACCCGGTATTGCTCTCGTAACGCGCTTGAATGCTCCCGGCAAAACGCCCGAGGGTTTCCTCGTTCAGCGCCTGCACCTTGATCGACAATACCGGTCGCACCGGCTCCGGCGGTGGCTCGCTTTTCGAGCAGGCGGCCAGCAACACGCCGATGGACAACAGCCCCAGACGCTTCATGGCTGCGCTCCCGGTTGCAGATCCTTGTAGGTGTTTTCTGCCACCTCGACTTTTATCCCCGGGTGCAGCAATTGCCCACCGGCCACGATCACCTTCTCGCCGCCGGTGAGTCCTTCACTGATGATCACGTTGCCGGTCAGGTAGCGACCGACCGTGACGTTGTGCAGTTGCGCCTCGCCCTTGTCATCGACGATCCACACGGCGGGGTCGCTGATGTTTTTGGTCAGCGCCGACCACGGCAATTGCACTGCCGACTTGCCCGAGCCTTTGGCGCTGGCACTGACCACCGAGCCCAGCTGCATGCCCTGCGGCAGGCTGTCGAGGGTGACCTTGACCTGCACCGTGCCGGACTGCGCCGACACCGCCGGGGTGATTTCGCGAACGGTGCCGGTGGTCTTGATGTTGGGGTTGTCGAGCAGGCTGACCACGATCGAGCGATCCGCAGGCCGTTCCGAGAGCAGCGATTCGTAGACGTTGAACACCGCATCGCGCTCGCCATCGCGGGCCAGTTTGAAAATCGGCGCGGTCGCCTGGACCACTTGACCGACCTCAGCCTGGCGCTCGGTAATGATGCCGGGAGCATCAGCGATCAGCGCGGTGTAACTGAGTTGATCCTTGGCATTGGCCAGCTGCGCCTGAGCCGCGCTCAGTGCGCTCTGACTGCTGCGCAAGGCGGCTTGAGCGGAGTCGAATTCGCTCTGACTGGTGTAACCCTTGGGCAACAGTTTCTGCTGCCGCACGAACGCCGCGGCGCTCTGTTTGACTCGCGCCTGCTCGGCGACCACCTGCGCCTGGGCGGAATCGACATTGGTCTGCAAATCCTTGGGATCGAGTTTGGCCAGTACCTGCTTGGCGCTCACCCGGTCGCCGACATCGACCATGCGCTGGATGATCTTGCCGCCGACACGGAACGACAGTTCGGTCTGCACCCGGGCCTGAACGTCACCGGTGAGGGTCACGGCAGCGGCGTAATCGGCCGGTTTGACCTCTTGCACGAAGACTCGTGGCAGGTACTCCGCCGGGGCCTCTTTCTTGCCGCAAGCGGTCAGCGCCGTGAGCAGGCTCAGCACGACAACTGTTTTCAATCCGGGACTCGCCATGCAGACTCCTTCCTGTGTACGAACGTGCAAGTGACGATACGACTGTGAGCTTAGAACAGGGTTCAACCTTCGCTCGCGGGAATAACGCATTTTCCACATTGATTTCTGTGGCGAGGGAGCTTGCTCCCGCTCGACTGCGAAGCAGGCGCAAACCTCTCGAATCGGGGTTTGGGGCCGCTTCGCAGCCCAGCGGGAGCAAGCTCCCTCGCCACAGGGGTACGGGCACGGCACACTATCGGCTCCGGCAAAGGAAACGCCCATGCTCAAGACCCTCGCGGTGGCCAATTACCGCTCGATCAATAAATTGGTGATTCCGCTGGGCCGGCTGAACCTGATCACCGGCCCCAACGGCAGCGGCAAGTCCAACCTCTATCGGGCCTTGCGCCTGCTGGCGGAGACCGCGCAGGGCGGCGTGGTCAACGCGCTGGCCCGCGAGGGTGGGCTGGACTCGACGTTCTGGGCCGGGCCGGAAACCATCAGTCGGCGCATGCGCAACGGCGAAGTGGCGGTCGAGCCGACGGTGCGTCAGGGCGTCAAAAGGCTGCGCCTGGGGTTTGCCGGGGAAGATTTCAGCTACTCCATCAGTCTCGGCCTGCCCGATTCCAACGGACACTTCATGTTGCCGGGGGACACTCATCCCAGCCCCTCGCGCTTCAGCCTCGATCCGCAGATCAAACGCGAATGTATCTGGGCCGGACCACTCTATCGTCCGGCGAGCCTGCTGGTAGATCGCAACGGCCCGATGATTCGCGCCCGCGAAGGCCGCAGTTGGGACGTGCTGGCGCAGCACACGCCGAACTTCGACAGCCTGTTCGATCAGGTCGGCAGCCTGCGCAGTTCGCCGGAAGTGTTCCAGATGCGCGAGTTCATTCGCCGCTGGCGCTTCTACGATCACTTTCGCAGCGACGCCGACGCCCCGGTGCGCCAGCCGCAATTGGGTACGCGCACGCCGGTGCTGCATCACGACGGTCGCGACCTCGCCGCAGCCCTGCAGACCATCAATGAAATCGGTGACCCCGAGGCATTGCAGGCGGCGATCAGCGATGCCTTTCCCGGCGCACGGCTGAACATCGCCCCGCTGGCCGGCGGACGCTTTGCCATCGAGTTCTTTCAGGAGGGGTTGCTGCGGCCATTGTCGGCGGCGGAGCTATCGGACGGCACCCTGCGTTATCTGTTGCTGATCGCCGCGCTGCTGACGCCACGCCCGCCGTCATTGATGGTGCTCAACGAACCGGAAACCAGTCTGCATCCGGATCTGTTGCCGGCGCTGGCGCGCTTGATCATTCGCGCTTCGCAGGGGTGTCAGGTGTGGGTGGTGTCGCATGCGCGAAGGTTGATTTCGGCATTGCAGGAAGACTCGGAGTGCAATTGCATCGTGCTGGAGAAGACGCTGGGACAGACCGGGATTGTCGGCCAGCGGGTGCTCGATGAGCCGGCGTGGAACTGGCCGGATTGAGCGGCACCTGAACGAGCTCTTTCGCGAGCAAGCTCGCTCCCACAGTTGGAATGCGTCTCCCTGTGGGAGCGAGCTTGCTCGCGAAGAGGGCCTTCAGGTCAGCGCAGATTTAACGGCCAATCACCCCTGCCACTTGCCACCCTCGACAATCACACTCTCAGGCTGGGTGTCATCGCTCAGCTCTTTACGCACATATTGGTCGTACAGCTTGAGCAGGTACTTCTCTTCACCCAGCTTGGCCAACTCGGTATTCACCCAGTCACGCAGCTCGACGTTGCCCTTCTTCACCGCCGGGGCAATCGGTGCTTCGGCGCCGAGTTTTTCGTCCAGCACGCGGTAGCCCGGGTTCTGCTTGGCCCAGCTGAACAGCACCAGATTATCCTGCGCGTAGGCGTCGCCGCGACCATTGGCCAAAGCTTGCAACGACTCGGAGTTTTTCTCGAACTTCAGCAGTTTCCAGTCCGGATGATTCTTGGTCAGCCAGATGTCGGCGGTGGTGCCGGTGGTAACGATAGTGGTGCGGCTGGCCAGGTCATCGAGGCTTTTCACCGCGCTGCTTTGCGGCACCAGAGCCTGCACCGCGACCTTGAGGTTCGGGTTGGTGAATTCCACCGCTTCCTTGCGCTCCGGGGTCACGGTCATGTTGGCGAGGATCAGGTCGACCTTGTCGCTCTGCAGGAACGGAATGCGGCTCGCCGGCTCCACGGCCACGAACTCGACCTTGTTCTCGTCGCCCAGCAGATCCTTGGCGAAGCGCCGGCCGATGTCGGTGTCGAAACCGACGTAGCGTCCGGCCTCATCGACGAAACCGAACGGTGGCTTGTCGGTGAACACGCCGACAATCAGTTTGTCGCGGGCCTTGATCTTGTCCAGGTAACCGGCTGGCGCGGTGCTTGCGCTGGCGACTTTCGGCTTCGGCGGTTCTTCGGTTTTGCTGCAACCGGCAAGCAAGGCAAGGCTGAGCAGAGGCAATAAAAAAGCGGCAGTTTTCATAGCGGTTCCAGTTCCTTTGTCGGATTCGTTTCAGGCAGTGTTGCAACGAAGGAGAACTTCTCCAGAAACTGCTGCGCGCGTGCGGTTTGCGGGTTCGTAAAGAAAATCTCGGGCGGGTTCTGCTCAAGGATGCGCCCGGCGTCCATGAACACGATGCGGTCGGCCACCGCGCGGGCGAAGGCCATTTCGTGAGTGACAATCAGCAGGGTCATGCCCTCGCGGGCCAGGCCCTGAATCACTTGCAGCACTTCCTTGACCATCTCCGGGTCGAGGGCGGCGGTGACTTCATCGAAGAGCATGACCCTCGGGTTCATGCACAACGAGCGGACGATGGCGATGCGTTGCTGCTGGCCGCCGGAGAGCTGGCGTGGAAACGCATCGCGCTTGTCCGCCAGGCCCACCCGTTCGAGCAAGGCTTCGGCCTGCTGCTGCGCTTCACGGCGCTGGCGCTTTTGCACCTTGAGCGGGCCGAGCAACAAATTGTCGAGCACGCTCATGTGCGGGAACAGGTGATAACTCTGGAACACCATGCCGATCTGCTGACGCACTTCGCGCCAGTCGGTGGCCTTGTCCAGCAGCTCGCGCCCGGCAAATTTCAGGCTGCCGCCATGGGCGCTTTCCAGGCCGTTGAGGCAACGCAGCAACGTGCTTTTGCCACAACCACTGGGGCCGAGGATGACGATCACTTCGCCGCTGCGCACTTGCAGGTCGATGCCCTTGAGCACCTGCTGCTCGCCATAGAATTTGTTGAAACCCTGAAACTCGATCAATGCGCTCATGCTTGCGTCCAGCGCCGCTCCAGCACGCGCGAGGCGGCCGACAGCGGGTAGCAGATGAAAAAGAAAAACAGGAACAGCGCGCCGTAGATCAGCACCGATTCGTAAGTGCGCTCGATGATCTGCTGGCCGACCTTGATCACATCGACCACGCCGATCAGCACCGCCAGCGAACTGGTCTTGATGATCCGCGTGTAGACGTTGATGGTCGGCGGCGTCATGCGTTTCAGCGCCTGCGGCAGCAATACGTAGCCGTAGAGTTGCGCCGCGTTGAGGCCGATCGACAGCCCCGCCTCACGCTGCCCGCGCGGCAACGAATGCAGCGCACCGCGCGCCACTTCGCCCACCTCGCTGGCGCCCCACAGCGACAGCACCAGCACCGCGCACCAGAAACTCGGAATGCTCAGGCCGAAGAAAATCGGCAGGCCGAAAAACAGCAGGTACAACCAGACCAGCACCGGGATCGCCCGGAACAGTTCCAGATAAACCCGCAGGATGACGTTCAGCCACGTCACGTTGAGCGTGCGCAACACGCCGTAGAGCACGCCGCCAACGGTGCTGATGGCGATGCTCAGGAACGAGATCGACAGGGTTTGTCCGGCGCCTTTTGCCAGTTGCGGCAACGACACCCAGAGCAGCTCAAGACCCGAACTGGCCATGCTGGAGCCTCCTTTCCAGACGGCTGAGCAGCAACGACAGCGGCAAGAACAGCAGCACGCAGATCAGCGTCAGCACGGCGAGCATTTCGTAGGTTTTGTAGTAGAGCGCGATGTAGCTCTTGGTGGTGTAGAGGATTTCCGGCACCGCCACCGCCGAGACCACGGTGGTTTCCTTGAGCAGGAAAATGAAATTGGCGAACAGCGAGGGCAGGCTGAGAATCCCCGCTTGCGGCAGGATCACGTAGCGCAGCAACTGGCCGTGGGACAGGCCAATGGAGCGCCCCGATTCCAGTTGCGCCTGTGGCACGGCGTCGACACCGGCGCGCAGCACTTCGGTGAGGTAGGCGCCGCCGAGAAAAGTCATGGTGATGATCGCCGCGGTGAAGCCGGACACCTGGATGCCGATGGCCGGCAAGGCGAAGTAGACGAAGAACAACTGGATCAGCAGCGGCGTGTTGCGCGCCAACTCGACATACAGGCCGACCGCGCGTTGCAGGTAAGGCGTGCGGAACACCAGAATCGTTGCGTTGAACAGCGCCACCAGCAGCGATGTGCCGATGGCGATGAACCCGACTTGCAGCGTCACGCCCACGGCCTTGAGAAAGGCCGGCAGGGTACTGAGGATAAATGCGTAATCGAAAGTCATGAAGCATCCTGGACGTCGCTCGGTAAGCGGCGGTCATGCAGTCCATGGACAGCGGGTAACTGTCCGGCAGGCACTGACTTTATAGGTATAAAAACAAGAATTTAAATACCGTTAAAGCATATTGATATCACCCAAAAAACTATCTTGTGGGTTTGCCGGGAAGGAATAAGAAGGCTATTTTCCCTTGCGCTGTAGGAAGGATCTTTTTTGCGTGAAAGCCCTCCAAGGACGAACAGCTTTTGGCCAGACTCCCCCGGCCAAACCATTACAAGGAAGACAACATGGACGTAAAAGTGCCGCAGCGACTGGATCCGCAGGACATCGTGAAATTGCTCGTGGCGTTGCGCCGGGCGTTGAAGGCTCAGGTGGCCTGAGCTATACACATCAAAATCAAAAGATCGCAGCCTGCGGCAGCTCCTACAGGAAATTGCATTCCCCTGCAGGAGCTGCCGCAGGCTGCGATCTTTTGCTTCTGGCTTTAGATCTTGTGGCGAGGGAGCTTGCTCCCGCTCGACTGCGCAGCAGTCGTAAACCGGGCACGCCATTGGGAGCCCTTCGGCCTCCAGCGGGAGCAAGCTCCCTCGCCACAGGCATGTCGATCCCACCAATCGAGCACAAAAAAAACGCCAATGACCATCACTGGCCATCGGCGTTTTCATACCTTGAAGGGGTGGTTCACGCGTCGGATCAGAACGCCGGCAATACCGCGCCGTTGTACTTCTTCTCGATGAACGCTTTGACTTCCGGGCTGGTCAGGGCTTTGGCCAGTTTCTGGATGGCGTCGCTGTTCTTGTTGTCCTCACGCGCCACCAGGAAGTTCACGTAAGGCGAATCGGCACCTTCGATCACCAGCGCATCCTTGGTCGGGTTCAGCTTGGCTTCCAGCGCGTAGTTGGTGTTGATCATGTCCAGATCAACTTCTTTCAGAACGCGTGGCAGCAGGGCCGATTCCAGTTCCTTGAACTTGAAGTTGTGCGGGTTCTTGGCGATGTCTTTCGGGGTCGCCAGGGCGTTTTTCGGATCTTTCAGTTCGATCAGGCCCGCCTTCTGCAGCAGGATCAGTGCGCGACCGCTGTTGCTGCCTTCGTTCGGAATGGCGATGGTCGCGCCGTCCGGCAGATCAGCCAGTTTCTTGTACTTGCTCGAGTAGCCACCGAACGGTTCAACGTGCACGCCTTGCACGGTCACCAGGTACTTGGCCTTGTCGTCCTTGTATTTACCGGCGTTGAAGCTGTCCAGGTAAGGTTTGGTCTGGAAGTAGTTGGCATCCAGGCGCCTCTCGCCCACTTGCACGTTCGGCTGCACGTAATCGGTGAAGACCTTGATTTCCAGATCCACGCCCTCTTTGGCCAGGGTCGGTTTGATCAGCTCAAGAATTTCCGCGTGCGGTACCGGAGTCGCCGCCACCACCAGCTTCTCGCCGGCCTGGGCCAGGGAAGCAGTCAGAGCAGCCGCCAATGCGGTAAACAACAGAACCTTTTTCATGCAGTGTCCTTATCGAGAATCACGGTCGCGAATGGCGACGGCTATTAATACGAGTGCCAGTGAAGTGCTATCTCTGGCGTGAAGCGGACAATACCGGGATTTTTTATTCCCGGACAATAACGTTTATTCACGTTGATATTCCATTTTGTTCATACACGCGAGATAGACGTGCAGGCGCTGCCGCAGGCTGCGATCTTTTAATTTTCAACGGGTTGAATGTGTCTGGAAGCAAGATCAAAAGATCGCAGCCTGCGGCAGCTCCTACACGAGGCCTGCGTTTTTTAGTAGCTGCTTTAGCGCCTGCTGATCGGTGGCGGTGCCATTTTCCAGGATGTGTTTAATCTGGCTTTCGATCTGCACCAGTGTCGGAGGCAGGTTCAGGTGTTCCGGGAGGATTTCGTCGCCGGTGCTGACCAGCAGCGCGAAGTGAATGACGTTTTCCAGCTCACGGGTGTTGCCCGGCCAGCTGTGGCGCTCCAGAAGGTGTTGCGCCGCTTCGCTGATCAACGGCACCGGCAGGTCGAGGCGCTGGCTGTAGATGCCGAGAAAATATTCCGCCAGCGACAGGATGTCGCCGATCCGCTCGCGCAGCGCCGGCAGTTCCAGCTGCCCTTCGCTGAGGTAATGATAGAGCCGTTCGTGAAACTTCCCCGCGTCCACCGCTTGCGCCAGGTCGATGCTGGTCGCCGCCACCAGCCGCACATCCACCGGGCTTGGCTGATGCGCGCCGACGCGGGTGACTTCGTGGTTTTCCAGGGCGGCGAGCAGTTTGATCTGGATCGGCAACGGCAGATCGCCGATTTCGTCGAGATACAAAGTGCCGCCATTGGCCGAACCGAACCAGCCGGCACGACTGCTCGCCGAACCGGTGTAACTGCCGGCGGCATAACCGAACAGCTCGGCATCGGCGTAGGTAGGGCTGATCGCGCCGCAATTGACCGAGACGAACAGACCGCTGCGGTCACTGGCTCGGTGAATGTGGCGCGCGAGCAATTCTTTACCGGTGCCGGTCTCGCCGCGGATCAACACCGAGATCGAACGCGGTGCCAGGTGCTCCAGTTCCTCGCGCAACTGGCGGGAACGGGGATCGACGAACACCAGCGCCTTGGCGCGAATGCTCAGGGGACTTTTTTCCGCATCGGGAAAGGTCAGCAACGGCTGACCGAACGTTTCGAAACTCATGGCAGACTCCCGCCCACAACCGCCGGCAGACGGGGGCGTTCAGAAAAGAAAAAGGTTCAAGCGCGACGCCGGGCGTGGTGTTCCATGCGGTTCTGCAGGCGATACAGATAAGCGAAACCCTGCTCCCAGCGCTGATGCCCGGACTTGACGTTGATGTGCCCGGCTCCGGCAAGAATTCCCGCTTCGGCGCCCCAGTTGCGCGCCAGCTCCAGGGCGCGCGGGGCGCTGACGGCGGCGTCGTTGTCGGAACTGACCACCTGGCTCGGGAACGGCAGCAGGTCGGTCGGGATCGGCGCGAAATTGCGCAGTGCCGGCGCGCAGGCCGGACGCTCGACATCGGCAGGTGCGACCAGCAACGCGCCGCGCACCTGACGCAGGTACTGCACGGGCGCGGTGGCAGCCCAATGCGCAACGGTGATGCAACCCAGGCTGTGAGCAATCAGGATCACTGGCGTGCTGTCGACAGCAATCGCCTCGGCCAGCGCCGCGACCCAGTCTTCACGGCGCGGCGTCAGCCAGTCGGCCTGCTCCACCCGGGCGCTGTTGGGCAGGCTGTTTTGCCAGTGGGTTTGCCAATGATCTTCTGGCGATCCTTGCCAGCCCGGCACAATCAGATAGCGGATTGATTCGTTGCGCATGGGGGAGCTCTCCTGCGTCGTGTCTGTTCCTGATCGAGTATAGGTACGGGATTTATATTCGTTAAGGAATAAGAAGCTATTTATTAAGACCCAAAAGAAATATGATTGGCTTTGTGTAGGAGCTGCCGAAGGCTGCGATCTTTTGCTCTTGTTCTTAAAATCAAAATCAAAAGATCGCAGCCTTCGGCAGCTCCTACAGGGGGTAGTTTTTGCGGGATAAAAAAAAGGGCCGCACCCTGCCAAGGAGACGGCCCTGGAAAAACGTAAATCCTGTTACCGCGCAGTGATCACCGACAACTTGGTAATCCCCGCCCGCTCGATCGAAGCCATGGCCCGCGCCACCTCGCCGTAGTTCACCCCGTCGTCGGCCTGCAATTGCACGCGCACTTCCGGGTCCTTGGCCTTGGCCGACTTGAGGTTGAATTCCAGCAAGTCCGGCTGGATTTCATCCTTGTTGATAAACAGTTTGCCGGTGCCGTCGATGCTCACCACCAGCGGATCTTTCTGCTCGACCGGTGCTACCGCTTCGGTCTTCGGCAGGTTGATCGGGATCGCGTTGGTCAGCAGCGGCGCGGTGACGATAAACACCACCAGCAGCACCAGCATCACGTCCACCAGCGGCGTCACGTTGATCTCGCTCAGCACCTCGTCGCTGTCTTGCGTGGAGAAGGCCATATCAGGACGCCTCCTTCACTTTTGCCGCGTTGCCCGGTGCTGCGACCTTGTGCGCCGTCGGATGGATCAGCACGCGGAACGAGCTCTTTTGCGCCAGGCTGTAGAAGTCGTGGGCGAAGTCATCCAGGTCCGCCGCCGTCAGTTTCAGACGACGCAAAAAGTAGTTGTAAACCAGCACCGCCGGCACCGCGACGGCGATCCCCACACCGGTGGCGACCAGTGCCGCGCCAATCGGACCGGCGACTGTTTCCAGGCTCGCCGAGCCTGCCGCGCTGATGCCTTTGAGCGCTTCCATGATTCCCCACACCGTGCCGAACAGGCCAATGAACGGCGAGGTGCTGCCAATACTCGCAACCACTGCCAGACCGGTTTCCAGCGAACGGCGTTCGCGAACGATCTGCTGACGCAAGGCACGCTCCAATCGATCCTGATGGTTGATCGCCTGGCTCAGGTCATTGGCCTGCGGCGCCTCACCCACCTGGATCGCCGCGTAACCGGCCTGTGCTACCCGGGCGGCAGCGCCGGGCTGGGTTTCACTCAATTCCGCGGCTGAATCCAGACTCGACGCCGCCCAGAAACGTTTATGAAACTTGCGATCCTGCGCCTTCAGACGACCGAACTGCACAGCCTTGAGCAGCGCCAGTCCCCAGGTGGCAACGGAAAAAACCACCAGCAGCCAGATCACCGCACTTTCGATGGATTCCAGTGGAGAGGCCAGTAACGTCATGATGTGTTCCCTCGTGTAAACATTTAGCGCGAATAGGTTTCGGTTTAATGAATCTTGAAATCGATGGGCACGCTGACCCAGCCGTCCTGGGCGACATCACCCTGCTTGGCCGGCACGAAGCTCCACTGCTTGACGGCATTGAGTGCTGCATCGTCGAGTTGCTGCCGACCACTGCTTTTCTGAATCTGAATTTCACCGGGCTTGCCATTGGCCAATACGTGCACCCTTAGCATCACCGTGCCTTCCCAGCCGCGACGCTGGGCCAGCGATGGATATTCCGGCGCCGGATTCTTCAAATACGCGGCGTTGGCCGAGGCCGGCGTTACCGGAGCCGGAGCCGGTGGTGCAGGTGGCGCTGGCGCTGCGACTGGGGCTGCCGGTTGCGGCGGCGCAGGTGGTTGTTCAACGGCTTTGGGTGCCGGTTTCGGCACCGGTTTGGCCACCGGTTTCGGCTTGGGCTTGGGAATCGGTTTGGGTGGCGGCGGCTTCACCGCCAACTCGTCTTCAACCGGCGGCGGTGGCTCAACGACCGGTGCCGGTGGCGGCGGTTCGACCACTAGTGGCGCGGGTGGCGCCGGCCGCGAAAACTCGATGGTCATCGGTGGAATTTCCGGCGGCACGATCGGCAATGCCGGCGTCGGATGCTGGTTGATCCAGTAGATCACCGCGCCGTGCACCAGCAGCGCCAGCACACCGAGCAGAATGGTTTCACGGCGGCTCAGAATGCCCTTGGGCACACGCTGCAACCGCAGCTGCCCCAGCGGCACACGATGGGGCCGGCCGAGATCGACCAATTCGCCACTCGGTGCCTGGCGCCACAGCACCTCCTGTGCACTGGCGGCGGTCTGGACATTGCCCATTGATTCACTCCCTGCGGTCTCTTTGCGAAGTACCCGACGGGTCGCCGCAAACATCCCCCGGGCGACCGGTCGTTGGGTGAATCATTGGAGTAATGGCTTATCTCCGAAAGTAACTTTTATCGATGTGCTTAGATTTTTTATGAATAAAAATTTTTGATGATCTGTCCGAAGCCACGCCCTGCAAGGGCTGGCGCCGAGGTCAAAATTTACAATGCTTTTCAAGCATGAAAAATATTCGGCGAAGGCATGCGAAAAGCCTTCAATCCGGGCTTTTTCAGGGTTTTTGTCGGATGAATTCAAGGCCTGTCAGCGCGACATCGCCGCTCAGATCGGCAGCGCTGCCCAGTGCCCGCAAGCGTGTGTAAGCCTGATCGGGTGAGAACATCACCCAGGCTTGCGCCGTGCCATCTGCCGTCAGCGTATTGAAAGAGATGGCGACCGGGCCTGTTGAAAAACCATGCCTGAAGTGAAAATTGCCAAATGCGATCGGATAATCGGTGCCGGACTCGGACAACGTGCCGGTGAAACTGCCGGTGCGGTCATCGCCCTCGACGAGGGTCAAGGTTGTATCTGAAGGTTCATGACGATAAACGCCGTTGATCGTGGACATGTGCAGCATCCTTGCTTGATGTTTTGTGAGAAAAATCCGGCGCTGGCTGCGCCTCATGCATGGCGAACGAAGTCGCCCGGCAGGCTGCTGACCACGCCGTCATAGGTAACGCGCACGCAGTGCCCCTGCAGTTCATGAGTGCCGCGACTTGGCGAGAACAGGGTCAGGGCGAAATAACCGTGATCCTGGTTATTGGCAATCAGCGTGACCACGGTTGGCGGCTGGTAGCCGTTGAGGCTGGCGTAACGGCCACTGACGATGCCGTAGTTGATGCCTTGGTGATGCAACGTGCCGCCGAAGACCCCGGTGCGGTCATCGGAATCGACAATGGTCAGAGAAGGGCCGTCGAGTGTGTTGGAATAAAGTGCGTTTTGCATGTAAGCGTCCTGATCGAATGATTAATTCCACCGCGAGCTTAGAATCAAACACCAGCAAGCGCTGTCATCCACAGGAAGCACAAACAACATGAAAATGACTTATTTCATGTAAGAAAAAAGCCGCCAGGCTCAATAGCATAACGGCTTTTTTGTCACACAAAATTACTGTTTAACAAACTCTCCAGCCAGGCCAACAACATCACCATCAAAGTTGGTTCGCGAACCCACCGCACGAACTTTTGAGTAGTTGTGATCCGGCGAGAACAGCGTCCAGGACTGATAACCGGTGCCGTCATTCAGAGCCGCGAAGGTGATGATCGTAGGCTGCCCGGTGCTGTTCTGGAAATGGTAATGCCCGTAAGCGATGTCGTAGTTTACGCCGTTCTGACTGAACTTGCCGCTGAAGGTGCCGTTGGAGTCGTTGCCATCGGTAATCGTCAGTTTGGCGCCAGCGTTAGCGTTTACATAATTGCCATTAATGCTCGACATAACGAGATTTCCTTTATCGTTGGATAAGTGTCTTCCGATGATCGCAAGTTTCCTCCTGGAAACTCACGACACTCAGAATGGTTGGACATTCACTTATTGTCCACGCAACTTTTCAACGAAATTGCAATAAGCACTATTCATCTCGCACATAACTTATCGCTATTCATTCGAGCGTTAATTCCTTTTTAACTAACGACTGGCGCTGGTCTGCTGCACTGCCGATGTCGGGGCAATCACGGCGGTCTCGGAACGCGGCGTACCCGCCGGCACCCAATCGTAACTCACAGGCAACGCGCGATAGACCCAGTTGCTGATTGCATCGCTGCCCGGCGCCTTGCCCAGATACGGGCTGACGTATTCCCAGACGTTTTCACCGCTGGCCGTGACCTGGAAAAACCGTCCGTTCATGCCTTCGTCGATCAGCGTATTGCCGTTGGGCAAACGTCGCGCGCTGCTGATGAACGAGCTGTAGAACGCCCACCCCGGCTGCTTCGAATTCGCCGCGCTGTATTGCCAGACGATCTCATTTTTAACCGGGTCGATTTCCAGCACCCGCGAACCGGAAATCAGCCCGAGGGTGACGTTCGGATACCCCGCCGAACCCTGGTTATCGAATACCAGCAGGTTGCCTGCGCCGGGCAACCCAGCCGGGATGATGTGCGCGTCATGCTGGCCGACGAATTGATCCACCGGTCGCGGCAGTTTCTGCGCGGTTTTCGGATTGATCAGCGGCAGGTTCGGACCGAGGCGCCAGACCACCTTGCCGCTGTGTTTGTCGATGATCGCGATGAAGTTGGCGTTGCGGGAATCGAGCAGCAGGTTGTCCGGATTGAAGCGCTTGTCACCGGCGTCGAACCACTTGTTCGGCCCTACCACGCTGAGGTTGTTGATGTGCAGGTAATCCGGGTTGTCGCTGGCGCGCACCAGTTTCAATTGCTCCGGGGTGAAGCCGAATTCGTTCAGGTGTTCCGAGGCCAGCCACTGCCATTTCACCTGCCCGTCGGGGCTGACTTCATAGATCGCATCGTCGATCACCTCGGGCACTTTGAAGCCTTTGACCTGGTGCACCTTGTTCGCCAGCACCACGGTGTTGCCGTTGCTCAACCGGCGCTGATCATGATGCTGTTGCGCCGCACCGCCGGGCGCCTTGTCGCCCCACTGCCAGACCACTTTGCCGTTCCAGTCCAGTTCGCCGACGCTCTGGTTGCCCAGACCGTTGCCGGCCGAGCCGAGCTTGCCCGGTTCCTTGTCACTGAGTTGCAGCAGCACATGCCCGCGCTCACCACCGACCAGTTGCGGGTCGATGATCGCCGACGGGAAACCCGCCTGCGGCCAGGTCTTCACTGCATTGCCATTCATGTCGATCAGGTGCGTCTGCTTGTCGGCGCCACTGAAGATCACGTACTGGTTAAAGGCCTTGTTCGGGTCATAGCGGGTAACGCCGGTGGGGTACACGCTGGGCGCGGCGAACGCCGTGCTACTGAGTACCACGCTGGACAACAACAGCGCTAAAGCGGTTTTGCCTGGCAACATGATGCAGCTCCTTGAATGACAGATCAGAAGTCGTAGCGACCGGTAACGCCGAGGGTGCGCGGCGTACCGAGCAGGCCTTCATAACCGCCGTTGCCGCCGGTCCACAGGGTCGTGTAATAGGTCTTGTCGAAGGCGTTTTTCAGCCACAGCGAAACGTCCCACTGGCCCTGATTGAAATCGCCGCGCAGACCGGTGGACAGGTTGACCACCGCATAACTCGGGATCTGCCCGTAGTCGGAATCCTCGACCGTGCCCACCGCTTTCGAGCGGAACGCGTAGCTGGCGGTGACGTAGGGTTCGAAGCCGTTGGCCAGATTCCATTTGTATTCGCCGTTGGCGTTGCCGATCCATTTCGACGCGCCGACCACCTGGTGCCCGCTGAGGTCGCAAGAGGCCGGCGCGCCCGGTGCCTGGCTGATTTCCGGTGGGCATGGCGCATCCTTGTACGAGAGGTAGCTGACGTCGTTGTACGAGCCGTTGAAGTTCAGGGTCAGGCCGCGCAACGGGATTACCGTGCTTTCAAATTCGACGCCACGCGAGCGCACCGAACCGGCGTTGGTCAGGTATTGCACGCGGTTGACGTCGTCGTAAGCGTTGGTCTGGTAGGCGTTGACCTGGGTCCAGAACACGTTGGCATTGAGCCGCAGACGCCGGTCCCACAGGGTGCTTTTGAAACCGAGTTCGGCGTTGTTCGCACGTTCGGTGCCAATCAGCAGCGAGTCAGCGCCAGCGGTTGGAGCAGACCCCACCGCAAGGTTCACCCCACCGGATTTTTCCCCGTGGGACAGCGTGGCATAGCCGAGCAGATCATCGGTGATGCGATAGCTGAGGTTGAGCAATCCGGAGGGGCTGGAGCTGTACTGGTTGAGATCGCCGGAATCGTAGGCGCCAGTGCGTCCGCGTCGTGCCGTGGCCGCTGCGCCGGTGACAGTGGCGCCACCGACCGGCGCATCGCGGGTGACCCAGGCATTCTTCTCTTCATAGGTGCCGCGCACGCCGGCGGTGAAATCCAGGCGTTCGGTAAGGTGCCAGGTGCCTTGGGCGAACAGGGCGAAACTGTCGGTCTTGATGTGGCCGTTGCCGACGCTGCCGACGTTGGCCAGGGCACCGCGTGGCGTGCCGTTCCAGATGTCGGCCTGCGGGCCGTAATAGGCGAAGGATTTGTTATCCAGATCCGAGCCGAAGTAGTACGCGCCCACCACGTAATCGAAGAACTCGCCCTTGGGCGAGGCCAGACGAAATTCCTGCGAGTACTGTTTGTCTTCCACTGAGACCCCGGCGTTGTAGGTCGCCGCAACGTTGAGACCGTCGTCGTTGGCCGGGGTGAAATTCCAGAAGCGATAGGAGCTGATCGAGGTCAGGGTGAAATCGCTCGGCAGCGTCCAGTTGGCCTCCACCGACGTGCCGCCCTGATGCACGGTAACGTGCTGATCGTTGTCCAGATTGACCTTGCGGTGCGAGCCATTGACCAGCGTCGCACCGGCGGCACTGGCCCGCGATTGGTAGAGGTTGACACCATTGATGGTCGGCCCGGTGTTGTACAGCACGCGGGTGCCGGCGCTGGAATCCTCTTCGTTGTAGTCGCCGATCCAGCGCAGGTTGAAGTCTTCGTTGGGCTTGAACAGCAACTGCGCACGGAAGCCATCGCGCGAGCCACCGTTCAGGTCATGGCCGTTGTATTCGTTTTTGATGTCGCCGTCGCTGCGGGTGCGATAGGCCGAAAAGCGTCCGGCCAGTTGATCGTTGAGCGGCCCGGAAATCGTGCCCTTGGTCTGGAAATAACCATCCTCGCCGAACGAGGTTTCGATGCTGCGTTCAGGGGTGAACGTCGGTGCGCGGGTGCTGATGTTGATCACCCCGGCGGTGGTGTTCTTGCCGAACAACGTGCCCTGCGGCCCGCGCAGGACTTCGAGCTGTTCGATGTCCATCAGGTCGAACACCGCCATCCCCGGACGGCCCAGGTACACGTTATCGATGTACAGGCCGACACTGCCTTCCAGACCGTCACTGGCCGGGTTGTTGCCCAGGCCGCGAATCGACACGCTGGACTGGCGCGCGTGCATGTAGGCGACGTTGACGCTCGGCACCAGTTGCTGCAAATCCTGAATCCGGTAGACCCGCTGGGTCTCCAGCGTCTGGCCGCTGACCACGCTCATCGGCGTCGGCACATCTTGCGAACTTTCTTCGCGACGGCGGGTGGTGACGGTCACGGTTTCCAGCTGCGAGCCGTTGGCCGCGGGTTTGCCGGCGGGCGCTGGTGGCGGGGTGTCGGCGTCGGCGGCGTAGCTGTGAGTCCAGCTGGCACTACCCGCCAGCAACAGGGCCAGAGGCAGGCGTTTGAGCCGTCGTGGCGTTAAGGGTGACGCAAGGTTCAACGGACTCATGGCGCGGCTCCTGGTCAAAAAACACACAGACATCTTTAGCGCTGCATATTCTTTTAAGTTATTTATTTATGGATTTACAAATATTTACTGCATAAGAGATTGCCTTTATAAGGAGTCGACCTAATGCATATCCAATGCATTTCCCGGATATTTTTTATGTGAAAAATGCATATCGACTTGCGCCAACTTCGACACTTCATCGCCCTCGCCGAACAACGCAGTTTCGTCGCTGGCGCGCAGGCGGTGAACCTGTCGCAGTCGGCGTTCAGCCGCAGCATTCAGGCGCTGGAACACAGCGTTGGCTGCCAGTTGATCGATCGCGGGCGCAAGGAACTGCCACCGACCAAGCAAGGCCAGGTGCTGCTCGAACATGCCCGGCGACTGGTCAGCGGCGCGCAGCAGATGGCCAACGAGATCAGCCAGTTCAATGGCCTGGAGGCCGGCGAATTGCGCTTCGGTTGCGGCCCGGCGCCGGCAGCCGGATTGATCCCGCGCGCGATCGGCGCGTTCATCGGGCGCTACCCGAAAGCGCGGGTGCAATTTCAGGTCGATGACTGGCAGAGCCTGAGCAAACGCCTGCTCAGTGAGGAGTTCGAATTCTTCGTCGCCGACACTCGACACTTCGAGGCCGATCCGGATTACCTGACCCATCGATTGCGCCCGCGCAAATGGCATTTCTGCTGCCGCGCCGGGCATCCCTTAACGGCATTTGAACGCGTCTCGGCCGAGCAACTGATGAGTTATCCACTGGCGGTGAGCATTCGCCCGCCGAACCTGCGCAAGGTCATCGTCGACCTCAGCGGTCGCCCGGATTTCACGCCGAATGTGGAATGCGAAAACAGCTCAAGCCTGCTCAGCGTGGTGCTGCGTTCGGAGGCGATCGGGATCGTTGGCGCCTACTCCGATGCGCTGCATCAGGCCAAGGGTGAGCTGGTATGTTTGCGGATCGAAGGGTTGGCCGATGATCTGGAAGAGCTGTACACCCGCTACGGGATTGTCAGTCGGGCGGGGTATCGGTTGTCGCCGCTGGCCGAGGCGATGATCGAGCAGATCAAGGCGATTGATGCGGTGGGTGAGGAGGTTTGTTCACTCGAAAATTTAGCTGTCTGAGCTGCCGCGATCGCTGGCAAGCCAGCTCCCACAAAGTCCGGGTGTTCACATCATTTGTGCCCGGCGCAAATCCTGTGGGAGCTGGCTTGCCAGCGAAGGCGTCGCCAAAGGCACCGATGCATCCCCTGCATAAAACCCATTCCCCAAATGCACTTGCCGAACACCCCCGCCGAAAGCGACAACCCCCACCTGTCTTTCTGACCGGTGAACCCCATGTCCAACCCGCAAAACCCCGTGCGCAATGTGCTGTACATCATGTGCGATCAGCTGCGCCGCGATTACCTGTCCTGCTATGGCCATCCGCATCTGCACACGCCGAACATCGATCGCCTGGCCGCCGCCGGCGTGCGCTTCAGCCGTGCCTACACCCAGGGCACGATTTGCGGGCCGTCGCGGATGTCGGCCTACACCGGGCGCTACGTCAGCAGCCATCAGGTGGCGTGGAACGCCGTGCCGTTGCCGCTGGAAGAACTGACGATCGGCGACTACCTGCGCCCCCACGGCATCCGCACCGCGCTGGTCGGCAAGACCCACGCCACGGCCAACGTCGATGCCTTGCAGCGTCTGGCGATCAACCCGGACAGCGCGCAGGCCGAGGTGCTCAACGAGGTCGGTTTCGAACCGTACTTCCGCCACGACGGAATCTTCCCCGACGACCCGTTGTTCGACGACAAACGCGAGTCCGCACCCTACACCCATTACCTGCGCGAGCAGGGTTTCGACGGGCGCAATCCCTGGCACGACTGGGCCAACGCCGCCGAAGGCGAGAACGGCGAAATCCTCAGCGGCTGGCACATGCGTCATGCCCATTTACCAGCGCGAATTCCCGAGCAGTTCTCAGAGACTGTCTACACTACAAATCGAGCCATCGACTTCATCACCGAGCAAGGTGAGAAATCGTGGTGTTTACACCTCTCTTATATCAAACCGCACTGGCCCTATATCGTACCGGCGCCATACCACGCCTTGTACAGTACGAAATCGATTCTCGAAGCGGTCCGCGCGACGCCCTCCGAAGCCAGCAAACACCCCGTATATACGGCGTTTCGTCAACATGAGGAAAGCCTCAACTTCTCTCGTGATTCAGTACGATTGAATGTAATCCCCACCTACATGGGCCTGATCAAGCAGGTGGATGATCAACTCGGGCGGCTGTTCGATTTTCTGCAGAGCAACGGACGTTGGGATGACACGTTGATCGTGTTCACCAGCGATCACGGCGACTTTCTTGGCGACCACTGGCTGGGCGAAAAGGAGTTTTTGCTGGAGCAAGCGGTTGGCGTGCCATTGATCGTGCGCGACCCGCGCGCCGCGGCGGACATCACCCGGGGTACGGTGGATGAGCGGTTGGCGGAAACCATTGATGCGTTGCCGACGTTTCTCCAGGCACTGGGCTTGCCGGGCGCCGAGCATCGGCTGGAAGGACGCTCGCTGATCCCGCTGTTGCACGGCGAAAATCCCGATTGGCGCCGCTACGCCATCAGCGAATACGACTACGCCTTCCAGGCGCCTGCGCGTGAGCGACTCGGTCAGCCGATCGACCGTTGCCGCATGACCATGGTGCGCAGCGAGCGCTGGAAATACCTGGCGTACGACGGTTTCCAGCCGCAACTGTTTGACCTGTTGAATGATCCGCAGGAGTTGCGCGATCTGGGTGAGGATCCGGCGTACGCGGCGGTGCGCGAGGAGCATGCGGGGTATCTGTTTGAATGGGTGCGCGGATTGAAGCGGCGGACCACGATCAGTCATCAGGAGATTGATGTGCGTGGACAGCGGTTCCGCTATGGCGAGCCGGAGACCGAGAAGGTCGTGCAAATCGGTGTGTGGTAGTTAAAAGCATCGCTGGCAAGCCAGCTCCCACAGGTTTTGCGTTGTTCACATCCTTTGTGTCCGACACAAATCTCTGTGGGAGCTGGCTTGCCAGCGATGGGGCCTTATCAAACGCCGACGATATCCGCGCCTTTAATGGTTTGACTACGCTGCCCGTTCACCCCAACCGGCACCTCCCCCTTGAGCGTCACCCGCCGCACGATGCGATCCTGAGTGCCGTAATCATCAATCGCATAATGCTGGGTCGAACGGTTATCCCAGATCGCCACATCGCCCGCCTTCCAGCGCCAGCGCACGGTGTTTTCCTGACGGATCACATGGCTCTGCAACAGGCCGAACAAGTGCGCCGAATCGGCTTGCGAATAACCCTTGATACGTTTGACGAAGTGCCCCAGCAACAAGCTCTTCTCGCCGCTGATCGGGTGCACGCGGACCACCGGGTGCTCGGTCTCGTAAACAGTCGAAGTGAAGATCTTGCGATAGCGTTCAAGCTTCTCTGCCGAGACGTCCGGCTTGGCCCCAGCGTAGTCGTACTCGTTGCTGTGCACGGCGACCAGTTTGTCCGCCAGCTCACGCAGCTCCGTTGGCAGTTCGTTGTAGGCAGTCGCCGTGTTGGCCCACAGGGTGTCGCCACCAAAGGCCGGGGCCACCACCGAGCGCAGGATCGAGGCTTTCGGGTAGGCGTCGACGAAGGTCACGTCGGTGTGCCAGGAGTTGGCGCGCTGGCCCTCGGCACCGTCCAGTTCCAGCAGATAACGCGTGCCCTCGCGCACCGGCACGGTGGGATGCGCCACAGGTTCGCCGAGCAGATGGGCGAAGGCTTCCTGGCGCTGATCGTCGAGCTGGGTCTGCTCGCGGAAGAACACCACCTTGTACTGAATCAGCGCCTGCTGGATGGCTTCGACCGTGGCGGCATCCAGCTCACCGGACAGGTGCACACCACGGATCTCGGCGCCGATACGGCCGGCCACCGGGTGAATTTCCAGCGCGTGGACAGCGGGTTTTACAGCGAGTGCGGCATTGCTCATGGGTAGACCCTCATCGACTGCTTGCGGTTGGGCGGCAGCGAAGCATCGCTCTATCTATATTCCATTTACATCTAATAGATATTCACATGCTTCGTTGACGGAATAAGAGCTTGCATTTAAAACCTCAAGCAACCCTCGTCGCAAATGCCTTCGAGCTATTTTTAGGATGCCGGAAAAGCATATGGATCTTCGCCAGTTGCGCTACTTCATCGCCCTCAACGAACACCGCAGTTTTGTCCGTGCGGCGGACGCCATGGGCATCACCCAACCGGCATTCAGCCGCAGCATTCAAGGGCTGGAGCAGGAGTTCGGCTGCGTGCTGGTGGATCGCGGCAACAAGGATCTGCGCCCCACGCCCGAAGGCCAGGTGGTGCTGCAACACGCGCTGACCCTGGTGCAGGGCGCAGCGTTGCTCAGCGCGGAAGTGACGCAGATGACCAAGCTCGATGCCGGTGAACTGCACTTCGGCTGCGGCCCGGCCCCGGCGGTGAAACTGGTGCCGGATGCGGTGGCGCAATTCATCAACGCGCACCCGAAAGTGCGTACCTGTTTTCAGGTGGATAACTGGGAAAAACTCAGCCGCGCGCTGAGCCGTGAAGAGATCGAATTCTTCATCGCCGACATCCGCCATTTTGAGGCCGATCCGAACTTCCAGACCCAGGCCCTGACACCCAAGCGCGGGGTGTTTTTCTGCCGCCCCGGGCATCCGTTGCTGGCCAAGGAAAGTCTGTCGACCAATGACATGTTCGACTACCCGCTGGCGACCACGCTGATCCCGCCGGGGATTCGCAAATTGTTGGCGAACCTCAGCGGCCGGATCGACTTTTCGCCGACCATCGAGACCGAGCATTTCCCGGCGCTGGTGAAGGTGGTGCTGCAATCCAATGCGATTGGCGTGGGCACGGAGGAGGCATTCGTCGAGGACATCGCCCAGGGTTCGCTGGCGCTGCTGCACTGGCGCAACCTGCCGCAGAATCTGGAGAGCATGAATGCGCGCTGCGGGATCGTCAGCCGCACCGGGTTTCGTTTGTCGCCGGCAGCACGAGCGATGATCGAGACGTTGGTGGCGGTGGATAAGCAGGCGATCAGCGTCGCGGTTTGAAGATCAAAGGATCGCAGCCTTCGGCAGCTCCTGCAGGAGAACGCATTCCCCTGCAGGAGCTGCCGAAGGCTGCGATCTTTTTCTGTTAAAGCTTGGCCGCCGCCAGTTCAGGCGCCACCCAATCGCTGACCTTGAACGGCTTGCGAATCAGCTTCTGCTGCGCCGCCAGATCCACCGAGTCCTGCAATTTGCCGAGGAACACCGGGTCCAGCGTCGATGGGAACACTTCGCTGAGTTTCTGATCCTGCAGGTCCTGGGTCAGGATCACCGGTGGATAACTCGCCAGCCCGGACACCAGTTGCACGTAAGCGTCCTTGTTGCTGTCCTGGGTCAGCCATTCCACGGCCTGCTGCTGCGCCTTGAGCAGTTTTGCCACGACCTCCGGGTGCCCGTCGACAAACTTGCCGGTGCCGACCAGCACCGATTGCACACTGCCGGCGCCGCCCAGATCCTTGGTATTGAGCGGCAATTCAGCCAGCCCCTTGGCTTGCAGTGCCGTCAGCCCTGAGCTGCCCCACGACGCGTCGATCTGTTTCGCCGCCAAGGCCGCAACCGCCCCGCTAAAATCGAGATTGATCACTTTCAGATCCTTCTCGCTCAAGCCTTGACTGGCCAACGCCGCATCAAACGACAACTGCGTGGCGGTGCCACGGAAGATCGCCACGCGCTTGCCTTTCAGATCCTGCAGGGTCTTGATCCCCGAGCCCGGCACCACGCCCAGATATTGCTTCACCCCACGCGCACTGGCGCTGAGCAAACGTGTGTCGAGACCGTTGGATTTACCAATGATCGCCGCGAGGTCGCCCAGATACGCCAGATCGACCTGACCGTTGGCAAACGCCTCGTTGATCACCGGCCCGGCGCCCTTGAAGAAGCTCCACTGAATCTTGATGCCCTGATCGGCGAAGGCTTTTTCGAAGATCTGCTGGTCACGCAGCACGTCCACCACACCGCCGCCACTGTGCTGGGTGCCAGCGCTCAGGTCAGGCACGGCGATCCTGATTTCCTTGAGTTCGTCAGCCTGCGCGTTGAACGCCAGCAGGCCCGCCAGCGCCGGGATGGCAAACAGGTTGAAGACTCGTTTGAAGGGAAGGTTCATGGGTGCGGCTCCTTGATCACGACGGGCGTTGAGGAACCGAAAGTAGGCCGAAGCACGACCTTCGCTTAAATACTATAAATGCACATTTTTATAGCTTTTTACGCTAAGCGAGAAGCCACGTGGCTTGCAGCGGCGTATGCATTAACAGCATCGAAAATATTCTTCGAATGCATTGGATGCGCGATGCGCTGGAAGCCTTAAATGGCGCTGCTTATCTCCAAATTCAATATTTTAGATATCGCTTATAACAATTTGTTTATAGCTAATACCGCTAGAGATCGCAGCCTTCGGCAGCTCCTACAGGGGCGAATTCACGGACGCGTCCCCCTGTAGGAGCTGCCGAAGGCTGCGATCTTTTGATCCTGCTCCCGATCCAACCCGACAACGGAGGTCACCCATGGCCCGTGATTCCCTGCTCAGCCTGCCGCTGCCCGCGCCGCCACTGAAAAGTCGGCGGCAGTGGCCCAGCCTGAATCAACGTCTGCTGCCCTGGCTGCTGCCGATCAGTCTGTTCGCCCTGTGGTGGCTGGCCGCGCGCAATCAGTGGATGAGCGAACAGATTCTGCCGGCGCCATCGCTGGTGTGGAACAGCGCCATCGAACTGGCCCATGGCGAACTGTGGAGTCATTTGTGGATCAGCTTGCAACGCTTGCTCTGGGGCCTGCTCGCCGGGATTTCGGCGGGGGCGGTGCTCGGCGCGGCTCTGGGATTCAGTCGGCGTCTGGAACGTTTGATTTTCCCGACGTTCGCCGGTTTGGCACAGGTGCCGACACTGGCGTGGATTCCGCTGTTCATGGTGTTTTTCGGCATCGGCGAAGTGTTGAAACTGGTGGTGCTGATCAAGGCCATCGTGGTGCCGGTGACGCTGCACACCCTGGTCGGTGTGCGTGATGCGCAGCCGAAACTGCGCGAAGCCGCCTCCGTGTTGCGCCTGCCTCCCTACCTGCTGATCCGGCGTCTGGTGTTGCCGGCCGCGCTGCCGGCGTTCATGGCCGGCGTGCGTCTGGCCCTGGCCGCTGGCTGGACTTCATTGCTGGCGGTGGAGCTGCTGGCGTCCAGCGAAGGCATCGGCTACCTGATGGTCTGGGCACGGCAACTGTTCATGCTCGACATCGTGTTCGTGTGCATCGCTGTCATCGGTCTGCTCGGCGTGGCGATGGATCGCGGTATCGGTTGGCTCGACCGCAAACTGGTGCACTGGCCGCACCCCGCCACCGCAGAAATTCGCCGTGGTCCGCGTTATGAAGGCTGGCAGCGAGTGCAACCGTGGCTGGTGCCACTGGGCATGATCGGTTTGTGGCAGGTGGCGAGCGATCAGCAATGGATCGACGCTAATATCCTGGTCAGCCCGCTGGCAGTCTTGCAAACGGCAAAAAACGGTCTGCTCGATGGCACGCTGATCAGCGGCATGGCCCTGAGCCTCGGTCGTACCCTTGGCGGTCTGTTACTGGGTGGCGGCCTCGGTTTCACCCTTGGCTTGCTGCTGGGTCTGTCGAAGATCAGCGAACGGCTGCTCGGCCCGACCCTCGCCGCCATTCGCCAGATTGCGATTTTCGCCTGGGTGCCACTGCTCACCGCGTGGTTCGGTCTGGGTGAATTATCGAAGTGGGTATTCGTCGCCCTCGCCGCGTTCTTTCCGTTGTTCATCGCCACTCAGCGCAGCGTCGCCAACCTCTCGCCACAACTCAACGAAGCCGCGCAGGTGCTGCGCCTGAGCCTCGGTCAGCGCCTGCGCCGTCTGGTGCTGCCGGGTGCGGCGCCGGGGATTTTCGCCGGGCTCAGGCTGAGCCTGATCTACGCCTGGCTCGGCACCATCGGCGCCGAATATTTCATGCCGTCCAACGGCGGCATCGGCAGTCAGATGATCGGCGCCCAACAACTGCTGCGCATGGACCTGATCATGGCCGGGATGCTGCTGGTCGGCCTCACCGGCGCCCTGCTCAACCTCATCGGCCAACGCCTGGAAATTCGCGCCACTCGCTGGAGACACGCATGAACGCACCGATTGTCAGCTTCACCCACGTAGGCAAATCCTTCGACGTCGACGGTTTCGAACTGGAGGCGATTCGCGAATTCAACCTCGACATCGCCGAGGGCGAATTTGTCGCCATCGTCGGGTCTAGCGGTTGCGGCAAATCCACCTTGCTGCGTTTGCTGGTGGGTCTGGATACGCAGTTTCGCGGGCAGATCAGCGTCGATGGCAAAGCCGTCAGCGGCATCGGCGGCGAGCGTGGCATCGTGTTTCAGGAGCACCGTCTGTTTCCGTGGCTGACCGTGGCCGACAACATCGGTCTGGGCCTGGTCAACGAGCCGCTGAGCAATGCCGAAAAGCAGCAGCGCATCAACGATTTCATCGATCTGGTCGGCCTGCGCGATTTCACCCGCGCCTATCCGCATCAGCTCTCCGGTGGCATGGCCCAGCGCGTGGCGATTGCTCGCGGACTGGTCGCCAGTCCACGGATTCTGCTGCTCGACGAACCGTTCGGCGCGCTCGATGCACTGACCCGCCAGCAGATGCAGGACGAGCTGCTGGCGATCCGTGACCGGGCAAAAATCACCACGATCCTCGTCACCCATGACGTCGAAGAAGCGATCTTCCTCGCCGATCGCGTGGTGGTGATGGAGCCGCGTCCGGGACGGATCAAGCAAGTGGTAGACATCGCCTTGCCACACCCGCGTCAGCGCAGCAGTTTCGACTTCCATCAACTGCGCGAAGAGCTGCTGCACGAACTGACCAGTGACGACCATTATCAACCGAGCCTGCCGGTGCAGATCCGCGATCTGCCGCTGTCGTTCATTGCCTATTGAGAGGAGCTTTATCGATGCCGCAACGCCCCAACTTTCTGGTGATTCTGGCCGACGATCTCGGCTTCTCCGACCTCGGCGCCTTCGGTGGCGAAATTGCCACACCGAACCTGGATGCTCTGGCCAGCAACGGCCTGCGCCTGACCGATTTCCACACCGCACCGACCTGCTCGCCAACCCGTTCGATGCTGCTGACCGGCACCGATCACCACATCGCCGGCATCGGCACCATGGCCGAAGCGCTGACTCCGGAACTGATTGGCAAACCGGGTTACGAGGGTTATCTCAACGACCGCGTTGTGGCCCTGCCCGAGCTGCTGCGCGAGGCCGGTTACCAGACGTTGATGAGCGGCAAATGGCACCTCGGCCTGACGGCTGAACTGGCGCCGCAGGCCCGCGGTTTCGAGCGTTCGTTCTCGTTGCTGCCGGGTGCGGCCAACCACTATGGTTTCGAGCCGACTTACGATGAACACACCCCTGGCCTGCTGAAATCGACTCCGGCGCTGTACATCGAAGACGACACCTTTATCGATGAGCTGCCCAAGGATTTCTACTCGTCGGATGCCTTCGGCGACAAGCTGCTGCAGTTTCTCAAGGAGCGCGATCAGAGCCGGCCATTCTTCGCTTATCTGCCGTTCTCCGCACCGCATTGGCCGTTGCAGGCACCGGCCGACATCGTCGAAAAATACCGTGGCCGTTACGACGCCGGTCCCGAAGTCTTGCGTCTCGAACGCCTGGAGAAACTCAAGACGCTGGGCCTGATCGAGCCGGATATCGAGCCGCATCCACTGATTCAACTGAATGCGCAATGGACTGCGCTGAGCGCTGAGCAACGGCAGATTTCCGCGCGGGCCATGGAGGTCTACGCGGCGATGGTCGAGCGCATGGACTGGAACATCGGCCGGGTGGTCGATTACCTGCGCCAGCAGGGGCAGCTCGATAACACCTTCATCCTGTTCATGTCCGATAACGGCGCCGAGGGCGCGCTGCTGGAAGCGTTCCCCAAGTTCGGCCCGGAACTGCTGACCTACCTAAATCAGCATTACGACAACAGCCTCGACAACATCGGCCGTGCCAATTCCTACGTCTGGTACGGGCCGAGCTGGGCGCAGGTGGCGACGGCGCCGTCACGGCTGTTCAAGGCGTTCACCACCGAAGGCGGGATTCGCGTACCGGCGCTGCTGCACTATCCGCAACTGCCGATCAAAGGGCAGATCAGCCACGGCTTTGGCACGGTGATGGACATCACTCCGACGATTCTCGATCTGGCCGGCGTGCGCCATCCGGGCAAGCAATGGCACGGCAAACCGGTGGCGCCGCTGCGTGGCAAATCCTGGTTGGGCTTTTTGTCCGGCGAGACGGCGCAGGTGCATGACGAGCACACCATTACTGGCTGGGAATTATTCGGGCGCCGGGCAATTCGTCAGGGGTCGTGGAAAGCGGTGTGGATCCCCGGGCCGGTGGGGCCGGCGACCTGGCAGCTTTATGACTTGAGCAGTGATCCGGGGGAAATTCATGATCTGGCCTTGAGTCAGCCGGACAAGCTCAGCACGTTGATCGGGCATTGGCAGAAATATGTGGAGGAGACCGGGGTGATTTTGAGTGCTTCGCCATTTCAGCCGGATTGATACTGCCAGAACCACCGCTATCGCTGGCAAGCCAGCTCCCACAAGGTTCGATGTCGTTCACAAATCCTTTGAATGACACTGAAACCTGTGGGAGCTGGCTTGCCAGCGATGAGGCCCTCAAACTCAGCTATCACGCCCGGGCAGTGCGCACCTCTTCCTGCACCAATTCATCCTTGCGAACAAACCGGTTCGCCCGCCCAAACGTGCCGAAATCATTGAACCGCACGCCCATCTCGCGCATCACCTTGTGCGCCACCGGCACGGTCAGCTGGCGAATGTAAAACGGTTCCTTCACCACAAAATGATGAATCCCGTGACTGCTGCCGAAGTTGAAGCAGAACGCCTGCAGCGGCCACAACCACCACGGATTGAGCACTTGGCATTGCTGCAGCACGTTGCCCGCCTCGATGTCGCCGTAGTAATGCATGTTCGAGCTGATGAAGTGCAGGCAAAAGGTGCGCAGCACGTTCGGGCCAATGATCACCACCGCCGCGATATCGATCACCTGCATCACCGACAGCGTGGTCGCCGACCATTCAATCGGCGAACCCATGAGGTAGGCGATGCCATTCGCCGCATGAAAACCGAGAAACACATACCACGCGCCCCAATGTACCAGCGCCAGCGGCGCATAGACCTTCAGCGTGCGCTTGATGATGCTGAACTTGTGCGCCCAGGTCTTGGCCCGCAGCATGCGGATGAACGCCGACATCACGTTGTCGCCGACCATCAGCAAGCGCGCAAAACCCCAAGGCTCGCCGTTGGTGATCGCGCGTTCTTCCATGTCGGTTTCGGTGCCGGAGACCTTGTGGTGATTGAGGTGCAGATGACGGCGAATCCACGGGTTGATCGTGCTTGGCCGCGCCAGCCACACCAGGCCCATCATCAGGTTGTGCGGCACGCGTTGTTTGCGGAAATACATGCTGTGGATCAGGTCGTGCTCCAGCTCATGGGTCAGGGAAGCGAAAAACGCGTTGAGCAACAGGCACACCCACCACGCCATATGGCCCGTGATGTACAACGTCGCCGAACCGATCATCCCGGCCAGAGCAACGGTCAGAATGCCCGCACCGAGGGCATCCTGATGCTGCAGGATCGGGTAACGCTCACGCAGTTCGACGCCTTTGGCCAGCACCACTTCGCGAATATGCGCTGATCGCTGGGCAGCATTGTGTCGCTGGGGACTTGCAGAAGTACGGTCCATGCTTCCATCCTCTGGTTATTGATGTTCGCATCCTGCCTTGCGAAAGCTTTATTGATGGTAGCCGTGAACGCCAACCTGTTGACCGGAAGCGCCAATCAGCATGAAGGAACCGACCTCGCTCGCCAGCTGGACCCGTGCCTTGCGCAAGCAACTCGATGCGCTGGGGCTGGACAGTCTCGGCCTGTGCCAACAGGCCGGGCTTGATCCGCAGTTGATGGACGACCCGAACGCGCGGTATCCGTTGTCCGGCACCACGCGCCTGTGGCAACTGGCGGTGCAGTTCAGCGGCGATCCGGCGATCGGCCTGCGGGTCTCGCGCTTCGTCAGCCCGACCACGTTCCATGCGCTCGGTTACGCGCTGGTGGCCAGCGGCAGCCTGCGCGAGGTGTTCGAACGCATCGTGCGTTATCACCCGGTGGTCAGCGATGCGCTGGAACTGGAGCTGAGCCGCAGCGATGACCGCTATCTGTTTCGTCTGAAAATTCCGTCAGGCAATCCGGCGCCGGCCTTCGAAGCCATCGACGCGTTTGCCGCGATCTACGTACGCACCTGCCGCAATCGCCTGGGTCGCGATTACGCGCCGCTGGCGGTGTACCTGCGCCGCCCGGAACCGTCCGATGCACATCAGTGGCACAAGGTATTCCGCGCTCCGGTGCATTTCTCCTGCGCCGAAGATCGCCTGGAATTCGCCCTCGCCGACTTCGACAGCCACCTCGACGACGCCAACCCGGAACTGGCCGAACACAACGAAGCGGTGCTCAAGCGCACCCTGGCCCAGCTCCAACCGCTGACCTGGGAGCGCAAGGTGCGCGACGCCATCGAAGAACAACTGCCCGAAGGCGAACCCAGCGCCGAACGCATCGCCCAGGCCTTGCACCTGAGCCTGCGCAGCCTGCAACGGCATCTGGCGGATGAGGGCTGTCGCTTCGACACGCTGCTCAACGAGAGCCGCGAAAACCTCGCGCTGCTGCACCTGCGCGATCCACAGTGTTCGTTGAGCGAGGTCAGTTACCTGCTGGGATTTGCCGACACCAGCAGCTTCAGCCGCGCGTTCAAGCGCTGGACCGGGATGACGCCGGGGCAGTTTCGCGATCAGCTGCGCTGAACATCAGCCCTTGATCAAGCTGCGTTGCAGGCCGGAAGTCCACTGTTCGATCATCGCCTCGCCCATTTCGGCAAACTCGGGACGCTTGCGACTGTATTCGGCCATTTCCTTCATCGCCATCTGCATGCCGTGAGCCACTTGTTGCAGTAATTCGTTGCAACGCGCCTCGGTCAGGTTGCATGCCGTACGACCGAACCGCACCAGCATCTTGTACTTGGGCCAGGCTTTTGAACCGCCCAGCAGCAGCGCCATGCTGTCGCTCTTGATATAAACCGACGTTGTGATGATGTCGTACGCCGGCGCGAGCCTGACGGATGACTGCTCTGCACAATCTTCGTAAAGCACGCCGAAGTTCTTCAGATGCGCATCACCGTTTTTCAGCCCCGCGGACAACGCGACAATCTTGAAAAACGCTTCCAGGGCAGAGCCCAGCAACTGCGGCGAAACGAATGCCTTGATCTGCCGCGCGGCACCTTCATAGGAACCGTCGTATTTGGCCTTCGACGGCCACCCGTTCAGTACACAAAAATCTTCGAAACCGAGGTACCCCGAATCGCTCAGGTCAAAACGCTCGACCACCAGAAATTTGCCGCGCTCGCTGAGCTCGAATGTTGGCACTTCAAGACCGCAGTGCTGCGCCGCCCGCATACAGAAATATTCATTGGTTGCCAGCTGCGGATACTCTTCGGCTCGAAAGGCCTTGACCAGATGAGTCGCGCCCCGATGAGTCAGGCGATCAATCGCGGCAGCGCTGTCACGCACCAGCACTTTGGGCTGCACGCCAGACACTCCGGAATACTGACCGTAGGTCTGTAGCAGATCTTCGAACAGCCCCTGAGCACCATCGTGCACCAGCAGATCGCTGAGGGATGTTGCCGGAGGCTGATCAGTCGCCGGTGCACTGGCAATTGCCAGACGGCCGAGCTGATGAGGCCCGACGATAGCCAACAAAGCAAAATCATCGAAGCCACGCACGGCTTTACTGAAGCGTCGCATCAACTCCTCACGCAGCGCGCCTTCGGGCAGGTTCATCTCGAAGACGGGGTGAATGCCATGCACCCAGCCATAGCTGTCCAGGCGAGTGGGCATCGTCAGCGATACCGCGTTGTCGGCGCTGGCATCTTCGCGATAACTGAACACACTGTCGTCGCGAACCTGCCCGCGCCCCAGCGTCCCGACCACCTGTTCACCCACACGGATGTGCAACCTGTCCGGCGTTTCAGTCATGGAAATTCACTTTTTGCAGAGTGTCGAGGGTTGGGCGATTGGACTTGCGGGGAACGGCAACCAGCTCGTAACCGAAGCCGTTGAGTATCGCCTCAACCTTGCGCAGGCCGATTTCAGAGACCGTGTTGTTTTCGATGCCCGAGATGGTCGCGCGGCTCATGCCGTATTGTTGAGCCAGTGCCTGCTGAGAGAGTTTGCGCGCCTTGCGCAAGCTTCTGATCACTTCGCCGATCTGTTCCATTGCGCAAACCTGCACTGTTTACGATGCATTTATAGATAAGTAAATGAAATGCATCACATGCGATGCACTAGTCACCAAACTCTAGCTGAGTTTCAGAATACTTGCACGGCGCATCATTGGCTCAGGACAAAACCCAACTCAAACACTGTGCCACTCGCATTACTGCTCACCCTGACCTGCCCGCCATGCAACAGCAGGATCGACTGCACAATCGCCAGCCCCAGCCCACCGGAATCTCCAGGCTGTGCCCGTGAAGGGTCGACGCGATAGAAGCGGTCGAACAGTTTGCCCAGATGCTCTGGCGCGATCACCGGGCCGTGGTTGTGTACCTGCAGCCAGCACACGCCCGGCTCATCGTGGCGGCGCAGGCTGATCAGCGTGCCTTCATCGGCGTGGCGCACCGCGTTGGCCAGCAGATTACCGAGGGCGCGCTGCAGCAGTTGCTGGTCGGCCAGCAGTTCGCCGTGCAGCGCATTTCCCAGACGGATATTGCGGTCGTCCGCCAGCGCTTCGAAGTAATCGCACAATTCATTGCCGACCTCGTGCAATTCCAGCGTGCGCAAGTCGAGTGCCCGCTCGGCCTGTTCGGCGCGGGCGAGGAACATCAGGTTCTCGGCCATGCGTTTGAGGCGTTCGAACTCTTCCATGTTCGAGGCCAGCAATTCCTGATACTCCACCGTGCTGCGCGGGTGATTCAGCGCCTGGCCGTTGCTGGCGAGCAAGGTGTGCAGCGGGGTGCGGATCTCGTGAGCCAGATCGGCAGAAAACTGCGACAGCCGCTGCACGCTGTCGTCCAGCCGCGCGAGCATGCCGTTCAGCGCTTGCACCGGTTCGAGCAGCTCTGCCGGGGTGCCGCTGGCGGGCAGACGTTGATCAAGGCTGCGCAGATCAATACCGCGCACCGCTTCGCTCAATTGCCGCAACGGTTGCAGCCCCCGGCGCAGCAGAACCAGGCCCAGCGCGAACGCTAGCAACGCTCCAAGCCCGACCGCCAGATACAGGCGCAAGCGATAACTGGCGAGCATCTGATCACGTTCGGTCAGCACCTTGCCGGCGATCACCGTCAGCGGTTCGCCGTTCGGCCCTTGGGCGTCACCGGACAGCAGCGCCAGCTCGGCACCGTCCGGCGCCTGCCAGGTCAGTACATCGCGGCGCTGTGGCATTTGCTCGCGCGCGATGGCTTTCAAAGGCGGCAGCTCACGCTGATGCGGATTGATCGCGATCACATTCGAGCCATCGGCGCGGCGCACCAGCAGCAGGCTGTCGAGATTGCCGAGCATGTTCTGGTACAGGCGTGGACGCGCCTGCAAGGCGTCGAGGCTGTCGCTGTCAGCAAGTAACGCGCGCACCTGCTCGAGTCGACCGAGCAGGGCCAGGTCATCGCGGTAAGCGATCTCCGATGCCAGCGACCGATAAAGGAACACGCCAATCGCACTGAGCACCAACGCGCAGACCACGGCGAACGCCAGCGCCAGACGCCAGGCGATCGACCTAGACCGCATTGTCGGGCGCCTCCAGTTGATAACCGACCCCGCGCACGGTGTGGATCAGTTTCGGCATGTACGGATCATCGACCTTGGCCCGCAGGCGACGCACCGCGACTTCGACCATGTTGGTATCGCTGTCGAAATTGAGGTTCCACACCTGCGAGGCGATCAGCGTGCGCGACAGCACTTCGCCCTGACGGCTGGCGAGCAATTGCAGCAGGGCAAATTCCTTGTTGGTCAGGGCAATGCGCTGACCGCCGCGACTGACCCGACGCCGCAGCACGTCAATCTCGAGGTCGGCGATGCTGTAGGACTCGGCCTCGCGCAGCGGCCCACGCCGCAACAGCGTGCGCACCCGCGCGAGCAATTCGGCAAAGGCGAAGGGTTTGAGCAAGTAATCATCGGCGCCCAGTTCGAGGCCGCGCACGCGGTCTTCGATGGCATCCTTGGCGGTCAGGAACAGCACCGGCGTAGCGCCGCGCTGGCGGATCAATTGCAGCAGTTGCCAGCCATTGAGGCCCGGCAGCATCACATCAAGGATGATCAGGTCGTATTCCTGCTGCTCGATGAAATAGCGCCCATCGAGGCCATTGAGCGCCACGTCCACGGCAAAACCCGACTCGCCCAGGCCCTTGGCCAGGAAATTCGCGGTTTTGGCTTCATCTTCTACGACCAGCAAACGCATGGCACACCTCGATTGATCAGGCACACAGGCTAGGCGCCTTCGGCGGCGTTGCCCATTACAAACTTGTAATCGGACTGACGGGGTTCTGACGAAGAGCGGCGGCTAAGGTGATGTCCTTCGCTTTCGGAGCCTGTTCATGACCGTCAAATGCCTTGCAGCCAGCCTTGCCCTCGGCCTCAGCGCCAGCGCTTTCGCCAGCGCCGAGCTGCCACGCCACGCTGACCTCGATCTGAAAACCGCACGCCTGCTGGCCGACACCGCGTTGAGCAATTGCACCGCCACGGTGTCGGTGCTCGACCGTGGCGGTAATCTGCTGGTGACCCTGCGCGGCGATGGCATCGGCCCGCACAACACCGCTGCCAGCCAGCGCAAGGCCTACACCGCGCTGTCGACGAAAACCCCGACCCGGCTGTTCGCCGAGCGCGCCCGCAGCAACCCGGAAACCGCCAACCTCAACACCCTCGATGAGTTGCTGTTGCTCGGCGGCGGGATTCCGTTGTTCGCCGCTGATGAACTGGTCGGCGCCATGGGCGTGGCCGGATCCGGCGGCGGCGAGCAGGACGAAAACTGTGCCATCAAAGCCGCCGAAAAGGCCGGCCTGACCCTCACCCGTTCCCAGTAAGGAGACTCACTATGCCTAGCCTGCGCATGACCCTCACCACACTCGGCCTGAGTGCCCTCTCCAGCCTGGCACTGGCCGCCGGCAACCCGCTGAGCGTGCATGTGCTCAACCTGGAAAACGGCCTGCCGTCACCCGGAATCAACGTGACCCTGGAAAAACACGTCGGCCAGAACTGGCAGCTACTGGCCCAGGGCACCACCAACGAACAGGGGCGCATCGCCGAACTGTTCCCGGCCAAACAGCCTTTCGAGGCAGGTGAATACCGGGTGGTGTTCAAGACCGGCGAGTATTTCGAGAAGAACAAGCGCGACACGTTTTTCCCGGAGATTCCGGTGATTTTCCAAGTGAAGCAGACGGACCAGCACTACCACATCCCGTTGCTGCTCAGCCCTTACGGCTTCTCGACCTATCGCGGCTCCTGACTACCGCACAAATACCCTGTAGGAATGAACTCTGTGGTGAGGGGATTTATCCCCGACCGACTGCGCAGCAGTCGCCGGACTTCATCACAGGTTTGGGGCGGCTGCGCCACCCATCGGGGATAAATCCCCTCACCACAGAGGCTCACTCCTACAATGGATCAGTGTGAGTTTTCAGAGCGTGGCAAGGGCACGCAGCCGCTCGGCATCGAGAATCTCGATTTCGCCATACCCCAGCCCGATAATCCCCTGACCTTGCAGATCCTTGAGGATCTGGTTGGTGGTCTGGCGTGACAGCGACAGCATCGACGCCAACTGCTCTTGCGGCAGTTGCAGCACACGGCGCGGCGGGTCGAGTTCGCCGTAGCCTTCGGCGATCATCAACAAACGATGGGCCAGACGCGCCGGGGCCGGTAGCAGACTGAGCTGTTCGAGGTTGATGAAGGTCAGGCGCAATTTCTGGCTCATCAGCAATGCCAGATGCCGCCAGTACACCGGCTGCTCATCGAGGATTTTCAGCAGCGTGGCCTGCGGGATATTCAGCAGGGTGCACGGCCCGACCGCATAAGCATCGTGAGTGCGTGGCTGGCCGTCGAACAGGCAGATTTCGCCGAACCAGTGCGGCGCCTCCACCAGGCTCAGCAGCGCCTCCTTGCCCTGCTCGCTCACCGCCCCGATCCGGATCGCCCCGTCGAGCACCGCGTACAACCCGCACGGCGCATCGCCACGCTGAAACAACCGCTGCCCCGCCGTCAGCCGCCGCTCCCGAGCCGCCGCCAGCAGACTATCCTGAAAGGATGCCGGCAGATGACTGAACCATTGCCCGGTCAGCAGCCGTGAACGCTTATCCATGATCACTCCCAATTGTCGCCTGCCTGACAGAGCGAACGCCGAACCCGGGGCATGCTGCTCTCACCCTACAGGAGGAACAACAATGAAAAGCCTCGTCGATCATTTGAGTCAATACGCCGCCTACCACCGCGACCCGCGCAACATCGCCAGCCACTTTATCGGCATTCCGCTGATTGTGGTGGCGGTGGCGGTTTTGTTGTCGCGGCCAGAATGGACGCTGGGCGGCGTGTGGCTATCGCCGGCGGTGCTGCTGGCGCTGGCCTCGGCGTGGTTCTACCTGCGCCTGGAACTGAGGCTCGGCGTGCTGATGACGGTGCTGATGGGCCTGTCGGTCTGGGCCGGGCATGCGCTGGCGCAGCAGAGCACCATGGTCTGGCTCGGCAGCGGGCTGGCGATGTTCGTGATCGGCTGGGTGATCCAGTTTGTCGGGCACCACTACGAGGGGCGCAAACCGGCGTTTGTCGATGATGTCAGCGGGTTGATCGTCGGGCCGTTGTTTGTGGTGGCCGAAGTGGCGTTCATGCTCGGCATGCGGCATGAGTTGAAAGCGCAGATCGAGGCGCGGGCGGGGGTGGTGCGGGTCAATCCGAATCGCAAAGCAGCGGCTTAGGCCGTTTGAAAGATCGCAGCCTGCGGCAGCTCCTACATTGGAATGCATTTTCTGTAGGAGCTGCCGCAGGCTGCGATCTTGTGCTTTTAGAGGCCGGCGACTTTCTGCCAGACCTTCGGTTTGAAGAACAGGGTTTCGCCCTTGGCCAGTCCGATCAGGCTGTCGTGATCCTTCACCACTTCCGCCTCGATCAGATCCGTCTGCCCTTCGACCTTCAACGTCACTCGCGTGGTCGCGCCCAACGGGCGGATATCGCGCACTTCAGCGGCGTGGTGATCTTCCAGCTCATGTTTGGACAGCGACACTTCGTGCGGACGGAACAGCACGTGGTTGTCGTCGCTGAGCAGCAAGCGGTTCGAGTCGCCGAGGAAGTGATAAACGAAATCACTGGCCGGGTTTTCGTAGACGTCGCCCGGCGAGCCGATCTGCTCGATCACGCCCTTGTTCATCACCACGATGCGGTCGGCGACTTCCATCGCTTCTTCCTGGTCGTGGGTCACGAACACCGAGGTCAGGTTGATGTCTTCGTGCAGGCGTGCGAGCCAGCGGCGCAGCTCTTTACGCACCTTGGCGTCGAGGGCGCCGAACGGTTCGTCGAGCAGCAGCACCTTCGGCTCAACCGCCAACGCGCGCGCGAGGGCGATCCGCTGACGCTGACCACCGGACAGCTGCTCCGGGTAGCGATCCGACAACCAGTCCAGCTGCACCATGTTCAGCAGTTCGTGGACCTTGGTCGCGATCTGGCTTTCGCTCGGGCGCTGGTTTTTCGGCTTCATGCGCAGGCCGAACGCGACGTTGTCGAATACCGTCATGTGCCGGAACAAGGCGTAGTGCTGAAACACGAAACCGACGTTGCGATCACGCACGTCGTGGCCGGACACGTCTTCGCCGTGGAACACGATATTGCCGTTATCCGGGGTTTCCAGACCGGCAATAATGCGCAGCAAGGTGGTCTTGCCGCAGCCGGACGGGCCGAGCAGCGCCACCAGTTCACCGCTGTGGATGTCCAGGCTGATGTTGTCCAGCGCCTTGAACGCATTGAAATTCTTGCTGACGTTACGCACTTCGATCGACATGAATTATTCCTCCGCGGCGCTGGCGCGCAGGCGGTTGATACGGTTTTCGCTCCACTGCTTGAGCAGCAGGATGAAGAGCGCCAGGATCAGCAACAGGCTCGCCACGGCGAACGCGGCCACGTGGTTGTATTCGTTGTAGAGGATCTCGACGTGCAGCGGCAAGGTGTTGGTCACCCCGCGAATGTGCCCGGAAACCACCGACACCGCACCGAACTCACCCATGGCCCGCGCAGTACACAGCACCACGCCATAGATCAGGCCCCATTTGATGTTGGGCACGGTGACATGCCAGAACATCTGCCAGCCATTGGCGCCGAGCAGGCGCGCGGCTTCCTCTTCCTGCGTGCCTTGTTCCTGCATCAGCGGAATCAGCTCGCGGGCCACGAACGGCACGGTGACGAAGATCGTCGCCAGCACGATGCCCGGCAGGGCGAAGACGATCTGGATGTCGTGATCCTGCAGCCACGGGCCGAACAGGCCCTGAGCGCCGAACATCAGCACGTAGACCAGACCGGCGATCACCGGCGACACCGAGAACGGCAGGTCGATCAGCGTCACCAGCATGCTCTTGCCACGGAACGAATATTTGCTCACGCACCATGCGGCGCTGACGCCGAACACCAGGTTCAACGGCACCGAAATCAGCACGGCGATCACCGTAAGTTTTAGTGCCGACAAGGCGTCCGGTTCAAAGATCGCCGTGAAGAATGCACCGAGGCCATTTTTCAGCCCCTGCGACACCACGATGAACAACGGCAACACCAGAAACAGGAAAAAGATCAGCCAGCCGAGACCGATCAGGATTCTGCGCGAAGTAGCACTGCCACGCCGCGCAGCGTTGGCCGAGGACGCGGCCGCAATAGACGATTGGGACATGTTCGCGCCTCCTTATGGGGTTTCGATGCGCCGCTGCAACAGGTTGATCAGCAGCAACAGGACGAAGGAAACCACCAGCATCAGCACGCCGATGGAAGTGGCGCCGGTGTAATCGTACTGGTCGAGTTTGACCATGATCAGCAGCGGCAGGATCTCGGTTTTCATCGGCATGTTGCCGGCGATGAAAATCACCGAGCCGTACTCGCCGACGCCGCGGGCGAACGCCAGGGCAAAACCGGTCAGCCAGGCCGGCAACAGCGCTGGCAGGAGGATATGGCGGAACACCTGCAACGGTTTCGCGCCGAGGCAGGCGGCGGCTTCTTCGACTTCACGCGGGATGTCAGCCAGTACCGGCTGCACCGTGCGCACCACGAACGGCAGGGTGACGAAAGTCAGCGCGAGGGTGATGCCCAACGGGGTGTAGGCGATCTTGAAACCGAGGTCGGCGGCGAACTGGCCGACCAGACCGGTCGGGGTGTACAGCGCGGTCAGGGCGATACCGGCCACCGCCGTCGGCAGGGCGAACGGCAAATCGATCATCGCGTCGATCACCTTGCGTCCCGGGAAGGTGTAGCGCACCAGCACCCAGGCCAGCAGCGTGCCGATGATGCCGTTGATGATCGCGGCACACAGTGCGGTGCCGAAGCTCAGCTTCAAGGCTGCCAGCACGCGTGGTGCGGTGATGATCGTCCAGAACTGATCCCAGGTGAGTTGGGCGGCGTGGACGAACATCGCCGCCAGCGGGATAAGCACAATCAGGCTGAGGTACACCAAGGTGTAACCCAGCGTCAGCCCGAAGCCGGGTATGACGGGGGAGATACGACGCGACATAAAAGTCCTTGGTTGTGTGGCGAGGGAGCTTGCTCCCGCTGGACTGCGCAGCAGTCCCTACCTCTTATGAGCGCTGCGCACTCAGGCGGGAGCAAGCTCCCTCGCCACAATGAGTCCGGGTTCTGCTCAGATTACTGCGCCTGATAGATCTGGTCGAACACGCCACCGTCGTTGAAGAATTTCGGCTGCGCGGATTTCCAGCCACCGAAGTCCTTGTCGATGGTCACCAGTTCCAGTTTCGGGAACTGCTGGGCGTACTTCGCCGCCACGTCCTTGTCGCGTGGACGGTAGAAGTTCTTCGCGGCGATCTCTTGACCGGCCGGGCTGTACAGATGCTTGAGATAGGCTTCGGCGATCTGCTCGTTGCCCTTTTTCTCGGCGTTCTTGTCGACCACCGCCACCGGAGGTTCGGCGAGGATCGACAGCGACGGCACGACGATGTCGAACTTGTCGGCGCCGCCATCTTCTTTCAGCGCAAGGAACGCTTCGTTTTCCCAGGCCAGCAACACGTCACCCTGACCGTTGTTGACGAAGGTGATGGTCGAACCGCGAGCGCCGGTGTCCAGTACCGGAACGTGCTTGAACAGGGTCTGCACGTACTCCTTGGCTTTTTCTTCGCTGCCGCCGTTGGCTTTCAGGCCGTAGGCCCACGCGGCGAGGAAGTTCCAGCGTGCACCGCCGGAGGTTTTCGGGTTCGGGGTGATCACCGAAACGTCGTTCTTGACCAGGTCGCCCCAGTCCTTGATGCCTTTCGGGTTGCCCTTGCGCACCAGGAACACGATGGTCGAGGTGTACGGAGTGCTGGCGTCCGGCAGACGCTTCTGCCAGTCGGCCGGCAGGGTCTTGCCGAGCTTGGCGATTTCGTCAATGTCGCCGGCCAGTGCCAGGGTCACGACGTCGGCGCGCAGACCGTCGATCACCGCCCGGCCCTGCTTGCCCGAACCGCCGTGGGATTGCTGGATTTTCACAGTGTCGCCGGCGTGATCTTTCTGCCAGAACTTGATGAATTCGGCGTTGTAGTCCTGATACAGCTCGCGCGTCGGGTCATACGACACGTTGAGCAGTTCGTAATCCTTGGCAACCGCGGAACCGGCAAACACAGCGCTGGCCAGCGCGGCCAAAGCGTAACGGCGAATCGACGACATGGTGAAAGCTCCTGGAATTCTTGGTGGTGGCTTTTTCTTATGTATTGCGCAAATCGGGTGTGCCGTTTCAAAGATCGCCGCCTGCGGCAGCTCCTGCGCATAGCCCCCAGCAGGAGCTGCCGCAGGCAGCGATCCTTTGATCTTCAAATCAGCTCGGCTTGTTACCCGGCTGCTGCAAACGGAATTTCTCTTTGCGTTCGATCTGTACGACCTGGGCGTTGTGCACAGTGATCTCCACTGCGCCAAAACGCAGATCGCGCAGGGCGCTCTGGATTTCACGCAAGATCGTGGTTTCGTCCTGACCGTCAACGCTGCGAAGGGATGCGCTCATGGTGCTGCTCCTTTGAATGGGATATGCCTGGCAGTGGGCGGCACTGCGTTCGGCGTGGGAGCAATATAAGAGAGGCGCAGATATTCTTAAAAAGACTATTTAAGAATGTTTATATAACTGGAAAACATTATGTGGCGGGGCAAGGGTTTGCGCGGTGTTCCCGCGACGAAAGAACACCGCAACCCCTGTGGCGAGGGAGCTTGCTCCCGCTCGAGTGCGAAGCGCTCGCCGTTTTTTTTGGCCTGCTACGCAGTCCAGCGGGAGCAAGCTCCCTCGCCACAAAATCGGATTCAACCGATAAACGGTGCGCGCGCCCAATCAATCTCCCCCGCCGGCACTGGCCGCCCAAACCAGTAGCCCTGCCCCAGGTCGCACTCCTGCTCCAGCAGAAACGCCGCCTGCTCGGCCTGCTCGATCCCTTCGGCATGCACCTGCATGCCCATGCTGCGGGCCAGTGCGATGATCACCCGGACAATCGCCGCGTCGTCTTCGTCCCACGGCAGGCCGGCGACAAAACCCTGATCGATCTTGAGCTTCTGCACCGGCAGGCGCTTGAGTCGCAGCAGCGACGAATAGCCGGTGCCGAAATCGTCGATGGCCAGGCGAATACCCAGCTCGCGCAACCGGTGCATTTGTTCCAGCGCCACTTCCGGATCATCCATCACCGCACTTTCGGTGACTTCCAGCTCCAGATATGCCGGATCCAGCCCGGTCTCGTGCAGCACCTGCGCCACCTGCTGATACAGCTCACGCCGGGCAAACAGGCGCGACGACACGTTCACCGCGACAAACGACAGCACAATCCCGGCCTGCTGCCACTGACACATCTGCGAACACGCCTGGCGCATCACCCACGCATCGATTTCGGCGATCAGGCCAGTGCGCTCGGCAATCGGGATGAACTCCGCCGGCGACACCAGACCGCGCTGCGGATGCTGCCAGCGCACCAGCGCTTCGACGCCGATCAGGCGGCTGCTGTGCAAATCGTGCACCGGCTGGTAGTAGACCCGCAGTTCCTGTTGCTCCAGCGCGCGGCGCAGTTCGAAGGCGATCTCGACCCGTTGCTGCGCGTGGGCGGTCAGCTCTTCGGTGTACAACGCATAACCGTTGCGACCGCTGCTCTTGGCCTTGAACAACGCGGCGTCGGCATTGCGCAACAACTGATCGGCACTCAACGCATCACTGGGGAACAGGCTGATACCGATGCTGGCGTTGATGAACAACTCATGCGCATCGATGCAGAATGGCTCCTTCAGCGCATCGAGAATGCGCTGAGCCAGGGCCGCCGCCTGGACCAGCTGTGGACAACTTTCCGCCAGCACCGCGAATTCGTCACCGCCGAGTCGCGCCAAGGTAATCCCGGGACCGAACAATTCCTGCAAACGCGACGCCACCGCTTTTAGCAGGCGATCGCCGATGTTGTGCCCGAGGCTGTCGTTGATCATCTTGAAGTGATCCAGATCGATCATCAGCAACGCGCAGCCGCGCTTGTGGATCTGCGCCGACGCCAGCGCCTGCTCGGCGCGGTCGCTGAACAGCAGGCGATTGGGCAGATCGGTCAGTGGATCGTGGTGCGCGAGGTGCTTGAGTTCGTGTTCGGAATCCTTGATCGCACTGATGTCGGAAAACACCGCCACATAATGGCTGAGGCGGCCCTGATCGTCGTGAATCACGCGGATGGTCTGCCACTGTGGATAAATCTCGCCGCTCTTGCGCCGGTTCCAGATCTCCCCGCTCCACTCGCCCTCGCTCTCCAGCGTGGCAAACATTGCCTGATAGAAGCCCGGCGGATGGTGGCCGGACTTGAACAGGCTTGGCTGATGCCCGAGGACTTCTTCGCGCTGATAGCCGGTGATCGCCATGAACGCGCGGTTGACGTGCACGATCAGGCCCTGACGATTGGTGACCAGCACACCTTCGCGGGTGCAATCGAACACCGCTGCCGCCTGACGCAGGCGTTCGCGGTCGGACTGACGCTCGCGTAACCGCGCACCGATGCCGAGAAATTCGCACAATCTGGCCCGTGCCAGGAAAATCAGGCCAGCACTGACGGCAGCCCAGACGTAACCGTTGATCAGTTGCCATCGCTGCAGATCGACAGATTCATCAAAGAAACTGTTCAATAAGTAACCAGTTCCCTGCAGCCAGACCACAGCAAGCAACAGGTAAAGCAGCGCTGCACGCAAGGCATCGCGGTAAGTGGCAGGCATTCGGCTGTCCATGTCCCTACAAAAAAGGTTGGAATTATAGGTCAAGAAACATCCAGCGACTCTTATCTGAAAGGGCGACTGGTTTTATCTGTGTGCTTGGTGATAATGCAACGGCTGTTTTTATCTTTATCGAGGGCCCTATAGCCTATGTGGTACGAAGGTTTTCTTGGCTTGTCGGCCTGGTCACTGGTCGCGGTCACCCTGCTGATGACCCACGTGACAATTGTCGCCGTCACGGTCTATCTGCACCGTTATTCGGCCCACCGTTCGCTTGAGCTGAACGCCGGTCTGAAACACTTTTTCCGCTTCTGGCTGTGGCTGACCACGGCGCAGAACACCCGCGAGTGGACTGCCATCCACCGCAAACACCACGCCAAATGCGAAACCGAAGATGACCCGCACAGCCCGGTCATCAAGGGCCTGTCCACCGTGCTGCGCAAAGGCGCCGAGCTGTATCGCGCCGAAGCCGAGAACCCGGAAACCCTGCGCATCTACGGCAAGAACTGCCCGGAAGACTGGATCGAGCGCAACCTCTACAGCCGCTACCCGTTGCTGGGCGTGGCGATCATGGGCGTCATCGACCTGCTGCTGTTCGGCACCATCGGTATCACCATCTGGGCGATCCAGATGATGTGGATCCCGGTCTGGGCTGCCGGCGTGGTCAACGGTCTGGGTCACGCCATCGGCTACCGCAACTTCGAATGCCGCGACGCCGCGACCAATCTGGTGCCGTGGGGCATCCTGATCGGCGGCGAAGAACTGCACAACAACCATCACACCTACCCCAACTCGGCCAAGCTGTCGGTGAAAAAGTGGGAGTTCGACCTCGGCTGGGCGTGGATCAAAGTCTTCAGCTTCTTCAGGCTGGCCAAGGTGCAGCGTGTAGCACCGATCGCCCACCGCGTCGAAGGCAAGGGCAGTCTGGACATGGACACCGCCATGGCGATCCTCAACAACCGCTTCCAGATCATGGCCCAGTACCGCAAGTTGGTCATCGGCCCGCTGGTCAAGCAGGAGCTGGACAAGGTCGATCATTCGGTACGCCATCAATTCCATCGGGCCAAACGCCTGCTCTCGCGGGAAACCAGCCTGCTGGAGGACCGTCATCACTTGCGCATCCAGAACATGCTCGAGCACAGCCAGGCGCTAAAGGTAATTTACGAAAAACGCCTGGCCCTGCAGCAGATCTGGGTCAAGACCAGCGCCAATGGCCACGACATGCTCGCCGCCATCAAGGAATGGGTGCACGAGGCCGAAGCCAGCGGCATCCAGTCCCTGCGTGAATTCGCCGACCAGCTGAAAACCTACTCGCTGCGCCCCGCCGCAGCCTGACCGCCATGAACGAATCCCCTGTGGCGAGGGGATTCATCCCCGATCGGTAGCGCAGCTACCGCAAATTTGTCGACGCGTTCTCATTGCTGAAACGCGTCATATCTACCGCCCGGCGGGAGCAAGCTCCCTCGCCACAAAAGCGCGGAACTTAGCACCGAAAGCCCTATCTCAAAGACACTTCGCCACCCCGGCGGGCTGTACTGTGGCGGTTGTCGAATGGCGGCACGCCCTTTGAGATATGTGCCGATGGTCAACAACAATCAAAAAGACTCATCCCTTGCGCAGTGGCCCGAGGCCGCGCAAACCCTGATGGCGCTGATGCACGCCCAAGGCGAAGTCGCCCGGCTGAGCGAGCGCGAACAGCTGTTCAGCTCACTGCTGGTGAGCGTCAACGCGGTGCTTTGGGCGTTCAACTGGGAAACCCGTCAGGTGCTGTACGTCAGCCCTGCGTATGAGCGGATTTTCGGGCGCTCGGCAGGGCTCTTGCTCGCCGATTACAACCAGTGGCGCGACAGCATCTACCCCGATGATCTGGATTACGCCGAACGCAGCCTTGCCGAAGTCCTGCACACAGGCGCAGTGGAAGACCGCGAATACCGGATCATCGCCGCTGACGGACAGGTTCGCTGGCTCAGCGACAAATGCTTCATCAACCGTCAGGACGAGCCCGGGCAACCGGTGATCATTGTCGGCATCGCCGAAGACATCACCGACAAGAAGCACATGGAAACCGAGCTGCAACGCCTGGCGACCACTGACGTGCTGACCCAGAGCAGCAACCGCCGACATTTCTTCGAATGCGCCAACCGCGAGTTCGAAGAGGCGCGCCTGCAAGGTGCACCTCTAGCCTTTCTGCTGTTGGACATCGATGACTTCAAGCAGATCAACGATAGCTACGGCCACCCGGAGGGTGACAACGTGCTGCAGCGGATCGCCGAATGCGGGCGCGGCTCCTTGCGCCGTGGCGATCTGTTCGGACGCATTGGTGGCGAGGAATTCGCCGCCGTGTTCCCGGGTTGCGCGCCGGACATGGCGATGCAAGTGGCCGAGCGGCTCCAGCAGGAGATTCAGCGGTTGAGCTTCAACGTGGACGGCCAGACGTTCGGCATCACCGTCAGCCAGGGATTGACCAGCCTTCACGATGACGACGAAAACCTCGACAGCCTGTTCGCCCGGGCGGACGCGGCGATGTACGAGGCCAAGCGTCAGGGCAAGAACCGGATTATCTCAAGCTGAAACCCACCATCTGATTCACCTCCCCTGTAGGAGCTGCGGCACGCTGCGATCTTTTGATTTTGCTTTAAAAGACAAGATCAAAAGATCGCAGCGTGCCGCAGCTCCTGCAGGGGGATGCTCGTGAGTCCGGTTACTTGCGCATCCGCATCAATTCCGGCAGCCCGATCTTCAGCAACCGCGCCGTGCGACTCTTCGCCAGCTCTTCGACGCCCTCATGCTCGGTCAGACGGGCCATTTGCGCCGCCATGTTCATCACCAGCGCCTCACGGGAGTAAACCCCGCCTCCGAGCTGGTAGACCGACGCAATCAACTCACGCAGCTCCAGCGGCAAGCGCCAGCGTGTACGCAACGCCGAACCGTAAGCCGCGCCGAACTCCGCCAGCGCGTCGCCGACTTCCTCCAGCTCATCCAGCTCGCCGCCGGCCTGCTTCCACTCCTGCAAACAACGCAGCAACGCCAGGTCACCGAGACGATGCAACATACCGGCGCAGTAGCAGCGCTCCTGATCCAGATCGAGCAGGCGCGCCAGCGTGCGGGCATATTCGGCCGTGTGCAGCGACAACCCCCAATAGCGCTCGGCGTAGTCCGCCAGGCATGGATCGCTGAGTTTGGCGCTGCGCTTGAGCGCCAAGCCGAGAATCAGGTTCATGCTCTGCCCGGTGCCGAGGCGATGCAGCGCCTGACCCAGGGTCTGCACCGCCGCGCCATGATGCTGCGCCGCGCTGTTGGCGGCGGCGATCAGCACGGCGGTGATCTGCGGATCGGTGCGGATTTCTTCTTCCAGCAGTTTCAGGTCGAGGCCATTGGGGTTGAGACTGCGTTTGACCGCCACTTGCACATCGGTCATCAACGGCGCGCCATCCGCCTGCTCGCGACGCCGCTCAAGGAACACCGACAAGGTCATGCCCGGCGCCAGCGTCGGCACTTCACAGAAAACCTCTTCGCCTGCATCCAGCAGCAACCCCTGCAAGCGCTCGGTCAGGTTTTCCATGTTCAGCGGTTTGGTCAGGTAGGCCGTGGGCGCCAACGGAATGGCTTCACGCACGCTGGCGCTGTCGTTGCGGCTGCTCATCAGGATGAACGGCAGCGGCGGATTGCGTTTGCGCTGCCGCACGCTGCGCAGCACGCTCAAGCCGTCGATGCCCGGCAACTCCCAATCGACAATGGCCAGGTCATAGGGCACTTCGCTGAGTAAAGACAGGGCTTGCTGGCCGTCGGCACACAGGTCCAGCCGCGCATCGCAGCGCACATTGAGCAACACTTGTTTAAGCAGGTCCCGGGACCATGGATCAGCCTCGGCAATCAGCACTCGGGGTACGGCGGGTAAATCAACGGCAGTCATGCGCGCTCTCCCTTGCAATGCCTGAACCTTAGCCAATGCTGGCCTTTCGATACAGCGCAAAAGCGCCGGATGTGTTTCAAGGGGCGTAAAAAAACCCGCCGAAGCGGGTTTTTTGTCGAACCGATCACACGGAGTCGGGGCTTACAGCTCCGAGAAGCACTCTTCGATGATCGCCAGACCTTTGTCCAGTTGCTCGTCCGGCGAGGTCAGCGGTACGAGAACGCGCAGCACGTTGCCGTAGGTGCCGCAGGACAGCAGGATCAGGCCCTTGTCGCGCGCCTTGGCCACGACAGCCGCAACGGCAGTCGGGTTTGGCTTGTGGCTGTCGCCGTTTTCGAACAGCTCGACCGCGATCATCGCGCCCAGCGCACGCACTTCACCGATCACCGGGTACTTGGCCTGGATGGCCTTCAAACCGGTTACCAGACGCTCGCCGACAGCCTTGCAGCGATCAAGCAGTTGCTCTTCTTCGAACACTTCCATCACGGCCAGAGCCGCAGCGCAAGCGATCGGGCTACCGGCGTAGGTGCCGCCCAGGCCGCCTGGAGCGATGGCGTCCATGTATTCGGCCTTGCCGCAGACGCCGGCCAGCGGGAAGCCGCCAGCGATGGATTTGGCGAAGGTGGTCAGGTCGGCAGCGACGCCCATCTGTTCCATGGCGAAGAAGGTGCCGGTACGGCCAGCGCCGGTCTGCACTTCGTCAGCGATCAGCAGGATGCCGTGCTGGTCGCACAGGGCACGCAGACGCTTCATGAATTCTTTCGGCGCGACGTAGAAACCACCTTCGCCCTGCACAGGCTCGATGATGATCGCGGCGATGTCTTTCGGCTCGGCGTCGTTCTTGAAGATGCGTTCGATGGACGCGATCGAATCGTCGATGCTCACACCGTGCAGTTCGTTCGGGTACAGCGCGCGGAAGATGCCGCCTGGCATCAGGCCCATGCCGGCCGAGTAAGGCACGACCTTACCGGTCAGGCCGAGGGTCATCATGGTGCGACCGTGATAGGCGCCGGTGAAGGCGATCACGCCGGCACGGCCAGTGGCGGCGCGGGCGATTTTCACGGCGTTTTCCACGGCTTCGGAACCGGTGGTCACCAGCAGGGTTTTCTTGGCGAAATCACCTGGCACCTTGGCGTTGATCTTTTCGCACAGCTCAACGTACGGCTCGTAGGCCAGTACCTGGAAGCAGGTGTGGGTCAGCTTGTTCAACTGTTCGGTCACGGCGGCGATGATTTTCGGGTGCACGTGGCCGGTGTTCAGCACGGCGATACCGCCGGCGAAGTCGATGAACTCACGACCTTCAACGTCAGTCACGGTAGCGTTCTTTGCCGATTCGGCGAAGATCGGGTGAATCTGGCCAACACCACGTGGAACAGCAGCGGTACGGCGGGCCATCAGATCAGCGTTAGTCTTGCTCATTACAGTCCTCATTCACCGCTCATCGGGCGGCGTAGTTCAAGGATTAAGCGGGAGAAATCGGCGGTGGCAGCATGCGATGATCGACTGCCACGGCGTTCCTGGCCGCAGAGAAAATTCCGGTTTTGAAACGACGCAAAGGGACAGCGCTCTCGTGCCTTTTGTGTTTGCAGCGATCCCTTTCCCGGCTTAGATGCCCAGGCAGAGGTATTTGATTTCCAGGTAATCCTCGATGCCGTACTTGGAGCCTTCACGGCCCAGACCCGACGCCTTGATGCCGCCGAATGGCGCGACTTCGTTGGAGATCAACCCGGTGTTGACGCCGACCATGCCGTATTCCAGGGCTTCAGCCACACGGAACACACGGCCCAGATCACGAGCGTAGAAGTAGGAGGCCAGACCGAACTCGGTGTCGTTGGACATCGCGATCACTTCGGCTTCGTCTTTGAAGCGGAACAGCGGCGCCAGCGGGCCGAAGGTTTCTTCCTTGGCGACGGCAGCGTCTTTAGGCACGTTGGTCAGGATGGTCGGCTCGAAGAAGTTGCCTTCCATCGGCTTGCCACCGGCCAGTACGGTGGCGCCTTTGGCCACGGCGTCAGCGATGTGCTCTTGCACCTTGGCCACGGCTTTTTCGTCGATCAGCGGGCCAGTGGTGGTGCCTTCTTCCAGACCGTTGCCGATCTTCAGCTTGGCCACCGCCACTTTCAGCTTCTCGGCGAACGCGTCGTAGACCGAATCCTGAATGTACAGACGGTTGGCGCAGACGCAGGTCTGGCCGTTGTTGCGGTACTTGGAAATGATCGCGCCTTCGACGGCCTTATCCAGGTCCGCGTCGTCGAACACGATGAACGGCGCGTTGCCGCCCAGTTCCAGCGAGACTTTCTTGATGTCCTTGGCGCATTCCGACATCAGCTGACGACCGATCTCGGTCGAACCGGTGAAGGACAGTTTGCGCACGATCGGGTTGCTGGTCAGCTCGCTGCCGATGTCGCCGGCGCTGCCGGAGACCACACTGAACACACCTTTAGGGATGCCGGCGCGCTGGGCCAGTTCCGCCAGGGCGAACGCGGAGAATGGGGTTTGCGAAGCCGGCTTGAGCACCATGGTGCAACCGGCGGCCAGCGCAGGGCCGGCTTTACGGGTGATCATCGCCGCCGGGAAGTTCCACGGAGTGATGGCAGCAGTAACGCCGATCGGCTGCTTGATCACGATCAGGCGTTTGTCCGGCTGGTGGCCAGGAATCACGTCACCGTAGATGCGTTTGGCTTCTTCGGCGAACCACTCGATGAACGAAGCGGCGTAAACGATTTCGCCCTTGGCTTCGGCCAGCGGCTTGCCCTGCTCGAGGGTCATCAGGCGCGCGAGGTCGTCCTGGTTCTCGATCATCAGTTCGAACCAGCGACGCAGCTTGCCGGCACGCTCTTTGGCGGTCAGTGCACGCCAGGCCGGCAACGCCTTGTCGGCGGCTTCAATGGCACGGCGGGTTTCGGCAGCGCCCATCTTCGGCACGGTGCCGAGAATTTCGCCGGTAGCCGGGTTGTTGACCTTGATCGTCTGACCGTTGTCCGCATCGACCCAAGCGCCATCAATGAAGGCTTGCTGGCGGAACAACTGGGTGTCTTTAAGCTGCATGTCGGCTTTCCTTAACAGCACCGCGGCCTGCGCGGAGCAAAATTATGATTGTAGAAAGGCGCCTCGCAAGGCTGCCGTCAGGGAAATCATCGACCGGGTGAGGCGCAGTGATCGTGCGTTATTCTCAGCACCTGCGCTTCAACACCCGATCAAAGAGCGTTTGAAATCTCAAACGGATCGTAGGAGCAAAGGGGTTAAAGGACAATAGGTCGTTCGAAAAAAAGAACAAAAACCCCGTGTTTGCTGGATTTTTCAGATCAACGCGCAAAAGCCTTCCATGACCGATATCGACAATGGAGGCTTTTGCGAGCGTCATTTCAACCTTTTGGCGTTTTGCTGGCCGGGTCCTGCAGAATCTTCTCGCTGGCCGCCGCACTGGCCGTGGTATCGACGCTGTATATCTGCATGACGCCTTGGTTGGTCGCCGCCTGAGACAACGTATTTTGCTGTTGCTGGGCGCTGACGGCGTTTTCGAACAGGATGCCGGTGGAGTGCGCCATTGTTTGATAAATGGTGCCCATTGCCATGGCCGGCGCTTCAGCTAAAACCTTTACGCTGGTTTGAGTGACTGCGTCGGTGATCTGGTCATTTACAGTTGCCATTGCCTGACTCCTTTCGCTGAACGATGAGTGTTGCAAATGTTGTTCATACCGTCGGCTTGCGCTCAGCCAGACTGCCACTGAACCGGGCGATACTCTGGTTGATTCGCTCAAGGGCCTGATCGACGTTTTCCGCATCCAATACCCCGCTCGCCGCCGCCACCGCAGCAGCGCCACCTACCAGCAAGTGCGTGTGCAGGGCACCCAACGCGCTTTCGTTCGCGGCAGCGAGATCGTCGTTGACAATGTTCTCGGTCATCTGCCGCAGCAGCACACCCTGCGAGGCCAGCGCCAGTTTGGTCACCCCATCGAAATAACTCGCCGCTGACTGCGCCACCAGGCCGCTGGCCTGGCGGATCAGGAGTTCCGACCCCAGCGCTGCCAGCGCGGGGGCTTGAGCTGCCAACTGGCTATTGAGGAAATTCACCGACTCGACCAGTTGCGCATTCAATGCCTCGCTGCCGATGCCATCGGCGGCCTGCTTGAGCAAATGCTCGTTCAGCGCTTCCAGCAACGACGCAGTGGTAGTCGCGGGATCTGCCGTCGGCGGCTCCTGCCCCGCCGTTTGTGCCTGTTCCTCCGCCATCATGACCGCCCTCCAACCGCCAGAATCTGCTGCACCGCAGCCGCCACCGTGGCATTACCGATAATGTTCAGCGCCTGCTGCTGACTGACCGCGTTCTGCAGTGCCAGGCTGACTGCGTGGCTGGTGACCTGAGTGAGCGTGGCGATCGCCGTCGCGGGCGCAGAGCCAACAACCTGAACATTCGATTGGGTGACTGAATCGGTGATTTGTGGATTGACGGTAGCCATGCATTTCTCCTGAAGGGATAGCGATCAAAGTACCCGCCGCAGGAAAACGATAGATCAGCCCTGCCAAAGCGCCAAAAGATCGTTTTTCAGGACGTTACCGCCTTGAGGAATGCTGCTTTGCGTGGACACGGACGCTGACACAAGCGCCAAAAACCGGCATGGACGCCCCGAGCCGACCTAGGTATGATGTCGCACGCTGCACCAGTAGCTCAGCTGGATAGAGTACTGCCCTCCGAAGGCAGGGGTCGTGGGTTCGAATCCCGCCTGGTGCGCCATGAATTGAAACGAGAAAGCCCCGGACTGTGATGGTCCGGGGCTTTTTTGTGGGCGCTGCTTTTCATGAGACAGCGGTCACTCCGTCGTCCAGTCAAACTCATCGTAATCCTCATCCTCCTCTTCCTCCCCAGTTTCCTCAAAACCCTCATCTTCTTCCACGACGTCTTCTTCCGACTGGTTCAGCAGAAACTCCTTGCGCGCCTCGGTAATCGCGCGCCGCATCTCCTCGCCCTTTTGCGGGCAGTTGAGGAGTTGGGCGATGCGGTCGATTTTTGCTGCCACTTTGTTCTCCAGCGTTTCAGCCATGGCCCGATAGTGCGCGTTTTTGCCGGGCAATGCCAAATGGCCGGATGAACAAGCGGTCAGTTCTGGCGGATTTTTTCGAGGCGCAGGTCGAGGTCCACGCCGGGGTAGCGTTTGTGCAGGTTGTTGTACAGCGCGTCCGCGGCTTGCGACTGGCCGGAGTCGCGCAGGCGCAGGACTTCGCGCAGTTGCGTGTCGAGGCCGTTGGTCGGGGCGGCGGCGCGTTTGCCGAGTTTGGTTTGGTCGGCGCTGATCGCGTCGCTTTGCATCGGTACGGCCATTTCCATCATCGGCGCCGGCGCGGACAGGGCGGCAGCCGGCGGAGCGGCCAGTGACTGCGCTTCCAGTGCTTGCTTGCGCGCCAGTGGCGCGGCCGGTTTGGCCGCCGGGGCGAAGTCGAATTGTCGTTGTGACTCGGGCGCACGTTGCACCAGCGACAACATCAGCGCCACACCGACCAGGCTGGCGAAAGCGACCTGCCAGCGCGGTTTCTGACAGGCTCGCAGCCAACGCTGCCACAGGCCTGGCTTGGGCACCGGGGTTTCGCGGTGAGCAGCATTGAGGATGAACGCATCAAGGTACGCCGGCGGTTCAGCATTGTGCTGTTCGCGCACATGGTTGATCACAGGGTCTTCGGGTGTCTGGCGGGCGTCAGTCATGTCAGTACCTCCTCGGCCAGCAGCCGACGCAGTTTTTGCTGGGCGTAGCGCAAGCGGCTCTTGACGGTTTCCAGCGGTGTTTCGGTGAGGCTGGCGATTTTCGCCAGGTCGAGGTCGCCGTGGGCGCGCAGCAGGAACACTTCGCGCTGGTCGGCGGGCAGGGTTTGCAGGGCGCTTTCCAGGCGCTGGCTGTCGCGACTGAGGTTCAGCAGTTGTTCGGGATCGTGGGTCTCGTCGCCAACTGCGTGAAGCTGTTCGTCGTAGCTGTCGTGCAACGGCTGATGTGCGCCGTGTTTGCGCCAGTGATCGATCAGGCGATTACGGGCAATCTGGAACAGCCATGTACGAAACGTCGCCCGTCCTTGTGGCTGGCTGGAGCTGCGGATCAGGCTCAGCCAGGTGTCCTGAAACACCTCGTCAGCCAGTTCCGGCTTGCCACTCAACCCGAGCAGGAACCGATACAAACCCTGGCGATGGCGCGCGTACAGAATCTCGAACGCCGCACCGTCGCCCTGGCGATAACGCGCCAGCAACGTTTCATCGCTGCTGGCGGCCGGGCTGTCTGGCGCAGCGAACAGCTGACTGATGAAGCCTTTGAATCGGCTCACTATTCGATCCGTCGCTCAGTGGGCATCGCATTCGATGCGGTTGAGGTGCGCAGGCTTTGCGCCAGTTCCACCAGTTGCACGAACTCGTTGCGCAAGCCGAAGCGGTCGTCGCCGCGAGCGCCACGGGCCAGTGCCTCGGTGTCTTTCAGGCTGAAATCGCCGGTGTAGCGAGCGTCCTTGAGCTGCTGGGAAAACGCCGCCACCGCTGCCGCGAAGCGCAGGTCCTCACTGGCCGGCGCGACCTGATTGGTAATCGGCCGCTCGATCAGCAGACTTTTCCCACCTTCAGGCTGTTGATAACGCACACGCAGCATCGCCAATTCCCCGTTGTTCGTCGCCACAGGCGCCTGCGATTTACCGTATCGCAACGGTTCCAGCCAGCCCTGCTCGCCTGCCGGGACAATTTCATACAGTGCGGTCACCGTGTGTCCTGCACCGACTTCACCGGCATCGACTTTGTCGTTGCTGAAATCCTCACGCTTCAAAGCGCGGTTTTCGTAGCCGAGCAGGCGATATTCACTGACCTGCGCCGGGTTGAACTCCACCTGCAATTTGACGTTTTTCGCCACCACCGCCAGGGTCGAACCGAGTTGATCCACGAGCACTTTGCGCGCCTCGCGCAGGTTGTCGATGTAGGCGTAGTTGCCGTCGCCGGCGTCGGCCAGTTGTTCCATCAAGTGTTCATTGTAGTTATCCACACCGAAACCCAGGGTGGTCAGGGAAATCCCGGTTTTGCGTTTATCCACAGCCAATTGCTTGAGGCTGTCGAAGTCGCTGACGCCGACGTTGAAGTCACCGTCAGTGGCCAACAGGATGCGGTTGATCCCCTTGGGAATGAATGCCTGCTGAGCCATTTGATAGGCCAGTTCGATGCCTGACGCGCCAGCGGTTGAACCACCTGCGGTCAATTGCTCGATGGCTGTGCGAATTTTCGCTTTCTCGCGTCCGGAAGTCGGCTCCAACACAACGCGGGACTCGCCGGCGTACACCACCAGCGACACCCGGTCCTGCTCGCGCAACTGATCGACCAACAGTTTCAGTGTGCTTTTGACCAGCGGCAGCCCTTCGCGGCGATCCATCGAGCCGGACACATCCACCAGAAACACCAGATTCGCCGGGGCCAGCTCCGCCACGGCCCGGTCGGAGGCCTTGATGCCGATACGCAGCAGGCGGGTGTGCGGATTCCACGGGGTGGCGGCCAGTTCGGTGGTCACGCCAAAGGGCGAACCATCGGTCGGCAGCGCGTAGTCATAGGGAAAATAATTGACCATCTCCTCAAGCCGCACCGCGCCTTCCGGCGGCAGACGTCCCTGATTGAGCAGACGCCGTACGTTGGCGTAAGCACCGGTATCGACGTCAGCGCTGAAGGTCGAGACCGGGGCCTCGGCGACGCTGTGAATCGGGTTGTCGGCCAACGCCTGATACTGCTCGCGCTGCTCGTCTCGATAGCCTTGTGGATAACTTTCCAGGGCCGGCATCGCCGCGAAACTGGCAATCGGCATCGCACGTGCGCTGCGCTTGACCATCACACTGTCGGCGGCGAGCGCTTCATGCTGAATCGACGTCTGCGGCTGGGCCGGCGCCGGGACGGCAGCCGATTCGGGATGGGAAGACACGCCGCAACCGGCGACGGTCAACAACACACCGACGGCAACGGGTCGCAGAAAAGGCAGGGAGCGGGACATGGGGGCTGACCTCGGGATGAAAAATGATCCATTCATCCACTGAGACGGACAGCCCCTTCAGATCGGGTTAAACGCCGCTGAAATTATTTTCAGCGGTGATAACGACGCACCACGCTGCTGTTACGCAGTACGTGGCCTTTGATCTTGTCCATCAGCTCGGCGCGGGTCAGGCCGGCGGGCAAGGCGTCCGGGGCCAGATCCAGGGCGTAGATCTGAATGATGTAGTGGTGCGCGCTGTCGCCAACCGGCGGGCATGGCCCGATGTAATGGGTGGTGCCTTTGCTGTTGGTACCGCCCACGCCTTCGAGAGTGGATTTTGCGCCGACCCCGGCCGGGATCTGCCGGGTGGTGGCCTTGATGCCGTAGTGAATCCAGTGATCGACGCCCGCACCTTTCTGGCCGTCCGGGTCGTGCATGACGATCGCGTAGCTCAGAGTGCCGGCAGGGCCCGCATTCCAGGCCAGCGCCGGCGACTGGTTCTTGCCACCGCAACCGGCCGCATCGCTGGCTGCAGCCGAGGTGAACAGGCGGTTGTCCGAGACACCGGGGATGTCGAGAGTAAAGCGCTCGGCCGCCTGCGCCGGAAACTGCACGCAAAGGGCGACGGCGACGGCCGCCAGCCAAGGGTTGAGAGAGGTCAATCGGGTCATTCCGGGAGTACCTTGTGCAGTTGGGCCTTCGTCGGCCTGCAAACTATAGCTGTACCGTTCGTACCTTGGCAGTGGCAATTGGCTGAACCTCGCACTGCGACGCAAACTCGTAAGAGAAATGCCTGTCAGGAGCACGAACATGAGCCTGCACCGCGTCGCCCTTGTCGCCGATGTCCCCGAAGACCGTGGACTGCAAGTCGAAATCGGCGACTGCAAGATTGTCCTGCTACGCGCAAACGGCCAGCTCCGGGCATTTCAGGGAGAATGCCCACATGCCGGCGCGCCCTTGGCTGACGGTGCGTTGTGTCACGGACGTCTGATTTGCCCTTGGCACAAGGCCGCGTTTCGCGCCGAAGACGGCGCGTTGTGCGAGCCGCCGGCCCTCGACAGCCTCAAGCGTTATCCACTGGAGGTACGGGGCGAGGATGTCTGGGTCGATGATCAACCGCTGCCGGATGCGCACACGCCTCCGGCCGATGATCCGCGCATCTTTGTGATTGTCGGCGCAGGTGCAGCAGGCACGGCATGTGCGGCGGCTCTGCGGGAGAAAGGTTTCGGTGGCCGGATCATCATGCTCGACCGCGAAGCGGAGGCCGGTTACGACCGCACGGTGCTGAGCAAATTCGTCCTCGCGGGCGAGATGTCGGCGCAGGAAACTCCGCCTCTGCGTGACGAAGATTTTTATAGAGAGCAACGCATCGAACGTCGGCAAGGCGCAATCACTGCCCTCGACGCTTCAGCGAAAACCCTGCATCTGAGCGACGGCCAATCCCTGTCCTACGACGCCGCAGTGCTCGCCACCGGCGGCGAGCCCAATCCGCTGCAACTGCCCGGCGCCGACCTGCCGCAGGTGTTTGTCCTGCGCTCGAAAGCCCAGGCCGAACAGATCATGCGCGAGGCCAAACCTGACCAGCGCGCCGTGATCATCGGCGACAGCTTCATCGCCCTCGAATGCGCCTCGGCCCTGCGTCAGTACGGCCTCGACGTCACGGTCATCGCCCGCCACTCCATTCCGTTCGCCGCGCAGTTCGGCGAAGCCGTGGGCAAGGCGATCCGTGCGCTTCACGAACAACACGGGGTGAAATTCATCACCGATCACGAGGCCCGGGAAATCACCGGTGATGGCAAGGTCGAGGCGGTGTTGCTGGACAACGGCTTGCGCCTGTCGGCGGATCTGGTCCTGGCGGGGGTTGGTGTGCACCCGGCCACCGAGGCTTTTGCGTCGCTACCGAAGGAGAAGGACCAGTCACTGCGAGTCGATGCCGGCCTGCGTGTTTGCGATGGACTCTGGGCAATCGGCGATATCGCCACCTTCCCCCTGAACGGCCAGCCACAACGCATCGAACACTGGCGCCTGGCCCAGCAGCATGCCCGAATCGCTGCTGCCAACATGCTCGGCGCTGACGAGCATTATCTGGATGTGCCGTTTTTCTGGACCTGGCACTTCGGCAGGAACTATGACTATCTGGGTCACGCGAGTCAGTGGGATGAAATCGAGTTCAAGGGCGAACCCGGGCATCCACCCTTCATCGGCCTGTTCGGACAAAACGGCGTGGTGGTTGCCGCTGTGGCATGCGAGGAAGAACGGGCCATGGCGATGCTCGCCGAGCGGATGAAACAGCCGCTGACGATGGAAGACGCGTGGAAGCTGATACGCGGCTGAATGCTGAATGCTGAATGCTGAATGCTGAATAATGCAGGAGCTGCCGAAGGCTGCGATCTTTTGATCTTTAAAATCAGAATCAAAAGATCGCAGCCTTCGGCAGCTCCTACAGGGGAGTCGTCGTTCAGGTGGGGCGATTTATCGGGTCGCGATTATCGTCGTCCTCGGCGTGCAGGAAGATCACCCGGGGATGTTCCAGCGGCGCCAGCGGTGGCGGCAATTCCGTCGGTGCCAGTGGACGAAAGTTCAGCACCACGTGGCTGATATCACCTTCCTGATCGTTGTGGATGGTCATCACCCCGGGTGTGCGCAGCTTCTCCAGGCGGTCATCGCACAGGCGGAAGCTCTTGCTCAGCCCTTCATCATCGACCACCGGTGCCGGCAATCGGCGCTGGGCGAAACTTCTGCTTTTACGCTGCTGATAACGCGCCCAACCAATCAGAATCACCGCGTTGACCAATGCCACCCACAGGTAGATCTGCAACGTTCCAAGGGCTTCAAACGCCGAATTGTCGATGCGTGGCCCACCGGCGTGGGTCTCGATCAATGGCCACAGTCCGCGAATCAGCAGAAACAGCAGGCCGACCCAGGCCAATACGGTGAGGATCACATCGATCACCACCAGGAAGGGCCGCTGGCGGGTCCGGATGATTTTCATTTGATGACCTCCTCTTCGTCGTCGCCAACCGGTTTGATGCCCCGATCAGGGCTGACCCAGCGCGCACGCTTCTGATGCTGACCAAACAGCACTTTGGGGAAACTGACCAATGTGGTGAGCAGGCTTACCAGCCAGAACGCGATCGGGTACCAGACCACCCAGAACATGGTTCGGCCCAAGCCCGGTTCGTAGCGCCGGTCGATAATGATGCTGACCGCGAATTGCACCAGGCAGACGAACGCCAGCAACAAGCCGGTGAACGCCGGAGGCATCAGGTGATGCACGGCAATCGATTCCGGCATGACCACGAACTTGCCGACGCCCCAGAAGATCACCGACAGCAGGAACGTGAAGGCCCACCCGGTCGACAGGCAATATTCGAACAGCAGTGGCCACAGGTAACGATGGCGGTACTGCCAGATGCCGCGAATGTTCTTGAACAGCACCTCGGCACCGCCCTGGGCCCAGCGCAGGCGCTGCTTCCACAGGCCGCGCAGGGTTTCCGGCATCAGGATCCAGCACAGCGCGCGCGGCTCGTAGAAGATGCTCCAGTGATCGAGTTGCAGTTTCCAGCTGATGTCGATGTCTTCGGTGATCATGTCCGGGCTCCAGTAGCCGACCCGGTTCAATGCAGTGCGGCGGAACGCGACGATCACCCCGGACACGGTAAAGATCCGCCCGAACACCCGCTGCGTGCGCTTGATCAAACCGATGATCGACGAGAACTCACCGACCTGCACCCGCCCGACCAGGGTCGAACGTGTGCGGATGCGCGGGTTGCCGGTCACTGCGCCCAGCCGCGCGTTATCGAGCATCGGCGCCACCAGATAGGCCGCCGTGTTCGGCGCCAGCAGCGCGTCGCCGTCGATGCACACCAGATACTCGCTGCGCGCGGCAATCGCGCCCATGCGCAGGGCCACGGCCTTGCCCTGGTTTTCCGCCAGATGCAGCACGCGCAGGCGCGGGTCTTCCTGGGCGAGCCGGTCGAGCACTTCGGCGGTGTTGTCCTTGGAGCCGTCGTTGATCGCGATGACTTCGATGTTCGGGTAGTGCTGGGCCAGCGCTGCGTGAATCGTGTCGGCGGCGTTTTCGCCTTCGTTGTAGCAAGGGATCAGGATCGAGATCAGTGGCTCGCCTTCCAGTGGCGGCGGCAGGGTGTCGTCCTTCCACGGCCAGTGGCGTTCCCAGTGCAGCCAGAAATACAGGCCACCGGCGATCCACAGCCCGGACATGAACAACGGGTAGAAGAACACGAAGTCCATCAGGAACTGCCCGGTGACCAGGAAGATCAACCCCAGCGGCACGCCGAGGACGAGCGCCAGAACAAGCAGGGCTAACAGTCTATCCAGCATGTCATGGGTTCCATTTGTTGGAGAGCGCAGGCCTTACGGTTTTCAGGTCCGGCAGGTTGTCGAGGAAGTTGTCCGGGTAGTAACCGAAACTGGTCGCACCCTGACGCTTGAGCCGGCCCATCCAGTCGGCCAGTTGGGCGCCGTCGATGTCGGCCTGATCCTTTTTCGTCCAGTCGCGGGCCTGCAGCTCGAACACCGTGCGATCCAGCGCGCCGGGGCGCTGCTTGATCTTCGCCACCAGTTCTTCGAGCCACGGGCCGGATTGCGCCTGGGTCTGTTTTTCCATCAGCGGCATGGCCATCGGCGCGGTCCAGTCGTAGGTCACGAGGAAGTCGTCGAGGTTCTGCGCAAACCAGGTTTCGCTCTCAGGATTGAGCACCGGCTCGGCGAAGATGTTGCGTGCGGTCAGCACCTGCGGGCCACGGATCGCGCGGACCTTGGCGGTCAGCTCATTGGTGAAGTCGATCAGGTATTTGCTCTTGAACCGCGTCCAGCGCTGCATGGCTGCCGGATCATCGCGAAGCGCCGCAATGGACCCCGGCAAGCCGTGCGCAGCATAGGCCTTCAGGGCCTCGGGGCTGGCGTCCTCGAAGTCCGACAGCACCGCGTCGTCGTGATAGAGAATGCCGTCGACCGAGGTCAGGCGCGCCACGTCTTCGTAGATTTCACCGATGATCTGCCGTACTTGCGGATCGAACGGCGACAGGCGCTGATACTGATCCGGATCGACCGCAGTGGTGCCAGTCTTCGGATCCCAGCGCGTCACCCGCGGCAGCTTCGCATCGAGACCGAAACTGAGCACCGGCATCCACGCGAACACCTTCACGTGCGCCCGAGTACGCAACTGCCAGGCAACGCGGTCGAAGATGTCGGCGCGCACCGGCAGATGGCGGTTAGGGAAGTACAGCGAGTGCACCAGTCCGTCGCCCTTCGGATCAGCGAAGGCCTGCAGGAACACGGTATTGGCGCCCATGTCGGCCATGCGCTGGATCAGCTTGCCAAGATTGATTTCCTGCTGCGCCGGATCCGGGTCGTAGACGTTGTCCAGATCGACGTGGACCACACGCATGGTGAAATCCGACTGCGCCGCGACGATGCTGTTGGCGAAATGCTCGCCATCAGGATCGGAGGCGACCAGAAAGCGTGGGCTGCTCATCAGGTTGTCGAGGGCGTCCAGACCGTCATCCAGGGTCAGGGCCATCTCGTAGCCCTGCTCGCCGACCACGGTCAGCGAAGTACCGTCCGCCGTGCCGTAGGGCCAGACCCAGACTCGCGGCTTCTTGCCGGTGACCTTGCGGATCTTCTCCGAAATGGTGGCGACGTCGTTGCGGATCCGCGCCTGGAAATCGGCCTCGGATTCGTAGCGTTTGGTCACCGGGTCGTAACGCCGCGTGGCCGCCGCCGGCTGCATGTTGCCCTGCGGGTTGGCGAGAATGCCTTTGTGGCTGGCGTCGGTGTGGGCGGCGATTTCCACCAGCCCCGATTGCGAGATCTCCCGCACCTGGTCCCAGGTGAGGAAGTCGGAGCGTGCGCGGGGTGCACCGGCAAAATCCACCGGTTGATTGAGCGGCGTATCGATCCACACGCCGACCGGTGCCAGCAACGCGTGCCAGTTGTAGGCGCGCAGCACCGGCAGCACGCGGGTATAGAAGCTTGAGTAACCGTCGTCGAAGCTGAGCAGGATCGCTTTGGCCGGCAATTCCGGGCCGCCCTTGCGCGCGGCCATGATCTGATCGACGGTGACCGGCTGGTAGCCGTTCTCCCGTAACCAGGCCAACTGTTCGATCATGCGCTCGGTGCGCACCGCTACCACGGCCTGATCGGGGTCGCGGTCTTCGATATCGTGATAGGCGATGCCCAGCACGTGGTTTTTCGGCCACGGTTTTTCACTGGCCGCCAGCGGACGTTGCGACGGCGGCGCGAAGGCCGGGGCTTGCTGGGCGCAGGCGCTGATCAGCAGCACTCCCAGCAGAAGGATGAAACGCGTCATCAAAGGCATCTTCAAACTCTTCTAGAAGCGGAAAGTGAGGTCGACGAGCAGACGCAGATCGGTCTCCCGATCACCGTCGTAGGGCCGGTTGATCACACTGAACAAACCGCCCACCTCGAACACGTCGTTCCAGGCATAACGTTGGCCATAACCGAGCATCGCCATGCCGCCGGTGCCGTGGTCACGCTGGCTGTAGGTCCCCGCACCGGCCTGGAATTGCTGGCTCCAGGAGGTTTCGTAGCGGTGGTAGAGCACATGGTTGACGTTGACCGTCGGCATCACGCTGAAGTCCGACTTCGGGTTGAAGTACGGCACATCCTCGGAATTGGAGTTGTGGCTGGTGCCGACCTCCAGACCGGCATCGACCTGCACGTTCGGCGCGCTGTAGACGCCCTCGCGTCCGGTGAGCAAGGCTTCGACACGGTTGTTGCCGTCGCTGAAGTGCGACGGGCTGACCGACAGTTTCCACTCGCGACTTTCGTTGGCGCGCCAGCGGATGAACGCGTTGCCACCGTTGGCCTTGATGTCGCTGTTGAGGGCGCGCAATGGCGTCTCGGCCGACAGATAGGCGAAGCTGCCGCCGTACTGCCAGTTGTCGTTGATGTCCCGGGCGATCGCGATGCGTGCGCCCTGTTTGGCGCCGTAACCGTAATCGTGATTGGAAACTTCGGCTTCCAGGCTCATGTCGCGAGTACGCCGTTCCAGGCCGACGCGCTGGAAGCGGTCGGTGCCGGTGCCTTCGGCGAAATCGCCGGTGGCATAACCGACGCCGACGAACACCCGCCAGTCCTCATCGATCGGCGGGCTGTACAAGGTGCTCTGGATGCCGAAATCGCGGCTGCCACTGACCGCGCCCGCACCACCGCTGCCGCCGCCTCCGTTGGCCTTGCCGCCGTAGGCTTCGACGCGCAGCTCGGACATGTCATGTACTTCGCGCTCACGGGCCGCGCGCTGAACCTGACGGTTATCCGGGAAACGCTCGACCACGTCATCGGTCAGCGCATCCATCTGTCGCCACTCCTGCAGGGTCATCGCGGTGCGCGCCTGAGCCAGTTCCAGACCCATGTCGCGGGGCACCATGCTCTCGGTTTCCTTGAGCTGGTTTTCGGCGCGGCGTGGCCATTGGCGGGCCAGGTACAGATCAGCCTGGGCCAGACGCAGGCCGACGTTGCCCGGCGCCTGATCGACCAGGGCCTGCAGGCGCTCCTCGCCATGCGGCAAGTCGGAGCCGTAGGTGCCGGCCTGCGCCGCGAGCTGCTGGGCGTCCATCCATTCGTCGTTGGGGTTGCCGATGGGCAGGCCCTTGAGTTCAATCCGCGGCTTCTGACTCTTGGCCAGATCCTCGGCGACTTTGCGCGCTTCATCGGCGCGGTCGCTTTCCAGCAGCGAGTAATACAACGCGGTGGTGTCTTCGAGACGATCACCGGCATCGGCATCCGGTGCCGACAGCACCTGGCGATACAGATCGGTGGAGATTTCCGGCTGGCGCTGATCCAGGTAGGACGCCGCCACCCAGCGCAGGGCGTAGGTCGGAATCTTCACCCCTTCAGCCTGCAGCTTTTGATATTCGCTGATGACCTCGGCAGTACGCGCCCGGGCCTTGAGCGCGCCCATGCGGTCGATGCGCCAGCGCACCACGTCATCGTGGGCGCTGGCGTCGGGGGTCCAGGTGGCGAGCAGTTTGTCGTAATCGGCCAACGCGCGGTCGGCGATCACGTAGCGTTCTTTTTCACTGCGGGTGGCAAATTCGGCGAGACGCACACGCTCGGCAGCCAGATCGCCTTCGAGGCGGCGCAGGGTGACCGGGTCGATCAGCCCGGGACGTTGGTTCGCCAGACGCAGTGCCGGTTCCGGCAGCCGCGCCTTTTGCAAGGCGACCACGTATTCACGGGCGACATCCGGCTTGCTGCCGGCACGGATGAACGCCTGATCGTATTCGAACAGCGCGTCGTACTGCTTGCCGGCACGGGTCAGGGCGTAGCCCAGTGCGAGGCGGCGCGAAGGGTCATCGGGTTTGGCGGCGACCAGTGCCTTGGCGCGGGTCACGGCTTCGTCGGGTTTGCCCGAGTCCGCCTGGGTCAGGGCCAGGCCCAGTTGCAGGTCGGCGTTGTCCGGCTCCAGCGCCAGGGCCTTGTTGTAGACCTGGATCGCCTGATCCCAACGCTTGAGGTTGCGATAGGCGCGTGCGGTGGCTGTCAGTGCCTGCACCGGCAGCACCCGGTCACGGCCCTGGGTCTCATAGACCTGCACCACCTCGGCGTCGAGGCCCGCCCAACTGGCGATTTGCAGGTGATCGCTGATCTGCCCGGTGGTGGACTGCCCGGGCGGCACCTGGCGCAGCACGTTCAGCGCCGGCGTGGTCTGCCCGGCCCGGGCATCACGCACCATCTGATCATAGGGCGTATCGGCAAACGCCAGTGCCGGCCAGAGCAACTGGCTGCACAGCGCTACACGAAACAACGGGCGTAAACCACGATGTAAAACTGGAACATCAATACGCGGCATTCGTCAGCATCCTTACATGGCCAGCCGGGTCGCAATGCCCCCCTTGCCCATTCGTAACGGAGACCGAGTCAAAAGAGACTCAGCCAAGCTTAGTCAGGCAGTCTTGCATGCAAGCGTAGTCGAATATTCAGAACGCAATAATTGTTCAGAATCGTGGCGCCGGCTCAGTGGAAAACCCGCACACCAGACAGCAAAACGCCCGGCGTCTGTGGATCAGAGGCCGGGCGTTGCTATTAAGAGCGCAGGATTACTGCACTTGCGTGACGCCAGCGAACTTGCTCATCAGGAAGCCGACGAACTGCTCGACGGTCATCTTCTGGCCGTTGAACTCCACCTGATTGGCGGCGTAATGCAGCTTGGTCACGACATTGGTGCCATCGACGGTCGCCAACTGCGAACCGACGGCCATGCCGGAGAACATGTCGGCACCGGCGCTGGCCTGGTCGACGATGGCTTTGGCGTCGGTCTGGCCGTCAAGCTGCGCCTGCACGCTGAGCAGATCGATCAGCATCGGCTTGGACACTTGAATGTTCAGGTCCAGCAGCGCGACCAACTGTTTACCCAGTTGATCCGGCGGCAGATCCATCGACTGTGGCTTGGTCAGATCAATCACCAGGCTGGCGCGGCTTTCACCGTTGGCGGTTTTCAGCGACAGGTTTTCCAAGGCGATCTGTGGACTGGCGGCCAGCAGTTTCTGCAGGTCAGCCTTGACCTGTGCCGACTCGGCTTCGGTCAGGTTCAGCTCCGGTGCCGGCAGGCCGGCTTCGGCAGCGGCGGCAGCTTCTTTCTCGTACGGCTGCAATTTGGTCTGGTAGATCTGCATCAGCGACATTGTCGACGGGATGTCGAGGTTCTTCAGGCTCATCGCCATGCTGGCCGAACCGATTTTCTTGTCGTTGAGGGTGACCTCGCCGACCTTGTAGTCAGCGCGGCCCGAGGCATTGCTGCCGCTCTCTTCGGTGAGGTTCTTCATTTCGAAGTTCTTCACGCCGAGCACCGACTGCTTGGGACCGAAGGTGGTTTTGCTGTTGGTCAGCTCCAGGGTGTTTTCCCCGGTGTAGTAGCCGTAGCTGCTCTTGGCGAGGTTGCTGGCCAGGGTCAGACCGTTGAGTTCGACCTGCACCGGCGCCTGATCCTGCGACACGGTGACCAGTTTCAGGCTGTCCATGTAGCCGTCAGCCTTGACCTTCTGCGCCTGGGCACTGGCGGAGATGTTCATGGTCAGGCCGGAGAATTTCAGGCTCGACTGCTCGTCCAGCGCGGTTTCCAGCGGCAGCAACTCGAGGCTGCTGGTGGTGGATTCGTCGTAGCCGATGTTGGTCACGCCCTTGAGCGGCGCGGCGCCCTTGGTGGCGGCAAACCATTTTTCGGTGGCCGGGCTCTTTTCCAGCTCGTAATTACTGGTGGCCATGACCGGCAGCCACTTCAGCGACACCAGACGCGAGAACGGCAGCGGGCCGTGCTCGATGTGGTCGACAAACAGCAGCTCGACCGGCTGGTCGCCGAACATCTCGCCCTCACCCTTGAGACGGTAGTGCGCGGTGCTGGTGAAGGTGTGACGCTCCAGCGACACCAGCTCCAGCGACGCGGTGCCATTGGAGCCGGCCATCGCGGTCTGCAGCTCTTTGTTGGCGTTGCTGACGGCGTTGTTCAGCACGCCTTCGATCTTGGTCCCGGTGTACCAGGCCCCGCCGGCGCTGATCGCACCGATGGCAACAACAATCCCGAGAAGCACGCCTGCTGATTTATTCATGAATGACCCGATCAATGTCCGTGGCTGAAAGGTGGTCGTCTTCCCTGAACCCGTGACCGGGTCGCGGCTCGACTCCGCTGAAATTAGCGGTGGAGATTAGCACTGGCAGCACGAGGCGGCCCAATGTTTAAAGGTTAAAGAGTGTCTATGGGGAGTGTGGACAGCTGACAGGCCGGGAGAGTTGCAGTGTTTTTGAAGACGCTATCGCTGGCAAGCCAGCTCCCACAGGATTGGTTGTGTTCACAAAATCCGAGAACACCACAAAAACTGTGGGAGCTGGCTTGCCAGCGATGGGGCCAGAGGACTCCCAGAAGATCAGGAATACTGAACCTCGATCTCATCGAGTTGATGATCGAAGCTCTTCAACCGCGCCGTCCAGGTATACACCAGCACTTCAAAGTCGCGGTCGATCACCGCCCCGCCCGGCCCATCCGCCCGGGGGTCGCAGAAATCCAGCTGATAGCGTTCGCGGGCCATGGCCGTGGCGACATCCGACAGTTCGCGGGCATTGTTGAGCCAGTGCCAGCCTTCATCGGCAATCTGCTTGTCGAGTTCCAGACACTGTTTTTTCAAGGCTTCGAGGCTTTTTTCCAGCGGCGTGCCGGTCAGTTCGCCCATGACTTCGGCGAAGGTCCGTCCCGGTTGCCAGTAGCTGCCCCAGAAGTAGCGATCGAACACGGTTTCGACCCGACGCAGAGCGACTTTGGTGTCCCAGATCAGCACCAGGGTCTTGCCTTGTTCAAGTTGTCTCTTCTTGACTCGCTGCACCTGGATCGACGCCCAGGCCACGACGACGATTGCCATCACCGCGATCAACGCCGTGGCGCTGTCGAGGAAGACCATGGCCTTGTCGATCTGATGGGCCAGCATGATGCCGTAGAAATAGGTGGCCGATAGCAGCACCAGCGCTACCAGGGCGCACCAGAAGCCGAGAGCGTAAGGGTTTTTCATTATTGGTTTCCCCTAGACCAGCGCTAGCAATGTGCGTTGAAAGGGCGCCTTGCTCGGGGCGCCCTTCCAACACTTCAAAGCATAGCAACGGCCTCAGGGTTTGCTGGCGGTTGGAGCGTGCGTTCGTCCGCTTTCCCAACCGCCACCGAGGGCGAGGAACAAATCGATCTGGCTCATGGCGACCTGGGTGTTGGCGGCGGCCAGTTGCGCGGTGACGTCGGTGTAGGTGCGGGTCGCCTGCAGGTCGGCGAGGAACGACTCGCGCCCGGCCTGGAAGAAGCGGTGAGTCTGGTCCGCCGCCAGTTTCGCCGACTGCTCGGCATCGGCCAGGGCGTCGCGGCGTTGCAGCAGCGCGCTGTACTGGGCCAGGCCGGTCTGGGTTTCGCGGATGGCGTTGAGCACCACGCCGTCGAAATGTGCCAGTGCGGCCTGGGTGTTGGCTTCGGCTTCGCGGATACGTGCGCGGGCGCCGTTGGTCGGCACCTTCCAGCTCAACGACGGGCCGAAGCCCCAGCGATTGGTCGACGGATCGCCCAAGTCGTCAATAAGACCGACGGTGCCGATGGTCGCGCCGATGCTGATGTCCGGGTACAGCTCGCCCGTAGCGACGCCGATGCCCGCTGTCGAGGCCGCCAAGCGACGTTCCGCCTGACGGATATCGGGACGACGCTTGAGCAGCGCCGCACCGTCGCCCACCGGCACCAGTTGGGCAATTTTCGGCAGTTCGGCACAAGTGGCGGTACCGGCCGGCAATTGCTCGACCGGTTTCGCCAGCAGCATCGACAGGCGGAACAACCCGGCCTGACGCGCTGCCTCATAGCGCGGCAGGTCGGCGCGCAACGACTTGAATTGGGTTTGCGAGCGGGTGACCTGGGTTTCATCACCACGCCCGGCATCGCGCAGGCGCTGGATCAGCGTAGTGCTCTGCGATTGCAGGTCGAGGGAGTGCTGGGCAATTTCCCGCTCTTCGTTGGCCGCGCACACTTGGGTGTACGCGCGAACCACATCGGCCACCAAAGTGATGCGTGCGGTGTCAGCCGCTGCTTGAGTCGCATCGGCGTTAGCCTTCGCGCCTTCGATACCGCGTTGCAGGGTGCCCCACAGATCGAACTGATAAGACGCGCTGATGCCAATATCGCCGACGTTGTCGACCGGGACTTTTTCCGGCAGCAAGAACGCCTGCCCGGATTCCTGCAAACGCTGCGCGCCCATCTTCACGCCTGCGCTCCAGCCACCCGCCGCTTCGGCCTCATCGACTTGCGCGCGCGCCCGTTGAAGGTTCGCCGCCGCCACGCGCAAATCCGTATTGGAAGCCATGGCCTGCTGCACCAGTTGGTCCAGACGCGGGTCTTGATACAGCCGCCACCAGTCAGCCGGCACCGGCGCCGACACCACCGGTTTGCCCTCTACCGCCAGCTCGCCCTGAAAATCCTTGCGCTGCACCGCCGCGTCAGCGGGCAGGTGATAGTCCGGCCCGACCATCTGACACGCCGAGAGCATCATGCCCAACCCGGCGATCATCAGGAGCCTGTTCATTGCGCGGGCTCCTGTTTGCGGTCGTCGCGGGGCTGATCGTCGATGATCGACACGGTCGCGGTCCGCCCGGCGATCATGCGGAAATCTTCCGGCACCTCGTCAAAGGCGATGCGCACCGGGATCCGCTGCGCCAGGCGCACCCAACTGAACGCCGGGTTGACGTTGGGCAGCAGGTTATTGCCGCTGGTGCGGTCGCGGTCTTCGATACCGGCGACGATGCTCTCGACATGTCCGCGCAGTTTGGCTTTATCGCCGATCACGCGGATATCCACCGACTGACCGACATGAATGCCGTCGAGTTTGGTTTCTTCGAAATAACCGTCGATGTGGAACGAGTTGCTGTCCACCACCGACAGCACCGGCCGCCCGGCGGTGACGAATTCCTGCACACGCGGCGCGCGGTCGTTGACGTAGCCGTCCACCGGGCTGCGGATCACCGAACGATCCAGGTTGAGCTGGGCGCTGTCCACCGTCACCAGCGCTTCGGCCAGCGCCGATTGCGCCCGGGCGACTTTCGATTGGCTTTCTTCCAGTTGTTCGGCCGGCACCAGATTGCCCAGGCCACGGTTACGCTTGGCTTCGCGCTGGGCTTGAGCCAGGGTTTCCTCGCGATCGGCAACCGCCGCTTTAGCCTGACGCAGGGCCAGTTTGAAGCGATCCTGATCGATGCTGAACAGCACCTGACCGCGTTTGATCAACTGGTTGTCCTTGACCTCGACCTGCTGGATCAGCCCGGACACATCCGGAGCGATCTGGATGATGTCGGCGCGAATGTGGCCGTCGCGGGTCCACGGCGCAAACATGTAATACATCACCATGCGCCAGACGAGGACGACGGCAAAAGTCACGATCAGCAGGGTCAGGACCACGCGACCGATGGTCAGAAACGGTTTTTTCATGTCATCAGGTATCGACTGAGTGAGTCCACGCCGTACAGCATCACGGCGTAGAGGGCCACGTTGAACAATGCCCGGTGCCAGACCAGACGGTAAAAGTGCAGGCGCGTGAGCACGCCGTGCACCAGCACAAACAACACATAGGTGATGCCCATCAACACCAGCAGGGTCGGCAGGAAAATGCCGCTGATATCCAGATCACCGATCATAGGGGCGCTCCATCGGGCAGCGGTTCTTCGGCATCGCCCGTGCTGACAAATTCCACGCCGGGCAACAGCGCCAGACGCAAGCCGCTCAGGGCATGCAACAGGTTTAGCCGGGTTTCATCGTCGCCGTGGCCTTTGAGGGCGCGGCGCGCACGGTCCATGGTCATCAGTAGCGGGCTCGGTGCCGGCAAGCGTTCGCCGGCCTTGAGGCAGGCGCGGAAATACTCGCCGACCTCAGCCACCACCTGCTGCAGCAGGGCATTCGGCGCGCCTTCCACCCGCGGGGTGTAGGCCAGCAGATCGAGCAGGTTGAGGCCGACACGCACTTCACGCATGGCAATGCCGGTGTCCTGGCCGGTCATAGCCAGACGCGGCAGGTGCTGCATCAGACGGTCAAGCAATTGCACGCCCAGTTGCCGGTGCTCGGCGAGGTTGGCCGGCTCGGTCATGCGCACGATGTCTTTCCAGCTGAAGCGGGTCAGGCGCTTGGCCGCCAGCTCGACGCCGAACGGGCGGGCGATCAGGGTCCAGATGAACGCGAACAGCAAACCCATCGGGCCGGCCAGGTTGGAGTTCACAAAGGCGAAGAAGTCCGCGTCGTAGGCGCCCTGAATGCTGATGAACGACGAGGTGTTGACCAGCGTCAGGAGCATGCCGAGGTAGAATCGCGGCTGTACCGTCAGGGTGCCGACGCAGATGAACGGTATCGCAAAGGCCAGCACCAGCATCGGAAAATCGTGCAGGTTCGGCAGAATCAGAAACAGGTAGAGACTGGCGAACAGCACCGACATTCCGGTCCAGAAAAAGAACCGGTAGATCTGCGGCGCCGGGTCGTCCATCGAGGCGAAGAAACTGCACGCTACCGCCGCCAGAATCACCGCGCTGCCGCCGTCCGGCCAGCCGAGCAGAATCCACAGCACCGAAGCGACGATGATCGCCAGAATGGTCGAGGCCACCGAATACAGCATCATCCCGCGATCAAGGAATGGCGTCAGCCGCCCGAGGCGCCAGTGCCGGTACACCGCGCGCCAGCTGTCCTGACGCTCGCAGAGAATCGCGTCCTGCAGGCTGCGGCAGTCCTGCCACAAATCGATGAATTCACCGAGGCGATAAATCGCGTTGGAGAACAGCAATTGCTTGCGATCTTCCAGCGCCTCGCAGCTCGGCTGCAAGGCCTGTAGTTGATCCTTGAGCGCCTGCCACCGATCAAGATCGGCGTCGTTATGGCCGAGCCATTGCTGGGTCGCGGTCAGCAGCGGGGCAAACTTTTCCACCAGTTCCGGCGTGCGTCGCTCAAGGGCGTAGAGCGAGTCTTCCAGAGCGTCGATCACCGGCAACAGGTGGATCATCCGCCCGCGCAGCTCCTTGGTGTTGCGCACGGTTTGCGGCCGGGCGCCTTCGTGGGGCAACTGGCCGATCATCAATTCAAGGCTGTTGAAATTGGCGACCATGGCCATGCGCAGCGCGGTGATCTGTTCAGGCTGCACGTCGCGACTGAGAAACTTCAGGCTGTAGGTGGTGGCGTCAGCGAACCACTTGCCCACCGCGTCGTTGAACACCGGCGCCAGACGCCGTGGCCAGAACATCGCACCGATCACCGCCGCCACGGCGATACCGAGAAAAATCTCTTCGGTACGCGCCTCCGCCACGTCCCACACCGCCAGCGGATTATCCACGGTCGGCAAGGCAATCAGCGGCAATGTGTAGCCGGCCAGCATCAGCGCGTAATTATTGGCGGTGCGCAGGTGCAGCGACAGGAACAGCAGAATCCCCGTCCACAAGGCAATCACCACCACCAACACATACGGACTCTGCACGAACATCGGCACGAACAGCACCGCCGCCGCCGCGCCGAGGAAGGTGCCGATGGCGCGGTACAAAGCCTTGGAACTGGTCGGGCCGAGAAACGGACTGGAGACGATATACACCGTGGCCATCGCCCAATACGGACGCGGCATTTGCATGAGCAAGGCGATGTACAGCGCGATCATCGACGCTGCAAAGGTACGGACCCCGTAGAACCAGTCCCGGGCCGGAGGAATGCCGGAGAAAAAACCGTTCAAGAATTGATCACCACAGGCGGATTGGCCGCCTCAAAAGCTCGCAGTACCCGAAGCGTAGCTTCCAGATCACTCTGGTCGATGCCTTCGAGCACTTCATGACGCAGACGTACCAGTTCACTTTCCACCGCTTGCACCAGTTCACGGCCGGTGTCGGTCAGGCTCAGGCACTTGGCCCGGCGATCCTGCGCATCTTCGGTGCGGCAGACGTAGCCGGCGTGGCACAACTGATCGAGCAGACGCACCAGCGACGGACTCTCCATCCCCGCCGCCTGCGCCACTTGCACCTGACGCACACCCTCGCCCAGCCGCCCGATCATCAACAACGGCACGGCGCAGGCTTCGGAGATGCCGTAGTTGACCAGCGTGGTCTGGCAGATCTTCCGCCAATGCCTGGCGGCCACCACCATGGCACTGCTGATGTTCATCTGGAGAGCGTCGAGGGAATCGGGCACGGGAAAATGCACACTGTTAGTTTGCTAACTATCAATATCGCATTGGCGGGGAATTTCAGTCAAGTTTTGAAACAAATCTTCTCGGCAGAGAATTTCTATAGTTCATCCAGCTCGATGGCTACCCCTACTTCGTTCCTGCGCGAATGTGTGATTGACACCAAATCGAAATCATCCAGCCTATTCAGGATCGCTTCATAAATTTCTGGCGAAATCAGCACAGCCACTGTTGTGTCGTGCTCCCGAAACTCGACAGGCCCGTTGGAGATGCTTTCGATCACTGCCTCAATACAGTCTCCAAGCGCGTCAACATCAATAGTTCTGACTGGCAAAAATGATTGCATCGACGGCTCCGGATTGTTGAATTGGCAAGCTACTCCAACATCGATAGGGATCCTGTGGACATTCTGTAATAAGGTTTTACTTCAGTCCTCCAAAACCCGCCCCTTGCGCAACAACACATTCAACTGATCCACCACCTCCGCCCAATCCGCATCATCAAGAATTTCACCACGCAAGAAATCCGCCTGACTTTTACTCCAGAAAAACGCGTCCGCCAGGTGCAACTCGGGTTTGAGTGGTGAATGGGTGGCGATGAATTGGTCGATGCTGGTCGGGTCGTTGTCCATTCCCAGTTGTTTGAACAGGGACGGCAGGCTGTGGGTTGGCTGCTCCATGGAGGACTCCTTCAAGAATTCGGTGGGTGAGAGATTATTCGCGAGCAGGCTCGCTCCCACAGGGGAACGCGTTCAACCTGTGGGAGCGAGCTTGCTCGCGAAGGCGTCCGCGAAAGCGCTACAAAACCTAATGACTCAACTCCCGCACCTCGGCATGCGGCACCATTTTCAGAAACTCGGGCATGCTCATGTGCAGCAGGTAGTTGTGGTTGCCGGCTTCCAGGTAAATGTCTTTCTGCCGGGTCAGCAACGGATCGATGACCATGTCCAGCCCGTAGGAACCACCCAGCGGCGGCACCGCGCCACGTTCGCAGTCATCGAAAATATGCGCCAGGTTGCTTTCCCGGGTGATCTGCCATTCGCCGCTGTTGCGCACCTTGCTCAAGTCCAGGTGCCGGCTGGCCGGCAGCACGGCCATCAGGTAATGCCCGTGATGGTCGTCGAGAATCACCGATTTGGCCACGCGCTCGGCGGGCACCCCGCTAACCCGAGCGGTTTCCAGGCTGCTGGCCGAATGTCGGTGGGCCACGACGTCATATTCGCAGTGCGCCCGACTCAGGCTGCTCTGCACTTTTTTTGCCATACGCATGCTGCACCTCGGTGTTACGCGGAACGTTGTGCCTGTTCTGCTGAGTCTAGTTCGGCAAGCCGCTGGCGAAGGGAAATCCGCTCACTGGACACATCCGCTCATTGATCAAAATTCATCCAGCGTCAGGCTCAACTAGACTTAATGAACCAACCCATGACTCTCCCGGAGGGTCACGTGAACAGCCGATGTTGTTTGTTTTTCCTGATACTGCTGGCCAGCGCCTCGGTCCTTGCGGCTGACGTCCCGCTGACGGCGGTCAATCCGATCGGCCTGTGGCTGATCACCCTCGGCATTGCCTTTCTGATCGCCGAAGCCGCGCTGCCCAACTACGGCGTGATTGGCCTGGGCGGGATCATCATGTTCGTCATTGGCGCGCTGATCCTGGGCAACGCCGAATTGCCTGTGCCGATGATCATCGGCCTTGGCCTGATCAGCGCCCTGCTGCTGATCGCGCTGATCGTCCGCGCCCTGAAAACCCGCCCGCGCCACGCCGTCAGCGGCGATGCCGGGCTGGTCGGCAGCGTGACGGCGGTGACCACCGTGCAAGCGCAAAACGCCCACAGCGGCTTTGTGCAATTGCAGGGTGAACAGTGGCAAGTGCACAGTGCGACACCGCTGCACACCGGGCAATCGGTGCGCGTGGTCGGGCGAAATGGCTTATTGCTGAAAGTCGCCGCGACTGACGCGGTGCGACACGGAGAGTGATCATGGGTCTGCAAATCGGTTTTGTTGCACTGCTGCTGTTGGTGATCGCCCTCGCCGGGTCGACGTTCCGCATCCTGCGTGAATACGAGCGCGGCGTGGTGTTCCAGCTCGGACGCTTCTGGCAGGTCAAGGGGCCGGGGCTGATCCTGCTGATTCCGGTGGTGCAGCAGATGGTTCGGGTCGACCTGCGCACCGTGGTCCTCGATGTGCCGCCGCAGGATGTGATCACCCGCGACAACGTCTCGGTGAAGGTCAACGCGGTGCTGTACTTCCGCGTGCTCGACCCGCAGAAGGCGATCATTCAGGTCGAAGACTTTCTCTCGGCCACCAGCCAACTGGCGCAGACCACCCTGCGCGCGGTGCTCGGCAAACATGAGCTGGATGAACTGCTGGCCGAGCGCGAGCAATTGAACATCGACATCCAGCAGGTGCTCGACGCCCAGACCGACGCCTGGGGCATCAAGGTGGCCAACGTCGAGATCAAGCACGTCGATCTCAACGAGTCGATGGTGCGCGCCATCGCCAAACAGGCCGAAGCCGAACGCGAGCGGCGGGCCAAGGTGATTCACGCCGAAGGCGAACTGCAGGCCTCGGAAAAACTCATGCAGGCCGCCGAAATGCTTGGCCGTCAGCCCGGTGCGATGCAGTTGCGCTACATGCAGACGCTGAGTTCGATTGCCGGGGACAAGAGCTCGACGATTGTCTTTCCGTTGCCCATCGAATTGCTCAAGGGGATGGCGGATCTGTCGGGAAAATCCTGACAGCAAAAGATCGCAGCCTGCGGCAGCTCCTGCATCGGTTATGCGTACACCCTGTAGGAGCTGCCGAAGGCTGCGATCTTTCATGCGTTGCGCAGCAACTCAAGATTCACAAAGGCATCCTGGGCACATTGCCGAACCCGTTCGCGCAACCAAGGCGAAGCCTCGCGACGCTTGTCTTCGCCATCGGCGACAAAACGCTGGGACGGCTGCTTGGCATGCTGCATCGTCGCCGTCAGCACCTGCTGCCGCTGCTCGGTATTCAAGCGGAAAAACTTCGCCAATCGCCCGGCCATGGCCTCGGGCAATTCGCTGTAGTTCACCAGCTGTCCATCACCCTCACGGCAATGCAGATAAGCCGACGCCAGCAAACGTCCCAACCGTCGTGCGATGAAGTCTTCACTGCCGGTAAACGGCAACCCATCGTCGAGCACACAGTCACCAAGCAGCCCCGGCACCATGTGCACCCCCGGACGGCGCACGTGCGACACGGCAATTTCCAGCGGATCGCGATACACGAACAACCACGGCGTACCGGGAAAGCATGCCTGCAACAGCGGCCATTCGCCGATGTTCCAGGCATCGAGCTTGATCACCAGTCGCTGCTCGACACCGCGTCGTCGTTGACCGTAGGCCGAGAGCAGTCCACTGATCGCTGCCCGCCGCTCCGCTTCGGGCAGCTCACCGCGCAAAAGTGCATCAAGCGGCGGAGGCTCCGAGACTACGATGTGGTCATCGAGCCGCGCGAGCATCTGGCTGATCAATGTCGAACCGCAACGCGAGGCGTGCAGGATAAAGGCACTCGGGGCCAACCCCGGACTTTGCGCTTGCCACTCGGTCAGCACCGACAGCGGTGTCTGCCGGCGAAAAGCCTGATTGAACGGCAACCGCAGCGCCTCTTCGACGGCGTCACGAAAAAAAGGCTGATGCAGCGGCGTGTCAGCAAACCAGCACCAGTCCACTTGCCACTGCCCCGCCACCGACCAGATCCGGATCGGCAGCCAGCCGTCGAAGTTCAGCCTTTCCATTGTTCGTTCCATTGCCGACGACCGTTGCGCATCGCAGCGCGCAGTTCTTCCCGGGAGAATGGCAAGCCGTGTCCGGCGGCCAGCTCCAGAGTGCGCTCGATGAATATTTCGGGGTCCGTCATGTGCTGCAGAGTCGCCGCCAACCCTGCATCACCTGCAACCCGTCGCTGGAATTGCTGTAACGCCGAATCGGCCGGTTGCGTTGCAGGAGTGTCGCGCAAACCTTCGGCGATCTTCTGCGTGAGCCACGCCCCGGGCCGGCAATCGAGCACCAGATGAATCCGCGCGCAGGTATCGAAGTTATCCACCCGATGCGCACGAGCAAGATCGAGAAACCAGCACTCCCCCGCCGCCATCGGCACGCGTTGACCCTCGAGCCAGAAATCCACCGCAGGTGGGCTGAGCAACGGAATATGCAGACGCAGATCGGCATCCGGCCCATCCAGGTCGTAATCACGATGCTCGTGAATGCGCCCGCCCGGCCCCAGACGCAACAGGCGCGCACTGACGATATCCAGCGTCAGTGCGCGCAGCCCCAACCGCCAGCGTTCATCGCGCAGCCAAGGCGTGCGCTGCAGCGTTTCGCCGCGCCCGGGCGATAACTCGGTCAGCGCATCGGCGGCGGAAATCAGTGCCACGCCGCTCCAGTCGCCGGTGAAGTAATCCGTGTTGAAATGGCCGCGCCATGCCTCTTCGGCAATCGTCTGCAGCGCCTGCAACAGCAGCGGCAAGTCCACCGTCACAGGAAGACGCGAGCAGGTCGGGCGGCTCATGCCTTGGGCAACACCGCGCATTCGCCAAGCCAGGTCAGCAGCCGATCCAGACAGGCCTCCACGGTCTGTACGCCGGTGTCGAGCACCAGCGAGGCGTGAGCGGGCGGCTCGTACGGTGCCGAAACCCCGGTGAAACCGGCCATTTCGCCACGCCGTGCGCGGGCGTAATGACCCTTCGGATCGCGCTGCTCGCACACCGCCAGCGATGCGCTGCACCAGACTTCGCGATAGTCCTCACCCAAACGCTGGGCGAACACCTCGCGCAGCTCCAGCAACGGCGCGATCATCGCCAGAATCACGATCTGGCCGTTTTCCACCAGCAGCGCTGCCAGCTCGCTGGCACGGCGGATGTTCTCCAGGCGATCGGCGTCGCTGAACCCCAGATCGCGGTTGAGCCCGACCCGCAAGCCGTCGCCATCGAGCACCACGCTGTGCAATCCACGGGCGAATAGCTCGGCGTGCAGCGCCTGGGCCAGCGTCGATTTGCCCGCCGCCGGCAGACCGGTAAGCAAAATCACCGCACCGCGATGGCCGTTGCGGGCCTCGCGTTGCGAGCGGCTGATGCTGGCGACGGGCGCCAGCAGATTATCGGGCAGCGGCATGCGCCACCACAGGCACCGAAATATCCCCCGACGCCCACGCCGATTCGCGGTTGGCCAACGCCGTAGCGATCGACTGCACTTCGGTGGACTGCACCTGATCCGGCAGCGGATCGAGGCCGGCGCTGGCGAAGATCTGCCCGTAGGCGTTACGCAGATCGGCATACGACAAGTCACGGCGCAGGTCGGCTTGCAGGTTGTTCAGTTCACCCTGAATCAGTTCAAGTTCACCGATGCCGGCGGCCTGATGCCGATTGCGCAACTGGCCGACGATCTGCCCGTCGATGTCCGACAACTGCTGATTGGTCTTGAACTGGCGCAGCGCCTCCTGATAGTTGGCGTTCGCCACATACAGCTGCGCCAGTACCGCGATCGACATCGCCTGCCGCCGGGCGGTGGCGACTTCTTCGCCGGCCTTGGCCACATCGATGGCCGCCGGGGCGGAAATTACGTTGAACAGGTTCCAGGTGACTTTCACCCCGTAGTCGGCCCAACCCTGTTCGACGAGGAACGAGTTGCTGTCGTAATGCCCGCCGGCGGAGAACTCCAGGCCCGGCAGCAGGCGCAACATCGCCTTGCGGGTTTCGGCGGCGCTGATGCGGCTCTGGTAATCCTGTTCGCGCAGTTCCGGGCGGCTGGTCAGGGCTTCCTGCTCAAGCTTGGCCATGGCGACCTTGAGTTCGGGAATCTGATAACCGTCATCGGTCGCCAGCGTCAGGTTGGTCCCCAGCGGCAGGTTGATCAGCGTTGCCAATTCGGTTTTCGCCAGCGACAAGGCGCGGCGCTGTTCTTCCAGTTGTCGCGTGGCTTCGATCAGCGAGCGCTGGTAACCGAGTGCCTGTACCGGGTCGCCGATGCGTTGATCGCTCAGGCTCTGGCTGTCACGCCGGGCGGTGTCGACGCGGGCCATCAGGCTGTCGATCTGCTTGAGCAGACGTTCTGCAGCCATCGCGCGCCAATAGGCCGAGCGTACGTCCTGCACGATGGTGTTGATCACCTTGCGCCGGCGCTCCTGCACGATCAGGCGCTGGTCGCCCTGCTGCTTGGCGCTGATGTAGCTGACGCCGAAGTCGAGGACGTTCCAGACCATGGTCAGGTCGGCGACATCGCGGTCACGGTCCTGCGAGGTCGAGGGTTCCAGGGACTGGGTGCCGGTGCGCACGCTCTGGCTGCTGGAGGCGTTGACGTTGTTGCGCCCGACGTAACCGGCGTCCAGCGCCATGCGCGGCAGCATGTCGAAACTGGCGAGGTCGAGCTGCCGCTTGGCCAGCGCTTCCTCCATGATCTTCAAACGGCCTTCGAGGTTGTATTTCACCGCGCGGGCCATGGCCTGATGCAGGGTCAGCGGGCCACGCAGCGGCTCCTGATCCTTGTACATGCTCTGCAGGTCGGTTTTGGCCCGCTGCTCACTGACGCTGCGTTCGATCGGTTCACTGGTCACTGCACATCCGCTGATCGCCAGCGCCAGCAGGCTGGCGCCGAACAACTTCTGACTTTTCTTCATCCCTGGATCGCCCCTAGGTGCCGCACCGTGTTGAGTAGTTGTGTGTTCAGGCCTGCATTTCGCTGATGCCGACCTGGCGCAATGCCGCTGCCAGGTCGTCGACCCGGTGCTGCTCGCTGTCCTTGAGTTGCTGCAATTGCTGCCCGAGGGTCGGCGCGCCAAATACCCCGCGCAGCCCCTGGGAAATGTCACCGGCCTTGAGCGAGTGACTGCCGAAGGCGTTCAGCGCCTCCCGCTCGGCGCCGTCGTTCTGGTGGAACAGGCTCGACAGCGTACTGCTGGCGAAGACTCCGCCGTCACCGCCGCCGAAACCGAGGAAGCCGTGCCCGCTGCCGTCACCGCTTCCGTCGCTGCTGCTGAACACCTGGGCGATGAAGCTCGGGCTCAAGGCACCGTGGTTGATGAATATGTCCCCCAGCGGCCGGATGCCGTCGCCCAGTACACGCTGCTCGAACAGCGGCGGGAAAGTCAGCGGCGAGCCGAGATTGCCGGTCGGTGGCGTGAACACGAACGGTTGCAACGGCACGTCCGGGGCCGGCGGCGGTGCGACCGGATCGCTGCTGCGGAACAGCGGGTCGGGAATCACCCCATTGGTCGGCGTGGTCGGCACCGTTGGCGGAATAACCGGTGGCACGGTATTGATCACGTAGTTATTGGAGCTGCTGACACCACTGCCGCTGTTGCCGGACAAATCACTGACCCCAGCGCTGTTGACGCTGATCGCATTACTGGTGCTGTTGATGTTGGCGCCCGGGGTCAACGTCGCGGTCCAGGTCTTGCCGCCGTCGCTGCTGCTCAGGTTCGACAAGGTGCCATTGCCGACATTGATGTCACCGAGATCAAACCCGGTCACCGCCTCATTGAAGCTGATGGTCACCTGTGAAGTCTGGCCCACGCCCAGATTCGGATTGGCAACCACCACCGTGGCGGTCGGCCGTTCGCTGTCGAGGGCGTAGTTGTTCGACACCGCCACGGTGCTGCCGGCGTTGCCCGCCAGATCAGTGACGTTGCTGGTGTCCAGCGCGATGAAGTTGCTCGGGTCGGTAACGTTGGCGGTCGGCGTGAAGCTTGCGGTCCAGGTCTTGCCGCCATCGCCGCTGGTCAGATTGCTCAGGTCGCCATTGGTCACGCTCAGGTCGGACAGGTCGAAATTGCTCACCGCCTCGCTGAAGGTGAAGGTCACCGTGGTGGTCTGGCCGATGCCCAGGTGCGGGTTGGCAACCACGATGTCCACCGTCGGCCGGGTTGCATCAAGGATGTAGTTGTTGGAGATGGCGATACTCGCGCCAAGGTTGCCGGCCAGATCCTGAACGCCGGCGGTATCGATCAGAATCAGGTTGGTCGCGTCGTTGACGCCGGCTGTCGGGGTGAAAGTCGCGGTCCAGGTCACGCCACCGTCGCTGCTGCTCAGGTTCGACAGCGCACCGTTGGCGACGCTGATGTCCGACAGGTCAAAACCGCTCACCGCTTCGCTGAAGGTAATAGTCACCGTGGTGGTTTCACCGATGCCCAGGCGATTGTCGGCGACCACGATGCTTGCAGTTGGCAGCGCGGTGTCGATGGCGAAGTTGTTCGAATCGGTAGTACCGACGCCGCTGTTGCCCGACGCGTTGACCACACCGCTGTTGTCGAGGGTGATCAGGTTGCTGGTGTCGGTGATGTTGGCGGTCGGGGTAAATGTCGCCGTCCAGGTGATGCCACCGTCGCTGGATGTCACGTTGCTCAACGTGCCGTTGGCGATGCTCAGGTCAGCGTTGCTGAAACCGCTGACGGCCTCGCTGAAGGTGATGGTCACCGCCGAGGTTTCACCAGCCTTGAGCGCGTTATCGGCGACCACAATGGTCGCCGTCGGCACTTCGGTCTGCACCGCATAGTTGGCCGAATTGGTGATGCCGGTGCCGGCGTTGCCGGCCAGATCGCTCACTCCACTGTTGTTCAGCACGATCAGGTTGGTGGCGTCACTGACGCCGAGGGTCGGCGTGAACGTGGCCGTCCAGGTAACGCCACCGTCGCTCGACGAAACATTGCTCAAGGTGCCGTTGGCGACGCTCAGGTCGGCATTGTCGAATCCGGTTACTGCCTCGCTGAAGGTGATGGTCACCTGCGCAGTTTCTCCGGGGCGCAGATCCGTGTCGGAAAGGATGATGGTCGCCGTCGGGCGCTGACTGTCGACCGCATAGTTGTTGGAGTCGGTGGTACCGCTGCCGGCGTTGCCCGCCAGATCGGCGATACCGGTGTTGTCCAGGGTGATCACATTGCTGGTGTCGGTAATCCCTGCCGCCGGGGTGAAGGTCGCTGTCCAGGTGATGCCGCCGTCGCTGCTGCTGACTGCCGACAACGTGCCGTTGGCGATGGTCAGGTCGGCGTTGGTAAAACCGCTCACCGCTTCGCTGAAGGTGATGGTCACCAGGCTGGTCTGGCCGACGCCGAGTGCGGTGTCAGCCACCACGATGGTGGCGGTCGGGCGCTGAGTGTCAATCGAGTAATTGTTGGAATCGGTGGTGCCGCTGCCGGCGTTGCCCGACAGATTTTGAACACCGGAATTGTCCAGGGTGATCAGGTTGGTCGCGTCGGTGATGTTGCTGGTCGGCGTGAACGTGGCCGTCCAGGTGATGCCGCCGTCGCTGCTGCTGACTGCCGACAACGTGCCGTTGGCAATCGTCAGGTCGGCGTTGGTGAAACCGCTCACCGCTTCGCTGAAGGTGATAGTCACCAGCGAGGTATCACCGACTTTCAGCGCGTTGTCGGCAATGATGATGGTCGCAGTCGGCAGCACGGTGTCGATGGTGTAGTTCGGCGAGCTGGTGGTGCCGGTCCCGCTGTTGCCGGCCAGGTCGGCGATGCCGGTGTTGTTCAGGACAATCAGGTTGGTCGCATCGTTGACGCCCACGTTCGGCGTGAACGTGGCCGTCCAGGTGATGCCGCCGTCACTCGATGAGACGTTGCTCAGCGTTCCGTTGGCGACGCTCAGGTCGGCGTTGGTGAAGCCGGTCACCGCCTCGCTGAAAGTGATGGTGACCAGCGAGGTTTCGCCAGCACTGAGAGTGCTGTCGGAGAGCACGATGGTCGCCGTCGGGCGCTGGCTGTCGACCGCATAGTTGTTGGAATCGGTGGTGCCGCTACCGGCGTTGCCCGCGAGGTCAGCGATGCCGGTGTTGTCCAGGGTGATGATGTTCGTGGTGTCGGTGATCCCCGCCGCCGGCGTGAACGTCGCTGTCCAGGTGAGGCCGCCGTCGCTGCTGCTCACCGCACTCAGCGTGCCGTTGGCGATGGTCAGATCGGCGTTGGTGAAACCAGTCACCGCTTCGCTGAAGGTGATGGTCACCAGGCTGGTCTGGCCGACGCCGAGCGCGGTGTCAGCCACCACGATGGTGGCGGTCGGGCGCTGAGTATCGATCGAATAATTGTTCGAGTCAGTGGTGCCGCTGCCGGCGTTGCCCGACAGGTTTTGAACACCGGAATTGTCCAGGGTGATCAGGTTAGTCGCGTCGGTAATGTTGCTGGTCGGGGTGAACGTGGCCGTCCAGGTGATGCCGCCATCGCTGCTGCTGACCGCGCTCAACGTGCCGTTGGCGATGGTCAGGTCGGCGTTGGTGAAACCGGTGACCGCTTCGCTGAAGGTGATGGTCACCAGCGAGGACTCGCCGATTTTCAGGCTGGGGTCGGACACGATAATGGTTGCAGTCGGCACCACGGTGTCGATGGTGTAGTTGTTGGAGTTGGTCGTGCCGCTGCCGGCGTTGCCCGCGAGGTCGGCGATGCCGGTATTGGCCAGCGTGATCAGGTTGCTCGCGTCGTTGACGCCCACGTTCGGCGTGAAGGTCGCGGTCCAGGTGATGCCGCCGTCGCTGCTGCTCACCGCCGTGAGGGTGCCGTTGGCAACCACGATGTCCGCATTGTTGAAGCCGGTCACCGCTTCACTGAAGGTGAAAGTCACCAGCGTCGTTTCACCGGCCGTGAGGGTGCTGTCGGCTACCACGATGGTCGCGGTCGGGCGCTGGGTGTCGATGGCGTAGTTGTTGGAATCGGTGGTGCCGCTGCCGGCATTGCCCGCCAGGTCGGCGATGCCGGTGTTGTCCAGGGTAATCAGGTTGGTGGTATCGGTGACGCTGGCGCTCGGGGTGAACGTCGCGGTCCAGGTGATACCGCCGTCGCTGCTGCTGACTGCGCTCAGCGTGCCGTTGGCAATGGTCAGATCGGCGTTGGTGAAACCGGTCACCGCTTCGCTGAAGGTGATGGTCACCAGCGAGGTTTCGCCGATTTTCAGAGCGTTGTCAGCCACCACGATGGTTGCGGTCGGGCGCACGGTATCGATGGCGTAGTTGTTGGAGTCGGTGGTGCCGCTGCCGGCGTTGCCGTTCAGATCAGCGATACCGGTATTGTTCAGCGTGATCAGGTTGGTTGCGTCGGTGATGCTGGCGGTCGGTGTAAAGGTCGCCGTCCAGGTAATGCCGCCGTCGCTGCTGCTGACCGCGCTCAGCGTGCCGCTGGCGATGGTCAGGTCAGCGTTGGTGAAGCCGGTCACGGCTTCGCTGAAGGTGATGGTCACCAGCGAGGTTTCGCCGATCCGCAGGTTGTTGTCGGCCACCACGATGGTCGCGGTCGGCCGCGCGGTGTCGATCGCGTAGTTGTTGGAGTTGGTGGTGCCGCTGCCGGCGTTGCCGGCCAGATCGACGACCCCGGTGTTGTCCAGGGTGACCAGGTTGGTGGTGTCGGTGATGCTGTTGGTCGGCGTGAGCGTGGCGGTCCAGGTGATGCCGCCGTCGCTGCTGCTCAGACCGCTCAGAGTGCCGTTGGCCACTGTCAGGTCGGCGGTGGTGAAGCCGCTGACCGCTTCGCTGAAGGTAATGGTCACCAGCGAGGTTTCACCCGCTGCCAGATTGCTGTCGGCGACGACAATGGTCGCGGTTGGCCGCACGGTATCGATCACGTAGTTGGCCGAATCCGTCGTGCCGCTGCCGGCGTTGCCGGCCAGGTCGGCGATCCCGGTGTTGTCCAGAGTGATCAGGTTGGTGGTGTCGGAGATGCTGGCGGTCGGGGTGAACGTTCCGGTCCAGGTGATGCCACCGTCGCTGCTGCTGACTGCCGACAATGTGCCGTTGGCGATGGTCAGGTCGGCGTTGGTGAAACCGCTCACCGCTTCGCTGAAGGTAAAGGTCACCAGCGACGTGTCGCCGATCTTCAACGCCGTGTCGGCCATGACGATGGTCACGGTCGGCCGCGCGGTGTCGATCGCATAGTTGACGGAGCTGGTCGTGCCGACGCCCGCTACGCCGTCGCTGATCGCGGTCACCCCGGTGTTGTCGAGGGTGATCAGGTTGGTGGCGTCGGTGAGGTTGTTGGTCGGGGTGAACGTCGCGGTCCAGGTCAGGCCGCCGTCGCTGCTGCTGACCGCAGTCAGCGTGCCGTTGGCGATGGTCAGGTCGGCGTTGGTAAACCCGGTGACCGCGCGGCTGAAGGTGATGGTCACCAGCGAGGTTTCGCCGATTTTCAGGGCCGTGTCCGACATCACGATGGTTGCGGTGGGCGGTTCCACATAAGCAGTATTGAGTGTGCCGCCATTGTTGTAGATTGCCGCGAAGGCCAACGGTACAGAGCCCGACACGCCGCCGCCCAGTTCTGCGCCGCCGGCGCCGCTGCCCGCTGCGTTACCGCTGATGGCGCTGAAGTTGGAGGCCGTGATCAGCACCGTGCCGCCCTGGTTCCAGATCGCACCGACACCTCGTCCGCCGTCGCCGCCATTGAGGTTGTTGCTGCCCTGGCCGCTGCCGCCACCGCCACCGCCGCCCGCACCGATGTTGTTGCTGATGACCGAGGTGCCGACGATTTTCAAAGTACCAGTCGAGGCGTTGTAAATGCCGCCGGCCGCATTGCCGCCGACGCCGCCAACCTTGTCCCAGCCGGAGCCGCCACCGCCGCCACCAATGGAAATCGTGCCGTTGTTGGCCGTGCCGCCATTGCCGCCGTTGCTGTAATAGGACACGCCCACACCGCCGGCGCCGCCGACCGTGGAACCGCCGCGTCCACCCATGTGCGTGGCGTCGTAGCCACCGCCGTAGCCACCGACGCCACCGCTGCCGGCCTGGCCGCCCAACGTTCCGGTGCCCGGCCCGGCCGTACCGCCATGGCCGCCGCCCTGACCACCAATACCACCGCCGCCGCCACCACCGCCGCCGTAGTTGGCGCCCGTGACACCGCCACCCCCACCACCGCCGGCCGCCGCGTTACCGGTGACCGAAACGTTGTTCAGCGTGAGGATGCCGGCGTTGAAAATCCCGCCGCCCATGGCCCCGGTCGCGCCATAGCCACCATTGCCGCCGTTGCCAGAGACCAGGCCCCGGGTAATCACCAGACCATCGAGAGTCACCGTGCTGCTGGAGGTGATTTCCACCACCCGCGTCCGGTACTGGCCATCGAGGGTGACGTCCGCCACCCCGTCGTTGTTCAGGTCGCCATCGACAGTGATGTTCTTGTTGATCAGCAGTTCCGAGGTGAGCTGCACCGTCATGCCGCTGCTGAAGGTCACGATGTCGCCGTTCTGCGCCGACGCCAGCGCTGCGCGCAACGAGCCGACCCCGGTGTTTGCGTTGTTGGTGGCGGTCCAGGTGGCGAGGCCCCACTGGTATTCGCTCATCGACAGGGTCGACAGCACGTTGGCGCTCTCGATTTTGCCGGTGGCGATCTCCAGATCCCAGTCGCCGCCCACGCCAGTGCGATTGTTCGAGGCAGCCACATCGCGGCCGGTCAGTTGTGCCAGCGAGTCGACGAAACTCAGGCCGCGGTCGCCCTCGGCGGTGTAGCAGCCGTAAATGAGGATGTCGCCGCCGACGTTCATGTCCTTGCCGATGTCCGCCAGCACTGCACTGCGTTGCGCGACGTTGTCCGCCGACAGATAGCTGTTGCCGAGCCACAGGTCACCGGCGTTGCCGTGAGCGATGATCTGCACCGAGCTGACACCCGAGTGCTGGTCGAGATAATCGGCGATCTGCTGCAAGCCGTCCTTGCTTGCATCGAGCTTGACCACTTGCGCGCCGGGAGCAACGCCTTTGAGCAGGCTGTCGGCATCCTTGACCCGGGAATCGACGAACACCACGCTCTGGCCCGGTACGGCGACAGGGCTGGCAGCCGGCGTGGCATCGGCCTGGCCGTGGGTGTCCTTGCTGACCGACGGATGATCGGCCGCAGGTGCCTTGGCCGCATCGGCAGCGGGATGGCTGTCGGCCTGGGCGGCGGTGTCAGCGACAGTCGCCGCGACGGCGCCGTCGAACAGCATGCGCGGTTCCAGCGACATGATCAGCGGCGCAGCCAGCGTCCGTTGGCCCTCGGTTACCCGCGACTTTTGCTTGTTCCACCACATGCTGCTCACCCGGACTCGAACACAGTTGTTGACGCATCAATGAAAAACGCCGCGATCAACTGATCGCGGCGTCGGACTTCATACGAATCACATTGGCAGCACTGGCTGAGCCATCGAGCCAAAAGGACAGATCGGCGTATTGCTTGAACAGATCCGGCGGCAGAATCGTGCGCCGGGACTGCAGGGCGACCTTGGGTTTGACCTTGTGCAGGCCGGCCACGCCCAAGGCCTGGTCGAACTCCGGCGCGTCATAGGCCAGGTGTTCGAAATCGTGCTCGAACCAGGACTCGCCAATGAAATCGTAGACCAGCCGCAGCACGCGCTCCGGGGCCTGGGTCAACAAGTCGTAATCGACGATCAGCAGCGAATCGGCGTGTTCGCCGTAATAGGCTTCCTTGAGCGCCGCCCAGGCAAAACCCACCAGACGATTGCGCTGGGCCAGGGTTTCGCAACGGCTGTAGACGGTGTTGCGCTCGACGGCATCGCCGAACAGCTTGGTGTTTTCGTAAGGATTGGCGCGGTACAACCGTTCCAGGCTGTCCATCACCCAGGCGACATTGCGCACGCAGGCAATGACTTTGGCTTTGGGAAACAGATCGCTGATCGCCGGCAGGCGCGAACTCCACTGCCGGTTGGTGTCGAACACCACCGGTTTGTCAGCCTTGTCGGCGTAGTAGGCATCGAACAGCCCGCGCAGCAGACGCCGGCGCATGTCGGTGTCGATCACCGCGCCGAATTCGCTGCCGGCGCTGCATTGTTCAAGGACACCGGAGAACAGCGCGCCGACCGGGCTGGTCATGCCGGCATGAAAGCGCGGGTTCTGCAGAAGAATCGCAGAAAGAAGGGTAGAACCTGAGCGCGGCAAGCCGGAGATAAAGTGGAACTGCTGCAATCCCTTCACCCTACTTTGTAAGTCCTTTTGTCCGACGAGCGTAGTCCAACAATACCCTTTCGACTAGTAGTGTTTTGATATCAAAATAGAGCAAAACGGACTATTAAAACCATTTTTAATCGCGAAATAACAGGTGAACCGTTTTAGTCATTTCGCCGCCGTCCCGTTAGCCGTCGTCAACGAAAAAAGTCGCGCATTCGCGCCGCCGGCGTGGGTCTGATCACGCAACTGCCAGGTGGTCGGCAAGGGTCGGAACGGATCGGGCACGTCCACGTCCAGATCGCCGATCAACCAGACGCGAGCACTGCCCTTGGGCAGGTCATCGAGTCGATCCAGATAGACCTCCTCGGACACCAGGGTGCCGAAACCGTAGTGATTGGGACGCGTCGAACGGCCATCGGCGGCGGGCGGGGTAAACAGCCGCACCTGAGCGTCAGTGCGGTTGTAGTAGACATAACTGAGATACCAGAGCATGTCGCTGGTGACGATGCGGTCACCGCTGACGAAATGCCGGTTGATGTAATCGACCATGACGTTGAACTGATCGTGCGGATCGACCGTGGCGTTGGTGTTTACGCCCACCAGTTCAACCCCGACCAATGACACCAGGATCGCCACTGCCAGCACACGAGCGCGGTGGTACAAGCGGTCGATGGCCAGCGCTGCCAGCATCGGCAATCCCAGCGCGTAGGCTGTCAGGTAACGCTCGATGAACACCGGGCTGATGAAGGACACCGCGAACACCAGCAACAATGGCATACCGGTGTAAAGCGCCAGCAGGACGCTGCCATGGTTCACGCTGCGGTCGCGGGCCACGGCCACGCCCGCCAGCGCCAGCAGGGCCAGCGGTACGCCGCAGAACAGCAGCAACGGCAGATGCTCGCCTTCGTCCTGGATCAGCCAGAGCCAGATCATCGACGGCAGCGAGGACAGGGTCACCGGATCTTCCCAGCCCACATCGCCACCGACCTTGAGTTCTTCCATGTGTTGCGTCAGATCAAGCAGATTCGGCAACCACGGCAGGTAGAGCACGACGATGGCCAGATTGGCCAGCCACCAGTCCTTGCGCTGGATATGCCGCAGGCGATAGCCCGGCAGCAGGCGAATCAGTCCCAGGTACAGCCAATGGCTCAGCGCCGCCAGCACGGCGAAGTAGTGGGTGTACAACGCGGCGCTCATCAGCAATGCATAGATCAGCAGATACCGGCGGCGCTGCGGGCGCCTGACCCAACAGATCAGCGCCAGTGTCGTACCGATCAGGAGCAGGCCGAGCAGCGAATACATGCGCACTTCCTGGCTGTAGCGCACCGCCGTCGGCAGCAACGCCAGCAGCACCCCGGCAATGATCGCGGCGCGGCGGGTGGCCAGCCGATCGACCAGGCACACCCCCAGCCCGACCGTGGCAATGCCGGCCAGCGCGCTGAGGCTGCGGATCGACAGAATCGTGTCACCGAACAACCCGATCCAGCCGTGCAGCAACATAAAGTAAAACGGCGGATGCACGTCGAACGCCGCGTGCTCCCAGATACCACTGAGCGAATAGTTCGCCAGCAACAGGCTTGAGCCTTCGTCGCCCCAGATCGCGGCGGCGGTCAGGTCATAAAAACGCACCACCGTCGCCAACAACAGAATGGGGATCAGCCACTGCTGGCGAGCCCAGCGCCATAAACGCCGGACACCGGCATTCGGTGCGGCAAACGGGTCCTGGGTATCCCCCAGCGGAGTCTCGCGACGCGCTTCCATCAACCTTCCCTTACAGATTTACCGAGTAAAAACCAGCGCCACTCGTTGCGCACACTGTAGGCCAGAGTCGAAGTCGATGCGCGGCCACGACGACGTCCGGCAAGTCCGCCGATCCGGGTCTACGCTACGGCTTGGCGTGACCTGCCCGCGCAAACGCAAGACGTCAGCACAGCATCTGTGCCTACCCTGCCAAGGCTAACGCGCGGCGCGCCGACCACATAACAGAAGGATGAGGAACCATGGAAGTCTTTATGGGTACGATTCAACCGTTCGCCTTCAACTTCGCCCCCAGTGGCTGGGCCTTGTGCAACGGACAAATCCTGAGTCTCTCGCAATACCAGGCATTGTTCGCCTTGCTTGGCACCTACTATGGCGGCAATGGCACGACCAATTTTCAGTTGCCTAACCTGCAAGGTCGCGTACCCGTGGCACAGGGCAGCGGACAGGGACTGACGCCGCGTCTCATCGGTCAGGTGTATGGCACGGAAAACGTCACGGCCACGATCGCCAACATGCCTAACCACACCCACGCGATGACCGGCCTTTCCGCCAACACCGCCCTGCAACTGGCGGTACCGGCAAGCAATCCGGCGACCGTACCGACCGCCACCAACTCGTACATCGGCGCGTCCGGCGGCGGCCCTGGCTCGGCAAACATCTATTCAGATGCCCAGGGTGCCACGCCGGTTCCCATCAAAGGCCTGACCACGACTGTCACCGGAGACATTTCCTCCACGGGCGGCAGTCAGCCGTTATCCATCGTCAACCCCTCTCTGGTCGTCAACTTCAGCATTGCCCTGAACGGGCTGTTCCCTTCGCGCAATTGAACCACTGCCGGGGGCTTCCGGCCCCCGGCCGTTTCTCTCTTCACTGGAGTCAGACCATGTTGCAAGCGGTTCAGATCCAACACGTCCAGGCATTGCTGGGCCAGCAACACACGCTGTACCTGCCGGATGGCACAGCGCTGCCGATCCACATCGAGTACCTCGACGAAGTCCCCGCCGCGAAGACGCGCTACAGCGAGCGCATGCCCTTCTGCCTCGAATTCAACAGCCTGGTGCCGACCGGGTTCGTCGACGGCCTGTGCGCACTGGAACTGCCGGAACTCGGGCGAGTGGAGGATATCTTCGTGTCACGAGTGCCGGCGATGGGGCGGGATCCGCAACTGGGTTATTTCTGTATTTCCTTCAACTGAAATCCCGCCTCATTGCGGATACCACACCAGCCGCTCCGCCGCCGGATTACGCTCCTCCACCGCAAAGCCCAACGCCAGGTAGTGTTGCCGCGCGTGGGGGTTGTTGGCCCAGACCACCGTTGCCACCGGGCAACGGACCTGCTGCGCGGCCTTTTGCACGCCTTGCAAAACCGCGCGTCCGTAACCCTGGCCCCGCGCCTGCGGGATGAAGGCGATGTACAGCACGCGGATTTCATTGGGGCCGAAGTCGGTGCTGAGCGCTCCGATGGCCGTGCCGAGTTTTTCCACGACGTAGTGCATGGCGTTGGGATGGTTTTCACCCACGCCCTGTTCCTGCACCTGAAATTGCTGGGCGAGCACTTGCTGCACCACTTCCTGCTCGCCGTCGATCCATTGCAGATCCGGGCGCGCCGACTGATAGAGGCGGTGCAAAAACGGCTCGTCGGTGGCCCGCGCAGGTCGCACCACCAATCCGTCTGCCGTCACATCCGCGTTGCTCGCCATGTTCACGCTCCCTAGAAACCGCTTTCCCTGACCCCCAGCGCCGCCAACCGGCGCCAGGCCACGCCGAGTACCGACTCGCCGCTGCCCTGCAGCACCACCACACCGCGCAACGGCTGAACCGGGGCAGGTGGCTGATCCAGCGTAGTCAATCGCGCGCCATATTGCGCCTGTACAGGTTCGGCTCGTTGCTGTTGATCGCGGCGCACGGCTATCGGCCCGTGATGATCGGAGGTCAGCGCTTCCTGATCGACATAGGCCACGCCATTGGTATCGATTTCATCCAGTTTTACGCTGATCGCCGGGTGCATCGGATCATCGGCGATGAACCGCCCGGTCGCACCCGGTTTGACCCGCCACAACTCGGCTTCAGCGATATAGCCGCGCAGGCGCGAACCGTCCTCGACCACCCGCGCCAGCGCATCCTTGCTCGACAGCCAGCGCCCCGGCGTCAGGTTTGGCAGCACGTCACGCACAGTGCCGGCATGGGGCGCGCGCAACAGCAGGCGCTCGCGTCGAGCGCTCAGACCACGGTATTGCGCCACGGCTTCGGCGAGGCGTTGCTCGATGATACTGGCGTCGGCCGCGGTTTCACTGCGACCGGCCTGTCGGCGCATCAGCAATTGCTGGATCTGGATTTCCCGGCGGACGATGGCCTGCTGCGAATCGAGATCCGGTGACTCCAGTTCGATCAACACATCACCCTGAGCGACTGTCTGCCCGTCCGTGACCTTGACTGTTTTGACCCGCGCCGCCACCGGCGCATGCAACGCACTGGCCCGACCGCCCTCAAGCATCGTCGGCAGTTCCACCGCGCTGCGCCACGGCACGCTCAGCACCAGCAGCAGACCAAGCACAGCGAGACTGCTCAGCAGCACGCGCGCACCGTGGGCCTGTTCGCGGCGGCTCCACCACTGGCGCCACTCATTCATGATCGGCAGAAAGATGAACCACACCAGTTCCACCAGCATCAGGAAAATCCCCAACACCTTGAAAAACAGGTGATAGACCGCCAGCGCGATCCCGAAAAACAATGCCGCACGCCACAACCACGAGCCATACCCCCAGATCAGCAAACGCCGTTGCATCTTCGGCGACCAAGGCTCCGGCGCCGCAGCGCCATAGCCGAACAAAAACTCGCGCAACCGCCAGCGACACAGGGCAAAGGCTCGCCCCTGAAGGTTGTCGACCTCCCACAGGTCACTGAGCAGAAAATAGCCATCAAAACGCATGAACGGGTTGAGATTGACCACCAGCGTGGTGATCCACGTGGCGCTGGCGAGCATGAACGCCGCCGTGCGCCCTGGACCATCGGGCAACAGCGACCAGGCCAGCAGCGCGATGCACGCCAGCAGCAGTTCCGCGAGCACCCCACCCGCACCGATCAGCAATCGCGCGCGCCGATCATTGACCCGCCAGGCATCGCTGACATCGGTGTAGAACATCGGCAGCAAGACCATGAACGCCACGCCCATGCTCTGCACCCGACACCCGGCGCGCTTGGCCATGAACGCATGGCCGAACTCGTGGCACAGCTTGGCAAAGAACAACGCAACGCCGAACGCCAACGCGCCACCGAGGCTGAACAGGTGCGGGAACGTGCCGACAAATCGTTGCCAGTCCCGCGACACCAGAAACACCCCCAGCCCCAGCGTCAGCGGTAAACCGTAACGCAGCACGCGCGGGCCGAAGCGCTCCAGCCAGGGCCAAGCGCGGTTGAGAAAGGCGTCCGGGCGCCACAACGGAATGCGGAAAAACAGGTATTGATGCAGCAGGATTTTCCACAGGCTCTGCCGTTGCGCGAGGGCCTTGAGCGAGTAACTGGCACGCTGCTGATCGTCGAGGGCGCTGATCAGGTCATGCCCGCGTAGAAACGTCAGCAGTTGCTCCAACTCGACGCCGTCCAGCGGCAGGCCCGGTTCACGATTGGCGGCGCGCAACACCTGTTCGGCATCACCCAGCGACCAGTGCCGCAACAGACGCATCGCCGCCGTGCCGAGTTTGAAATAGCGACCGCGCACCGGATCGGCCAGGGTCCAGCGCGGTGAACCGTCCAGTGCCGGCGCCGCGGGCGACAGTTGCAGGTCGGCACGCAGGCTCGGCAGATTCATTTACAGGCCCACGCTCTGGCGCAGACCGGCCAGTGGCCGACGCAGCAGGTACAAGGCCAGCGGGGCGCGATCACCGAAAATTTTTGCCGTGCCGCGCAGGCCGATACGCGGTGGCGCATCAGCAAAATTGGCATCGAGGCGATATGCAAGCTGCCCGCCCGCCGTCGGTTGCGCCTCGTAGGCCGAGCGCTCAAGCGTGGCGAGGTGGCGCTGCAACGGATCGCTGTCGAGAAACAGCGCGACTTCGGCACCCGGCGCCAGCGCAATCGCGTCGCCCACCGCCAGTTCGATGCGCAGTTCGGCCTGATTCGGGTCAGCGATTTCCATCAACCGCTCGCCGGTCTGCACCGGTTTGCCGGTCAGGCGCTCGGCATCGGCGAACACTGCGATTCCGTCACGCTCCGCGCGCACTTCGCTGCGCGCCAGCAGTTCGCGGGCGTAATCGCGCTCGGCGCGTTTTTGCTCGGCGCGGGCGGCGAGCAAATCGACCCTGGCACTGGATTCGGCATCGGCAAACGAACGTTGCGAGTTGGATTTCAGCTCTGCTTCCGCGACGCCTAAGGCACGCTCGGCGACATCGGCCTGGGCCTTGAGGGTGGTGCTTTCAAACCGCAGCAGCAGGTCGCCGGTTTTCACCGGTTGATTGGGCTTGACCAGAAACTCGGCGATCACCCCGTCCAGCGGCGCCGCGACCACGCGCCCGCCCTGCGGCACCACTTCCGCCGGAGCCAATACCGACTGGCGCACCGGGATCAGCAACCCGAGCAACAGCACCGCCACCAGCGCCACCTGACGCTTGCGCGTCCAGCGCAGACGCCACGGTTTGCGCGGCTGCAGCGCCAGCCAGGCGTGACTGTAGGTGTCGCCCAGTTGCGACAGCAGCACTTGTTCGGAAGGGTTCCACGGCACATCGCGGGCCAGCCACAGACCGCCGAACACTTCGCCCTGGCGGTCGATCAAGGGCAGCCAGAACACCTGCGCCGCCGACAGCGAGCGCCAGTCGGCCTGAATCGACTCGGCAAGCAGTTGCGGCGCAATCACCCGTGCCTGCTTCAGCACATCCTGCTGGAACAACTGCGCCACGGCCTGCTCGACAAACGCCACGAACGGCGCATTCGGCTCCACCGCGCTGACGCCGGTCACCGCCTGCACCTTGCCAGCAATCAGCAACGCTGCATGACGAAAGCCGAACAGCGACTGGCCGTCATTGACCAGACTGTAGGCCAGTTGCGAGGCATCGCGGGCGGCGCGGGTCTGGCGTTCGAGGTCAAGGAATCGCGCGAATACCTGCTCGGCACCGCCGGCGACCGGGGCGTTCATTTAAGCTCCGCAAAGTGCGCCGTGCCGCTCATGCCGGCAAGCAAGCCCTTGGCTTCGGGAAGCGTGGCGACCAGCAACAGTGTCTGGCTGCCTTCGTCGATGCGCGCGCCGAGGCGTTTGACCGTGGCATCGATCGACTGGCCGGTTTCGTCGGGGATAAAGCTGAAGGTCTGGCCGGGTTTGAGTCTGGCCATCCAGCGCGACGGCACCAGCAGGTGGATCTCCAGGGTGCGGTTATCCACCACGTCCAGCAGCGGCGCGCCGGCCGCCACGCTTTCGAAACGCTGGACCTTGCGCTCCACCACTTGCCCGTCGAATGGCGCGACCACGCTGCAGCGTTTGACCTGAACCTGATAAACCTGAGATTGCGCCTGGGTTTCGCTGACCTTGGCCTCGGCCCGCGCCACTTCGAAACGCCCGACGGAATTGAGCGCGGCCAACTGCCTGTTGTGCGCCAGCTCTTCACCGGCACCGCGATTGGCCGCCTGCGCAGCATTGAGCTGAGCCTGATACGCCGAGCAGTCGAAGCGCGCCAGCACATCGCCTTTCTTGAACGACTCGCCCTCGCTGAACGGCAACTCGACAATCCGCCCCGACAGCTCGCTGGCCAGCACCGCCTGATCCCGAGCGCGCAACACCCCCCGCGCCTCACTGCTCGCCGTGGTTGCCGCAGGCGCTGCGTTATCCAGCAGCGGATCGTCTGGCCCGGGCGTTTGCGCCTGAACTGCACACGTGACAAAGGTCAATCCGATAACCCAACCGCGCAAACGCTGCATAACCGCTACTCCCTGACGGATGAGCGGAGTCTACGACAGCGGGGAATAGCGTCAAGCGAAAGGCCATCACTGTGCCGTTACGCTTGCTGTAATCCGAGCGAAGCGCTATGGTCACCCATCGAAAATATGACTTTGATGGAATATTCCATAACGATCATATTAGTGCCCATGAATTGGGATATCGAATACACCGACGAGTTCGGCAACTGGTGGGAAGAACTGTCTGAGAGCGAGCAGAGCTCTGTGGCGGCAAGCGTCAAACTGCTTGGGCAATTCGGCCCAGGCCTGCGTTTTCCGCATAGCAGTGCAATCAATGGAGCGCGGCATGGTCATTTACGGGAATTGCGCGTCCAGCATGGCGGGCGACCGTATCGCGTGCTCTACGCGTTTGATCCAAGACGCTGCGCGCTGCTTTTGATCGGTGGAGATAAAACCGGTCAGGATCGCTGGTATGAACTCAACGTCCCGCTCGCCGATCGACTGTACGATGAGCATCTCGAAACATTGCGCAAAGAGGGTTGCAACAATGGCTAAGAAATTCGCCGACCTCGAAGCACGCATGACACCCGAAGCCCGGGCGCTTGCCGATTCGATCTACGAACAACACATCAAGGAAATGCCGCTTAACGAACTGCGACAAGCCAAGGCCCTGAGCCAGGCCACGCTGGCTGAAATGCTGCACGTCAATCAAGCGGCGATCTCAAAAATGGAGCGCCGTACCGATATGTACATCAGCACGTTGCGCAACTACATCCGGGCAATGGGTGGCGAACTTGAAATCATCGCAACCTTTCCTGACGGACAAATCAAAATCGAAAACTTCGCAGGCTGAGCATCCGTAACCTGTTTCAACCTGTGAATCGTCCAACTGTGCGAATAGCCGTACCGCAGCAAATCGAATTCGCCGATTTGCTCCCTCTGGTGCAATCTCAGCGCTGAGCCATACCCCCCGCCGGGTAAACCGCCTCCCATCCCCCACCCAACGCCTTGTACAACCCGACCATCGCCAGCGACACCCCGGTCGAACTCTCCACCCACTGCTCCTGAGTTGCCAGCAACGCGCCTTGCACGGTGAGCACGTTGACGAAATCGACCACGCCTTCGACGTATTGCTGTTGCGCGGTGCGCAGGGCGATCTGGTTCTGGCGTACGGCTTCGGCGAGGCTGTCGCGGCGGCGTTGGCTGGCGTTGTAGGCCGTCAACTGGTCGTCGATTTCATGCCAGGCGCGCAGCACGGTCTGCTGGTAGGCGATGGCCGCTTCCTGTTGCTGAGCTTCACGCAGTTGCAGCATGCCGCGCAGACGTCCGCCGTCGAACAGCGGCAGGCTCAATTGCGGGCCGATACCGAAAGCGCGCGAACCCCAGGAGCCGAAATCGCTCAGTTGCATTGCTTGCGAGCCGAGGTTGCCAGACAGGGTGATGCGCGGATAGAAATCGCCCTTGGCCACGCCGATGTTGGCGGTGGCGGCGTGCAGGCGCGCCTCGGCCTGACGGATGTCCGGACGGCGTTCGGCCAGTTGCGACGGCAGGCCGATGGCGACTTGCAACGGTGACTGCGGCACCGCACCGTCTGTGGATAACTCCTTGGCCAGCGCTTGGGGCGCTTCGCCCATCAACAGGCTGATCGCGTTGATCAGTTGCGACTGACGCTGCTCAAGGGCCGGCAGGCGCGATTCGATGGCCGCGACCTGCGCGGCGGCTTCGGCGACGTCGAGATCGGTCGCTACACCGTCGTTGAGGCGCAGTTGCGACAGCTTGAGGCTGTGCCGGGCGACGTCGAGGTTCTGCTCGGTGACCGCGCGGGTGTTCTGCACACCGCGGAGCTGGATGTAGTTCTGCGCGGTGTCGGCGAGGACCGCGAGCAGCACGCCGCGACGATCATTTTCGGCGACTTCGAGGTTGGCGTCGGCGGCTTCGGTTTCGCGGCGAACACGGCCCCAGAAATCCAGTTCCCAGGAGGCGGAGAAACCTGCGTCCCACAGGTTGAAGGCGGAATCCCCATTGTGCCCGGACGGGTCGCTCAAGCCTTTGCCGCTGTTGCGTTCGCGTGCATAACTGCCGGTGGCTGCCGTCGATGGATAACGATCAGCGGTGATCACCTGGCGCGCGGCACGGCTTTGTTGCAAACGGCTGCTGGCCAATTGCAGGTCGAGGTTGCTGCTCATCGCCCGCTGAGTGAGGGCCGAGAGTTGCGCATCATGGAACACTTCCCACCAGCGTTCGTTCAGCGGTTCGCTGACCACCCGACTAGCGGCGGCCTTCACGGGTTTGGCCCAGTCGGCGATCTGTGTGGCTTCGGGCTTGTGGAAGTCCGGGCCGACGGTGCAGGCGCTGAGGCCAAACAAGCTCACCACAACAAGTGACTGAAACAGACTTTTGTGGCGAGGGAGCTTGTCGAATCGTCGCACCGTCCCGCTCGAGTGCGTAGCACTCGCGATTTTTGCGGTCGCTTCGCAACCCAGCGGGAGCACGCTCCCTCGCCACAGGTTTTTATGCAGAATCATCGCTGAGTTACCTCACGCTCCGACGCCGCCGGACTGCGGGTATCGATGCTCGCCTCCACCGACATGCCCACACGCAATCGCTCGGCCAACGGCTGACCCGGTTCGAGCAGGATCTTCACCGGAATCCGCTGCACGACCTTGGTGAAATTACCGGTGGCGTTGTCCGGCTTCACAGCGGCGAAGGTCACGCCGGTCGCCGGGGCGATACTCTCGACGCGGCCGCTCAACGCTTCGCCGCCGAGACTGTCGACGCGTACCTGCACGTCTTGCCCCGCCTGCACGTCGGTGAGTTGGGTTTCCTGAAAGTTGGCGACCACATACGCCTGACGCAACGGCACCACCGCCAGCAGCTTGCTGCCCGGCGTGACATAAGCGCCGACACGCACTGCGCGCTCGCCGACCATGCCGTCCTGCGGCGCGGTGATGCGCGTGTAGGACAGCTCGAAACTGGCGATTTCCAGCGCCGCCTGCGCGTGCTTCAGATTGCCTTCGGCAGCATCGCGCTGCGCCGTGAGAATCTCCACCTGCTTGCGCTCGGCCGCCAGTTTCGCGCTGGCGGTATCGAGCCGAGCGCTCGCCTGATCGATGCGCGTGCGGGCCTGTTGCGCGTTCTGCACCGTGCCGGCGCCGACGCCAGCGAGGTGGTTGTAGCGATTGAGTTCCTGCTGGGCGAAGGCCATTTCCGCCTTGGCCGAGACCACCGAGGCCTGCGCCTGAGCGATCACCGAGGTCTGCCGTTCCAGCGTGGCACGGGCGTTTTGCAGCTGGGCACGGGCGACCAGGGTTTGCGCATCGGCCGCTTCAGCGGCGGCGCGCAAATCGCGATCATCGATCAACGCCAGCAATTGCCCGGCCTTGACTTGCTGGTTGTCTTCCACCAGCACTTCCTTGATGAACCCGGCCACGCGCGGCACCACCAAGGTGTAATCGGCGGAAACGAACGCATCGTTGGTGTTTTGCTGAGTACGCTTGCCGAACAGACCGGGCATCGCCAGGTACACCAGCACGCCGACCGCCAGTGCGGCGGCCACGGCCACCGCGAGTTTTTGCTTTGCTTGAGTCGTCATAAAAACCTTCTGTTTCAGTACAGCCATCAGGTCGGCGCGCGCGGCGGAAAGATCCGCGTCGGCAGCCAGAAAATCAGCAGGATCAGCGCCACTGCGACGCCAGCCATGCACACATAGAGATCAGAAGAAGTCAGCACCACCGCCTGTTCGTGCAGGCGATGGGCGAGGCCCGGATCGCTGCGATCGGCCAGCGGTGAATTGCCGAGGTTGTCGATCAACATGGTCGAGTGGAAATGCAGGCGCGCGGTGGTCAGCGCTTCGATGACGCCGGTGGCGATCACCGCCGCCAGGCCTTTCACCGTGTTGAACCAAGCGGAGGCGAACGGCCCGTCCTGCGGCTGGATGCTGCCGGTCGAGAGCATCAACAACGGCAGCACCGACATCGGCTGACCGAAAATCTGCAGCCATTGCAGGACGTAGAAATTGTCGCGAATCCACTCCGAGGTCAGCAGCGAGCCGCCCAGGCAGGACAGGGTCAACATGCTCAAACCGATGCCGAGCACCCAGCGGCAATCGACCCAGCGCAGGTTGCACAACGCCGCCACCAGCGGCAGTGCAATCAACTGCGGCAGCGCGGCGATCAGCATGATCGGCGCGGTCTGCACCGGGCGATAACCCTGCACCTGCGCCAGATAGCTCGACGGAATCAGCACCACCGCCTGCAATACCACCAGCACCCCGGCCAGGGTCATCAGGGCAAACGACAGGTTGCGGATGCCGAGCATCTGCAACTTGAAAAACGGAATCGGCTGCGACCATTCATTGATCAGAAACGCCACCAGCAGCAGCGAGCCGGCACCAAGCAATGCGCAGATCAGGTTCGATTCGAACCAGTCCAGCCGATTGCCCTGGAGCAAGCCGATCACCAGCATGCAGATCGCCGGAAAACCCAGCAGCAGGCCTTTCCAGTTGAATGTCTTTAGACGTTCCAGGCGCAGCGGATCCTGCGGAATGCCCCAGGCGACCATCGCCATGGCGATCAGGCACGGCACGATGATTTGCCAGAACGTCCATTGCCAACCGACGTATTCACTCCACAAACCCGCCAGTGGCGTGCCGAGCCCGGGGCCGAACGTCGCCGTCAACGCGTAACCGGCCAGGCCATAGAGTTTGAAATTGGCTGGCAGAAAGCGCAGGGCGACCGTCATCAGCATCGGCGGCAACGCACCGCCCGCCAGCCCTTGCAGGGTGCGCATCAGCAGCAGGCTTTCGTAATTCGGGGCGAACGGGCACAACACGCCGAGCAGGGTAAACAGGCTGATCGCGCAGAGGGTGAAACGGCGCAGCGAAAAGGTCACCGAGCACCACGGTGCAAACGCCATCGCCGCCACCGAAGTCGCGGCGTAGCAGGACACCAGCCAGGTGCCTTCGTCGTAACCGATGTTCAGCGCGCCACGAATGTCGGCCAGCGCAACTTTGGTCACCATTTCGTTGAGGCCCGAGACCAGCACCGCCAGCAGTACGCCAACCAGGCCGGTGATGATCCGCGCGCCGAACACCGGTGGCGTGGCCGCCGTCGCCGGACTGGCCGCAGCGATGGGCGCCGAGGCCGTCAGGGATGTCATGGATACACACTCCGGAAGGAAAAATACCGGAGCATTTTAGTAAGGCTTACTGCTGACGAAAATTGACTTATTGGCAGGTTATAAGTGCGTCAGACACAACGATTTTCCTGTAGGAGTGAGCCTGCTCGCGATGGCGCCATTTCAGTCGATACTTTTGGCGACTGATACACCGCTATCGCGAGCAGGCTCACTCCTACAGAGTTTTGCGTGGTTTGTGGGATCAGGGTTGCGCGGCCAGCCACGTCTCGTCACAACAGGCCTTGAGCGTTTCGCGCAGCCAGCGGTGCGCCGGGTCTTTGTCGAAGCGCGGGTGCCAGGCCTGGGTCAGCATCAGTGTCGGCAACGGGATCGGCAGATTGAACGAGCGCAGCTTCAGGCCCAGTCGGCGCACGCTGAGCAACGCTTCCTTGGGCACCGGCAGGATCAGGTCGGAATCCGGCAAGGCAAACATCGCCGCGTGGAAACTCGGGGCGATCACCGCCACCCGCCGCTCCAGGCCCAGTGCATTCAGCGCAGTGTCGATGGGGCCACGAGCAATACCACGGCGCGACATGCTGATATGGGAGAAACCGGCATAGCGCTCGGCAGTGATTTCGCCGTCGAGCAGTGGATGATCCTCACGCACCAGACCGACGAAATGCGTGGAGAACAGGTTCTGCACTTTGACTTCCGGGGTTACCGGACGGGTGTTGCTGACACTCAGATCGATCCGTCCTTCGCGCAGCGCTTCGTCGTCGCCATCGCCCTCGGGGACGAAGCGCAACTCGCAGTGTGGCGCCTGCTGGTCGAGGGTATCGAACAGCTTGCCGCCGTACACGCCGATGAAAAAGTCGTTGGCGCGGATGCTGAAGCGCCGGCGCAGGGTGCCGAGTTCCACACTGTCGGCCGAGCGAAACAGCAGCGCCGCCTGCTCGACCACATCGCGCACCTGCTCGCGCAATTCGAGGGCTTTGGGGGTTGGTACCAGGCCACGGCCAGCGCGCACCAGGATCGGGTCGCCGATGGCTTCGCGAATGCGCGTCAGGGTGCGGCTCATGGCGGCGGGGCTGAGGTTCATCCGCCGCGCGGCGCCGACCACACTGCCTTCGTCGAGCAGGGCGTCGAGGGCGACCAGGAGGTTCATGTCCGGGAGTTGCATGCAGAGCACTCGTGGCTGATATGGATTGATCCAGGTGCAATGCTAGCAAACATCTCTCAAGTTAAGCGGCGCCAATTAGAGACGCTATCGCGAGCAGGCTCACTCCTACATTTGATCTTCGGTGATCACAAATTTTGTGTTCGACGCAGACCCCTTGTAGGAGCGAGCCTGCTCGCGATGGTGCCGGTGGGAACAGCACAAATTACCGCTGCATGCCCCAACGCTTCACCGTCACCCGCTCCAGCGTATCGAACACCAGATTCTCCACCAGCAATCCAATCAGGATCACCACCGCCAACCCGGCAAACACCTTGTCGGTGTACAGCTCATTGCGGTTCTGGAAGATGTACCAGCCCAACCCACCCTTGCCACTGGTCGCACCGAACACCAGTTCGGCGGCGATCAGCGTGCGCCAGGCAAACGCCCAGCCGATTTTCAGCCCGGCGAGGATCGACGGCAGCGCTGCCGGGATCAGGATGAACAGCACAAAACGCATGCCCTTCAGCCCATAGTTACGCCCGGCCATGCGCAGGGTTTCCGAGACACCGAGAAAACCGGCGTAGGTGTTCAACGCCAGCGCCCACAGCACCGAATGCACCAGCACGAAAATCAGGCTGTTCTGCCCCAGCCCGAACCAGAGCAAGGCCAGCGGCAGCAAGGCAATCGCCGGCAGCGGGTTGAACATCGAGGTCAGGGTACTCAGCAGATCCCGGCCAAACTGCGTCGACACCGCCAGCGTGGTCAGGGCGAACGCCAGCACGATGCCGATCAGGTAACCCTTGATCAGCACCACCAACGATATCCACACCTTGCCCAGCAACTCACCACTGAGCAGACCGTCGTACAGCGCATGACTCGTCTGCAGAAAACTTGGCAGCAGCAGGTCGTTGTTCTGCACCCGGGCGATCACTTCCCAGAGAATCGCCAGCAGAATCAGGATCACACTCTTACGCAACCAGCCCTGTTGCCACAGGCGTTGGCCCAGCGGCAGTTCGCGCTCAAGCGGCACGCTGGTCAGTGGTTCAAGGACGGTTTCAAACTCTTGACGTACAGACGATGGCTGGCTCATCGGGCAATCCTCCAGAACGCTCAATAAGCGATACGAATGTCGTTGAAGTCATGGTCACGCTCGGTTTCCGGCGACTGCCCTTCATCGAACAGCAAACGGTGAATGCGCCGCGCCGATTCCTGAAACGCCACGCCGCCGAGGCTTTGCAGATCGTATTGATGGCTGTGCACTTCAGCACGCACCCGCCCCGGATGTGGCGACAGCAGCAGGATGCGGTTGCCGACCACCAGCGCCTCTTCGATCGAGTGGGTGACGAACAGCAAGGTAAAGCGCACCTCTTCCCAAAGCAGCAGCAACTCTTCCTGCATCTTGCGCCGGGTCAGTGCGTCCAGTGCGGCGAACGGCTCGTCCATCAAGAGGATTTTCGGCTGCATCGCCAGCGCGCGGGCAATCGCCACCCGCGCCTTCATGCCGCCGGACAAAGTGTGGGGATAAGCATCGGCGAACGCCGCCAGACCGACCTTGTCCAGATAGTGCAGTGCACGTGCTTCGGCGTCTTTTTTGTTCAAGGTTCGCGAGGCCAGCAGCGGAAACATCACGTTCTGTTTCACGGTTTTCCACGGCGGCAGTTGATCGAATTCCTGGAACACCACGATCCGGTCCGGACCGGGTCCATCGACCCGCTGACCTTGCAGGCGAATCTCGCCTTCACTCGGTGCAATGAAACCAGCGGCCGCCTTGAGCAAAGTCGACTTGCCGCAGCCAGACGGGCCGAGCAGCACGAAGCGATCCGCCGGATCGATTTCGAAACTGACCTGATGCGTGGCGCGCACCACCCGTTGCGGGGTGCGGTATTCGAGGCTGACGTTATCCACCGCCAGCAGCGCTTGCGTACTGGCGATCGGGTTGCTGGCCGCGTGGCCTTGCAAAGGGGCGTTCATCTCGATCAGCTCCCCTGCAGCGGTTTGGCGTCCTGGAAGAAATAGTCCTTCCACGATTCCGGTTTGTTCTTGATCGCACCGACGCGGTAGAGGAATTCGGCCAGTGGGTAGGTATTTTTCGGCGTGACGCTGAATTCGAATTGCGGGTTGTCGATGATTTTCAGCAGCTCGGCGCGGTCGATCTTGGCCTTGGTCATGCGGATGTAGGTGTCCGCCGCCGCGCCCTTATCGTTCTGGGCAAATTGCGCGGCCTCGGTCAGCGCTTCGACGAAGGCTTTGTAGGTTTTCGGATTCTCGTTACGGAATTTCTCGGTGGCGAACAGCACGGTTGGCGAGTTCGGGCCGAGGATGTCGTAGGAGTTGAGCACCACGTGCACGTTCGGGTTCTGCAGCGCCTGATCCTGGAACGGCGGGTTGGAGAAATGCCCGGTCAGCTCGGTGCCGCCGGCAATCAGCGCAGCGGTCGCATCCGGGTGCGGCACGGCGATGGTGTACTTGTCGAGGCGATTGAATTCCTTGTCACCCCACTGCTTGGCCGCCGCGTATTGGAGGAAGCGCGACTGCACCGACACGCCCACCGCCGGCACCGCAATGCGGTCCTTCTCGGTGAAATCGGCAATGGTTTTGACCTTGGGATTATTGCTCACCAGGTAGTAAGGGAAATTGCCGAGCGAGGCCACGGCCTTGACGTTCTGCTTGCCGTGGGTGCGATCCCAGATGGTCAGCAACGGGCCGACCCCGGCGCCGGCAATGTCGATGGAACCGGACAACAGCGCATCGTTGACCGCCGCGCCGCCCGAGAGCTGCGTCCAGTCGACCTTGATGTCGAGGCCTTGCTGCTTGCCGTACTTCTCGATCAGGCCCTGATCGCGCACCACATTGAGCAATAAATAGACGATCCCGAACTGTTCGGCGATGCGGATTTCACCTTCGGCGTGGGCCACGGTTGGCGCCACCAGGCTGCCGGCAAGCAGGCTGAAACCCAGGCCGATGGCCGCCGCCAGCGGTGCAAATGGAAGACGTTTGGACATGATCGGATCTCCGGCAAATCAGAAAGGCGCGTCGCCCTGAATGGTCGTGCGATACAGCTTGCGGCGCAGGTGCGCAGGGCAGCCGGCGGCTAGGTGGATCAGCGAACGGTTGTCCCAGAACACCATGTCGTGGGGCTGCCACTGATGGCGGTAGATGTTTTGCGGCAGCACGCTGTGGGCATAGAGTTCGGCGAGCAGTTGTTTGCTCTCGTCTTCCGGCAGGCCGACGATGCGCGTGGTGAAACCTTCGCTGACGAACAACGCCTTGCGGCCGTTTTCTGGATGAGTGCGGACGATCGGGTGCACCACTTCGGCGACCTGCGCCAGTTGCTCCGGGGTCAGGGTCGGGCGCCAGTTGCCTTCGAATTTGGTCTCGCTGTAACGCGCGGTGTAGGAATGCGCGGCCGAGCGGCCTTCCACGGCTTTACGCAGCGCCTCAGGCAGGTTGTCCCAGGCTTTGTGCATGTCGGCAAACAAGGTGTCGCCGCCCTCGGACGGCAACTCCTGGGCATGCAGCATCGAGCCAAGGCTCGGCAGCTCCTTATAGGAAAGGTCGGAGTGCCAGAACTTGCCGGCATCGCCGAGGCCGATGTTCTGGCCGTTCTCGACGATGTTGGAAACGATGAGGATTTCCGGGTGATTGGCCAGCAGGAACTGCTTGAGCACGTGGATCTGCAACACGCCGAAACGGCGGCTGAAATCGATTTGCTGTTGCGGAGTGATGCGCTGATCGCGGAAGACCACGACGTGGTGATCCAGGTGCGCACGATGTATGCGCGCGAAGTCCTGATCGTTGACCGGCCGGGTCAGGTCCAGGCCGATGATCTCGGCACCGACGGCACCGCTGAACGGGCGAATTTCAAAGCTTTGCGGCGCGGCAGTCGCGGCGCTTGGGGTGGCAGTAGCTGCGGACATCTCTCAATCTCCCACGCACGGCGCGCTCACGGGCGCGCACGTCGATCAGACACTCACGCTGGATTGCGTGTCGGTTCAGGTCGTGCGGCGCGCCGATTGGTCGGCAGGTACGCAGGGGGATGACTTTAAAGCTATAAGAAAAGGAAATTAAATACCGTTAATGAATAACGATATGGCGGATGGTGAGGAATGGACTGGATGGTGAGTGACGATTTGTGTCACTTCTATGCGTAATGTGGCAACTTCACTGGCGCCTTCGCTGGCAAGCCAGCTCCCACAGTTTCCGATGTCGAGCACACAATCGTGTTCCAACCGGAAACTCTGTGGGAGCTGGCTTGCCAGCGATGAGGCCCTGATGACCGCTAGAGAATCAACGCTCGTGCAACGCCTCGGCCCGCGCCCGGATGATCGGTTTGAGCAGGTAACTCAACACCGATTTCTTGCCGGTGATGATATCCACCGACGCGACCATCCCCGGGATGATCAGCAACGGCTTGTCATCTGTGCCCAGGTGGCTGCGCTCGGTGCGCACCTTGATGATGTAGTAGGTGGTTTTCTTGTCTTCGTCGGTGATGGTGTCGGCACCGATCTGCTCCAGTTTGGCCTTCAGCCCGCCGTAAATGGTGTAGTCGTACGCGGTGAATTTGACGATCGCTTCCTGCCCCGGATGCAGGAAGGCAATGTCCTGCGGACGGATCTTGGCTTCGACCAGTAAGGTGTCATCCAGCGGCACGATTTCCACCATGTCGCTGCCCGGCTGGATCACCCCACCGATGGTGTTGACCAGCAACTTGTTGACGATGCCGCGTACCGGCGAGGTGACCAGCGTCCGGCTGACCCGATCTTCCAACGCCTTGCCAGTGGCCTGGGCCTTGTTCAGGTCGGTACGGGCTTCATTGAGCTGAGTCAGCGCTTCGCTACGGAATTTGCCGCGCGTCTCGTCGATCTTGCGCTGGACTTCCTTGATCGCTGATTCAGCGCGCGGGATTGCCAGCGTGGTTGCGTCGAGCTGACCACGGGTTTCCACCTCGGCACGCTTGAGCCGCAGCACTTCTACCGGCGATACCGCGCCCTGCGCCACCAGCGGCTCGGACATGTTGATTTCCTGGCGTTGCAGGCCCAGTTGCTGGCGGTATTGCGCCTGCTTGGAGCTGAACTCGCGCAGCTCTTGCTGACGCTGGATCAACTGCTCCTGCAAACCACCGATCTCGTCGTGCAGTTGCTGACGCCGGCTGATGTACAACGATTCTTCGCTTTTCGCCTGACCCGGCACGGCTTTGAGCACGTCTTCCGGGAAGTTCAGCGGACGGTCATCGACCTCGGCGCTCAGGCGTTCGACACGCAACAGCATCGACAGCCGATCGGCCTCGGTTTCGCCGACGTTGGAGGCAAATCGCGTGTCGTCCAGACGAATCAGCGGTGCACCGGCCTCGACGATCTGTCCTTCCTTGACGAACATTTCCGAGACGATCCCGCCCTCAAGGTTCTGGATTTTCTGGATTTTCGACGACGGAATCGCCTTGCCGTCACCCTTGGTCACTTCGTCGATCACGGCGAAGTTGGCCCACAGCAGCAGGAACAGGAAGAAGCCGATGATTGCCCAGATGGTCAGGCGCACGACGCGCGGGGCGTCCTCGATCAGCGCCTTGTTGACCTCCGGCAGCGGCTGGCCCTGCAGCGAGGCAGAACCCTTGAAGTAGCGACGGATCGACTCTTTGACACCCGACTTAAGCAACACTGATCTGCCCCTTCTTCAACGCTTCCATCACGGCGGCTTTCGGGCCATCGGCGAGAATCTGTCCACGGTCGACCACCAGCAGGCGGTCGACCAACGACAGCAGCGAGGCCCGGTGCGTCACCAGCACCACGGTCTTGTTTTCAACCACGGCGGCCAGGCGTTGCTTGAGGCGTTCTTCGCCGGTGTTGTCCATGGCGCTGGTCGGTTCGTCGAGCAGCAGGATCGGCGGATTGAGCAGCAGCGCCCGCGCCAGTGCAACGTTCTGTCGTTGGCCACCGGACAGGTTCTGTCCACGCTCGCCGACTTGCAGTTCATAACCTTGCGGGTGAAGGCGGGCGAATTCGTGGACGCCGGCCAGTTCGGCAGCTTGCAGTACCAGCTCGTCTTCGACATAGCGCGCGCCGGAGACCAGATTGTCACGCAGGGTACCGGCCAGCAGCTGGATGTCCTGCGGCACGTAGCCGATGTTGTAGCGCAGCTCGCTGACGTCGATCTGGCGGATATCCACACCGTCCACCAGCAACGCGCCGTCGTCCGGCTGATACAGGCCCACCAACAGTTTCGCCAGCGAACTCTTGCCCGAACCACTGCGACCGATGATGCCGATCTTCTCGCCGGGACGGATCACCAGATTAATGTTCTTCAGCGCCGGGTTCTGCTGTTCCGGGTAGGTGAAGTTCAACTGACGGCACTCGATCGCGCCCTGCAACACCTTGCGGCTCAGCGGACGCTCTTCGAAATTGCGCTCCTGCGGCAGTTCCATCATCTGATCGACCGACGTCATGGTCACCCGCGCCTGCTGGTAGCGGGTCAGCAGCCCGGACAGCGACGCCAGCGGACTCAGCGCACGACCGCTGAGCATGTAGCAGGCGATCAGGCCGCCCATGCTCAGGTTGCCGGCGATGATCTGGTACACGCCGAAGACGATCATGATCACCCCGGCCAGTTGCTGGATCAGCAAGGTGATGTTCATCGCCAGACCGGAGAGCATTTTCACCCGCAGTTCGAGGCGGCTGAGGGTGCCGATGGTCTGTTCCCACTGGTACTGACGTTCGCTTTCGGCGTTGTTGACCTTGACCGCATCGAGGCCGGCAAGGGTTTCGATCAGGCTCGACTGCCGCTCGGCGCCGAGGGCCATGGTGCGTTCCATGGTCGCGACCAACGGCTTCTGCAACGCGTAGCCGATCAACAGCGCAATCGGGAACGCCAGCACCGGAATCCACACCAGATGCCCGCCGAGAATCGCGATGACGATGAAGATCAGAATGGTGAACGGCAGGTCGATCAGGCTGGTCAGGGTCAACGAGGCGAGGAAGTCGCGCAGGCTCTGAAACTCATGGATGTTCTGCGCGAAGCTGCCGACCCGCGCCGGGCGGTACTTCATGGCCATGCCGACGATGCGCTCGAACAGCGTCGCGGAGATGATCAGGTCGGTTTTCTTGCCGGCCAGATCCAGGCACAGGCTGCGCAGGCTTTTGAGGATCAGGTCGAAGATATAGGCACCGGTGATGCCCAGCGCCAGCACCCACAGGGTCGCTTCGGCCTGGTTCGGCACCACGCGGTCGTAGACGTTCATTACGAACAGCGGCGCGGCCATGGCGATGATGTTGATCAGGAAACTCGCGGCGATCGCATCGGCATACAGCCAGCGCGAACGCTTGAGGGTATCGCGGAACCACGAGCGAGCGCGCGGGATCAGCGTGCCGTGGTTGACGTCGAATTTGTGCTGCGGCTGAGCGAAGAACACTTTGCCGGTGTAGTCGTCGGCCAACAGTTCGCGGCTGACCACCGATTCGCCGCCATCGCTTTCGCTGAGCAGCACCCGGGCTTCGTTGTCACCTTGCCAGCCGAGCAGAACAGCACTGCGGCCATCCTTGAGCAGCAACAGCGCCGGCATGGCAATCGCCGGAATCTCTTCCAGCTTGCGTTGCAGCACCCGGCCCTGCAGCCCGGCGCGAGCCGCTGCGCGGGGCAGCAACTCGACACTCAGGCGCTGCTTGGGCAGCGGCAGGCCAGTGGTCAACATCGCGGCACTGGCCGGCTTCTGGTGCAACATGCATAGAGCGAGCAGACCATCCAGTAACGGATCGTCGTGCATCGCGCGCGGATCATGAATGAGTTGAACTCGACTGACTTCTGATTCCACGCTCGGCACTCTTGGCTAACAATTGAACAATGAAGGTTCTGCTCAATTCATACCCGGCAGTTGGACCTTCGGCTTCACATCGTTCTGCACGACGGATGCCAACGGTGCGACCACTCCCTGGCTTTTGAGCAATTCGCCCATGGTCGCCTTGATTCGGTATTGAGTAAATAACTGAATGTTCTTGATCTCGGCCAAACGGCGCGAAGCGGTGAACAACTCGTTTTCGCTGTCGAGCAAATCGAGCAGGGTGCGCTCGCCGAGGCTGAACTGACGCTGGTAGGCGGTACGCACGGCGGTGCTGTGATCAACGTACTGCTGAGCAATCGGCACCTGCGCATTGGCGTTGTTCAGGGCGTTCCAGGCCAGACCAAGCTCTTCGTTCAACTGACGCAGGGCGTTGTTGCGGATGTCCAGCGCCTGGTTCGACAGGTACGACTTGGATTCCAGATCAGCCTTGTTGCTGCCACCGGAGTACAGGTTGAAGCGCATGCGCAGCATGGCCTGCCATTCGTTGTTGTGGCCGTTCTGACCGTCGAGATCGTTGTCGGCAGTGCGACCCAGCTCGGCGTCGAAACGTGGGTAAAAGGTCGACTTGGCGGTTTCGTACTGCTTTTCGGCAGCGGCGATATCGGACTCGGCCGAGCGCAGGATCGGGCTGTTTTCCAGCATCTGCGTACGGGCTTCATTGAGGTTGGCCGGCATCATCGCCATGAACGGCGCCGGGCGCTCCAACTGGTCAGGCATCTGGCCGACGGCACTGAGGAAGTTGGTCTCGGAGTCGGCGAGGTTGGTCTGTTCGGTGATCAGGTTGTTGCGGGCCTGAGCCATCCGCGCTTCAGCCTGATCAAGGTCAGCGCCGCTACCAACGCCACGCTGGGTGCGTAGCTGGATCTGATCGTAAATGCGTTGGTGACTCTTGAGGTTCTCTTCGGCCAGACGCACGAATTCGCGGCGGGTCAGAACGTCCAGATAGACCTGGGCGACGGTCAGTGCGGTGCGCTCGGAAGTGCCGAGCAGCGAATAGGCGCGGGAGTTGACGGTGGCTTGTTGACGCCCGACTTCGCTGGACGTGGCAAAACCGTCAAAAACCATTTGCGAGAGACGTAAACTTGACTCGCTACGGTTCAAAGTTTCCCAGTGGTTGCCACCACCGTTGGCGCGAGTGGTCACGCTGTCGGTGCCCTCACGGCCATAACCGCCTAGCAGATCGACCTTGGGCAGGTATCCACCTTTGGCTGCCTTTAATTGATAATCCGCGGCCAAACGACTGTTGACCCCCGCCTGGATTTCCGGATGGACATCCAGTGCCTGCTGCATGGCTTCTGGTAAGGATTGTGCTTGGACGAAAGAGGCGGCGAGGGCGAACGGTAGAGCCTTGAACAAGTGCAAACGCATGGTAAAGATTTCCCAGGACTTCTTGTCTTGAATCACAGCAAAACGTGCTGCTGCGTCGGATGATTGGCAACCGGAATGACCGTATGTCGGAAAGTTCAAATTAGGAACTGGATCACACGCTGAGGGACAGGTCGCCGCGGAAATATCAATGTGACATTAGTGGGGCGATTGTTTAGGATGGCACCCAGAAGGTCAATAGTTTGGCATAAAGTTAATAGCGAAAGAATCTAGCCAAATTATTGACGAAGAACAGCGTCAATCTTGATTCGCAAATTTTAAAAGTACGTCCAGACTGAATCGGCGCCGAAGCCATCAGGCTATGGAAGTCAACTGAACGTGACACCCGGAGAGTCTTCAATGAGCAGTGTTGTTGCCATCGTCAAAAGCATTGTCGGTCAGGTATTCGTGGTCTCCCCCGAGGGTGTACGCCGCGTGCTCGTTGAAGGCGATCGCCTGTATGTCGGCGATCAGATCGACACCGGCCTCTCCGGCGCCGTGTCGCTGGAACTGGCGGATGGCCGCACCCTGGACCTGGGCCGCGAAACCCAGTGGAGCGCCAACGCGCCCGACTCCAGCACTGACCTGGCCGAAGCCACCGCGCAGGCCGCGCCTTCTGTAGCCGAGCTGCAGCAGGCCATCGCCGCCGGTGCCGACCCGACCACCGCCCTTGAAGCCACCGCTGCCGGCGCTACCGCCGCAGGGACTGGCGGCGCGGCAGGCGGCGGTCATAGTTTCGTGATGCTCGACGCCACCGCCGGCCGCGTCGACCCGACCATCGGTTTCCCGACCGCAGGCATCAACTCCGGTGCGCAAGCGGCACAGAACATCACCGGTGGCCAGACCACCGACACCACCACCAACGCCCTGCGTGAATCGACCCTGAGCCTCAGCGCCACGCCGACCATCACCGAAGCCGGCGGCGTGCTGGTGTACACCGCGACCCTGACCCAGGCGCCGTTGACCGACCTGACCATCACCCTGTCCAACGGCTCGGTGATCGTGATTCCGGCCGGCTCCACCACCGGCACCGTCAACGTGCCGCTGGCACCGAACGACACCGTCTACAACGACCCGACCCAGATCGATGTGACCGTCACCGGTACCACCGGCGGCAACGGCATTACCGTGACCCCGCCGACCACCCCGGCCACGACCCAGGTCACCGACACCATCGACACCACAACCGTCACCCTGACCGCTGGCAACAGCGTCACCGAAGGTGGCCAGATCACCTACACCGCGACCCTGACCAACCCGGCGCAGACGCCGGTCACCGTCACCCTGTCCAACGGCTCGACCATCACCATCGAAGCCGGCCAGACCACCGGCACCGTCAACGTGCCGACCGCGCCGAATGACGTCTACAACAACGGCAGCACCGTCACCACTACGATTACCGGCGCCAGCGGTGGCAACTTCGAGAACCTGGTGCCGAACACGACGCCAGCCGTAACGAACATCGTCGATTCCCGCGACACAACCGGCCTGACCCTGACCGCCACCGGCACCGTGGTCGAAGGTGGCCAGATCACCTACACCGCGACCCTGACCAACCCGGCACAGACGCCGGTCACCGTCACTCTGTCCAACGGCTCGACCATCACCATCGAAGCCGGCCAGACCACTGGCACGGTCAACGTGCCAACTGCGCCGAACGACGTCTACAACAACGGCGGCACCGTCAGCACCACAATTACCGGCGCGACCGGCGGCAACTTCGAGAATCTGGTGCCGAACACGACGCCGGCGACCACCACCGTTACCGACTCCATCGACACCACCAACCTGTCGCTGAGTGCCACCGGTACCGTCGCTGAAGGCGGCTCGATCGTTTACACCGCAACCCTGACCAACCCGGCCGGTACCCCGGTGACCGTGACGTTGAGCAATGGCTCGGTCATCACCATCGAGGCTGGCAAAACCACCGGCACTGTGACCGTTCCAGCGCCTGCGGATGACGTCTACAAAGATGCCGGCAAAGTCGAAGTCAGCATTACCGGGACCAGCGGTGGCAATTTCGAGAACCTCGTTCCGAGCACCGTTCCGGCGGTCACTGAAGTCACCGACACCATCGATACCTCGACCGTCAAACTGACCGCTGATACTTCGGTCGCTGAGGGCGGCACCGTCACTTACACCGCCACCGTCGGCGCACCTGTGACCGGTTCGCCAGTTGTCGTGACTCTGGCCAACGGTCAGTCCATCACCATCGAAGTCGGCAAAACCACCGGCACCGTGACCACCACCGCGCCGAACGATGCGTTGACCGGCAACCCACCGCTGACCAACGCCATCACCAACGTCAGTGGCGGTAACTACGAGAACCTCGTCGCCGACAAAACCCCGGTTTCGACCACCGTCACCGATACCGTCGACACCACCAACCTGTCGCTGACTGCGACCGGCACCGTGGCCGAGGGCGGCTCGATCGTCTACACCGCGACCCTGACCAACCCGGCCGGCACGCCGGTGACTGTGACCCTGAGCAACGGCGCAGTGATCACCATCGAGGCCGGTAAAACCACCGGTACCGTGACGGTTCCAGCGCCTGCCGATGACGTCTACAAGGACGCCGGCAAAGTCGAAGTCACCATCAACGGTGCAACCGGCGGCAATTTCGAAAATCTGGTGCCAAGTACTGTTCCTGCAGTTACCCAAGTCACCGATACCATCGACACCTCGACAGTCAAACTGTCCGCTGACACCTCGGTCGCCGAGGGCGGCACCGTCACTTACACCGCGACCGTTGGTGCGCCTGTGACTGGCTCGCCGGTTGTCGTGACTCTGGCCAACGGCCAGACCATCACCATCGAAGTCGGCAAGACCACTGGCACCGTGACCACCACCGCACCGAACGACGTGCTGAACGGCCAGGCGCCGCTGAGCAACTCGATCACTGGCGTGAGCGGTGGCAATTACGAAAATCTGGTCGCCGACAAGACGCCGGTCAGCACCACCGTGACCGACACCGTCGACACCACCAACCTGTCGCTGAGCGCGACCGGTACCGTGGCCGAGGGCGGTTCGATCGTCTACACCGCGACCCTGACCAACCCGGCCGGCACCCCGGTGACTGTGACCCTGAGCAATGGCTCCGTTATCACCATCGAAGCCGGTAAGACCACCGGTACCGTGACCGTTCCGGCGCCTGCCGATGACGTCTATAAAGACGCCGGCAAAGTGGAAGTCAGCATTACCGGCACCACGGGTGGCAATTTCGAGAACCTGGTGCCGAGCACCGTTCCTGCGGTCACTGAAGTGACTGACACCATCGACACCTCGACCGTCAAACTGACCGCCGATACCTCGGTGGCTGAAGGTGGCACCGTCACTTACACCGCCACCGTCGGTGCGCCGGTGACTGGCTCGCCGGTTGTTGTGACCCTGGCCAACGGCCAGACCATCACCATCGAAGTGGGTAAAACCACCGGCACCGTGACCACCACCGCACCGAACGATGCATTGAATGGTCATGCGCCGTTGACTAACGCCATCACCGACGTGAGCGGTGGCAATTACGAGAATCTGGTTGCCGACAAAACCCCGGTTTCGACCAACGTCACCGACACCGTCGACACCACCAACCTGTCGCTGACTGCGACCGGCACCGTGGCGGAAGGCGGTTCGATCGTCTACACCGCGACCCTGACCAATCCTGCCGGCACCCCGGTGACCGTGACCCTGAGCAACGGCTCCGTCATCACCATCGAAGCCGGTAAAACCACCGGCACCGTGACCGTTCCGGCGCCTGCCGATGACGTCTACAAAGACGCCGGCAAGGTCGAAGTCACGATCAAGGATGCGTCCGGCGGCAACTTCGAAAATCTGGTACCAAGTACCGTTCCAGCCGTCACCGAAGTCACTGACACCATCGACACCTCGACCGTGAAACTCACGGCCGATACTTCGGTGGCTGAAGGCGGCACTGTTACTTACACCGCCACCGTCGGCGCGCCTGTCACCGGCTCGCCAGTGACTGTCACTTTGGCGAACGGCCAGACCATCACCATCGAAGTGGGTAAAACCACCGGTACCGTGACCACCACCGCGCCAAACGATGCGTTGAACGGTCACGAGCCGTTGAGCAACGCGATTACCGGCGTAACGGGCGGCAACTACGAAAACCTCGTGGCCGACAAAACCCCGGTTTCGACCACCGTCACCGACACCGTCGACACCACCAACCTGACGTTGAGCGCCACCGGTTCCGTCGCTGAAGGTGGTTCGATCGTCTATACCGCGACCTTGACCAATCCAGCGGGTACACCAGTCACCGTGACCCTGAGCAACGGCTCGGTGATCACTATCGAAGCTGGTAAAACTACCGGCACCGTGACCGTTCCAGCACCAGCCGATGACGTTTACAAAGACGCTGGCAAGGTTGAAGTCACGATCAAAGACGCCGCAGGCGGCAATTTCGAGAACCTGGTGCCAAGCACCATTCCAGCCGTCACCGAAGTGACCGACACCATCGACACGTCGACCGTGAAACTCACGGCCGATACCTCGGTCGCTGAAGGCGGGACTGTCACTTACACCGCCACCGTCGGTGCACCGGTCACCGGCTCGCCGGTTGTTGTGACCCTGGCGAACGGCCAGACCATCACTATCGAAGTCGGCAAGACCACCGGCACCGTCTCCACCACCGCACCGAACGATGCGCTGAATGGTCACGAGCCGCTGAGCAACTCGATTACCGGCGTAACGGGCGGCAACTACGAAAACCTCGTCGCCGACAATACCCCGGTTTCGACCACCGTCACCGATACCGTCGACATCACCAACCTGACCCTGAGCGCCACCGGTACCGTGGCCGAGGGTGGTTCGATCGTCTACACCGCGACTCTGACCAACCCGGCCGGCACCCCGGTGACCGTGACGTTGAGCAACGGCTCCGTCATCACCATCGAAGCGGGCAAAACCACCGGCACCGTGACCGTTCCTGCGCCAGCCGATGACGTCTACAAAGATGCCGGCAAGGTTGAAGTCAGCATTACCGGAACCACCGGTGGCAACTTCGAGAACCTGGTGCCGAGCACCGTTCCAGCCGTGACCGAAGTCACCGACACCATCGACACAACGTCGGTGAAACTGACCGCGACCGAGTCCGCTGCTGAAGGTGGCACGGTCACCTACACCGCCACCGTTGGCGCACCTGTTACCGGTTCGCCAGTCGTGGTGACCCTGGCCAATGGTCAGAACATCACCATCGAAGTCAGCAAAACCACCGGCACCGTGACCACCACTGCGCCAAACGATGCGCTGAACGGTCACGAACCGCTGACCAACTCGATTACCGGCGTCACCGGTGGCAACTACGAAAATCTGGTCGCTGACAAAACCCCGGTCAGCACCACCGTCACTGACACCGTGGACACGACGAATCTGTCGCTCAGCGCCACCAATTCGGTCGCCGAGGGTGGTTCGATCACCTACACCGCGACCCTCACCAATGCCGCTGGCTCGCCAGTCACCGTGACTCTGTCCAACGGTTCGGTGATTACCATCGAAGCGGGCAAGACCACCGGCACCGTGACTGTTCCAGCGCCTGCCGATGACGTCTACAAAGACGCCGGCAAGGTTGAAGTCACCATCAACGGTGCAACCGGCGGCAACTTCGAGAACCTCGTTCCGAGCACTGTTCCGGCAGTGACTGAAGTCACCGACACCATCGACACCACGTCGGTGAAACTGACCGCAACCGAGTCTGCTGCTGAAGGTGGCACCGTTACCTACACCGCCACTGTCGGTGCACCAGTGACCGGTTCGCCTGTGGTCGTGACCCTGGCTAACGGTCAGAACATCACCATCGAAGTCGGCAAGACCACCGGCACCGTGACCACCACCGCTCCGAACGACGCGTTGAACGGTCATGCGCCGTTGACTAACGCCATCACCGACGTGAGCGGCGGCAATTACGAGAATCTGGTTGCCGACAAAACCCCGGTCAGCACCACCGTGACCGATACCGTCGACACCACCAACCTGTCGCTGAGCGCCACTGGCACTGTGGCCGAGGGCGGTTCGATCACCTACACCGCGACACTGACCAATGCTGCTGGCTCGCCAGTCACCGTGACCCTGTCCAACGGTTCGGTGATCACCATCGAAGCGGGCAAGACCACTGGCACGGTGACCGTTCCGGCCCCTGCCGATGACGTCTACAAAGACGCCGGAAAAGTCGAAGTCACGATCAAGGACGCAGCGGGCGGCAACTTCGAGAACCTCGTTCCGAGCACTGTTCCTGCGGTCACTGAAGTGACTGACACTATCGACACCTCGACCGTCAAATTGAGCGCCGATACTTCGGTCGCCGAGGGCGGCACCGTCACTTACACCGCCACCGTCGGCGCTCCGGTAACCGGTTCGCCTGTGGTCGTGACTCTGGCGAACGGCCAGACCATCACCATCGACATCGGCAAGACCACCGGCACCGTGACGACCACCGCACCGAACGATGCGTTGAACGGTCACGAGCCGCTGAACAACTCGATCACCAATGTCAGCGGCGGCAACTACGAAAACCTCGTCGCCGACAAGACGCCGGTCAGCACCACCGTGACCGATACTGTCGACACCACCAACCTGTCGCTGAGCGCGACGCCGGCGGTAAACGAAGGTGGCCAGATCACCTACACCGCCTCCCTGACCAACGCCGCCGGCACTCCGGTGACCGTGACGTTGAGCAATGGCGCGGTGATCACCATCGACGCCGGCAAGACCACCGGCACCGTGACCGTCGATGCGCCGAAGGATGACGTCTACAAGGACGCCGGCACCGTTGAAGCGACCATCAAGGGCGCGACCGGTGGCGACTTCGAAAACCTGGTGACCAGCAACACTCCGGCGGTGACCACCGTCAACGACACCATCGACACCTCCACCGTGTCGCTGACCGCCACCGCCAACGTCGCCGAAGGCGAAACCGTGGTTTACACCGCAAGCGTGACCGCGCCAGTAACCGGCTCGCCTGTTGTGGTCACCCTGTCCAACGGCCAGACCATCACCATCGCCGTCGGTGAGACCACCGGCAGCGTGAATTTCGTTGCGCCGAACAGCCCATTGGCGGGCGGCAGCTCGCTGAGCGTCGCCATCGACAAGGTTGCCGGCGGCAATTATGAAAACCTGGTGGCCGACAAGACACCGGCGAACACCTCGGTGTCGGACACTGTCGACACTACCAACCTGAACCTGACCGCCAGCGACTCGGTGGCGGAAGGTGGTTCGATTGTTTACACCGCGACCCTGACCAACCCGGCCGGCACTCCGGTAACCGTGACTCTGTCCAACGGCGCGGTGATCACCATCGAAGCCGGTAAAACCTCGGGCACCGTGACCGTTCCAGCTCCGGCTGACGACGTGTACAAAGACGCCGGTAAAGTCGAAGCGACCATTTCCACCGCTACCGGTGGCAACTTCGAAAACCTGGTGCCGAGCACTGTTCCGGCCGTCACCAACGTGACCGACACCATCGACACCACCACGGTGAAACTGACCGCGACCGAGTCTGCTGCTGAAGGTGGCACCGTCACCTACACCGCAACTGTCGGCGCGCCAGTGACCGGTTCGCCGGTCGTAGTGACTTTGGCGAACGGTCAGAACATCACCATCGAAGTGGGTAAAACCACTGGCACCGTGACCACCACTGCACCAAACGATGCGCTGACCGGCCATGCTCCGCTGACCAACGCGATCACCGGTGTCACTGGCGGCAACTACGAAAACCTCGTGGCGGATAAAACGCCGGTTTCGACCAATGTCACCGATACCGTCGACACCACCAACCTGTCGCTGAGCGCGACCGGCACCGTGGCCGAGGGTGGCTCGATCGTTTACACCGCAACCCTGACCAACGCTGCAGGCTCACCCGTCACCGTGACCCTGTCCAACGGCGCGGTGATCACTATTGAAGCGGGTAAAACCACTGGCACCGTGACCGTGCCGGCGCCAGCCGATGACGTGTACAAAGATGCCGGCAAAGTCGAAGCGACCATTTCCAGCGCTACCGGTGGCAACTTCGAAAATCTGGTACCGAGCACTGTGCCGGCCGTCACCAACGTCACCGATACCATCGACACCACCACGGTCAAACTGACGGCGACTGAATCCGCTGCGGAAGGTGGCACCGTCACTTACACCGCGACTGTCGGTGCTCCGGTAACCGGTTCGCCTGTAGTCGTGACCTTGGCCAACGGTCAGAACATCACCATCGAGGTGGGTAAGACCAGCGGCACCGTGACTACCACTGCGCCGAACGATGCGTTGACCGGTCATGCTCCTCTGACCAACGCGATCACTAACGTGACTGGTGGCAATTACGAGAATCTGGTCGCGGATAAAACGCCGGTTTCGACCAATGTCACCGACACCGTCGACACCACCAATCTGTCGCTGAGTGCGACCGGCACCGTGGCCGAGGGTGGCTCGATCGTCTACACCGCGACGCTGACCAACGCTGCCGGCTCGCCGGTTACCGTGACGTTGAGCAACGGCGCAGTGATCACCATCGACGCCGGTAAAACCACCGGCACCGTGACCGTTCCGGCGCCTGCCGATGACGTGTACAAGGACGCTGGCAAAGTCGAAGCAACCATTTCCAGCGCCACCGGTGGCAACTTCGAGAACCTCGTCCCAAGCACTGTTCCTGCAGCGACCGAAGTCACCGACACCATCGACACCTCCACCGTGAAGCTCAGCGCCGATACTTCGGTGGCTGAAGGCGGCACCGTGACTTACACCGCGACTGTCGGTGCGCCGGTCACCGGTTCGCCGGTTGTCGTGACCTTGGCCAACGGGCAGAACATCACCATCGAAGTCGGCAAGACCACTGGCACCGTGACCACCACAGCACCGAACGATGCGCTGACCGGGCATGCACCACTGACCAACTCGATTACCGGCGTGACCGGTGGCAATTACGAGAATCTGGTCGCCGACAAAACGCCGGTTTCGACCACCGTTACTGACACCGTCGACACCACCAACCTGTCGCTCAGTGCGACCGGCACCGTGGCGGAGGGTGGCTCGATCGTTTACACCGCGACCTTGACCAATGCCGCTGGCTCGCCAGTCACCGTGACTCTTTCGAACGGCGCAGTGATCACCATCGAAGCCGGTAAAACCACTGGCACCGTAACCGTTCCTGCGCCGGCGGACGACGTTTACAAAGACGCCGGTAAAGTCGAAGCAACCATTTCCACCGCTACTGGTGGCAACTTCGAAAACCTGGTGCCGAGTACCGTTCCGGCCGTCACCAACGTCACCGACACCATCGACACCACCACGGTCAAACTGACCGCGACCGAGTCTGCTGCTGAAGGTGGCTCCGTCACCTACACCGCAACCGTCGGTGCACCGGTAACCGGTTCGTCAGTGACCGTGACTCTGGCCAATGGTCAGAACATCACCATCGAAGTGGGTAAAACCACCGGTACCGTGACCACCACCGCACCGAACGATGCGCTGACCGGCCATGCGCCGTTGACCAACGCGATCACCAACGTCAGCGGTGGCAACTACGAAAACCTCGTTGCCGACAAAACCCCGGTTTCGACCACCGTTACCGATACAGTCGACACCACCAACCTGTCCCTTAGCGCTACCAACTCGGTCGCCGAGGGTGGTTCGATCATCTACACCGCGACCTTGACCAACGCCGCTGGCTCGCCAGTTACCGTGACGTTGAGCAACGGCGCCGTGATCACCATCGAAGCGGGCAAAACCACTGGCACGGTGACCGTTCCGGCACCTGCCGATGACGTGTACAAAGACGCCGGCACCGTTCAGGCAACGATCACCAACGCTACCGGTGGCAACTTCGAAAACCTGGTACCGAGCACCGTGCCGGCTGTGACTCAGGTCACCGACACCATCGATACCACCACGGTCAAGCTGACCGCGACCGAGTCTGCTGCCGAAGGTGGCACCGTCACCTACACCGCGACCGTTGGTGCGCCAGTGACTGGCTCGCCAGTCGTGGTAACTCTGGCTAATGGTCAGAACATCACCATCGAAGTCGGCAAAACCACCGGCACCGTCACTACCACCGCACCGAACGATGCGCTGACCGGTCATGCGCCTTTGACCAACGCCATCACCAACGTCAGCGGTGGCAACTACGAAAACCTCGTTGCCGACAAGACCCCGGTCAATACCACGGTCACCGATACCGTCGACACCACCAACCTGTCGCTGTCCGCGACCGGTACTGTGGCTGAAGGCGGCTCGATCGTTTACACCGCGACGCTGACCAACGCTGCCGGCTCGCCGGTTACCGTGACGTTGAGCAACGGCGCCGTGATCACCATCGACGCCGGTAAAACCACCGGCACCGTGACCGTTCCGGCACCGGCTGATGACGTTTACAAAGACGCCGGCACCGTGCAGGCCACGATCAAATCCGCCACCGGTGGCAACTTCGAAAATCTGGTGCCAAGCACCACGCCAGCCGTGACCAGCGTCACCGACACCATCGACACCACCACGGTCAAACTGACCGCGACCGAGTCTGCTGCTGAAGGCGGTACCGTCACCTACACCGCGACCGTTGGTGCTCCGGTAACCGGTTCGCCAGTGACCGTGACTCTGGCCAACGGCCAGAACATCACCATCGAAGTGGGCAAAAACACCGGCACCGTGACCACCACCGCACCGAACGACGTGTTGACCGGTCATGCGCCACTGACCAACGCCATCACCAACGTCAGCGGCGGCAACTACGAAAACCTGGTGGCCGACAAGACCCCGGTTTCGACCACTGTTACTGACACCATCGACACCACCAACCTGTCGCTGTCCGCGACCGGCACCGTGGCCGAAGGTGGCTCGATTATTTACACCGCAACGCTGACCAACGCCGCTGGCTCGCCAGTGACCGTGACGCTGAGCAACGGTGCAGTCATCACCATCGACGCCGGTAAAACCACCGGCACCGTGACCGTTCCGGCTCCGGCTGACGACGTCTACAAAGACGCCGGCACCGTACAGGCAACGATCAAGTCCGCAACCGGTGGCAGTTTCGAAAACCTTGTGCCAAGCACCACACCAGCCGTGACCAGCGTCACCGACACCATCGACACCACTGGCGTGAAACTCACCGCCACGGGCACCGTGGCCGAAGGTGGCACCGTCACCTACACCGCGACTGTCGGTGCACCTGTGACCGGCTCGCCTGTCGTCGTGACCCTGGCCAACGGCCAGACCATCACCATCGACATCGGTAAAACCACCGGCACCGTGACCAGCATCGCGCCGAACGATGCGCTGACCGGCCACGCGCCGCTGACTAACTCGATCACTAACGTGACCGGCGGCAACTACGAAAATCTGGTGGCCGACAAGACTCCGGTCAGCACCACCGTGACCGATACCGTCGACACCACCAACCTGACCCTGAGCGCCACCAACACGGTCGCCGAGGGCGGTTCGATCATCTACACCGCGACCTTGACCAACGCGGCTGGCTCGCCAGTGACCGTGACCCTGTCGAACGGCGCGGTGATCACTATCGAAGCCGGCAAAACCACTGGCACGGTGACCGTCCCTGCTCCGGCTGATGACGTCTACAAGGACGCCGGCACCGTGCAGGCTACGATCACCAACGCCAGCGGTGGCAACTTCGAAAATCTGGTGCCGAGTACCGTGCCGGCCGTGACCAGTGTCACCGACACCATCGACACCACTACCGTGAAGTTGTCTGCCACCGGTACAGCGGCTGAAGGCGGCAACGTCGTCTACACCGCCACCGTCGGTGCGCCAGTCACAGGTTCGCCAGTCGTAGTAACTCTGGCCAACGGTCAGACCATCACCATCGACATCGGCAAAACCACCGGCACGGTAACCACCACCGCACCGAACGATGCACTGACCGGCCATGCACCGTTGACCAACGCCATCACCAACGTCAGCGGCGGCAATTACGAAAACCTGGTGGCCGACAAGACCCCGGTCAGCACCACGGTCACCGACACCATCGACACCACCAACCTGTCGCTGTCCGCGACCGGCACCGTGGCCGAAGGTGGATCGATCGTTTACACCGCAACGCTGACCAACGCCGCTGGTTCGCCAGTCACCGTGACTCTGTCGAACGGCGCCGTGATCACCATCGACGCCGGTAAAACCACCGGTACCGTGACCGTCCCTGCCCCAGCCGACGACGTCTATAAGGACGCCGGCACCGTGCAGGCAACGATCAAGTCCGCCACCGGTGGCAACTTCGAAAATCTGGTGCCAAGCACCACGCCAGCCGTGACCAGCGTCACCGACACCATCGACACCACTGGCGTGAAACTCACCGCCACGGGTACTGTCGCCGAGGGTGGCACCGTCACCTACACCGCCACCGTCGGCGCACCGGTCACTGGTTCGCCAGTCGTGGTGACTCTGGCCAACGGCCAGACCATCACCATCGACATCGGTAAAACCACCGGCACCGTGACCAGCATCGCCCCGAACGATGCACTGACCGGCCACGCACCGCTGACCAACTCGATCAGCAACGTGACTGGCGGCAATTACGAAAACCTCGTGGCCGACAAAACCCCGGTCAGCACCACCGTGACCGACACCATCGACACCACCAACCTGTCGCTGTCCGCGACCCCGGCGGTGAACGAGGGTGGCCAGATCACTTACACCGCAACCCTGAGCAACGCCGCCGGCTCGCCGGTGACCGTGACCCTGAGCAACGGTTCGGTGATCACCATCGACGCCGGCAAAACCACCGGCACCGTGACCGTTCCAGCGCCAGCTGACGACGTCTACAAAGACGCCGGCAGCGTGCAGGCGACCATTACCAACGCCAGCGGTGGCAACTTCGAGAACTTGGTACCGAGCACGACACCGGCCGTGACCAACGTCGCCGATACCATCGACACCACCACCGTCAGCATCACCGGCAGCACCTCGGTGACCGAAGGCCAGACCGCCAGCTACACCGTCAGCCTGACCCACCCGGCACAAACCGACGTGACCCTGAAAATCGTCTACAGCGGCACCGCCGCCGACGGTTCGGACTTCACTGGCGTGTACACCGTGAAGATCCCGGCGGGCGCCAGCAGCGCGCAGTTCAACGTCGCGACCATCGATGACAAGATCACCGAAGGTACCGAGAACTTCGTGGTCAAGATCGACTCGGCGACCGGCGGCAACTTCGAGAATCTGGCCGTCAGCAGCACCAACGGCAGCGTCAGCACCTCGATCATCGACAACGATGCGCCACCGGTCATCGACCTGGATGCCAACAACTCCAGCGGCGCCACCGGTGCCGACTACAAGGTGACGTTCACCGAAAACACCCCGGGCGCCGGCGTGTCGATTGCCGACACTGACCTGACGATCACCGATCCGGATAGCACCATGCTGACCGGCGCGACCATCGTCCTGACCAACCGTCAGGACGGCGATGCGCTGAACCTCGGCAACAGCGTCAACGGCATCACCATCAATGCCAACAGCACCAACGGCACCGTGACCCTGACCCTGTCGGGCAACGCGACGCTGGCCGACTACATGCAGGCCATCAAAAACATCACCTTCACCAACAGCAGTGAAGACCCGAGCACCGTGCCGCGGATCATCACCGTGACCGTGACCGATGGCGGCAACTACTCCAACACCGCGACCACCACGGTCAACGTGGTGGCGGTCAACGATGCGCCGGTTGCAGCGCCAGTCAACGTCACCGGCACCGAAGACACCCCGCTGATCCTCGGCTGGTCGACCTTCGGTGTGACCGACGTCGACAGCCCGGCCAGCAGCCTGGGGATCAAAATCACCCAGCTGCCGGGCGAAGGCAAACTGCAGTATCTGGACGGTTCGACCTGGAAAGACGTCGCCAACAACCAGACCTTCAGCAAGGCTGACATCGACGCCGGCAAGCTGCGCTTCATGCCGGATGCCAACGAGTCGGGCGTCAACGGTTACGGCGGCACCGGCATGGGCAACAACCAGGCCGATTACGCGCAGATCAAGTTCCAGCCAACCGACGGCCAATTGCTGGGCAACACCGGCACCGTGAAGATCGACATCACGCCAGTGGCGGATGCACCGACCGTGAGCGTGGCCGATAACAGCGTGAAGTCCACCGGACTGGTCAAGGAAGTCTGGACCGGCCTGTCGGGCCTGGGCACCAGCGGCAACGGCGCTGACTCGACTACGTTGAAAAACGTGATCGACGGCGCCGGCACCCCGAACTCCAGCACCAACGTGACCAACGTGCAGTCCGACGGCAGTGTGACCGCCGGCACCGCGTCGAAAACCTCGGGCCTGATCTATCTGGAAGCCGGCAAGACCTACAGCTTCAGCGGCGTGGCTGACGACAGCCTGCTGATCACCATTGGCGGCAAGAGCGTGGCGTCGGGTACCTGGGGCGCGGGCGGTGCGATCAGTGGTTCGTTCACCCCGACCACCAGCGGTTACTACACCCTGGACATCTACCACCACAATCAGAGCGGCCCGGGCAGCTACGACGTCAACCTGTCGGTCAACGGCAGCACGCCGATCGACCTGAGCAGCGCCGGCGTGCCGATCTACACCGGCGTGCAGGATCTGGTGAACGCCGGTGTGACCGTCTCCGATCTGCACGGCACTAACGGCGAAGGCTATTACGACGGCTACAAACTCAACACCGGCGCCGAAGGCACCACGGTGAAACTGTCGGCGATCAACACTGCGCTGACCGACACCGACGGTTCGGAAACCCTGAGCGTGAAGATCAGCGGTGCGCCGGTCGGCTCGGTTCTCTCCGACGGCCATGGCCACACCTTCACAGTCACCGCAAGCAACGGCGAAGCCAACGTCACCGGCTGGAACCTCGGCAGCCTGACCGTGACCCCGCCGACCTACTACAACGGCCAGTTCAACCTGACCGTGACCTCGACCTCCACCGAGATGGTCGGCGGCTCGGCCAGCAGCACCGCGACGATTCCGGTCACCGTGGTGCCGGCGGTGTACAACGCGGTGGTCGGTACCTCGGGCGATGACACCTTCAACGGCACCGATGGCAACGACATCATGGTCGCCGACATCGGCGGTCTGACCGTGGTGCCGGGCACCAACTACAACATCGCGTTCATGGTCGACAGCTCGGGCAGCATGAGCACCTCGTCGATCAACGCGGCCAAGGACTCGCTGACCTCGGTGTTCAACACCCTCAAGCAGAGCCTGGGCGGCAGCAACTCGGGCACGGTGAACATCTTCCTGGTGGACTTCGATACCCAGGTCAACAAGTCGGTGTCGGTGAACCTCAACGACTCGAACGCGCTGACCAAGCTCAAAGCCGTGCTCGACTCGATGACCTCTGGCGGCGGCACCAACTACGAGGACGTGTTCAAGACCACGGCCAACTTCTTCCAGAGCACGGAAGCGCTGGCCAACACCGGGGCGAAGAACCTCACGTACTTCATTACCGACGGCCAGCCGACCTACTACCAGAGCGGCGAGCAGACCAACCCGACGCTGTATGGCAGCGTGAAGTTCGACAGTGTGGTGACGACCAGCAACTACAAGCTGGGCGATACCTTCAGCACTTACATCGACAGCACGCATTACCTGAGCATCAGTGCCGCCGGTGCTGCTGTTCTGCAAACGTATAAAAACGGCAGCTGGAAATGGAGCGACCTGGGCACCGTTCACGCCCAGGGCGACGGCACTTATGAGCTGTCGAGCCTGGCGGGCAGCGGCAGCAGCACCAGCTCGGCCACCACAGACAACTCGACCAGCAGCTTCGCCTTGCTCAGCGGCCTGTCGAATGTCGAAGCCATCGGTATCAACAGCGGTGTCAGCCTCAACGACCTGAAACCGTATGACTCGGATCACTCGCCACAGACCAACATCGATCCGAAGGATCTGGCCAACTCGATCATCGGCCATACCGAAGCGACGATGCCGGGCAACGACACCGTCAGCGGTGGCGACGGCAACGACATCCTGTTCGGCGATCTGGTGAGCTTCAACGGCATTGCCGGCGAGGGTTATCAGGCGATGCAGGCGTTCGTGGCCCAGCAGACCGGCGTCGACGTCAGCAAAGTCACCACCAGCAATGTGCACCAGTACATCACCGAGCACTATCAGGCGTTCGATGTGTCCGGCGCACATGACGGCAACGACACGCTGCTGGGTGGCGCGGGCAATGACATCCTGTTCGGCTCGGGCGGCAACGACCTGCTCGACGGCGGCAAGGGCAATGACATCCTGCTCGGCGGTACCGGCAACGACACGCTGATCGGCGGCCAGGGCAACGACATCCTGATCGGTGGTTCCGGTGCCGACACTTTCGTCTGGAAAGCAGGCGACACCGGCAACGACGTGATCAAGGATTTCAATGCCAACGAAGGCGACCGCATCGACCTGCGCGATCTGTTGCAGGGTGAAACCGGCAGCACCATCGACAACTTCCTGAAGATCACCACGGTTGATGGCACGTCGTCGCTGCAAGTCAGCTCGGCGGGCAAGTTCAACTCCGGCGATGCGGCAGCCGCCACGCCGGACGTGACGATCAAACTGGAAGGCAACAACTGGTCAACCGCCAACATTCACAACCTGATTGCCGGCAGCGACCCGACCATCAAGGTCGACCACAACAACAGCTGATACGTAAACCAAACGGCCGCCCCTTGGGGCGGCCGTCACGTTTGCGGCTAACTCGGCGGTGACGATTTCGTCGCCACCCCGCATACTCGCGCGCAGTTGGCCTATGCTGCTGACAGCATGACGCTGGTTTCTTTCTGAGGGATGCTCAATGTTTTACGTGCAACGCGATGCGCAAGGTCTGTTGATTCGCGTGGAAGCCGCGGCCTACGCCGAGGCCACGGAAACGCTGCCGGCCGACAGCCATGAAATCCAGGCCTGGTTCGCCAATGAAGTGGTGGAAACCAGCCTGAAACAGCTCAAGCAGAGCGACCTGGAAATGATTCGGGTACTCGACGACCTGATTCAGGTGCTGACCCAGAAGGGCGTGATCCGCGTCACCGACCTGCCGCCGGCGGCGCAGGCCAAGTTGATGGATCGGACACAGGCACGGGAAGCGCTGGGCGGGTTGAGCCAGTTGATCGACGATGAAGAGACCGGGTTGATCTAATCCCGAATCTTCGTTGACTGAGCTGGCCTCATCGCGGGCAAGCCCGCTCCCACAATGGGGTGGGTCACCGCAGTTATGTGAACGACACAAATCCTGTGGGAGCGGGCTTGCCCGCGATGGCGGCATCACTGACGCCACAAGGATAAAGTCTTAGCTCCAGGGCTTGGGCTCACCAAACAACTGCCCCTGCACCCCATACAGACCCATCTCGCGAATCACCGACAACTCGCCTTCGGTCTCCACCCGCTCGGCAATCAATGGCAGGTCGATGCTGTGCGCCGCACGCTGGATCGCCTCGATGAACAGGCGCTTGTCGCTCTCCTGATCGATGGCGCGAATGTAACTACCATCGATCTTCAGATATGCCAGCCCCAGCCGTGCCAGGTTGCCGATCATGCTGAAGCGTCCACCAAAGCGCTGCAGGCTCAGGGAGAAACCGAGTTCACGCAGACGCCGGGTCAACTGCTCCAGCACCGCTTGCTCCGGCAATTGCTCCTCGCCGATCTCCAGCGTCAGGCGCTCGCCGAGGTCGGAGTGCGCTCGCAGAATCTCGAACACTTTGTTCAACGCCTGTGGATCGGCCAGGGTCGCCGACGACAGGTTCAGCGCCAGCGAATCTTCATGCGCCTTCATTTGCTCCAGCACGCGCTCGAGCATCAGACGGTCCAGCCGCGCGGTCCAGCCAAAACGCTCGAGCCACGGCAGGAAACGCCCGGCCGGGATGGTCTGGCCTTGATCATCGAGCAAGCGCGAGAGCACTTTGTAATGCAGCACCAGTTGCGTGTCCTGGGCGGCCACCACCGGTTGGAAGTACAGCTCGAAACGTTGTTGATTGAGCGCCTGATCGAGCAAGCGATGCCAGGCGTGGTGATCGTCACCGACGTCCGCCACCAGGCTCTGATCGATGCACGCCCAGTTCTGCTCGCCCTGCCCCTCGGCCTGCGCCAGCGCCTGATCGCCCAACGTGAGGACCGTTTGCGGCGAATCACCGTGGGCAAACGGGGCGAGGCCGATGGAGGCCACGGCCGGCACATCGGTGGCGCCGGTGGCGTGCAGGCTGCTCAATGCGCTGTCGAGGCTCTGCGCGAGTTGCAGCGCTTCTTCGCGCACCAGCCCTGGCGCCAGCACGGCGAACTCACCGCCGCGAATCCGGGTGACGAGGTTCTGGGTTTCCGGGTATTTGGCGCACTCGCGGGACAACTGCTGGCCCACGGCTTTGAGCAGTTCATCGGTGCGCTGCCCGCCCAGGCGCTGGTTGAGCCCGGCCAGATCCTTGACCCGCAACAGCAGCAGGTAACCGGAACTGGCCTGCTCCGGATTGCTCACGCGGTTGTGCAGTTGCATCTCGAAATAGCGCCGGTTGGCCAGCCCGGTGAGGTTGTCCTGATAAGACTCGGCGCGCAGTTTTTCGCTGCGCTCGGCCTGCTCCTGGAACAACGCCTTGAGCTTCTCCACCATCTGGTTCATCGCCTGCACCACGCGCCGCAGTTCAGGGGTACGCGGCAACTCCGGCAGGCTGAGGAATTCGCGGCGGGCGATGGCGTGGGACTGTTTGACCATGTAATCCAGCGGGCGCAATTGTCGGCGCAGCAGCAGCGCGCCGAGCACTGCACTGACCGCGCCGCACAGCAGCAGCCAGCCGAGGCTGCCCAACGCGCTCTGCCACAGTTTGGCCACGGCAAACATCGGGTGGCTGACCACCTCGACCCGCGCCGCCTGCTCCCAGCCACGGCTGACCAGCGCATCGCCACCGGCCGGTTCCAGGCCGATCAGGTTGACGAACCAGTCGGGCACATTGCTCACCGCCGGAATCCCGCTGCGCTCGACAATGGTCTTGTCAGTCTTGAGATCGACCACGCGAATGCTCGCGTAATAGCCGCTGTCGAAAATCGAGCTGACCAGCAGCTCGACCATCGCCGGGTCGTCGATATTCGGCGTCAGCGACAACGCCAGCGCCGTGGCGGCGTCCTGGGCATGGGAGCGCAGCTGGTTGACGTACTGGGTGCGCGAGCTCTCCAGACTGACCATGAAGCTGCCGGTGAAGGCGACCACCAGGAACAGACAGATAGCGATCAACAGCTGTTTGAACAAAGACATCTGAGCGCGTGCTCCTAGTTAGTCGTTTCGACCGGAAAACCTTCGGCCTGCATTTTCTTCAGCACATCCTGCCAGCGCGACAGGCGTTTGGTGTCACCGACCTTCTTGTTGCCCTTGGCTCCCGGCAGGTACAGACCTTCAGCATTGAAAGAGTAGACGGGCAGCAAGTCGGTTCGCTGGGACGCAGGCTGAATCGGATCGATCAGGCTGTCGAGCACCAGCGGCATGGCATCGGGGGTGGCGTAGTAAGTCAGTACCATGTGTGCGCGATTCTGGCGCAGTGCCTTGACGTAGGTGATGCGCAGCTTGTCACTGGAGACCCCGAGATGACGCAGGCTGAAATACTTGGCGATCGCATAGTCTTCGCAATCGCCGGCGCCTTTCCACAACGCTTCGATGGGCGTCTCCCAATAATCGACCTGCCCCCACAGATCGATATCTTCTACATAACGCACCTGCTTATTGAAAAACAGGTTCACCACTTTGAGCTTTTCCATCTCGCTGACCTGTTTCTGCGTGGCCAGCAGGTTCTGCCAGGCATCGATCCGCTGCTGTCCGGCACCCAACGGGCCGTAGAGCGCCGTAGCCTTGCGGCTGATCGCGGAAAAATCCCAATCGGCATGCAGGCCGCCCAGCATGAAGCCGGCCAGCAACAGTGCGCAGCCTAGCCAGCGCAGAGTCCGGGGGATCGCGAAACGTACCGCCACAGCAGGTTTCCAGGGGGCAGGAAGGAAAGCGTTTGATGGTGAAGCTTAGCCCGGCAAAAAACAATGGCACCATGAGATCATCGCCATCGCGCTAAACTTCATTCAGGACCGCAATCCTTTACATGGTTTGACAACCTGTAGAGCAATCACTAGTGTCTTTGGATCCAAATTCCGTGGTCATTCAGGGTGAGTAGTTGTGACACAGAAGCCCAAACCGCTGCACAGCATCAAAGTCGATGGGCCGATTCCCGCACACCTTGCCCGCTCGATCATCGAAGAAACCCTGCGCTCGGCGATCCTTGACGGTCGCTTGCCGTGCGGCACCGCCCTGCGCCAGCAGGACCTGGCCGACCTGTTCGGGGTCAGCCGCATGCCGGTGCGCGAGGCTCTGCGCCAGCTCGAAGCGCAGGAACTGCTGAGCGTCACCACCCACAAGGGCGCCGTTGTAGCGCCGCTGATTCAGGGCGACGCCACCGAAACCTACGAGTTGCGGATCCTCCTCGAATCCGAGGCCATGCGCCAGTCGATCCCGTTGCTGACCAGCGCCGATCATGCACACGCCGCCGGCTATATCGAAGAACTCGAAACCCAGCACGACTACAGCGAAATCGGTCGGCTCAATCGCCTGTTCCACATGGCCCTGTACAGCAAGGCACCGAATAAGCGTCTGCTGCGGCTGGTCGAAGACGGCCTCAACGAGGAGGAGCGCTTTCTGCGTTTCAACCTCGAAGCCATGGGCCTGGGCAAACTGTCCCAGGAAGATCACCGCGCGATGCTCCAGGCCGTGATTGCGCGCGACGTCGAGCTGTCGGTGAAGTTGCTCACGCATCACCTCAACCGTGGCGTCGAGGTCATTACCCGCTTTCTCGCCAGCCCTGCCGGACAAAACCGCAAGGCCGCTCGCTGATGTTCTCCACGCCGGTCTCAGGCCCTCGCAGCTGACCGGCGAATAACCCGCTTACAAATCCCCTCTACGGTCTGCCGCAAACCCCGGTGGCGGATCCGCCTGTTCGCTCTAACCTCCCTGCGCCCATAAGCCTGGCATTGCAGTTCGCTGCGGACGAATCGGTCATAGCCGTCCCGCCAATTTACCCGCACTCTTAAACGGCCAACCCATGAAGAACGGGCGACGCACCGCACCGCCGGCGCAGTCCCCGCACCAGGAACCTACGGAAGGAGCCTTGCCACGGGATAAAAGGAAGTTACGGCGCCGTTTCCGGCCCACTTTCATTCCTATACATCACATCAATTTTTCGCTTCTTAAAGTTGCTTTGAGTGAGGCATTCACTCTTGTATTCAATTTTGGCCATTATTTGCCGAAAGGAGCAACTACGCCCAAGTAAAACTTAAACTAAAAGTTTTACCGGGCCGACTCACACTTGAAAAAGGCACAACTAAAAATAATTAAAAATAAACTTGTTAAGTTATTTGACGATGTATTAGCTTTTCCTCGCCGAGCAGGTTCGCCCCGCAAATACGGCGCAGCTCTGCAGCCAGCCAACAGCTTTGGCAAATAGTCGCCAACGCATGGCCGAGAGCCTTTCATGCACTTTGCAAACTTTCATTAATCCGAATGAGGGCCGCGTTCGCCAATAGAAAATATTTCAAACTTATAAAGTCCGCGTTGATGCACTGAACGAGCAACTCCCTCTATTCCAATAACACCGAGGTTCGCCATGATGCCAACTAAAGAACAACTCGCCCTGAAAAAAGCGCAATTGAGCGTTCACCCGATCTTTACCGAAATCGATTCGTTATCGGTACTGCGCAGGTTCATGGAATCCCACGTCTTCGCCGTGTGGGACTTCATGTCGCTGACCAAACGCCTGCAGCAGGAGCTGACCTGCACCCGCCTGCCATGGCTGCCGCCACGCGATCCGCATGCTGCGCGGCTGATCAACGAGATCGTGCTTGGCGAAGAGTCCGACGACCGTCCCGCCCATGGGCATTACAGCCATTTCGAACTGTACCTGGACGCGATGCGCGAAGTCGGGGCGAGCACCACGGCGGTCGAACGGTTTGTTGCGCTGCAACAGGAGGGCGTGAGTTACGACGTCGCCTTGCAAAGCGTCGAAGTGGATCCGGCAGCAGCAAAATTTGTTCGCGAGACGCTGAACACCGCACTGCATGCGCCAGGCCACAGCGTTGCTGCCGCGTTCCTGCATGGTCGCGAGAGCGTGATCCCGACGATGTTCCAGCGCATCCTCGATGACTGGGGGATCGGCATCGAACAGGCGCCGACCTTTCGCTATTACCTGGAGCGCCACATCGAGGTCGACTCGGAAGATCACGGCCCGGCGGCGGAGCAACTGCTTGAGCGTCTGATCGATGGCGATCCGCAGCGCGAAGCCGAGGTCTATGCCAGCGCCATCGCGGCGGTGGATAGCCGCATCGCCCTGTGGGACGGCCTGCGTCTGAGCATGCGTGAACCTTTGGCGGAGGTGGCCCAATGAACGCCGCCGACTATCAATCCTTCGCCGACGCCTGGGAAACCCGCGCCACCATCCGCACCCGGCCACGGCGCGAGCTCGAAGACGATGAGCGCCTGATCTATCCGCTGAGCCGCCAGCCGCTGGTGCTCAGCGAAACCTTCCTGCGTGAGTGCCCGCAGCAGCGTGATTTCGCCCTGGTGCAGACGCTGTACAAGTTCATCAACGACGTAGTGATTTTCGAGACCGAGATCGTCGACCAGACCGCCCGCGCCATCGCCAAGAATCGCTTCGCCGTGCCGTTCCCGTTCGCCTGTCGCTACGACGCGATGACCGTGGTGGTGGACGAGGATTACCACGCACTGGTGGCGATGGATTTCATGCAGCAGACCGTGGCCATGACCGGCATCGAGCCGATCGAATTGCCCGCAGAAATCGAACTGAGCCGGGCAATTCCTGCCGCTGTGGCGTTGGCGCCCGAGCACCTGCGCAGCGCGGTGGAACTGATCTGCGTGGCCATCGCCGAGAACACCGTGACCGGCGACGTCGCCGCGTTCGCCCGGGACGATACGGTCAAGCCATCGATCAAAGGGTTGATGGCCGATCACTTGCTCGACGAGGGCCGGCATTCCAGCTTCTGGGCCCGGATGGTGCGCATCTATTGGCACACCGCCAATGACGCGGATCGGGAAACCATCGCGCAGATCCTGCCGGTGTTCATCGGCCATTACCTGACCAACGACATCCAGAAGTCCTTCGATCTGCGCCTGATCGACGCCTTGCCGGTCAGCGAGGCAGTGCGCCGCTCGCTCAAGGACGAAATGGCCGGGCTGGCGTTTCCGATCAATCGCCACCATCCGCTGGTGGGCAACATCGTGCGCTTTTTCCACAGCAGCTCGCTGCTCGAAACGCCCTGCGTGCAGCACGCCCTGCGTGACTATCTGGTTTGATGAGGAGGCCGACATGAGACGTCTCGACATTTTATTGATTGGCGCCAGCCAAGCCATGACCGACCTGGCGCAGGAACTCGAACAGCACGGTCATTCCTTACGACGCAGCGGTACGGCGCAATCGCCGGTGGATCTGATCATCGACGATGGCTTCATCGGCGCTGGCGATTTCTGCGCCATCCCGCACTTGCATCTGCGTCTGGGTATCGGGGCGCCGGGCCTTGGCGGTTTGCCGACACTCGACCTGCTGTGCTTCCTCGGCTCATCACTGATCAGCCGTGTGCCGATTGGCGATGAGCCGTCCGGCAATGGTCAGGCTCTGCGTCAACGGGTGCTGACGCAGGTGATCGACGAAGTCGCGCTGCTGGTCAGCCGCTTCTCCCGCGATGCGGAGTATTTCCAGCAGGCGATGCCCGCCACGGCACCGGACTTCGAACAGGTGGAGGACCTGCGGTTTCTCGACAGCCTGGCCTACGTCCATCGCCTCAACGACACGGCCAGCTCGGTGCTGCTGAAGCAGGCGCAGATCCCGCTGATCAAGCGCCTGCAAGAGAGTCTGATCGAACACGCCGAACGGCCGGCGCTGCACCTGGCCGAGCAGTCGCTCAGCTATCGTCAGTTACATGCTCACAGCCGGGCGATCCAGCAACGTCTGCAACCGTTGCTCGAACAACATCCGCAGCCGTGGATCGTGGGCATTTGCCAGCCGAAAAGCCCGGCGCTGTTCGCCTCGATTCTGGCGGTGCTCGGCAGTGGCGCCGTGTATCTGCCGCTGGAGCCGAGCCATCCGTTGCAGCGCCAGCAATACATCCTGCAAAACGCCGGCGCGGTGTTGTTGCTACACGACGGCGAGCATCCGCTCGGTGAGTCGATGCCCGGGCTGGATGTCAGTCGTATCGACAGCGCGGACGCGGATCTCAGCCAACCGTTGATGCGTCAGCGGCCGTCGCTCGACGCACCGTGCATGGCGCTCTACACCTCCGGCACCACCGGGCATCCGAAGTGCGTGCTCTTGAGCCAGGCGAACCTTGCGCACTTCACCGCGTGGTACGCCGATTACGTGCAGCTGCGCGCCGAGAGCCGGGTGTTGCAGTTCTCTTCGCTGAGTTTCGATTCTTCGCTGATCGATATCTTTCCGAGTCTGCTGCAAGGCGCGGAACTGGTGGTGCCGGATGACACGCAACGCCGCGATCCATTGCAACTGGTGGCGCTGATCCGCCGCCGGCAACTGACCCACGCGTTCCTGCCGCCAGCGCTGCTGAGCATCTTGCCATTGGAGCAACTGCAAGGCGTGGAGGTGATGACCGGCGGCGACGTCTGCGAGCCCTTCGTCATCGAGCAACTGACCCGTCAGGGCAAGCTGCACAACCTCTACGGCCCCACCGAAGCGACGGTGCTGATTACCGCTCGCCAGCTCAAACCGGGTGACAGCAACCGCACTCTTGGCGCACCGATTGCCAACAGTCAGGTGCTGATTCTCGATGACGACTTGCAACCGGTGACGGAGAACAACGTCGGCGAATTGTTCATCGTCGGTCCCGGCGTCTGCCTCGGTTACTTGAACAATCCGCAGCAGACCGCAGAGCGTTATCTGACCCTGCAACTGCCGCACGGTGAGAGCTTGCGCGCCTACCGCAGTGGCGACATGGCCAAGTGGGGCGAACTCGGCATCGAGCTGTGTGGACGGCGCGATAATCAGGTAAAGATCCGTGGTTTCCGGGTCGAGCCGGAAGAGATTGAGCGCTGCCTGCGCGAGAGCCAGTTGTACCGTCAGGTGTCGGTGGTGATCGACAGTCAGCGGCGAATTCTGGCGTTCCTTGCGCAGCCGCAATCGGACGCCGCTCGCGATGCATTGAAGGCGCATGCCCAGCAGTTTCTGCCGGACTACATGCAACCGGTGGCGTGGACTGAACTGGCGCAGATGCCGTTCGCCAGCAACGGCAAGGTCGACCGCAAGGCGTTGCTGGAGCTGCCGGTGAGCGTGCAGGACAGCGGTCCGAAATGCCTGCCGGCAAACGCTGACGAGGCGTTGCTGCTGGAGATCTGGGCGGAACTGCTGGAGCTGCCGAGCAGCGATATTTCCACCGACGAAAGCTTCTTCAATCTCGGTGGGCATTCGATTCTGCTGTCGCGGATGTTACTGCGCTTGCGTGAGGAATTCGGGCGCAGCATCTCGATCAACCGCTTCATCGAACTGCCGACCATCATCAAGCTCGCGACGCTGGTGCGCGGTACCGATGACAGCGCGGTGCTCAGCGCCCAGGCCATGGCCGACGCCGAGCGTGCGCTGAACATCGAGCCGCTGCCGATCAGTCGCCTGGGCGATGTGCACAAGGTGATCGTCACTGGCGCCAACAGCTTTGTCGGCGTGCACATCGTCGAAGCGCTGCTTGGATGGGGCGCCAGCGAGGTGGCGTGTCTGGTGCGTGACGGGAGCGGGCAAACCGCGGCGCAGCGCTTTGCCCAAGCGTTGCGCGAGAACCGTCTGGAGCATCTGGATTTGAGTCGGGTGCGGATCTATTCGGCAGACCTCACCCGTCCGCAACTGGGTCTGGCCGATGACGATTATCAGCGCCTCGATCGCGAGTTCGGCGCGCTGGTGCACAACGCCGCCAACGTCAATCACGTGCTCGATTACGAGTCGCTGGCTGCGGATAACGTCGAGCCGATTTTCGAGCTGCTGCGCCTGTGTGAAGGGCGCAGCAAAAAAGTCTTCAACTTTGTCTCGACGCTGTCCGCTTCCAGCACTGTCGATGACGAAGGCCGCGTGCTCGAATTGCCCGCCGCGCCGACCCCGCCGATCTACATCCGCAACGGCTACAACCTGTCGAAATGGGTCGGCGAACGCATCCTCGAACGGGCCCGCGAGCGCGGGGTGTGGGTCAACCTGTATCGCCCCGGCAACATCAGTTTCAACAGCCTGAGCGGCGTCTGCCAGCCGCACAAAAACCGTTTGATGCTGATGCTCAAGGGTTCAATCCAGCTCGGACAGGTGCCGGCCTTCGCGCTGAATTTCGACCTGATGCCGGTGGACTTTCTCGCCCGCTTCATCGCCTTCCACGCCAGCCGTTACTCGAGCGAAAGAGCGGTGTTCAACCTGCACAACCCCGAGCCGCTGAGTTGGGATGCCTACGTCGCCTCGTTCCGCGAAACCGGCAGCGAGTTCTCGCTGGTCAGCGTCGCCGACTGGCAACAGCAACTGGGCCGGGTCGATGCCGACAACGCGCTGTTCGGCGTGCTCGGTTTCTACCTCAACGGCTTCGAGGAGGACATCGGCGACATCTCCCTGATCGGCCACGCCAACGCCGAAGCCGGTGTGCAGCAGATGGGCGCGCGGTATCCGGAAAAATCTCCGGCGCTGCTGCGTCGCGGCTGCGATTACCTGAAACAGATCAACTTCATCTAACTCATCAAGAAGGAGCAACACCATGAGCAATCTGCAACCCGACACCCTGATCAAAAACCCGCACGGCTGCCACGTTGTGTCGTCGGTGGAAGTGCCGGCGGACGCAGCGCAGGTCTGGGCGGTGGTCGGCAATTTCGCAGGCTTCGACCGCTTCATTCCGGCGCTGTCACACATCGAGATGACCGGCGACGGCGTGTCTTCGCTGCGCAAGAAATTCTTCAAGGACGGCAACGTGGTGGTCGAACAACTCAACTCCCGCGATGAGCAGGCGCGCGCGATGACCTGGACCACGATCTACAACACGCTGGGCGTGGCGAATTTGTGGGCGGCGATGAACGTGGAATCGCTGGGGGCGGGTAAGTCGCGGGCGACCTGGACGATCATTGCCGAGCCGGCCAACGGAGGTGCCGAGGCGCTGCCGGGATTCAAGGATTTCGTGCAGGGGTTTGCCGATGATGCGATGGGGAATGTGCTGAAGCTGTTTGTCTAAGGCTTCGGATTTGCGGTGATTGCACCGCCGCTATCGCTGGCAAGCCAGCTCCCACAGGTTCCAGGTCGGTCACAGATGTTGTGTTCGCCAGAAATCCTGTGGGAGCGGGCTTGCCCGCGATGAACGATAACGCGGTCTGCTAGACGTCAGATCTTGAAGCTGTCCACCAACTGCTTCAGGCGATTGGCCTGCTGCGACAACGCATCACAATCCTTCAATGTTTCATTGAGGTTGGCCACGCTCTGCTGGTTCAGCAGGTTGATCTGGTTGACGTCGACGTTGAGGGTTTCCACCACCGCGGTCTGCTCTTCGGTTGCAGCGGCCACCGACTGGTTCATGCCGTCGATTTCGCCGATGCGCTGGGTCACGCTGACCAGGCGCAGACCGGCCTGATTGGCTACTTCCACGCTCTCTTCGCTGGACGCCTGACTGGCGTTCATGGTGGTCACCGCTTCACGGGAGCCGACCTGCAAGGAGGTGATCATTTTGTGGATCTCTTCCGCCGATTCCTGGGTGCGGTGGGCGAGGTTGCGCACTTCGTCCGCCACCACCGCAAAACCGCGTCCGGCTTCACCGGCACGGGCCGCTTCAATCGCCGCGTTGAGTGCCAGCAGGTTGGTCTGCTGCGAAATGCCTTTGATCACATCGAGGATGTGGCCGATGTTGTCGGTGCTGGCATTCAGGGTTTCGATCTGGGTGCACGACAGGCTGATCTTCTGCGACAGCTCGGTCATCGCCTGAATGGTCTGCTCGACCACCTGACGACCGTCATCGGCCTGCTCGCTCGCGCCGCTGGCGTGCTGCGAGGCATCGGCGGCGTTGCGGGCGATTTCCTGGGTGGCGGCGCCCAATTGGTTGATCGCTGCGGCGACACTGTTGGTGCGCGCGCTTTGCTCGTCGGAACCGACGATCGAGGCGTTGGACGAGGCCATCACGCGTTGCGACAGGTCGTGCACGTGACGGGTGGCCGACGACACTTCGGAAATCGACGCATGAATGCGCTCGACGAACTGGTTGAACGCGCTGCCCAGTTCGGCGAACTCATCCTTGCCTTCCACCACCAGACGCCGGGTCAGGTCGCCTTCGCCTTGAGCGATGTCCTGCATCGCGCGGCCCATGGTGGTCAGCGGACGCATCAGCACGTTGATCAGCAGGCTCAGCAGCAGCGCAATCGCAGCGACCGCGACGAACATCGCGATCAGCGCCGAAGTACGGAACTGGCTGAGGGCGGCGTAGGCCTTGTCGCGATCGATCGACAGACCGATGTACCAGTCGGCATTCGGCAAGTCGCTGACCGGGGTGAACGACAGGATGCGTTCCTGGCCGTTGAGCACCACGTTCTGGTTGCCTTTCTCGATGCGCACGCCGGCGTTCGGGTAGATGTCCTTGAGGTTCTTCATCACCTGGTCTTTGTCCGGGCTGACGATCACCTGACCGTCGCCGCTGACCAGGAACGCGTGGCCGAGGCCACCGAAGTCCACCGAATTGATGATCTTCACCAGGGTTTCCAGGCTCAGGTCGCCACCGACCACACCCAGCAGTTCGCCATTCTTTTTTACCGGCATGGCGATGGTCACCACCAGACCACCGACCGCCGCCATGTACGGCGGGGTCAGCATGGTTTTGTCAGCAACGACTGCTTGCTTGTACCAAGGGCGCTGACGCGGGTCGTAGCCGTCGGGCATCTTTGCGTCAGGGCGCTGGGTGAACACCCCGTTGGCCTGACCGACGTAGGTGAACTGGAAGTTCGAGGTGAAAGCCGGTTGATCGACCAGCCCCGGGAAGTCGGCGTCCTTGCCCTGATGGGCAACGTTCTGCGCGAGGTTTTCCAGCACCAGAATCCGCCCGCTCATCCAGTTCTGCACGCTGCTGGCGGTCAGATCGCCAGCCTGCTGCACGGACGACTGAAGGTTCTGGCGAATGGTGTTGCGTTGCAGATAGTCGTTGTAGAGGGTGAACAAAGCGAAAGCCAGGACCACGACGCCCGAGGCGGCCAACAGGATTTTATGGCTGAACTTGAGATTCATTTCATGGGACTTCTTATGCAAAAGTGGGGATGCGTTCCGGGATGCAACATTCCATGTACAGCGCAGGCGGCGTTCTGACGGCCGCTCTACTTTGGTGCACGCATGTCTCACCAGTCTGTCGGCACCGTTCGCGGAAATCTTAGGGCTGCGTGGGAAATGGCCTGCATTTCTGTCAGATTCCCGCCGAACGGCGTGCCAGAGCGTCCGCCACGAAGTTTTTTTGCTGGATCTCCGAGCAGAGGTTGCAAAATTCGCAGCCCCTGATAAAAATGCGACTAATTATCATTTGTGACGTTCGGGCTGTCGCGTTCATGTCCTCACCTGAGTTTGCAGTGCAGGCGCTTTACAGGAGTCATCACGGCTGGCTCAACGCCTGGCTGCGGGCGCGGCTGGGCAATGCCGCGGATGCCGCAGATCTGGCCCAGGACACTTTCGTGCGCCTGTTGCAGCGCAGCGAACGCCTGGAACTCAAGGCGCCTCGCGCATTTTTACGCACCATCGCCCGTGGCTTGGTGATCGATCATTGGCGTCGTGAAGAAATCGAACGCGCCTATCTCGAAACCATCGCGCATTTGCCCGAAGCCGAAACCCCGAGCGCCGAAACCCGCGCCTTGGTAATCGAGTTGCTCGAGAGCATCGCGCGCATGCTTGAAGGCTTGCGGCCGAAAGTGCGTCAGGCGTTTCTGCTGGCGCAGTGCGAAGGTTTGACCCACAAGCAGATCGCCGCGCAGATGGGCTTGTCGCTGCGCTCAGTCGAACGTTACGTCGCCGATGCGCTGTATCACTGCTACGTGTTGCGGTACGACAGCTGATGCCTGTGGATAACCTCTCGACCGGGCGACGCGCCGAACCGCCGCAACAGGTGGTCAAACAAGCCATTCACTGGCTGCTGCGGCTGCGCAACAACCATGGCAATGCGCGCCTGACTCATCAATGCGACGCGTGGCGCGCCGAACATCATGAGCATGAACTGGCCTGGCAGCGCGTGCAGTCGCTGCAGGCGGAATTGAGCCATAACCTGCGCGCCGTGCCCGGCGCCCAGGTGGCGTTCAATACGCTGGAAAACAGTGCGCAAGGGCTGGGCCGGCGACAAGCCTTGAAGCTGCTGTCTGGCGCGGTGCTGATGAGCTCCGCGGCATGGCTGGCCAAGGACTCCTCCGTCTGGCAGCAGTGGCGCGCTGATTACGCGACGGCGACCGGCGAGCGCCGCAGCTTCCAGTTGCCCGATGGCACGCGGATCGAGCTGAACACTGCCAGCGCAGTGGATCTGGATTACACCGCGCAGCAGCGGCTGATCAAACTCACCCGTGGTGAAATCATCGTCACATGCGGCGGTAACGATGAAGGCGCGGCGTTCAACCGGCCACTTCGCGTGCAAAGTCGTCACGGAAGTTATGAGCCGATAAAAGCCCGCTTCATCCTGCGTCAGGACAACGATTGCACGCGACTCACCGTCAGCTCCGGGAGCGTCGCCATCCGCAGCGGCGCAACCTCGGTCGAGGCACTCGCCGGGCAGACCTATCTGATCGATCACCATCAGGTGCGCCCGGCACTTTCACTGAATATGGAGGCGGGTGCGTGGGTCGACGGTTTGATCGTCACTCGCAACATGCGCCTGGGCGATTTCCTCAATGAAGTCGGGCGTTATCGTCAGGGTTTTGTGACGTGCGCGCCGCAGGTGGCGGACTTGCGCCTGTCCGGAGTGTTCCGCCTGGAGGACACCGACAAGTTGCTGGCCATCCTGCCGCAGACGTTGCCGGTGCAATTGCGTTATCGCACCCGTTGGTGGGTCACGCTGGAAGCAGTGGCCTGAATTTATTTTGGCGGGTTTTCGCAACGAGTCCGGCTTGGTCAGTAAGCACTTCAACAGCCTTTGCGACTTGCCACGGAAACCTACAATGACTGTCCGCATCACCTGTAAGAACTCTCTGAATTTCGCTGCCGAATCGGGCCTGCTGCGCCACGCCATTCGCGCCGCCCTGCTCTCCACCGTTCTGGGTGCCGGTGCATTGCCCGGCATTAGCCTCGCCGCCAACACCAGTGAAGCGAGCAGTCATCGCTACAACATCGCCGCCGGCCCGCTGGGCGAAGCGCTGAACCAGTTTGCGCGCCAGGCGGGCATCACCTTGTCGATGACCCCGCAGCAAACGCAGGGGCGGCAGTCTCCGGGCGTAAAGGGCGAATACTCAACCGATCAGGCGCTGAGCCATTTGCTCAGCGGCTCGGGGCTGGAAGCGCTCAGCCAGGACGGCAGCAGCTACATCCTGCACTCAGTCAGCGATAGCGCCGCACTGGCGCTGCCGACCACCGACATCAAAGGCTTCGCCCTCGGCAACGCGCTGGGCAGCATGGAAGGCTACAACGCCACCCACAGCCAGATCGCCACCAAGACCAGCACCGCGCTGCTGGAAACTTCGCAAAGCGTGTCCGTGGTCACTCGCGAGCAAATGGACGATCAGGGCTCACAGACTGTCTCCCAGGCGATGCGTTATACCCCCGGCGTGCTGACCAACCCTTACGGCGCGACCCATCGTTACGACTATGTGGCGATGCGCGGTTTCAACGACGGCTCGGTGGACAACATCTATCTCGACGGCCTCAAGTCGATGGGCGACAGCGGGACCTACAGCACGATGCAGGTCGATCCGTATTTCCTTGAGCGCGTGGATATTCTCAAAGGCCCCTCGTCGGTGTTGTACGGCCGCAGTTCGCCCGGTGGGCTGGTGGCGCTGACCAGCAAAAAGCCGTTGTACGAGGCCTATCATCAGGTTCAGGCCACGGTCGGTACACAAGGTCAACGCGGGATCGGTTTTGACTTCAGCGGTCCGGTCGATGACGACAAGCGCATTGCCTATCGTCTGACCGGTTTGACCGATCAGTCCGACACGCAATTCGACCACAACAAGGAAAAACGCTTCGCCCTCGCCCCGACCCTGAGCATCGATTTCACTGAAGACACCTCGCTGACGCTGCAGGCGTATCTGCAACATGATCCGGATGGCGGCTACCACGGCGGCGTGCCGGCAGACGGGACGATTCATCAGCGCAACGGCAATCGTATCTCGCCGCACTTCTTCGAGGGCGAGCCGGGGGTTGATGGTTACTCGCGGGATCAGCAGTCGTTCGGCTATCAGTTCGAACATCGCTTCAACGATGTCTTCACGGCTAGGCAGAATTTCCGTTACCTCGACTCCAAAGTGAACATGGATCAGGTTTACGCCTATGGCTGGACGACGCCAACCAGCAACGAACTTAACCGCTACTACACCGGCGGCGATGAACGTCTGCATGCGTTCATCGTCGACAACATGCTGCAGGCCGAATTCTTCACCGGGGCTACCAAGCACACCGTATTGATGGGTGCGGACTATCAGCGGCGCAAAACGGTGGTTGACTGGACCAGCGGCGGTCTGGCGCCGATCAATGCGTTCAATCCGGTCTACGGCAACTCGGCGATCGACCTGTACGGCGAGACCAGTTACCTGCGACGCCTGGAGCAAACCGGCGTGTACCTGCAGGATCTGATCGAGCTGGACCAATGGCGCTTCTCGCTGGGTTTGCGGCAGGACTGGGTCGAGACCTCGGATGAGAACCGTATCGCCGAAGCGGGCCGTCCGGTCGGCACGGAAATCAACGATCGCCGCACCAAACTGACCGGCCGCGCTGGTGCGCTGTACCTTTTCGATAACGGCCTGGCGCCGTACATCAGCTATTCCGAGTCGTTTAACCCGAACTCGTATGCCGACAGCGCCGGCAATCCGCTGCCGCCGACCGATGGTACGCAATGGGAAGTCGGCCTGAAGTACCAGCCGCCGGGCACCGACAACCTGTTCACCGCCTCGCTGTTCCGCATCGATCAGGAAAACCTGGCGACCAAACTGCCGCAGGAAAACTTCTATCGCGCTGTAGGCGCTGTCCGTTCGCAAGGCCTGGAACTGGAAGCGCACATGCAGGTGACCGACAACCTGAAAGTACTCGGCAGCTACACCTTCACCGATATCGAGTATTCGAAATCGATGGTCAGCACCTTGAGCACACCGACCGATGTGATCGAGAACAAAGGCAATTCGCCGACTCAGGCACCGCGGCACATGGCGTCGCTGTGGGCGGACTACAAATTCGACAGCGCGGCACTCGATGGCCTGCGTCTGGGCGGTGGTGTGCGCTATGTCGGCTACAGTTGGGCGGATGCGGAAAACACGCTGAAGGTGCCGGCCTACACCTTGTTCGACGCATCCATCGGTTATGACCTGGGCAAGGTTGGTTTGAAGGGTGTCGACGTGCGCCTGAACGCAAACAACCTGACCAATGAATCCTACGTCGCCTCCTGCGCGAGTCTGAACTTCTGCTACATGGGCGAAGAGCGCAACGTCGCCGCCACGGTCAGCTACCAGTTCTAAGCCTTTGCCTTGTGCATAAAAAAGCCAGCCCCTGATTGTTCAGGGGCTGGCTTTGTCGTCTTTGTGGGGAATTTCATGCGCGTATTATTGGTGTTGTTGCACCGCTATATCGGGCTGGCGACGGCGGTGTTTTTGCTGCTGGCCGGGATCACCGGGAGCATTCTGGCGTTCAATCATGAGTTGGATGAGTGGCTGAATCCGCAGTTTTATGCAGCCTCCGCAGAGGGGCAGCGATTGCCTCCCGGGGCGTTGGTCGAGGCTGTGCAAACCACGCATCCGAGGCTGCAGGTCTGGTACATGGAGTACCCGGACGAGTTGGGGCATACCGCGCTATTGGCAGCTGTTCCGCGTAACGACCCGGCGACAGGCAAACCGTTTGATGAGCGCAATCAGGTGTTCTATCTGGATCCGGTCAATGCCGAGCAGAAAGGCCAACGTTACTGGGGCGAGTGCTGCTTTGCGCGGGAGAACTTCATTCCGTTCATTCTCGAGTTTCACTACAACCTGACGTTGCCCGGAAATTGGGGATTGTGGTTGATGGGTTTGGTTGCCATCGCTTGGGTGATCGATTGCTTCATCGCGCTGTGGCTGACGTTTCCTCGTGGCAAGCCGTTCTGGAAGAAATGGTCGACGGCCTGGAAAATCAAGGGTGGGCACGCTTATCGACTCAACTTCGATCTGCATCGAGCCGGGGGATTGTGGCTGTGGTTGTTGTTGCTACCGATTGCGGTCAGCAGTATCGCGATGAACCTGCCAAGTCAGGTATTCAAACCAACAGTGTCGCTGTTTTCGCCGATTGAGCCGAGCGTTTATGAAGCCCGAGGACGAATGCCTCCTTCCGAGTTGGGGGTGACGCAATTGAGTTATCAACAGGCGTACGAAAGGGCATTGCAGGAGGGAAAGAGGTTGGGGCTGACGGCGGCGATCGGGGAGTTGTATTACAGCTTTGAGTACAACTTTTACGGTGCAGGATTCGGGCAACACGACACTCAAGCGCATGGCAAATCCTGGTTGTTCTTCCACGGCACTGACGGGCGATTATTAGGTCAGGAAATTGCCGGACAAGGGACATTGGGGGAGCGGTTTTACCGATTGCAGTTACCGATACATGGCGGCCGGATCATCGGCTTCACCGGGCAAGTGATCATCGCGGTGTTAGGTGTAATGATCGCGGGCCTGTCAGGGACTGGCGTGTATATCTGGTGGCGTAAATGGCAAGCCCGGCGCATCAGCAGGACTCGCAAAGCGGTCTGAGTTTTGGGAGTCCTGAAACGACAAAACCCCTGTCTGCGTTAGCAGACAGGGGTTCTGGAATTTAATCTTGACGATGACCTACTCTCACATGGGGAAACCCCACACTACCATCGGCGATGCATCGTTTCACTTCTGAGTTCGGGATGGGATCAGGTGGTTCCAACGCTCTATGGTCGTCAAGAAATTCTGTATCTGGCCCGTCAACACGGTAACGTGCCAGCAAAATCGGTGACTTCTACTAAAAACAAAACCCCAACTGCTTTCGCAATTGGGGTTTCGGAATTTAATCTTGACGATGACCTACTCTCACATGGGGAAACCCCACACTACCATCGGCGATGCATCGTTTCACTTCTGAGTTCGGGATGGGATCAGGTGGTTCCAACGCTCTATGGTCGTCAAGAAATTCGGGTACTGACTCGTGACCGGCTGGCCTCGCTTCAGCAAATCGGGTATGTGATACAGGTGTTTGTGAGCATCGCGAACTTTCGGTTCATTGCGTCTTCACACACCGCAATCTGATGCTCTCTCGAGTAGTCAGATTGCTTGGGTGTTATATGGTCAAGCCTCACGGGCAATTAGTATTGGTTAGCTCAACGCCTCACAGCGCTTACACACCCAACCTATCAACGTCGTAGTCTTCGACGGCCCTTCAGGGAACTCAAGGTTCCAGTGAGATCTCATCTTGAGGCAAGTTTCCCGCTTAGATGCTTTCAGCGGTTATCTTTCCCGAACATAGCTACCCGGCAATGCCACTGGCGTGACAACCGGAACACCAGAGGTTCGTCCACTCCGGTCCTCTCGTACTAGGAGCAGCCCCTCTCAAATCTCAAACGTCCACGGCAGATAGGGACCGAACTGTCTCACGACGTTCTAAACCCAGCTCGCGTACCACTTTAAATGGCGAACAGCCATACCCTTGGGACCGGCTTCAGCCCCAGGATGTGATGAGCCGACATCGAGGTGCCAAACACCGCCGTCGATATGAACTCTTGGGCGGTATCAGCCTGTTATCCCCGGAGTACCTTTTATCCGTTGAGCGATGGCCCTTCCATACAGAACCACCGGATCACTAAGACCTACTTTCGTACCTGCTCGACGTGTCTGTCTCGCAGTCAAGCGCGCTTTTGCCTTTATACTCTACGACCGATTTCCGACCGGTCTGAGCGCACCTTCGTACTCCTCCGTTACTCTTTAGGAGGAGACCGCCCCAGTCAAACTACCCACCATACACTGTCCTCGATCCGGATAACGGACCTGAGTTAGAACCTCAAAGTTGCCAGGGTGGTATTTCAAGGATGGCTCCACGCGAACTGGCGTCCACGCTTCAAAGCCTCCCACCTATCCTACACAAGCAAATTCAAAGTCCAGTGCAAAGCTATAGTAAAGGTTCACGGGGTCTTTCCGTCTAGCCGCGGATACACTGCATCTTCACAGCGATTTCAATTTCACTGAGTCTCGGGTGGAGACAGCGCCGCCATCGTTACGCCATTCGTGCAGGTCGGAACTTACCCGACAAGGAATTTCGCTACCTTAGGACCGTTATAGTTACGGCCGCCGTTTACCGGGGCTTCGATCAAGAGCTTCGCGTTAGCTAACCCCATCAATTAACCTTCCGGCACCGGGCAGGCGTCACACCCTATACGTCCACTTTCGTGTTTGCAGAGTGCTGTGTTTTTAATAAACAGTCGCAGCGGCCTGGTATCTTCGACCGGCATGAGCTTACGGAGCAAGTCCTTCACCCTCACCGGCGCACCTTCTCCCGAAGTTACGGTGCCATTTTGCCTAGTTCCTTCACCCGAGTTCTCTCAAGCGCCTTGGTATTCTCTACCCAACCACCTGTGTCGGTTTGGGGTACGGTTCCTGGTTATCTGAAGCTTAGAAGCTTTTCTTGGAAGCATGGCATCAACCACTTCGTCACCCAAAGGGTAACTCGTCATCAGCTCTCGGCCTTAAGATCCCGGATTTACCTAAGATCTCAGCCTACCACCTTAAACTTGGACAACCAACGCCAAGCTGGCCTAGCCTTCTCCGTCCCTCCATCGCAATAACCAGAAGTACAGGAATATTAACCTGTTTTCCATCGACTACGCTTTTCAGCCTCGCCTTAGGGACCGACTAACCCTGCGTCGATTAACGTTGCGCAGGAAACCTTGGTCTTTCGGCGTGGGTGTTTTTCACACCCATTGTCGTTACTCATGTCAGCATTCGCACTTCTGATACCTCCAGCAAGCTTCTCAACTCACCTTCACAGGCTTACAGAACGCTCCTCTACCGCATCACTTGCGTGATACCCGTAGCTTCGGTGTATGGTTTGAGCCCCGTTACATCTTCCGCGCAGGCCGACTCGACTAGTGAGCTATTACGCTTTCTTTAAAGGGTGGCTGCTTCTAAGCCAACCTCCTAGCTGTCTAAGCCTTCCCACATCGTTTCCCACTTAACCATAACTTTGGGACCTTAGCTGACGGTCTGGGTTGTTTCCCTTTTCACGACGGACGTTAGCACCCGCCGTGTGTCTCCCATGCTCGGCACTTGTAGGTATTCGGAGTTTGCATCGGTTTGGTAAGTCGGGATGACCCCCTAGCCGAAACAGTGCTCTACCCCCTACAGTGATACATGAGGCGCTACCTAAATAGCTTTCGAGGAGAACCAGCTATCTCCGAGCTTGATTAGCCTTTCACTCCGATCCACAGGTCATCCGCTAACTTTTCAACGGTAGTCGGTTCGGTCCTCCAGTCAGTGTTACCTAACCTTCAACCTGCCCATGGATAGATCGCCCGGTTTCGGGTCTATTCCCAGCGACTAGACGCCCTATTAAGACTCGCTTTCGCTACGCCTCCCCTATTCGGTTAAGCTCGCCACTGAAAATAAGTCGCTGACCCATTATACAAAAGGTACGCAGTCACCCAACAAAGTGGGCTCCCACTGCTTGTACGCATACGGTTTCAGGATCTATTTCACTCCCCTCTCCGGGGTTCTTTTCGCCTTTCCCTCACGGTACTAGTTCACTATCGGTCAGTCAGTAGTATTTAGCCTTGGAGGATGGTCCCCCCATATTCAGACAAAGTTTCTCGTGCTCCGTCCTACTCGATTTCATGACTAAGAGACTTTCGCGTACAGGGCTATCACCCACTATGGCCGCACTTTCCAGAGCGTTCCGCTAATCTCAAAGCCACTTAAGGGCTAGTCCCCGTTCGCTCGCCACTACTAAGGGAATCTCGGTTGATTTCTTTTCCTCAGGGTACTTAGATGTTTCAGTTCCCCTGGTTCGCCTCTTGCACCTATGTATTCAGTACAAGATAACCATCTTATGATGGCTGGGTTCCCCCATTCAGACATCTCCGGATCAAAGTCTGTTTGCCGACTCCCCGAAGCTTTTCGCAGGCTACCACGTCTTTCATCGCCTCTGACTGCCAAGGCATCCACCGTATGCGCTTCTTCACTTGACCATATAACCCCAAGCAATCTGGTTATACTGTGAAGACGACATTCGCCGAAAATTCGCAAAACTCTTAAGAGTCACTCACAAATTTTACCTTAGCCTGATCCGTTACCAGTGAAAGTAACGTTCAGTCTATCTTTCTATCACATACCCAAATTTTTAAAGAACGATCTAATCAAAAGACTAGAAATCAGCATTCACCATCACAGCGATGGAATGCTCATTTCTAAGCTTTCAAACTTCAGAAGCAGTGGTGGTGGAGCCAAGCGGGATCGAACCGCTGACCTCCTGCGTGCAAGGCAGGCGCTCTCCCAGCTGAGCTATGGCCCCGTATTTCTACAGGTTTCCCACACAAAAATTGGTGGGTCTGGGCAGATTCGAACTGCCGACCTCACCCTTATCAGGGGTGCGCTCTAACCAACTGAGCTACAGACCCAATTTCGGGCTGCTTCTATCGTCTTCTTCAATGAATCAAGCAATTCGTGTGGGAACTTATGGAGCAGCTGATGTCGTCGATTAAGGAGGTGATCCAGCCGCAGGTTCCCCTACGGCTACCTTGTTACGACTTCACCCCAGTCATGAATCACACCGTGGTAACCGTCCTCCCGAAGGTTAGACTAGCTACTTCTGGTGCAACCCACTCCCATGGTGTGACGGGCGGTGTGTACAAGGCCCGGGAACGTATTCACCGCGACATTCTGATTCGCGATTACTAGCGATTCCGACTTCACGCAGTCGAGTTGCAGACTGCGATCCGGACTACGATCGGTTTTGTGGGATTAGCTCCACCTCGCGGCTTGGCAACCCTCTGTACCGACCATTGTAGCACGTGTGTAGCCCAGGCCGTAAGGGCCATGATGACTTGACGTCATCCCCACCTTCCTCCGGTTTGTCACCGGCAGTCTCCTTAGAGTGCCCACCATTACGTGCTGGTAACTAAGGACAAGGGTTGCGCTCGTTACGGGACTTAACCCAACATCTCACGACACGAGCTGACGACAGCCATGCAGCACCTGTCTCAATGTTCCCGAAGGCACCAATCCATCTCTGGAAAGTTCATTGGATGTCAAGGCCTGGTAAGGTTCTTCGCGTTGCTTCGAATTAAACCACATGCTCCACCGCTTGTGCGGGCCCCCGTCAATTCATTTGAGTTTTAACCTTGCGGCCGTACTCCCCAGGCGGTCAACTTAATGCGTTAGCTGCGCCACTAAGAGCTCAAGGCTCCCAACGGCTAGTTGACATCGTTTACGGCGTGGACTACCAGGGTATCTAATCCTGTTTGCTCCCCACGCTTTCGCACCTCAGTGTCAGTATCAGTCCAGGTGGTCGCCTTCGCCACTGGTGTTCCTTCCTATATCTACGCATTTCACCGCTACACAGGAAATTCCACCACCCTCTACCATACTCTAGCTTGCCAGTTTTGGATGCAGTTCCCAGGTTGAGCCCGGGGATTTCACATCCAACTTAACAAACCACCTACGCGCGCTTTACGCCCAGTAATTCCGATTAACGCTTGCACCCTCTGTATTACCGCGGCTGCTGGCACAGAGTTAGCCGGTGCTTATTCTGTCGGTAACGTCAAAATTGCAGAGTATTAATCTACAACCCTTCCTCCCAACTTAAAGTGCTTTACAATCCGAAGACCTTCTTCACACACGCGGCATGGCTGGATCAGGCTTTCGCCCATTGTCCAATATTCCCCACTGCTGCCTCCCGTAGGAGTCTGGACCGTGTCTCAGTTCCAGTGTGACTGATCATCCTCTCAGACCAGTTACGGATCGTCGCCTTGGTGAGCCATTACCTCACCAACTAGCTAATCCGACCTAGGCTCATCTGATAGCGCAAGGCCCGAAGGTCCCCTGCTTTCTCCCGTAGGACGTATGCGGTATTAGCGTTCCTTTCGAAACGTTGTCCCCCACTACCAGGCAGATTCCTAGGCATTACTCACCCGTCCGCCGCTGAATCCAGGAGCAAGCTCCTTTCATCCGCTCGACTTGCATGTGTTAGGCCTGCCGCCAGCGTTCAATCTGAGCCATGATCAAACTCTTCAGTTCAAACATCTTTGGGTTTTTAAGAAACCCTAAACTTGGCTCAGCAATCGTTGGTTACATCTTTGATTTCTCGCGGAGTAACTTGTGATGCTGATAATCTTGTTGACTATCAGTCTGACTCCACAAGCACCCACACGAATTGCTTGATTCAGTTGTTAAAGAGCGGTTGGTTAAGATCTTTCGTCTCAACCGAGGCGCGCATTCTACAGCAGCCTCATTCGCTGTCAAGTGATTATTTTCAGAAGTTTTCGAAGATTTCTTCAACAACTTCAACCACTTGCGCTTACGATCTCTCGTTAGCGGGAGGCGAATTCTACAGCGTTACACGCTGCTGTCAACACCTCTTTTTCTCCGCTTTCGACCGAGAAGATCGAACCGTCAAAAGAGCCAAACATCACCGCCCTTTCAACTCCTTCCAGGCCTCGATGAACTGAAGCAAGCCGCTGTCGAAAACCGCATAACTCATTGAATCTCAAGGAGTTTTCCGTTTCGACTGCGCCGGAAGTGGGGCGAATTATAGACTTCCTGAATCTGCCGTCAACCGCTTTTTTCACTTTTCTTTCAACAACTTACAGATCGATTAAAAAACATACAAACCTCTCTATATAGAGGGAGGAAAACGACTCCTTCTATATAGAAGCGCTACTCAAAGCACTCCATCAGCCCTGAGCGCATCCACCGTACCAGCGCCCAGACCCAGCACCCGCTGCAACACCTCCAACGTATGCTCGCCCAATAAAGGAGGCGCACGACGGTACTCGACCGGCGTCTGTGACAGTCGGATCGGACTCGCTACCTGCGGCACCATCCCGGCCAGTGCATGCGGAAGCTCTATCGCTAACCCACGTGCTTTCACCTGCGGATCGTCAAACACCTGGGACAGATCATTGATCGGCCCACACGGCACGCCCGCCTGCTCCAACTGCGCCACCCATTCGGCGGTGGTTTTGAACACAGTCGCCTGACGGATCAGAGGAATCAGTACCGCGCGATTCGCGACCCGCAGCTTGTTAGTCGAGAAACGCGGATCGTCCGCCCACTGCGGCTGGCCCGCCACCTCGGCAAACTTGCGGAACTGCCCGTCATTACCAACGGTAAGAATGAAATCACCATCGGCCGTCGGGAAGTCCTGATAGGGCACGATGTTCGGATGTGCATTACCCAGACGCTTCGGCGCATTGCCAGTAGTCAGATAGTTCATCGCCTGGTTTGCCAGACACGCAACCTGCACATCCAGCAACGCCATATCAATATGCTGTCCACCACCGTCGTGATCACGATGCGCCAGCGCCGCCAGAATCGCCACAGTCGAATAGAGCCCGGTAAGGATGTCCGTCAGCGCCACCCCCACCTTCACCGGCCCGGCACCTTCATCACCTTCGGGGCGACCGGTCAGGCTCATCAGCCCGCCGAGCCCCTGGATCATGAAGTCATAACCCGCGCGCTTGGCATACGGCCCGGTTTGACCGAAGCCGGTGATCGAGCAATAGATCAGATCCGGATTGATCGCCTTCAGCGATTCGTAGTCCAGCCCATAGGCAGCCAGCCCACCGACCTTGAAGTTCTCGATGAGAATGTCCGACTTCGCCGCCAGCTCCCGCACGAGGTTCTGACCTTCAGGCCGAGTGAAGTCGATGGTCACCGATTGCTTGTTGCGGTTGGCCGACAAATAGTAAGCCGCCTCGCTGGTGTTTTCCCCGTAAGCGTCCTTAAGGAACGGCGGCCCCCAGGCACGCGTGTCATCGCCATTGCCCGGGCGCTCGACCTTGATCACTTCGGCGCCAAGGTCGGCAAGTATCTGCCCGGCCCACGGCCCGGCCAATACTCGCGATAAATCCAGTACCCGCAGATGCGACAGCGCGCCCATGGTCGCTCTCCTGTTAATAGAACGCCTGCAGACCGGTTTGCGCGCGACCAAGGATCAGCGCATGAACGTCGTGAGTACCTTCATAGGTATTCACCACTTCCAGATTGACCAGGTGACGAGCCACGCCGAACTCGTCAGAGATACCGTTGCCACCCAACATGTCACGGGCCATACGGGCGATATCCAGCGACTTGCCACAGGAATTGCGCTTCATGATCGAGGTGATTTCGACCGCTGCAGTGCCTTCGTCCTTCATGCGACCCAGGCGCAGGCAGCCTTGCAGCGCCAGGGTGATCTCGGTCTGCATGTCGGCCAGTTTCTTCTGGATCAGTTGGGTAGCGGCCAATGGACGCCCGAACTGCTGACGATCAAGGGTGTACTGGCGAGCGGTGTGCCAGCAGAACTCGGCAGCGCCCAACGCACCCCAGGAGATGCCGTAGCGTGCGGAGTTAAGGCAGGTGAACGGGCCTTTCAGACCGCGCACATCAGGGAAGATGTTCTCTTCCGGCACAAACACGTTGTCCATGACAATTTCGCCGGTGATCGATGCGCGCAGGCCGACCTTGCCGTGAATCGCCGGAGCGCTCAGGCCCTTCCAGCCTTTTTCCAGTACGAAGCCACGGATGTCGCCCGCATCGTCCTTGGCCCAGACCACGAACACATCGGCGATCGGGCTGTTGGTGATCCACATCTTGGCGCCGGTCAGGCTGTAGCCGCCGTCGACTTTGCGCGCACGGGTGATCATCGCGCCCGGGTCGGAGCCGTGGTTTGGCTCGGTCAGACCGAAGCAGCCGATCCATTCGCCAGATGCCAGTTTCGGCAGATATTTCTGTTTCTGGGCTTCAGTACCGAATTCGTTGATCGGCACCATCACCAGCGACGACTGCACGCTCATCATCGAGCGATAACCGGAGTCGACACGCTCGACTTCGCGAGCAATCAGCCCGTAGCTGACGTAGTTCAGGCCGCTGCCGCCGTACTGCTCAGGGATGGTCGCACCGAGCAGGCCGACTTCGCCCATTTCGCGGAAGATCGCCGGATCGGTTTTCTCATGGCGGAAAGCTTCGAGAACACGTGGCGCCAGGCTCTGCTGAGCGAACTGGGCCGCGGTGTCGCGGATCATGCGCTCCTCTTCGGTGAGCTGTTGATCCAGCAGCAGGGGATCGATCCAGTTGAAGCTAGCTTTACCGCCCATGAGTATGTCCTCGCAAATCGGTGAATTAACGTGGCATTGATCCTAGGCCCGGTTCGCCAGCGCGGCAAACGAGGATTTCGCATCCTGTTGTGCTAATTTCTCACTCCGAAACGTCGCTGAATGCCTTTTACGCGGCGCATTAGTGAGGTTGACGTACATGCGCAGGAAGATACCCAGCACCACGGCCCTGATCAGCTTCGAGGCCGCCGCTCGTCATGAGAGCTTTACCAAGGCCGCCGAAGAACTTTCCCTCACTCAGGGTGCCATTTGCCGACAGATCGCCAGCCTTGAGGAGTTCCTCAGTGTGGAGTTGTTCCGACGCTCGCGACGTGGAGTTAAGCTGACCGAAGCCGGCCTTTCCTACAGCCGTCGGGTGGCTACGCAACTGGACGCCGTCGAGCGCGACACACTCTCGGTCATGGGCCAACAGGGCACCAACGTGATCGAACTGGCGGTGGTACCCACCTTCGGTACTCAATGGCTGCTGCCACGCCTCAAGGACTTTCAGCTCAAACACCCGGAAGTGACGGTCAACCTGACCAACCGCACCCGCCCGTTTCTGTTTGCCGACACTGATTTCGACGCGGCGATCTACTTTGGCGATGCCGATTGGTCGGGTACCGAATCCCACAGGTTGATGGGCGAAAATCCGATGCCGGTATGCAGCCCTGCCCTGCTCGGCAACAGAACTCAGCTGACGCCCGACGAAATCGCCGAGCTGCCTCTGCTGCAGCAAACCACCCGCCCCTACGCCTGGCGCCAGTGGTTCAACGCCCGGCACCTAAACATCCCCCGCGACATGACAGGCCCACGCTACGAGCTATTCTCCATGCTGGCCCAGGCGGCCATGCATGACATGGGGATTGCACTGATTCCACCGTTCCTGATCCAGCGTGAACTGGCCGAGCAACGGCTGGTGATCGCCAACCCGAATGCACTCTCCAGCATCAAGGCCTATTACCTGATGATTCCGGAGCGAAAGGTCGAATCGGCCTCACTCAAGGCTTTTCGCGATTGGCTGGTCAACCAAGCAAACAGCTACAGCCTAGAAGGATAAAGGCTTACAGCGATTACTAACTCGGTAGTCAGGAAAATAAAAGCCCTACAGATATAAGTATTTGTCGCAAAATCACAGACTGTATCCGAAAGTCGTACAGACGTCCCACAAGCGCCTGCCGACGTGGCTTTGAGCCTCCATCCGCGACTCATTGCGGCCTATTCACGCCGCCGATGAGAAATTTTTTCAAATTCAGCCAGAATCCTTACAAGGCACGGCCTGCAAGGGATTCAACTGGCCATCTGCGACATTCGGTCACGGGATGACTTGTAGTTAATTTTCCGTCACCCGTCATAATCCCTTGAAGGGCATAAAGTTCGCCTGCAAAATGCCGCGCCCCGCCCTGATTTGGCGGGATCGTGCTGATCGGCCGCCCCAGTCGCACCATCCGCAGTGCCTGGGTTTACTCAATAAGATCACGCAGGAGATTTGACGTGCACATTGGTGTTCCTCTCGAAACCCAGACCGGTGAAACACGGGTTGCTGCAACCCCGGAAACCATTAAAAAGCTGATCAGCCAAGGTCATAAGGTCACTGTGCAAACCGGCGCCGGCGTCAAAGCCAGTGTTGTTGACAGTGCCTATGAAGCGGCGGGCGCAACCATTGGCAGTGCCAACGATGCGTTCGGTGCCGAGCTGATTCTCAAAGTGGTCGCTCCCAGCGATGCCGAACTGGCGCTGATCAAGCGCGGCACGGTGCTGGTGGGCATGCTCAACCCCTTCAATAACGACACCATCGCCAAAATGGCCGAGTGCGGGATTACCGCGTTCGCCCTGGAAGCGGCGCCGCGCACCTCTCGGGCGCAGAGTCTCGATGTGTTGTCGTCGCAGGCGAACATCGCCGGCTACAAGGCGGTGTTGCTGGCTGCGCACTACTATCCGCGCTTCATGCCGATGCTGATGACCGCTGCGGGCACCGTGAAAGCGGCGCGCGTGCTGATTCTCGGCGCCGGTGTGGCCGGGTTGCAGGCGATTGCCACGGCGAAACGTCTGGGTGCGGTGATCGAAGCGTCTGACGTGCGTCCGGCGGTGAAGGAACAGATCGAATCCCTCGGCGCGAAGTTCGTCGACGTGCCGTACGAAACTGACGAAGAGCGTGAATGCGCGGTCGGTGTCGGCGGTTACGCGCGCCCGATGCCGGCGAGCTGGATGCAGCGTCAGGCCCAGGCCGTGCACGAACGCGCCAGGCAGGCCGACATCGTCATCACCACTGCGCTGATCCCGGGCCGCAAGGCGCCGACACTGTTGAGCGCGGACACCGTGGCGCAGATGAAGCCAGGCTCGGTGGTCATCGACCTCGCGGCAGCTCAGGGCGGCAACTGTCCGTTGACCGTGGCCGATCAGGTGGTGGTCGAGAACGGTGTGACCATCGTCGGCCCGACCAACCTCGCCGGTGAAGTCGCCGCAGATGCTTCGGCGCTGTACGCCCGCAACCTGCTGGGCTTCCTCAAGCTGGTGTTCACCAAAGAAGGCCAGTTCGACGTCAACCTCGAAGACGACATCGTCGCCGCGTGCCTGATGTGCCGCGACGGCCAAGTCATCCGCAAAAACGCCTAAGCAGGGATTCAGACGATGGAAGAGCTTATCTCCCCCGGTATCTACAACCTGATCATCTTCGTGCTGGCGATTTATGTCGGTTACCACGTGGTCTGGAACGTTACACCTGCGCTGCACACGCCGTTGATGGCGGTGACCAATGCCATTTCGGCAATCGTGATCGTCGGCGCCATGCTCGCTGCTGCGCTGACCGTCACGCCGCTGGGCAAGACCATGGGCACCCTCGCCGTGGCACTGGCTGCGGTCAACGTGTTTGGTGGCTTCCTGGTCACCCGCCGCATGCTTGAGATGTTCAAGAAGAAAGCCCCGAAAGCAAAAGAAGAGGCGCCGAAGTAATGAGCATGAATCTCGTCACGACGCTCTACCTGATCGCGTCGATCTGCTTTATCCAGGCCCTTAAAGGCCTGTCGCACCCGACCACGTCGCGGCGCGGCAACCTGTTCGGCATGCTCGGCATGGCGCTGGCCATCCTCACCACCATCGGCCTCATCTATAAGCTCGGTGCGGAACTGGCGACTGCCGGTATCGGTTACGTGATCGTCGGCCTGCTGATCGGCGGCACCGCCGGTTCGATCATGGCCAAGCGCGTCGAAATGACCAAGATGCCAGAGCTGGTCGCGTTCATGCACAGCATGATCGGTCTGGCCGCCGTGTTCATCGCCATTGCTGCGGTGGTCGAGCCGCAATCGCTGGGTATCGTCAAGCAACTGGGCGACTCGATCCCGGCGGGCAATCGTCTGGAGCTGTTCCTCGGCGCGGCGATTGGTGCAATCACCTTCTCCGGTTCGGTGATTGCCTTCGGCAAGCTGTCGGGCAAGTACAAGTTCCGCCTGTTCCAGGGCGCGCCGGTACAGTTTGCCGGTCAGCACAAGCTGAACGCGGTACTTGGTCTGGCGACACTGGTGCTGGGCGTGACCTTCATGCTCACCGGCAACCTCGCCGCGTTCGCGCTGATGCTGGCTCTGGCATTTGTGATGGGTGTGCTGATCATCATCCCGATCGGCGGCGCCGACATGCCGGTGGTGGTGTCGATGCTCAACAGCTATTCGGGTTGGGCGGCAGCAGGTATCGGCTTCTCGCTGAACAACTCGATGCTGATCATCGCCGGCTCACTGGTGGGTTCGAGCGGCGCGATCCTCTCGTACATCATGTGCAAGGCGATGAACCGTTCCTTCTTTAATGTACTGCTTGGCGGTTTCGGCAACACGGCCGACGCAGGACCTGCCGGTGCGAAAGAAGCCCGTCCGGTGAAATCCGGTTCGGCTGACGACGCAACCTTCCTGCTGACCAACGCCGACACCGTGATCATCGTCCCGGGTTACGGCCTGGCGGTGGCCCGCGCACAGCATGCCTTGAAAGAGCTGACCGAGAAGCTGACCCACCGTGGCGTGACCGTGAAGTACGCGATCCACCCCGTGGCCGGTCGTATGCCGGGGCACATGAACGTGCTGCTGGCCGAGGCCGAAGTGCCTTACGACCAGGTGTTCGAGATGGAAGACATCAACTCCGAGTTCGGCCAGGCCGACGTGGTGCTGGTACTCGGCGCCAACGACGTGGTCAACCCGGCCGCCAAGAACGATCCGAAATCGCCGATTGCCGGCATGCCGATTCTTGAAGCGTTCAAGGCCAAGACCATCATCGTCAACAAGCGCTCGATGGCCAGCGGTTATGCCGGTCTGGACAACGAACTGTTCTACCTGGACAAGACCATGATGGTGTTCGGCGACGCGAAAAAAGTCATCGAAGACATGGTCAAAGCGGTCGAGTAATCCCTCGCTGCTGCACCGGACGCCCCGACTTGTCGGGGCGTTTTTGCTTGCGCAAAGCGTCGGACAATTTGCCACGTTGTTGCAGATCCAGTAACGGTGTTTTACTTCAAACCCGCTAAATAGACGCCTCGTTTGCGACCTTGGTAGCGGGACAGGCGCCCGCGAAATTCACTAGACTGCGCATCCTGCTACTCGCTTCCCGAGAAAATAATCCATGTACCGTGACCGTATTCGCCTGCCTTCGTTGTTGGATAAAGTGATGAGCGCCGCCGACGCCTCCGCGCTGATTGAAGACGGCATGACCGTCGGAATGAGCGGCTTCACCCGCGCCGGCGAAGCCAAAGCCGTCCCTCACGCACTGGCCGAGCGAGCCAAGGTCACGCCGCTGAAGATCAGCCTGATGACCGGCGCCAGCCTGGGCAACGACCTCGACAAGCAACTGACCGAGGCCGGTGTGCTGTCGCGGCGCATGCCGTTTCAGGTCGACAGCACCTTGCGCAAGGCGATCAACGCCGGCGAAGTGATGTTCATCGACCAGCACTTGTCGGAAACCGTCGAGCAATTGCGCAACCAGCAATTGAAGCTGCCGGACATCGCAGTGATCGAAGCCGTGGCCATCACCGAGCAAGGCCACATCGTGCCGACCACCTCGGTGGGCAACTCGGCAAGCTTCGCGATTTTCGCCAAACAGGTGATCGTCGAGATCAACCTGGCGCACAACGCCAACCTCGAAGGCCTGCATGACATCTATATCCCGACCTATCGCCCGACGCGCACGCCGATCCCGTTGGTGAAGGTCGACGATCGCATCGGCAGCACCGCGATCCCGATCCCACCGGAAAAGATTGTCGCCATCGTCATCACCCAGCAGGCGGATTCGCCGTCCACGGTGTCTACCCCGGATGTCGACACCAATGCCATCGCCGAGCACCTGATCACCTTCTTCAAGCAGGAAGTCGACGCCGGGCGCATGACCAACAAGCTCGGCCCGTTGCAGGCCGGAATCGGCAACATCGCCAACGCGGTGATGTGCGGTCTGATCGATTCGCCGTTCGAAGACCTGACCATGTACTCCGAAGTGCTGCAGGATTCGACCTTCGACCTGATCGACGCCGGCAAGCTGAGCTTCGCTTCGGGCAGCTCGATCACATTGTCGGAGCGGCGCAACAGCGATGTGTTCGGCAACCTGGAGAAGTACAAGGACAAACTGGTGCTGCGCCCGCAAGAGATTTCCAACCACCCGGAAGTGGTGCGTCGTCTGGGCATCATCGGCATCAACACTGCGCTGGAGTTCGACATCTACGGCAACGTCAACTCCACCCACGTCTGCGGCACGCGGATGATGAACGGCATCGGTGGCTCGGGCGACTTCGCGCGCAACGCACACCTCGCGGTGTTCGTGACCAAGTCGATTGCCAAGGGCGGGGCGATTTCCAGCGTGGTGCCGATGGTCAGCCACGTTGACCACACCGAGCATGACGTCGACATCCTGGTCACCGAAATCGGTCTGGCCGACCTGCGCGGCCTGGCCCCGCGCGAGCGCGCCCGGGCGATCATCGACAACTGCGTACACCCCGCTTACCGCCAGGCGTTGAATGACTACTTCACCGCCGCCTGCGCCATCGGCGGGCACACCCCGCACATCCTGCGCGAAGCCCTGAGCTGGCACATGAACCTGGAAGAAACCGGTCGCATGCTCGCGGTGTAATCCGCACAATCGAACCGCTGATGCAAACACTGTTTGTGTCAGCGGTTTTTTCATTGCCCCTATCTGGCAAAAACTGTACTGCTGTACCGGTGATTTCCTACAGCTTTTGCCTACTCCAACCCCAAGATTGTGCAAAAACGCACCACTTAAGTGCAGACAGGTACAGTTTGCTCGATTTTGACCCGTACACCCCCTATAAACAGTTAACTGGTCACTCACAATACAGTTGAACTGTATCTAGAGAGACTAGGCAAACGAGAGGATCATGGGCACCAGTTAAACCACTACCTGATCCCGCCACAAGCGGAAGGATGTCAACCATGGAACGTACACTCAGTTCCGAACTGTTCTTCGAAGACAAAGCTGCAAAAAACCAGGCTTCCCTGCCTCTGCGCGTTATCGCCAACCTGATGTTGTGGCAGCGCCGCATCTCCAGCCGCCACCAACTGGCTCGTCTGGATTCGCGTCTGCTGGCTGACGCCGGTATCAGCGAAGCACAACGCTACGAAGAGCTGAGCAAGCCGTTCTGGCGCTAAGTAGCGTCGCTGGCTCTGGTCGTTAGACCCACCGCCAGCAACCCGAATTGAACACACAAAACCCGTCGCGGGAAACCGCGACGGGTTTTGTCGTTTCAGGGTTTGAAAATGCCCGTACAGGAGAATATTCAAAGCACAGGTACAGTTCTCAATAACAAAAATCTGAACAAGTACAATTTTTCATGAGTGTATCTGCTCGCCAAACTGCATCGGGCGCAGCATGTCCTTAACCCCTCTTCGGTTTAAGGAAAACGCCATGAAAGACTTACAGGATGTTTCGACGCTTTCGATTCAACCCCTCGTTCACGCGCACCCGCTGCGGCGTCTGTTTCGAAGTTTGTGCCAAGGGCTGGAGCGCGCTAGAACGCGGCGCTTGCTGGCTCAGCTTGATCAACGCGATCTCGCGGATCTGGGCTTAAGCCAAGCCGATCGGCTCAATGAACTGGAAAAGCCCATCTGGCGCTAGCATTCTGCCCACTGTCCGAACCCCGCGCGCAGGCCTAATATCCACGCCAGAACGTGGCGAATCTTCTGTAACCCGCGTCTGACTCATCAGACACAAGCCACCTCTCAATACGGTTTACTTTCAGGAGATCCACCATGTCCCGTCTTCGCCTGCTCAGCGCTGCCGCCTTGCTCGCCGTGGCTGCCAACGCCAGTGCCTCCAGTTTCATCGTCACCACAGACGCCGTGGTTGGCGCGCTGAAGTCCTCGTCAGACGCCACTTCCGATGTCAGCTCTTCGCTGCGTGACAACAAAGTCGTGATCGCCGCCCGCGACGACGCCGCCAGCTTCGTCGCCAGCGAAGGCCAGATTCGCGGCGTGAAGCTGGAAAGCGCGCTGGACCTGATCCGCCATCAAGCACCGCAATTGAACGCGACCGACTTCCAACTGGCGCAAGCCATTCTGGCGATCTGATTCGCCGTTGCCGAAGGGACACGCCAGTCGTGTCCCGATGTTTCGCCGCTGGCTCTGGCTCGGGCATTTGCGCTAGCCTTGAGGCTCGTTAACCGTTACCGAGTCTCATGCGTTTATTCAAACTGCTTTTCCCTTCTGTGTTGATCAGCGCCTTCTGGGCAACCTCGGTCGATGCCTTTGATGTCTCCACACAAAACACCGTGGTCAGCGTTTGGGCGACCGGAATGGTGTCTTCGGCGCCATTCGACCGTAAACTGATCATCGCCGCTCACGATGACGCGGCGGCGTTTGTTGCCAGTGACGGTGAATTGCGCGGCGCGCAGCTCGAATCCGCACTGCATTACCTGCGCAAATCACGACCAAAACTTCATGTCAGCGACCTTGAACTGGCACAGGCAATTCTCGTCCAATAGTTATCCTGATCCCTCGTTATCATTGCCCTCCGGAGTCGTTCCATGCGTAGCCCGCTGATTGCTGCCGCCCTTGGCCTGTTTTTGTTGGCCGACGTGGCCCAGGCGCACACCCTGGTAGCCACCAGTAACATCATCGTTCGTGCCTCCCAGCGCACCATCGATTTCACCTCCGATACCACTACGTCGATTCGCGACTCGAAAATCATCCGCGAAGCCCATGACGATGCGGCCAGCTTCGTTGCCACCAACGGCGATATCCGTGGTGCGCACCTGGAGGCCGCCCTCAATACCTTGCGCACGCGTGTACCCGAAGCCCGCGACGCCAGTGATCAGGTGCTCGCCGAAGCCATCCTCGCCCTGTGAAGTCACTCGGCGCCTGGCTACTGGCCGGGGCGGTGTTGCTGCTTGGCAACAGCGCCCACGCCAGCCTGCAATTGCGGCTCAAGACCGACGGCCTGAGCCCTGCCCAGCAGCAGGCCAGCCAGGCGCTGCTCGATGAAGCGATGCAGAAATTGCCACCCAGCTTCGTCGAACAGCTGGACCGGCGCATCGATGTCGGCTGGACCGACAACATGCCCGGCAATGCCTATGGCGAGGCGACCCTGGTTGCCGAACTCGACCTGAATCGCAAACTGCTCGCCGGCCTCACCGACGGCAGCGCGGCCAAGGAAAAAACCAATCGCCCCCACGGCACCGTGCGCCAGGAACTGCTGGCAACGGTGCTGCACGAACTCACCCACATTTATGACCGCGCGCGCCTGTGGCCCGCCGCCGAGCGCACGCTGATTCAGCGCTGCACCCGCCGCAGCAACAGCGCCGGACTGGTCGGCATTCCCGATGAGTGTCGCGGCCAGACTGAACGACGCTTCACCCTCAGCGATGACCCGCGCCTGCTCGACCTCGCCGGTTGGCAACAGTACGTCGGGCGCCGCGGCGAGCGTGAACAACACAACCGTCAGGTGGCCCGCAGCCCGGACCTGTACGAGATCTCCAGCCCGAAAGAGTTTGTCGCGGTCAACATGGAGTATTTCCTCCTCGACCCGAGCTACGCCTGCCGCCGCCCGGCACTCTATCGCTACTACAAGGAGCGCTTCGGCTGGGCACCACCGGCCAAGGACACCTGCAGCAATACCTTCGCCTTTCTCAACGCCGGCAACGACTTCGCCAAACAGCCCTTGGGCCAGGTCGACCCGGAGCGGGTGTATGCCGTCGATTATCTGCTGGCCGAAGCTAACCAGAACTGGGTCAGCCGCTGGGGCCACAGCATGCTGCGCCTGGTGATCTGCGCGCCGGGTCGACCACGGGGCCCGGATTGCCGGCTCGACCTCGACCAGCATCTTGTGCTGTCGTACCGCGCCTTTGTCGGTGACGTGCAGTTGTCGAGCTGGGACGGTCTGGTCGGCAAATACCCGTCACGACTATTCGTGCTGCCGCTGGCGCAGGTGATCGACGAATACACCAAGACCGAACTGCGCAGCCTCGCTTCAGTGCCGCTGAACCTGTCGCGCGACGAGATCGAAGGCGTGGTCGAACACGCCGCCGAGATGCACTGGAGCTATGACGGCAACTACTTCTTCCTCTCCAACAACTGCGCGGTGGAAGGCCTGAAACTGCTGCGCAGCGGCAGTAACAACAAGCAACTCGTCGGCCTCGACAGCATCATGCCCAACGGTTTGCTTGAAGTACTCAAAGGCCGTGGCCTGGCCGACACCAGCGTGCTCGACAATCCCAAGGAAGCGCTGCGCCTGGGCTATCGCTTCGATTCGTTCCGCGATCGCTATCAGGCGATGTTCGATGTGTTGAAGAAGCAGTTGCCGATCAAACAGACCAGCGTCGAAGATTGGCTCTCACTTTCCGCCGAAGAGCGTCGCCAGTGGTTCGAACGTGCAGACCTGCGTACCAGCGCCGCATTGCTCCTGCTGGAACAGGCGAGTTATCGCCGCCAGTTGTTGCTGGCCCAGGACGAGGTCAAGCAGCGCTACCTCGGCGCCCGGGAGCTGGAAAACGGCGGCATGGACAAGGCCAACGCGACCCTGCAGGAAATTCTCGCCAACAGCGGCTTCCTCAGTCGTCCGGCAGAACTGCTCGACAGCCGTGGCTACGGGCTGCCGCAACCAAGTGAGTTCAAGCGCCTGCAGGACGAAAGCGCCCAACGCCAGAAACAACTGCTGGCGCTGAGCGGCGATCTGGACAAGGAAGTGCGCAAGTTGCTGGAACCCAAGCGAGCGGCCGAAATTGCCGCCAGCGAAGCCAACGTGAAGCAGATCGGCGAGCATCTGCGCAGACTGCACAAGGCGTCCGGCGGACTGGAGCTACCCTGAGACAGAAGACTGGAACTGAATCTTGCTCCCGCTCGGCTGCGCAGCAGTCGTAAATCGGTTGAATGCCGAATTTTCAGGGCTGCTCCGCGCCCCGGCGGGAGCAAGCTCCCTCGCCACAGATGATCGTGCCAAATCAGTACAAAACACCATCCAGAATTTCGTAAACGATCCCGGTACCCACTGCGATCAACACAATGTCACCACCGGCGCGGCGCCACTCATAGCCCGGATACACCGGCAGACGACTCAGCGCCCGACCATCCAGTCGCTCGCCGTAATACCCGTGCGGCAACGGCCGGCCGCGTTCCAGATGGATACCCGGAGGTGGCGGTGCGCCGCGCACGAAGTAGCCGTGATTGTCGCGAATGGTCTGACGGATCGGCCCGAAGTCGCGCGGCGGGCCGCCACGGTGGTCGTTCTGCGGGCCACGGTGATCGTCGCGATGGTCGTTGCCATGGTTGTTGTACTGGCCCTGCTGCGGGCCGCCGTGGTCATGATCATCGCGTGGATCGGCGCTGGCCAGCAGCGGCGTCGCGCTGAGCATCAGCACACCCAGTCCGGCAATCAGACGTTTCGGCATTTTCATCGGGTCTTTCCTCACTGCACCAACAGCAAAAAGGGATTCAGAACGTGGTTCTGAATCCCTCGGTCTTGCTGGATTAGGCTGCGTTGTGAGGCGCTAATTCCTCTGTATCAGGAATTTTACCTTCAGTTGACGCGGGCCTGACGCACGCCTTCGGACAGTGCCTTGCACAGACCCAGCACGCCATCGACAGCCTGGGCTGGCGTGGTCGCATTGGCGATATGGTCGATCAGCGCCGAACCCACCACCACCCCGTCCGCCAAACGAGCGATGGACGCCGCCTGCTCCGGAGTTCGGATGCCGAAACCGATGCTGATCGGCAGATCAGTGTGGCGACGCAGACGGGTCACCGCCTCTTCGACGTGCTCCAGCGTCGCCGCACCGGCGCCGGTCACCCCGGCCACCGACACGTAGTAAACGAAGCCCGAACTGCCATTGAGCACTTTCGGCAGGCGCGCATCGTCAGTGGTCGGGGTGGTCAGGCGGATGAAGTCCAGACCGGCAGCCTGTGCCGGGTCGCACAGCTCGGCGTTGTGCTCCGGCGGCATGTCGACCACGATCAGACCATCAACGCCCGCCGCTTTGGCATCAGCGATGAAACGCTCAACGCCGTACATGTGGATCGGGTTGAAGTAGCCCATCAGCACCAGCGGCGTGTCGCTGTTGCCTTCGCGGAACTCGCGAACCATCTGCAGGGTTTTCGCCAGATTCTGCCTGGCGCCCAAGGCACGGATATTCGCCAGTTGAATCGCCGGACCATCGGCCATCGGATCGGTGAACGGCATACCCAACTCGATCACATCGGCGCCAGCGCCCGGCAGACCTTTGAGGATTGCCAGCGAGGTGTCGTAGTCCGGGTCACCGGCGGTGACGAACGTGACCAACGCAGCGCGGTTCTGTTGCTTGAGGTCGGCAAAACGGGTTTGCAGGCGGCTCATCAGTGTTTCTCCTGCTTCGACTGTTCCATATGGTGCATGACGGTCTGCATGTCTTTGTCGCCACGGCCCGACAGGTTGACCACCATCAGGTGATCCTTCGGCAGTTTCGGCGCACGTTTGAACACTTCAGCCAACGCATGAGCGCTTTCCAGTGCCGGGATGATGCCTTCGAGGCGGCAGCACTGGTGGAACGCAGCGAGGGCTTCGTCGTCGGTCACCGAGGTGTACTGGACGCGGCCGATGTCATGCAACCAGGCGTGCTCAGGGCCGATGCCCGGATAGTCGAGGCCGGCGGAAATCGAGTGAGCGTCGATGATCTGGCCGTCGTCGTCCTGCAGCAGGAAAGTACGGTTGCCGTGCAGCACACCGGGTACGCCACCGTTGAGGCTGGCGGCGTGCTTGCCGGTTTCGATGCCGTAACCGGCCGCTTCGACGCCGATGATTTCGACGCTCTGATCATCGAGGAACGGGTGGAACAGGCCCATGGCATTGGAACCGCCACCGATGCACGCCACCAGACTGTCCGGCAGACGACCTTCCTGGGCTTGCAGCTGCTCACGGGTTTCCTTGCCGATCACCGCCTGGAAGTCGCGCACCATTGCCGGGTAAGGGTGCGGGCCGGCCACGGTGCCGATCAGGTAGAAGGTGCTGTCGACGTTGGTTACCCAGTCACGCAGCGCTTCGTTCATCGCGTCTTTCAGGGTGCCGGTGCCGGCCACCACCGGAATCACTTCGGCGCCCAGCAGCTTCATGCGGAACACGTTGGCCTGCTGACGCTCGATGTCAGTGGTGCCCATGTAGATCACGCAGTCCAGACCAAAACGCGCGGCCACGGTGGCCGTTGCCACGCCGTGCATGCCGGCGCCGGTTTCGGCGATGATGCGTTTCTTGCCCATGCGCCGCGCCAGCAGGATCTGGCCGATGCAATTGTTGATCTTGTGCGCGCCAGTGTGGTTCAGCTCTTCGCGCTTGAGGTAGATCTTCGCGCCACCGCAAAACTCGGTCAGACGCTCGGCGAAATACAGCGGGCTTGGACGTCCGACATAGTCACGCTGGAAGTAGGCCAGTTCTTCCTTGAATGCAGGATCTTCCTTGGCCGCTTCGTATTCGCGGGCCAGATCGAGGATCAGCGGCATCAGGGTTTCCGCCACGTAACGGCCACCGAACGCACCGAACAGGCCGTTATCGTCCGGGCCGTTGCGCAGATTGGAGGTGTTCGAAGTCTGGGTCATGATGTGCTCCAGGTGAATTCGGGAGAGAAGACAATGGCGTTCACTCTACCCCTGACCTTCCAGGCTGAAAACCGATAAGATCGCCACAACCTGTCAGGAAATCTCACAGATACCATGAGCCACGACCTTCCCCCGCTGAACGCCTTGCGCGCATTTGAAGCCACCGCCCGGCTGAACAGCGTCAGCCAGGCGGCCGAACAGTTGCACGTCACGCATGGCGCGGTTAGCCGTCAGCTCAAGGTGCTCGAAGAGCATCTGGGCGTGAGCCTGTTCGTCAAGGATGGTCGCGGCTTGAAACTCACAGATGCCGGTGTTCGACTGCGAGATGCCAGCGGTGAAGCCTTTGATCGGTTGCGCAGTGTGTGTGCCGAGCTGACGCAAAGCACCGCTGATGCGCCGTTCGTTCTTGGCTGCTCCGGCAGTCTGTTGGCGCGATGGTTCATCCCACGCCTGGGGCGGCTCAACGCCGATCTGCCGGACTTGCGTCTGCACTTGTCAGCGGGTGAAGGTGATCTCGATCCACGGCGCCCAGGTCTCGATGCCTTGTTGCTGTTCGCCGAGCCGCCATGGCCGGCCGACATGCAGGTCTACGAACTGGCCGCAGAACGCATCGGCCCGGTGATGAGTCCGCTGTTCAGCGGTTATCAACGCCTGCAATCCGCGCCGGCCGCAGCCTTGCTCAGTGAACCGCTGCTGCACACCACTTCCCGCCCACAAGCGTGGCCGAGCTGGGCACAGCAAAACCACCTCGACGCCAAGGCGCTGAAGCTCGGGCAAGGTTTTGAGCATTTGTATTATCTACTGGAAGCCGCAGTGGCCGGGCTTGGCGTGGCAATCGCGCCGGAGCCGTTGGTGACAGAGGATTTGAAGGCCGGTCGCCTGGTTGCGCCATGGGGCTTCTGCGAAACCCCGGCGCAACTGGCGTTGTGGCTACCCAAGCGCGCCGCAGACGGGCGCGCCCGGCAACTGGCGCAATGGCTCAAGAACGAGCTGCGCCAGAGCGATCACTCGCCGCGCTTGAACAGCAAATAAGCGGCGAGCAGACCGATTGCACCGACCGCCACACCGGCGGTGGTCCAAGGGTGTTCCTGAGCGTAATCGCGGGTGGCGATGCCGGTCTCGCGGGTTTTCACTTTGACTTCTTCATAGGCATCGCTGAGCAGGCTGCGCGAGTGCTTCAGTGCGCTTTCGGCGTTGCTTTTGAGCGCCTTGAGGGTCTTGCGCGACTCGTCCGAAGCGTCGTCTTTCAAGCTTTCCAACGATTTGAGCAGACTCTCGATCTCGGCTTCCATGCTTTGCAACGAGGCTTTACGTAAAGAGGTGTTGGCCATGGTGGCTCTCCTGCATTGGTGATGAGTGGCGTGTGTTGGTTGGGACTTCAGCGGTTTGAGAAAGTGCAGAAAATCTGAACTTCGCTTGCGCCGGGCCGCCGAAATCAACAGTGCAGATTCACTGCTAGTCTCAAATCCACACATCAATTCCAAACGCCAAGGAGATCGCCATGAGTGACCATCACACGTACAAGAAAGTCGAGCTGGTCGGCTCGTCCACCAGCAGCATCGAAGACGCCATCAACAACGCGCTGGCTGAAGCGAACAAGAGCATCAAGCATCTGGAATGGTTTGAAGTGGTCGATACCCGTGGCCACATCAAGGACGGCAAGGCTGCGCATTTTCAGGTAACACTCAAAGTGGGCTTTCGCATTGCCAGCAGCTGACTTTGGGCTACGCTTCTGAACTTGCGCGCTGGCCGAGTGCCATAGGAATGGCAAAGCGCTACAAGGTGAGTGCATCGGGAGACCTGATGCCCACCTCTTTTAATCCGACCAGGGAGTGCGACCGATGAAGAAGTTCATATTGGCAGTAGGTTTGTTGAGCCTTGCGGGTGGCGCGTTGGCTGCTGGCAAGCCTTGTGAAGAGTTGAAAAGCGAGATTGCGGCGAAGATTGATGCCAAGGGTGCCTCCAGTTATTCGCTGGAGATTGTCGACAAGGGTGCAGCCGCTGGCGGCAAGGTCGTTGGCAGTTGCGAAGGTGGCACCAAGGAAATCGTCTACAAACGTGGTTGATCGCGCCTGAAATGCAAAAGCCGACGCGAAGGCGTCGGCTTTTTTGTGGGCGATGATTTACCTGTAGGCGCTGCAGCACGCTGCGATCTTTTGATCTTGGTTAAAAGAATCAGATCAAAAGATCGCAGCCTCGTTTCACTCGACAGCTCCTACACGGGGGCCGCGTTATCCTTTCATGACCTGCGCCAGCAGTTCGTAGGAATGCACGCGATCGGCGTGTTCATACAGGTCGCAGGTGAAAATCAGCTCGTCGGCCTGGGTCTGCTCGACCAGCACCTCCAGCTTCGCGCGGATTTTCTGTGGGCTGCCGACCATCGCCAGACCGAGGAAATCTCCAACCGCCTCGCGCTCATGGGGCAGCCACAGGCCGTCCATGGTTTTCACCGGTGGACGCTGCACCAGGCTCTGCCCACGCATCAGCGCAAGAATGCGCTGGTACACCGAAGTCGCCAGGTAATCGGCCTGCTCATCGGTATCCGCCGCCACCAGCGGCACACCGAGCATCACGTACGGCTTGTCGAGCACCGCCGATGGCTTGAAGTGGTTGCGATAGACGCGGATCGCCTCGTGCATGAAGCGCGGAGCGAAGTGCGAGGCGAAGGCGTAAGGCAAACCGCGCTCACCGGCCAGTTGCGCGCTGAACAGGCTGGAACCAAGCAACCAGATCGGCACGTTGGTACCGGTGCCGGGCATGGCGATCACCCGTTGGTCCGGGGTGCGCGGGCCGAGAAAACGCACCAGCTCGGCGACGTCTTCCGGGAAATCATCGGCGCTGCCGGAGCGTTCGCGGCGCAGAGCGCGGGCGGTCATCTGGTCGGAACCCGGCGCGCGGCCCAAACCGAGGTCGATGCGCCCCGGATAGAGGCTTTCGAGAGTGCCGAACTGCTCGGCGATCACCAGCGGCGCGTGGTTGGGCAACATCACCCCGCCGGAGCCGACACGAATCGTCGAGGTGCCGCCGGCCAGATATCCCAGCAGCACCGAGGTGGCGGAACTGGCGATGCCGTCCATGTTGTGGTGTTCGGCGACCCAGAAGCGGGTGTAGCCGAATTTCTCGACGTGCTGCGCCAGATCCAGCGAATTGCGCAGCGATTGTGCCGGGCTGCCGTTCTCGCGCACCGGCACCAGATCGAGGGTGGAAAATTTTACATCGGACAGTTGCTTCATAAACCTGCGTCTCCGAGTGGTCTGCAGGTTTTTTCTTGCGAACGAAAACCTGCCGAATTCATAAGCGTGTTCTGTGCAATGAGGGCATATACCCGAGTTTCAATAGCTGAGAGAAAAATCCTACTAAAAAAGTCAACGATTCACTCGGGCTGAACTTTGTTCCGGCGTCTATCCTCAGAAGCCTTGCAAGCAAAAACCACGACGGCGCGGCGTTCCGCGCCAGATCTTGAGGAGGCAGATATGGCTATCGTGAAGAAAGCATCCGCGCATTGGGCAGGCGATCTGAAAACCGGCATCGGCTCGATCTCTACCGAGACCGGCGTCCTCAGAGAAGCGCCTTACGGCTTCAAGGCCCGCTTCGAAGGCGGCAAGGGCACCAACCCGGAAGAACTGATCGGCGCCGCACATGCCGGCTGTTTTTCCATGGCGTTTTCGATGATTTTGGGCGATGCGGGCCTGAAGGCCGAGAGCATCGACACTCAGGCAGAGGTTACGCTGGATCAGGTCGAGGGTGGCTTTGCCATCACTGCGATCAAGTTGATCCTCAAGGCGAAAATCCCTGGCGCTACTCAGGCGCAGTTTGAAGAACTGAGCAACAAGGCCAAGGAAGGGTGCCCGGTGTCCAAGGTATTGAATGCGAAGATTACCCTTGAGGCATCATTAGTCAGTTGAGTCATCGCTGACAGGATCTGATGCCATCGCGAGCAGGCTCACTCCTACAGGAATCTCGGTTGTTCACAATTGTAGTGTCCGCTGGAGATCGAATGTAGGAGTGAGCCTGCTCGCGATGGCGATCCTAAAAGCACCGTAGAGCCTGAAGATGTGAGCGAAGTCAGAACCCGCGCTGCAAAAATATGGTCGAATAAGTGACAGCAGCTTCAGCGCACGCCCGTGCGCGCTGCCCCATGGAGCTTCAAGATTATGAAACGTATTGGCTTGGCGATCCTCTGCAGTGCATTGGCCACAACGGTTCTGGCCGCACCGAAAGACTGTGAAGAACTCAGGAAAGAAATCGAAGTAAAGATCCAGGCGAACGCCGTGCCGTCCTACACGCTGGAAATCGTCAGCAAGGAAGAGGCCGACAAACACGACGTAGCCATGGTCGTCGGCACCTGTGAAAACGGCACCAAGGCAATCATTTACCAGAAGAACGACAACTGAACCGTCTCAGCTGAGGCAATCCATGTCGTGATCCTCGGCAACGATCTCACGCTTGGCGTTGTACAGACGGGCGCTCGGCGTGAACCCTAGCGAACGCCCCTCCAGCAGATAACGCTGCCCGGCCTCGAAATGGTCGTAGCGAATATACAAATAGCACAGTCGCTCCACGGGACCGGTCATCAGACTGCCGCCGCCACCAAACACCTCGAAATCAAATCGCACCCGCAGCTCATGGCTACCGGGGGTGACCTGGAAGAAACGCCCGTCGCTCAGGCGCTGATTATCCAGGCGCTCGGCCATGAGCAGTTTTCCGCCGGGGGTCGGGGTCGAGAAATCGACCCAGGCCATTTGCGGATCAATCGGCGGCAATGGGGTCTGACAGCCAGCGACAGCGCCGACCGCGAGCAACAACATCAACTTGCGCATGATGGATGTCCAGGGATTCAGACCTCCAGCATAGCGCTGATCAGGTGCGCTGACAGCCTGCGGGCGTGCCCTGACCGACCACATTGTGCTGCTCGTCATAGAGCTTGGCCCATGGCCGGAAACCGATGCTGCCAGCTTGCAGCTGATAACGCTGGCCGGCATTGAAGTCCTTGAATTTCACCTTCAACTGGCAGTCGCGCCACAGCGGTTCGGCATCGGGGCCGATGTTGGTGGCTTCGACCGGGAACTGATAACGCACCTGCAATTGGTGACTGCCGGGCTCGACTTCAAAATAACGTTTGTCGACGGTCGTCTTGTCATCGACCTTCAGCGCTTGCAGCGCTGTGTCCTGTTGCCGGGCATCGAGATCGATCCAGGCTTGCGAGGGGTCAGGATCGGGCATTCCGAATCCGGCACAACCGGCCAGCGTCAGCAGGCCTCCAGTCAGCAACAACATGCGCATAGCGAAGCTCCAGATGGCGGGATAGTCTTGCGGGCAGACTTTCCAAAGGATTTTTATTTTGAGCAGGCCGCTTCCAAGCCATGGGGTACTTGATCGCGTTTTTCGGATTTTGTTTCCGGGTGTGATGTTTTTGTTGCTCAACGGTTGTTCCAGCGTCAGCTATTACAGCCAATTGGCCAGCGGTCAGTTGCAGTTGCTGCGGGCGCGCGAGCCGGTAGCCATGGTGATCGCCGACCCAAGCCGCGACGCCAAGCTGCGCACGCACCTGATCCAGTCGCAGAAAGCCCGCGCATTCGCCAGCGAACACCTGCACCTGCCCGACAACCAGAGCTATCGGCTGTACGCCGACATCGGCCGGCCGTATGTGGTGTGGAACGTGTTCGCCACCCCGGAGTTTTCCCTGACCCCGCAGAACCATTGTTTCCCGATCGCCGGTTGCGTGGCCTATCGCGGCTACTACAGCCAGAGCGCCGCGCGCGGCGAAGCGGCGATCCAGCGTCTGCAAGGCATGGACGTGTCGATTGGCGGCGTCGAGGCCTATTCGACCCTCGGCTGGTTCAATGACCCGATCCTCAATTCGATGATGGGCTGGGGCGATGAGCGTCTGGCCACGCTGATCTTTCATGAACTGGCGCATCAGCGCTTTTATGTGAAGGACGACACCGAGTTCAACGAGTCCTTCGCCACGTTTGTCGAGCAGGAAGGTACCCGGCAGTGGCGGGCGTTTCGTGGTCTGCCTGCGGATACCGACTCGCGGCTCAAGCAGCGGGATCAGTTCATCGAGCTGGTACTGGAAACGCGGTCGCGGCTTGAAGCGCTTTACGCACAGCCGCTGCCGGCCGAGCAGATGCGCGAGCGAAAGGCGGCGCAATTCGAGCGGTTTCGGCGCGATTACCGGGTGATGCGTGACAGTCAGTGGGCCGGGGACAAGCGCTATGACGCGTGGGTGAATATGCCGCTGAACAATGCGCGGCTGTTGCCGTTCGGGCTGTATGACCAGTGGGTGCCGGCGTTTGCGGCACTGTTCAGGCAGGTTGGGGGGGATTGGGTGCGGTTTTATGCTGAGGTCGAGAAGTTGGGTGGTTTAGCTGTCGCGGAGCGTAAAGCGGCCTTGAAAGCTTTGGCCGGATCTTGAATTGATGTCGGCTGATCCGGCTTCATCGCTGGCAAGCCAGCTCCCACATGGATTCAGGTGAAAGTGCGCCCACTGCTCACCTGTGGGAGCTGGCTTGCCAGCGATGGCCGACTCATCAGCGCCGCAGAAACGCCTGATGCAACTCAGCCAAAGTCTCAAAATGATAAGCCGGCGCCTCGGCATTCAGCTCTTCAAAACTGCCAAACCCATATCCCACCGCCGCCGCATCCACACCGTTGCTGCGCGCGCCGATCAAATCATGCTTGCGATCACCGATCATCAGCGTATTAGCCGGGTCCAGCCCTTCTTCGGCGATCAGGTGCGCGATCAGCTCGACCTTGTTGGTTCGCGTGCCATCCAGTTCACTGCCATAGATAACCTTGAAATGCTTGGCGAAGTCGAAGTGCCGGGCGATCTCCCGGGCGAACTCCCACGGCTTGGACGTCGCGATATACAGCTGTCGCCCTTGGCCACTCAGGGTCTCGAGCAACGGTGTGACGCCGTCGAACACACGGTTCTCGTACAGGCCGGTGACCTTGAAGCGCTCGCGATAGAAATTCACCGCCTCCCAGGCCTTGGCCTCATCGAAGCCATAAAACTGCATGAACGCCTGCAACAGCGGCGGGCCGATGAAGTGTTCGAGTCTAGTCAGGTCCGGCTCATCGATGCCGAGCTTGCCGAGGGCGAACTGTATGGAACGGGTAATGCCCTCACGCGGGTCGGTCAGGGTGCCATCGAGGTCGAAAAGTACAGTCTGGTAATGCATGAGAAATCCTGTGCAGGTGTAAGGCGATTCAGCGCTGATCGTAGCCCTCGGCCAGATGCAGGTCCTTGAGCTTCACGTAGTTGGCGGCGCTGTAGGTGAAGAAGGCGCGTTCCTTGTCGGTCAACGGACGGATCTGTTTCACCGGGCTGCCCACGTACAGAAAACCGCTTTCCAGGCGCTTGCCCGGCGGTACCAGGCTGCCGGCGCCGATGATCACATCGTCCTCGACCACCGTGCCGTCCATGACGATGCTGCCCATACCGATCAACACGCGACTGCCGACGCTGCAGCCATGCAGCATGACCTTGTGGGCGATGGTCACGTCATCGCCGATCAGCAGCGGAAAGCCCTCCGGGTTGAACGGCCCGGCGTGGGTGATGTGCAGCACGCAGCCGTCCTGCACGCTGGTGCGCGCACCGATGCGGATGCGGTGCATGTCGCCACGGATCACGGTCAGCGGCCACACGGAGCTGTCTTCGCCGATTTCGACGTCGCCGATCACCACCGCGGAGGCGTCGACAAACGCGCCTTGACCGAGTTGCGGGGTGTGATTCTGGTACTTGCGAACGGGCACGATAAGTTCTCTCTCTGTCGCCGATAGCTGCGGTGAGTGTCGATTGTAATTAAGATGGGCACATGTTTCTTCCAGCCAAGGTGCCAACCGTGAGCGTGAACAACCCTCTTCTGCAGTCCTACGACCTGCCGCCGTTCTCCACGATCCGTGCCGAACACGTGCTGCCAGCCATCGAAACCATTCTGGCCGACAACCGCGCCGCCATCGCCGAAATTCTCAAGACCCAGGGTCAGAACCCTACGTGGGCCGGCCTGGTACTGGCGATGGACGAACTCAACGATCGCCTCGGCGCTGCCTGGAGCCCGGTCAGCCACCTCAACGCCGTGTGCAACAGCGCCGAACTGCGCGAAGCGTACGAGTCGTGCCTGCCGGCCCTCAGCGCCTACTCCACCGAGATGGGCCAGAACCGCGAGCTGTTCCAGGCCTATGAGGCGCTGGCCAACAGCCCGGAAGCCGCCGGTTTCGACGTGGCGCAAAAAACCATTCTGGAACACGCCCTGCGCGATTTCCGTCTGTCGGGTATCGACCTGCCGGAAGCGGAACAGAAACGCTACGCCGAAGTGCAAAGCAAACTGTCCGAGCTGGGCAGCCGCTTCTCCAACCAGTTGCTCGATGCCACGCAAGCCTGGACCAAGCACGTCACCGACGAAGCCGCCCTCGCCGGCCTGACCGATTCGGCCAAGGCGCAAATGGCCGCCGCTGCGCAGGCCAAAGGCCTCGACGGCTGGCTGATCACCCTGGAATTCCCGAGCTACTACGCGGTGATGACCTACGCCCAGGACCGCAAGCTGCGTGAAGAAGTCTACGCCGCCTACTGCACCCGTGCCTCGGACCAAGGCCCGAACGCCGGGCAGAACGATAACGGTCCGGTCATGGAAGATATCCTCGACCTGCGTCAGGAACTGGCAAAACTCTTGGGTTTCGCCAGCTTCTCCGAGCTGAGCCTGGCAACCAAAATGGCCGAGTCCAGCGATCAGGTGCTGAGCTTCCTGCGCGACTTGGCCAAGCGCAGCAAACCGTTCGCCGCGCAGGATCTGCAGCAGCTGCGCGCTTACGCCGCCGAACAGGGCTGCGCCGATCTGCAAAGCTGGGACAGCGGTTTCTACGGAGAAAAACTCCGCGAGCAGCGCTACAGCGTCGCTCAGGAAACCCTGCGCGCGTACTTCCCGATCGATAAAGTCCTCAGCGGTCTGTTCGCTATCGTCCAGCGCCTGTACGGCATCGAAATCGCCGAACTGAAAGGCTTCGACACCTGGCACCCGGACGTGCGTCTGTTCGAAATCAAGGAGAACGGCCAGCACGTCGGCCGCTTCTTCTTCGACCTCTACGCCCGCGCCAACAAGCGTGGCGGGGCGTGGATGGACGGCGCCCGCGACCGTCGCCGCACCGTTGACGGCGTGTTGCAAAGTCCGGTCGCCAACCTGGTGTGCAACTTCACCCCGGCGGACAGCGGCAAGCCTGCCCTGCTGACCCACGATGAAGTGACCACCCTGTTCCACGAATTCGGTCACGGCCTGCATCACCTGCTGACCCGCGTTGATCACGCCGGTGTCTCGGGGATCAACGGCGTGGCGTGGGATGCGGTCGAGCTGCCGAGCCAGTTCATGGAAAACTGGTGCTGGGAGCCGGAAGGCCTGGCGCTGATCTCCGGTCACTACGAAACCGGCGAGCCGCTGCCGCAAGACCTGCTGGAAAAAATGCTCGCGGCGAAAAACTTCCAGTCCGGGTTGATGATGGTCCGTCAGCTGGAATTCTCGCTGTTCGACTTCGAACTGCACGCCACTCACGGTGACGGCCGCAGCGTGGCGCAAGTGCTGGAAGGCGTGCGCGACGAGGTGTCGGTAATGCGCCCACCGGTGTACAACCGCTTTCCCAACAGCTTCGCGCACATCTTCGCCGGCGGTTACGCGGCGGGCTACTACAGCTACAAGTGGGCGGAAGTGCTGTCGGCAGATGCCTTCTCCAGGTTCGAAGAAGACGGCGTGCTCAACGCCGAAACCGGTCGCGCCTTCCGCGAAGCGATTCTGGCCCGTGGCGGCTCGCAGGCACCGATGGTGCTGTTCGTCGACTTCCGTGGTCGCGAGCCTTCGATTGACGCACTCTTGCGCCATAGCGGCCTGAGTGAGGACGCGGCAGCATGAGTGAGGCACCTGTGATTACCAAGAAGCGCTTTATCGCCGGGGCTGTCTGCCCGGCGTGCAGCGAGCCGGATAAACTGATGATGTGGAACGAGGACAGCGTGCCGCACCGTGAGTGCGTGGCCTGCGGTTACTCGGATACGCTGAACGAGCAGGGGCTGTCGGTTCCCAAGGAACTGGGCACGCGGGTCAATACCAGCGCGCTCAAGCCAGCGCCGGACAAAACCGTCCAGGCCGTGCAGTTCTTTCCGAATCCGAAGCTGAAGAAAAAGTCCGAGGACTGAGCCGGCGAATGACCCTCCACGGTGCAATGCCGTGGAGGGTGCGGCTTACTTGAGGTTGACCGACTGGAACCAGCTCTTCATCGAGCAGGTGGCAAAGGCACTGGTGCTGCAATCGCCGTTGGCCAACGCGGTGCGCAGTTTGTCGACATCGGCTTGCATCACGTAACGCACGCCATCCTTGAAATGGCCGCTTTCACCAAAACCGCCCTGCGTCATTTCATTCAGCGCGTCTTCCTTGCTCCAGCCTTGCACCACAATCCGATACATCGCCGCCATCAGGCCGGTGCGGTCGGAACCGTGTTTGCAGTGCATCAGCACCGGGCCATTGGCTTCGGCAGCCTGAATCGCGCGCAAGGTCTTGAGCACATCGGCGTCATCGACGTGGTTGGTGCGATAGGGCAGTTGCACTTGATTGATGCCCGGCTCGGACAGCCAACTGCTGTCAGCTTCCGGCAAGAAGTTGATCACCGTCGCCACTTTGAGATTCTTCAGCAATGGAACCACGCCACCGTCGGGCAAGGCGCTGCGGTAAAGCGTTGGTGACATCTGGAACAGGTTGTATTGCACTTCAACCGGTTGCGCCCACTCCGGCGGGCGCGATGTGACAGCGGCGTCAGCCTGGGCCGGCATCAAGTGCAACAGGGCAACAAGCGACAAACACAAAGCAGGAAAAAGGCGCACTCGAGACATGCTGGGCTGACCGTATCGGAATTCATCAATGAAAGGCCTCGCAGCTTCCACGTCTGCCGGTCAAAGCCCTGTGAGGCACTTGTCAAAGAATCGTGAATCCGGGCGATTTCATTGAGCGCCCGCTAAAAAAACCGCAGCTTTTTCCGCTGAATCGGTTCATCCCGATGTGTAGCCTGCTACCATTTGTCACACGATGTTGCAGGCGTCCCCCTTTTCCCGGTCAATCACCGGGCCACGCCGCAACGAAAAAATGCTCACGCCGTTCGCAGAAACGGCGGAAAACCATCAATGCCTGATGAGGTGCACCCCCATGTCTGATGCAGATCGAGACAACCCGCGGCGTGAGTTCTTGCGCAAATCCCTGACCCTGATTCCCGTGGTCACCCTCGCCGGTAGCGGTCTGGGCAGCAGCGTCTTGCAAGCTGCGCCTGAAGCGGCCCCGGCGGCGCCCGCAGCCACACCGGCCAAGGCTGACGCCAGCGCTTACCAGCCGAGCTATTTCACCGCCGAGGAATGGGCCTTCATCAACGCCGCCGTGGCGCACCTGATCCCCAACGACGAGCAAGGCCCGGGTGCCCTGGAAGCCGGCGTGCCGGAATACATCGACCGCCAGATGAACACCCCGTACGCCGCCGGTGCCCTGTGGTACATGCAAGGTCCGTTCAACGCCGACGCTGCGCCGGAGATGGGCTGGCAGAGCAAGCTGGTGCCCAAAGAGATCTATCGCCTGGGCATCGCTGCCACGGATCAGTGGGCAAAATCGCTCAACGGTAAAACATTTGCCGAGCAAGACAGCGCTACCCGAGAAGATTTGCTCAAGCAACTCGAAGCCGGAAAACCGCAGTTCGCTGCAGTCCCCGCGAAGATTTTCTTCAGCCTGTTGCTGCAAAACACCAAGGAAGGGTTCTTCTGCGACCCGATCCACGGTGGCAATAAAGGCATGGTCGGCTGGACCATGATCGGCTTCCCCGGCGCCCGCGCCGATTTCATGGATTGGGTGGAACGCAACGAGCAATACCCCTTCCCGGCAGTTTCGATTCGCGGCGAGAGGGCTTGAGCATGGCAACCGTAATGAAGAAGGTCGACGCAGTGATCGTCGGTTTCGGCTGGACTGGCGCGATCATGGCCAAGGAGCTGACCGAAGCCGGGCTCAATGTGCTGGCGCTGGAGCGCGGGCCGATGCAGGACACTTACCCCGACGGCAACTATCCGCAGGTGATCGACGAACTCACCTACAGCGTGCGCAAAAAACTCTTTCAGGACATCTCGAAAGAGACCGTCACCATCCGCCACAGCGTCAACGACATCGCCCTGCCGAACCGCCAGTTGGGTGCGTTCCTGCCGGGCAATGGCGTCGGCGGCGCGGGCCTGCACTGGTCGGGCGTACATTTTCGCGTCGATCCGATCGAACTGCGTATGCGCAGCCATTACGAAGAGCGCTACGGCAAAAGCTTCATCCCCAAGGACATGACCATCCAGGATTTCGGCGTCAGCTATGAAGAGCTGGAGCCGTTTTTCGATTTCGCCGAAAAAGTCTTCGGCACCTCCGGCCAGGCCTGGACCGTGAAGGGCCAGCTGGTCGGGCAAGGCAAGGGCGGCAACCCTTACGCACCGGATCGCTCCAACCCGTTCCCGCTGGAAGCGCAGAAGAATACGGTTTCCGCACAACTGTTCGGCAAAGCGGCGGCAGAGGTCGGTTACAAACCCTACAACCTGCCGTCCGCTAATACCTCGGGGCCGTACACCAATCCCTACGGCGCACAGATGGGCCCATGCAACTTCTGCGGGTTCTGCAGCGGTTACGTGTGCTACATGTATTCCAAGGCGTCGCCGAACGTGAACATTCTGCCAGCGCTCAAGCCGTTGCCGAATTTCGAACTGCGGCCCAACTCCCATGTGCTGCGGGTCAATCTCGACAGCACCAAGTCCAAGGCCACCGGCGTGACTTACATCGACGGCCAGGGCCGCGAGATCGAGCAACCGGCGGATCTGGTGATCCTCGGCGCCTTCCAGCTGCACAACGTGCGGTTGATGCTGCTATCGGGCATCGGCAAGCCTTACGACCCGATCAGTGGCGAAGGCGTGGTCGGGCGTAACTTCGCCTACCAGAACATGGCGACCATCAAGGCGTTCTTCGACAAGGACACCCACACCAACAATTTCATCGGCGCCGGCGGCAACGGCGTAGCGCTGGACGATTTCAACGCCGACAACTTCGACCACGGCCCGCATGGCTTCGTCGGCGGCTCGCCAATGTGGGTCAACCAGGCGGGCAGCCGTCCGATTGCCGGCACTTCGAACCCGCCCGGCACCCCGGCCTGGGGCAGCCAGTGGAAGCGCGCGACCGCCGATTACTACACCCATCAGGTGTCGATGGACGCCCACGGCGCGCATCAGTCCTACCGTGGCAACTACCTCGATCTGGATCCGGTGTACCGCGATGCCTACGGTTTGCCGCTGCTGCGGATGACCTTCGACTGGCAGGAAAACGACATCAAGATGAACCGTTTCATGGTCGAGAAAATGGGCAAGGTCGCCCAGGCCATGGGTCCGAAAGCCATCGCGGTGATCGGCAAGCAGGTTGGTGATCACTTCAACACGGCGGCCTACCAGACCACCCACCTCAACGGTGGCGCGATCATGGGCACCGATCCGAAGAAGAGCGCGCTGAACCGCTATCTGCAGAGCTGGGATGTGCACAACGTGTTCGTACCGGGCGCGTCGGCGTTCCCGCAGGGCCTGGGTTACAACCCGACCGGACTGGTTGCCGCTCTGACCTACTGGTCGGCCAAGGCGATCCGCGAGCAGTACCTGAAAAACCCCGGCCCGCTGGTTCAGGCATAAGGAGCGATGACCATGAAAAATCTCGTTATCGCCACTTTGGCCCTGCTCGGCAGCACGGCTGTACAAGCCGCCGACGTCGATCAAGCGTTGATCAAACAAGGCGAATACCTCGCCCGCGCGGGTGACTGCGTGGCCTGCCACACCGCCAAGGGCGGCAAACCGTTCGCCGGCGGCCTGCCAATGGAAACGCCGATCGGCACGATCTACTCGACCAACATCACCCCGGACAAAGCCGGCGTTGGTGATTACAGCTTCGAGGACTTCGACCAGGCAGTACGTCACGGCGTCGCCAAAAACGGTAGTACGTTGTACCCGGCAATGCCGTATCCGTCCTACGCCCGTGTCAGCGAAAGCGACATGAAAGCGCTGTACGCCTACTTCATGCACGGCGTCGAGCCGGTAGCGCAGGAGAACAAGGCCAGCGACATTCCATGGCCGCTGAGCATGCGCTGGCCATTGATGGGCTGGCGCTGGCTGTTTGCGCCGAAGGTCGAGGACTACAAGGCCACCTCGGATGATCCGGTGATCGATCGCGGCGCCTATCTGGTCGAGGGCCTCGGCCACTGCGGCGCCTGCCATACCCCACGAGCCCTGACCATGCAAGAAAAATCCCTGAGCGCGGCAGACGGCAAGAATTTTCTTGCCGGCAGTGCACCGCTGGAAGGCTGGATCGCCAAGAGCCTGCGCGGTGATCACAAGGATGGTCTGGGCAGTTGGAGCGAAGCGCAGCTGGTGCAATTCCTCAAGACCGGGCGCAGCGACCGCAGCGCAGTGTTCGGTGGCATGAGCGATGTGGTCACCCACAGCATGCAGTACATGACCGACGCCGACCTGACCGCGATTGCCCGTTACCTCAAGTCGCTGCCGGCCAATGACCCTGCCGATCAGCCGCACCAGTACGACGAGAAAGCGGCCAAAGCCCTGTGGAACGGCGACGACAGCCAGCGCGGCGCGGCGGTGTACATCGATAACTGCGCGGCCTGCCACCGTACAGACGGCCATGGCTACACTCGGGTGTTCCCGGCGCTGGCGGGCAATCCGGTGCTGCAATCGGAGGACCCGACCTCGCTGATCCACATCGTACTCAAGGGCGGCACCCTGCCGGCCACGCACACGGCACCATCGACCTTTACCATGCCGGGTTTCGCCTGGCGCTTGTCGGATCAGGAAGTGGCGGATGTGGTGAGCTTTATCCGTGGCAGTTGGGGCAACAAAGGGGCGCCGGTGAACGCTGCCGACGTCGAAAGCCTGCGCAAGAATGATATGCAGACCACTTCCGGGGATGATCTGGGGCAAGTCACTTCGCATTAACGAGATTGGATACCGCTGACATGGCATTAATGCTTTGTTGTGTCAGCGGGCAATTCAACGCCTGGACTGAAAGCCCTTGAACTGCGCAAAAGCGTCGGCCAACTGCAAGTACAGCTTCTTGTCGTATTTATCGACGTCGCCATCGCCATCACCATCGAGGACCTCTTCGGAAATCAAGTCATAACGACCGTTAGCTTCCGACGAAGAAGCGAACAACGAGTAATCGTAATCCATCATTTCGGTGGCGTCTTCATTGAAGTGATAAATCGCGACTTCCGGATTTCCGTCTTGGTCCATATCCGCAATTTCCAGCAATATCCTGATAGTCATGCAGTCAATCCTTCAGTTGATTGCACTGCGCCAATCGGCAATCTGTCGCAGTTTTCCGGAAGTTAACGAGTGGGGGAAATCCGGTCTACTGTCAGACCTGACAGGGTGTACAACCATCCAGCAGTAAACTTGAGCGCTGTAAATGCATATACCTGTCAACTCTGACAGTAGTCGCTCGCTCCTATTACACCCAGGCAGACGACCTCGCCTCTGCTTTGGTCGGTTTGAGTACCGTCGGTGCCGGCCGTCTTTACAGATGCATACTTTTATCGTTTGCAGACAACGCGCCAGGGAGCAAACTTGCCGACGTCAACATTGCCTTAATGAGAGATTTTAAATTCTGAGTTAAATGCTGACATGCTGACATGCTGACATGCTGACTACGGTATCGACGAAACACTGTCCGAAAAAAACCCTGCATGCGTGAATCATGCAGGGCTTTTTGCATTTATAGTCGTAAGCTTATGGATTAACGATACTTACATAAGCCTTGGCCAGCGCCAGCAACTTGGCCTTGTCATCTGCATCGATATCACCGTCACCATCGACATCATTGTCATTGCGCACGTCGAAGGTTTTGCCCCCGTCATAGGACGACGCAATGATAATCCGCGAATCCAGCAGGGAGTCGGTAGGCACAGCGTTCTCTGCATCCCATCCGGATTGCTTCAGCGCGAACTGCATGGACACCAGTACTTCATCCGGGTCAACCGGAGTCGGACCAAGTTTCTGTAGAAAGATGCCGCGATGGTTAAAGTTAGACACATTTAATTCCTTTTAAACATTGATTAGCAGAAGTGCAACACGGCGAATACTAGCGACATTGCAAGTTGTACTGCTACTTGAAACATGTGTCTCCGGGTTGCAATAAAAGGAGTAGTCAATAAACCGGATACCCTTTTCACATATCCCGAATCGCCGAACGGCACTGGCTGTTTGCTCGCGCCAGCGATACTGTACGCACATACAGTCATCAGGACCTTTGCGATGCACACGCCCTTGCCTCCTCGCGGTCGCGGCACTGCGACCAACCCGCACAACCGTTTCGCGCCGAACCGTTCGGTGGCCGAGGACGACGGCTGGTATCAGGAAGTGCCCGAGACGCAGAACACTGAAGTGATGATCGAGACCGCAAAAACCATCATCACCCGCAACACCTCGCCGGATCTGCCCTTCGATCGCTCGATCAATCCCTATCGCGGCTGCGAGCACGGCTGCATCTATTGCTATGCGCGACCGAGCCACGCTTATTGGGACATGTCGCCGGGGCTGGATTTCGAAACCCGGCTGATCGCCAAGACCAACGCCGCCCAGGTACTGGAAGAACAGCTTGGGAAAAAAGGTTATCAGTGCGCGCCGATCAACCTTGGCTCCAACACTGACCCGTACCAGCCCATCGAACGTGAACACCGGATCACCCGCCAGACCCTTGAAGTATTGCTGCGCTATCGGCACCCGGTGACCATCGTCACGAAAGGCTCGCTGATTTTGCGCGACCTTGACCTGCTCACCGAACTGGCACAGCAACGGCTGGTGGCGGTGATGATCAGCCTGACCACGCTGGACGATGAACTCAAACGCATCCTCGAACCGCGAGCCGCTGCCCCGAAAGCACGGCTGCGGGCGATCCGGGTGATGCGCGAAGCAGGCATTCCCGTGGGGGTGCTGTGTTCGCCGATGATTCCGATGATCAACGACAGTGAAATCGAGAGCCTGCTGAACGAGGCCCACGCGGCTGGAGCACAGAGTGCCGCGTACATGATGCTGCGCCTGCCACTGGAGGTGGCGCCGCTGTTCGAAGAGTGGCTGCAAGCGCACTATCCGCAGCGCGCGGCCCATGTCCTGAGCCTGATCCGCCAGAGCCGTGGCGGCGAGCTTTACGACAGCCGTTTCGGTGCGCGGATGCGCGGCGAAGGGCCATTCGCCGACCTGCTGGCGCAACGCTTTGCCAAAGCGATCAAACGGCTCGGCCTCAACCATCGCGAGGGCTATAACCTGGACTGCACTGCCTTCTGTCCACCGGGTCGCCAGATGTCGTTGATTTAGCGACAATCAGTTTATGGTTGAGGGTCAGAATCCTTCCGTTGAAATACGCCAGTCACGTTTTTGTGACCTGGAACACACGTTCTAGAGCGCTCGATTCAGTTTGAGTTAAGTTTCGGCGGCTACCTTGTTCATCGAGTGACTGACGGGTCGGGATGGCCCGGATGTTTTAAACAGCCACTGGCTTCATACCGGAACACACGGGAACGACTCCCCGAATCCGCCAAAGAGGATGAATCATGAGTGACAAGGATAAACAGCCGTTGGCTGCGTCGGCGCAAGCCGTCCCTGGGGCGGAATCCGCCGATGCAGCGTTGCGTACGATCGTTGACGGCTTTTTGCATTTTCATCATGAGGTCTTCCCGCAGCAGGAAGAACTCTTCAAGAAACTCGCCACGGCGCAATCGCCACGGGCGATGTTCATCACCTGTGCCGACTCGCGCATCGTGCCCGAACTGATCACCCAGAGCTCGCCGGGCGATCTGTTCGTGACCCGTAACGTCGGCAACGTCGTGCCGCCTTACGGCCAGATGAACGGCGGCGTTTCCACTGCCATCGAATACGCGGTGTTGGCGCTGGGCGTGCAACACATCATCATCTGCGGCCATTCCGATTGCGGCGCCATGCGCGCAGTGCTCAATCCGGAAAGCCTGGAAAAAATGCCAACGGTCAAAGCCTGGTTGCGCCACGCCGAAGTGGCAAAAACCATGGTGCACGAAAACTGCAACTGCACCGACGAAAAAGAGAGCATGCCGATCCTCACCGAGGAAAACGTCATAGCCCAATTGCAGCACTTGCGTACCCATCCTTCGGTAGCCTCACGCATGGCGAACGGTCAACTGTTCATCCATGGCTGGGTCTACAACATCGAAACCAGCGAAATCAAAGCTTACGACGCGGATCAGGGACGCTTCCTGCCGCTCGACGGCAGCCATCCGATTCCGGTGGCGACGCCCAAAGCGCGCTTCTAAATCCTCCTAAAAATCTGTGTGGTTTGATGCCGACCGCTGTTTCAGCGGTTCGGCGAAGCCATGCCTGAAGAAAGCTTCGGGAGAGTCACCATGCGTGCTGCTCAATTGAAAGCGGTGTTGCCACGGGAGCTGCTGGCTTCGGTGGTGGTGTTTCTGGTCGCGCTGCCGCTGTGCATGGGCATCGCGATTGCGTCAGGGTTGCCGCCAGCCAAGGGCCTGATTACCGGGATCATCGGTGGCCTGGTGGTGGGTTGGCTGGCGGGTTCGCCGTTGCAGGTCAGCGGCCCGGCGGCGGGGCTGGCGGTGTTGGTGTTCGAGTTGGTGCGCCAGCACGGGATCGAGATGCTCGGGCCGATTCTGTTGCTCGCCGGGTTCCTGCAACTGGTGGCCGGGCGCCTCAAGCTCGGTTGCTGGTTTCGAGTGACGGCCCCAGCAGTGGTCTACGGCATGCTCGCCGGAATCGGTGTGCTGATCGTGCTCTCGCAAGTGCATGTGATGCTTGATGCCAAGCCACAACCGTCCGGGCTGGATAACCTCACGGCGTTCCCCGGGGCGGTAGCGCAAGCCTTGCCGTCGTTCGGCTGGCAGGCCGGCTTGCTCGGGCTGGCGACCATTGCGGTGATGTGGCTGTGGGAGAAATTTCGCCCGCATTCGCTACGCTTCATTCCCGGTGCGCTGCTCGGTGTCGGCCTGGCCACGGGCGCCAGTCTGCTGCTGGCATTGCAGGTGAAACGGGTCGAGGTGCCGGAGAATCTGGCCGAGGCCATCGACTGGCTGAAACCGGCGGATCTGCTCAGCCTCGCTGATCCAACCCTGCTGATCGCGGCATTCGCGGTGGCGTTTATCGCCAGCGCCGAAACGTTGTTGTCCGCCGCAGCGGTGGATCGCATGCACAGCGGCGTGCGCTCGGATTTCGACCGTGAGCTGTCGGCACAAGGCGTCGGCAACATGCTCTGCGGTCTGGTCGGTGCGCTGCCGATGACCGGGGTGATCGTGCGCAGTTCGGCCAACGTCCAGGCCGGCGCGACCACCCGTTATTCGACGATTTTCCATGGTCTGTGGCTGCTGGCGTTCGTGCTGTTGCTGTCGAGCGTGCTGCAAAGCATTCCGGTGGCGAGTCTGGCGGGAGTGCTGGTGTATACCGGGTTCAAACTGGTGGACTTGAAAGCCTTTCGCGGTCTGGGCCGTTACGGGCGGATGCCGATGTTCACCTACGCCGCCACGGCGCTGGCAATCATCTTCACCGACCTGCTGACCGGCGTGCTGATCGGTTTCGGTCTGACGATGTTGAAACTGGCGCTCAAGGCTTCGCGTTTGAAGATCAGCCTGATCGACCTGCCGCAGGACGGCGAGATGGAGTTGCGTCTGGTGGGTGCGGCGACCTTTCTCAAGGTGCCGGCACTGACCCAGGTGCTGGGCAGCATTCCAGCGGGCACAACGGTGCATGTGCCGCTCAATAACCTGAGCTACATCGACCATTCGTGTCTGGAGTTGCTGGAGGAGTGGGGCCGGGCAAATGCGGCGAAGGGGTCGAAGCTGTTGATTGAGTCGCGCGGGTTGAAGCGACGGCTTGAGGGGCGGGTTCGGACTAATACCGGGATCGGTGCGGCTGGCTAAATCCCTCATACACAAATAAACCCTGTGGGAGCTGGCTTGCCAGCGATGGCGGTCTTTCAGTCACTGAAAATGTCGACTGATCCACCGCTATCGCTGGCAAGCCAGCTCCCACAGGTATTTGTGTGGAACGCGGATTACGCGGCGGGCTGGTCGAGCTCCAGGCCCACGCCGAGGCGACGGCCCATGCACGGCCATCGTTTCCACGCCGCACCGGTATCCGGGCTGCTGAGTTTGTCGCGGTAGGCCTCTACCGATTCCAGCGCAAAACTCTCGTCGTCGAGCATCTCGTCGATAGTGTGATGAACCACTTCGTCCAGTTGATTGGCAAATTCCTCACCGAGCAATTGGTGAGCAATCAGATTGGCGACCGTCATGTCCAAGGGGATCAGTGGCTGGCCGAGGTGCTTGATGTACAGGTCGTTGACCTCTTCAACAAAGCGGTGCGCCAGATAGGCTTCGTCGAGCAGGCTGTCCAGGCCGACCGGCGGCTGGAGAAAGTATTGCTCGGCGATTTTCAGCACCGGTTTGATCTGCGACTCGATTCCCGCTTCCCTGGCAACTTCATTGGCTGCGTCCAGCATGTCTGGTACTTCATCGATGTAGGCGGTGACGAAACTGGTCAACGCTTCTTCGCGGTTGGCGTCTGGCAACTGGATCGCCGAATGCAGATGAGGCAGTTTGGCTTCCAGCTGACGCTTGAGCCGTCCGGTTTCGTTTTCGGTTTGTCGGGCTTTTTGGATCTGCTCGCGCAATGCGGCGGTGTTCATGAAAACTCCAGGAAACAAGGCAATGAAATAGGGAAGACATAACTTAGCTGGCTTACGAAAAATGCTAAGACGCATTTGTCATAATTATTTCATCCTTGATACACCTGCGTTATATCAGTTTGCCGCCACTCGTCTGCATCCTTCTCCATTCGCACCCTTGAGCGCAAGCCCCGGCTGTTTCAGATGATTTACGCGTCGACATTGCAATTCCCGATGGCTGTCTATACTCGCCATTGAATGGAGTTAGCTGATGACGCCCGACTGCCCACGCAGCAAGGCCCGGCGATTCAAGTTCGTAGTCTGATGCAGCCGCTCCCTTGCCGAAGGCGTTGCGCCTACGGGATAACAAGAACGATAAGGGGAACCCGCAATGATGCGACATCCACACGTCTGGATGGGCCTCCTGTTGTGGTCGATTTTCAGCCCGGCCCATGCGGCCTGGACTGTGAATATGGCGCCTGGAGCGACTGAAATCAGTCACGCAGTATTCGACCTGCACATGACCATTTTCTGGATCTGTGTGGTGATCGGGATCATCGTCTTCGGCGCCATGTTCTGGTCGATGATCGTGCATCGCCGCTCGACCGGGCAGGTCGCCGCAAAATTCCACGAAAGCACCACCGTCGAGATTCTCTGGACCGTCGTGCCGCTGCTGATCCTGGTGGCGATGGCTGTCCCGGCGACCGCTACCCTGATCCGCATGTACGACACCAGTGAGCCGGATATCGATATCCAGATCACCGGTTATCAGTGGAAGTGGCACTACAAATACCTGGGTCAGGATGTCGAGTTCTTCAGCAACCTGGCCACCCCCGCCGAACAGATCCACAACAAGGAAGCCAAGGGCGAGCACTACCTGCTCGAAGTCGACAAGCCGCTGGTGCTGCCGGTCGGCGCCAAGGTGCGCTTCCTCGTGACCTCCGCCGACGTTATCCACTCGTGGTGGGTGCCGGCCTTCGCGGTCAAGCGCGATGCGATCCCGGGATTCGTCAACGAAGCCTGGACCCGCATCGACAAGCCCGGCCTTTACCGTGGCCAGTGCGCCGAGTTGTGCGGCAAGGATCACGGCTTCATGCCGATCGTGGTCGACGTCAAAGAGAAGGCCGACTACGACAAATGGCTTGCCGACCGCAAAGCCGAAGCCGCGCAGCTCAAGGAGCTGACCAGCAAGGAATGGACCCTCGACGAGCTTAAAGAGCGCGGCGACAAGATCTATCACACCACCTGCGTGGCCTGTCACCAGGCTGAAGGCCAGGGCCTGCCGCCGATGTTCCCGGCGCTCAAAGGCTCGCCGATTGCCACCGGGCCGAAAGCCGATCACCTGCATCGCGTGTATTTCGGCAAGCCCGGCACCGCCATGGCGGCGTTCGGCAAGCAGTTGTCGGAAGTCGATATCGCAGCGGTCGTGACCTACGAACGTAACGCCTGGGGCAACAACAAGGGCGACATGGTCACGCCAAAAGAAGTGCTGGAGCTCAAACAGGCGGAAAGCAAATGAGCCGGTCCATCGCGTACTTCGTGAACCGGCCGGGGCACCGCGCCCCGGCCAGCCCCGTCCACTCACGTAAAGGAGACCGGCCATGAGCGCTGTAATCGATGACCACGGTCATGCCGACCACGCCCACGGCCCCGCCAAAGGCCTGATGCGCTGGGTGCTGACCACCAACCACAAGGACATCGGCACGCTGTACCTGTGGTTTGCGTTCTGCATGTTCCTGCTCGGCGGCACGTTCGCCATGGTGATCCGCGCCGAGCTGTTTCAGCCCGGGCTGCAGATCGTCGAGCCGGCGTTTTTCAACCAGATGACCACCATGCACGGCCTGGTGATGGTCTTCGGTGCGGTGATGCCGGCGTTCGTCGGCCTCGCCAACTGGATGATCCCGCTGATGATTGGCGCGCCGGACATGGCCCTGCCACGGATGAACAACTTCAGCTTCTGGTTGCTGCCGGCGGCGTTCCTGCTGCTGGTCTCGACCCTGTTCACCGCCGGTGGCGGGCCGAACTTCGGCTGGACGTTCTACGCCCCGCTGTCCACCACCTACGCGCCGGAAAGCGTTACCTACTTCATCTTCGCCATCCACTTGATGGGGATCAGTTCGATCATGGGCGCGATCAACGTGATCGCCACCATCCTCAACCTGCGCGCTCCCGGCATGACCCTGATGAAAATGCCGCTGTTCGTCTGGACCTGGCTGATCACCGCGTTCCTGCTGATCGCGGTGATGCCGGTGCTGGCCGGGTGCGTGACGATGATGCTGATGGACATCCACTTCGGCACCAGTTTCTTCAGCGCCGCCGGTGGCGGTGACCCGGTGCTGTTCCAGCACGTGTTCTGGTTCTTCGGCCACCCCGAGGTGTACATCATGATCCTGCCGGCCTTCGGCGCCGTCAGCCAGATCATCCCGACCTTCTCGCGCAAGCCGCTGTTCGGCTACACCTCGATGGTCTACGCCACGGCGAGCATCGCGTTCCTGTCGTTCATCGTCTGGGCGCACCACATGTTCGTGGTCGGCATCCCGCTGGTGGGCGAGCTGTTCTTCATGTACGCGACCATGCTCATCGCCGTGCCGACCGGGGTGAAAGTGTTCAACTGGGCCAGCACCATGTGGCAAGGCTCGCTGACCTTCGAGACGCCGATGCTGTTTGCCGTGGCGTTCGTGATCCTGTTCTCGATCGGCGGCTTTTCCGGGCTGATGCTGGCCATCGCCCCGGCGGACTTCCAGTACCAGGACACCTACTTCGTGGTCGCGCACTTCCACTACGTACTGGTGCCGGGGGCGATCTTCGGGATCTTCGCCTCGGCCTATTACTGGCTGCCGAAGTGGACCGGGCACATGTACGACGAAACCCTCGGCAAGCTGCACTTCTGGCTGTCGTTCGTCGGCATGAACCTGACCTTCTTCCCGATGCACTTTGTAGGGCTGGCGGGGATGCCGCGACGGATCCCGGACTACAACCTGCAGTTCGCCGATTTCAACATGGTCTCGTCGATCGGCGCGTTCATGTTCGGCGCCACGCAAATCTTCTTCCTGTTCATCGTGATCAAGACCATTCGCGGCGGCCCGCCAGCCCCGGCCAAACCGTGGGATGGCGCCGAAGGTCTGGAGTGGAGCGTGCCGTCACCGGCGCCGTATCACACCTTCACCACGCCGCCGGAAGTGAAATGAAACGCTCCACTGTTAACGCGACCCCTGTGGCGAGGGAGCTTGCTCCCGCTGGGGTGCGCAGCGCCCAAAAAATCTTTGGGGCTGCTGCGCAACCCAGCGGGAGCAAGCTCCCTCGCCACAAAGGCTCACTCGCACCTTCGAGGGAGGCATGACTCATGGCTGACTCGATCTCGCTGAAAAAACTGGTCACCCGCCTGCTCGGCGTGGTGGTGGCAATGTTTGTCTTCGGCTTCGCCCTGGTGCCGATCTACGACGTGATGTGCAAGGCCTTCGGCATCAACGGCAAAACTGCCGGGCAATACGAAGGCGAGCAGGTGGTGGACAGCTCGCGGCAAGTGCGCGTGCAGTTTCTCTCGACCAACAACATCGACATGCCGTGGGAGTTTTACCCCAAGCACGACGAGCTGACTGCCAACCCCGGCGCGGTCAACGAGATGATTTTCATCGCCCGCAACCCCACCGACAAACCGATGAGTGCGCAAGCTGTGCCGAGCATCGCGCCGAGCAACGCGGCGGCGTATTTCCACAAGACCGAATGCTTTTGCTTTACCCAGCAGGTGCTGCAGCCCGGTCAGCAGATCGAGATGCCGGTGCGTTTCATCGTTGACCGCGACATGCCCAAGGACGTGAAGCACCTGACGCTGTCCTACACGCTGTTCGATATCACCGCCCGACATCCTCCGGTGGCTGCAAACACTGGCGGTTAAGCGTGCCCGATAAGGAGAACAATAAATGGCAACTCATGAGCACTATTACGTCCCGGCCCAGAGCAAATGGCCGATCATCGCCACCTTCGGCATGGTCATCACCGTGTACGGCCTGGCGACCTGGTTCAACGATCTGAAGGCCGCGCGCCCGGAATCCCACGGCCCATACATCTTTTTCGTCGGCGGGCTGTTGCTGGCGTACATGCTGTTCGGCTGGTTCGGGGCGGTGATCAAGGAAAGTCGCGCCGGCCTGTACAGTCCGCAGCTTGATCGCTCGTTCCGCTGGGGCATGAGCTGGTTCATCTTCTCCGAGGTGATGTTCTTCGTCGCCTTCTTCGGTGCGCTGTTTTACGTGCGCCACGTCTCGGGGCCCGCTCTGGGTGGTGAAGGCCCGAAAGGCATCGCCCACATGCTCTGGCCGAACTTCCAGTTCACCTGGCCACTGCTGCACACCCCGGACCCGAAACTGTTCCCGCCACCCAAGGAAGTCATCAGCCCGTGGGGTCTGCCGCTGATCAACACGATCCTGCTGGTCAGCTCCAGCGTGACCATCACCATCGCTCACCATGCCTTGAAGAAGGGCCATCGCGGCGCACTGAAAATCTGGCTGGCGATCACCGTTCTATTGGGCTGCGGCTTCCTCGCCTTGCAGGCCGAGGAATACATGCACGCCTACCACGAATTGGGCCTGACTCTGGGGTCGGGCATCTACGGTGCGACGTTCTTCATGCTCACCGGTTTCCACGGCGCCCACGTGACCATCGGCACGATCATTCTGTTCGTGATGCTGATGCGCATCATGAAGGGCCATTTCGATGCCGAGCATCAGTTCGGCTTCGAGGCCGCGAGCTGGTACTGGCACTTCGTTGATGTGGTGTGGATCGGCCTGTTCGTCTTCGTTTATGTGCTCTGAGCACTGATCACCAAGGCGCGTGCGACACCAGTTGGCCGCTGTAGAAGCCCCAGGCAATCAAGCCGACGGTGGCAGCGGCCAGTGCCACCCGAACACTCAAGGCGATCACCAGGCGATTGGAACTGCTGTCGTCCTTGACCAGGAAAAACAGGCCGCTGAACAGGCTGATCACCGTGGCAATCAGCAGCACGACAATGGCTGCCTTGAGCATGGGAAGAACTCCGGGGGACAGGCGATGCAGTTGAGTATAGCGAGCGCGACGACTGCCTTTGTGGCGCGGCCATGAAGCGCTTTTGGCCGGGCGTGATACCGACCGTGGTGGTGGCGCTGTTGCTGCCGCTGCTGGTGTCGCTGGGTTTCTGGCAATTGGGCCGGGGCGCGGAGAAAACCGCCCTGCTCGCCAGTTACGCCGAACGCCGCGCCGCCGAGCCGATGGCCAGCAGCGAGTTGCTGCACAGCGCCGACCCGGCCTTTCGCCGCGTGCATCTGTACGGCCAGTTCGATGCCGCGCACAGCCTGCTGCTCGACAACCGCCAGCGCAACGGCAAGGTCGGCATCGAGTTGCTGCAACCGTTTCAGGATCGGGCCACCGGCCAGTGGCTGCTGGTCAATCGCGGCTGGCTGCCATGGCCGGATCGCCGGGTAACGCCAAAATTTTCCACCCCCGCCGACGCGGTCAACCTGGACGCCTGGGTCTATGTCGCCCCCGGCGCAACCTTCCAGTTGCACGCCGACCCGGCCAGCAGCACCTGGCCGCAAACCATTACCGCGGTCGAGCCGGCCAAGCTGTGGAAAACCCTCGAACGCGACGGCTTCGCCTACGAACTGCGCGCCGAACCCGGCCCTGCCAGCTACGAGGCCGACTGGCCGGTCGTGGCCATGGGACCGGAAAAACACCTCGGTTACGCCGTGCAGTGGTTCGCCATGGCCACCGCCCTGCTCGGCCTCTACATCTATTTGGGCTTGCACAACGCAAAGGAGAAAACCCATGGGAACGGCCATGAATCCACCCAGCATGTCTGAGGCAAAAATCCCGGCCACCCGCCGTCGCGGGCGGATCCAGCTGTTGCTGATTGTGCTCGGCGTGGTCGGCCCGATGATCCTCGCCACCGGCATGTACAAATTGCAGTTCTGGGTGCCGGAAGGTCGCAGCTACCACGGCGAACTGATCGGCAACGGCCAGACCCGCGCCGACCTCGGCGTGCAAGCCGATGAACAGCGCTGGCAGATGCTGGTGACCGCGCCGAAGGATTGCGCGGTGGACTGTCAGCAACTGGTGTACCTCGCCCGCCAGATCCAGATCGGCCTCGGTCGCGACGCCGGTCGCGCCAGCCACGCCCTCGCCGCCGCGCAACCGTTGAGCGCCGACTACGAGGCCAAGCTGACCCGCGAATATCCGCAGCTGCAACGCTACCCGCTGGACAGCGCAGCGTTGAGCAAGGCCACCGGCGACAAGGCCACACCGCAACTGTGGATCATCGACCCCCACGGCAACCTGGTGCTGCGCTACGACCCGAGCGTGAAGGGCAAGGATCTGCTCAACGATCTGCGTCACCTGCTGAAACTGTCGAACATCGGATAAGGGCATTGTCATGGCCAAACCTGGATTTCGCCTCGCGCTGTTTGCCACCCTGCTGGCACTGATCGTCGTGTTGCTCGGCGCCTACACCCGCCTGACCCACGCAGGCTTGGGCTGTCCGGACTGGCCGGGGTGCTACGGGTTTATCAGCGTGCCGAAAAGCGAAGCCCAACTGGCCCATGCCGAACTGCATTACCCCGACTCGCCGGTGGTGGCGCACAAGGGCTGGAACGAGATGATCCACCGTTATTTCGCCGGCACCCTCGGCCTGATGATTTCGCTTCTGGCCGGGCGCGCCTGGGTTAACCGGCATCATCCGGGTCAACCACTGAAGTTGCCGCTGTTTCTGCTGGCAGTGGTGTTCGCCCAGGCGGCGTTCGGCATGTGGACGGTGACGCTCAAGCTCTGGCCGCAGGTGGTCACCGGGCATTTGCTCGGCGGTTTTGCGACCTTGAGTCTGCTGTTTCTTCTGACCCTGCGCCTGTCAGGCGTGCTGCCGGCACTGACCGTCCCCAAGCGTTTGCAGTATTGGGCGACCGCGGGGCTGTTGCTGGTGATCGGCCAGATCGCGCTGGGCGGCTGGGTCAGTTCCAACTATGCGGCGGTGGCCTGCATCGACTTTCCGACCTGCCACGGCCAATGGCTGCCGCCCGCCGACTTTGCCAACGGCTTTCACCTGACCCAGCACATCGGCCCCAATTATCTTGGTGGCCAGCTCGACAGCGACGCGCGCACGGCGATTCACCTGACCCACCGCATCGGCGCGCTGCTGGTGACGCTGGTGCTGCTCGGTCTGGCCTGGCAACTCAGGGCTGTTGGCATGACACGTTTGGCCGGGCTAGTCGTCATCGCCCTCGCCGCACAAATCACCCTCGGTATCAGCAACGTGCTGTTTCATCTGCCGTTGCCGGTGGCCGTGGCGCACAACGCCGGAGGCGCCGCGCTGCTGCTGACCATGGTGCTGGTCAATTACCACGCGCGCACCAGTCTGGTTCGGGTCAAACAGCCGATGTTGGCGCGCTGGCGTCTGAGCCCGCGTAAACATTCGGCCGCGCCCATCACGATAAAAGGAGAAACGCCATGGCGCTTCTGATCGGCGAACGCCCTGCGCAGGCGCTGTGGCGTGACTATCTGGAGCTGACCAAGCCGAAAGTGGTGGTGCTGATGCTCATCACCTCGCTGGTCGGCATGTTCCTCGCGACCCGCGCCGGGGTGCCTTGGACGGTGCTGGTGTTCGGCAACCTGGGGATCGCGTTGTGTGCCGGCGGTGCGGCGGCGGTCAATCATGTGGTGGACCGGCGCATCGATGCGGTGATGGCGCGCACCCACAAACGGCCGTTGGCCGAGGGTCGGGTTTCACCGGCAGCGGCGCTGACCTTTGCGCTGGTGCTGGCGCTGCTGGGTCAGGCTTTGCTGCTGACCTTCACCAATCCGCTGACGGCATGGCTGACACTGGCTTCGCTGCTGGGTTACGCGGTGATCTACACCGGTTTTCTCAAACGCGCGACGCCGCAGAACATCGTCATCGGTGGCCTCGCCGGCGCGGCGCCACCGCTGCTCGGCTGGACCGCCGCCACCGGCCATGTCAGCGCCGAACCGTTGCTGCTGGTGTTGATCATCTTCGCCTGGACCCCGCCGCACTTCTGGGCGCTGGCGATTCATCGCAAGGAGGAATACGCCAAGGCCGACATCCCGATGCTGCCGGTGACCCACGGCGAGCACTACACCAAGGTGCACATTCTGCTGTACACCTGCGCCCTGCTCGCGGTGAGCCTGCTGCCATACGTGATTCACATGAGCGGCGTGCTCTACCTGATCTGCGCCCTCGCGCTGGGCGCAAGGTTTCTGCAATGGGCCGTGGTGCTGTACCGTGGCACTCGGCCGCACGCGGCGATCAACACCTTCAAGTACTCTATTTATTACTTGTTCCTGTTGTTCATCGCCCTGCTCGTAGACCACTACTTACTGTTGAACCTATGACTCGAACCCAGAAAACCGTTTTCATCCTCGTCGCCGTGATCGCGCTGATCCTGGGACTGACCGTCAACAAAGTGCTGAGTGGCAAGGGCCAGGGCGACCCCACCACGCTGATTGACGCCGGCATCATCCTGCTGCCGCAGAGCCGCACCCTGCCGGGCGTGACCATGACCAATCAGGACGGGCAACCGGTCGCCATCGACGAGTTGAAAGGCAAATGGAGCCTGCTGTTCTTCGGCTACACCTTCTGCCCGGACATCTGCCCGACCACCCTCGCCCAGCTGCGCCAGATCAAGAGCGAGTTGCCCAAGGATGCTGTGGATAAACTGCAGATCGTGCTGGTCAGCGTCGATCCGAACCGCGACAACCCGCAGCAGCTGAAACAGTACCTGGGTTACTTCGATCCGCAGTTCGTGGGCCTGACGCCGAAGTCGATCGAAGAACTGCAGAAAGTCGCGAATGCGGTGAGTATTCCGTTCATTCCGGCCGATACCAGCAAACCGAATTACACCGTCGACCATAGCGGCAATCTGGCGGTGATCGGGCCGGATGGGACGCAGCGCGGGTTTATTCGTGCGCCGTTGAACAACGCCAAACTGGTGGCGCAGCTGCCAGTAATGCTCAACCGTAAATAGCCAAGATCAAAAGCCACCCCTCACCCTAACCCTCTCCCGGAGGGAGAGGGGACTGACCGAGGGATGCTGACGAAATACGCCGACCTGTAAGTCCTTTGCCGAATCCATAATCGACCCAATCTTTCAGGTCGATTTACAACGCAAGACACCTCGGTCGGCTCCCTCTCCCTCCGGGAGAGGGCTGGGGTGAGGGGCGAATACACAGCAGATCCAAAACCGAACACTCGGCCACAAAAAAAGGGGACGCCATTGGCGTCCCCCTTTTCATTGCAGCTATCTGTATCAGAACGCCGGCAACACCGCGCCTTTGTACTTCTCGGTGATGAATTTCTTCACTTCGGGGCTGTGCAGCGCAGCTGCCAGTTTCTGCATCGCGTCGCTGTCCTTGTTGTCCGCACGGGACACCAGGATGTTCACGTACGGCGAGTCATTGCCTTCGATCACCAGCGCGTCCTTGGACGGATCGAGCTTGGCTTCCAGCGCGTAGTTGGTGTTAATCAGCGCCAGATCGACCTGGGTCAGCACGCGCGGGATGGTCGCGGCTTCCAGTTCACGGATTTTCAGGTCTTTCGGGTTCTGCGCGATGTCTTTCGGGGTCGACAGAATGTTGGTCGGATCCTTCAAGGTGATCAGGCCAGCCTTGGCCAGCAGCAACAGCGCACGGCCGCCGTTGGTGGCGTCGTTGGGGATCACCACGTTGGCGCCGCTTGGCAGATCTTCAAGCTTCTTGTACTTGTTCGAGTACGCGCCCAGTGGCTCCAGATGCACGCCAGTCACCGCGACCAGGCTGGTGCCCTTGGCCTTGTTGAACTCATCGAGGTACGGCTGGTGCTGGAAGAAGTTGGCGTCCAGGCGCTTTTCAGCCACCTGCACGTTCGGCTGAATGTAGTCGGTGAAGACCTTGACCTTCAGATCCACGCCTTCTTTGGCCAGGGCCGGCTTCACGAATTCGAGGATTTCTGCGTGCGGCACCGGGGTGGCGGCAACGGTCAGGGTTTCAGCGTGGGCCGAAAAAGCGGCTACGGCCGCGAAAGCAGCGATCAGTTTTTTCATTCAGCTAACTCCTTATGAGGCGCCCGTGTGGCGCCTGCCAGCGAATGGCCGGCTCATCTCTTGATTACAAAAACCGCTTATTTGCGCGAGAAATGCACGACCAGACGGTCGCCCACCATTTGCAGCACTTGCACCAGAATCAGCAGCAATACCACGGTGACGATCATCACGTCAGTCTGGAAACGCTGGTAGCCGAAGCGGATCGCCAGGTCACCCAGACCACCGGCGCCGACCACACCGGCCATCGCCGTGTAGGACACAAGCGTAATCGCCGTCACCGTAATCGCCGCGAAGATGCCCGGACGGGCTTCCGGCAGCAAGGCATTCATGATGATCTGCCGGGTGGTCGCGCCCATCGACTGGGTGGCTTCGATGATGCCGCGATCGACTTCACGCAGCGCAGTTTCCACCAGACGCGCGAAGAACGGCGTCGCACCCACCACCAGCGGCGGAATCGCACCGGCCACGCCCAGCGAGGTGCCGGTGATCAGCACGGTGAACGGGATCATCACGATCAACAGAATGATGAACGGCAGCGAGCGCAGGATGTTCACCGCCAGCGACATGATTGCGTACAGGCCGCGGTTTTCCAGCAACTGGCGCGGGCTGCAGAGAAACAGCAGCACGCCCAGCGGCAGGCCGAGCAGCACGGTGAACAGCAGCGAACCGCCAAGCATCAGCATGGTGTCACCGGTGGCCAGCCAGATTTCCAGCCAATCGATGTTTTCGAAGAAAGCCTTGAGCATTTCCATTAACGCAGCACCTCCATGTGAACGTCAGCGGCGGTGAAGCGGGCGAACGCCGCTTCCATGTCGCCACCGGTGACGGCGAGGGTCAACTGCCCGTAAGGAATGTCTTTGATGCGGTCGATGCGACCGGCAAGGATGCTGTAGTCGACCCCGGTTTCCCGGGCCACGGTACCGAGCAACGGCGCGTAGGTCGCTTCCCCCTGGAAGGTCAGACGCACAATGCGACCCGGCACGTGAGCGAAGTCGTCGCGCTGTTCGCTTTCGTCGATCTGCTCGCTTTCCTGGACGAAACGCTTGGTGGTCGGGTGCTGCGGATGCAGGAACACATCGGCCACCGAGCCTTGCTCGACGATCACCCCGGCGTCCATCACTGCTACTTGGTCGCAGACGCGACGGATCACGTCCATCTCGTGGGTAATCAGGACGATGGTCAGCTTCAGTTCACGGTTGATCTCGGCCAGCAGTTGCAGGACCGAGGCAGTGGTCTGCGGGTCGAGGGCGCTGGTGGCCTCGTCGCACAGCAGGATCTTCGGCTTGGTCGCCAGGGCGCGGGCGATGCCGACGCGCTGTTTCTGGCCGCCGGACAATTGTGCCGGGTACTTTTTTGCGTGATCGGACAGACCGACCCGCGCCAGCAGCTCGGCCACGCGCTGATTGATCTCGCTGCTCGACAGTTCGCCGGCCAGGGTCAGCGGCAGCGCGACGTTGTCGGCCACGGTCTTGGAGGCGAGCAGGTTGAAGTGCTGGAAGATCATCCCGACCTGCTGGCGGAAACGACGCAGGCCGTTGGCGTCCAGCGCAGTGACTTCTTCGCCGTCGACGATGATCTTGCCGCCGCTGGAATCTTCCAGGCGATTGATCAGACGCAGCAGGGTACTTTTTCCCGCACCGGAATGGCCGATCAGGCCGAAGACCTGGCCGTTTTCAATCGAAAGACTGGTCGGGTGCAGGGCGGGGATGTCCTTACCGGCGACGCGGTAAGTTTTGTGGACGTTTTGAAACTCGATCACGTAGCGAACCTTGTGGGGCGCGTTAGAAAAGGATCAGCGGTTAGCCGGGCGCGCATTTTAGCCTGTCCGTATAGAGGTTCTTAGCATTTATTTCGCAATTAACCTTCGATTTGGCAATAACAAGATCAAAGGTCATAAAAAAGGAACGCCCGTTCCTGCTCATTGGTCACTAGATAAGCGACTTGAAACCCTGGGTAACCGTGCCCGGAAACGCTCAAGAGTCCCCGTAAAAAGGGGTCAACCGAGGAGTTTACGTCTGATGAGCAGCAAGAAACCTACGACCGACAAAAGCCAGCTGGCCGGAACCGATACCAAGGATCGCGCCAACACCAACGCCAAACTCGACAGCCTGGAGAAATTCCGATCCGACGCTACCGGCCAGGCCCTGCGTACCAATCAAGGGGTAAAGGTCGCCGATAACCAGAACACCCTCAAGGTCGGCGCGCGTGGGCCGTCGTTGCTGGAAGACTTCATCATGCGTGAGAAAATCACGCACTTTGACCATGAGCGCATTCCGGAGCGCATCGTGCATGCGCGCGGCACCGGCGCGCATGGTTTCTTCCAGGCCTACGAGAACCATTCGGCGCTGACCAAGGCCGGTTTCCTGCAAGACCCGGGGAAAAAGACGCCAGTGTTCGTGCGTTTTTCCACGGTGCAGGGGCCGCGCGGTTCCGGCGATACCGTGCGTGACGTGCGCGGTTTCGCGGTGAAATTCTTCACCGACGAAGGCAACTTCGACCTGGTCGGCAACAACATGCCGGTGTTCTTCATTCAGGACGCGATCAAGTTTCCCGACTTCGTCCACGCGGTGAAACCCGAGCCACACAATGAGATCCCGACCGGCGGCTCGGCCCACGACACGTTCTGGGACTTCGTCTCGCTGGTGCCGGAATCGGCGCACATGGTGATCTGGGCGATGTCCGACCGTGCGATCCCGAAAAGCCTGCGCAGCATGCAGGGCTTTGGTGTGCACACCTTCCGCCTGGTCAATGCCGAGGGCAAATCGCGCTTCGTCAAATTCCACTGGCGCCCCACCGCCGGCACTTGCTCGCTGGTGTGGGACGAGGCGCAGAAACTCGCCGGTAAAGACACCGACTACCATCGTCGCGACCTCTGGGAAGCCATCGAGATGGGCGACTACCCGGAATGGGAACTGGGTGTGCAGATCATCGAGGAAGAAAACGAGCACGACTTCGATTTCGACATTCTCGACCCGACCAAGCTAATCCCCGAAGAGATCGTGCCGATCACCCCGCTGGGCAAGATGACCCTCAATCGCAACCCGGACAACTTCTTCGCCGAGACCGAGCAGGTCGCGTTCTGCCCGGGCCACATCGTGCCCGGCATCGACTTCTCCAATGACCCGCTGCTGCAAGGCCGGCTGTTTTCCTACACCGATACGCAAATCAGCCGACTCGGTGGGCCGAACTTTCATGAGCTGCCGATCAACCGCCCGGTGGCGCCGTTCCACAACGGTCAGCGCGATGCGCAGCACCGCACGGTGATCGACAAGGGTCGCGCGTCTTATGAGCCAAACTCGATCGATGGCGGCTGGCCGAAGGAAACCCCGCCGGCGGCTAAAGACGGCGGCTTCGAGAGCTACCCGGAACGCATCGATGCGAACAAGATCCGCCAGCGCAGCGAGTCGTTCAGTGATCACTTCTCGCAAGCACGGCTGTTCTTCAACAGCATGAGCCCGCACGAGAAGGAGCACATCATCGCCGCCTACAGCTTCGAGTTGGGCAAGGTGGAACGCGAGTTCATCCGCGCCCGTGAGGTGAACGAGATTCTCGCCAACATCGACCTGGAACTGGCCAAACGCGTAGCAGCCAATCTGGGCCTGCCGGCGCCGAGCAAAGGCACGGTCGAGGTGCGTAAAACCTCGTTCGATCATTCACCGGCGCTGAGTCAGGCCAACCTGCTGCCAGAGAACATCAAAACCCGAAAAGTGGCGATTCTTGCCGCCAACGGCGTCGATGGTGCGGCGATTGATGCGATGAAGAAGGCCTTGGCGGCGCAAGGTGCGCACGCCAAGCTGCTGGGTCCGACTTCGGCACCGGTGAAAACCGCCGACGGTAAAGCCCTGCCGGTGGACGCATCGATGGAAGGCATGCCTTCAGTGATCTTCGATGCGGTGTTCGTGCCCGGTGGCGCGGCGTCGATCAAGGCGTTGAGCGGCGACGGTGTGGCGCTGCATTACCTGCTGGAAGCCTACAAGCACCTGAAGGCGATTGCCCTGCACGGCGAGGCCAAGCAGTTGCAGGATCTGCTCAAGCTCGAGGCGGATGACGGGTTGCTGCAGGGCAAGGATGTGCCGGGGTTGACCAAGCCGTTCTTCGCGGCGATCGGGCAGCATCGGGTCTGGGCGCGGGAGCCTAAGGCCAAGGCCATTCCGGCCTAAAGCAAAAGATCGCAGCCTTCGGCAGCTCCTACAGGGATTACTTGTACCTGTAGGAGCTGCCGGAGGCTGTGATCTTTTAGGGTTTGGCCGGAATCAGAACCATCTGCGCCGGCACGGTGCGCAGGATCTGTTTTTCAATCTTCAGCTCGAAATCCGGATTCAGTTTCTTCACCCGCTTGCTCAGCAACGTCGCCAGCCAAGGATAGTCCTGGGTGCGCGGCGCCTGAATGCTCACAGCGCACTCATAATTCACCACATCGGCGGCGATCGCATCCAGTTGGCGGCGAAGTTTGCGGCTATCGTTGATGTTCAGTGCAACCGTGGTGCTTTCCGCCGTCGGGTCGATGACCTTGGCTTTCGGCTTGGCTTCAGCTGCCAGCAGCGCGGCTTCGGCTTTCTCCAGCTCGGCTTTGCGTGCTTCGGTGATGGCGCCGTTGACGCCTCCGGTCAGTGCCGGGGCTTTGGGCATCAGGGCGCGGGCGCGGCTCAGCGCGGTGGCAGCAGCGTTCACATCACCTTTCTGCAATACGATCTGGCTGCGGCGCAGGTAGGCTTCGGCCAACTGGCGCTGGTATTGCTCGAGGGATTGATCGTTGGGCGTTTCTGTCTGCAAGGCCGCCAACTGGTCTTCGGCGGTGGCCAGTTCGCTGCTGGCCAGGCTTTGCTCCAGCTGTGCGATGGCCGTGGCCCGCGCGTCGGGGGCTTCGGCCACCGGCGGCGTGCTTTGGCAGGCGCCCAGCAGCACGGAAAATGCGACAAGGAGCAGATAACGGGAGGCGAACGGCTTCATTCCTGCGACTCTCTAATTGCGCAAAAAGCGAGCAAGTCTACACCCCTCGACGGGGCAGAACAAAACTCAGCAGAAACAGTGCGGCCGCCGTCACCACGATCGACGGCCCCGCCGGGGTGTCCTTTAACCATGACAGCGCCAGCCCGCCACACACGGCGAGCATGCCCAGCAGGCTCGCGCCCACGGCCATCTGCTCCGGCGAGCGGGCGTGACGTTGTGCCGCAGCCGCCGGGATGATCAGCAGCGAAGTAATCAGCAATACACCGACGATTTTCATCGCCACCGCGATCACCACCGCAATCAACAGCATCAGCGCCATGCGCAGGCCCGCTACTGGCAGGCCTTCGACCCTGGCCAATTCCTCATGCACGGTGATCGCCAGCAGCGGCCGCCACAGCGTCACCAGCAGCACCAGCACCGCCGCGCTGCCGCCGAGGATCCACGCCAGGTCGGTCGGGCTGATCGCCAGCAGGTCGCCGAACAGGTAGGCCATCAGGTCGATCCGCACTTCATGCATGAAGCTTAGTACCACCAGCCCGAGAGAGAGCGTGCTCGGTGCAAGAATCCCCAACAGCGTGTCGGAGGCCAGCGGCTGGCGCTGTTGCAAGGTCACCAGCAGCACTGCAAGCAGCAGACAGCCGACAGTCACCGCAACAGTCGGGCTGACATCCAGCAGAAAGCCCAGCGCCACGCCGAGTAGTGCGGCGTGGGACAAGGTGTCGCCAAAGTAGGCCATGCGCCGCCAGACCACGAACGAACCCAAAGGCCCGGCCACCAGCGCCAATGCCAGACCTGCAAGCAGGGCATACAACAGAAAATCAGCCATGCTTGCAGTGGTCTCCGTGAACGTGGTTGTGGCCCGCACCGGGCGCCTTGACCACCGAACCGTGCAGGTCGTGGGCGTGGTCGTGATGGTGGTGATAGATCGCCAGACTCGGCGCGTTCTTGCCGAACAGCTCGACGAACGCCGGATCACCGCTGACCTGCTCAGGGTGCCCGGAGCAGCAGACGTGGCGATTCAGACAAACCACCTGATCGGTGGTGCTCATCACCAGATGCAAATCGTGGGACACCATCAGCACACCGCAACCGTGACGGTCGCGCAGGCGGGTGATCAGGCTGTACAGCTCGGCTTGCCCGGCGACATCGACGCCTTGCACCGGCTCATCCAGCACCAGCAGCTCAGGCTCGCGCAACAGCGCTCGAGCCAGCAGCACGCGCTGCATTTCGCCACCGGAAACACTTTGCACCGGGCTGTCGATGACGTGTTCGGCGCCGACTTCTTTCAGCGCCGCCAACGCACGCGGACGATCAACGCCAGGCACCAGACGCAGGAAACGCAGCACCGACAGCGGCAAGGTCGGATCGACATGCAGCTTTTGCGGCATGTAGCCGACGCGCAGTTTCGGCTTGCGCCAGACGCTGCCGCTGTCCGGCTTCAACAGCCCGAGCACGGCGCGCACCAGGGTGGTCTTGCCGGCGCCGTTGGGGCCGATCAGGGTGACGATCTGCCCCGGCTCGACGCTCAGCTCGATGTTGTCCAGCACGGTCTGCCCGGCAAAGGTGACGGCGACGTGCTGAAGACGGATCAACGGGTTGCTCATCAAGCCCCCTGGCAACCGGAGCACAGGCCGACCACTTCGACGGTCTGCGCTTCGACGATGAAACCGACATCCCTGGCGCTGTGGATGATTGCGTCGCTGATGGCTTTCTGTTCCAGCTCGATGGCGGCGTGGCACTCGCGGCAGATCAGGAACTGGCCCTGATGCGCATGCTCCGGGTGCACGCAGCCGACGAAGGCGTTGAGCGAGGAAATGCGGTGCACCAGGCCGTTTTCCAGCAGGAAATCCAGCGCGCGGTACACGGTCGGCGGCGCGGCACGGCGGCCGTCCTGCTCGCTCAGTACCGCGAGAATGTCGTAGGCGCCCAGCGGCTTGTGGCTCTGCCACACCAGTTCCAGCACCCGCCGGCGCAGCGCAGTCAGGCGCAGGCCTTTCTGGGCGCACAAGGTATCGGCCTCGGTCAGTGCGCTGTGCACGCAATGAGAGTGGTCGTGGGGACGGCTGGCAATCGGTGTAATAGGCATGGGCGGCGACGAGTTTTGATAGAGACGTTATTATGTTACCCGTTCTCGCCTCCTTGAGTGGTCATCGTGTCCCGACTTTTTTCTGTTTTTGTGGCTTTTGTCGCCAGTTTTCTGCTGATCGGTTCGGCTCAGGCCGAGGTCAAGGTTCTCACCAGCATCAAACCGCTGCAGTTGATTGCCGCGGCCGTGCAGGACGGTGTAGCCATCCCGGAAGTGCTGCTGCCGCCGGGCGCGTCGCCGCACAACTACGCGCTGCGCCCATCCGACGTGCGCAAGGTGCAATCGGTGGACCTGCTGTACTGGATCGGCCCGGACATGGAAGGTTTCCTGCCGCGCGTGCTGAACGGTCGTACGTTGCCGAGCGTCGCCGTGCAGGACCTGCCGGGCATGAAGTTGCGCCGCTTTGCCGAAGACAGCCACTCCCACGCCGAAGACGCCGACGAGCATGATCACGATCACCGCCCGGGCACCCTTGATGCCCATTTGTGGCTATCGCCGGTCAATGCGCGGGTTATTGCCGACAAAATGGCGACTGATTTGAGCGCTGCCGACCCAGCCAACGCCGAACGCTATCAGAGCAACGCCAAGGCCTTCGACGAGCGTCTAGATGCGCTGGACGCGCGCTTGAAGAAGCGTCTGGCCGGCATTGAAGGCAAACCGTACTTCGTGTTCCACGAAGCCTTCGATTACTTCGAGGACGCTTACGGCCTGAAACACACAGGCGTGTTCAGCGTAGCGGCGGAAGTGCAGCCGGGCGCGCAGCATGTGGCGGCAATGCGCAAGCGTCTGCAGGAAGTGGGCAAGACCTGTGTGTTCAGCGAACCGCCGCTGCGTCCACGCCTGGCGGAAACCCTGGTGGCTGGCCTGCCGGTGAAGCTGGCGGAGCTGGATGCGCTGGGCGGTTATACGCCGGCGACGGCTCAGGGGTATGAGCAGGTGCTGGAAAAGCTGGGCAACGATCTGGCCGGGTGCCTGGAATCGTTGTAACAACGCAAAACCTGTGGCGAGGGAGCTTGCTCCCGCTTGAGTGCGCAGCACTCACAAAATATGGCTGACTGCCAGAATTTTGGGGCCGCTTCGCAGCCCAGCGCGAGCAAGCTCGCTCGCCACAATTTAAAGCGCGAACGGCAGAGGGGTGCTGACCTGCTGCCGCTGCGCCAAGCGCTGCTCGAACTCCTGCGGATCGTGAATCAGCACGTCCTGCCCGGCAAACTGCTCGGCGGCGATCAACCGCGACAGCCAGAAGCGCACACAGGCCACGCGCAGCATGGTCGGCCATAGCCCCGCTTCGGCGGCAGTGAACGGACGCAGCGCCGCGTAGGCACCGAGGAATGCGCGGGCACGCGGGCCGTCAATCAAGCCTTCCTCGTCCGAACACCAGTCATTCAAGGCAATCGCCACGTCGTAGAGCATCGGCCCCGAGCAGGCGTTGTAGAAGTCGATCAACCCGGTCAGGTGCGTGCCTTCGAACATCGCATTGTCGCGGAACAGATCCGCATGAATATTGGCCCGTGGCAGCGCGAGAATTTTGTCTTTCTGCAGGGTGATTTCTTCCAGCGCCTTGTGCAGCAGCGCACGCGGCTCGTCCGCCAGATGCGAGAGAAACTCGGTGCCCTCCTCCAGCATCCAGTCCAGACCACGGTCGGTCTTGCGCTTGATCATGCGCTCGCCCTGGGTCGCCAAATGCAGATGCGCCTGCAACTCACCGACCTGCGCGCAATGCTGGGCGTTGGCGACCTTGATGTGCTTGCCGGACAGGCGCGGTTGCAGCAGCGCCGGTTTCCCCTTCAGTTCACGCAGAGCCACGCCGTCGGTGGTGCGCAGCGCGTAAGGCACCGGCAGATCCGCCTCGTGCAGCACGTCGAGCAGGTCGATGAAGAACGGCATTTCCTGCACAGGGCCGCGCTCGACCAGGGTCAGGACGAATTCGCCCTGCTCCAGGCTGATAAAGAAATTGGTGTTTTCGCTGCCGGCGGCGATCCCCTGGAAATCAAGCAGACGGCCGAGCCCGTAAGGGGCGAGAAAGGTTTCCAGCTCGGGCCGAGCCAGGGGGGTGAACACAGACATGGTTAAAAACTGCTCAGTTCGGGCGCCGCTGTCGAGCGGCGCCGATTAAAAGTCGGGAATCTTACTTCCAGGTAAAGATTTCCCACGACGGAATCAGCATATCCGGCTGGTCGGAACGGATGTAGTTCACGTCCGAACCATCGGCGCGCACCAGAAAATACGGTTTGCCACCCTTCGGCGTGACCTTGATCGCATAGACGAAGCCGCTGCGGCTGTATTCCTGAATGACCTTGTCGCCTTCGGTGTGCGTGTTGATGGTAACTTCCGGCTCCTTTGACGGCGCATCATCCGCCGCCATCGCGGCCAATGGTGAGGCAGCAATCAAACCGACCAGCAGCAAGCGATTTAACGTACGCATGATAACCTTGTCCCTTTGTCGTCAACGGTCCCGCTATTCTAGCGCCGGGCCCGCCGAAAAGGTTGATTCTGCTCATGAGCCAAGCCCCCCTCGTCCTGGTGGACGGTTCGTCTTACCTGTACCGCGCTTTCCATGCCCTGCCACCGCTGACCACCTCCAAAGGCCTGCCGACCGGCGCGGTCAAAGGTGTGCTGAACATGCTCAAGAGTCTGCGCAAGCAGTACCCGGACAGCCCGTTCGCCGTGGTCTTCGATGCCAAGGGCGGGACGTTTCGCGATGAGATGTACGCCGAATACAAGGCCAACCGTCCGAGCATGCCCGACGACATGCGCGTGCAGATCGAACCGCTGCACCAGAGCGTGATCGCCCTCGGCTTCCCGCTGCTGTGTGTGGACGGCGTCGAGGCGGACGACGTGATCGGCACCCTCGCCCGCAGCAGCGCGGCGGCCGATCGCCCGGTGATCATCTCCACTGGCGACAAGGACATGGCGCAACTGGTCGACGGCCACATTACCTTGGTCAACACCATGTCCGGTAGCTCGATGGACGTGGAGGGCGTGAAGGAGAAATTCGGCGTCGCACCCGAGCAGATCATCGATTATCTGGCGCTGATGGGCGATTCTTCCGACAACATTCCGGGCGTTCCCGGCATCGGTCCAAAGACCGCATCCGGCCTGCTGGTGGGCGTCAACGGCGGCCTCACCGAGCTTTACGCGAATCTCGACATCGTTCCGACGCTGCCGATTCGCGGGGCCAAGACTCTGCCGGCCAAGCTCGAAGAGCACAAGGAGATGGCGTTCCTCTCCTATCAACTGGCGACCATCAAAGTCGACGTGCCGTTGGACATTGGCCTCGACGACCTGCAAATGGGCGCGGAAGACCCGGCCAAGCTTTACGAGCTGTACACCCTGCTGGAATTCAAGAGCTGGCTGAATGATCTCGACCGTGACGCCAAGCGCCAGGAGCTGAGCGCGGCCGCCGAGCCTGCGCCAGCGGGCGATCTGTTCAGCGCGCCAGTGGATGAGACGCCCGCCGCCCCCGCTGAAGCTGCCTACGAAACCATCCTCGATCAGGCGCGTTTCGACGTCTGGCTGGAGAAACTGAACAACGCCAAGCTGTTCGCCTTCGACACCGAAACCACCGGCATCGACGCGCAACAGGCGCAACTGGTCGGCCTGTCGTTCGCGGTGCAGGCCAACGAAGCGGCGTACATTCCGTTGACCCACTCCTACATCGGCGTGCCCGAGCAACTGGATCGCGACACCGTGCTGCGCGCACTCAAGCCGATTCTGGAAGATCCGAACAAACTCAAGGTCGGCCAGCACGCCAAGTTCGACATGAACATTCTGGCCAACTGCGCCATCGGTGGCGATCAGAGCCAGGGCATCAACGTGCGCGGGATTGCCTTCGACACCATGCTTGAGTCCTACGTGCTCAACTCCACCGCCACCCGCCACGACATGGACAGCCTCGCGCAGAAGTACCTGGATCACACCACCGTGAGCTTCCAGGACATCGCCGGCAAAGGCGCCAAGCAGCTGACCTTCGACCAGATCGCCCTGGAGCAGGCCGGCCCGTACGCCGCCGAAGACGCCGACATTACCCTGCGCCTGCACCAGACCCTGTTCGACAAACTCAGCGCGATCCCGAGCCTGGCCAGCGTGCTGACCGACATCGAGATTCCGCTGGTTCCGGTGCTGGCGCGCATCGAACGCCAAGGCGCGTTTGTCGACGCTGAGCTGCTCGGCATCCAGAGCATCGAGTTGGGCAACAAGATGGTCGCGCTGGAGCGCGAAGCGTTTGAAATCGCCGGCGAAGAATTCAACCTCGGCTCGCCGAAGCAGCTGGGCGTGATCCTCTACGAAAAGCTCGGCCTGCCGGTGCTGAAGAAAACCGCCAAGGGCCAACCATCGACCGCCGAGGAAGTCCTGGCGAAACTGGCTGAGGATGATCACCGTTTGCCGAAAGTGCTGATGGAACACCGTTCCATGAGCAAGCTGAAAAGCACCTACACCGATCGCCTGCCGGAGCAGATCAACCCGCGCACCGGGCGTATCCACACCTCGTATCACCAGGCTGTGGCGTCCACCGGGCGTTTGTCTTCCAGCGATCCGAACCTGCAGAACATCCCGGTGCGTACCGCTGAAGGCCGGCGTATCCGTCAGGCGTTCGTCGCGCCAAAGGGCTACAAACTGCTGGCGGCGGACTATTCGCAGATCGAACTGCGGATCATGGCGCACCTGTCCAAAGACGAAGGCCTGATGAACGCCTTCCGCAACAATCTGGATGTGCATACCGCCACCGCCGCCGAAGTGTTCAAGGTCGAGCTCAATGAAGTGACCTCCGACCAGCGCCGTGGCGCCAAGGCGATCAACTTCGGCCTGATCTACGGCATGGGCGCGCAGAAGCTCGGCAAGGACATCGGCGTCGATACCAAGACTGCCAAGGCTTACATCGACACCTACTTCGCCCGCTACCCGGGTGTGCGCGAATACATGGAGCGCACCCGCAAACAGGCTGCGGATCAAGGTTATGTGGAAACCTTCTTCGGTCGTCGCCTGTATTTGCCGGAGATCAACTCGAACAAGCCACAGGAACGCGCCGCCGCCGAGCGCACGGCGATCAACGCGCCGATGCAAGGCACCGCCGCCGACATCATCAAGAAAGCCATGGTGGCGGTGGATAACTGGCTGGCATCGTCCGGGCTGGACGCCAAAGTCATCCTGCAGGTGCACGACGAACTGGTACTGGAGGTTCGCGAGGATCTGGTCGATCAGGTGAGCCAGGAAATCCGCCTGCACATGAGCGAAGCGGCGAAACTGGACGTGCCGTTGCTGGTGGAAGTCGGCGTCGGCAACAACTGGGATGAGGCGCACTGAGGCTTCTGGAACGGGCGTTTGCCGTGTCACACTGTCGCGGCAAACGGCTGTATCGGGCTTATTTCGAAACGCGCTTTGGCTTATTCCAAAGCTTTTTGAAAAAAATCTGAACTAATCTGACAACTCACTACTCAGAGATACTGAATGGCTGGTGAAGCCCTTCGATGCTCCTATGTTGTGTTAAGTGTTGGCAGATATCTGAACCCCGCCCTAGCGGTTCGGAACTTGAACCCCGGAACTTCTCCCTCCCCATATGAAGTCCGGGGCTTTTTTTACCCAAAAATCGGCTGTAGCGCGGTAATGCTGCGTTAAAAGCGTTACTAAAAATGCTCATTTAGGTCCCCTAAAGTCGAGCGCGACCCCGGCCGTTTTATTAACGCTTTTGCCTTGCCTGACCGCACTACAACCAATTTTCCATAATCCGATTATTCAACTGTTGCTTCCGCACCCTTGTCCGCCAGTTCCATCCAGCCTGCCAACACAGTGTAGGCCTCTTCCAGGCCCATGCGTTTTGGTGCCGAGAACAGCTGGATCGTCACCAGATCACCCCAGCCCTTGCGGATTTCCGCCTGCACCTTGAGCAGCGTGTTCTTGGCGGCGCCGTAGGTCAGTTTGTCGGCCTTGGTCAGCAGGATATGCATCGGCATGCCGGCCGCAACCGCCCAGTCGAGCATCAACAGGTCGAAGTCGGTCATTGGATGACGGATGTCCATCATCAGAATCAAACCCTTTAAACTCTCGCGGCCACCGAGGTAAGCCTCGAGGTGACGCTGCCAGTGTTGCTTGAGCGGGATCGGTACTTTTGCATAACCGTAGCCCGGCAGGTCGACCAGACGCCGTTCATCGTCTAGCTTGAAGAAGTTCAACAGCTGTGTGCGACCCGGGGTTTTCGAGGTGCGCGCCAGGCTGGCGTGAGTCAGGGTGTTCAGTGCGCTGGATTTGCCGGCGTTGGAACGACCGGCAAACGCCACTTCGAAGCCTTCGTCGTCAGGGCATTGATCGACTTTGGCGGCACTGAGCATGAACGTGGACTGTTGGCACAGGCCGAGGATGGGATTCTTGAGTTGCATGGGATTTCCGATGTGGGCGGCGCCGGGATTGGGCGCGGAACGCGGTGTCGCTTCCGTTTCAGTGACGCCAGTATATAATGCCGCAGATTTTGTGTGTGCTTTGTCCCAGCGAAGGATGAAGTTCACGAGAGCCAAAGACCTTGATTGCGCATCAGAACGCAGAACGCTCTCAACCCTGAAAAGGTCGTTTTATGACGAAATGGCTGCTGGCTGCCGGAGTCCTGATACCGCTTTGCGGCGCACAGGCTACACAGGAACCGGAAGCCGTGTACAACCGTGTTTGTGGTGCCTGTCATTCCGGCCAACTACCCATGGCGCCCGAAAGAGGCGATCAGGCAGCTTGGACGCCGAGGTTGGCGAAAGGTATGGAGACGCTGGTGCAACACGTGACCCAGGGTTTCAAGGCGATGCCGCCGCGTGGTTTGTGCATGGACTGCAGTGCCGAGGATTACCGAGCCATCATCCTCTGGATGAGCAAGAGTAAGCCCGGTCCATAACTCTTAACCCTTAGCCGTAGTTGGATTAGCTGATGAACAAACTGATCGTGAGTCTGCTGTTGACCGTGGGAATTTCAGGCTTCGCCCATGCTGCCGGCGATGCCGCCGCCGGCCAGGCCAAAGCCGCCGTATGCGGGGCCTGCCATGGTCCGGATGGCAACAGCATGGCGCCAAACTTCCCGAAACTGGCCGGTCAAGGTGAACGCTACCTGACCAAGCAACTGCACGACATCAAGTCGGGCAAGCGCACCGTTCTGGAGATGACGGGCCTGCTGACCAACCTGAGCGATCAGGATCTGGCCGACATCGCCGCCTACTTCGCCAGCCAGAAAGGCAGCGTCGGCGCCGCTGATCCAAAAATCGTCGCCCGTGGTGAGGCCCTGTTCCGTGGCGGCAACCTGGAAAAAGGCCTGCCAGCCTGCACCGGCTGCCACTCGCCGAACGGTGCCGGCAACGCCGCCGCCGGATTCCCGCACCTGGGTGGCCAGCACGCGCAATACATCGCCAAGCAACTGACCGACTTCCGCAAGGAAGACCCGACCGCCGGCCGCAGCAACGATGGCGACGCGATGACCATGCGCACCATCGCGCGCAAACTGAGCGATGAAGACATCGCCGCAGTCGCCACCTACATTCAAGGTCTGCACTGAGACCGCACATGGCAGCGATAGAACCCGGGCAACGTTAACGCTCGATTAATCCGTCGCAGCAAGTATAAAAAGGGTGGCTTTGGCCGCCCTTTTTTGTGGCCGCTGCCGTTACACTACAGAACTCATGCCCGCCAGGATCTGTCTGAAAACAGGTCGCGCGAGGCGACCAAAATTGTCCAGGAGTAAAGCATGCGTAATCTGATCATCAGCGCCGCTCTCGTCGCTGCCAGCCTGTTCGGCGTGACCGCCCAGGCTGCCGAAGCACCCGCCGCCCCTTACGTCGAATTGGCCAACCCGGTGCCGGTGGCAGAACCAGGCAAGATCGAAGTGGTGGAGCTGTTCTGGTACGGCTGCCCGCACTGCTACTCCTTCGAGCCAGTGATCAATCCCTGGGTTGAAAAACTGCCGTCCGACGTCAACTTCGTGCGTATCCCGGCGATGTTCGGCGGCCCTTGGGACGCGCACGGCCAGATGTTCCTGACCCTGGAAGCGATGGGCGTCGAGCACAAAGTTCACGCTGCGGTATTCAATGCCATCCAGAAAGAACGCAAACCCCTGACCAAGCCCGAAGACATGGCAGACTTCCTTGCCACTCAAGGCGTCGACAAGGACAAGTTCCTCGCCACCTACGGCTCCTTCGCCATCAAGGGTCAGATCGTAAAAGCCAAAGAACTGGCCAAGAAGTATGAAATCACTGGCGTTCCAACCATGATCGTCAACGGCAAATACCGCTTTGACGTCGGCTCCGCCGGTGGCGAGAAAGAGGCGCTGCAACTGGCTGACCAGCTGATTGCCAAAGAGCGAGCGGCCAACAAGGCAGCTGCCAACTAAGCGCGGTCATCGCCATGCGCCGCTGGGGCACCGAACGCAGCGTTGGCCTGCATGATCCGCAGGTCAACGAGCATCATCTGGAAGCCACGGGCCTGCCCGCAGACCATCGTCTGCGCCTGCTCAGTTTCAATATCCAGGTCGGCATCAGCACCGAGCGCTATCGGCATTACCTGACCCGCAGTTGGCAGCACCTGCTGCCGCACACCGGGCGCTCAGGCAATCTGCAGAAGATCGGCGACCTGCTTGGCGACTTCGATCTGGTCGCCCTGCAGGAAGCCGATGGTGGCAGCCTGCGTTCAGGCTACGTCAACCAGGTCGAACACCTGGCCCACCTCGGCGCCTTCCCCTACTGGTATCAACAACTCAATCGCAACCTCGGCCGACTGGCCCAGCACAGCAACGGCGTGCTCAGTCGCCTGAAGCCGTGGGCGATCGAAGATCATCCGCTGCCCGGCCCGAAAGGTCGCGGCGCGATCCTGCTGCGCTTCGGCGAAGGTCCGGAGGCGCTGGTGGTGGTGATGATGCATCTGGCGCTCGGCGCACGGGTGCGCAGCCTGCAACTGGCCTATATTCGCGACCTGATCAGTGGCTACAAGCACCAGATATTGATGGGCGACATGAACACCCATGCCAGTGATCTGCTACAACAGTCACCGTTACGCGATCTCGGCCTGCTGGCCCCGCAGATGCAAGCCACATTTCCCAGCTGGCGGCCACAGCGATGCCTTGATCATATTTTGCTCAGCCCGACCCTGACCCTGGAAAAGGTCGAAGTGCTGGCCCAACCCATTTCCGATCACCTGCCGGTCGCGGTAGAGATTCGTCTGCCGGGTTCGCTCACGGCCGATGCATTGCCCGCGTTGAGTCCTGCCCCTCGCGGAACCCCTGAATGAGCGACGACGCCCAGCGCTGGAAAGAGAAATACCTCAAAAGCATCGAACAACAGGACAAGCTCGAACGCCGCTGGGCCGCCCGGCTGGACTTGCTGCGTCGTGGCCTGGTGCGCAGCACGTTGGCCGCTGAAGGCACCGACAAGGTCGTTGATCAGTGCATGAAAGAGATGCGCGAGGTGGTGCGCACCGACGACATGGACGCCGGCCTCGCTGCTCTGTTGCCACGCCTGGAAAAGGCCGTGCTCGATTCCGAGCAGCGCCGCGAAACCCGAATCGATCAGGTCAGCACCGCACTGACCGCGCTGGTCACCCAGCTGCAAGCCTTGCCGCTGCCGCGAGAGGTCGCCCAACCGCTGAAGAAATTCGCCAAGCAACTCGACAGTCGGGTCGGCCAGGCGCGGGAAATGCCGCTGCTGCTGAGCGAACTCAGTGGTTTGCAGGGCAAGGCATTGAGCCAGCTGGAAACGCCGCCCGAGCCCGACCGGCCGGGCTTTTTGCAGCGCCTGTTTGGCAGCCGTGACAGTGAAGGGACGCCAGAGGCCACGGATCAACCTCAGGCGCCAGCGCCGAGCCATGCTGAACCTGCGTTGGAGCCGGTACCCGCGCCAACCGCAGCGGCCATCGCGCAACCACCAGAGGCCGAGCATAAGCAAACGCCAGCAGTGCAACCCCAAGCCGAATCACCTGTGTTCGCGTTCGTGCCTCCGGTCATTGCTGCCGAGCCGATCAGCGAACCCGTTGCTGCGACTGCACTGCCAGCGGCTGAACCTGAAGCCGAATGGCCGATCACCCCGATCACAGCGTCAGCGCCTGCTGCCGAGTTCAACCCCGACGAGTTGATCCACCCGGGCGACATCCCGGCGCCGTTGCTCCTCGACAGCCTGCCCCTGCCCGAACCGATTGCCCAGGCCTTGGCCGCCATCGATCCGGAGCAACCCGAGCAGGACATTCTGTATGCCCTGCCCGACTCGCCGGAGCCGTCTTACAGCTCGGTGGCCAAACACATCGAAGATACGCTGATCGGGCTACTCGATGACCTGACCCTGCCCGAACGCCATCGCCCGCAGGCCGAGGCCATGCGCGATCGCTTGAAAAATGGCCTGAACTGGTATGAATTGCTGCCGATTCTCGATGATCTTGCGACATTGATGCTGGCAATCACCGACAGCGGCCAGCACGAATTCGAAGCTTATCTGCAGCAACTCAACGAACGTCTCGAAGCCTTCCAGAGCAACCTGCAGGCCGCCAGCGAGGGCCACGCCGACAACAGCTCGGCGGCGCGGGCGATGGACACGCAAATCCGCGAACAGGTCGATGGCTTGCAGACCAGCGTGCAGGAAGCAGCCGATCTGGATGATCTCAAGCAAGTGCTGGAGAACCACCTCGAAGGCCTGCTCGGCACCATGGACCAGCACCAGAAACAACGCGATGCCCGCGAGCAGGAAGTGGCAGCGCGCCTCAAAGGCCTGGCCGAGCGTGTGGCGCACATGGAGCAGGAAGCCCTGGGTTTCCGCGAACACCTGGAAGAACAACGGCAGAAAGCCCTGATCGACCCACTCACCGGCCTGCCCAACCGCGCCGCCTGGAGCGAACGGCTGGAACACGAGATCAAACAGTGGCAGCAACACGGCAATACCTTGAGCCTGGCGATGCTCGACCTCGATCATTTCAAGCGCATCAACGACAACTACGGCCATCTGGCCGGTGACAAAGTGCTGAAGATCATCGCCACGGTGCTGCGCAAACGCCTGCGCGCTGCGGATTTCATTGCTCGCTTTGGTGGCGAGGAGTTCGTGCTGTTGTTGCCGGCCACCACGCCGGCCGTGGGCGCCAAACTGCTGGAATCCCTGCGTGCGGCCATCGAAGCCTGTCCGTTTCACTTCAAGGGTGAACGGGTGACGATCACCATTTCCATGGGCCTGGCGTCGTTCAAAACGGGAGAACACAGCGATCTGGTGCTCAAAAGAGCCGATCAGGCGCTGTACCGGGCGAAAAATGCCGGACGTAACCGGGTCGAGCTGGGCTGAGCAATTGTTCCATTTTGTTTAATTCAGCCCGCCGGCCGTCGAGATCCGAGGCAGTACGTTACACTGTTGCATTACTGTCTTGCGTGTACTGTCTCCTGCCATGAAATTTTTTAGCCTTCTCGCGTCGCTGCTCGTTCTGGCCGGTTGTGCCAGCGGCCCGCGTTACGACACCAGCCATCCTTCGGCCAATCACGACAGCCGCGTGCAGTTCGTGATCGTGCATTACACCTCGGCGTCGCTCGCGCGTTCGCTGCAACTGCTGACCCACGGCGAAGTCAGCAGCCACTACCTGATCGGCGACGACAAGAGCGCCACCATCTACAAACTGATGGATGAAAACCAGCGCGCCTGGCACGCCGGGGAAAGCCAATGGCAGGGCCGTACCTGGCTCAACTCCAGTTCGATCGGCATCGAAATCGTCAATCCAGGCTTCAAGGACACGCCGACCGGGCGCCTCTGGTACCCGTACAGCGAAGCGCAAATTCAATCGCTTATCGTCCTGCTCAAGGACATCAGCCAGCGTCAGGGCATCAGCCCGCGCCATATCATCGGCCACAGCGACATCGCGCCCCTGCGCAAACTCGACCCCGGCCCACTGTTCCCATGGAAGCGTCTGGCCGCCGAGGGTCTCGGCGTATGGCCCAACGAACAAGCGGTAGCCCGGCAACAAGTGCAATTCAACGCCGAACTGCCGAGCATTAGCTGGTTCCAGGAACAACTGGCGCGTGTCGGTTATGACACCGCGCAAACCGGCGAGCTGGATGTAGCGACGCGCCATGTGCTCGCAGCGTTCCAGATGCACTTCCGCCCTTCCCGTTTCGACGGTTTGCCGGACGCGCAAACAGCCGCGTTGTTGCTGGTACTCAATCAGACAAAATAATGACGCCCGCCCGACGGTCAGGGCGAAATCGAAATCAGCAGCTATAACTCATTGGTAATTCTTCGGATATTCCATGATGGTTGCTACCCGAGCGACGCTGCGTAGCTGGTTTTATCGCCCGTGGTTTTTGGCGATGATCGCGGCTGTCCTCAGTGCAAGCCTGCTGATCGCCGGCGGAATGTTCGTCGCCATGCGCCAGATCGAACAGAACGAGAGTCAGGAGATGAACGCTCAGGGCGAGCGTTTTCTGGCCCGCCTCGAGCAACTGTTCGGGCAATTGCGCGAAAGTCTCGATGACCTCCAGGCACAGCCGTTGCGCAGTTGCGATGAGGAAATGATCGCCACCCTGCAACAGGTCACTTTCAACTATCGCTTCGTCTATGAAGCGGCCTACATGGACGGCTCGCGGATCTGCTCCAACCGCCCCCGGCAGGAAGGGCTGTCGGTCGTCCGCGCGCCGGACATCAAGGGCCCGACTTACAGCTACTGGCTCAATACCACCACCGAACCCGATGAAAACCGCGCGGCGCTGATGCTCGGACGCGGCAACTTCCGTGTCGCAACCTCCCGCGGACATTTGACCGACATGGTCGACCTGCCACCGGACAGCAGCCTGCTGGTGGTACTGGATCACGGCAAGCGAGCGATTCCGGTACTCGGCACCGCGCAGACCTGGCCACCGAGCGAAACCTGGCCACCCAAGAGCCGCGAAGCCCTGCAAGTCACCCAGTCACGGCTGATCTACCGCATGCCGACCAACAATCCGGAATACCAGTTGGTGCTGATCACCCCGCGCAGCGGCATGCACATTCCCACCGTCTGGTGGTGGATGGTGCCAGCCTGCCTGCTGCTGGGGGCGTTTGCCGGATTCTTCGTGTTTCTGCTGGTGCGCCAGCGCCAGTCACTGGACGCCGAGCTGCAGGGTGCGATTCGGCGTGGCGAGCTGCAAGTGCTGTATCAACCAATCTTCGACCTCGACAGCCGCAATTGCGTGGGCGCCGAAGCCCTGCTGCGCTGGCGCCGCCCGGATGGCACGCTGACCAGCCCCGACCTGTTCATTCCGTTGGCGGAAAACACCGGGCAGATTCGGCAGATGACCGATTTCGTCCTGCAACGGCTGCTGGAACAATTGGGGCCGGTGCTGCGCGCCAATCCGCAGCTGTACATCTCGGTCAACCTCGCGGCGTGCGACGTGATGGTGCCGCGCATCGGCCAGGTCATGGCCAGGCTGTTGACCCTGCACCGGGTCGCAGCGCGGCAGATTGCCTTCGAAGTCACCGAGCGCGGGCTGATCGACGTGGTGGTGGCGCGGGAGAACCTGCAAGCCTTGCGCGATGTCGGGCATCAGGTGTTGATCGACGATTTCGGCACCGGTTATTGCAGCCTCGCCTACCTGCAGACGTTGCCGGTGGATTGCCTGAAGATCGACAAGGCCTTCATCGACGCACTCGGTCACGACGCGGCCAGCAGCGGCGTTGCTCCGCACATCATTCACATGGCGCAGGCACTGGATCTGAAGGTGATTGCCGAAGGCATCGAGCACGAAGCGCAAGCCGTGTTTCTGAGCAGTGAGGGGGTCAAGTTCGGTCAGGGCTGGCTGTTCGCCCAGGCCTTGAGTGCGGTGCAGTTCATCGAACTGATCACCCGCGGACGGCGCCTCGCCGGACGCCGGCTGGATGACGAAGCCTAGACCGCCAGCGCCATGTAGAACTGCGTGCCCTGCCCCGGCCGCGAATAGACGCCCATGCGTCCGCCATGTAACTGGACGATTTCCTTGCACAGCGCCAAGCCAAGGCCGGCGCCGCCCTTCTTGCGCCCGACCTGCACGAAAGGTTCGAAAATCCTCCCTTGCTGCCCATAGGCAATGCCTTCGCCGTTGTCCTCGACGCTGATGATCACCCGCTCGCCATGCCGGCGCGCCTGCAGGCGAATCTGCCCGTCACGAGCGGTGTGGCGCAGGGCATTGTCGATCAGGTTGTCGAGCACCCGGTCGAGTTGCGCCTGATCGGCCTGCAGGCGCGGCAACGGCCCCTGCACTTCGACGTTCAAGGCAATGCCCTTGGCCGCCGCCGAATCAGCGAAGCGCGACTGCGCCTGTTCCAGCAAATCTTCAATGGAGCACGGCGCCAGGGTGAGTTTCTGCAGGCCGTTCTGATAGCGCGAGAAGTTAAGCAAGTCGTTGATCAACTGCATCAGGCGCTGCATTTCTTCATTGACCGTGTCGAGCAGGTCCGCCTCACGTGACTCCGGGGGAAACTTCGCCCGCTCGCGAAACAGCCCGAACGCCATGTGCATGCCGGTGACCGGTGTGCGCAGCTCATGGGAGGCACGCAGCACGAACTCGCTGCGTACGCGTTCGAAGGCGCGCTGCTCGGTGACGTCGTGCAGCACCATCACCGCACCAAGAATATGCCCCTGAGTGTGGCTGACCGGCGTCAGGCTGTAGGTCAGCAAGCGTGATTCGCCATCGACCTCGATGCTCAAATCTTCCGGAGCGCGCTCAAGGGTGCCGCCGCGCAGCACCAGTTGCAGCTGTGCGTCGAGCTCCGGGCGCTCAAGCGCGCTGCCGAGACCCTGGCCAAGACGGTCACTGTCCCAGCCCAACTGACGCTGGGCCACAGGATTAAGGTGCTCCAGATGCCCTTCGCGGTCGATCATCAGCAAGCCATCGTCGATGCTGTCGAGCACCGCCTGCAAGCGCTGCTGACCGGCCAGCAGTTCGTCGACGTTGGTCGCCTGATGCTCGCGCAGCGCCTCGGCCATCAGCCCGAAGCGCTTGGTCAACTGGTTCATTTCCATCGCCGAGGAAATCGGCAGCGTCACCTCGAAATTGCCCTGGCCGATGTTGTCCGCCGCTTGCGCCAGCGCCTCGATCGGCGCGCCGAAACGCCGGGCAATCGCATGCGCGGTGACAAAGCCGATGATCAACACCGCCAGCCCTACCAGTCCCAGCAGGCCGGCGACCAGCAGCGCTCGCTCCCGGGCGTGATGCTGGACCGCGTTGATGTTGTCCAGCGCATGCTTGTGCTCGGCAATCAAACCGTTGCGCAAGATGTTGAAGCGTTCTCTGAGGTCGCTGTTGCCGCTGAGCACATTGCCCGGATTACGCGACAGCTCGAACGCCTGGAGAAAACTCAGATAGTCGGCCTTGGCCTGAGTAAACCCATACTGGTGACCATCGTCGTCTGCCTCCTGCGAAATGCCTTCATCGAGCAATTGCAGGTAGTGCTGCTTTGACGCTTCGAACGCGGCGGGATCGGGCTTTTCGGCCAGCATCAGCACCAGTTGGTCGCCGAGGGTCTGACGCAATTTGAGTCCCAGATCCAGGGTCACGAAGTTGCTGCGGATCGTCGCTTCCTGAGTACCGGCCATCTGCATCACGCTGACCAGCCCGAGCAACAGCCCGAGCAAGGCGACCGTGATCAGCGCAGAAATGCTCAGAAACAAGCGCGTGCGCAACTTCATCGCCAGCTTCATCGCCGGACACTCACAGGTTGTACTGCTTGCGCTTGCGATACAGGGTCGAAGCGTCGATACCCAGGGTCTTGGCCGCTTGGTCGAGGGTGCCGGCAGTCGCCAGCACCGCGCCGATGTGGGCTTTTTCCAGTTCATCGAGGCTTAGCGCCGCACCGACCCGTGGCGCATTGTTCGCCGGTTGCTCGGCCATGCCGAGGTGGCTGATTTCCACGCGCTCCTGCGGGCAGATAATGCTCGCCCGCTCCACCACGTTACGCAGCTCACGGATGTTGCCCGGCCAGCGATAACCCAGCAGCGCTTCCCGCGCCTCGTCACTGAAGCCCCGCGCCGGACGTGCGTACTCTTTGACGAAGCGCGCAAGGAAGCGGTCGGCCAGGGTCAGAATGTCCTCGGCACGTTCGCGCAATGGCGGCAGATGCAAAGTGATCACGTTCAGGCGATACAACAGGTCTTCACGGAAGCGCCCGTCGCGCACCATGTCTTCGAGATTAAGGTTGGTCGCGGCGAGAATCCGTACATCGGCACGACGGGTCACTGGATCCCCTACCCGCTCGTATTCCTTGTCCTGAATGAAACGCAGCAACTTCGGTTGCAATGTCAATGGAAAATCGCCGATCTCGTCGAGAAACAGCGTGCCACCGTCCGCTTGGTTGACTCGGCCCAAGGTGCTCTCACTGGCGCCGGTGAACGCACCACGACTGTGACCGAACAGCTCGCTTTCCATCAGCTCAGCGGTCAATGACGGGCAGTTGATGGTCACGCAGGATTTCTTCTCGCGCTTGCTCCAGCCATGAATGGCTCGGGCCAGTTCGCCCTTACCCGTGCCGGACTCGCCGAGGATAAGGATGTTGGCGTCGGTACCGGCGACCTGACGCGCTGTTTCCAGCACGACTTTCATTGCCGGGCTGTGGGAGTCGAGGCCGTCCTTGGGTTTGCGGATCTCGCCTTCAAGGGCTTCCAGCCGCGCCGAGAGTTGGCGCACCTCCAGCTGCTTGGCGGTGGCCAGACGCAACTGGTCGGGGCTGCAGGGTTTGACCAGATAATCCGCGGCGCCCGCCTGGATCGCGTCTACGGCGGTATCGACAGCCGAATGCGCGGTGACGATCACCACCCGCATCCACGGCGCCTGAACGCGCATTTGCGCCAGCACATCGAGACCGTTGTCTTCACCCAGACGTAAATCGAGGAAGCACAGGTCGAACACCTGGCGTTGCAACAATGCCTCGGCCTGAGCCGCGCTGTTGGCGGTGGCCACCGTATAACCTTCATCCTCGAGGCAGTAACGAAAGGTTCGCAGGATGGCGGACTCGTCGTCCACCAGCAGAATGCGGCCTTGATGCTCAGTGGCAGATTCCATTTTTCCTACGCTCCATAGTGATTGATCTTCGGTTAGTCCCGGAAAAATCGGGCAAGTTGCATGGTTGATTCTGAACGATGCGAGCCATAGGAGGGTAGCTCTCTCCTGCCTTGACGGCCAATGCGTTGATTTTGTTGAGTTTTTAAACAATCACCGATTTGCAGTGGGTTCCCTGCGTACATTTCTGACATCCGCGACGTGCTCTCAATTCCATAAGAATGAAATCTCCTACGAAATAATCATGCATTTCGCACGACCATAGATGACCCATCGTGCAGGATGCGTCCGTCGCTGAATTTCACTCACTCTCAAACCATTGATTTTATTGAATATTTTTCAAATAAAAAACTGGCATGCAGCCTGCAATACCTCATTCAGCCCGGGCAGATTCCCCTGCCCCAACCGAATAAGAGTGAGGAACCCAGGATGACTCGCCAACGTGCCGCCCAAGTGCGTATCTCGCCACTGCACATCCAGCAAGGCCTGTTTGGCGTACTTGCGCTGTTGATCACCCTGATCGCCTGCCAGCAATACCTGAGCTGGGAAAACAGCCAGAAGCCTGAGCCACTGATCTCGATTCAACACAGCACGCAGACGCACTTCAGTGCCGTCAGCAGCAGTCAGGCCGAAAGCGCGTCGATGCGCATGATGGATGTCGATCAGCCACAGCCGCTGGATCAACTGCCACGTGAAGAGCGCTGGGTTTTCTGACGAGCCGAAGAATTCAGGCGCATCGCGCCGGAACACGCAATATCCCTAAATAGAGAAGTAAGGAGAATCACCATGTTGAGCTGGGCAATTACATTCTTGATCATTGCCATCATCGCCGCCGTCCTGGGCTTCGGTGGTATCGCGGGCACCGCCACGGGTATCGCCAAGATTCTCTTTGTCGTGTTCCTGGTGATGTTCATCGCTTCCTTCTTCTTTGGCCGTCGCGGCCGAGGTTAACGATGATCGCTTTGAAGACACTGGCAGCCGCCCTGCTTCTGGGCGGTAGTGCCATGGCGATGGCGGCCAATGATGGCCAGGCGCGGGTCAACGAGCTGCTCAGCTCCGACCCGCAATACCGGGAAACCTGGCAAGGCGTCGTGAAGCACGAAGAACGCCTGCCGGAATGGGTGATGAACCTGTCCGGCACGCCAGACCAGCAGATGAATGCCGTGACTGAAGATGGCGACAAGTACCTGGTCGGCCCGCTCTGCGAATCCGCAGACAAGTGCCTGAACCACCGCTTGATCGTGGCTTTCAGCTTCGACAAGAAAGACGCATACGCCATGCTCGTCGATGTGCCCGAAGGACTGCCGGCCGACAAGTCGCCAACGCGACATGCCACTTACCGCTTCCTCGGCAAACCGGATGAGGGTATGCAGAATCTGCTGATGGAAACGCTGAAGAAAGATCCGAACTGGTATTGATTCGAACATGAGGGCAGCGCCCCGCTGCCCTTTATTGCGCCTACCCGAGGAAGGCTGGCGCATGACCAGGGGGCCGGGACGTTCTGACTGTTGCAAGGTCGGAGTGACCTACGGGTACAGGGAGTGCCTGCGCGAGGGCCGGGTCAGGGTAAAAGCTGCGACGCAGGTTCGCCGACCCTCAGTGGCTCGACGGACTTGCGCTGAGCTTTATCCAATGCAAAAACATTGATCCAGAGCGTCCTGCTCGTCTTTGAATGCCTCACACTGCGCGCGAAAACATTTCGCGGTGTTTCATGGCGACCGTATATCGAGAAAGAATCCCTTTGAACAGTGGGACATCTAGTCTGCAAACGTAGGCTTTTTCTTAAAATTTCCGTCGAAATTTCTCGTTAAAAAAACCACCCATCTACGCTGTGATGGCCGGTTCACGGCACTTATGCCGGCTGAAATGTCGTAATCGAACCGGTTGGGACGCCAGTTTCAATTAAAAAAGCTCATGCCGATTCGGCATAGGGTAGGCGTTTACGGCATTAGACGGCGCAACCTTGCATCGGAATAGTTGCGCCTTTTTTCGCCTGCCGAAGAGCCGTAAACACGCGCTTCGGGGCACCTTATACGGAGGCAGATGCACAGACTTTTCCGCTAAAGAGCGTTCCAGTTGCTGCATGTGCCTGAGTCAAACGCAAGTAAGGGTAAAGATAATGAAGAAGGCAAAACTCAGCCTCGCCTGGCAGATCCTCATCGGTCTGGTTTTAGGGATTGCAATTGGCGCGTTGCTCAACCACTTCAGTGCCGAGAAGGCCTGGTGGATCAGCAACGTCCTGCAACCGGCAGGCGATATCTTTATCCGTCTGATCAAGATGATCGTGATCCCGATCGTCATCTCCTCGCTGATCGTCGGTATTGCCGGCGTGGGCGACGCCAAGAAGCTCGGGCGTATCGGCCTGAAGACCATCATCTACTTCGAAGTCGTCACCACCATCGCGATCATCGTCGGCCTGCTGCTGGCCAACCTGTTCCATCCGGGCGCTGGCATCGACATGAGCACCCTGGGCACGGTGGATATCTCCAAGTACCAGGCGACCGCCGCCGAAGTACAGCATGAACACGCGTTCATCGAGACCATCCTCAACCTGATCCCGTCGAACATCTTCGCGGCCATGGCCCGCGGCGAAATGCTGCCGATCATCTTCTTCTCCGTGCTGTTCGGCCTCGGTCTGTCGAGCCTGCAGTCGGACCTGCGCGAGCCGCTGGTGAAGATGTTCCAGGGCGTCTCGGAAAGCATGTTCAAAGTCACCCACATGATCATGAACTACGCGCCGATCGGTGTGTTCGCCCTGATCGCGGTGACCGTGGCCAACTTCGGCTTCGCCTCGCTGCTGCCGCTGGCCAAACTGGTGATCCTGGTTTACGTCGCCATCGCCTTCTTCGCCTTCGTGGTGCTGGGCCTGATCGCCAAGCTGTTCGGCTTCTCGGTGATCAAGCTGATGCGCATCTTCAAGGATGAGCTGGTGCTGGCTTACTCCACCGCCTCCTCGGAAACCGTGCTGCCACGGGTGATCGAGAAGATGGAAGCCTACGGCGCACCGAAAGCCATCTGCAGCTTCGTGGTACCGACCGGTTACTCGTTCAACCTCGACGGTTCGACCCTGTACCAGTCGATCGCCGCGATCTTCATTGCCCAGCTGTACGGCATCGACCTGTCGATCAGCCAGCAACTGCTGCTGGTGCTGACCCTGATGGTCACCTCCAAAGGCATCGCCGGCGTACCGGGCGTGTCCTTCGTAGTGCTGCTGGCGACCCTGGGCAGCGTCGGTATCCCGCTGGAAGGCCTGGCATTCATCGCCGGTGTCGACCGCATCATGGACATGGCGCGTACCGCACTGAATGTGATCGGCAACGCCCTGGCAGTTCTGGTTATCGCGCGTTGGGAAGGCATGTACGACGACGCCAAGGGCGAGCGCTACTGGAACTCCCTGCCGCACTGGCGCAGCAAGGAAAAACTCCCGGCTGGTGAAATCTCCAAGAACTGATAGCTGAACCTCTGTAGGAGCTGCCGCAGGCTGCGATCTTTTGATCTTGCTATTAAAACAAAATCAAAAGATCGCAGCCTGCGGCAGCTCCTACAGGTGATTGAGGCCAGACAAACCCCGGAGCAATCCGGGGTTTGTCGTTTCTGGCGACCCCGCTATCATTCGCCGCATCTTCCGGGGGATTTGACTGATGCTTAATGGCCTGTGGCTTGGCTTCTTTGTCGTGGCAGCAATATCTGCGCTGGTGCAGTGGCTGGTCGGTGGCAACGCCGGGATTTTCGCGGCGATGGTGGAAAGCATTTTCGCCATGGCCAAACTCTCGGTCGAGGTCATGGTGCTGCTGTTCGGCACGCTGACTCTGTGGCTGGGCTTTCTGCGCATCGCCGAGAAGGCCGGGATCGTCGAATGGCTGGCCAAAGTCCTCGGACCGCTGTTCCTGCGGCTGATGCCGGAAGTCCCGGCGGGGCACCCGGCGCTGGGCCTGATCACCCTGAACTTCGCCGCCAACGGTCTGGGCCTGGACAACGCCGCCACGCCGATCGGCCTCAAGGCCATGAAAGCGCTGCAGGAACTCAACCCCAGCTCGACCATCGCCAGCAACGCACAAATCCTGTTCCTGGTTCTTAACGCCTCGTCCCTGACCCTGCTGCCGGTGACGATCTTCATGTACCGCGCCCAGCAAGGCGCGCCGGACCCGACCCTGGTATTCCTGCCGATCCTGCTGGCAACCAGTTGCTCGACCATCGTCGGCTTCCTTTCGGTGGCGTTCATGCAGCGCCTGCGCATCTGGGACCCGGTGGTGCTGGCCTATCTGATTCCCGGCGCACTGATCCTCGGCGGCTTCATGGCGCTGCTGGCGACGATGTCGGCCACGGCGCTGGCCGGGCTGTCGTCGATCCTTGGCAACCTGACGCTGTTCGGTCTGATCATGCTGTTCCTGCTGATCGGCGCGTTACGCAAGGTCAAGGTCTACGAAGCGTTCGTCGAGGGCGCGAAGGAGGGCTTCGACGTCGCCAAGAACCTGCTGCCGTATCTGGTGGCGATGCTCTGCGCGATTGGCGTGCTGCGTGCCTCGGGCGCGCTGGACTTTGGTCTGGATGGCATTCGGCATCTGGTGCAGTGGGCCGGTTGGGATACGCGTTTTGTCGATGCCTTGCCGACGGCGATGGTCAAACCGTTTTCCGGCAGCGCCGCACGAGCGATGCTGATCGAGACCATGAAGACTTCCGGCGTCGACAGCTTCCCGGCGCTGGTGGCGGCGACGATTCAGGGCAGTACCGAGACCACGTTCTATGTGCTGGCGGTGTATTTCGGCGCGGTGGGGATTCAGCGGGCAAGGCATGCGGTGGGCTGTGCGCTGCTGGCAGAACTGGCCGGCGTGCTCGGCGCGATTGGCGTGTGCTACTGGTTCTTTGGTTAACCACAAGAGCTTCGGGCAACCACTTTCTCTGTGGCGAGGGAGCTTGCTCCCGCTGGGGCGCGAAGCGGCCCTGAAAGAGGGGGCTGCTACGCAGCCCAGCGGGAGCAAGCTCCCTCGCCACAAAAGCAATTTTGATCGATCAGGGTCTCTGAGGGGCGAGTTTCTGGCCTTGGTCGACGGCCCAAGCAACAACCTTGGCCGTCAGCCGATCACTGGCCTGTCCAAACCCTGCCACCACTGCTGGCACCTGCACATCATTCAGAGGCTGACGCTCTTCAAAGCGGCGGCTGGCGAGAATCTTCTGGTCATAGCCGCGCACCAGCAGCGCATCGACGCGCACCACGACGCTGGCCTGATTGCCCTGATACTCGGTCTGAAACGCCTGCAAACTGCCGCCCAGTTCCAGATCCGCAGCGAAGTTACTGTCATCGGTGCTGAGCAGCGTCACCCGACCATCCCGGGCGAAACCATCCAGCAGCCGATTACGCACCAGCACCGGCGCCGGATCGCTCCAGCGCGAGGCCTTGTAGCTGCTGATCACATCACCCTGGGGAATCACTGCGATGTTCGGCCGGTTCAGCGCTTCGCTGGCTTGCAACTTGTTCAGGCGCAGCGACCAGTGCTGGGTCGCCGCCGAACTGGACGAGGCGGGCGCCTGTGCGGCGGGCAGGCGATAGACGTCCGAAGGCTCGGCCTTGGGCAGAATCGAGCAGGCACTGGTCAAGGCGAGGCTGGCGAGGAGGGCGAAGTGAGTCAGCTTCATGGGGTGAACTCCTTGTTCTTGTCACTGCCCAGCAGGTAGCCGCTGGGGTTGGCCTCAAGCCGTTGGGAAATGCCGCGCAGTGAGGTCAGGGTTTCGCGCAGTTCGCGGATCGCCGGGGCCAGGCCATTTAGGCCCTGCATACCGTTGTCGAGGGAGTTCTGGTTCTTGCTCAGCAGGCCGTTGATGGTGGCGCTGCTCTGTTCCAGCGATTTCATTGCCTGCTCGGCACTGCCCAGCGCCTGCTTGCCCTGATCGTTGAGCAGGCCGTTGGCGTTGCGCATCAGCGCCGAGGTCTGCTCGAGCATGCTGCCGGCCTGTTTGCCGACGCTCGCCAGTTGCTGCATGGCCTGACGCAGGTCGCCGCGCTGATCGTTGATCGAACCGGTGGTCTGCTCCAGATGCGCCAGCGTGTTGCTGACGCGCTCGACGTTCTCCGGGGAGAACATCTGGTTGGCGTTGTTCAGCAGGGCGGTGATGCCGGTCATCAAGTCGTTACTGTCGTTGAGCAGGCGGGAAATGGGCGAGGGCGCCGCGACGATGGTCGGCAGTTCGCCGTCATGCCCGCGCAGCTTCGGACTTTCTGGAGTGCCACCGCTGAGCTGGATGATCGAGGTGCCGGTGATCCCGGCCAGTGCCAATTTGGCCTGGGTGTCTTCCTTGACCGGCGTATCGCCGCCCAGGCGAATCCGCGCCAGCACCCGGCGCGGGTCTTTCGGGTCGAGACGCAGGTTGACCACATCGCCGACCTTGATCCCGCTGTACTGCACCGGGCTGCCCTTGGACAGGCCGCTGACCGCCTCGTTGAACACTACTTCGTAATCCTTGAACTCGGAATCGACGCTGGACTTGGCCAGCCACAGGCCGAAGAGCAGGGCGCCTGCCACCACTATCACCGAGAACAGGCCGATCAACACATGATGGGCTCGGGTTTCCATGTCAGACCTCGTTGAGCAATTTGGCGGCGTCCAGCGCCGAGCGGCCACGCGGGCCGTGGAAATATTCGTGAATCCACGCGTCGTTGGTTTCCGAGACTACGTCGATCGGGCCGGCAACCAGCACCTTCTTCTGCGCCAGCACCGCCACCCGGTCGGTGATGGTGTAGAGCGTGTCGAGGTCGTGGGTCACCAGAAACACGCTCAGGCCCAGCGCGTCGCGCAGGGTCAGGATCAGTTGATCGAACGCCGCCGCGCCAATCGGATCGAGGCCGGCGGTGGGTTCGTCAAGAAACAGGATGTCCGGGTCCAGCGCCAGCGCCCGGGCCAGCGCCGCGCGCTTGATCATCCCGCCGGACAGCGAGGCCGGGTATTTGTCCGCTGCCGACAGCGGCAGCCCGGCCAGCGCCAGCTTCACCGCCGCCAGGTGCTCGGCGTCGTTGCGGCTCAGGCCGGCGTGTTCGATCAGCGGCAGGGCGACGTTTTCGGTCACCGTCAGCGAAGAGAACAACGCGCCTTTCTGGAACAACACGCCGAAACGTCGCTCGACCAGCGAACGCTCATGTTCGGACAGACTCGGCAGGTTCTGCCCGAACACCTTCACGTTGCCTTCGCTGGGCCGCCGCAGCCCGACAATGCTGCGCAGCAGCACCGATTTACCGCTGCCGGAACCGCCGACCACGGCGAGGATTTCGCCCTTGTACAAATCCAGATCAAGGTTCTCGTGCACGCTCTGGCTGCCAAAGCGATTGCACAGGCCACGGACTTCGATCACCGCCTCCGAGGGCGCGCGGGGTAGACGACTCACCAGCCCATCTCCATGAAGAACAGCGCAGCCACCGCATCGAGCACGATCACCACGAAAATCGACTGCACCACGGCAGAGGTGGTGTGCGCACCGACCGATTCGGCGCTGCCGCTGACCTTGAAGCCCTCCAGGCAACCAATCGTGGCGATCAGGAAGGCAAAGACCGGCGCCTTCACCAGGCCGACCAGAAAGTGCTGAATGCCGATGTCGCTCTGCAGCAGCGAGAGGAACATCGCCGGCGAAATCCCCAGCGACACCGCGCACACCACGCCGCCGCCGATGATCCCGCAGAGCATCGCCAGAAACGTCAGCATCGGCAGCGCCACCAGCATCGCCAGTACCCGCGGCACCACCAGCAGTTCCATCGGGTCGAGGCCGAGGGTGCGGATCGCGTCGATCTCCTCGTTGGCCTTCATCGAACCGATCTGCGCGGTGAACGCACTGGCGGTGCGCCCGGCCATCAGGATTGCCGTGAGCAACACGCCGAACTCGCGCAGAAAGGAGAAGCCCACCAGATCGACGGTGAAGATCGTTGCACCAAAACTGGCCAGCACCGTGGCGCCGAGAAACGCCACCACCGCACCGACCAGAAAGGTCAGCAGCGCCACGATCGGCGCGGCGTCGAGGCCAGTCTGTTCGATGTGGGCGACGACGGGGGTGATGCGCCAGCGCTTGGGGCGCAACAGGTTGCGGGCGATGGTTTCGAGGATCAGGCCGATGAAACCCAGCACTTGCAGGGTGTCCTGCCAGACCGTTTCCACGGCGCGCCCGATGCGGGTCAGCAGTTGCACGCTGACACTGACTTCCGGCTCCTTGATCGGCACACAGAAGTCGGTCAGCGAGCGATACACCGTTTGCAACAGCGCGCGGTCAGCCTGGGAAATCGTGCAGTCGGGGTGTTCGGCGGATTTGCCCAAGCGCTCGGAACCGAGCAGCTCCACCAGCAGGGAAGCGCCAGCGGTGTCGAGCGCACCGAGGTTGTTGAGGTCGACCACGGTATTGGCGTCGTACTGGCCGTGGAGCTTTTCGGTCAGGTGCTTGAGGTCGGCGTAATGGGCAAGCGTCCAGTCCCCGGACACCCGCAAGCGGGCAGGGCTGATCGAGGTGTCCAGCTGGGCATTACCGCTCGTTGAGCTGCTGATCATAAGCTCCGTGCTTGTTCGGCTGATGACGCTGGCATACGTAATAGCACGAACCGGATTACTTTTCTTTGATCGCTGTGCTGTCCGTCACTTCGAAACGCAGCACACCGATCACCTGACCATCTTCAGTCAGCACCCGCACCTGCCACTTGCCTGCCGGGTTGCCGGGGAAGTTCTGCTTGTGCGTCCACGCCCGGTAACCTTCCTTGCGCCCGCCATGGATATCGAGGGCGATACGGTCGACCTCTTTGCCGTCGAACTGCCACACATGGTAGATCCGCTCATCCAGCCCGCGCGGCGCGTTGATCGCGGTGTAAGCGTAGAGGCCACCGTTGCGGATCTGTTCGGCGCTGACCTGTTCGAGGCTGTCGCCCGGGGTGCGATCCTGCAACTGGGTGCTGATCGCCACATCGGTCATCCACAACGTCGCCGGCGGCACCCACGAGCGCAGGGTCCAGCCCACCGCGCCGATGCCGAAGGTGATGCACAGAATGGCCAGCGCGTTGCGCACGGTGCGGATCGGGAAGATCGACGCCAGACTCGGGAACGACAGCACCACCGCCGTACCCAGCGCCCATTTGAAACTCTGTGCGGTGGTCAGGTGCATGATCACCGGCAGCGCGGTGAGCAGGGCGGCGAACAGGGTCAGGGTGTGCAACGCGAGAAACGCCCAGCGCCGTGGCGCCAGCCATTTGTAGTAGAGCGGGTCGACAATCGAGATCAGTGCGGCGATGCACAGCAGGCCGGTAAAGATCAGCTGGCCGCTGTTCCAGGTGGTGGTGATGAAGAAGAACGGCAGGACGAAAAACAGGCTTTCCTGATGGATCATCTGCGTCGCGTAACGCAGCAGCGGCTGGGGAATTTCGCGCTTGAAGATGCGCGTGAACAGCCCGGTCAGGGTGTTTTCCAGCATCAGCCAGATCCAGCTCAGCAGCATGATGACGGTGATCCAGCTCGCCAGCCCCTGCTGGCGATCGACCAGAATGAAACTGCCGACCCCGGAGATGAAACCGCCAAGCGCAATCACCCCGGGGTAGCGCTTCATCAGTTCGAGAATGCGCTGGATCAGCTGGGGTATTTTCGGCATGTGGGCGGTTCACGACTGAATGGGAAAAAACCTCGACAGAGTACCGTCCGCCGGGCGACGTGGCGAGGCTCCCGGTCAGCAAAGCCTCTTATTTCTGTGGCGAGGGAGCTTGCTCCCGCTCGACTGCGCAGCAGTCGCAAAACCTGGGTGCACGGTGTTCCTGAATTAACTCAGCCGTCGGTTTTGGGGCTGCTTCGCAGCCCAGCGGGAGCAAGCTCCCTCGCCACAGGATTTCCTCATCCTTTGGCTTTGTGTTTTTCCCGGCGATGCAAGCGCCAGCCAATCAGCACCAGCAACACCACGCCCAGGCCACCGGCAATCAGCCACAACACCTCATCATCACTGAGCAGCGGTTTCTCGATCCGCAGATACCCCGGCTGCAACAGCAACTCGCGCATGGCCTTGTTTGCCGTTTCCAGGGTCACGCCTTGCAGCTCGCGGGCCGGGTTGGCAAAGCGCCCGTCCTCGTAATCGCCCAGCGCGCTCCAGTAGTAGTCGGCCATCGCGCTGTTGCCCTGTACCGCCCAGGCCTGGTGGGCGATGGCGGCCTGTTTGATCCGGGCGAACGTGTCGGGGTCGAGGCCGTTTTTCAGCAAATCGGCTTTAAGGTCTTCCAGCACCTGTTTGGCTTCGGCGAGGTCATCGCGATCGACGTCGGCGTTGAGGCTCATGAAGCCGACCCCGCCAAACACTTCGCGCTCGGCCCACGGCCCATAGGACAAGCCATGGTTGAGGCGGATCTGCCGGTACAGCGCCCAGTCGAGGTAGTCCTTGAGGATGTCGAAGGTCTCGTCGTACTGATCGTCGAGCATCGGCTCCGGCACCAGCCAGTGCAACTTGGCGCTGTCGCCGATGAAGCCGCGGGTAAGGGTGCGTTCATGGGCGGCGCTGGTGCGGATGTCCGGCAGCTCACGGTGCTCGGCCGGGTCCACCGCTTCGAGCGCGCCCCAGGTGCGCTCCAGATAGGCCGGCAGCAGTTTGTCGAGTTCGCCGACGACGATCAGGGTCATGTTGTTCGGCGCGTACCAGGTCTTGCGCACCTTCTCCAGTTGCTCTTGGGTCAGATGGCCGACTTCGGCCCGTTGCGGGCATTTCAGGCCCAGTTCCACCGCCAGTTGATTGCTCGCGGTGTGGCCCAGATCTTGGCGGTCGAGAAAGCGTTGCAGGCGCGTGTAATGGCCGCCGTCCTCGCGCTCGACCACGCGCTTGGCGGCGTTGATCGCGTTGTCGTCGATGCGGGTCTGGGTCAGCAGGCCCAGCAGCAGGTCGAGGACCTTGCGCTGATTCTTCGCCGGGGCTTCGATGACGAACGTGGTGTCGGCGTTGCTGGTGAACGCATTCCACTCGCCGCCCAGCGCCTGCATGCGCTCTTCGAGACCGCCTTCGCCGGTGGCGTCGACACCACTGAACAGCAAATGCTCGAGCAAGTGCGGCAGCTCTTTTTCATCGCAGTCGAAATCGTCGAGACCGACGCCCACCACCAGACGAATCGCCACATGCCCGCGCTCGGTGCCGGGTTTGAGCAACAGCTGCAAACCGTTGGGCAGCGCATAGCCTTCGACCTGAAAACGATCAACGGCGAAGGCGGGCAGGGAACCGAGCAACAGACAGGCGAACAACAGGCAACGCATAACAGGCTTCCATACGGCTGATTTGGAGATCCGTGTCGTCAGTCAGGCCCTCATCGCTGGCAAGCCAGCTCCCACAAGGATTGGCGGCATTCACAAAACCCTGTGGGAGCTGGCTTGCCAGCGATGGGGCCCTGAGGCTGAACTCTGAGTTACTGACTGACCCCAGCCTCAGACGTTCAAGGCGAATGCGTAATGTCGGCAATATCATCCGCTTCCAGTGCCCCGGTATCCGCCGTTTCCAGCACCACATAAGCACTGCTGCAAAACAGCGAATTCAAGCGCTTCATATCGGCAATCAGCTCAAGATGCAGCGAACTGGTTTCCAGACTCTGCACGATCTTACGTTGCAAACGGCTGACATGGGCATGGGCCAGACGCCGTTCCTGTGCGCGGAAGCGACGTTTTTCGCGCAACAACTGACGGGCGCTTTCCTTGTCGCCGCTGAGAAACACCGACAGGCCCAGGCGCAGGTTGGCGATCAGTTGCTGATGCAACCCCGCCAGTTCCTCCAGGCCGTCCTCGGAGAACGAGCGCCGTTGCGAGGTCTTCTGCTGCTGCACCTTGCGCAGCATGCGTTCGATCAGGTCGCTGGCCAGTTTCAGGTTGATCGCCAGCTCGATGGTCTCCGCCCAGCGCCGACTGTCCTGTTCGCCGAGATCCTCGCGGGGCATTTGCGCCAGATACAGCTTGATCGCGCTGTACAGCGCTTCGACGTCATCGGTGAGTCGGCGCATTTCCTGGGTAATGGCGGTCTGCTTGCCGCGCAGCACATCGAGCATCGCGTCGAGCATGTTGTCGATCAGATCGCCCATGCGCAGGGTCTCGCGGGCGGCGTTGGCCAGCGCCAGGCTCGGAGTGACCAGCGCTGTCGCATCGAGATGCCGCGGCTTGGCGGTGCCGTTGACCTCCGGGCGCTCTGGCAGCAGCCAGGCACACAGCCTTGCCATTGGCGAGACGCTGGGCAGCAGAATCAGGCAGCGCGCGGTGTTGTAGAGCAGGTGGAAACCGATGACCATTTCCTGCGGGCTGAAATCCAGACCGTCCATCCAGTGCACCAGCGGATCGAGCACCGGAATGATCAGCAGCAGACCGATCAGTTTGTACAACAGGCTGCCCAGCGCCACTTGCCGGCCCGCCGCGTTCTGCATGCTGGTGCTCATGAACGCCAGCACGCCACTGCCGATGTTGGCGCCGATCACCAGACCGATCGCCACCGGCAGGCTGATCACGCTGGCACCGGCCAGCGTTGCGGTCAGGAGTACGGCGGCGAGGCTGGAGTAGGAAATCATCGCGAACAACGCGCCGACCAGGGCGTCGAGCAGAATGTCGCCGGTCAGCGAAGCGAAGATCACCTTCACCCCTTGGGCGTGGGTGATCGGCGCGGCAGCTTCGACGATCAGTTGCAGCGCGAGAATGATCAGCCCCAGACCGATGCTGACCCGGCCCATCTGCCCGAGCCGCGTCTGTTTGCGCGACAGAAAGAAAATCACCCCGAGAAAAATCAGCAGCGGCGACAGCCAAGACAGGTCAAAGGTCAGCACCCGCGCCATCAGCGCGGTACCGACGTCGGCGCCGAGCATGGTCGCCAGCGCCGGGGTCAGTGCCATCAGGCCCTGGCCGACGAAGGAGGTGACGAGCATGGCGGTGGCGTTGCTGCTCTGCACCATCGCGGTCACGACGATGCCGGCGACGAACGCGAGCCAGCGCCTGGACATGTTCTGGCCGATCACATGGCGCAGATTGGTGCCGTACACCCGCAGGATGCCGGTTCGGACGATGTGCGTGCCCCAGATCAACAGGGCCACGGCAGAAAGCAGATTGAGCAGGGTGAGCATGCAGACCCCCTGTATTAGCAGCGCCCCAGAGGGGCAAGTTGACGGTACCGCGCGGTTTCTACGTTTTTGATACTTAAGCTGTAGTTGGCTAACGGACTGGGCGCCAGCATTGCACAGCTAAAGTGCGGATTGAAACAAAAGTGTCATGAAAACAGGTTCATCCACCCCCCGCGCAATCACCCCAAATCCCTGTGGGAGCTGGCTCGCCAGCGATGACGGCAGCACTGGCGACATTGATGTTGCCTGACACGCGTCTATCGCTGGCAAGCCAGCTCCCACAGGGTTTGTGTACGAGCTCAAAATCCGCTTGAACAAAAAAACCTGTGGGAGTCTGGCAAGCCAGCTCCCACAGGTTTTGTATTGCTATCGGATCAGCGGGTTACTGCCCCGGCACGTCCTTGCGCAGCTTCACCGGATCCTGCTGTTTTTTCTTCCTGGCGATCGCGGTGCGCATCTTGATGTTGATCGCTTCCACCGCCAGCGAGAACGCCATGGCGAAGTAGACGTAGCCTTTCGGTACGTGCACGTCGAACGACTCGGCGATCAGCACGGTGCCGACCACCAGCAGGAACGACAGCGCCAGCATCTTCAGCGACGGGTGCTTGTCGATGAACTCGCTGATCTTGCCCGAGGCCGCCATCATCACCAGTACCGCGACGACAATCGCCGCGACCATCACCGGTACATGGGAGACCATGCCGACGGCGGTGATCACCGAGTCCAGCGAGAACACGATGTCGATGATCGCGATCTGGATGATGGTGTAGAGGAAGTTGCCACCCTTGCCCGAAGGCTCGTCGCCGCTTTCATCTTCGCCTTCCAGTGCGTGGTACATCTCCTGCGAGCTCTTCCACAGCAGGAACAGGCCACCGAAGAACAGGATCAGGTCGCGACCGGAAATGCCCTGGCCGAACACCACGAACAGGTCGGCGGTGAGGCGCATGACCCAGGTGATCGACAGCAGCAACAGGATCCGCGTGATCATCGCCAGGCCCAGGCCGAAGATCCGCGTGCGCTGCTGCATGTGCTTGGGCATGCGGCTGACCAGGATCGAAATCATGATGATGTTATCGATGCCCAGAACGATTTCCAGGGCGGTCAGGGTAAAGAAGGCAACCCAGATTTCGGGGTTGGTCAGCCAATCCATGTGTATTCCTTTGAGCGAGTGTTAAACCAGGACGCCAGCAAGCAGCTGGCATCATGGTGAGTGAGTGCCGTTACAACGTGCTGAACAGCGGGAACGTCCCCAGCAGCAAGGCGGCCACCAGTATGCACAGGCAGACCAGCACTGCCCACTTCAGGGTGAAACGCTGGTGATCGCCGAATTCGATACCGGCCAGCGCCACCAGCAGGTAAGTCGATGGAACCAGCGGGCTGAGCAAGTGGACGGGCTGACCGACGATCGAGGCACGGGCCATTTCCACCGCGGTGATGCCGTAATGGCTGGCCGCTTCGGAGAGCACCGGCAACACGCCGTAGTAGAACGCGTCGTTCGACATGAAGAAGGTGAACGGCATGCTCACCAGCGCCGTGATCACCGCCAGGTACGGGCCGAGGAAGTCCGGAATCACTGCCAGCAGACTTTTCGACATGGCGTCGACCATGCCGGTTCCGGACAGGATACCGGTGAAGATACCCGCAGCGAAAATCAGACTGACCACCGACAGCACGCTGCCGGCGTGGGCCGCAACGCGGTCCTTCTGCATTTGCAGGCACGGGTAGTTGACGATCATCGCGATACTGAACGCCACCATGAACAGCACCGGCAGCGGCAGCAGGCCGGCGATCAGGGTGCACATCAGCGCCAGGGTCAGCAGGCCGTTGAACCAGATCAGCTTCGGACGGCGGGCATCGGGGAACTGCGAGACGCTGATTTCGCTGTGATCGATCTCGTCGCCGATCAGGTGCAGCTCGCCCAGACGCGCACGTTCACGTTTGCCGTAGAAGTAGGCAATGATCAGGATCGCCACCACACCGGCGGCCATCGCCGGGATCATCGGTACGAAGATGTCCGACGGGTCCACATGCAGCGCACTGGCGGCACGGGCGGTCGGGCCACCCCACGGGGTCATGTTCATCACGCCACCGGCGAGGATGATCAGACCGGCCATGATCCGCGGGCTCATGCCGATGCGGCTGTACAGCGGCAGCATGGCGGCCACGCAGATCATGTAAGTGGTCGCGCCGTCACCATCGAGGGAGACGACGAGCGCCAGCACGGCGGTACCGACCGAAACTTTCAACGGGTCGCCCTTGACCAGTTTGAGGATCTTGCGCACGGCCGGGTCGAACAGGCCGGAGTCGATCATCAGGGCGAAGTACAGAATGGCGAACATCAGCATCACGCCGGTCGGCGCAAGCTTGGTGATGCCTTCGAGCATCATCGGGCCGATCTTCGGCGCGAAACCACCGAACAAGGCGAACAGGATCGGGATGATGATCAGGGCGATCAGCGCAGACAGGCGCTTGGTCATGATCAGGAACATGAACGTGATGACCATGGCGAAGCCAAGGAAAGTCAGCATGGGAGTACTCCAGGCGTAGCGCGGCTAATTGAGTGAGCGGATCGGAAGGGATCAGCGCAGAACGGGAAGCACGAGACGTACGGGCGGAGTTTCAGCGAGGAGGCGGGCTACAGAGGACATCAGAATCACCATTGTTGTTGTTAATTGGGCCTGGCGTGCGAGCGATCACACGCATCGGCCAACCGGTCTGTTGCCGGTAGTGGCGGCGATCCTAATCGGGCAACCTTTCAGCCAGCTTTCGCTGACGAAAGCTTCGGGCGAATGACCAACCGACCGTCGGATGCGGCTAGAGTCAATAAAATCGGGCACGGGAGGGCAGGGACATGAGGGAAGTGCACAGCGGCGGCTGCCACTGCGGACATATTCGCTATCAGTTCAGCGGGCGATTGCAGGACATCGCCCACTGCCACTGCTCGATCTGCCGCAAGGTCAGCGGCGGAATCGTCACCACGTGGATCACGGTTCCGGCGGCCAGCTTTCAGTGGCTGGCCGGGACGCCTTCGCGCTATGACTCGTCGAGCAGTTGCGCGCGGTATTTCTGTCCGCGTTGTGGCGCGCAGCTGGCGTTGGTGACGCAACTCAGTCCCGAAAGCATCGATGTGACCATCGCCACGCTGGATCACCCGGAGCAGGCGCCAGCCGAGCGGCATATCTGGACCGACAGCCAGTTGCCCTGGCTGCATCTGGATGAACATCTGCCGGGCGAGCCGCAAGAAACGCTCTGATTAAAAAACAGACAAATCCAGCGGCCGCATCGCGCCCATCCAGATCGCGTGCTCGGTGTGATCGAGCAAGTCATCGCCGGTATCCGGGTGGAGGAACACCACCAGCCCCTTGCGATTGAGTGCCAGCCACGGCAGCACCTCGCCGATCAGCTCCGGGCCGAAAGCCAGTTGGCAGCTCCAGTCCGGGTGCGGGCCGACCGGGCGCTCATGGACGCGCCCCATCTTCAGAGGAAACAACTGCGCCGCCTGTTCACACAAGGCGCGCGCCTGATCGATGGTGCCGGCGTCGAAATAGACGTGGGCGTGATAGCCATTGATTGCTTGCATCGGAAAGCCTCTGAATCGGTTCGAACCCTCGGCGCAGGCTGCATGTCACACGCCATACAAGGGACAACAAAAAGGAATCAGCCATGAAAAATGCCGAAACCCCAATGGTCAAAGTGGTGCTCTATGGTGCCATGGCCAGCCTCGGCGGTGCATTGATGGCTGAATTGCTGCGCCGTCAGCACGAAGTCATCGCGATTCTCGACGATCTGAATGTACTCGCGCCGCGTCCGGGACTGCGCACCAAAAGCGGCGATCTGTTTGACTCCGAGCGGGTAAAACAGAGCGTAGCGGGCAGCTCGGCGGTGATCTGCCTGCTGGATGCGCCGGGCTTGCCGTTCAACAGCGACCATGTGGAAAGATCGGTGGTGCTGGGGCCGGTGGAACAGGTGCTGGCTGTCGATGCGTTGGTGGATGGTCTGCAGGCAGCCAACGTTTCACGGCTGTTTCTGGTGGGCAATTTTGCCGTGCTCGACGAGCTGGAACTGGACGACGGGTTGCAACGCCACGCCGCCGAGGAAATCCGCGAAGCCCTGCAAAGCAGCCCGCTGCAGTGGACGCTGGTGAATGCGCCGCATGGGGTGGCGGGGCTGACGATCGAGCATTTCAGCCAGGTGGGCGGCAATCTGGAGCCGGGGCTGGCGGAGCCGCTGGAACGGCTGAACCGCGTTGCGGTGGGGATTGCCGATGAGCTGCGGTTGAATCTGCATGTGGGGCAGCATGTGAATTTTGTGGCGACGTCGGGTACGTAAAAAGATCGCAGCCTGCGGCAGCTCCTACAGGGAGTTGCTTTTGCTGTTCAAACCGCAATCGATGGCAATGCCACTCCGGCGAGGGACTCTGCGCTGCTGGCCTGTTCGGTCATCAACCAGTCGACAAACTGCTGAATCAACGCACCCCGGCGTTTGCGCTGCGGCAACACCACGTAATAACCCAGACGCGACAACGTGGTCTCGGTGACAGGCCGACAGAGCAAGCCCTGGGTCAGCAAGTTATCCACAAGATGCCGCCAGCCGATGGCCACACCCTGACCGCCAATCGCCGCTTGAATCAGCAGGGTGTAATTGTCGAAACGCAATTGCCCCGGTGCAGGCGGCGTGTTGATGCCCAGTTCGCGAAACAGACCGCTCCAGTCAAACCAGTTGCTGCTGTTTTCCCCGCGCAAGTGCAGCAACGGAAACTCCAGCAACGCCTGAGCAGGCAAGGGCAGGGTGCGGCCCTTGAGCAGTTGCGGGCTGCACACTGGAAACACTTCTTCGCTGAACAGCCAATGGCTCTCGCCCTGTTTGAATCGGCCGTCACCAAACAGCACCGCGACATCGATGTCGGTACGCAGCATGTTGTGGTTGCGCTCGCTGGTGACCAGGCTGACATCGACGTTCGGGTTGGCTTCGTGGAAGCGGTGCAGGCGCGGCATCAGCCAGTAAGCGGCGAATGCGAAATCGGTGGCGACCTGCAACACTTCATGTTGCTGCTGCGTGCTGATCGCACTCAATCCTGCATCGATATGCTGCAAACCGAGCTGAACCTGCTCGAACAGAATCACCCCGCCCTCGGTCAGTTCAATGCCGCGGTATATTCGGTCAAACAGCCGTGCTCCAAGCTGCTCTTCCAGACGCTTGATCTGTTGGCTGATCGCCGGTTGCGTGGTGCCCAGCTCCACCGCGGCGGCGGTAAAGCTGCGATGGCGCGCCGCCGCTTCGAAGGCGCGCAACAGGTCGAGGGACAGATTACCGAGGGCTTCATACATAAGCGGTGCTTATCCTAGTCATTGTCCGGCGCGGGCTTTACCGGACAGGGCATGGACTCCATGCTCGATCGCAGCAATATCGCATAAATATTCACTATGGAATGCCGCGATCACATGAAGCGCAAGAACATTCTTTTCATCATGGCCGATCAAATGGCCGCGCCAATGTTGCCAATTTACGGCCCGTCGCCGATCAAACTGCCGAACCTTTCGCGCCTCGCCGCCCAAGGCGTGGTGTTCGATGCCGCTTACTGCAACAGTCCGCTGTGCGCGCCATCGCGCTTCACCCTGGTCAGCGGCCAGTTGCCGAGCAAGATCGGCGCCTACGACAACGCCGCCGATTTCCCCGCCGACATTCCGACCTACGCCCACTACCTGCGCCGCCTCGGCTACCGCACCGCGCTGTCGGGCAAGATGCATTTCTGCGGCCCGGATCAGTTGCACGGTTATGAAGAACGCCTGACCAGCGACATCTACCCGGCCGACTACGGCTGGGCGGTGAACTGGGACGAGCCGGACGTACGCCCGAGCTGGTATCACAACATGTCCTCGGTGCTGCAGGCGGGTCCGTGCGTGCGTACCAACCAGCTCGACTTCGATGAAGAGGTGGTGTTCAAGGCCCGGCAATACCTGTTCGATCACATTCGCGAGGACGGCGACCAACCGTTCTGCCTGACCGTGTCGATGACCCACCCACACGATCCGTACACCATCCCCAAGGCGTTCTGGGATTTGTACGACGACGGTAACATCCCGCTGCCGACCACCCCGGAGCAACATTCCCTCGATCCACACTCGCAGCGCCTGCTCAAGGTCTATGACCTGTGGGACAAGCCATTGCCTGTGGATAAGATTCGCGATGCACGGCGTGCCTACTTCGGCGCGTGCAGCTATATCGACGCCAACGTCGGCAAACTCCTGCAAACTCTCGAAGATACCGGGCTGATCGATGACACCATCATCGTCTTCTCCGGCGACCATGGCGACATGCTCGGCGAGAAAGGCCTCTGGTACAAAATGCACTGGTTCGAGATGGCTGCGCGGGTGCCGCTGTTGATCAGTGCGCCGGGGCAGTTCGCTGCCGGCCGGGTCAGCGCCGCGGTGTCCACTGCCGATCTGTTGCCGACCTTCGTCGAGCTGGCTGGAGGCGTGCTGGAACCGGGCTTGCCGCTGGACGGCCGCTCGCTGCTGGCGCATCTGCAAGGGCAGGGCGGGCATGATGAAGTGTTCGGCGAATACATGGCCGAAGGCACGGTCAGCCCGCTGATGATGATCCGCCGTGGCGCCTACAAATTTATCTACAGTGAAAGCGACCCGTGCCTACTCTTCGATGTGCATAACGACCCGCGTGAGCTCGAAGAACTCAGCCAGTCATCGCAACATCGCCAGCTGTTCGACGATTTTCTCGCCGAAGCGCGGGCTAAGTGGGATATCCCGGCGATTCACCGCGAGGTGCTCGCCAGCCAGCGCCGCCGCCGTTTTGTTGCCGATGCCCTGACCATCGGCAAGCTGAAGAGCTGGGATCACCAGCCGCTGGTGGACGCCAGTCAGCAGTACATGCGCAACCACATCGACCTCGACGATCTGGAGCGCCAGGCCCGTTATCCACAACCCTGCCAAAACCAATAATGTAAGGGGAAGTCCATGCGCAAGTTATCCACAGCACTGACGATTGGCCTGCTGGCCCTGAGCAGCGCCTCGGCATTTGCCGAGCAAAGCTGCGAAACGGTGAGAATGGCTGATCCTGGCTGGAGCGACATTGCCGCGACCAACGCCATCACCGGTTTTTTGCTGGACGGCATGGGCTACAAGGCCAAGGTCGACACCCTCGCGGTGCCGATCACCTTCGGCGGTTTGAAGGACGGTCAGGTGGATGTGTTCCTCGGCAACTGGATGCCGGCGCAGCAGGGCTTCTACGACAAGTTCGTCGCCACCGGTGACGTCACGCAACTGGCGAAGAACCTCGACGGCACCGAATTCACCCTGGCCGTGCCGGATTACGTGTGGGACGCGGGCGTGCATGACTTTGCCGACCTGAACAAATACGCCGACAAATTCGAGAAAAAGATTTACGGCATCGGTTCCGGTGCACCCGCGAACATTTCGCTGCAGGAAATCATCAAGAAGAACGACTTCGACCTCGGCCAGTGGAAGCTGATCGAATCCAGCGAACAAGCGATGCTCGCCGAAGTGTCGCGGGCGGTGAAAAAGCAGAAATTCGTCACCTTCCTCGGCTGGACCCCGCACCCGATGAACGTGCAGCTGAAGATGCATTACCTCAAGGGCGGCGAGAAATACTTCGGCGACACCGGCAGCGTCTACACCCTGACCCGTAAAGGCTACGCCGAGGCCTGCCCGAATGTGGTCAAGTTGCTGACCAACCTGGCGTTCACCCAGGACATGGAGAACAGCATCATGGCTGAGGTGGTGAACAAGAAAGTCAGCAATGCCGATGCGGTGAAGGCATGGATCAAAGCCAATCCGGCGGTGCTGGATAAATGGCTGGAGGGGGTGAAGACCGTGGATGGCAAGGATGGTTTGGCGGCTGTAAAGGCAAAGCTTTGACAGTGGGGTGGCTTTGAATTTTGCTCGGCTTGAGATTTTTGCCCCCTCACCCCAGCCCTCTCCCCCAGAGGGGGTGAGGGGGAAGGGAGCCGATCTTTATGTTGTTCAGAACCTGAGTTCGACTGGATATCTCAGGTCGGCGTACTTCCCTCTTTCACCTCGATCAGTCCCCTCTCCCTCCGGGAGAGGGTTAGGGTGAGGGCCTTTACCCTGGCACCCTGATAACCTTGAACAAAACCCGCCCGCGAGGACCCATGGCCCTGCCCAGTCGCCACTCACTTTTCCCCTTCCTGACCTGGCTACCGCGGCAAACCCGCGCCAGCGTCGGCCGGGATCTGGTCGTTGGCCTCAGCGGCGCCATTCTCGCGCTACCGCAGTCGATCGCTTACGCGCTGATCGCCGGCCTGCCGCCGGAATACGGCCTCTACGCCGCGATCATCCCGGTGCTGATCGCCTGCCTGTGGGGGTCGTCGTGGCATCTGATCTGCGGCCCGACTGCAGCGATTTCGATTGTGCTGTATGCCAGCGTCAGCCCCTTGGCTGTGCCGGCGTCACAGGACTACATCACGCTGATCCTGTTGCTGAGCTTTCTGGCGGGGATTTTCCAGTGGCTGCTCGGCCTGCTGCGCTTCGGCGCGCTGGTGAATTTCGTCTCGCATTCGGTGGTGCTCGGTTTCACCCTCGGCGCGGCAGTGGTGATTGCCATCGGCCAGTTGCCCAATCTGCTGGGGCTGGATCTGCCGGCGAAAGCCACGGCGTTGGCCAGTCTGATGGACCTGCTGCAACACCTGCGGGCTGTGGATAAACCATCACTGGTGTTGGGTGTGGCCACGGTGCTGGTCGGTTTTGTCCTCAGACAACTGCTGCCGCGCTGGCCGACTCTGTTGATAACGCTGGTGCTGGGCAGCGCAGTGGTGTGGTTATGGCCGGCGATGTTCGGCCACGTGCATCTGGTCAGCGCCTTTGTCGGACGCCTGCCACCGTTCAGTGCGCTGCCGCTGGATCTCGATCTGGTGCTGCGCTTGCTGCCGAGCGCGGTGGCGGTGGGCATGCTCGGGCTGGTGACGAGTCTGTCGATCGCGCGCTCGATTTCGGCGCGCTCGCAGCAGTTGCTCGATGCCAATCAGGAAGTCCGCGCGCAGGGTTTATCCAATATCGTCGGGGCGTTCTTTTCCGGTTCGCTATCCGCCGGCTCGTTCACCCGTTCCGGCCTGAGTTACGAGGCGGGCGCCTGTTCGCCGCTGGCCGGAGTGTTTTCGGCGATCTGGGTCGCGTTGTTCGCGATTTTCGGCGCCGGGCTGATTTCGCACATTCCGATTCCGGCCATGGCCGGGAGCATTCTGCTGATCGCTTGGGGCCTGGTCGATCATCGCGGCATTCGCGCGCTGCTGCGGGTCAGCCACGCCGAGTTCGTGGTCATGGCATTGACCTGCCTCGCCACGCTGCTGCTGGAATTGCAGACGGCGATTTACGCCGGGGTGCTGGCGTCGCTGTTCTTCTACCTCAAGCGCACCTCGCAACCGCGAGTGCAGCATTGGCGCGACGGCGAGGAGGACGTGCTGCGGGTCGGCGGCTCGATCTTCTTCGGCGCCAGCCATTACCTGCAAGTGCGCCTGCAACGGCTGCACGGCGCGCGCGTGGTGATCGAGGCGCAGCAGATCAATTTCATCGACTACTCGGGAGTGGAGATGCTGCATCAGGAGGCGCGGCGCCTGCTGCGTCAGGATCGCAGCCTGACCCTGCGCCGGGCGCGACCGCAGGTGGTGGAGGAATTGAGGAAGCTGGAAGGCGCGGAGAAATGCCCGATCCGGTTTGAGGACTGACCTGCTGGCCATTCCAGACTTCTGTGGCGAGGGAGCTTGCTCCCGCTGGCGGCGCAGCAGCCCAAACCCAACTGCGGGCGCTTCGCACCCGAGCGGGAGCAAGCTCCCTCGCCACAAAGGCTCTTTTATTGCGCCAGTTGGCGGCGCAGTTCGGCCAGCACCGGCGCCGTATCCGGACGCACCCCGCGCCACAGGAAAAACGCCTCGGCCGCCTGCTCGGCCAGCATCCCCAGACCATCCATCGACACCGCCGCGCCATGCTCACTGGCCCAACGACAGAACGCAGTCGGTTCCTTGCCGTACATCATGTCGTAGCACAGGGTCTGGCCCGGCTCGATCAAGCTCACTGCAATCGGCGGCACGTCGCCGGTGAGGCTGGCGGAGGTGGCGTTGATGATCACGTCCACCGGCTCCTGCAACCAGTCGAAACCGCTGGCCGACACCGGCCCCAGATCACAGAACAGCTCGGCCAGCAGCTCGGCCTTGTCCACCGTGCGGTTGGCGATGATCACCGACGCCGGTTTTTCCGCGAGCAACGGCTCCAGTGCGCCACGCACCGCGCCGCCGGCGCCGAGCAACAAAATGCGTTTGCCAGTCAGGCTGAACCCGGCATTCACCGTCAGGTCACGCACCAGCCCGGCGCCGTCGGTGTTGTCGCCGAGCAATGAGCCGTCGGCCAGTTTGCTCAAGGTGTTCACCGCACCGGCCCGCTGTGCACGGGCGGTCAGGCTGTTCGCCAGGCGATAGGCCTCTTCCTTGAACGGCACCGTGACATTGGCGCCGCGACCGTCCTGGAAGAACGCCGTGGCGTAGCCAGTAAAATCGTCAAGCGGCGCCAGCAGGGTGCTGTAGTCGAGGCGCTGGCCGGTCTGTTCGGCGAACAGCTTGTGAATCATCGGCGACTTGCTGTGGCCGATCGGGTTACCGAAAACGACATAACGATCCATCAACGGTCCTCAGGCCTGAGCCAGCCAGTCGCGGTCTTGCAGGAAGTAGTCGGTCAGGCGCGCTTCTTCGCTGCCCGGTTCGGCCTTGAAGTCGTAGGCCCAGCGCACTTGCGGCGGCAACGACATGAGGATCGACTCGGTACGCCCGCCCGATTGCAGGCCGAACAGCGTGCCTCGGTCGTAAACCAGGTTGAACTCGACGTAGCGGCCACGGCGGAATTCCTGGAATTCACGCTGTTTGGCGGTGAACGCCTCGTGCTTGCGGCGCTGCACGATGGGTAGGTAAGCGTCGATGTAGGCATCACCGATGGCACGCATGAAGGCGAAACTGGTGTCGAAGTCCCACTCGTTCAGATCATCGAAAAATAGCCCGCCGATGCCGCGCGGTTCGTGGCGATGCTTGATGTGGAAGTAGGTGTCGCACCAGGCCTTGTAACGCGGGTAGACGTCCGCACCGAATGGCGCGCAGGCCTGCTCGGCGACGCGGTGCCAGTGGATGCAGTCTTCTTCGTTGCCGTAATACGGGGTCAGGTCGAAGCCGCCGCCGAACCACCAGACCGGCTCTTCACCTTCCTTTTCGGCGATGAAAAAGCGCACGTTGGCGTGGGACGTCGGCACATGCGGGTTGTGCGGATGAATCACCAGCGACACGCCGAGGGCTTCAAAGCCACGACCGGCCAGTTCCGGACGGTGGGCACTGGCCGACGGCGGCAGACCACTGCCGAATACGTGGGAAAAGTTGACGCCGCCCTTTTCGATCACCGTACCGTTCTCGATTACGCGGGTACGACCGCCACCACCGGCAGGCCGGCTCCAGGCGTCTTCGACGAAGCGCGTGCCGCCATCCTCGGTTTCCAGCGCGGCGCAGATGCGGTCTTGCAAGTCGAGCAGATAGGCCTTTACGGCATCGGTGCGGGTCGTCATGGCTTCACCTTGAATCGGGCATAACTACGCGGGCGCCCCGCAGGCAGGGGGCGGCGCAAATGGGCGCGTAGCATAACACCGCAAACCTGCGCGCCGCAGTTGACGAAGATCAAGCAGGGGAGTTGGATAGGGGGCTTACAAACGACCCAAGGAGAGCAGGCAGATGGCAAAGCGTATCCAGTTCCGCGCCCACGGCGGTCCCGAAGTACTCGAGTTTGTTGACTACGAACCCGCCGCGCCCGGCCCGAATCAGGTGCGGGTGGCGAACAAGGCGATCGGCCTGAACTTCATCGACACCTATTTCCGCAGCGGTCTGTATGCCCCGCCAGCCTTGCCGTCCGGCCTCGGCGCGGAAGGCGCCGGTATCGTCGATGCGGTGGGCAGCGACGTTACCCGGTTCAAGGTTGGTGATCGCGTGGCATATGGCAGCGGCCCGCTGGGTGCCTACAGCCAGTTGCACGTGCTGCCCGAAGCCAATCTGGTAAAACTGCCGGACGAGATCAGTTTCGAGACCGCAGCCGGGGTCATGCTCAAGGGCCTCACTGTGCAGTACCTGCTGCGCCAGACTTATGAACTCAAGGGTGGCGAAACCATTCTGTTCCACGCCGCTGCAGGGGGTGTCGGTTCGCTGGCCTGCCAATGGGCCAAGGCGCTGGACGTCAAGCTGATCGGCACGGTCAGTTCGAAGGAGAAAGCCGAACTGGCCAAGGCCAACGGCGCCTGGGCAACCATCGATTACAGCCACGAAAACGTGGCAGAGCGGGTGCTGGAGCTGACCGACGGCAAGAAAGTCCCGGTGGTGTATGACGGCGTCGGCAAGGACACCTGGCTGACCTCGCTCGATAGCGTTTCGCCGCGTGGGCTGGTGGTGAGTTTCGGCAACGCCTCCGGTGCGGTGGACGGGGTGAATCTGGGAATTCTCTCAGCCAAGGGCTCGCTGTACGTAACTCGACCAACCCTGGCGACCTACGCCAACAACGCCGAGAACCTGCAGCGCATGGCTGACGAGCTGTTCGAGATGATCATCAGCGGCAAGCTCAAGGTAGACATCAGCCAGCGCTATCCACTGGCTGATGCGGCGAAGGCGCAGACCGAATTGTCGGCCCGGCGTACCACCGGCTCGACCATTCTTTTGCCCTGACAAACCTTCGACGTCTTGCCAGTCAGGGTTGCAAACCCACGGCTGGCAAGTCAGTTCGAACGCGTTCAGCACCTCGGCAGATGACACTCCAACGGTTTTTGCACCACGTGGCCAACCGCCGGATCAGGCTGCTGGACCGCCGCGAGGATTTGTCGCCACTCGGCTGACAACACCCAGTAATCGCCACGTGCGCGCTGGTCGATATGCAGGGCATTGGAAGCGATCGGCATCAGGCCGAAGCGCTGATAAAAGCGCAGTTGTTGCGATCTGCACAACGCGGTCACCCCCCGATAGCCGCGTTTTATCGCCCACTCGGTAGCGGCCGCCAGCAGACCGTTGACCGCGATAGGCAGTTGATTGGTCGTGTACGAAATCAAGCGGCTGAATTCGACATGGCGCGACAGCGCCGCCGTCGGAGAAACATGTTGCTGCGCCAGCGATACCCACTCGAACGGCGCCGGAGTCGCCCTCAATACCGCCAACAGTTGGTCGTGCCGATACAGCAGGAAATGGGTACTGCGCGACTTTATCGCCAGTCTGGTTTCGAGCATCCGCGCCCGTGAAGTCAGCATGTAATGCTGCAACCGAAGCCGAAATTGCCGATCGATAAACCGGTCGAACTCCTGAGTATCCGCCCCTGCCTCAAGCATCACGATGCGACAACCCTCATGGTGACTCTTCAACGTCACCTGAAGCGCCTGCAGGTAATCCGTGAGTTGCAAATTGGTAGTGTCCATTCTTTCTCCGCAGACCTTAACTTATCGAAGTGTTTCGAGTGCAGGGAAAGGATGGTTGCTTTTGCCGATTCCGCCACGCCAGAAAGTCTGATAATCAAGTGGGAAAAGCCAATAAATCCAGGGACTTGGCGACTTTTCCGACAGGGAAACTGCCGTCATTGCAGGATAAATCGCAGGCGCGCGTAGTCCTCCTCACCATCAAGGCGAGGAAGACTCACGGTAAAGGTTTTCGACGCAGGATCAGTCGGGACGAATGACCTTGCCGGTTGCCAGATCGCGAATCACGCTGGGGTTCTTGCGCCCGCCCAGTTGCCCGCCAAGGATCAGGTCGATCTGCCCACGGAAATACTGCTCGACGCGCAACCGCGTGCGCGCCGCCGGCCGCCCCTGCGGGTTGGCCGAGGTGGAAATCAGCGGCCCGACCATCGAGCACAGATCCCGCACCTGCGGGTGATCGCTGACCCGTAGCGCCACCGTGTCATGCACGCCCGTCACCCATTCCGGCAACAGGTTCTGATGCGGCACCAGCCAGGTGTTCGGTCCCGGCCAGGTGCTGGCCATGCGGTCGATCCACTCTTGCGGGAAGTCTTCGAACAGGAAGTCGAACTGGCGGATGTTGTCGGCGACCAGGATCAGGCCCTTGTCCACCGAACGGTTCTTGATCGCCAGCAGCCGATCCACTGCCTCTTCGTTCCACGGGTCGCAACCCAGCCCCCAGACGGCTTCGGTTGGATAGGCAATCACCGCCCCGGCGCGAATCTCTCGTGCGGCTTGTTGCACACGCCAACTGTTGACCATGAAAAAACTCTCCGAAAACAGGTTTTGCGCAGTTTACCGATCTTCCCTGTAAAACCTAGCGTGTCCTCGCCAGCCAGCGACCGTTTTCGCACACTGCGCGGCCGTCCATTTCCAGTTCGGTGAGCGCGGCCAGCACTTTTGGCAACGCCCAGCCGCTGCTGTCGACCAAGGCTTCGCTGGTGTGCGGTGCGGCGTGCAGCAGATCAAGCAAGGGATGCGCGGCATCCGGCGGGTCTGTGGCTAACGGTAAATGCTGCCAGCCGCGCAAGGCTTCGAGAATGTGTTCGATGGTTTCCACCAGCACCGCACCGTCGCGGATCAACTGATGGCAGCCACGTGCTCCGGGGTGATGGATCGAACCGGGAATCGCATACACCTCGCGACCCTGTTCCGCCGCCAGCCGGGCGGTGATCAGTGAACCGCTGGCGACACTCGCCTCGACCACCAGCACGCCAAGGGACAAACCGCTGATGATCCGGTTGCGTCGCGGGAAGTTGCTGGCCGTCGGCCCGGCGTCCAGTGGAAACTCCGAAAGCACCGCACTGCCGGAGGCGATCATGGCATCGGCCAAGCGCCGATTGCGCTGTGGATAAAAATTTTCCAGGCCAGTGCCGAGTACGCCAACGGTTTGCCCGCCGACGTCCAGCGCTGCTTGATGGGCCGCCGCATCGATGCCTAGCGCCAAGCCACTGGTGATGACAAAACCGGCCCCGGCGAGGCTGCGGGAAAACGCTGCGGCGGTGTCCATTCCCGGACGCGAAGCACGGCGACTGCCGACCATCGCCAACTGTGGTTTTTCCAGAATCATCGGGTCGCCGGCCACGAACAACAGCGGTGGCGGGTCGGGAATCTGCGCCAGCAGCGCGGGGTAATCCGCTTGATCCCACATCAGCAAATGCTGCTGCGGGTGCTCTAGCCAGCGCATCGCATGGCTGGCGCCGTCGCGTACTTCGGGGCTGCGCCGCGCCTCGGCCGACGCCGCCGGTAAACCCAGCGCACGCCAGGCACTGGCCGGCGCACTGATGGCTTTTGACGCCGAGCCGAAGGCTTCAAGCAATTTGGCAAAACGTTTCGGGCCGATTTCCGGCAAGCGGTGCAGGCGCAACCGCGCTTCCAGTTCCGCAGGGGAAACCGGCGTATGGGCAGACAGCATGGTGGATCATCCTTGATCGTTATAAGTCCCGAACCATTCGGAACAAGCTGTGGATAACTCTGTTGGTAACTTGTTAAGCCTGCTAAGGATTTCGCACCTTGTCGAGCACCGCCAGCGAGCGCGATGCGTTGAGGACGAGGCCGTAACTGAGTTTGTCGTAAGTGCGGAACACCATCAGCAACCCGGCCCGTTCGTCAGGAATTTTCAGCGGCTGCCCGGTGATCCGGTCGCGCACGGTTTCCCCGGTCTTCATCACCACCAGCACGTTGCCTTCAGCGAGGCCGTCGCGCTTGCCTTTGTTCAGGGTGACCACGTCCATTACGCCGATCTGCGTGACGCCGCGCGGCACGTCGATGATCAGGCCGTTGATGGTGCTGGCCGGGGCGCTGGGCATGAAGGTCGAGTTGATCGAACGCTCTTCGCCGCTGAACAAACGATCGCCGAGGCGTACTTCCTGGGTGGTGCGTTGCAGGGCGAGGGTGGCGACGTCGCCTTCGGTGGCGACGATTTCACCGCCGCCGATGTCGTCGGCGTTGATCCCCAGGAATTCCTTGGTCTGCGGGTCGGTGTAGACCTTGCCCTGGCGGAAGATGCCGTACACCGGTTGATTCGGGTCGAAGTGGCCGCGAGCGAAGATCCGGTCGCCGGTGCCGCTGAGCACACGCTCGGCATCGCCGGCGACGATGTACGGCGCCTTGTCGAAGTCCTCGACCTTGTCGACGATGCGATTGCTCAGCAGGAAACTGTTGATCGACTTCAGCGGAATGCTCGGAATCGCCTCGGCCACGGGGCTGGTACGGATGCGTGGCGACAGCTTGATGGTGCCCCGTGACTCGCCGCGATTGAGGGTCAGTTGCGGCTGGCCGTTGACGTAACTGAGCGTCAGCGTGTCACCGGGGTAGATCAGGTTGGGGTTTTCAATTTGCGGATTGGCCCGCCACAGCTGTGGCCATTGCCAGGGCTCGCGCAGGTATTTGCCGGAAATGTCCCAGAGTGTGTCCCCTGAAACCACCGTGTATTGCTGTGGAAAACCATCCCTGAGTTGCACTTGCCCTTGCGCAGCCGTGGCCGAAGCCAGAAGCAGCAGGGCGAGTAGTGTTTTCCTCATGCAGCGAATCCCTTTATCATGTGCGTTCGCGTGAACCGTCAGAGCCCCCGTGGCTCGCTGGTGCAAATTGCATTGGCTACGCTTCACAACGGTAGCCTGCATCTTCGGACCTGCCAGGCCATCGACCCGACTTTACTCAATACGTGCAGCAATCAGCCTATGGCCATTTTAAACATCCTCGAATTCCCGGACCCGCGTCTGCGTACTATCGCCAAGCCTGTGGCTGTAGTGGACGACGAAGTGCGTCAGTTGGTCGATGACATGTTTGAAACAATGTATGAAGCGCCGGGCATCGGCCTTGCCGCGACCCAGGTCAACGTGCACAAACGTATCGTCGTGATGGACCTTTCCGAAGACCGCACCGAACCCCGGGTGTTCATCAACCCCGAGTTCGAATCGCTTACCGACGAGATGGATCAGTACCAGGAAGGCTGCCTTTCAGTGCCGGGTTTCTACGAAAACGTCGACCGCCCGCAGAAGGTCAAGATCAAGGCGCTGGACCGCGATGGCCAGCCTTACGAACTGATCGCCGAAGGCCTGCTCGCGGTGTGCATCCAGCACGAATGCGATCACCTCAACGGCAAGTTGTTCGTCGATTACCTGTCCACGCTCAAACGCGACCGGATCAAGAAGAAACTGGAAAAGCTCCACCGCCAGAACGCTTGATGCCCCTCTTCAAAGGCTTGCTGCGGCAAGCCTTTTTCTTTTTATGAGATTCCCTTCATGACTGAGCCACTGCGCATCGTTTTTGCCGGCACCCCCGAGTTCGCCGCCGAACACCTCAAGGCCCTGCTGAACAGCCCTTACGAGATCGTTGCGGTCTACACCCAACCGGATCGTCCGGCCGGTCGCGGGCAAAAACTGATGCCGAGCCCGGTCAAACAGTTGGCCCTGGAAAATAATATCCAGGTGTTGCAGCCGCCGACCCTGCGCAACGCTGATGCTCAGGCTGAACTCGCCGCATTGAAGCCGGATTTGATGGTGGTGGTCGCCTACGGCCTGATTCTGCCGCAAGCGGTGCTGGATATTCCGCGTCTGGGCTGCATCAACAGTCACGCCTCCTTGCTGCCACGCTGGCGCGGTGCGGCGCCGATCCAGCGCGCCGTGGAACACGGTGACGCCGAAAGCGGCGTGACCGTGATGCGCATGGAAGCCGGCCTCGATACCGGGCCGATGCTGCTCAAGGTGGTGACCCCGATCAGTGCCGACGACACCGGTGGCACGCTGCACGACCGCCTCGCCGAAATGGGCCCGCCCGCCGTGGTTCAGGCAATTGCCGGCCTGGCCGCCGGAACCCTCGAAGGCGAAGTGCAGAACGACGAGCTCGCCACCTACGCCCACAAACTCAACAAGGATGAAGCACGCCTCGACTGGCGCCGTCCGGCGGTTGAGCTGGAGCGTCTGGTCCGTGCGTTCAACCCATGGCCGATCACCCACAGCACCCTCAATGGTGAAGCGCTGAAAGTGCTGGCCGCAACGCTGGCTGACGGCAAAGGCGCACCGGGTGAAATCCTCAGCGCCAGCAAGGACGGTCTGATCGTCGCCTGCGGTGAGCAGGCACTGTGCCTGACCCGTATGCAACTGCCCGGCGGCAAGGCGCTGAACTTCAGCGACCTGTTCAACAGCCGCCGCGAAAAATTCGCCGTCGGCACGGTGTTGGGTGCAGCGGTGGACGCGCAATGAACCCGCGTCTGGCCGCCGCCAAGGCACTCGCCGCCGTGCTCAGCGGCAAGGCGTCGCTCAACAGTTCCCTGCCGACGCAACTGGACAAGGTCGAAGACCGCGATCGCGGCTTCACCCAGGATCTGGCGTTCGGCACCGCGCGCTGGCAGCCACGGCTGTCGGCATTGGCGGAAAAGCTGTTGCAGAAACCGTTCAAGGCTGCCGACGCCGATGTCGAGGCGCTGCTGCTGGTCGGTCTCTATCAACTGCTCTACACCCGCGTACCGCCGCACGCGGCCATCGGCGAAACCGTCGGTTGCGCCGATAAGCTGAAAAAGCCCTGGGCCAAAGGTTTGCTCAACGCCGTGCTGCGCAACGCCCAGCGTGAAAGCGAGACGATTTTCGCTGAGCTGGAGCGCGATCCGGTGGTGCGCACCGCCCACCCGCGCTGGCTGCAAAAATCCCTGAAAGCTTTCTGGCCGGAACAATGGGAAGCGATCTGCGCCGCGAATAACGCCCATCCGCCGATGATCCTGCGGGTCAACCGCCGTCATCACAGCCGCGACGCCTACCTCGGTTTGCTTAGCAACGCCGGCATCGCTGCCACGCCGTGTGTTTACAGCCGCGACGGCATCGTCCTCGAAGCCGCCACCGACGTGCGCAGCCTGCCGGGTTTTGCCGAAGGCTGGATCAGCGTGCAGGACGAAGCGGCGCAACTGGCCGCCGACCTGCTCGATCTGGCTCCGGGTCAGCGAGTGCTCGACGCCTGCTGCGCCCCTGGCGGCAAGACCTGCCACATCCTTGAAGCCGAACCGGCGCTGGCCGGCGTGGTGGCGGTGGATCTGGAAGCCAAGCGTCTGGTGCGGGTAAAGGAGAACCTTGCGCGGCTGGGCCTGAGCGCCGAACTGATCGCCGCCGACGGCCGCGATACCGCCGCGTGGTGGGACGGCAAGCCTTTCCAGCGCATCCTGCTCGACGCGCCATGTTCGGCCACCGGGGTGATCCGCCGCCACCCGGACATCAAGCTGACCCGTCAGGCCGACGACATCGCCGCCCTCGCGCAACTGCAAGGCGAACTGCTTGACGCCCTGTGGAAAACCCTTGAAGTCGGCGGCATCCTGCTCTACGCCACCTGCTCGACGCTGCCGACCGAGAACACCGAAGTCATTGCCGCGTTTCTCGAGCGCACGCCCGGTGCCCGCGAACTGGATCTGGCAACAACGGCCGGGATCAAACAGCCCCATGGTCGCCAATTGCTGGCCCAGCAGGGCGGGCATGACGGGTTCTACTACGCCAAGCTGATCAAGATCGCTGCCGCGCGCGGCTAAACGGATTCAATGGAGTGACTGGATGAAAATCATCATCCTCGGTGCGGGGCAGGTCGGCGGTTCGCTGGCCGAACATTTGGCGAGCGAAGCCAACGACATCACCGTGGTCGACACCGACGGCGACCGCCTGCGCGACCTCGGCGACCGTCTCGACATCCGCACCATCCAGGGCCGGGGTTCGCTGCCGTCAGTGCTGCGTCAGGCCGGCGCCGACGATGCCGACATGCTGGTGGCGGTGACCAACAGCGACGAGACCAACATGGTCGCCTGTCAGGTCGCGCACACCTTGTTCCACACCCCGACCAAGATCGCCCGGGTGCGCGAAGCGTCCTACCTCAATCGCGAAGAACAGCTGTTCCAGAACGAAGCGATTCCGGTCGACGTGCTGATCAGCCCCGAGCAGGTGGTGACCAACTACATCAAGCGTTTGATCCAGCATCCGGGCGCACTGCAAGTGATCGACTTCGCCGAAGGACAGGCGCAGCTTGTCGCGGTGCGCGCGTATTACGGCGGGCCGCTGGTGGGTCAGCAGCTGCGCCAGTTGCGCGAACACATGCCGAATGTCGAAACCCGCGTGGCCGCGATTTTCCGCCGCGACCGGCCGATCCTGCCCCAGGGCGATACGGTGATCGAGGCTGACGACGAAGTCTTCTTCATCGCCGCCCGTGAGAATATTCGCGCAGTGATGAGCGAAATGCGCCGTCTCGACGAAACCTACAAACGTATCGTGATTGCCGGTGGCGGACAGATCGGTGAGCGTCTGGCCGAGGCCATCGAAAGCCGCTACCAGGTGAAGATCATCGAGATGAGCCCGGCGCGCTGCCGCTATCTCTCCGACACCCTCGACAGCACCGTGGTGCTGCAGGGCAGTGCGTCGGACCGTGATCTGCTGCTGGAGGAAAACATCGCCGACGCCGACATCTTCCTTGCGCTGACCAACGATGACGAAGCCAACATCATGTCGTCCCTGCTGGCCAAGCGCCTGGGCGCGAAGAAGGTAATGACGATCATCAACAACCCGGCTTACGTCGACCTGATCCAGGGTGGCGACATCGACATCGCCATCAGCCCGCAACTGGCGACCATCGGCACCTTGCTCGCTCACGTGCGGCGTGGCGATATCGTCAGCGTACACTCACTGCGCCGGGGTGCGGCAGAGGCCATCGAGGCGATTGCCCACGGTGATGCAAAGTCGAGCAAGGTCATCGGCCGGCCGATCGAGAAAATCGGCCTGCCACCGGGCAGCACGATTGGCGCGATCATCCGTAACGAAGAAGTGATCATCGCCCACGACGATACGGTGATCGAAACCGGCGACCACGTGATTCTGTTCCTTGTGGATAAAAAGCATATTCGCGATGTGGAGAAGCTGTTTCATGTGGGTCTCAGCTTTTTCTGATCCTGAATGAGCGGTGCCTTCATTGGCCCCATCGCTGGCAAGCCAGCTCCCACAGGTTTTTCGGTTGTTCACAAATGTGATGTGCACCCGAGATCCTTGTGGGAGCTGGCTTGCCAGCGATGGCGGCACCGCAGATCTTTCTGACGCACTAGAAAAGGACTCCACCAATGCTCGAATCCCTGGAAAAAATGCTCGCCAAGGGTGTGGATAACTCATTGCTGCGCTTTGGCCTGGGCAAGGGTTATCTGGATTTGGGAGAGAACGCCAAGGCCGCCGAGCATTTACAGCGCTGCGTCGACTTCGATCCGAAGTACTCAGCGGCGTGGAAGCTATTGGGCAAAGCGCAACTCGCACTCGGCGATCACGCCGCCGCACGGCAGGCGTGGGAGCAAGGTCTGGAAGCCGCCCGCGCCCATGGCGACAAGCAGGCTGAAAAGGAAATGACGGTGTTTCTGAAGAAGCTCGACCGTCAGGCGCAATAAGCTAGAGATAACGCAGGCCGATGCCCTCGGCATCTACCGTCACCACTTCCATCCGCACCCGTGGCGCGCCGGTGGGTAAATCCTGGACCTGGCCATAAACCACCGCGCCTTTGGGCAGTGAAGCCAGGCCTGGATGCTGGACATACACCCCGGTGGCCGACAGATTGCGCGTCTGACCCAGGCATTCGCCGAAGCTGTCGTGGGTGATCTTGATGCGGAAGGATTTGCGTTGTTCGGACATCTTTATGCGCCCTTGAATGAACGGGGTTGTGGATAAGCCGCAGGAGCAAGATCAAAAGATCGCAGCCTGCGGCAGCTCCTACGGGTTATCCACAGAGTGTGCCAACTTGCTCAGTACCAGCGCGCTTCGCCCGGTGGGCGTTTCTTGAAGCGCTTCATGCTCCACATGTATTGGCTTGGATAGGCGGCAACGTAGCGTTCGACCACTTTGCTCATGGCCGCGCAGGATTCCTCAGTGTCGGTGCTGTACATGGCTTCTGGCGCTGCTTCGAGGATCACTTTGTAGCCGGAACCGTCCGGCAGGCGCAGGGCATGCAGGAACACCCCGACCGCTTTGCCGCCGGCAAGCATGTTCGGCACGAATTTGCTGGTCAGTGCCTGAGTGGCGAAGAACGGCACGAAGATCCCCGCGGATTCGGCCGGTTCCGGGTCAGCGGGAATGCCGACTGCACCACCTTTGCGCACTTCCTTGATGACGCTGAGAATGCCTTCCTTGGTGGAAGCGGCGACCTTGTTGCCCAGTTGCACGCGCTGCTTGCGCAGCAATTCATCCACCGCCTTGAGCTTCGGCGGGCGGTAGAAAATGATCGGTTTGCACTGGCTGCAATAGAAGTGGTTGAGCACTTCCCAGTTGCCCAGGTGACTGGTGATGCCGACCACGCCTTTGCCCGAGGCCAGCGCCTCCTTGAGGATGTCCAGGCCTTCGACTTCGCGCACCAGATCGATCGAGCGCTGCGCCGGCCAGATCCACGCGCAGGCGCTTTCGGTCAGGGATTTGCCGATGTCTTTCAGGCTCTGGCCAACCAGGCGCTCGCGCTCGGCCGGGTCCATCTGTGGAAAACATTTGGCGAGGTTGATCCGCACCACATCGCGGGAGCGGTTGGGGGTTTTCCACATGATCCAGCCGATCGCCGAACCCACGGCCTGCACGGCCCGCCATGGCAGCAGGGCAAACAGCCGCAGAGCGCCTACCAGCAAGGCGCCTTTAAACTTTTCCACAGGTCACTCCTGATTTTGTGCTGTGCGCGAGGCGGCCATTCTAACCGCCGTTGACCAGCTGCGCGTAGCGGTCACAGTCCTGAGTGTGATCCATGACCATGCCCGAAGCCTGCATCAGTGCGTAGCAAATGGTCGGGCCGACGAACGTGAAGCCGGCCTTTTTCAGGGCTTTGCTCATCGCCAGCGCTTCGGGGGTGATCGCCGGGACTTCGCTGCGATCCTTGAAATGATTGATGATTGGTCGGCCGCCGACGAACGACCAGAGGAACGCTACCGGGTCCTCCAGCGCCAGCCAGGCCTGGGCATTGCGTCGGGCGGCATTGAGTTTGAGGCGGTTGCGGATGATCCCCGGATCGAGCATCAGTTCATCGATCTCGGCGTCGCTCATCTGCGCCACGCGCTGCACGTCGAAGCCGTACAACACCTCGCGGTAGCGCTCGCGTTTGCGCAGCACGGTGATCCACGACAGCCCGGCCTGGAACCCTTCGAGCAAAAGCAACTCGAACAAACCCTGCGCATCGCGTAGCGGCGTGCCCCACTCCTGATCGTGATAAGCCATGTACAGCGGATCTTCGGTACACCAAAAGCAGCGTGGCATAAGGCTCCAGGGGGCGTGCGCAGCAACGAATCGGGTATACTCCCGCTCTTTAAATCGCAGCCCAAGAAACAGGTGAATTTCGTGAGCCAGCCTACGCCAGCCGTGCGTACCTTCCAAGACTTGATCCTCGCGCTCCAGCAATACTGGGCCGAGCAAGGTTGTGTGGTACTTCAGCCCTACGATATGGAAGTAGGCGCCGGCACTTTCCACACCGCGACCTTCCTGCGCGCCATCGGCCCGGAAACCTGGAACGCCGCGTACGTGCAGCCAAGCCGCCGTCCGACTGACGGCCGTTACGGCGAAAACCCGAACCGTCTGCAGCACTACTATCAGTTCCAGGTCGTGCTGAAGCCGAACCCGGACAACTTCCAGGAACTGTACCTGGGCTCGCTCAAGCATGTCGGTCTGGACCCGCTGGTCCACGACATCCGCTTCGTCGAAGACAACTGGGAATCGCCGACCCTCGGCGCCTGGGGTCTGGGCTGGGAAGTCTGGCTGAACGGCATGGAAGTGACTCAGTTCACCTACTTCCAGCAGGCCGGCGGCATCGAGTGCTACCCGGTGACCGGCGAGATCACTTACGGTCTCGAGCGTCTGGCCATGTACCTGCAGGGCGTGGACTCGGTCTACGACCTGGTCTGGGCTGACGGCCCGTTCGGCAAGGTGACCTACGGCGACGTGTTCCACCAGAACGAGGTGGAGCAGTCCACCTACAACTTCGAACACGCCAACGTCGACAAACTGTTCGAACTGTTCGACTTCTACGAAAGCGAAGCCAAGCGCCTGATCGAACTCGACCAGCCGCTGCCGTTGCCGAGCTACGAAATGGTCCTGAAGGCCTCGCACACCTTCAACCTGCTGGATGCGCGCCGGGCGATCTCGGTGACCGCGCGTCAGCAATACATCCTGCGCGTACGCACCTTGGCGCGTTCCGTTGCGCAAGCCTACCTGCTGGCCCGCGCCAAGCTGGGCTTCCCGATGGCAACCCCGGACCTGCGTGACGAAGTACTGGCCAAGCTGGAGGCTGCACAATGAGTGCTCAAGATTTTCTGGTTGAACTGGGCACCGAAGAACTGCCGCCAAAAGCCCTGAACACCCTGGCTGAAGCGTTCCTCGCCGGTATCGACAAGGGCCTGCAAGCTGCCGGCCTGAACTACGAAAGCAAAACCGTCTACGCCGCACCGCGGCGTCTGGCCGTACTGATCACTGCACTGGCCACCCAGCAGCCGGATCGCAGCATCAACCTCGACGGCCCGCCACGTCAGGCTGCCTTCGATGCCGAAGGCAACCCGACTCAGGCAGCCCTGGGCTTTGCCAAGAAGTGCGGCGTCGAGCTGAGCGAAATCGACCAGAGTGGTCCAAAACTGCGTTACAGCCAGAACATCGCCGGCAAGCCGACCGCCAGCCTGCTGCCGACCATCGTCGAAGATTCGCTGAACGACCTGCCGATCCCGAAACGCATGCGTTGGGGTGCGCGCAAGGAAGAGTTCGTGCGTCCGACCCAATGGCTGGTGATGCTGCTCGGTGACCAGGTCATCGACTGCACCATCCTCGCGCAGAAGGCTGGCCGCGACTCCCGTGGTCACCGCTTCCATCACCCGGAAAGCGTGCGCATCGGTTCGCCGTCGAGCTACCTGGCCGACCTGCGTGCTGCCTATGTTCTGGCCGATGCCAACGAGCGTCGCGAGATCATCAGCAAACGCACCGAGGAACTGGCGACCCGTCAGGAAGGCACCGCGATCGTGCCGCCGGCGCTACTCGATGAAGTGACCGCGCTGGTCGAATGGCCGGTGCCGCTGGTGTGCTCGTTCGAGGAACGCTTCCTCGACGTGCCGCAGGAAGCGCTGATCACCACCATGCAGGACAACCAGAAGTACTTCTGCCTGCTGGATGCCGACGGCAAGTTGCTGCCGCGTTTCATCACCGTCGCCAACATCGAATCCAAAGACCCGCAGCAGATCATCGCCGGTAACGAGAAAGTGGTTCGCCCACGCCTGACCGACGCCGAGTTCTTCTTCAAGCAAGACAAGAAGCAGAAACTCGAAGACTTCAACCTGCGTCTGCAGAACGTGGTGTTCCAGGAAAAACTCGGCAGCGTCTACGACAAGGCCGAGCGCGTTTCGAAACTCGCGGCCTACATTGCCGCGCGGATCGGCGGCAACGCTTCGTGGGCGGCCCGTGCCGGCCTGCTGTCGAAGTGCGACCTGGCCACCGAAATGGTCGGCGAGTTCCCGGAGATGCAAGGTGTCGCCGGTTACTACTACGCCCTCAATGACGGCGAGCCGGAAGACGTCGCGCTGGCGCTGAACGAGCAATACATGCCACGCGGTGCCGGTGCTGAACTGCCGGCGACCCTGACCGGTGCAGCCGTTGCAATCGCCGACAAGCTCGACACCCTGGTCGGCATCTTCGGTATCGGCATGCTGCCAACCGGCAGCAAGGACCCGTATGCCCTGCGCCGTGCGGCCCTCGGCGTGCTGCGGATCCTGATCGAGAAACAACTGGATCTGGACCTGAACGACGCCGTGGCGTTCGCCGTGAGTGCGTTCGGCGCCAAGGTCAAGGCTGCCGGTCTGAACGACGCGGTGCTGGAATTCATCTTCGACCGTCTGCGTGCACGCTACGAAGACGAAGGCGTGGATGTCGCCACCTACCTGTCGGTACGTGCCCTGAAGCCGGGTTCGGCGCTGGACTTCGACCAGCGTGTGCAAGCGGTGCAGGCTTTCCGCAAATTGCCGGAAGCGGCAGCGCTGGCGGCAGTCAACAAGCGTGTGTCGAACCTGCTGAGCAAGGTGGAAGGCTCGGTGCCGACCGACGTCCAGGCCAAGTATTTCGACAACGCCAACGAGTTCTCGCTGTACTCGGCGATCCAGCAAGCGGATCAGGCGGTGCAGCCAATGGCCGCAGCGCGTCAGTACAACGAATCGCTGGCGCGTCTGGCAGCATTGCGTGAGCCGGTCGACGCGTTCTTCGACGCGGTGATGGTCAATGCCGAAGACGCCAATGTGCGGGCCAACCGTTACGCGCTGCTGGCGCGTCTGCGTGGCCTGTTCCTCGGGGTTGCCGACATTTCGTTGCTGGGTTGAGGGACTGCTGTTGAAACTGCTGATTCTCGATCGGGACGGAGTGATCAATTACGACTCCGACGCTTACATCAAGTCGGTGGAGGAGTGGATTCCGCTGCCCGGCTCGATCGAAGCGATTGCGCAGTTGAACAAGGCCGGCTGGACGGTGGCGGTCGCCACCAACCAGTCGGGCATTGCTCGCGGCTATTACGACCTCGCCACCCTCGACGCCATGCACGCGCGCTTGCGCACGCTTGTGGCAGAGCAGGGCGGTGAAGTCGGGCTGATCGTGTATTGCCCGCATGGGCCTGACGAGGGTTGCGATTGCCGCAAGCCGAAGCCGGGGATGTTGCAAACCATCGCGGCGCATTACAACGTGGCGCTGACGAATGTCTGGTTCGTCGGCGACAGCCTTGGTGACCTGGAGGCCGCCAAAGCCGTCGATTCACAGCCCGTTTTGGTAAAGACCGGGAAAGGCGAAAAGACTCTGGGCAAGACCCTTCCGGTCGGCACCCTGATTTTTGACGATCTGGCGGCGATTGCCGCAGAACTTATCCACAACTAGAGTACTTCTGAAGTTCCTGACCAGGGATTGATCGGGAGTGCGCTTGAACAGTCGGGCATTGCCCGTAACGGTAAACGTCGCCATGTCGATACTGCAGGCCATCAGAATTTTTCTCTTTTACCTGCTGCTGGGCACTACTGCCTTGCTGTGGTGCAGCCTGAGCTTTTTTATCGCGCCCTTTTTGCCGTTCAAGGCGCGTTATCGTTTCATCAATGTGTACTGGTGCCGTTGTGCCTTGTGGTTGACCAAGGTGTTTCTCGGCATTCGTTACGAAGTCAAAGGCGCGGAAAACGTGCCGGATCGGCCCTGCGTGATTCAGTCGAACCACCAGAGCACCTGGGAGACGTTCTTTCTCTCCGCTTATTTCTCGCCCTTGAGCCAAGTGCTCAAGCGTGAATTGCTCTACGTACCGTTCTTCGGTTGGGCCATGGCCATGCTGCGGCCGATCGCGATTGACCGCGACAACCCGAAAGCCGCGCTCAAGCAAGTCGCGGCCAAAGGCGATGAGCTGCTTAAGGACAATGTCTGGGTATTGATCTTCCCGGAAGGCACCCGCGTTCCCCACGGCACTATTGGCAAGTTCTCGCGCAGTGGCAGCGCGTTGGCAGTCAATGCGGCGCTTCCGGTGCTGCCGATTGCACACAATGCCGGCAAATTCTGGCCAAAAATCGGCTGGGGCAAGACGCCGGGTGTGATCACCGTGGTCATCGGCAAGCCGATGTATGCCGAAGGCACTGGCCCGCGCGCCATTGCCGAACTGAACGACCGGGTACAGGCCTGGAACGAACAGACCCAGCGCGAAATGGGTTCGCTGCCGCCGGCACCGCAGGCACCTGCCGCGAACGATCATGTAGCTGTCTGAAATTTTGTGGATAACCTGTGTACGGTTTTGTTGAAAAAGCCTGAATATCGAAAGTAACCGATTGATTTACTTATATATTTCTCAAGCTCATAAAACATCGTAAAAGGTGCATAAGTTTTTTTCGGAAGTAAAAAAACCGGCTGATATAGCCGGTTTTTTTGTGCCTGTTCACTCGGCGATCAGCGGTAGCTGCAGCCGGAACGTGGTGCCTTGATCGACGATGCTGTGGCACTCAATGATTCCGCCATGATGATCGACCACTGCCTTGACCATCGACAGCCCCAACCCGACGCCATCAATCCCCTGCGCCGACGAAAAGCGCCGGTACTGGGTGAACAGATCCGGCAGCTCATCGGCGGCAATGCCTTTGCCCTGATCGGTCAATTCACAGCACAGCCACTCGCCCTGGCAACTGACGTTCAACTTGATCGTTGTATCAGGCGGGCTGTACTTGACCGCGTTTTCCAACAGGTTGAACAAGGCGCGGGTCAGCAGGCCTTGGTCAGCGTTGATCAGACGCTCCTGGGATTGTTCATCCATTTGATGAAGCAACTTGATGCTTTTCTGCTGGGCGATGGGCAACGCCTGATCCAGCACGTCCAGTACCAGCATCGCGAACAGACTGGGCTGGAACTGGTAAGCCTCAGACTCGGCCCGCGCCAACAGAACGAAACCGTCAGTCAGATCGAGCGCCCGGCGTACCTGGCGCTCGATCTGCTCGAACAGCGGTGAGTCCGCTCCGGCTTGATGGCGATGCACATCGAGCAGGGCCAAAATCGCCGAATGCGGGGCGCGCAGATCGTGAGATAGAAAACGCAGCAAGACCCCGCGCTGTTCTTCTGCGGCGCGTTCGGCGCTCAGATCGGTGAGGCTCAGCAGCCAGCCGATGGGAGTATCGCCATCCACCGGCAGCAATGCCGCGCGCTCCAGACGCAAGCTGCGTTCCTTGTGATCGCGAAACTCCAGCAGCGTCAGGTCCGACAGCGCCGGGCGTGGTTCTTTGGACAACTCCGGGTAACCAAGGCGGGCCAGTTGCTTGAGAACGTCGTCGCCAACCAGAGGATGATCGAACAATACGCGGGCCTTGCGGTTTCCCAGCAGAATCTGCCCCTTGGGATCGCTGATCAGCGTCGCCACCGGCAGGTATTCCAGACCGTCGGCAATGAAGCGTCGAGTATCGCGCGTGCGGCTCATGGCTTGCTCCAGTGCCATGATCTGGCCCTGCAGCTGATCAGCGCTGGTGAATTGCGCACGACGGCGCTCCGGAAATACTTTCGGCTCGCGGTCCAGTCGCGCCAGCTCCCAGCCAAAGTACGTCAGCACCACGCTCAGGCGCCGCCAGTTCCAGATCAGGTAACCGAACAACATGCCGAGCGCTGCTGGAGTCGGTGACCACCAGTGCCTGACTTCCGCCAGCCCGGCGCTGGTCAGCAGCACACAAGCCACACCGCACGATGTTACCCAGATCGCCCAGCGCGGGCGCCACAGCAGCAATCCGAGTACGCAGGCTACCAGCCCTACCGAAAGCAACGCACTCCAAATCGGTACCACGTCGTGCAGATTGATCTGCGCGCGATACGACAACAAGGCAGTCAGCGGCAACAGCACTAGACTTATCCACACCCACTCACGCACCAGCCGTCGAAACAGGCGCTGGACCTGACTCGGCTCGCGGCTTTCGCGTCGACGCGGGCTATTCATGGCAAACAGGGAGGTGGGCAGTGAATGGTTTCATGGACCACAGGTCTGAGGACGTAGATCCGAAGAATCATAGCGGACGTCGACCGATGATGGACGGCTTACTTTTACCGCACAGGCCAGACCGTTATGGTTGCCGGCCACTGCCCAAGCAACAAGGAACCCACGCGTATGCGCGTTGCGATACTGGACGATGAACCTGCCGAACTGCGGCGGGTCGAGCAAACCCTGCAGCAAATGGCTGCGGAGGGAGATCAACCTTGGTCGTTGCACAGCTTTGAACGGGGCGAGGACCTGCTGCGCCAATTGCGCCGGGACACTTTCGACCTGCTGATCCTCGACTGGCAACTGCCCGACCTGACCGGCCTGGCGCTGCTGCGCTGGACCCGCGAACACATGGAGTCGCCGCCCGCCGCTATCATGCTGACCAGCCGCGACGGCGAAAGCGATATCGTCCAGGCGCTGAACGCCGGTGCCGACGATTACGTCAGCAAACCGTTCCGCCCCAACGAGCTGAAAGCCCGAGTCGCCGCTGTACTGCGCCGGCACAGCCAGCAACGCAATAGCGCTGCCGAAGTCCTGAGCTTCAATGACCTGACCTTCGACGACGCCGAACTGAGCGTCACCCGCGAGGGCAAGGCCGTGGTCATGACGGAGCGTGAATACCGCCTGGCGCGCTGCCTGTTCAGTAACCTGGGTCGGCCGTTGTCGCGAGAGTACTTATACGAACGCTTCTGGCCCCACGAAGAAGTCGCTTCGTCGCGGCCGCTGGATACGCACATCTACCGCCTGCGCAACAAACTGGGGCTGACGGCGGATCGGGGTTGGCAGTTGCTGACGATTTATGGGTATGGGTATCGGTTGGAGAGTGTATCTGCGACAGCTGCTGACAGCATGATGCAGTCGTAAGGTGAATCGACCAGTCAAACTGGTCGATATTTGGCAGCCCGAGAGTGTCAGTTGACCAAAGGTGCACGCCAGTCATCTGAACCCGTCGTGCCGCAAATTTCATGCGTCCAGATGATTTTACGATACGTGAAATGTACGTCTTCCAACTGTGTGAAGTGCGCCATATTCATATCTTGGCAATTCGGCATTCTGGAATTCACTTCCACAATAACGGCGTCTACCAATTCAATACTGAAAAAATGTTCTTGTTTACCTGAAGCGGAAGTTCGATACCAGGCAATATGACAATTGTCCAAGACTTCGCCACTGGTCAAGGCGCTGAATATCAACGGGGATGCCTTGTCGAAAACCTTGGTAACCATGAGCGGCTTATGCACCCGCTGACCGGTGGGTTGGCCGGATTGAGGGTCACGTGGAATGATGATTTGATGGCTGAAAGCTTGTACCAAAATCTGATCTTCGTGCCCTTCCTGGTAGGTATTACCCACTGAATCTGCTGTAAAAGCTCCAGCACTGATTAAACCTTGTCGATTACCATTGATCGTCAAATACGCAGGTGTTGGCATAACTAAGTTCCCTGTTTGATTCTAGACACTGACAATGCTTCACCTGTGCCGTAGGGCAGTTAGCGAAGCGGCTGTAAGATAAATAGAACCGATCCAGATATATGTAGGAAGAGTCTCTCCTCTACGAAGGGATAGTCTTAAAATTTGCAGGATTTAATCCAACAAGAAAGAACCAAAAAAAAGCCAGCGCATAGCGCTGGCTTTTTTTTCGTGCGTTAGCGATGGGACGATGGATCAGAAATCCAGATTCGAAACCGCCAGAGCGTTGCTTTCGATGAAGTCACGGCGAGGTTCGACCGCATCACCCATCAGGGTGTTGAAGATCTGGTCCGCGCCAATGGCGTCTTCGATGGTGACTTTCAGCATGCGACGCACGCTTGGGTCCATGGTGGTTTCCCACAATTGATCCGGGTTCATTTCGCCCAGACCTTTGTAGCGCTGGATGGTGTGGCGTTTGGTGCTTTCGGCCATCAGCCAGTCGAGGGCTTCCTTGAACTCGGTGACCGCTTTCTTGCGCTCGCCACGCTGGATGTACGCGCCTTCGTCGAGCAGGGTGCTCAGTTGAGCGCCGAGGGTGACGACGGTCTTGTAGTCGTTGCTGCCGAAGAAGTCGCGGTTGAAGGTGACGTAGTTCGACAGGCCGTGAGAGATCAGCTCGACCTCTGGCAGCCACACGCCACGTTCACGGTCTTCACGCAGGCTGGCCTTGTAGACCAGGCCCGACTTCTCGACGGTGCGCAGACGCACTTCGTACTGGGCCAGCCAGTCCTGCATCTTGGCGTGGTCGCCGAGCATTTCCAGGCTCACGGCCGGCAGGTAGATGAAGTGTTCGGTCAACTCCTGCGGGTACAGGCGCGACAGACGCTTGAGGGTCTTCATCACCATGCGGAAGTCGTTCACCAGACGCTCCAGCGCTTCACCGGAAATGCCCGGGGCCTCTTCGTTCAGGTGCAGGCTCGCATCTTCCAGGGCCGACTGCGTCATGTACTCTTCCATGGCGTCGTCGTCTTTGATGTATTGCTCTTGCTTGCCTTTCTTGACCTTGTACAGCGGCGGCTGGGCGATGTAGATATAGCCGCGTTCGATCAGCTCCGGCAACTGACGGAAGAAGAAGGTCAGCAGCAGGGTACGGATGTGCGAACCGTCGACGTCAGCATCGGTCATGATGATGATGTTGTGATAGCGCAGCTTGTCGATGTTGTACTCTTCGCGACCGATACCGCAGCCCAGCGCGGTGATCAGCGTGCCCACTTCCTGGGACGAGATCATCTTGTCGAAACGGGCTTTCTCGACGTTGAGGATCTTGCCCTTCAACGGCAGGATCGCCTGGGTCTTGCGGTTACGTCCCTGCTTGGCAGAGCCGCCCGCGGAGTCACCTTCCACAAGGTACAGTTCGGACAGCGCAGGATCTTTTTCCTGGCAGTCAGCGAGCTTGCCCGGCAGGCCGGCGATGTCCAGCGCGCCTTTGCGGCGGGTCATCTCACGGGCCTTGCGCGCCGCTTCACGGGCACGGGCCGCGTCGATCATCTTGCCGACGACCAGCTTGGCTTCGTTCGGGTTTTCCAAAAGGAAGTCGGAGAAGTACTTGCCCATCTCCTGCTCGACCGCGGTCTTCACTTCGGAAGACACCAGCTTGTCTTTGGTCTGCGAGCTGAACTTCGGATCCGGCACTTTCACCGAGATGATCGCGGTCAGACCTTCGCGGGCATCGTCACCGGTAGTCGCGACTTTGTGCTTCTTCGCCAGACCTTCCTGCTCGATATAGTTGTTCAGGTTACGCGTCAGTGCGGAACGGAAACCCACCAGGTGAGTACCGCCGTCGCGCTGTGGAATGTTGTTGGTGAAGCACAACAGGTTCTCGTTGAAGCTGTCGTTCCACTGCAGGGCGATTTCCACGCCGATGCCGTCTTCACGCTGGATGTTGAAGTGGAACACCTGGTTGACCGCAGTCTTGTTGGTGTTCAGGTATTCAACGAACGCACGCAGGCCGCCTTCGTACTTGAACAGCTCCTCCTTGCCGCTGCGCTCATCCTTGAGGACGATGCCGACACCGGAGTTGAGGAAGGACAGTTCACGAATGCGCTTGGCCAGGATGTCCCAGCTGAAGTGAATGTTCTTGAAGGTTTCGCTGGAAGCCTTGAAGTGGATCTGGGTACCGGTGGTTTCGCTGTCGCCGACGATGGCCATCGGTGCCTGAGGTACACCGTGGACGTAGGTCTGTTCCCAGATCTTGCCGCTGCGGCGTACGGTCAGTACCAGCTCTTCGGACAGTGCGTTCACTACCGACACACCTACACCGTGCAGACCGCCGGATACCTTGTAGGAGTTGTCGTCGAACTTACCGCCAGCGTGGAGGACGGTCATGATGACCTCGGCGGCGGAAACGCCTTCCTCTTTGTGCACGTCTACCGGGATGCCACGGCCGTTGTCTTTAACGGTGATGGACTCATCCGGGTGGATGATGATGCTGATGTCGTCGCAATGGCCGGCGAGGGCTTCGTCGATCGAGTTGTCGACCACCTCGAACACCATGTGGTGCAGACCGCTGCCATCGTCGGTGTCACCAATGTACATACCGGGACGTTTGCGTACGGCATCCAGGCCTTTCAGCACTTTAATGCTCGTTGAGTCGTACGTATTTTCTTCGCTCAATGCCTTCACTCCCGATGGTCGTGGGTCTGGGTGATACGGCCCTGTTCCACGTGGAACAGAGCGACTGGCGTTTCCGTCTGCCAGCCTTCCCTCAATAATTCGTGATCTACACAGGTGATGAAAACCTGGCAGCGTAAGTCTTCCAGCAAGCGGCACAGCGCGCGACGGTGGCTCTCGTCCAGCTCGGACGGCAAGTCATCCACCAGATAAATACACTGGCCGCGTCGGGCCTGGCTCACCAGATGCCCTTGGGCAATTCGCAAGGCACAGACCACCAACTTCTGCTGACCCCGGGACAAGATGTCCGCGGCGTTGTGCGCGCCCAATCTAAGGCGCAAGTCAGCGCGTTGCGGTCCGGCCTGGGTATGACCCATTTGCTGGTCCCGTTGCACGGACCCAGCCAATACGGCACTCAATTCGCGGTCCTTGTCCCAGCCTCGGTAATAGCTGAGCGTCAAACCTTCAAGCTCAACCAGTTCGCTCAAGGTTTGTTCAAAGACTGGTTTCAAGGCTTTGATGTAAGCGCGGCGGTATTCATCGATTTCAGCGCTGGCCTGGCACAGTTCCCTGTCCCAAACCGCTTGCGAAACGGCGTCAAGTGTACCATGCCGCAGCCAGGAGTTTCTCTGGCGCAAGGCCTTCTGCAAACGCTGCCAAGTCGCCATGAAACGCGGTTCGACGTGGAACACACCCCAATCGAGAAACTGCCGGCGAATCTTCGGCGCACCTTCGAGCAGGCGGAAGCTGTCGGGGTTGATCAGTTGCAACGGCAGGATCTCGGCCAGTTGCGCAGCGCTGCGGGCGTTCTGCCCGTCGATGCGGATCTGGAACTCGCCCTGACGGTCGCGAGATATCCCCAGTGCACTGTGACCACCCTCGGCCAATTCGACCTGTCCGAATACGGTACAGGCGAGTTGCTCGTACTGGATGACCGGCAACAGCCGCGTGCTACGAAACGAACGGGCAAGCCCCAGCAGATGAATGGCTTCCAGAACACTGGTTTTGCCGCTGCCGTTGGCGCCGTAAAGAATGTTGATGCGGGGGGAGGGGGAGAAGGTCACCGGGTGCAGATTGCGCACCGCGGTGACCGAAACACGACTTAAGGACATCCAGAATCAGCTGATTACAGACGCATCGGCATGACAACATAAGCCGAGTCGTCATTGTCGGACTCTTGCACCAGCGCACTGCTGTTGGAGTCGGACAGGATCAGGCGAACCTGTTCGGTGGTCATCACGCCCAGCACGTCGAGCAGGTAGCTCACGTTGAAGCCGATTTCCAGCGAACCGCCGTTGTATTCAACGCCCACTTCTTCTTCCGCTTCTTCCTGCTCCGGGTTGTTGGCCTGGATCTTCAACTGACCGTTGGCCAGTTGCAGACGGATGCCGCGGTATTTCTCGTTGGACAGGATCGCAGTACGGCTGAACGCTTCACGCAGGGCCTGACGATCGCCCAGTACCAGCTTGTCGCCACCCTTCGGCAGAACGCGCTCATAGTCCGGGAACTTGCCGTCGACCAGCTTCGAGGTGAAGGTGAATTCGCCGGTGGTGGCGCGGATGTGGTGCTGACCCAGAACGATGCTGACGTTGCCATCCGGCTCGGTGAGCAGCCGCGCCAGTTCCAGAATGCCTTTGCGCGGCACGATCACCTGGTGACGATCCGGCTGACCGATATCGGCCTGCATCGAGCACATGGCCAGACGGTGACCGTCGGTAGCCACGGCGCGGATCACACCGGCCGAGACTTCCAGGAGCATGCCGTTGAGGTAGTAGCGCACGTCCTGCTGGGCCATGGCGAAGCTGGTGCGTTCGATCAGACGACGCAGTTTGCTTTGCTCCAGGCTGCAGGTCAGGGAACCCGGGCCTTCTTCAACCGTCGGGAAATCGTTGGCCGGCAGGGTCGACAGGGTGAAACGGCTGCGACCGGCCTTCACGACCAGCTTCTGCTCGTCGACCTTGATGTCGATCAGCGCGTCGTTGGGCAGGCTCTTGCAGATGTCCATCAGCTTGCGCGCAGGCACGGTAATGGAACCGGTTTCGGCCGGCTCTTCGAGTTGCACGCGACCGACCAGTTCGACTTCCAGGTCGGTACCGGTCAGCGACAGTTGCTGGCCATCGACGACCAGCAGCACGTTGGACAGTACCGGCAAGGTCTGTCGGCGCTCGACGACGCCTGCGACCAGTTGCAGGGGTTTCAACAGGGCTTCGCGTTGAATGGTGAAATGCATGGTCTAGTCCCTTGCCTTAATAAGCTGCGCTGGTGTTCATCAAGTGGTCAGTGTACGCAGCAGGTTCTTGTAGTCCTCGCGGATGTCCGCGTCGGATTCCTTAAGTTCGTTGATCTTGCGGCAGGCGTGCAACACCGTCGTGTGGTCACGACCACCAAACACATCGCCGATTTCCGGCAGGCTATGGTTGGTCAGCTCCTTGGACAGCGCCATGGCCACCTGACGCGGACGAGCCACCGAGCGCGAACGGCGCTTGGACAGCAGGTCGGAAATCTTGATCTTGTAGTACTCGGCGACGGTGCGCTGAATGTTATCCACAGAGACCAGTTTGTCCTGCAGTGCCAACAAGTCTTTCAGGGATTCGCGGATCAACTCGATGGTGATGTCGCGGCCCATGAAGTGCGAGTGGGCGATCACGCGTTTCAGCGCGCCTTCCAGCTCACGGACGTTGGAACGAATTCGCTGGGCAATGAAGAACGCCGCGTCGTGAGGCAACTCGACTTTGGCCTGGTCGGCCTTCTTCATCAAGATCGCCACGCGGGTTTCCAGCTCCGGCGGCTCGACGGCAACCGTCAGGCCCCAGCCGAAGCGGGATTTGAGGCGCTCTTCAAGGCCTTCGATTTCTTTAGGGTAGCGGTCACTGGTGAGAATGACCTGCTGGCCCCCTTCAAGCAGGGCGTTGAAGGTGTGGAAAAACTCTTCCTGGGAACGCTCTTTACGGGCGAAGAACTGAATATCGTCGATCAGCAGAGCGTCCACCGAACGGTAGAAACGCTTGAACTCGTTGATCGCGTTCAGCTGCAACGCCTTGACCATGTCGGCCACGAAGCGCTCGGAATGCAGGTACACGACCTTGGCATTCGGGTTCTTCTTTAATAGATGATTACCCACTGCGTGCATCAAGTGGGTTTTACCCAAGCCGACGCCGCCATAAAGGAACAGCGGGTTGTAGCCGTGCTTGGGATTGTCCGCCACCTGCCAGGCCGCCGCGCGGGCGAGCTGGTTGGACTTGCCTTCGACGAAATTCTCGAAGGTGAAGGTACGGTTCAGGTAACTGGTGTGCTTGAGCGCGCCTTCGACCTGAACGGTGCGCTGTTCGGCGCGAACCGGGGCCTGTTGCGAGGCCGCACCGGCCATCGGGTCAAAGCTGTCGCGGGACGGCTCTTCACTGACTTCCTCGGTTTTCTGCGTCGAGCGCTTGGCCGGGGCCGCACTTGGAGCGGGCGCTGGCGTACTGGCCGGCGCGGTATTGGCCTGAGCCTGGGACACCTGCGCAGCGGCCAACGGCGCATTCGGCGCGGCACGCGGTGCCGAACTGCGTTTGCTGCCTATTAATAAGGAAAGAGCTGGCGCCATGCCGTTGCCGTGCTCATCCAGCAGTTCAAGGACGCGACCGAGGTACTTTTCGTTGACCCAGTCCAGCACAAAACGGTTCGGTGCGTAGACGCGCAACTCGTCGCCTTCGGCTTCGACCTGTAGTGGACGGATCCAGGTGTTGAATTGTTGGGCAGGCAGCTCCTCGCGCAAAAGCTCCACGCACTGCTGCCAAAGTTCCACTGACACGGATATCCCCTAAGTTGAAAGCCGGTGAGGCAAAAACAAGCGGCCATTGTAGCGGCGAGCTGTCCACTTATCCACATGCAGGTTGTGTGGTGACCATGATTAATCAATGCGTTAACCGGTAAAAAGGCGACCAACGGCGTGTGCATAAGCTCTGTGGATAACCGCCTCTGAGGGCACTGGACAACTGGGGGTGGAACTCGGTGGATAACCAGCCTGTGGATAACAGGCCATTCCACACACAGGTTATCCGACAGCGCAGCACAGGCTGAACACGGTTTTCCACTGTAGTTGTCATTCTCTGTACATCACGCTCTACAAGGGCTGAAGATGGTTATCCACAGAAGATGGCTGCCCTAGCTTTTACAAGCTTTACAGAAAAGCTTTAAATAATTCCCTTCTTTATTTTTATGTCTGGCAAACAGGTTTTCGGTTCCGGAAGCTCCAGAGATCTATTTATAAGGAAACGCTGGTTGGAAATTGACCTGAAGGCTTGCTTTCTCTAGAATCCCCGGTCTCTTAAAACGGGGGCCATTCCGGCCCGTTGTGGACGAACCAGGTAACACGACATGAAACGTACTTTCCAACCAAGCACTATCAAACGCGCTCGTACCCACGGTTTCCGTGCTCGCATGGCTACCAAGAACGGTCGCGCTGTCCTGTCGCGTCGTCGCGCCAAAGGTCGTGCGCGTCTGGCAGTTTGATAATCCGGTACTGGAGGTGAGTCAGGACTTCAGTCGGGAAAAGCGTCTGCTTACCCCCCGGCATTTCAAGGCAGTCTTTGACTCCCCTACCGGCAAGGTTCCGGGGAAAAATCTCCTGCTCCTTGCGCGCAACAACGATCTTGATCACCCCCGTCTCGGGCTGGTTATCGGGAAAAAGAGCGTAAAGCTCTCCGTCGAGCGCAATCGCCTCAAACGTCTGATGCGCGAATCGTTCCGTCTGCACCAGGATGCTCTGGTCGGCTGGGATATCGTTATCGTCGCGCGCAAAGGTTTGGGCGACGTAGAAAACCCCGAATTGATTCAGCATTTCGGCAAACTCTGGAAGCGTCTGGCCCGTAACAAGCCAGTTCCAGCGGTCAAAACCGAAACTGTAGGGGTAGACAGTCCAGATGCGTAAACTGGCACTCGTTCCGATCCAGTTTTATCGCTACGCCATTAGTCCTTTGATGGCCAGTCACTGTCGTTTCTACCCCAGTTGTTCTTGCTACGCGTATGAAGCCATCGAAAATCATGGCCTTCTGCGCGGTGGCTGGCTGACCTTTCGTCGTTTAGGTCGCTGTCATCCGTGGAATCCCGGTGGTTATGACCCGGTTCCACCTATCCCTACCTCCCGTTCTTCTTCGATGGCCGAGTAATCATGGATATCAAACGCACGATCCTGATCGTCGCCCTGGCAATCGTGTCCTACGTTATGGTTCTTAAATGGAACCAGGACTATGGCCAGGCTGCCCTGCCGACTCAGAATGTTGCTTCCAGTACGACTGCATCCGGTTTGCCGGACACCGTTCCTGGCAATAACGCTTCCGCCAGTGACGATATTCCGCGTGCCGCCAGCGATACCAGCGCACCTGTGGAAACTCCGGTCGCTGCCAGCAAGGATCTGATCCAGGTCAAAACCGACGTGCTCGATCTGGCGATCGATCCACAGGGCGGTGACGTTGCTCAACTGACTTTGCCACTGTATCCACGTCGTCAGGATCGTCCTGATGTGCCGTTTCAGCTGTTCGACAACGGCGGCGAGCGTACTTATCTGGCACAAAGCGGCCTGATCGGCACCAACGGTCCGGACGCTAGCCCGGCCGGTCGTCCGGTTTACGCCTCGGAGAAGAAAAGTTATCAACTGGCTGACGGTCAGGACCAACTGGTCGTCGACCTGAAGTTCAGCAAGGACGGCGTCAACTACATCAAGCGTTTCACCCTGAAACGCGGCCTGTATGACGTGACCGTGACCTACCTTGTGGATAACCAGAGCGCGCAGCCTTGGTCGGGTTCGATGTTCGCCCAACTGAAGCGCGATGCAAGTGCCGACCCTTCGTCGACCACTGCCACCGGCACCGCGACTTACCTGGGCGCAGCCCTGTGGACAAGTTCCGAGCCGTACAAGAAAGTGTCCATGAAAGACATGGACAAAGGTCAGCTCAAGGAAACCGTCACCGGTGGCTGGGTAGCCTGGCTGCAACACTACTTCGTGACTGCATGGGTTGCGCCGAAGGGCGAAAACAACATCGTTCAGACGCGTAAGGACAGCAAGGGCAACTACATCATCGGTTACACCGGTCCTTCATTGACCGCTGCACCGGGCGCGAAAGTTGAAACCAGCGCCATTCTGTACGCCGGTCCGAAAAGCCAGGCTGTACTGAAACAGTTGTCCCCAGGTCTGGAACTGACCGTCGACTACGGCATTCTGTGGTTCATCGCCCAGCCAATCTTCTGGTTGCTGCAACACATCCACGCGATTGTGGGTAACTGGGGCTGGTCGATCATCTTCCTGACCATGCTGATCAAAGGGATCTTCTTCCCGCTGTCGGCTGCCAGCTACAAATCCATGGCGCGCATGCGTGCCGTTGCGCCGAAACTGGCTGCACTGAAAGAGCAACATGGCGATGACCGGCAGAAAATGTCGCAAGCCATGATGGAGCTGTACAAGAAAGAGAAGATCAACCCGCTGGGCGGCTGCTTGCCGATCCTCGTGCAGATGCCGGTTTTCCTTTCGCTGTACTGGGTTCTGCTGGAAAGCGTGGAAATGCGCCAAGCGCCATTCATGCTGTGGATCACTGACCTGTCGATCAAAGATCCGTTCTTCATCCTGCCGATCATCATGGGCGCGACCATGTTCATCCAGCAGCGTCTGAACCCGACTCCACCGGATCCGATGCAGGCGAAGGTCATGAAAATGATGCCAATCATCTTCACCTTCTTCTTCCTCTGGTTCCCTGCAGGTCTGGTGCTGTACTGGGTTGTGAACAACTGCCTGTCGATTGCCCAACAGTGGTACATCACGCGTAAGATCGAAGCGGCGACGAAAAAAGCCGAGGCGTAACTTACTCTGTGGATAACACCACTCAAAACGCCCCCTAGTGGGGCGTTTTGCTATCTGCCACTTTTGTCTGGATTCCGGTTTATGAGCGCACCTCGTGAAACCATCGCCGCTGTCGCCACCGCTCAAGGTCGCGGTGGTGTCGGCATCGTCCGTATTTCCGGGCCATTGGCCAGCGTTGCGGCCAAAACAATCAGCGGCCGCGAACTGAAACCGCGTTACGCGCATTACGGTCCGTTTTTCAGTGCTGATCAGCAGGTGCTGGACGAAGGTCTGGCCCTGTATTTCCCGGGACCGAACTCGTTCACCGGCGAAGACGTGCTGGAGTTGCAGGGGCACGGTGGCCCGATCGTTCTCGACATGCTGCTCAAGCGTTGCCTGGAACTGGGTTGCCGTCTGGCTCGCCCGGGTGAATTCAGCGAGCGCGCGTTCCTCAATGATAAACTCGACCTGGCTCAGGCCGAGGCGATCGCCGACCTGATCGAAGCCAGTTCTGCACAGGCTGCACGCAATGCCTTGCGCTCCCTGCAGGGGGCGTTTTCTCAGCGTGTGCATAACCTCACCGAACAACTGATCAGCCTGCGCATCTACGTCGAAGCCGCCATCGACTTCCCGGAAGAGGAAATCGATTTCCTGGCCGACGGTCACGTGCTGAGCATGCTCGACAAGGTGCGTGAAGAGTTATCCACCGTGCTGCGTGAAGCCGGGCAGGGTGCCTTGTTACGTGATGGCATGACGGTGGTGATTGCCGGTCGTCCGAATGCCGGCAAGTCCAGTCTGTTGAATGCCCTGGCCGGCCGCGAAGCCGCGATCGTCACCGAGATTGCCGGCACCACCCGGGATATCCTGCGCGAACATATCCACATCGACGGCATGCCGTTGCACGTGGTGGACACCGCCGGTCTGCGCGACACCGACGATCATGTGGAAAAGATCGGCGTCGAGCGGGCGTTGAAAGCGATTACTGAAGCGGATCGGGTGCTGCTGGTAGTCGATGCCACCGCGCCGGAAGCTGCAGATCCGTTTGCTCTGTGGCCGGAATTCCTCGAAACCCGTCCGGATCCGGCGAAAGTCACCTTGATCCGCAACAAGGCTGACCTGACAGGTGAGGCAATTGCCCTGGAAGTCAGCGACGATGGCCACGTGACCATCAGCCTTAGCGCCAAATCCGCCGGCGATGGTCTGGAGTTGCTGCGCGAACACCTCAAGGCCTGCATGGGCTATGAGCAAACCTCGGAAAGCAGCTTTAGTGCCCGTCGGCGTCATCTGGAGGCTCTGCGCCACGCCAGTGCAGCGCTGGAACATGGTCGCGCACAGCTGACGTTGGCCGGCGCAGGAGAGCTGCTGGCTGAGGATTTGCGTCAGGCGCAGCACTCTCTTGGGGAAATCACCGGAGCATTCAGTTCCGATGACCTGCTTGGCCGGATCTTCTCCAGCTTCTGCATCGGTAAATGACTAGAGGGGCTGTGGACATTTATCCACAGCCCCTTTTCGTTTCACCAATTGTAAGACACCGTACCGAGCAAAGTGCGATCTTCGCCCCAGTAGCAACGCCCAGCATCGTTGCATCCCGACACATATTCCTTGTCGAACAGGTTCTTGGCATTCAGGTCGACACTCCAGTGCGAATCGATTTGAAAGCCGATCGCCGCATCTACCAGCGTGACGTCGCCGGCATCCAGCTTCCCGTACAGCGAAGGCGAGGTGTAGGCGAAGGCACTGTCGAAGTAACGCACGCCACCACCCACGTACAAACCTTTCAAATCGCCATCGAGGAAACGGTACTTGGCCCAGACCGACGCCTGATTACGAGGCACGCCGGTCATCTGGTGGCCTTTGACCAACGAGGTCGCCGCGTCCTTGGTAATCCGCGCGTCGGTGTAGGTGTACGCCGCTGTCACATTGAGGTTCTGGGTCAGATTGCTGTTGAGTTCCAGCTCCACACCTTTGGAACGGCTTTCGCCGACCTGGCGATAGGTCGACGTGGTCGAGTCGAAGTAGGTGTCGTCCTTTTTGCGCAGGTCATATACCGACGCGGTGAACGCGGTATCCCAGCCGATCGGTTCGTACTTGAGGCCCACTTCGTATTGGCTGCTGGTGATCGGATCGAGCGGCGCGCCGGCATTGGATATCTGCTGCACCGGTACGAATGAGGTGGAATAGCTGACATACGGCGTCATGCCGTTGTCGAACTGGTACATCACGCCGCTCTGGTAGGTGAACTTCTTGTCCTCGGAACTGATGTCACTGCCCTTGGCCACCTTGTCGCGGAAGTCACTGTCGACCCAGTCCTGACGACCGCCAAGCAGGAACAGCCAGTGGTCATACTTGCTCTGGAGCTGTGCATAAACACCTTTCATCTGCTGCTCAAGCAAGGTGTTCTGCACCGCAATCGGTGTAGTCGGATCGCGCAAGTAAACCGGGTTGTAGATATCGATCGGCCCGACGATGCCGGCATTCCAGTCCTGATTGAACGAAGTGCGGTCGTAGCTGGCGCCGAACAGCATGGTGTTTTCCAGCTCGCCGACCTGGAATTTGCCTTCCAGTTGGTTATCCAGCGAATACACCATGGATTTGTTGAAGCGATCGTACGCGGTCATGTTCAGGCGCGTGCCGAAGCCTGCGTTATTGAGGTTGCCCGGCCAGGTTTCATGGCGGGTGATGCGCGACTGCATGTAGCGCGAGTTCTGCCGGAACTGCCAGTCATCGTTGAAGGAATGGCTGAACTCATAACCGGTGCTCCAGGTTTCCCGTTCGAAAGTGTTCCAGTCCGGATCGCCGAGCATGGTGCCTTTGGATAGCTTGCCGTTGTGATTGCTCAGCAAGGTGCCGGCCGCCGGCAGACCCAGTTCCATATTGGTGTGATCTTTCTGGTAGTTGGCCAACAGGGTCAGGGTGTTGAAGTCGTCGAAATTCAGGGTCAGCGACGGGGCGATGTAAATGCGGTCATCCGGTACGTGATCAGTCTGGGTGTCCGACTTGCGCCCGAGCATCACCACTCGCCCCAGCACATTGCCGCTGTCGTTGAGTGGCCCGGACACATCGACGCCGATCTGCCGGCGATTATTTGAGCCATAACCCAGTTGCACTTCGCCACGAGGAACTGCGGTCGGCCGTTTACTCACCAGATTCACCAGGCCGCCCGGGGCGTTTTCCCCATAGAGCAAGGACGATGGTCCACGAAAAATTTCCACGCGCTCCAAACCGTAAGGCTCGGTGCTGGTGTCATAACGGTTGCCCTGTACACGCAGTCCATCGCGCAACAGGCCGTAGCCGTAATCGGTGGCGTTGAAACCACGAATGAAAAACAGATCGCCGGCCAGGCTGTCGCCCGCTGCAAACGGTGGGGCGAAGATGCCGGGAACGTAGCCGAGTACCTCGGTGAGCGTCTGAGATTTCTGATCTTTCATGCGCTGGGCGGTCACCACCGATACCGAACGCGGCGTTTCCGACAACGGCGTGCTGGTTTTCGTACCGATCCGGCTGTTCTGCACCTTGTAGCCGACGTCGGCGGCGTAATCCAGATCCATCGGATTGGCCAATTGCCCGTTGATGTTGGTCGGGGCCAGCTCCAGCAAATCATCATTGGGCATCGCCTGCAGAATGTAGCTACCCGGCGCTTGCGGTACGGCTTGCAAACCTGAGCCTTGCAGCAGTTGGGCGAATCCCTGTTCGACGGTGAAGTTGCCGTTCAGTCCGGTACTGCGTAAACGGCTGGTCTGCTGCGGCGAGAACGACAGAATCACGTTTGCAGTGGAGGCGAATTGGCTCAAAGCACTGTCCAGCGGGCCGGCAGCAATGGTGTAGCGCTGCGCGACCGTTGCCGCGAAGGCGTTATGGGTCATTACCAGGCAGGACGCGGCACTGGTCATCAGTAGGCTGTAGGCAATGCAGTGGTGGGAAAAACGCTGACGGAACGTGGGAAGACGCATGTGTGGATAAGCCCTGAAGGTGGCGAAGAGCCGCGTTTATCGCGATTACCTGTAGGGCCGGGTCAGGACAAAAAAAGATAACCCTGCTTTTGATTTTTTTCCCCAGGAAATTTTCAATCAGACGCTATGACTGATCGAGACCCAGTAACGGGTGAAGTAGCGGACGTTAATCGGTAACGAGGCCTGAAGATTGGCCAGCACGGCATCAGTGGAATCGAGCCGAAAGGTGCCGGATACCCTTAGATCCCGGGCACGACTATCGCAGTGCAGAACACCGCTGCGATAACGCCCCAGCTCTTCGATTACCTCGCCCAGCCGCGCATCCAGCACAATCAGCTGGCCGTTGGTCCAGGCCACTGCCGAGGATTTAAAGGGGTAAAGGACCCCGATATGCCGACTATCGAAATCCGCACCTTCGCCTGCTTTCAGGATCATCGCGCTCGTTGATTGATCAGCGGGTTGCACGCTGACCCGATCTTCCAGCACGCCGACCCGCGTTGAGCCCGACAACTTATGCACAGAAAAACGGGTACCCAACGCTTGAATCCGACCGTCCCGGGTTTCGACCAAAAACGGCCGCTGATCGCCGAGCTTGCCTGTCTGAATGAGGATTTCACCCGAGCGCAAACGAATCAGCCGTTGCGTTGCGTCGAAAGACACATCGATGGCCGTATCGGTATTGAGCTGGATCTGGCTGCCATCCGCCAATGAGATGTTACGACGCTGGCCAACGCCGGTTTTGTAATCAGCCCAGGCATTTCCGAGGGAGGTATGTTGTTGGGCGTTCCAGCCAAGGATCCCCGTCCCTGTCGCGAGCAGCAACAATTTCAGGATCTGGCGCCTTTGTTGGCCGGTATTCAGTGCGCGACGTTTCAAATCCAGCGGCAAAGTGCCGAGCTGACGCTGCAGTTGTTCCATCTGGTTCCAGGCCGCCAGATGCGCTGGATCGCTATCTATCCACAGCTGCCAGGCTTTTTGATCGGCGAGGGTCGGCGGATCGGCCTGAAACTGCACGTACCAACTGGCAGCCGCTTCGAAAACCTTGCGGTTTGGTGCAGTGGCCATCAACGCTGCGCCATGATCAGGGCACATTCCGTCAGGGCGCGGATCATGTGCTTCTTTACTGTGGTCAGGGAAACCTGCAACTGCGCAGCGATCTGTTGATAGGTCAGACCGTCGATCTGCGAAAGCATGAAGATCTTCTGGGTTCGCGCGCCCAGACCGGCCAAGGCTTTATCCACAGCGATCAGGGTTTCGATGATCAGCGCCTTGTCTTCTTCGCTGATGGCGGTGGCTTCTGGTCGAGCAGCCAAGGTCTGCAAGTAGGCAACTTCGATGGCCTGTCTTCGATAGCGATCAATGACGAGGCCACGTGCAATGGTCGCCAGATAATCCCGCGGTTCGCGAATCTGCGACGCATTACGTGCCGCGAGGATCCGCACGAAAGTGTCATGCGCGACATCGGCAGCATCGCAGGCGTCGTGCAGTTTGCCTTTCAGCCATCCATACAGCCACGAATGGTGTTGCTCGTAGATTTGCTCGATCGCAGCATGATGGGCGGGTAGGGACATGGGAGAAACTGACGAGTTAATGATAATGGCTATTATTAGCCTCTGTTACGTTCTCTCACAATAGCCCTGTCACATCCCTCTATCGACTTCATGCTCGTCTCCGATCTCTCGGTGGCGTTTTACTGCGTCCTGAAAAAACCGTCTGGTTGAATTTCTGTGGATTAAGCCCTGTGAATAACCGCCTCTGAGGTCAGTTGATAACAGGGCGTGAAAACTGGATATAACTGCCTCTGTGGATAACCACCCCATTCATCCACAGGCTTAAACCGGTTATCCAAGGGCCTCCTGAGGACCTGATAACAGGGTTTTGAAACTCTGTACACATTGAATAATAAGGCCTGTAGCAATCTATCCACAGAAAGGTCGGTCAGTAAGAATAAGCATTAAAACAAAGGTTTTATAAATTTCTCTCTTTTTTATTCTTTTAACCTCGAGTTCTCCACAGCTGGTTAAATTTTGTGCAAAGGGTTCTTTAGGAAGGGCGAAGTCCCTATACTTGTCGACCAGGTCCAGAAACCTGATCTCAAACTATTCCTGAATACCTACTTAAGCAGGCACGAGGTGCGTGGTGGATTTCCCTTCCCGTTTTGAAGTGATCGTCATCGGCGGCGGTCATGCCGGTACCGAGGCAGCACTGGCCTCAGCACGTATGGGGGCAAAAACCCTGTTGCTGACGCATAACGTGGAAACCCTCGGTGCCATGAGCTGCAACCCGGCCATCGGTGGCATTGGCAAAAGCCATCTGGTCAAGGAAATCGACGCCCTCGGCGGCGCGATGGCCATGGCTACCGATCTGGGCGGTATCCAGTTTCGCGTGTTGAACAGCCGCAAAGGTCCAGCCGTACGGGCAACCCGTGCGCAGGCCGACCGTATTCTTTACAAAGCAGCTGTTCGCGAAATTCTGGAAAACCAGCCGAACCTGTGGATATTTCAACAGGCCGCTGACGACCTGATCGTCGAGCAAGAGCAGGTACGTGGTGTTGTCACGCAAATGGGTCTGCGGTTCTTCGCCGATTCCGTGGTGTTGACCACTGGTACCTTCCTCGGTGGACTTATCCACATCGGTTTGCAGAATTTTTCCGGTGGTCGCGCCGGTGATCCACCATCGATTGCCCTGGCACATCGTCTGCGTGAACTGCCGTTGCGTGTCGGTCGCCTGAAAACCGGTACACCACCGCGCATCGATGGCAAATCTGTGGATTTCTCGGTCATGACTGAGCAACCAGGCGATACGCCGATCCCGGTCATGTCGTTCATGGGCAACAAGGAACAGCATCCGCGCCAGGTCAGTTGCTGGATTACCCATACCAACGCCCGCACCCACGAAATCATCGCGGCGAACCTTGACCGTTCGCCGATGTATTCCGCTGCCGGCGAAATCGAGGGCATTGGTCCGCGTTATTGCCCGTCGATCGAAGACAAGATTCACCGCTTTGCCGACAAGGAAAGCCATCAGGTGTTCATCGAGCCGGAAGGCCTGACCACTCATGAGCTGTACCCGAACGGGATATCCACAAGTTTGCCGTTCGACGTGCAATTGCAGATCGTGCAATCGATCCGCGGCATGGAAAACGCGCACATCGTGCGTCCGGGTTATGCGATCGAGTACGACTACTTCGACCCGCGCGATTTGAAATACAGCCTGGAAACCAAGGTGATTGGCGGTCTGTTCTTCGCTGGTCAGATCAACGGCACCACCGGTTACGAAGAAGCCGGTGCCCAAGGTCTGCTCGCCGGGGCCAACGCCGCCTTGCGTGCGAAGGGCAAAGAAGCCTGGTGCCCGCGTCGCGACGAGGCGTACATCGGCGTACTGGTCGACGACCTGATCACCCTCGGTACCCAAGAGCCGTACCGCATGTTCACTTCCCGTGCCGAGTACCGCCTGATCCTGCGTGAGGACAACGCCGACCTGCGTCTGACCGAAAAAGGTCGCGAACTGGGTCTGGTCGATGACGCGCGTTGGGCGGCGTTCTGCAAGAAACGCGAAAGCATTGAGCTCGAAGAGCAGCGCCTGAAAAGCACTTGGGTTCGCCCGGGCACTCAGCAAGGCGATGCGATTGCCGGGAAATTCGGCACGCCGCTGACCCACGAATACAACTTGCTCAACCTCTTGAGCCGTCCGGAAATCGACTACGCTGGTCTGGTCGAAGTAACCGGGCAGGGCGCCGAAGATCCACAGGTCGCCGAACAGGTTGAAATCAAGACCAAATACGCCGGTTACATCGACCGTCAACAGGACGAAATCGCCCGTCTGCGCGCCAGTGAAGACACGAAACTGCCTGTGGATATCGATTACACCAACATTTCCGGTCTCTCCAAGGAGATCCAGAGCAAGCTCGGTGCGACGCGTCCGGAGACGCTCGGCCAGGCTTCGCGGATCCCGGGCGTGACCCCGGCGGCGATTTCGCTGTTGATGATTCATTTGAAAAAACGCGGCGCGGGCCGTCAGTTGGAGCAAAGCGCTTGAGTTCTAAGGTCACTTCGCAACACGCCGAAGAGTTATCCACAGGAGCCCGCGCGCTCGGTGTCAATCTCACCGCAGCCCAGCACGAATTGTTGCTGGGCTACCTGGCCCTGTTGATCAAATGGAACCAGGCCTACAACCTGACTGCAGTGCGCGATCCTGATGAAATGGTTTCGCGGCATCTGCTCGATAGCTTAAGCGTGATGTCGTTCATCGAAAACGGTCGTTGGCTTGACGTTGGCAGCGGCGGCGGCATGCCCGGCATTCCGTTGGCGATCCTGTATCCGGACTCGCAAGTCACCTGTCTGGACAGCAACGGCAAGAAAACCCGCTTCCTGACTCAGGTCAAACTCGAACTCAAACTGGATAACCTGCAAGTTATCCACAGCCGCGTCGAAGCGTTCCAGCCTGCCCAGCCATTCAACGGGATCATTTCCCGGGCCTTCAGCAGCATGGAGAACTTTACCAACTGGACTCGCCACCTCGGCGATGCCGACACGCGCTGGCTGGCAATGAAGGGCGTTCATCCGGCCGATGAGCTGGTAGCATTGCCGGCAGACTTCAAACTCGATAGCGAACACGCCCTGGCCGTACCCGGTTGCCAAGGCCAACGCCATCTGCTGATACTGCGCCGCACGGCATGATTGGGAACACAAGCAAGAATGGCTAAGGTATTCGCGATAGCGAACCAGAAGGGTGGTGTGGGCAAGACCACCACCTGCATCAACCTCGCAGCATCCCTGGTCGCGACCAAGCGCCGGGTGCTGTTGATCGATCTCGATCCACAGGGCAACGCCACCATGGGTAGCGGTGTGGATAAACATGGCCTGGAAAACTCGGTCTACGACCTGCTGATCGGCGAATGCGATCTGGCCCAGGCCATGCACTACTCCGAGCACGGCGGTTATCAATTGCTACCGGCCAACCGCGACCTGACCGCGGCCGAAGTGGTGCTGCTGGAAATGCAGATGAAGGAAAGCCGTCTGCGCAGCGCGCTGGCGCCGATCCGTGAAAATTACGATTACATTCTGATCGACTGCCCGCCGTCGCTGTCGATGCTCACCCTGAACGCACTGGTTGCCGCTGACGGGGTGATTATCCCCATGCAGTGCGAGTACTTTGCGCTCGAAGGCTTGAGCGACCTTGTGGATAACATCAAGCGCATTGCCGAACTGCTGAACCCGAACCTCAAGGTCGAAGGTCTGCTGCGCACCATGTACGACCCGCGGCTGAGCCTGATGAACGATGTTTCGGCGCAGCTCAAGGAGCACTTTGGCGAACAGCTGTACGACACGGTGATCCCGCGCAACATTCGTCTGGCCGAAGCGCCGAGCTACGGTATGCCGGCATTGGCCTACGACAAGCAATCGCGCGGCGCGCTGGCCTACCTGGCCCTGGCGGGCGAGATGGTTCGCCGTCAGCGCAAAAATTCACGCATCGCCGCTGCCCAGCCAACTTAAGGAATCCCCATGGCCGTCAAGAAACGAGGTCTCGGACGTGGACTGGATGCACTGCTGAGTGGTCCGACCGTCAGCGCGCTGGAAGAACAGGCGGCGCAGGCCGATACCCGTGAACTGCAACACCTGCCGCTGGATCTGCTGCAGCGTGGCAAATACCAGCCACGCCGCGACATGGATCCACAGGCGCTGGAAGAGCTGGCGCAGTCGATCAAGGCGCAAGGCGTGATGCAGCCGATCGTGGTGCGCCCGATTGGCGGTGGCCGCTTCGAAATCATCGCCGGTGAACGCCGCTGGCGCGCCAGCCAGCAGGCCGGCCAGGAAACCATCCCGGCGATGGTCCGGGATGTGCCGGATGAGACTGCGATCGCCATTGCGCTGATCGAGAACATTCAGCGTGAAGACCTGAACCCGATCGAAGAAGCCGTCGCCCTGCAGCGTCTGCAGCAGGAATTCCAGCTCACCCAACAGCAGGTGGCCGAGGCTGTGGGTAAGTCCCGGGTGACTGTGGCTAACCTGTTGCGACTTATTGCACTGCCGGAAGTCATCAAGACCATGCTGTCCCACGGTGACCTGGAAATGGGTCATGCCCGTGCTTTGCTCGGTCTGCCGGACAATCAGCAGGTGGAAGGGGCGCGACATGTTGTCGCACGCGGCCTGACTGTGCGCCAAACCGAGGCACTGGTTCGTCAGTGGTTGAGTGGCAAACCGGAGCCTGTGGAAGCGGCCAAACCCGACCCGGACATCGCCCGGCTTGAACAGCGTCTGGCCGAGCGCCTAGGCTCTGCGGTGCAGATTCGCCACGGCAAGAAGGGAAAAGGTCAGCTGGTGATCGGTTACAACTCCCTCGATGAGCTTCAAGGTGTGCTCGCACACATCCGCTGAAACATTTCCTCATGTAGCGCGCAGTCGGAAATCACTACCTGACAGTTGAATAGGGGCAGAACCGCCCCTATACTCTGCGCGCATTTTGTCGGCACAAATTATGCCAAGTTATTGAATTTCGGCAGCCGACCATTGGAGAGCAATCGTGATGGAAACCCGCAAGCCAAACCGCCTGCCGTTCCATCGCCTGGCGGTTTTTCCGGTGTTGATGGCTCAATTTGTCATTTTGCTCATTGCCGCTTTGGCGCTCTGGCAATGGCACGGAGTCGTTGCCGGATACTCGGGACTTTGCGGAGGCCTGATAGCCTTGCTGCCCAATGTTTATTTCGCTCACAAGGCATTTCGGTTTTCCGGCGCCCGAGCAGCCCAGTCCATCGTCCGGTCATTTTATGCCGGCGAGGCAGGCAAACTGATTTTGACGGCAGTGCTGTTTGCACTGGTGTTTGCAGGTGTGAAGCCATTGGCGCCGATCGCAGTATTCGGCGCTTTCGTGCTGACTCAGTCGGTCAGCTGGTTCGCTCCCCTGCTGATGAGAACAAGACTTTCGAGACCTTAGGGCGTTTGAGGCAACCATGGCAGAAACAACCGCTTCGGGCTATATCCAGCACCACTTGCAGAACCTGACCTTCGGTCAGTTACCCAACGGCGGCTGGGGCTTTGCCCATACCGCAGCAGAAGCCAAGGAAATGGGCTTCTGGGCTTTCCACGTCGATACCCTCGGCTGGTCGGTCGCGCTGGGTCTGATCTTCGTTTTCCTTTTCCGCATGGCGGCAAAGAAAGCGACATCGGGTCAGCCAGGTGCTTTGCAGAACTTCGTTGAAGTATTGGTCGAATTCGTCGATGGCAGCGTGAAAGACAGCTTCCATGGCCGTAGCCCGGTGATCGCACCGCTGGCACTGACCATCTTCGTCTGGGTGTTCCTGATGAACGCCGTCGACCTGGTACCGGTCGACTGGATTCCTCAGCTGGCCATCCTGATCACCGGCGACCACCACATCCCGTTCCGCGCCGTGTCGACTACCGACCCGAACGCGACCCTGGGCATGGCGTTCTCGGTTTTCGCACTGATCATTTTCTATAGCATCAAGGTCAAGGGCATCGGCGGCTTCATCGGCGAACTGACCCTGCACCCGTTCGGCAGCAAGAACATCTTCGTTCAGGCCCTGCTGATCCCGGTGAACTTCCTGCTGGAATTCGTGACCCTGATCGCCAAGCCGATCTCTCTGGCCCTGCGTCTGTTTGGCAACATGTATGCCGGCGAGCTGGTGTTCATTCTGATCGCTGTGATGTTCGGCAGCGGCCTGCTCTGGCTGAGCGGCCTGGGCGTTGTTCTGCAGTGGGCGTGGGCGGTGTTCCACATCCTGATCATCACTCTGCAGGCGTTCATCTTCATGATGCTGACCATCGTTTACCTGTCGATGGCGCACGAAGAAAACCATTAAGAGCAGCCTCGGCTGATCTGATGTCCCTCCCGGTCAAACGGGAGGGGGCTCTTAACCGGGCCTCTGAAACGATTTGTTTTACCGCTTTAATCTAAAAAACCTAAACCATACGACGTAAAAGTCGGGAGGAAAGATGGAAACTGTAGTTGGTCTAACCGCTATCGCTGTTGCACTGTTGATCGGCCTGGGCGCACTGGGTACCGCAATTGGTTTCGGCCTGCTGGGCGGCAAGTTCCTGGAAGGCGCCGCGCGTCAGCCAGAAATGGTTCCAATGCTGCAAGTTAAAATGTTCATCGTTGCCGGTCTGCTCGACGCCGTAACCATGATCGGTGTTGGTATCGCTCTGTTCTTCACCTTTGCGAACCCGTTCGTTGGTCAGATCGCTGGCTAATTACCCGGATTCTTCCGAGTAATTTGGTGTGATGGACAACGTAACTGCGAGGTGTTGGCGTGAACATTAATGCGACCCTGATTGGCCAGTCCGTTGCGTTCCTGATTTTTGTACTGTTCTGCATGAAGTTCGTATGGCCTCCGGTCATCGCGGCACTGCACGAACGTCAAAAGAAGATCGCTGATGGTCTGGACGCTGCCAGCCGTGCAGCTCGCGACCTGGAGTTGGCCCAAGAGAAAGCGGGTCAGCAACTGCGCGAAGCGAAAGCTCAGGCAGCTGAAATCATCGAGCAAGCCAAGAAACGCGGTAACCAGATCGTTGAAGAGGCTGTTGAAAAAGCCCGTATCGACGCTGACCGTGTGAAGGTTCAGGCTCAAGCCGAGATCGAACAGGAACTGAACAGTGTCAAAGACAAGCTGCGTGCCCAAGTGGGCTTGCTGGCTGTCGGCGGCGCCGAGAAGATCCTGGGTGCCACAATCGATCAAAACGCGCACGCAGAGCTGGTTAACCAACTGGCTGCTGAAATCTAAGCGAGGGCGATCATGGCAGAACTGACCACGTTGGCCCGACCTTACGCTAAGGCGGCCTTCGAGCACGCTCAGGCCCACCAGCAACTGGCCAATTGGTCAGCCATGCTCGGCCTGGCTGCAGCGGTGTCGCAAGACGACACCATGCAGCGCGTGCTCAAGGCCCCGCGACTGACGAGCGCAGAAAAGGCCGCCACGTTCATTGACGTGTGCGGCGACAAGTTTGATGCCAAGGCACAGAACTTCATCAATGTCGTTGCCGAAAACGACCGTCTCCCGCTTCTGCCGGAGATCGCCGCTCTTTTCGACCTGTACAAGGCCGAACAAGAGAAGTCGGTAGACGTTGAAGTGACCAGTGCTTTCGCATTGAACCAAGAACAGCAAGACAAACTCGCCAAGGTTCTCAGTGCACGACTCAACCGGGAAGTGCGCCTGCAAGTTGCGGAGGATGCTGCCCTTATAGGTGGTGTCGTTATCCGCGCCGGCGACCTGGTTATCGATGGCTCGATTCGCGGCAAAATCGCGAAACTTGCCGAAGCATTGAAATCTTGAGTTTGAAGGGGCAGCAGAGCAATGCAGCAACTCAATCCTTCCGAAATAAGTGAAATTATCAAGGGCCGCATCGACAAGCTCGATGTGACCTCCCAAGCCCGTAACGAAGGCACTGTCGTCAGCGTATCTGACGGTATCGTGCGGATTCACGGTCTGGCCGACGTCATGTACGGCGAGATGATCGAGTTTCCGGGCGGCGTCTACGGTATGGCCCTCAACCTGGAGCAAGACTCCGTAGGTGCCGTTGTATTGGGCTCCTACCAGTCTCTGGCTGAAGGCATGAGCGCCAAGTGCACCGGCCGCATCCTCGAAGTTCCGGTTGGTAAGGAACTGCTGGGTCGCGTAGTCGACGCACTGGGTAACCCTGTTGACGGCAAAGGTCCACTGGGCAACACCGAGACCGACGCGGTCGAGAAAGTTGCTCCAGGCGTGATCTGGCGTAAGTCGGTAGACCAGCCTGTACAGACTGGCTACAAGGCTGTCGATGCCATGATCCCTGTCGGCCGTGGCCAGCGTGAGCTGATCATCGGTGACCGTCAGATCGGTAAAACCGCTCTGGCGATCGACGCGATCATCAACCAGAAAGACAGCGGCATTTTCTGCGTCTACGTAGCCATCGGTCAGAAGCAATCGACCATCGCCAACGTGGTTCGCAAGCTGGAAGAAAACGGTGCCCTGGCCAACACGATCATCGTGGCTGCCAGTGCTTCGGAATCTCCTGCGCTGCAGTTCCTGGCACCGTACTCCGGTTGCACCATGGGTGAATTCTTCCGCGACCGCGGTGAAGACGCGCTGATCGTTTATGACGATCTGTCCAAGCAAGCAGTGGCTTACCGCCAGATTTCCCTGCTGCTGCGCCGTCCACCAGGCCGTGAAGCTTACCCAGGCGACGTGTTCTATCTCCACTCCCGTCTGCTGGAGCGCGCATCCCGCGTTTCGGAAGAGTACGTAGAGAAGTTCACCAACGGCGCAGTGACCGGCAAAACCGGTTCCCTGACCGCACTGCCGATCATCGAAACCCAGGCTGGCGACGTTTCCGCGTTCGTTCCGACCAACGTGATTTCCATCACCGACGGTCAGATCTTCCTGGAATCGGCCATGTTCAACTCGGGCATCCGCCCTGCAGTGAACGCCGGTGTTTCGGTATCCCGTGTGGGTGGTGCCGCTCAGACCAAGATCATCAAGAAGCTGTCCGGTGGTATCCGTACCGCTCTGGCTCAGTACCGTGAACTGGCGGCATTCGCCCAGTTCGCTTCTGACCTGGACGAAGCGACCCGTAAGCAACTTGAGCATGGTCAGCGCGTTACCGAGCTGATGAAGCAGAAGCAATACGCACCAATGTCGATCGCTGACATGGCGCTGTCGCTGTATGCCGCTGAGCGTGGGTTCCTGACTGACATTGAAATCGCCAAGATCGGCAGCTTCGAACAAGCGCTGATTGCTTTCTTCAACCGCGATCACGCCGATTTGATGGCCAAGATCAACGTTAAAGGTGACTTCAATGACGAAATCGACGCTGGCATGAAAGCCGGTATCGAGAAGTTCAAGGCCACCCAAACCTGGTAAGCCGCAGCGGGAGCCGTGAGGCTCCCGCTTGCTAACCTGATAGGTGTTACATGGCAGGCGCAAAAGAGATTCGCAGTAAGATTGCGAGCATCAAAAGCACGCAAAAAATTACCAGCGCCATGGAAAAAGTGGCGGTGAGCAAAATGCGCAAGGCACAAATGCGCATGGCAGCCAGCCGTCCTTATGCGGAGCGTATCCGCCAGGTAATTGGGCATCTGGCCAACGCCAACCCGGAATACCGCCACCCGTTCATGATCGACCGCGAAGTAAAGCGCGTCGGTTATGTCGTCGTGAGCAGTGACCGTGGTCTGTGCGGTGGCTTGAACACCAACCTGTTCAAGGCCCTGGTCAAGGACATGGCGGTAAACCGCGAAAACGGCGTCGAGATTGATCTGTGTGTCGTTGGTAGCAAGGGTGCGGCCTTTTTCCGCAACTTCGGCGGTAACGTCGTTGCAGCTATCAGCCACCTGGGTGAAGAGCCGTCGATCAATGATCTGATCGGCAGCGTCAAGGTGATGCTGGATGCCTACCTGGATGGCCGTATTGACCGCCTGTCCGTGGTGTCCAACAAGTTCATCAACACCATGACGCAACAGCCTACCGTGGAGCAGTTGATTCCACTGGTGGCCACCCCGGATCAGGATCTCAAGCACCACTGGGACTATCTCTACGAACCGGATGCCAAAGAGCTGCTTGACGGCTTGATGGTCCGTTACGTCGAGTCGCAGGTCTACCAGGCGGTGGTCGAGAACAACGCGGCTGAACAAGCTGCGCGGATGATCGCGATGAAGAACGCTACCGACAACGCCGGTGATTTGATCAGCGATTTGCAGCTGATCTACAACAAGGCGCGTCAGGCTGCGATCACCCAAGAGATCTCGGAAATCGTCGGCGGCGCTGCCGCGGTTTAACGGTTCAAATATTCAGAGGATCCAGCTATGAGTAGCGGACGTATCGTTCAAATCATCGGCGCCGTTATCGACGTGGAATTTCCACGCGACAGCGTACCGAGCATCTACAACGCGCTGAAAGTAATGAGCGCGGCCGAAACCACTCTGGAAGTTCAGCAACAGCTGGGCGACGGCGTGGTTCGCACCATTGCGATGGGTTCCACCGAGGGCTTGAAGCGCGGTCTGGAAGTTACCGATTCCGGCGCAGCCATCTCCGTACCGGTCGGTAAAGCGACCCTGGGCCGGATCATGGACGTTCTGGGTAACCCGATCGACGAAGCCGGTCCGATCGACACCGAAGAGCGTTGGGGCATTCACCGTCCAGCGCCGTCGTTCGCTGAACAGGCAGGCGGCAACGACCTGCTGGAAACCGGCATCAAGGTTATCGACCTGGTTTGCCCGTTTGCCAAAGGCGGTAAAGTCGGTCTGTTCGGTGGTGCCGGTGTAGGCAAAACCGTAAACATGATGGAACTGATCCGTAACATCGCCATCGAGCACAGCGGTTATTCCGTGTTCGCCGGTGTGGGTGAGCGTACTCGTGAGGGTAACGACTTCTACCACGAGATGAAGGATTCCAACGTTCTGGACAAAGTGGCACTGGTTTACGGTCAGATGAACGAGCCGCCGGGTAACCGTCTGCGCGTAGCACTGACCGGCCTGACCATGGCCGAGAAGTTCCGTGACGAAGGTAACGACGTTCTGCTGTTCGTCGACAACATCTATCGTTACACCCTGGCCGGTACTGAAGTATCCGCACTGCTGGGCCGTATGCCTTCCGCAGTAGGTTACCAGCCGACTCTGGCTGAAGAGATGGGCGTTCTGCAAGAACGTATCACTTCGACCAAAGAAGGTTCGATCACCTCGATCCAAGCGGTATACGTACCTGCGGACGACTTGACCGACCCGTCGCCAGCGACCACCTTCGCCCACCTGGACGCCACCGTCGTTCTGTCCCGTGACATCGCTTCCCTGGGTATCTACCCAGCGGTAGATCCACTGGATTCGACTTCGCGCCAGCTGGATCCGAACGTAATCGGTCAGGACCACTACGACACCGCTCGCGGCGTTCAGTACGTTCTGCAACGTTACAAAGAGCTGAAAGACATCATCGCGATCCTGGGTATGGACGAGCTGTCGGAAGCCGACAAACAGTTGGTTAACCGTGCTCGTAAGATCCAGCGCTTCTTGTCGCAGCCGTTCTTCGTGGCTGAAGTCTTCACCGGTGCTTCGGGTAAATACGTTTCCCTGAAAGACACCATTGCTGGCTTCAAAGGCATCCTCAACGGTGACTACGACCACCTGCCAGAACAAGCGTTCTACATGGTTGGCGGCATCGAAGAAGCGATCGAGAAAGCCAAGAAACTGTAATCCCGGCGCCCGGCAACGGGCGCTAATTTAGGTTGAGGCAATCAGATGGCTATGACAGTCCATTGCGATATCGTCAGCGCGGAAGGGGAAATCTTTTCCGGCCTGGTCGAGATGGTGATTGCGCACGGTGCACTGGGTGATCTTGGTATCGCTCTGGGTCACGCGCCGCTGATCACTAATCTGAAGCCAGGTCCGATCCGCCTGATCAAGCAAGGCGGGGAAGCCGAGGTGTTCTACATCTCCGGTGGTTTCCTCGAGGTTCAGCCGAACATGGTCAAGGTGCTTGCCGATACCGTGCAACGTGCCGCCGACCTGGATGAAGCTCAAGCCCAGGCAGCTCTCAAGGCTGCCGAAGCTGCTCTGCACGAGAAGAGCGCAGATTTCGACTACGGAGCTGCGTCCGCACGTCTGGCCGAGGCTGCAGCTCAGCTGCGCACCGTCCAGCAGATCCGCAAGAAGTTTGGCGGTTAATCCGTCAGCCGCTTGTTGTGCGATTGATAAAAAAGGGTAGCCTCGGCTACCCTTTTTTCTTTTCCGATTTTAACAACCCGGTCGCAGTTGCTGACCACCCAGGATTGGTAGCCAGTCATGTCTCTCGAAATCGTTATCCTCGCGGCAGGTCAAGGTACCCGTATGCGTTCGGCGTTGCCGAAAGTGCTGCACCCGGTTGCCGGCAATTCCATGCTTGGGCATGTTATCCACAGCGCACGGCAGCTCGATCCACAACGCATTCATGTGGTGATCGGCCACGGTGCCGATGTGGTACGTGAGCGTCTGGCGGCGGACGATCTGAATTTCGTGCTGCAGGACCAGCAATTGGGCACTGGTCATGCAACCGCTCAGGCTGTGCCGTTCATCAGCGCCGACACCGTGCTGATTCTCTACGGCGACGTGCCGTTGATCGAAGTTGAAACCCTGCAGCGCCTGCTCAAGCACGTCGTACCGGGCCAGATGGGCCTGCTGACCGTCGAGCTGGAAGACCCGACCGGTTACGGCCGCATCGTGCGCAACGCTGACGGGAAGGTCGCTGCCATCGTCGAGCATAAAGATGCCAGCGAAGCCCAGCGCGCAATCACTGAAGGCAACACCGGCATTCTCGCCGTCCCGGCCAATCGCCTGGCCGACTGGATGAGCCGCCTGTCGAATAACAACGCACAGGGCGAGTACTACCTGACCGACGTGATCGAAATGGCGGTCAGCGATGGTTTGGTAGTAGCCACCGAACAACCGCACGACCCGATGGAAGTGCAGGGCGCCAACGATCGCAAGCAACTCTCCGAGCTCGAGCGGCATTACCAGTTGCGCGCCGGTCGCCGTCTGATGGCGCAAGGCGTGACCCTGCGTGACCCGGCGCGTTTCGATGTGCGTGGCGAAGTCACCGTCGGTCGTGATGTGCTGATCGACGTCAACGTGATTCTCGAAGGTAATGTTGTCATCGAGGACGATGTGGTGATCGGTCCGAACTGCGTGATCAAGGACAGTACCCTGCGCAAAGGCGTGGTGATCAAAGCCAACAGTCACATCGAAGGCGCAATTCTTGGCGAAGGCAGTGATGCCGGTCCATTTGCCCGTCTGCGCCCGGGCACGGTGCTCGAAGCACGTGCGCATGTGGGTAACTTTGTCGAACTGAAAAATGCCCGCATGGGCGAGGGCGCCAAGGCCGGGCATCTGACCTATCTGGGCGACGCGGAAATTGGCGCACGAACCAACATTGGCGCGGGCACCATTACCTGCAATTACGATGGCGCCAACAAGTGGAAAACCGTGTTGGGCGAGGACGTGTTCATCGGCTCCAACAACTCGTTGGTCGCGCCTGTGGATATCTCGTCGGGGGCAACCACTGCGGCTGGCTCGACCATTACGCAGAATGTGGATAACGCGCAGTTGGCTGTTGGTCGGGCGCGGCAGAAAAATATCGACGGCTGGAAGCGTCCGGAGAAGATCAAGAAGAGCTGAGTTATCCACAGCGGGCTTTACCATCAAAAGATCGCAGCCTTCGGCAGCTCCTACAGGAGGGCCGGGGGGCTGCGATTTTTTATGACCTGAGCTTGACGATTGAAAGGCAATAGGTTTTGATTGCTTCCGTTATCTTTCGAATCGAAACTTAAGTCGCCATGTCGAAACGCAACACGCCCCAACGCCGGCACAACATCCTCGCCTTGCTCAATGAGCAGGGCGAAGTCAGTGTGGATGAACTGGCCAAGCGCTTCGAAACCTCGGAAGTTACGATCCGCAAGGATCTGGCTGCGCTGGAAAGCCATGGTCTGTTGCTGCGCCGTTACGGCGGGGCGATCACCATGCCGCAGGAACTGGTCGCAGAACCCGGCCAAAGCGTTTCGAAGTACAAACAGGCGATTGCCCGTGCTGCCGTCAAACGCATCCGCGAACACGCCCGCATCATCATCGACAGTGGCAGCACCACTGCCGCGATGATTCCCGAACTTGGCCAGCAGCCGGGTCTGGTGGTCATGACCAACTCCCTGCATGTCGCCAACGCCTTGAGCGAACTCGAACACGAGCCGGTGCTGCTGATGACCGGCGGCACCTGGGATCCACATTCGGAGTCCTTTCAGGGCCAGGTCGCCGAGCAGGTACTACGCTCTTACGACTTCGACCAGTTGTTCATTGGCGCCGATGGTATCGATCTGGTGCGCGGCACCACCACGTTCAACGAGTTGCTCGGTCTGAGCCGGGTGATGGCCGACGTGGCGCGGGAAGTGATCGTGATGGTCGAGGCCGACAAGATCGGCCGCAAGATTCCCAACCTGGAGCTGCCGTGGAGCAGCGTTCATACCCTCATTACCGATGATCGCCTGCCTGAAGATGCGCGCGATCAGATTCAGGCCCGCGGTATCACCGTGATTTGCGCGGCTGTCAGTCAGGAGAAATAAGCATGTGTGGAATTGTCGGCGCAGTAGCTGAACGTAATATCACCGCCATCCTGCTTGAAGGCCTCAAGCGCCTTGAATACCGCGGCTATGACAGCGCCGGTGTGGCAGTTTTCACCAACGATGAAAAGCTCGAGCGCATGCGCCGTCCGGGCAAGGTCAGCGAGCTGGAAGCGGCGCTGGCCGCACAGCCGCTGGTTGGCCGTCTCGGTATCGCCCACACCCGTTGGGCGACCCACGGTGCACCTTGCGAGCGCAACGCGCACCCGCATTTCTCCGGTGATATCGCCGTGGTGCACAACGGCATCATCGAGAACCACGAAGCCCTGCGTGAGCAACTGAAAGCGCTGGGTTACGTGTTCACTTCGGACACTGACACCGAAGTCATCGCGCACCTGCTGAGCCATAAACTCAAGGATCAGCCTGACCTGACCGTCGCGCTGAAAGCCACGGTCAAGGAACTGCACGGTGCCTACGGTCTGGCCGTGATCAACGCACAACAGCCGGATCGCCTGGTTGCCGCGCGCAGTGGCAGCCCGTTGGTGATCGGTCTGGGCCTGGGCGAGAACTTCCTCGCCTCCGACCAGTTGGCCCTGCGCCAGGTGACTGACCGCTTCATGTACCTGGAAGAAGGCGATATCGCTGAAATTCGCCGCGATAACGTGCAGATCTGGGACGTCAACGGCAACGCCGTCGAGCGCCAGACCGTACAGTACAGCGACGGTGCCGAAGCCGCCGACAAGGGCGAATTCCGTCACTACATGCTTAAGGAAATCCACGAACAGCCGGTCGTGGTGCAGCGTACCCTCGAAGGTCGCCTGAGCAACAATCAAGTACTGGTGCAGGCCTTCGGTCCACAGGCTGCCGAACTGTTCGCCAAAGTGCGCAACGTGCAGATCGTCGCCTGCGGTACCAGTTACCACGCCGGCATGGTTGCGCGTTACTGGCTCGAAGAACTGGCTGGTATTCCGTGCCAGGTCGAAGTCGCCAGCGAATTCCGCTACCGCAAGGTGGTGGTGCAGCCGGACACCCTGTTCGTCACCATCTCCCAGTCCGGCGAAACCGCCGACACCCTGGCTGCGCTGCGCAACGCCAAAGAGCTGGGCTTCCTCGCCAGCTTGGCGATCTGCAACGTCGGCATCAGCTCGCTGGTGCGTGAGTCCGACCTGACTTTGCTGACCCAGGCCGGTCGCGAAATCGGTGTGGCTTCGACCAAAGCCTTCACCACACAACTGGTCGGCCTGTTGCTGCTGACCCTGTCTCTGGGTCAGGTCCGCGGCACGCTCGGCAAAGACGTTGAAGCCACGCTGGTGGAAGAATTGCGTCGTCTGCCGACCCGTCTGGGCGAAGCGCTGGCGATGGACAGCACCGTGGAAAAAATCGCCGAGCTGTTCGCCGAGAAGAATCACACCCTGTTCCTCGGCCGTGGCGCGCAATTCCCGGTGGCGATGGAGGGCGCCTTGAAGCTCAAGGAAATCTCCTACATCCACGCCGAAGCCTATCCGGCCGGTGAGCTGAAGCACGGACCGCTGGCGCTTGTGGATAACGACATGCCGGTGGTCACCGTGGCGCCAAACAACGAACTGCTGGAGAAGCTCAAGTCCAACCTGCAGGAAGTCCGCGCCCGTGGTGGTGAACTGATCGTGTTCGCTGACGAGAAGGCCGGGATGACCAACGGCGAAGGCACCCACGTGGTGCAGATGCCGCACATCCACGACATCCTTTCGCCGATCTTGTACACCGTCCCGCTCCAGCTGCTGTCGTACTACGTCGCCGTGCTCAAGGGCACCGACGTCGACCAGCCGCGCAACCTGGCGAAGTCGGTGACGGTGGAATAAGTTATCCACAGCTGACATTGACCCGCAAAAATCGCAGCCTCGGCTGCGATTTTTGTATCTGAATCGAGGACATCCATGGACCGCTTCCAGGAAATGCAGATCTTCGCCACCGTGGCCCAGGAACAGGGTTTCTCGGCGGCGGCGCGACGTCTTGGTTTGTCCGCGGCCAGTGTCACCCGCGCCGTGGCGGCGCTGGAGCAGCGCATCGGTACGCAGTTGCTGATTCGCACCACGCGCACTGTGCACCTGAGTGAGGCTGGGCAGCGTTATCTGGAAGATTGTCGGAGAATTCTCGCCGAGGTGCAGGAAGCCGAGGATTCGGCGGCGGGCAGTCACGCCCAGCCCCGCGGGCAATTGACGGTGACTGCGCCGGTATTGTTCGGCGAGCTGTTTGTCACACCGCTGATGGCGGCTTATCTGACGCAATACCCGGACGTTTCGATCAATGCGCTGTTGGTCGATCGGGTGGTGAGCATGGTCGAGGAGGGCATCGATGTCGCGGTGCGCATCGGTGAGTTGCCGGACAGCAATCAGCACGCGATCCGGGTCGGCGAAGTACGGCGGGTGATCTGTGGTTCGCCGGCCTATCTGGCTCGACACGGCCGTCCCGCGCATCCGCAGGCACTGGCCGGTGCGCCGGTGGTGGCGACCTCGGCCATCGGCCAGTTACGCAACTGGCCGTTTATGGATCAGGGCGAAGCGCTCAGCGTGCGACCCGAGCCTCGGCTGGTGGTCACCGCCAACCAGGCGGCGATTACTGCGGCCTGCCTGGGGTTGGGACTGACGCGAGTGTTGTCCTATCAAGTCGCCGGCAAGGTGGCCTCCGGTGAACTGGAAATTGTCCTCGCCGATTTCGAACTGCCACCGCTGCCGATTCATGTGGTGTATCAGGGCGGACGCAAGGCGCCGGTGCGGGTGCGCAGTTTTGTCGACCATGCGGTGAAGGCCTTGCGCGAGCATCCGGCGCTGCAGAACGCTGCGTTATTTCATCCAGTGAAATAATCGATTGCGATTGCTGGTGATTCTGTTGCTCTAAGGATGAGGGGAAGATGGCCTCCATCGGCGCTGCCATCCCGAACGGCGCCCTCTCCAGCGGAGTCGACCATGCAAGCGATCAAACTCTACAACTTCCCGCGTTCCGGCCACGCCCATCGCGTGGAGCTGATGTTATCCCTGCTGCAACTGCCGACCGAGCTGATCCTGGTCGATCTGGCCAAGGGTGAGCACAAGCAGCCGGCATATCTGGCGATCAACAGTTTCGGTCAGGTGCCGGCGATCGACGATGACGGTGTGGTGCTGGCCGACTCCAACGCGATTCTGGTGTATCTGGCGCAGAAGTACGGCCACGGCCGTTGGCTGCCAACCGATCCGGTCGGTGCGGCACGGGTGCAGCGCTGGTTATCGGCCGCTGCCGGGCCGATTGCTTTCGGACCTGCTGCTGCACGATTGGTGACGGTGTTTGGCGCACAGTTGAATGCTGAAGAAGCGATTACCCGTGCGCACAACCTGCTCAAGGTGATGGAGGTGGAGCTGGGCAAAACCCCGTACCTGGCCGGCAGCGAACCCACCATCGCTGACGTGTCCGCCTACAGCTACATCGCCCATGCGCCGGAAGGCAATGTGTCGCTGGACGACTACGCCAACGTGCGTGCCTGGCTGGCGCGTGTCGAAGCCTTGCCCGGTTTTGTCGGCATGCCGCGCACGGTCGCCGGTCTGCAGAAGACGGCCTGAAGGTTCGGCCCGATCCGATCGAGTTATCCACAATGCGCCGGCGGCGCGGGGAGATGCGTGATGGAACGTTCACCGTGGCACGCTGGAGAGCAACAACTGCAGGCCCATGTCGGCGTTGCCGAGCGCATGGAGGCCTTCGGCCGAAAAGTGATTCGCGACTGGATGCCGGACCAGCACCGCGCATTTTATGAGCAATTACCGTTCATGCTGTACGGCGCGGTCGATGCTGACGGGCGTCCATGGGCCAGCGTGCTCGAAGGCGCGCCGGGGTTTGCTCATTCGCCTGATCCCGAGCACCTGCACTTCGCCAGCCAACCCGCTGCTGATGATCCGGCGCAATTGCGCAATGGCGAGCCGATCGGGTTGCTCGGCATTGAGTTGCATACCCGCCGCCGCAATCGCCTCAACGGTCATGTCGACAATCTGACCGTGCAGGGTTTCGAGGTGAGCGTGGATCAGGCTTTCGGCAACTGTCCGCAATACATTCAACTGCGTCAGTTCCAGCGCGTGCCGCTGAGCGATCCGCAGACGCGGCCAACGCAGCACGGCGACGGTCTTGATGATGCGGCCAGAGTCATGATCGAGAGCGCCGACACTTTCTTTGTCGCCAGTTACGTCGATGCGGACGGACAGCGTGCGGTGGATGTTTCCCATCGTGGCGGGCAGGCCGGGTTTGTCCGGGTTGAAGGTAATCGTCTGACCATCCCGGATTTTGCCGGCAACCTGCATTTCAATACGCTCGGCAATCTGCTGCTCAATCCCAAGGCGGGCCTGCTGTTCATCGACTTTTCCACAGGCGATGTGCTGCAACTGAGCGGGCGGACCGAGATCATCCTTGAAGGGCCGCAGATCGAAGCGTTCCAGGGCGCCGAGCGCCTGTGGACATTCGAGGTAGAGAGGCTGGTGCGGCGCCCGGCGGCGTTGGCTTTGCGCTGGCGCTTCGACGGCATGTCGCCCACCAGCCTGTTGACCGGCACCTGGGCTCAGGCCGATGCACGCTTGCAGGCCAAGGCATTGGGTGACCGCTGGCGGCCGCTGCGGGTGACCCGCATCGAAAGGGAGAGCCAGCACATCCGCTCGATCTATCTGCAACCGGACGACGGCGCGGGGATGCCGGTGTTTCAGGCCGGGCAGCACCTGCCGCTGCGCTTCACCCTGAACGGTGAAACGCATATCCGTACTTACAGCCTGTCGAGTGCGCCATCGGATGATTTCCTGCGCATCAGTGTGAAACGCGAGGGCTTGATCTCAGGCCATTTGCACCAGCAGATCCGGGTCGGCGATATCCTCGAGGCGCGGGCGCCACAGGGGCACTTCACCGTGGCACCGCTGGAACAGCGGCCGCTGGTGCTGCTGGCGGCGGGGGTTGGCATTACACCGTTGCTGTCGATGCTGCGCGAGGTGGTGTACCAAGGCCTGCGCACCCGGCGGATTCGGCCGACGTGGTTGCTGCAGAGTTCACGCAGCCTGGCCGATCAGCCGTTTCGCCAAGAGCTGGATCGCTTGCTGGAAACTGCTGGCGATTCGGTACGGGTGATTCGCCTGCTCAGCCAGCCGGAAGCCGATGTGCACGAGGGCGAGGATTTCGACCGCCATGGGCGCATTGATAGCGCATTGCTGCGCGATCTGCTGGAGGTCGAGGACTACGACCAGATCGATTTTGCTGTCTGTGGTCCCGGCGCCTTTACCCAAAGTATCTACGACAGCCTGCGTGAGCTGGACATTCGCGACGCGCGGATCCATGCCGAAACCTTCGGCCCGTCGACGCTCAAGCGCCAGCCCGACCTGGATGCGCTGGTCATCGAGCAACCACCCGCAGCCATCACGTCAGTGCCGGTGATGTTCGAACGCTCTGCCAAGGAAGCGCGCTGGCAGCCGGACGGCGGCAGTCTGCTGGAGCTCGCAGAAAGCCGTGGCCTGCGCCCCGAGTTCAGTTGCCGTGGAGGTTCGTGCGGCACCTGCAAGACGCGGTTGATCAGTGGCGCGGTGAATTATCCACAGCCACCGGCAGACATGCCGGAAGCGGGGCAGGTGCTGATTTGCTGCGCGGTGCCGGCGCAGAGTGAGCGGCCGTTGGTGCTGGATCTGTAATGCCCCCCTGTAGGAGCTGCCGCAGGCTGCGATCTTTTGATTTTAAAAAACCCAGGATCAAAAGATCGCAGCCTGCGGCAGCTCCTACAGGGGATCGGTGTTGTGGCGGGTCAGGCGTAGGACAGGGCCTTTTCTTCGAGCAGTTCCTGGTACAACTCGGTCCACTTGCGGCCCATTTCGTCGGCGGTGAACAGCTGCCGGTAACGCGCCTCGGCCTTGACGCCCATGGCTGCCGCACGTTCCGGGTTGTCCCACAGGGCGCGCATCGCCTCGCGAAACGCCTGTGGATTGCTCGGCGGCACCAACAGCCCGGTTTCGTTGTGGATATTGATGTAACTGGTGCCGGTGCCGATTTCGCTGGAGATCATCGGTTTTCCGTACATCGCGCCTTCGAGCAGCGAAATGCCGAACGCTTCGGAACGCAGGTGCGACGGGAACACGATGGCGTAGCTCAGTTGCAGCAGGGCGACCTTGTCTTCATCGCCCAGGCGCCCGAGGAAGTGGATATTGCGCAAACCCAGCGCGGCAGCCTGGGCGTGCAACTCCAGCTCGAGCGGCCCGGCGCCGACGATCACCACCGGATAATCCACATCCTTCAACGCGTCGAGCAGGATATGCAGGCCCTTGTAATAACGCATGACCCCGACGAACAGGAAGAACTTATCCCCAAGCTGCTGGCGCCAGCGATTCATCCGCTCGCGGTCGGCCTGTGGATAACCGGCCTTGTTCAAACCGTACGGAATCACCCGGGTCTTGTCCTGGAACTGCTGCAACACATCGCTGGTGTGCAGATAGTTCGGTGAGGCCGCGACAATCCGGTCGGCGCTGGAGAGGAAGCGGTTCATCAGCGGCCGGTAGAGTTTGAGCAGATGCTTCTGGCGAATGATGTCCGAGTGATAGGTCACCACGCTCGGTTTGTTCATGCCGCTGGCGAAATGCACCAAGTCCATGAACGGCCACGGGAAGTGGTAGTTGACCACATCGGCTTCGGCGGCCAGTTCGCGAAACTGTTTGAACACGCTCCAGGAAAAACCGGTGGAGGCGAACTGGATGTCGAGTCTGGCGCGATGCACTTCGTGTTGACCCAGTTGCACCACCGGCGGGGACGGGTCAGCGCTGAGGGTCAGCACCTGGCCGTCGATGCCGTGATGCGCGCCGCTTTCGCAGAGCTGGAAGATCACTTGTTCGATGCCGCCGACCGAATCTGGCAGGTACGTCTTGAAAAAATGAAGAACTCGCATTCAGCCTCCCATGGCCTGGCGGTAGGCACTGGCGGTGGCCTGTGCGCAACGTTCCCAGGAAAATAGCCGCGTCCGGTGCAATCCGGCTTCTCGGCAGGCCTGCCAATGCGCTTGATCGTCGATCAGGCGGTTCAGCGCATCGCGCAAGCCGTGTGCATCGTCTGATTCAATGTAGTTGCCTGCCGGGCCGGCGACTTCCGGCATGGCTGAAGAACGGGTGAGGATCACCGGGGTGCCACTGGCCATGGCTTCCAGTACCGGTAACCCGAAGCCTTCATACAGCGACGGAAACACCAGCGCACGGGCGCCGGCCAGCAGTTGTGCGACCTGTTCATCCGGCAGATAGCCGAGCAGGCAAACGTGCCCTGAGGCCAGGGCCTGGCGCAGTTCATCGCTGAACTGGGCCTGTTGCCAACCGGCCATGCCGACGATCAGCAACGGAAAACGCTGGCGCACGGCGTCCGGTAGCAGGGCGTGGGCACGCAGCGCCAGGCTCAGATTCTTGCGCGGCTCCAGGGTACCGACACACAGGAAGTATTCGCGCGCGGCGACGGCATGCGCCTTGAGCACTGCCTCGATGGCGTGCGACTCCCGTGGATGAAAACGCTCGGCTACCCCCAGTGGCGCCACCACGAAACGCTCGGCCGGCAGACCAAAACAAGCCTGCGCCTCGTCGGCTATCGCCTGCGAGTCGGTGATGATCCGTTGCGCCTGTTGCACGCCAGCCGCCAGGCGCCGTTCGATTTCCTTGAGACGCGCCGCCGGTTGGCTGTCAGGAAAGTGCAGGTGGGTCAGGTCGTGCAGAGTGATCACGGTCGGGCCGTCGAAGGCCAGCGGCCACAGGCTTGGCTCGTGATACAGATCGATGCCTTGCGCACGGCCCTGATCGAAACGTTTCTGCTCCAGCCAGCGCCGTGCCTGATAGGCCCCGGGGATCTGCCGCAACAGTGGCGTCAGGCGCGAGTAGCCGGGCATGGCCGCTTCCGGCAAGGCCGAGCTCCAGCCCCAGCCGTGGAACAACGCCACCTCGACATCGGTTGTGTCGCGCAAGGCGCGGACCAGTTCGGCGACGTAATGGCCGATGCCGGTGCGTGGCGCCTGAAGAATCCGCGCGTTAAGAGCAATGCGCATGCTGGCCTTCGGACGCGGGCAGTGGATGGTTCAGGTTGCGCTCGATGCGCTGCACCAGTTGCGCGCTCGCTTCGCGCCAGCTCAGCCAGCGCCATTGATCCAGGCTCATGGGCGCCGGAAACTGCCCCGAGCGCTCCATCCCGAGCACCAGGTCGGTAAGGCTCTGCGGGTTGTGCAGATCGAAATACGCCATGTAATCGCCGCCGATTTCGCGAAACACCGGGATGTCGCTGGCCATCGCCGGCAGCCCGCGCTGCATGGCTTCCACCAGGGGCAGGCCGAACCCTTCGACATGCGACGGGAACACCAGCGCCGTGGCGTGGGAATAGGCGTGCTCAAGGCTTTTGTCCGAGAGCGAGTTGAACATGAACAGGCGACGGTTCAGTTGTGGATGCTGGCGGATTCGCTCGATCAGCGCCTCGCACTTCCAGCCGATTTTCCCGGCAATGCACAAGCGCGCCCTGGAGCCGGCAGCCCAGGCCTGTTCGAAGGCATCGAGCAGGTAGGCGTGATTCTTGCGCGGCTCGATGGTGCTGACCATCAGGAATACCGGTTCAGGGGTCTTGAACAGGTTCAGCAGGTTGCGATCGACCTCCGCTGCGGCGTCGGTCAGGTCCAGTTCGGAACCGAGGTGGAAATAATCGAACCAGCGCTGCTGCACCTGTTGCGTGCCGATCCGGCGCAGCATCTCCTGGCGCACCTGATCGCGGATGGTGGTCGAGATCGCGACATAGCCATCAGCCGTGCGCGCGATCCAGTCGAACCAGTCGTTGAACACCTTGACCAGACCCGCGTCGCAAAACTGTGGATGGGTCAGCGGGATCAGGTCGTAGATCACCGAAACGATACCGACGCCGTCGCGTTTGAGTTGTTCGGCCAAGGGGAAAAAGTTGGCGTGCCAGGACGAGTCGAGCAATACCAGTTGATCGCCGGCCTGATGTTGCAATGGCACGCAGCGCTCGGGCACCGGCTTGCCCTTGAGCAGGCGCCCGAGCACGCGCATCGGCAGGCTGAAACAGGCGAACGCGGTGAGTCGGCAGAGTACGTACAACACTCGCCGGGTGAAATGTGACCGGCTGAAAGGCCAGCGTCGTTCCAGAGCGCGATGGCGCAGCCAGAAGCCGTTGGCCCATTGTTCGAGCTTCACCCGCAGGCTGGTCAGATTGATTTTCGGGGTTTTGATCGGCGCCAGGCTTTTAACCTGATACAGAGCGCCGTCGAGCATCACCACCGGGATACATTCACGCTCGCGGTCGGCGTCGGGCAACTGTTGAATGACGTTGCGCACTACCCGTTGAATGCCCGAGTTGGCGGACGGGTGTTCGAAAACGTAGGTGCACTCCACCAACAGTCGTGTCATTGCGAGATTTCCCTGTCAGGTAGTTGCTCGGTGTTTTCACTGGAGCGGCTGATCTCGGTCCGGGCTTGCAGCCACGAGCAGCCGACGAAGTCTTCCTGACGATTGTTGATGACGTGGAAGACCAGACCGTAATCGCGCCATTCGAAGTTGCGATCCAGATGCGAATCCAGGCGCGACAGGCTCAGCGCCACCGAATAGCTGCCCTTGCCCAGGCGCATGTCGAAGGCGAAGCGGAACGTCACCTGCTCACCGGCGCTCAGGTCGCTGATTGCCTGGTCCTGGCGATGGGTATTGATGCCGTAGATCGCCTGGCCGAGGCGGTCCTTGATCAGAAAGCCCAGCACCAGCCGTTCGATGTCCTCGCGCACTGCGGTCTGAACTTCCAGCACCACCGGCTGGCCGACTTCCGCCACTTCCAGACTGCGCCCTTGAGCGTCGAGCAGACGCACACTGACAATCCCCGCCTCACCCGTCCCGGAAATGGTCTGCACCTGGCCGTTGGCGAGCATTTCCTGGCGCACGATCTGGCCTTCGCGCTGGGCAAGCATGGCGTTGTAGTAGTCCATGACCTCTTCGGGTTTGCCGCGCATGGCCAGGCGGCCGTTCTCCAGGAGGATCGCGGTGTCGCAGATCGACTGAATCGCCGAGCGGTCGTGGGACACGATCAGCAACGTGGTACCGGCCTTGCGGAAGTTGCGGATGCGCTCGAAGCTTTTGTGCTGGAAGTAGGCGTCGCCCACCGACAGTGCTTCATCGACGATCAGGATGTCTGGACGTCGGGCGGTGGCAACGCTGAAGGCCAGGCGCATTTGCATGCCACTGGAGTAGGTGCGCACCGGGTGATCGATGGCTTCGCCGATTTCGGCAAAACTCTCGATTTGCGGCATCAGCGCTTCGATCTCTTCGACCTGCATGCCCAACAACTGGCCGGCCATGAACGCGTTCTGGCGGCCGGTGAAGTCCGGGTGAAACCCCATGCCCAGTTCCAGCAGGGCGGCGACGCGGCCTTGCAGTTGAATCTGCCCGCAACTCGGTTGCGTGGTGCCGGTGATCATCTTCAGCAGCGTACTTTTGCCCGCGCCGTTGACCCCGACGATGCCGACCGCTTCACCGGGTTGAATCTCGAAATCGATGTCCTGCAGAACCCAGTGCAAGTGGTGTCGGGTGCCGGAAAACGGCACCAGCCACTCGAACAACCGGCTCCAGCGATTGGGGTATTGCTTGTAGGCCTTGCCCAGGCCGCTGACGCGTATATGTCCCATCAGAGTTCATCCACCATTTCGCCGACACGTTGCCGGAACAGGCGCAGGGCCATGGCGCAGAACAGCAGGCCGAGGATCAGCAACGGCAGCAGTGACGACCAGTCCGGCCACTGGTTGTAGAGGAACACGTTCTGGTAACTGGTCATCAGTGCCGTCATCGGGTTGAGGCTGATCAGGTGCTGGATGCCCGGCGGCAGGATCGAGAGCGGGTAAACGATCGGTGTCAGCCAGAACCAGAACTGCAGGCAGATGCCGAACATCTGCCCGACATCGCGGAAGAACACGTTGAGAATGCCGAGGATCATCCCCAGCCCGGCGGCGAAGATCACCTGCACCAGCAACAGCGGAATCAGCGCCAGCAGGGCCATGCCGGGCAGGCGTCCACTGATCAGCAGAAAACCGAAGAACAGCGCGAGAATGATCGCGAAGTTGATCCCGGCGTTGAGCAGCGCAATCACCGGCAGGCAGATGCGCGGGAAGCTGATTTTCTTCAGCAGATTGGCGTTTTCCAGAAACATGCTCTGGCTGCGCGAAGTGATTTCCGCGAACAGTCCCCAGGTCAGCAGACCGGCGCACAGGTACACGCTGTAAGCCAGGCCGTCTTCGACCCCCGGCAGGCGCGCGCGCATGATCTGGGAAAAGATCACCGTGTACACGACGATCATCGACAACGGGTTGAGCACGGTCCACAGCGCGCCGAACAGCGAATTGCGATAACGCGCCTGAAACTCCCGCTTGACGCTGCCGAGGATGAATCCGCGGTAGCTGCGCAGCGAGCGGTACAGGGAAAGCAGCATCAAACCGTCCTGCCGTATTGGTCTTCGAAGCGCACGATGTCGTCTTCACCGAGGTATTCGCCGCTTTGCACCTCGATGATTACCAGGTCGATCACCCCGGGGTTTTCCAGGCGATGCCGGTGTCCGGCGGCAATGAATGTCGATTCGTTTTTGGCCACCAGATGCGTGCCGCTGCCGTTGTTGGTGACTTTGGCCATGCCCTCGACCACCACCCAGTGTTCGTTGCGGTGATGGTGCATTTGCAGTGACAGCTTGCCGCCGGGCTTGACCACGATGCGCTTGATCTTGAAGCGCGGGCCTTCCTCGAGCACGGTGTAGGTGCCCCATGGACGGCTGACCGTGCGATGCAGGCGATAGGCTTCGTGGGATTTGTCCTTGAGATGTTTGGCGACGCGTCGCACATCCTGGGCGCGATCAGCATGGGCCACCAGCACCGCGTCGGCGGTGTCGACGATGATCAGGTCATCTACACCCACCGTTGCCACCAGCCGGCCTTCGCTCTGCACAAAGTTGTTGTGGCTGTCGATGAAGACTGCTTCGCCGCTGGCGCGATTGTTGTCGGCATCGGCCGGCACCAGCGCCGCCACCGCGCCCCACGAACCGATGTCGCTCCAGTCGAAACCAGCGGGCACCACCACGACTTTTTCTGAACGTTCCATCAACGCGTAATCGATGGAGATATCGGTGATCTCAGCGAACAGTGTCGGCGACAGTTCCTGTTGCAGGCAGCCGACGGTTTCCACCGCGGCACTGGCGTCCATGCAGGCGCGGGTCTGTTCCAGCAACTCTGGCGCGTGCAATTGCAGTTCGTTGATCAGGGTCGCGGTGGTGAAGCAGAACATGCCCGAGTTCCACAGGAAGTTGCCGCTTTCCAGGTAATGGGAGGCGGTTTGCAGGTCGGGTTTTTCCACGAAACGCTGCACTTTTGCTGCGCCTTTGGCGTCCAGCGGTGCGCCGGTCTCGATGTAGCCGAAGCCGGTTTCCGGGGCGGTCGGCAGCACGCCGAAGGTCACCAGATAACCGTCCTTCGCCAGGTTGACCGCGTGTTCGACGGCGCTCTTGAGGGCTTGCTGATTAACGATCAAATGGTCGGCGGGCATCACCACCATGATCGCGTCGTCACCGTGCAGCGCCTGCAGCGACAGGGCGGCGGCGGCAATCGCCGGGGCGGTGTTGCGCCCGGTCGGCTCCAGCAGGAAGTGCCCGCGATGCCTCGACACATGGGCGGCGCAATAGTGATCCTTGCTCTGGAAGTAATATTCGCGGTTGGTCACCGTGACAATGTCACCCCAGCCTTCAAGCAATGCCGCCGCCCGCTGGTAGGTCTTGCCCAGAAGCGACTGGCCGTCGGGCAAGGTCATGAACGGTTTGGGATGGCCCTCGCGGGACACCGGCCACAGACGAGTACCGGCACCGCCGGACAGAATCACGGGGATCAGCATGACCTACTCCTTGGCGACGCGTTTCATGTCCGCATCCATCATCATGCGGATCAGGGTGTCCAGATCGGTTTTTGGCTTCCAGCCCAGTACGCGCTGCGCCTTGGCCGGGTTGCCGAGCAGCACTTCGACTTCGGCCGGGCGGAAGAACGCCGGGTCGATCTTCACGTAGTCGCGGTAGTTCAAACCGACGTGATCGAAAGCGATGCGGCACATCTCGCGCACGGTAGTGGTGACGCCAGTGGCGACCACGAAATCGTCAGGCTTGTCCTGCTGCAGCATCAGCCACATGGCTTCGACGTAGTCGCCGGCAAAGCCCCAGTCGCGCTTGGCGTCGATGTTGCCCAGGGCCAGTTCGTGCTGCTTGCCCTGTTTGATGCGGGCGGCGGCGTCGGTGACCTTGCGAGTGACGAATTCGATGCCGCGCAGTGGCGATTCATGATTGAACAGAATGCCGCTGCTGGCGTGCAGGTCGAAACTTTCGCGATAGTTGACGGTGATCCAGTGGCCGTAGAGTTTGGCCACACCGTAGGGGCTGCGCGGGTAGAACGGGGTGTTCTCGTCCTGCTGCTCGGCCTGGATCAGACCGAACATTTCGCTGGTGGAGGCCTGATAGAAACGCGTGTGCGGGCTGAACTGGCGGATCGCTTCGAGCAGGTGGGTCACGCCCAGGCCATCGACGATGCCGGTGGTCACCGGCTGATTCCAGGAAGCGGCGACGAAGCTTTGCGCAGCCAGATTGTAGACTTCGTCCGGCGCCGACTTGATCACCGCGCGCTGCACCGAGCAGGCATCGGCCATGTCACCGTCCAGATAGACGATGTCGCCTTCGACGCCCATCTCGCGCAGGCGCCAGCGCGAATCGCTGCTGCGCCGTGCGACCAGACCGTGAACCTTGTAGCCCTTGTCGAGCAGCAGTCTGGCCAGATAAGCGCCGTCCTGGCCGGTGATCCCTGTGATCAGTGCACTTTTCATTCTTGTCGTACTCGCTGCTCCCAGTCGGACAGGATCGCCCGCAGGGATTGTTGTGTTGAAATTTTCGGCGTCCATCCCGTGATCTGGGCGAGCCTTGCGTGACTGCCGCAAACGCGGCGCTGATCCGCACGGCGCATGCGCGCCGGATCCTGCACCAGTTGCAGGTCGACCTCGGCCAGGTCGCCCAGCTGTTCGATCAGACTGCGGATGCTTTGCTCGCGGCCCGAGCAAATGTTGTAGACCTGCCCCGGCGTGCCCTTTTCCAGCAGAGCGAAATACGCTGAGATCACATCGCCGACATCGAGGAAGTCGCGCGTGACGTCAATGTCGCCGACTTCCAGTTGCGCGGCTTGCAGGCCCTGTTTGATGCGGTTGATCTGGCGTGCAGCACTGGCGATGACAAAGTTGTCTTTCTGCCCGCTGCCGATATGGTTGAACGGCCGCGCCACCAGCACCGGCCAGCCTTCGCTCAGGCCCCATTGCAGGCAGAGAAATTCCGTCGACAGTTTGCTCACGGCGTAGGGATTGCGCGGGCAGGGCGGTTGCAGTTCGGTGATGGGCAGGGCGCTTTCGGCAACCTGACCATAAACGTCGCCGGAGCTGACATACAGGAAAGTCCCCTGGAAACCGCGCGCCTTGAGCGCCTGTAACAGATTGAGGGTGCCGAGCAGATTGATTTCGAGGGTGCGGGCCGGATCGCGAAAGGCTTCGGGAACGAAGGTCTGGCCGGCCAGATGAATCACCGCGTCGGGCAATTGTGGCCACAGGTCGACGAGACTGGCAGGTGCCGTGAGATCGTAGGGTGCAGCGGCAGGCAGCAGCTCCCATGTCGAGTCCGGCTGAGCCAGACGCGACTGGAGATGTTGTCCCACGAATCCACTGAGGCCCGTGATGAACAGACGCTTTTTCAAACAGCGACCCCTTGGTCTTTAACTTTCGCCACTTTCCCACAGGCTTTGAGGAGAAGTCTGTCAGGCCGGATGAAAAGACCGACATGACGGCAGGCGAAGTCGTTGTTGTAGTTGTTTGTTACCAATCTGTGCCAAATGCGCAGCAATTTCAACAGCGCAAACCGTGACCGGTCAGTTCTCGTCAGCGTAGCCTGATTTATTCTCGTCGGGCGGTTCCCGGATTCGCGACGGATGTGTTTAGAATGGCCATCGTCGCCATCTCCCCAGGTTCGCCGGGGTTGTTGCGCAACAGGGTGAAACCAGCCACTAAAACAAGAACGAAGACGAGCTCCATGACGAAGGACGAGCAGCGGTGATCCCGACTCGCTCCAGCGCTTGGCCGTCATAGCGTGAAACCGCCGGGATGGTGGTTGCACCGTGGGATGCCATGAATTTCATTCTTTACTCGGACGTCAACGACCGCTCCATCAGCCAGAGCCTGGGGCGTCCGGAATACAGCTATTACTTCGTGCTCAAGGCCTACCGTCCTGTGCTGGAAAGCCTTGGGCAAGTGCACGTGGTGTCGTCGGCGGCGGAAGTCGACCCGCTGTACCGCCAGTTGCAACTGGCCGGTCAGGATTGTCTCTTCCTTTCGTTCGCTCCGCCGCATAAAACCCCGACCGACCTGCAATGTCCGGTGGTCTGCGTGATTGCGTGGGAGTACGACTCGATCCCGGTCGACCCTCATCAAGAAGATGCCCGTCATGACTGGAGCCGGATCCTGGCCCGTCACGGTCGGGCGATCACCTTGTCCAGCCACACCGCAGAGGCCATTCGCCGGACCATGGGCGAAGATTTCCCGGTCCTGGTGTTGCCGACGCCTTTGTGGGAAGGCTTCGCCGGGGTGCGTCGGCGGTTCCCGCCTGCTGCGGTGAACCCAGGGGCGGTTTTGCAGATCAAGGGCTGCATCATCGACAGCCGAGCCCTCGGCTTGTCCGCCGATGGGTTGATTGCACCCACGCCCAACGAGCCGGCAGTGGAGGCCAGCGAGCCGGTCGACGTCGCTGCGCCGTCCGAACCTGTCCCACCACCACCGGAACTGACCCTGCGCCGGCGCGCATTCATCACCAAGCATTACTTGCGCGAAGGCTGGCGAGCGACAGCGGCCTCCAACGAACACCGACCGCTGTTTCTGCTCAAGCACAACCTGCTGCAGTGGTATCGCGAAGCCGTTCGCGATTTGCTGCCGGTCGCTCTGCGCCGCCAGCTCTTCCGGTTGCGTACGCCAGCCCCTGAACCGTTGCCGCCAGCGGTCACTGTCGAAGCACCGACGGTGGCCGAGCACCCACAGGCCTGCTTGCCGGACACCAGCGCCACGCTGCAGGCCGAGGTCAGCGGCGTGGTGTACGTGAGCGTGTTCAATCCCGAAGACGGACGCAAGAACTGGCATCACCTGATCACGGCTTTCTGCTGGGCCATGCGCGACGTCGAAGATGCCACGCTGGTGCTGAAGATGACGCAGAACGATCTGGCGACCTATTACGTGCACCTGATCACCTTGTTGTCGCAGCTGTCGCCGTTCTCATGCCGGGTAGTGGTCATGCACGGCTATCTGGAAGACGAAGAGTTCGCTAGGCTTTACGGAGCGGCCAGTTTCTACGTCAACGCGTCGCGCTGCGAAGGGCTGTGCCTGCCGCTGATGGAGTTCATGTCCTGCGCGCGTCCGGTGATTGCGCCGGACCATACGGCGATGCATGACTACATCGACGAGCGTGTCGGTTTCATCGTCAAGTCCAGCCGTGAGCCGACCATCTGGCCGGACGATGTGCGGATCCTCTACCGCACCCTGCGCCATCGCCCGGACTGGGGCTCGTTGAAAACCGCCTATGAAAACAGTTACGCCATGGCCAAGAACGATCCACAGGCCTATCAGGCCATGGCCTTGGCGGCCAATGAACGCATGCGCGAGTACTGCAGTTTTGCTCCAGTGCAGCAGCGTCTGGCGCAGTTTTTTCAACTGACGCCGAGTGCAAGCCCAGAGCTGATCGCCGAGGCGGGGGCTGCATCATGCTGATCATCATTCATTCCGAAACCAACAAGAGCAACATCCAGCAGAACCTTGGCCGGCCCGAATACAGCTACTACTTTGTCCTCAAGGAATTCCGCCCGGTGCTGGAGCGCCTCGGGCAAGTGATTGAAGTGAGTAACCCGGACGAGTTGGTCGATCGCCTGTACTTCGATTGCCTGAGCCGTGGCGAGGCATGCGTGTTTCTGTCGTTCTCGCCGCCGCATCGCACGCCGATTCATTACGCCTGCCCGACCATCCCGGTATTTGCCTGGGAGTTCAGCACCATCCCCACCGAGAGCTGGCACGGCGAACCGCGTCACGACTGGCGCGTGGTGTTGAACGCCTGCGGCATGGCGATTACCCATTCGAGTTTCACGGTGGACGCGGTCTGTGAGGTGATGGGCGCGGACTATCCGATCTGCGCGATTCCCGCGCCGGTGTGGGATCGCTTCGCCGCCCGCGGTGCGCAGTTACGCAAGCAGCCAGTGGTCGAAGCGGTGCAGTTGAAGCTGCGCGGTCTGCTGCTCGACAGCCGCACGGTGGATCTGCGCCCCTACGGTCCGCCCGGGTTGTGCGAAGGCACGCCGCTGTCGTTTGCCGGGCCGCCGCAGGACTGCCAGTTGCAACTGGACGGCGTGGTCTACACCTCGGTGTTCAACCCGTATGACGGGCGCAAGAACTGGCAGGACATGCTTAGTGCCTTCTGCACCACGTTCCGTGAGGTCGCCGATGCGACCCTGGTGCTCAAGCTCACGCACCATGACATCGCCAATGCCCTGAGCGACATGCTGCATCACCTGTACAAGAACCAGTCCTACCAGTGCCGGATCGTGCTGATTCACGGGTATCTGGCGGACGCCGATTACGAGGCACTGGTGCAGGCCACCAGCTATGTGGTCAACAGCTCCTATGGCGAAGGCCAGTGCCTGCCGCTGATGGAGTTCATGTCCTGTGGCAAACCGGCAATTGCGCCGCTGAACACGGCGATGGCCGATTACGTCGACAGCGACAACGCGTTCATCGTCGCTTCCACCGAGGAGCTGACGGCTTGGCCCCATGACCCACGGGCGGCCTATCGCACCTTGCGCTACATGACCGATTGGGACTCACTGTGCGCGGCGTATCGCGACAGTTATGCGGTGGCGAAAAACGATGTCGAGCGCTACGCGCGGATGTCCGAACATGCCGTGCACAACCTGCAGAAATTCTGCAGTCAGGCGAGCGCTGAGGAGCGTCTGCGGACGTTTTTTGCCCAGCGTGCGCAAGCCATCAAAGCGTTGTCCGTGGAAGCCGCGAGCGCATGATCCGGCGTCTGCTTGCACGCCTGCGTCCCGCGCCCTTGCCTGTTGCACCTGAGCCGCCCGGCCAGGTTTCGCCACGGGATGTGGGGTTGCATGACGCGATCCTCGACGGCTGGTTTTTGCCCGACAGTGGTGAATTGCTCAAGGGCTTCGCGATCACCGCTGACGACACCTTGCTCGACGTCGGTTGTGGCGAGGGCGTGGCGACGCTGTTCGCGGTGCGACAGGGCGCCTCGGTAATCTTCACCGACAGCGAACATGACAAAGTTCGCGATCTGGCGCGGCAGGTTGAGGCGCAGAGCACCAAGCCGAATCTGGGGCTGGTCAGCAACAGCCTGCCATTGCCGCTGGCCGCCGGTTGCGCGAGCAAAGTGGTGTGCATGGAAGTGCTGGAACACATTGATCAGCCGGAACCGTTCATGGCCGAACTGGTGCGCATGGGCCGCCCGGGCGCGCAGTACCTGCTGAGTGTGCCGGCACCGGTGGGTGAGCACCTGCAACAGGGCATCGCCCCGGCCAGTTATTACCAGACGCCCAATCATGTGCAGATTTTCACCGAGCAGCGCTTTGCCGAACTGGTGGAGAACGCCGGGCTGGTGATCGAGCATCGACAGGCCAGCGGGTTCTTCTGGGTGATGGGCATGATCTTCTTCTGGGCCAGCGAGCGCGCTGCCGGCCGTGACCTCGGTGGCGCGGTGCGCGACCGGATTCAGGCGCCGTACCCGCCGCTGATGGAGAGCTGGGCGCGTACCTGGCAAGACCTGCTGGCGCAGCCCGATGGCCTGGCAATCAAGCAGATGCTCGACCGCTTCATGCCCAAAAGTCAGGTGATCATCGCCCGCAAACCACTGGCTGGCGAAACCGGCGCCGGGAGTCAGCCATGAGTGCCAGGCGGATCATGGACATCGAGGTGTTGCGCGCGGTCGCCGTCCTCGGCGTGTTGTTCCATCACTTGCAGGGCAGTCTGTTCACCGACACGGTACCGCTGCTGGAAAACATCCACGGCTGGGCGCAACCGTGGTGGGGCGTCGATCTGTTTTTCGCGATCTCCGGCTTCGTCATCGCGCGCAGCCTGATTCCTGCGCTGCAAGGCAGCACGACGCGTCAGGAGTGCTGGCAGCAGACGCGCAATTTCTGGCTGCGGCGGGTGTTTCGCCTGTTGCCGTCGGCCTGGTTGTGGCTGGCGCTGATTCTCCTCGCGTGCGTGTTTCTCAACCGTTCCGGGGCCTTTGGCGGCTTGCATGCCAACCTGCAGGCGACCCTGGCGGGGGTGTTGCAGTACGCCAACTTCCGTTTTGCCGACAGCTTCTTTCATTACGAATACGGCAGCAGTTTCGTCTACTGGAGCCTGGCGCTGGAGGAGCAGTTTTACCTGCTGTTTCCGCTGCTGATTGTGCTGTGCCGCAAGCATCTGGTCTGGGCCTTGCTGGCGCTGGTCGCGGTGCAACTGTTCACCCTGCGCACGCCGTTGCTGATGGTGGTGCGCACTGATGCGCTGGCGCTCGGCGTGCTGCTGGCGCTGTGGAGTGCGCAACCTTCTTGGCAGCGCTGGCAGCCGACGTTTCTGCGGCGACCGTGGGCCGGGGTTTCAGTGCTGATCGGCGTGGCACTGCTGATGAGTTTCATGGCCACCGACCGTTTCACTTTCGCGCCTTATCGCATCGGCTCGATTGCCGTGCTCGGCGCGCTGCTGGTGTGGATCGCCTCGTACAACCGCGATTACCTGCTGCCGGCAGGCCACCTGCAACGGCTGATGGCGTGGATCGGCAGTCGCTCCTACGGCATTTACCTGATTCATATCCCGGCCTACCTGCTGGTGCGGGAGCTGATCTTCCGCTTGCAGGCTGCCGGTCTGCCGAGCCCGGCCGGGCACCCGATTTTCACCTTGCTGATCGCCTGCGGCCTGATCGTGCTGCTCAGCGAGCTGAACTACCGCGTCATCGAAATGCCGATGCGTAATCGCGGTGCTGCTCTGGTGCGGCGCCTCGATACGTCCCGAACCGCCGTTTCAACCCCTGGAGCCACCTCATGCTGAGCCTCTTGAAAAAACTCACGGCGGCGACGCCTGCACCGGCCCCCGCGCAACCCGTCGCCCCGGCGGCGGACAAGGTCGATCCGTACATGCTCGGCCTCTACGATGCCAAGCTCAGCGGCTGGTTCAATCAGGAGACCGGCGAGCTGTTCAAGGGCTTCCCGGTGACCGCCGATGACACCTTGCTCGATGTCGGCTGTGGTGACGGCGGCAACGTGCATTTCTGCGGCATGCGCGGGGCGAAGATCATCATTGCCGACATCGATGGCGCCAAGGTCGAGGCGACTCGCCAGCGCCTGAGCGATACCCCGGCGCGCAGCGTCGAGTGCCACGTCACCGACTGCAATCCGTTGCCGATTGCCGACGGCACCGCCACCCGGGTGGTCTCCACCGAAGTCATCGAACACGTCGACGACCCGGCGCAGTTTCTTGCCGAGCTGGTGCGGGTCGGCCAGTCCGGTGCGCTGTACCTGTTGAGCGTGCCGCACCCAAGCTCTGAAGATTTGCAGAAGGACATTGCGGCGCCGGAGTATTTCCGGAAGCCCAACCACATTCGCATCATCAGCGAAGAGCAGTTCAAGGCGATGGTCAGCGACGCCGGGCTGGAGATCATCAGCCACAGTCAGTACGGTTTTTACTGGTCGATGTGGATGCTGCTGTTCTGGGAAGCCAAGGTCGATTTCAGCAACCCGGATCACCCGTTGCTCGAGCATTGGGCCAACACCTGGCAAGCGGTGCTCGATTCGCCCCGTGGTGCGCAGATCAAGCAGGCGCTGGATGCGGTGGTGGCGAAGAGTCAGGTGATCATTGCCCGCAAGCCTTGAGTCGCTTTCCCCTGTAGGAGTGAGACTGCTCGCGATGGCGCAGTAACATCCGATATCGATGTTGCCTGACACTCCGTCATCGCGAGCAGGCTCACTCCTACAGGGATTTGTGTACCCTGCATTTTTGTACCGGCAGGGAATAGGCATTTGATGCGGTTCGGCTTTTCGATTTTGATCGCGGCGCTGCTGCTCGCTGCTTGCGAGCGGCATGACGCCCCCGCCCTCGATCAGCAACTCTACGTCTGGCAACGCCAGTGGACGTCCGCCCATGAACTCGCGCTGAAAGACAGCCGTAACGACTTCTCGACCTTGCGTGTGCTGGCCTTGCAGGCGTTCCCCAATGACGGCTGGCATCGTGCGCGTATCGATGCGCCGTTGCTCCAGCACGATGGCCGGCCACTGATTGCGGTGATTCGCCTCGATGGTCAGCTCAAGGGGCTGGATCAGGCACAGGTCACGGATCGGATTTTTCAGGTTGTCGCCGACTGGCAGGCGCAGGGGCTGACCCTGGGTGGCGTCGAGATCGACCATGATGCGGGTAATGCGCGTCTGCCGGAATACATCGAATTCCTGACACATCTGCGCTCCGCGTTGCCCGCATCGTTGCCGCTGAGCATCACCGCGCTGCCGGCGTGGCTCGGCAGTTCACAGCTGCCGGCATTGTTGACCACAGTCGACAGCAGCGTGCTGCAGGTGCATGCCGTCAGCGATCCGCGACGCGGCTTGTTCGACCCCGAGCAGGCTCGGCGCTGGGCCAGCGCCTGGGGCAAAATCAGCAGCAAACCCTTCTATCTGGCGCTGCCGGCCTATGGCGTGGCGTTGCTGCCAGATGCCGGCGGTGCCCCGGTAGTGGAGAGCGAAGTACCGGTCGAGCGTGATGGGCAACGCCGGGAACTGCTCGCCGATCCGTTGCAACTGAGCCAACTGGCAAAAGAGCTGCGCGAGGACCCGCCGGCGCATCTGGCCGGGTTGATCTGGTTTCGTCTGCCGCTGGCCAATGATCGTCGGGCCTGGAGCCTGGCCACGTTGAGCGCCGTGGCCCGTGGCGATGCGTTGAGCAGCCGGCTGGGCCTGACGTTCAGCGACCACGATGGCCTGCAAGACATTGCCCTGCGCAATGTCGGAAACCTCGACAGTGCCTGGCCCACGCGCATCACCGTCAAGGCCAGCGCTTGCGAAGGCGCCGATGCGCTCGCCGGTTACTCGTTGCAACAGAGCGCGGATCTGCTTACCTTCACCCGCCTGCGCGACGGTCGTCTGCCGGCGGGTGGCCAGCGCGCCATCGGTTGGGCGCGCTGTGCATCTATTGATCAAGGAGGTTCGCATGTTGACCCGTAACTGGCCCCGCCATCTGCTCTGCCTGAGTCTCAGCCTGCCGCTGGGTTCGGCGCTGGCCTGCGGCCCGGACTTCCCGATGCGCCTGCTCGACAATCGCGGGCAAAGCCTGGCCGAGCTGCCGGAGGGCAACTTCAACTTCGAGATCAGCCGCCTGGGCAAAACCATCGCCGGGCTGAAGAACGTCACCGCTGCGACGCACAATCCCGACGACATGTACGGCGACGAGAACGAACCTGCGGCGGTTCGCGAGAAAGCTGAACAGGTCGGTCTGAGCGCCGAGCAACAGGCGTTGGTCAAGCAATTGCGCGGTCTGACCGATGCGCGTCAGGTCGAGGCGCAAGGCGCCAGTCTGCCAGCGGAAATCCGCTTGTACGTGGCCGGCGCGGTGGCGTTTGCCACCGGCGATCATCCGCTGGCGATCGAATATTTCAACAAAGTGCTGGCGCTGCCGGCCGATCAGCGTCCGCTGCGCAGTACCTGGGCGGCGTATTCCCTGGGCCGCACCTGGTTTGCCATGAGTGCCGAAGCAAGCGATGCCATCGAAACGCTCGAGAACGCGCGCGAAGCCTTCCGCCAGGCCCGACAGATGAGCATCGATGGCTTGAGCGATCCGCTGGAGCTGGGGGTGGCCAGCCTCGGTGAAGAGGCACGGGTGCTGCGTACCGCCGGTGACTGGAACGGCGCCATCGAACTGTACGAAGCGCAGAACCTGCACGGCTCGGCCGTGGGTTACACCTCGCTGAAACAACTGATGAATGAGCTGGCCGAACTGCCTGAGCCGCAACTGGCCAAGCTGCTTGAGCGCAAAGCCGTGCAGCAACTGGTTACCGCTTCGTTGATCAGCCGCATGGGCTGGTCATTCGACGAACAACCGCCGAACGAGAAAAAACTGATCAAGCTGCTGCAGAACAGCACCCGTGGCAGCCTGGAAAACGCCGATCGACTGGCGGCGATGAACTATCAACAGGGTGATTACGCCAGCGCCAAGGCCTTTCTTGAAAACGCCGGTGATGGCGGACTGGCGTGGTGGCTGCGGGCGAAACTGGCAGTGCGTGACGGCGATAAAAATGCTGCGGCCGCCGCCTATGCCAAAGCCGCGCAGGCCTTCCCGCAGAGCGAAGATTGGGGCTACCGGCGTACTCCGGACTGGGACTTTGAAACCGTTCAGCCGAAATGCCGGGTCGAGGGTGAGAGCGCGATTCTCGCGCTGCAACGCGGTGAATACCTGCAAGCGTTCGTCCAGTTGTATCGCAGCAACAGCATCTATTGGTTCGACGCAGCGACGGTGGCCGAGCGCGTGCTGACGGTCGATGAACTCAAGCGCTATGTCGATGACAACGTGCCGGCGCCACCGGCGCTGACTCAGCAGCAACGCGACAACTACGTGCCGCTACCGGTCGCTGCCAGCCTGCGCAATCTGCTGGGACGACGCTTGCTGCGCGAGGGGCATTACGAGGAAGCGGTCGGCTATTTCGACAATCCCGATCTGCAGCACAAGGCCCGGCTCTATGGCGAGCAACGCATGAAGGCCGACGCTGCGTGGTGGCCGACCAGACGCGCCAGTGCCTTGTACAACGCGGCGTGGACCGCACGCGAGTGGGGCATGGATATTCTCGGCTACGAGATGGCGCCGGACTACGCCACGTTTGGCGGCAACTACAGCCTGGAAAACACCGAGCTGAAAGTCGGGCCGCTGGTGGCCGAGGACGAAGTGAAGCGCCAGAAAGCCAGTGAAGCGCAGCCGGACGAGCGCTATCACTACCGTTTTGTCGCGACCGCGCTGGCCAGTCGGGCCGCTGATAATCTACCGCACACCAGCCAGGCGTTTGCTGCGGTGTTGTGTAACGCCGCCGGTTTCAACAGCAGCCTGCAAGAGCAGAGCGCGCTGTATCGACGCTACGTCAATGAAGGCCCGTACGTGCCGTGGGCGGTGGACTTCGGCAATCAGTGCCCGTACCCGGATTTCGAAAATGCCGACAAGCGTTACGTGACCCAGGTGACCGACGCGGTGCGCAATTCGTTGCGTCCGTACAAATGGCCGGTGGTCGGTGTCCTGCTGTTGATCAGCGCTGGCGTGCTGGTGTTGTTCAGTCGTCGGCGCAAGGCCCGCAAACCCTAAGCCTGCTGAATAAACGTCAGGCGCACGGCGAAGCCGATCAGCAGGCTGCCAAACAGCCACTGCTGAACGCGCTGGGCGGTTGGGCTGTGTTGCAGCCAGCGGCCCAGCGCCGCGCCGGTCAGGGCATAGGCACTGTCGAACAGCAGCCCGATGCCCACCAGCAACGCGCCGAGGGTGGCAAATTGGGTCAGCACCGCTGCGCCGTCATTGACGATGAATTGCGGCAACAGCACCGAGCAGAACAGCAGCGCCTTGGGGTTGAGCAGATTGGTCAGCAAGCCACGGCGAATCGCCTCGCGCCATTGTCCCTGGGTGTCCGTCACGGCAGTTGCAGTGAGGTTCGGCAACAACGTGCTGCGCAGGCATTGAACGCCGATCCACAGCAAGTACGCCGCGCCCGCCAGACGCACCAGATCAAACGTCCACGGCGCTGCCTTGAACAGCGCGGCCAGACCCAACGCCGCCAACGCCACATGACAGCCCCGGGCAATCGCCAGACCCACGGCAGTCGCCAGTGCCGCGCCACGACCCTGACGGGCACCGGTTTGCAGCAGCAGGATCATGTCCGGCCCGGGCAACAGGAAGACCACCGCCAGTGCCAGAAAAAACAACCCGATATTTGCCATGTCGCCGCCCTTTCGTTATCGATTCGGTGAGCCAAGTCTATGACGCAAGGTCAGGACAGGTGCTTGCGAAGCCAGCTTCAAAAAGCATTGTGATTGGCATAACCTGCTTTCTTTTTGCGCCTTGACCATCAGGATCTGCCAACCATGAAACTCGACGCCTTTGATCGCAAAATTCTCGCCGCCCTGCAGCGCAACGGACGCTTGAGCAACGTCGAGTTGGCGGACGAGATCGGCCTGTCGGCGTCACCGTGCCTGCGCCGGGTTCGGATGCTGGAGGAGGCCGGGGTGATTCGCGGTTACCAGGCCAACCTGGATCGCGATGAGGTAGGGTTGGGGCTGACGGTGTTTGTCGGGGTCAAGGTCGAGCGCCACAACGATGAGCAGGCCGAAGCCTTTTACGCAGCGGTCACGGCGCTGCCGGAGGTGATCTCGGCCTTCCTGGTGTCGGGGGAGTCGGACTTTCTGTTGCAGGTAGTGGTGCCGGATTTGCGCGCGTATGACCGCTTTCTCAGCGGCTGCCTGCTGAAGCTGCCGGGCGTGAGCGACATTCGCAGCAACTTTGCGATTCACACGGTGAAGACGCCGGGGGCGTTGCCGTTGGGGCATTTGCCGCTGTAGACCGAGTCGTCTTGATCGCGAGCAGGCTCACTCCCACATTTGAGCGCAGTCCTCCAGCAGAAACACGGTCAACTGTGGGAGCTGGCTTGCCAGCGATAGCGATGTGTCAGCGACCGCAACGGTTACAGGACTGACGCCATCGCTGGCAAGCCAGCTCCCACAGGGTTTGGGTGACCATCTACATCTACATCTACATCTACATCTACATCTACATCTACATCTACATCTACATCTGCGTTGCCATCCCCTCGACATTCATGGCCGCCTGACGCAGCGCCTCGGAGCGGGTCGGGTGCGGATGGCAGGTCAGCGCAATGTCTTCGGCTGAGGCGCTGAACTCCATGGCCACGCAGTATTCACCGATCATTTCGCTGACACTCGGACCGACCAGGTGCACGCCGAGCACTTCATCCGTGCGTTCATCGGCAAGGACTTTGGCAAAGCCTTCGGTTTCATGGTTGATCTTCGCCCGGCTGTTGGCGGTGAAGGGGAATTTGCCGACCTTGTAGGCGCGGCCTTCGGCCTTGAGCTGCTCTTCGGTCTTGCCGACGCTGGCCAGCTCGGGCCGGGTGTAGATGACGTTGGGAATCAGCTCGTAGTTGACCTCGCCGGCCTTGCCGACAATCTGTTCAACACAGGCCATCGCTTCGTCTTCGGCCTTGTGCGCGAGCATCGGGCCGGAGGTTACGTCACCGATCACCCACACGCCCGGCGCCTCGGTGCGGTGCTGGCGGTTGGCAAGCATGCCGCGCTTGTCGGTGCTCAGGCCGACATTCTCCAGGCCCAGGCCTTTGGTGTACGGACGCCGGCCGATGGCGACCAGCACGTAGTCGGCTTCGAGCAATTCAGCGTTGCCACCGGCGGCGGGTTCGACGCTGAGCTGCACGCCATTGGCCGAACTCGTGGCGCTGGTAACTTTGGAACTTAGCTTGAAGCTGATGCCTTGCTTGCTCAGCGAGCGTTGCAAGGTTTTACCGGCCTCGCCATCAACACCCGGGCAGATGCGGTCGAGGTATTCGACCACGGTCACCTGGGCGCCGAGGCGGCGCCAGACTGAGCCCAGCTCCAGGCCGATCACCCCGGCGCCGATCACCACCAGATGCTTGGGCACTTCACTCAGCGACAGCGCGCCGGTGGAGTCGAGAATGCGCTGGTTGTCGATCTCGACGCCGGGCAGGGGCGTGGGTTCGGAGCCGGTGGCGATGATGATGTCCTTGGCGCTCAGTTCGGTCTTGTTGCCTTGCTCGTCGGTCACCATGACTTTGCCCGGACCATCGATGCGGCCCCAGCCCTTGATCCAGTCGACCTTGTTCTTGCGAAACAGAAACTCGATGCCTTTGGTCAGGCCGTTCACGCTTTCGTCTTTCTGTTTCATCATTTGCGCGAGGTTGAGCGTGGGTTTGACTTCGATGCCGAGGTTGGCGAATTCCGCACCCATTGCCGCGTCGTACAGCTCCGAAGCATGTAGCAAGGCCTTGGACGGCATGCAACCGAGGTTAAGGCAGGTGCCGCCGAGGGTGGCGCGTCCTTCCACGCACGCGGCTTTCAGGCCCAGCTGGCCGGCGCGGATCGCCGCGTTATAACCACCGGGGCCGCCGCCCAGAATGACCACGTCGTAGTTGCTCATGCTGTTGCTCCAGGTTGGGAATACCGATCGCTGAAAATAGTAGGCGAATAAAATTACGAACGTAATATGTGCGTTTCCGGACATTTCGGTCAAGGCTTCAGCTAAGCGACAGGTGGCGCATCTTTAGATAAGCGAATTTGTGTACGAATATTTCACGGCTTTCGTTATATCGTAACGAATAAGCCGATGAATCCAAGGTGTTGGGGTGATATGCAAGTCGATCTGGATGTCGATGGCACGCAAGTGACCGGGTTGCCACGCTTTCAACAAGCGGCCGCGCAGGGGCGACGATTGCGCCGCCTGGCCATTGGTCTCGGCGCATTGGCCGGGGCAGGGTGGGTGCTGGCGATGTTTGTCGGGTTGTTTGCCGCGCAATCGATCTGGCCGGCGCTGCTGGTGAATCTGGGTGCGGCGTTGCTGGTGCTGGTCGCCGGCCTGCAGTCGGCATGGTGGGTGACGCAATGGCGTGCGCGAGTCATGCATCCGCTCGCCCACGAGCCGTTGAGCGAAGTCGAGCCAACGCCAGCTGACGGCTGGTACGAGCGGCTGCTGGAGCGTCTGAGTCAGCGCAGTTTGCATTTGCTGGGGCAGATCGGCGCGGCCACGCTGTGGCTGGGCGGGTGGTCGGTGCTGGTGATGATCGGCATCGAACAGGTCTGGAATCTGGCGTTACCGCCCGCTGCGGTGGGGCTGTCGGCCACGGTGGGCGCCGCACTGATGTTGCTGTTGGGTTTTGGCTTGCTGGTGCTGGAGCGGCAATTGGCTCAGGAGAATCCGGCGCAATGGCCGGAAGCCGGATCGCTTGCGCAACTGTCGCGCGTTGCGATCATCAGTCTGGTAGTGGGCGCGTTATGCCTGTTATTTGCCAGCGAGGCTTCCGTGTGGCCAGTGCGCCTTGCGGTGCTGATCGGAATCTTGCCGGGATTGGTCGCGATCGAGTTGCTATTGCGCGCAGTTCTGTCGGTTTTCAGCCCCCGGCGCGAGCAGCTCGAACCGACCCTGCTGGCGCGCAGTTTTGTCGCCGACATGCTGCGTTGGCCGCCCCAACCGCTGCTCGCCTTGCAGCATGAATTGCACAATCGCTTCGGCATTGATCTGCGCCAGATCTGGGCGTTCAGCTACATGCGTCGCGCCTTTCTGCCGGTGCTGGCGCTGGTGGCTGCCGTCGGTTGGTTGCTGACCGGTATCCACGAAATCCCGTTGCAAGGGCGCGGTATCTACGAACGTTTCGGCAAACCGGTGCAAGTGTTCGGCCCCGGATTGCACGCCGGTTTGCCATGGCCGCTGGGTCGGGTGCTCATCGTCGAGAACGGCGTGGTGCATGAATTGGCAACCAGCGTCGGTGATGCGCCTGCGCCGACCCAGGCCGAGCCCGCCGAAGGCGCGGCGCCAATGAGCGCCAACCGCTTGTGGGATGCCAGCCACGTCAACGACAAATCCCAGGTGATCGCCAGCAGTCGTGGCGATCAGCAGAGCTTTCAGATCGTCAACATGGACGTGCGCTTCGTCTATCGCATCGGCCTGCGGGATCAGGACGCCTTGGCGGCGACCTACAACAACGCTGATGTGCCGACGCTGATCCGCAGCACAGCGAGTCGGATTCTGGTGCACGATTTTGCCTCGCGCACCCTCGACGGTTTGCTCGGTGCTGACCGGGTAGGGCTGGGCGAAGAAATCGGTCGTGCGGTGCAAGGCGATCTGCAGAAGCTCAACAGCGGTGTGGAGATTCTCGCCACGGTGGTCGAAGCGATTCATCCGCCCGCCGGTGCTGCCAATGCTTACCACAGCGTGCAAGCAGCACAGATCGGCGCGCAGGCGTTGATCTCCCGTGAGCGCGGCGCTGCGGCAGAAGCCAGTAATCAGGCGCAGTTGCAGGCCAGTCTCGCCCGCGATCAGGCCAGTGCCAGCGCCCGTGAAATCAATGCGACGGCGCAGGCGGCAGACCTGAAGTTCAGCGCTGAGCAGAAAGCTTATGCCAGCGCTGGCCAGGCATTCGTGCTCGAGCAATATCTGAGTCAGCTCAGCCTGGGTCTGAGCAAGGCCAAATTGTTGGTACTCGACCACCGTTTAGGCGGCAGCAGCAATGCGCCGACCATCGACCTGCGTACGTTCACGCTGCCGGCTGATCCGACGCCTGCGCGCACCACCGCTCAACCAGGAGTTGCCCCTTGAATCAGTCGCACATTCACGATTCCCATGACCACAGTGGCCATGATCATGGCCATGCCGGGCATCACCACCATCATGGGCATCATCACCATCACCACGGTGCGCCGGAAGAGGCGGGGCCATTCCCGTGGCGGCGGATGGGCTGGGCGCTGTTGCTGGTGGCGTTCGCCATCGCGGCAGCAAGCCTGGTGCAAGTGCGCTCGGGCGAGGCCACGGTCATCACCCGTTTCGGTAATCCGTCTCGAGTGTTGCTTGAGCCGGGTTTGAGCTGGCGCTGGCCGGCGCCCTTCGAAGCGGCGATCCCGGTGGATTTGCGCCTGCGCACTACTTCCAGCGGTTTGCAGGATGTCGGCACTCGCGACGGTTTGCGCATCATCGTTCAGGCCTACGTGGCGTGGCAGGTGCAGGGCGACCCGGACAACGTGCAACGTTTCATGCGTGCGGTGCAGAATCAGCCGGACGAAGCGGCGCGGCAGATTCGCACCTTTGTCGGCTCCGCGCTGGAAACCACCGCCAGCAGTTTTGATTTGGCGGATCTGGTAAATACCGATGCCAGCAAAGTGCGTATCGCCGATTTCGAAGCGCAACTGCATCAGCAGATCGATCAGCAACTGCTTGCCACTTACGGTGTGCGCGTGGTGCAGGTGGGTGTCGAGCGTCTGACCTTGCCTTCGGTGACGCTCACGGCCACGGTCGACCGGATGCGCGCCGAGCGTGAAACAATCGCCACCGAACGCACCGCCATCGGCAAGCGGGAAGCTGCGCAAATTCGTTCTGCTGCCGAGCGCGATGCACGAATTGTTCAGGCGGACGCGACAGTTAAAGCAGCAGAAATCGAAGCGCAATCCCGAGTCGAAGCGGCGCAAATTTATGGGCGTGCCTACGCTGGGTCGCCGCAGTTGTACAACCTGCTGCGCTCGCTGGACACCTTGGGCACTATCGTTACGCCGGATACCAAGCTGATTCTGCGCACCGACGCTGCGCCGTTTCGGGTACTGGTGGACGGCCCGCCGAATGTCGAAAACAAATCTGGATCGCAGCCATGAGTGATGAAGTTCCACGTGGAACACATTCGCTGAGCAGTCCGTGGATTCAAGCCGGACGCCTGGCGTTTTTTGCCTTGTACGCGGTCACGGTGTTGGCCGCGTTGGCGTGGGCGTTTTCCAATGTGCGGCAGATCGATCCACAAAATCGCGCCGTGGTTCTGCACTTTGGCGCACTGCAACGCATCCAGAATGCCGGGCTGTTGTTGGCCTGGCCGCAGCCGTTCGAGCAGGTGGTTTTGCTGCCGGCAGCGGATCGGGTGATTGAGCGTCGAGTGGAAAACCTGCTGCGCAGCAGTGAGGCGATCAAGGCTGATCGTGTGGCAACCTTCGCCACTCCGCTGAGCGATGCGTTGGCCGGTTCCGGCTATTTGCTGACCGGCGACGCCGGCGTGGTGCAACTGGATGTGCGGGTGTTTTACAAAGTCACCGATCCCTATGACTTCGTCCTGCAGGGTGATCATGTGCTGCCGGCACTGGATCGGCTGGTCACCCGCAGCGCCGTGGCTTTGACTGCTGCCCGGGATCTGGACACTATTCTGGTCGCGCGGCCCGAGTTGATCGGCGCCGACAATCAGGCAGCCGAGCGCCGCGAACGCCTGCGTGGTGATCTGGTGCAAGGCATCAACAAACGCCTGGCGGAACTGAAGGCGGGTGGGCAGGGCATCGGCATCGAGGTGGCGCGGGTCGACGTGCAGTCGAGTCTGCCGGACCCTGCGGTCAGCGCCTTCAATGCGGTATTGACCGCCAGTCAGCAAGCCGACAAAGCCGTCGCCAATGCACGCACCGAGGCGGAAAAACTCACCCAGACCGCGAACGAGCAAGCCGACCGCACGCTGCAAGTGGCCCACGCACAGGCAGGCGAACGCTTGGCCAAAGCCTCTGCCGACACCGCCACGGTAATGAGCCTGGCCAAGGCGCAGCAACAGGGCACCGACCCGCAGATGCTCCTGCGTCTGTACCGCGAACGCATGCCGAAGATCCTCGGCCAGGCCGGGTCAGTGACCACGGTCGATCCGAAAGACGATTCCCGCCTGATCATTCAGGGAGCCAGTAAATGACTGCGACCACTGCCGCACCGAGCCTGCTGTCCTCGGCCGAACAACGCCGCGCTGCACGGCAATTGACCCTGGCGATGCTTGCCCTCGGCTTGCTCGGCCTTGGCCTGATCTGGCGCTGGCTGGTACCGGAGCAAACCGGTGTCAGTCAGTTGCTGTTGGGTTTCGCCTCTTTATTGGTGGCGGTGCCGGTGATGCGTTCGGCGTGGTACAGCCTGCGTTATCCGAGCCTGCACGGCATCACCGATCAACTGATTGCGCTGGCGATGCTCGGTGCCTGGGCGACCGGGGATCTGCTGACGGCCGCGCTGCTGCCGATCATCATGATTTTCGGCCACGTGCTGGAAGAGCGCAGCGTGATCGGTTCGCAGGAAGCGATCCACGCCCTCGGCCAGTTGACCCGCAGCCACGCGCGCAAGATTCAGGCGGACGGTTCGATCATCGAAGTCGATAACGGCACGCTCAAACCCGGCGACACGGTAGAGGTGCGCGCCGGTGATCGGGTGCCAGCGGATGGCCGGGTGTTGTTCGGCCAGGCCAGCCTCGATACGGCATCGATCACCGGCGAGTCGGTGCCGGTGGAAACGGCGGTGGGCATGACGGTATTCGGCGGCGCGATCAACCTCGACGGCTTGCTGCGTATTGAGGTGACCCGCACCGGCGATCAATCGACGCTGGGTAAGGTCATCGCACTGATGCAGAACGCCGAACGCTCGAAGCCACCCATCACCCGTTTGCTTGAACGTTATGCCGGCAGCTACATGGTGCTGGTGTTGTTGCTGGCGGCGGTGACCTGGTTTGTCACCCATGATGCGCAGGCGATGCTCGCGGTGCTGGTAGCCGCATGTCCTTGCGCCTTGGTGCTGTCGGCACCGGCCACGGCAATTGCCGGAGTGGCGGTCGCGGCGCGCCACGGCATTCTGATCCGCAGTTCGGCGTTTCTTGAAGAGCTGGCCGATCTCACCTCGCTGGTGGTCGACAAGACTGGCACGCTGACGTACGGGACCTTGCGTTTGCAATCGGTCAGCAGCCCGCGTCTGGATCAGGCCTCGGTGATGGCTCTGGCCGCCAGTCTCGGCGCGGCCAGCAGTCATCCTGTCAGCCGGGCGTTGGCGGGGTTAGTCAGTCAAGAGCAGAGCCTGCCGCTGACGGACATTCACGAGCGCCAGGGTCTGGGTGTCGTGGCCATGACCGCGCAGGGTGAGGCGGCGCTGGGGCGTCCCGAACTGTTCGCGCAACTGGGCATCGTCACCACCAACGTTCCCGAGCACGACGGGCCGATTGCCGGGCTGGCGTTAAACGGCGAGTTTGTCGCCTGGCTGTTGCTGGCCGACAGCGTCAAACCGGAAGCGCGCTTTGCCCTCGCTGAATTGCGCGAACTGGGGCTGGGTCGCCAGCTGCTGCTGACCGGCGACCGCCAGAGTGTTGCGCAGACCCTGGCCTGCGAGGTCGGCCTGCAAGAGGTGGAAGCGCAAGCGCTGCCCGAGGACAAGCTCAACCGCGTGCTCAAGGAAATCGACAACGGTTTCCGGCCAATGGTGGTGGGTGACGGCATCAATGATTCGCTGGCGCTCAAGGCCGGTGTGGTGGGTGTGGCGATGGGCGCAGGCGGTGCCGACATTGCCCTGGCTTCGGCGGATATCGTCCTGATCGGCAGTGACCTGCGCCGCCTCGGCACCTGTGTGCGCCTGAGCCGCCAGTGCCGCAAGACCTTGCAGGTCAACGTGATCATCGGTCTGGGCTGGACGCTGGCGATTGTCGTCTTCGCCGCCTTCGGCTGGCTTGGTGCTGCCGGGGCGATGATTGCAGCGTTGCTGCACAACCTCAGTACATTACTGGTGTTGGGCAACGCCGGGCGCTTGCTGCGGTTTCAGGAACCGTTGTTGAAGCTTCAGGACTAGCTCACGCAATTTTGCGAACTGTCGAGGCGCAAAGCAGTCATCTGTGTAGGTGCTCTTGCCCGGGGCGCACTGGCGCCCTTGGGCGATCGCGGCTTATAGGGGCGGACTATCAAATCGATAGCCTGCTATTTTTCAAGGATGGTCTACCCTCAGATCTGACGTCTGAAACAAGGGGGATTTTCCATGCTCGCGCAACTTCCACCGGCCTTGCAGAATTTGCAGCTTCCACTTCGCCTGCGACTCTGGGACGGCCATGAGTTCAATCTGGGCCCGGCGCCCAGCGTAACCATCGTGGTCAAGGACCCGACGATGGTCACCCAGTTCACCCATCCAAGCCTAGACGCGCTGGGGGCGGCGTTCGTCGAAGGCAAGCTTGAACTGGAGGGCTCGATCAGCGAAGTCATCCGGGTTTGCGACGAACTGAGCAGTGCCTTGCTCGACGAAGATGAAGGCGCCCAGCCTGTGCGAGCGGTGCACGACAAGGAAACCGACGCCAAAGCCATTTCTTATCACTACGACCTGTCCAACGAGTTCTACCAGCTCTGGCTAGACAGCGACATGGCGTATTCCTGCGCCTATTTTGAAACCGGCAGTGAAACCCTCGAGCAAGCGCAACAGGCCAAGTTCCGGCACCTGTGTCGCAAGCTGCGTCTGCAGCCCGGCGACTACCTGCTGGATGTCGGCTGCGGTTGGGGTGGGCTGGCGCGTTTTGCGGCGCGGGAGTTTGGCGCCAAAGTGTTCGGCATTACCCTGAGCAAGGAACAACTGGCACTGGCCCGCGAGCGCGTCAAAGCCGAGGGCCTGGAAGACCAGGTCGAACTGCAACTGCTCGACTACCGCGATCTGCCGCAGGACGGGCGCTTCGACAAGGTAGTCAGCGTTGGCATGTTCGAACACGTCGGCCACGCCAACCTCGCCGAATATTGCAACGTCCTGTTTGGTGCGGTGAAAGAGGGCGGTCTGGTGATGAACCATGGCATCACCGCCAAACACACCGATGGTCGCCCGGTCGGGCGTGGCGCTGGGGATTTCATCGAGAAATATGTATTCCCCAATGGCGAGCTGCCGCATCTGGCAATGATCTCGGCCGAGATCAGTGAAGCAGGCCTGGAAATTGTCGACGTCGAAAGCCTGCGTCTGCATTACGCGCGCACGCTGGACCACTGGAGCGAGCGGCTGGAAGACAACCTCGAAGCTGCGGCGAAAATGGTGCCTGAGCAGGCGCTGCGCATCTGGCGCCTGTATCTGGCCGGATGTGCTTACGCCTTCGCGCGGGGCTGGATCAATCTGCACCAGATTCTGGCAGTGAAAGCGCACGCCGATGGCAGCCATGAGTTGCCTTGGACGCGGGACGACATCTATCACCCGTAATGCCTGAACGCCTCTCTCCCGCTGTGGGGAGAGGCGCCGTTCAGAGAATCGGGGAAATCAGCCGGGCGATCCGCATGCCGAGCTGTTGCAGGCGGTGGATCTCCCGGCTTTCCTCTTTGGCGACTTCGTAAGCTTGCTCGAAGTCGGCGTTGAGCATCTGTTCCACGCTGGCGGCGAAGTCGCTGTCGACGGTCAGCAACATCACTTCGAAATTCAGCCGGAACGAACGGTTATCCAGATTGGCGCTACCGATGGCGCTGATTTCGCTGTCGATCAACACCACTTTCTGATGCAGGAAACCCGGTTCGTAGCGGAACACGCGCACGCCGGCGCGCACCGCTTCGAAGGCATACAGGCTGGACGCGGCGTAGACGATGCGGTGATCGGGGCGCGATGGCAGCAGCAGACGCACGTCGACGCCGCGCAGCACCGCCAGACGCAACGCGGCGAAGACTGCTTCGTCGGGAATGAAGTACGGGCTGGTGATCCACACGCGCTCGGTCGCTGCGTGGATCGCTTCGACGAAGAACAGCGAGCAGGTTTCGTAAGCGTCGGCGGGGCCGCTTGCCAGCAACTGGCAGAGCACGCCGTCCTCCGGGTAAACGTCTGGCAGGATCAGCGGCGGCAAAGTCCGTGCGGCCCAGAACCAGTCCTCGGCAAACGACTCCTGCATGCAGGCCACCACCGGCCCGCGCACTTGCACGTGGGTATCGCGCCAGGGCGCCAGCGGCGGCTTCTCGCCCATGTACTCATCGCCGACGTTGTGCCCACCGACAAAGCCGAGCACGCCATCGACCACGACGATTTTGCGGTGGTTGCGGAAATTCACCTGGAAGCGATTGAGCCAGCCGCTGCGCGTGGCGAAGGCTTTGACCTCGACACCGCCGTCGCGCAACGCCTGCACGAAGCTATGGGGCAGGGCGTGGCTGCCGATCCGGTCGTAGAGCAGATGGATCGCCACGCCTTCGGCGGCTTTTTTCAGCAACAGGTCGCGCAGGCGCTGCCCGAGGCGGTCGTCATGAATGATGAAAAACTGCACCAGTACGGCTTCGCGCGCTTGATCGATGGCACGGAAAATCGCCTCGAAGGTCGCGTGGCCATTCACCAGCAGCTGTACTTCGTTGTTTGCCAGGCACGGCATACGACCCAATTTGGGCATGGCGCGCAGTGAGGCGTAGGCGTTGGATGCACGGGCGGTGAGGGCCTCTTCGACCCACGGGCGCCAGTTCAGCTCGGAGATCGCCTGGCGCATCTGTTCGTTGGCCTGACGGCGTGCCTTGATGTAGCCGTCGAAGGTGCTGCGGCCGAATACCAGATAAGGGATGAGCGTCAGGTAGGGAATGAAAATAAGCGACAATGCCCAGGCGATCGAGCCTTGGGCGGTGCGTACGGTCAGCACCGCGTGGATGGCGGCGATCAAGCCGAGGCTATGTATCAGGGCGATCAGATAACCGAAAATGTGCGGTCCGAAATAATCCATGGGGCAGCCTTGCTCCTGAAGACTCAATGCGTAACAGACCATGTTCCGAGGCGAATGTCGCTATTTAATTGGTGCATGAACCGAAGCAACCGGCCGACGTCTAACGGCCACTACTGATCAGGAGTTTTTTTCGATGAACGTTCGTCTGCTGGGTTTGGCGCTGGGCCTGGGTTTGGCAATGCCGCTGGTTGCGCAGGCGCAAATGCTGCAGCCGGGGCTATGGGAAATGACCTCGAGCAACGTCAAGGTCGATGACCAGCCCATGGATGTGCAATCGATCCTTGGCCAGTTGCAAGGCCAGATGACTCCGCAACAACGTGCGGCGCTGGAAAAGAACGGGATCAACATCGGCGGCAAGGGCATCCGTGCCTGCCTGACGCCGCAACAAGTGGCGACCAACGATATTCCGCTGGCCGATCCGCAATCGGGCTGCAAACAGCAGATCACCGAGCGCACCGGCAACCAGTGGAAATTCCGCTTCAGCTGCCCGAAAGCGCAAGGCACGGGTGTCGCGACGTTCCTCAGTGATCGTGAGTTCACCACCGTGGCCAACGGCACGTTCAATGCCATCGGCATTAACCAGAAGGGCAGCTTGGAAACCCGTGCGGTGTGGTTGGGTCAGGATTGCGGCACTGTGAAGCCGAGGGCTTAAAAGCTTCGCGAGCAAGCCCGCTCCCACAGGGACAAGGTGATTCCTGTGGGAGCGAGCCTGCTCGCGAAGGCGTCTTGGTTGTCACCGCATAAATCGCAACGCCAGCCCCTGGCATCCTTCGTTGATACGCCGCTCCCGCCAGGCAATCTGCCCCGACACCAACGTTGTATTCACCCGATAGCGGAAAGTCTTGTCAGCAAACGGCGTCCACCCGCACTGCGACAGGATCGGTTGCCGCGACACCTCCAGAGCCGCTGGCTCAACCAGCACCAGATCCGCCCAATACCCCTCCCGCAAATAACCTCGATCCGGAATCGCAAACAGATCCGCCACCCGATGGCTGGTCTTCGCCACCAGCGTGGTGATCGGCAGCATGCCATCGGCCACCAGTTCCAGCATCGCCGGCAAGGCGTGCTGCACCAGCGGCAAGCCGGCAGGCGCTTCGGCATACGGGCGCTGCTTTTCTGCCCAGGTATGCGGTGCGTGATCGCTGCCGATGACGTCCAGTCGGTTACTCAGCAGCGCCGCGCGCAGGGCGTCGCGGTCGGTTTGGGTCTTGATCGCAGGATTGCATTTGATCAGGTTGCCGAGGGCCGGATAGTCGCGGTCATCGAATAGCAGATGATGCAGGCAGACTTCAGCCGTGATGTGTTTCTGGGCGAGCGGCTTGTCCTCGAACAACTCGAGTTCGCGAGCAGTGGTCAGGTGCAAAACGTGCAGGCGGGTGCCGTGACGTCTGGCCAGTTCCACCGCCAGCGAAGAGGAGCGGTAGCAAGCCTCGGCATCACGAATCAGTGCATGGATATTCGCCGGCAGGTGGTCGCCGTGGAGTTCGCGCAGACGTGCTGCATTGGCCTCGATGCTCGGTGTGTGTTCGCAATGGGCCAGCAGGATCGTCGGCACTACGGCGAACAGACGCTCGAGAGTTTTCGGGTCATCCACCAACATGTTGCCAGTGGACGCGCCCATGAACACTTTGACCCCGGCCACTTCGCAGGGATTGAGTGCGGCGACGGTGTCGAGGTTGTCCTGACTGACACCGAAGTGGAAGCCATAATTGGCCACGGAGTTAATCGCCGCCCGGCGTTTTTTATCCGCCAGCGCTTCCAGGGTCAGGGTGGCCGGTCGGGTGTTGGGCATGTCCATGAAACTGGTGATGCCGCCCGCCACCGCAGCGCGCGACTCGCTATGAATACTGCCCTTGGCCGGCGACCCCGGTTCGCGAAAATGCACCTGGTCATCAATCATCCCCGGCAACAGCCATTGACCTTGGGCGTCGATTTCCACGCGGGCATTTTCACCCTCGATGCTGCGCGCAATCTTGACGATACGGCCATGACTGACCAGCAGATCGCCATCGTACTCGCGTCCTTCGTTGACCAGTCTGGCATTGCGAATCAGCACACTGCTCATGGTTCAGAACTCGTTTTGCAAGGCTTTGTAACCGCGCACCAGATCGACGTTGGTGCGCGCCACGTCTTCGGAAAACTCCGAGGCGCTGACACTCACTGGCGGGAACTGCGAGAGGTCGGTGTTGGGGCCGATGCGGGTGGTGGAGGGCACGTAAAACGCGTCCGGCAAATCTCGGCCGTCGACTACCGAGTTGTGTCGAACCACACAGCCGTCACCGACCACACAATTGAACAGCACGCTATTGAAGCCAATGAACACCCGGTCGCCGACCTTGCACGGACCATGCACGATCGAGCGGTGTGCGATCGAGGTGAATTCGCCGATGGTTACTGCCGCGCCGGATTTGGAGTGAATCACCACGCCGTCCTGGATATTCGAATTGGCGCCGATGGTGATCGGCTCCATCGTGCCCGAAGCGTCTACTTCGTCAGCACGGATCACCGCGTAGGGGCCGACGAAGACGTTCTCACCGATGACCACCTTGCCGCAGATGATCGCGGTTTTATCGACGTAGGCCGACTCGGCAATGTGCGGCAAATCGCCGGAAGGGTTTTTGCGAATCATGGTTGGCTCAGCGCGTCGTAAAGGGTGTTGAGGTTGTATCGAAACAAGCCGGCAAAGGTGCTGGCCGGGCCACTGGCGGCGAGGGCATCGGAGTACAACGTGCCGCCAATGTGCGCGCCGCTTTCTTCGGCGATCTGCTTGAGCAGGCGCGCGTCCTTGATGTTTTCCATGAACACCGCTTTGACCTTGGCCTGACGGATCTGGGTGATCAGCGCAGCGACTTCGGCAGCCGAAGGTTCGCGCTCGGTGGACAGACCTTGCGGCGCCATGAAGTCGATGCCGTAGGCCTGACCGAGATAACCGAAGGCATCGTGGCTGGTGACAATCTTGCGATTGCCCGGCGGCAGTGAACCGAGCTTGGCCTTGGCTTCGGCGAGCAGGGCGTAGATCTGTTTCAGGTAGGTCTGACTGTTGCGTTGGTAGTCGGCCTTGTTCGCCGGATCGGCGGCGATCAGTGCCTTGGTGATATTGGCGACATACAACTCGGTGTTGGCCAGGTTGTGCCAGGCGTGCGGGTCGGGAATGGTCTCGCCATCCTCATCCAGCGATCGAGGAATCACACCACGGCTGGCACTGACGACCGTGGCTTTTGTCTCGGTGCTGGTCACCAGACGATCAAGCCATGGTTCGAAACCGAGGCCGTTCTTGATGATCAGTTTGGCTTTGAGCAGCGCTTTGGCATCGTCCGGTGTCGGTTCATAGGTGTGCGCGTCGGCGTCCGGGCCGACCATATTGGTGATCTGGATATGCTCGCCACCCACTTGGTGAACCATGTCGGCGAGGATGCTGAAGCTGGTGACCACGGGCAATTTTTCCGCCGCCGACAACGACATCGAGAGCAGCAGGCTGAACAATACGAGTAAAGCGCGCATCGGGAAACACCTCATGGGGATGTGAGCAAAGGCGGGCGGCGCAGCAAACCGTGCACCGGCCCGAACACGACCGACAGCAGATAACCGATCCCCGCGACCAGCACGATGGCCGGACCACTGGGCAGCGAGTAGTAGAACGAGATCAACAATCCGCACCACACCGACAGGCAGCCGATGAGCGCCGAGATCGCAATCAGGGCAGGCAGGCGACGACTCCAGAACCGCGAAGCGGCGGCGGGCAGCATCATCAGGCCGACCACCATCAAGGCGCCGATGGCCTGGAAACCGATCACCAGATTCAGTACCACCAATGTCAGGAACACACCGTGGGCGAGCGGGCCGAGCCGGCTGACGGTTTGTAGGAACAACGGGTCGAGGGTGTCGAGCAGCAGCGGTTTGTAGATCAGGGCCATGGCGGCTAGGCTCAGTCCCGACACCCACAACATGCCGTTGAGGGTTGGGCCGTCGACGGCGAGCGCTGAGCCGAACAGCAAGTGCAGCAGATCCAGACGCTTGCCGGCGATGCCAAGAATCAGCACGCCACTGGCGAGCGAGATCGGGTAGATCGCAGCGAGGCTGGCGTCTTCGCGCAGACCGGTGCGGCGGGTAATCCAGGCGGCCAGTCCGGCCATGCCCAGCCCGGCACCCAGACCACCGAAGGTCAACGCGGGGAGACTCAGACCGGCGAACCAGAAGCCCAATGCCGCGCCGGGAAGGATGCCGTGGGCGACGGCGTCACCGATCAGGCTCATGCGCCGCAGGATCAGGAACACACCGAGCGGCGCTGTGCTACAGGCCAATACCAGTCCACCGAGCAGCGCTCGGCGCATAAACACGAACTCGCTGAACGGTTGCCAGAGGTGGGCGACGGTAAGCATCAGGCCACCTGCATATCGGGTGTTTGCTGGATCAGTTCGGTACTGGGTCCGAACACGCATTCGCGGTTTTTGATCAGCAGGGTCTGCGGGATGTGTTGGCGGACAGCGGCGAGGTCATGGCAGACCACCAGCAGTGTCCGTCCTTCGGAGTGCCAGGCGTGGATGTGTTGCCAGAGCAATTGTTGGCCCAGTTCATCGAGTGCGGCGTGGGGTTCGTCAAGGAGCAGCAATGGGGCGTCGGTCAGACTCAAGCGGGCGAGCAGGGCGCGTTGCAACTCGCCACCGGAGAGGGCCATCAGCGGACGCTGTTCCAGACCGCTAAGGTGCCAATTTTCCAGTGCGTTGACGAGTCGTTGCGTGCGCAGTTGCGTCGACAGTCGACGGCCCCAGAAACCCGCGGCCACCAGCTCTTCGAGGCTGATGGGGAACTGTCGGTCGAGGTGTTGCTGTTGCGGCAGGAACGCCAAACCGCCCTGACGTGAAACACCCAGTGCGACCTTTCCCGATAACGGCTCCTGCAATCCGGCGATGACTTTCAACAGGCTGCTCTTACCGCAGCCGTTGGCGCCGATGATGGCGCCGAGGCTGCCGTGTTCCAGCGATAGGGTCAGTGGCGAAGTCAGTGGTTGGCCGGGTGCGCCCCAACTCAGGGTGTGGCAACGGATCATTCGAGTTCTCGATGCCAGTGGCTTTCGGCGACCGCGTCGTGGGCGTGCAGGCTTTCGGCGTGGATCACTCGCAGGTGGAATCCACTCACCCCGGGGGAGCGACGCAGGGCCAGGTTGAGTCGTCGCGCGGCGTCTTCGCAGAACATCAGGTTCTGCCCATTGGCTAACGCGAAGGCTTGCTCGTCGGCACGTTTCACGGCGGTTTGCACGGCGGTGCCGAGCGCCGCTTCGGCGTCATTGATGATCACACTCAGGGGAAGCTCGTCGATGAACTCGTCGAGATGCATGTGCAGATGCGCGGTGCTGCGTTGGCTGTGCGGGGTGGCGACAATGCCTTGGCTTGATCCAAGCCAGGTCAAAACTTCGGCATGGTGCAGTGGCTTGTTGGCGAAGTCATCGATGAATTGCTGCTGAATCAACTGCCGCGCCAAAGCTGCTGAGCACGGGCAAGTTGAGGAGTAGGGCACCTCAATTTTCAGTTCCACGTGGAACACTTTGTTTTTCAGGCTCGCAGAAATGCTCACTGGGTAGCTCTTCCAGCCGGCTAGAGGGCTGACTAACGCAGGCCTTTTCAGCAGCACTTCGCAGTGGATTTTCAGGTAGGCGCCGTTGGATAAACCATCATGGCTGGCCAGAAAATCCTCGAGAACCTGGCGTAACAGGGAGGGAGATAGGTCCTGCCGCTCAAGTGTCGCCAGTGCGAGATACAGCCGCGACATGTGAATACCGCGCGCCTCGCCATCATCGAGACTCACGCCTGCATCAGCTTTTGCGCCCAGACGTTGACCTTGCAATAAAACAGGCAGAGCAATGCCGCACATTCCCACCCAATCAAGCGGTAATGCCTGGCGAGCGGCTTGAGTCGCAATATCCGGAAGTGTCAGCGAATTCATGTTCGGGACCATCGTGTTGATTGAATTAGATGTTACATTATAACAATTCAAATCACGATGCCTTTTTCATGAACAGGCTTTCACATGCACAGACGTCATCTGCTCAGTCTACTTCTGGCCAGCACGGCCTTGGCTTTTCCCTTCACCGTTTCGGCTGCGCAAATTCGCAATGCGCGCCTATGGCGTTCGGATGACAAGCTGAGATTGGTCTTCGATCTTAGCGGTCCGGTGCGCTACAAAACCTTTTCGCTGAGCTCTCCAGAACGCTTGATCATCGACCTTCCCGGGGCGAGTTTGAGTGGCGATTTCGGTCGATTAGCGCTGGCCGATACCGCGATTCGCGCCATTCGCTCAGGGCATTTTGGTCAGGGGAATACACGGATCGTTCTCGATCTGAACCATCCGGTGCTATTGAACAGCTTCCTTTTGGCGCCTCAAGATGGCCAAGGACACCGTTTGGTGCTTGATCTGGTAAACGCCAAACAGGCATCAAGTCCGGCAATGGTTCCACGTGAAACACCCTCGAATCAGGCTCACCCCAAGCGCGACATCATCGTTGTCGTTGATCCCGGGCACGGCGGGAAAGACCCAGGCGCGGTTGGCGCCAAGGGTGAGCGGGAAAAAGATGTGGTTCTTGCCATCGCCCAGTTGCTCGCCAAACGCCTGAAAAAGGAGAAAGGCTTCGACGTCAAACTGGTGCGCAATGACGACTTCTTCGTGCCGCTTCGCAAGCGTGTGGACATCGCACGTCAGCACAAGGCCGACATGTTTATCTCGGTACACGCCGATGCGGCACCGCGTCTGACGGCGTCGGGAGCGTCGGTATATTGCCTGTCCGAAGGTGGGGCGACGTCAGCGACTGCACGCTTCATGGCGCAACGGGAGAACGGCGCGGACCTGCTTGGTGCGACCAGCCTGCTCAATCTCAAAGACAAGGATCCGATGCTCGCGGGCGTGATCCTCGACATGTCGATGAGCGCCACCATCGCCGCGAGCCTGCAACTCGGCAGCACCGTTCTCAGCAGTCTGGCGGGTATTACCACGCTGCATCAGAAGCGCGTGGAACAGGCAGGATTTGCCGTCTTGAAGTCGCCGGATGTGCCATCGATTCTGGTGGAAACCGGCTTCATTTCCAACGCCCGTGACCGCCAGCGCCTAGTCACGCCACGACATCAGCGAGCTGTGGCTGATGGTCTGTTTGAAGGATTGCAGCGTTACTTCCAGAAGAATCCGCCAGCAGATAGCTACATCGCTTGGCAGCAGGAGCAGCAAAAAGCGCAGGTTTAGCAGCCGGTGATTCGGCTGCAGGTGAATTTGGCGCTACTGCCGCCAGAGCTGGAAAAGCGATTGATCGTCGTCCAGCCGACGCGACGGGTGTAGCCGACCCAGGCTTCGCCGTCAGAGGCGATCCCGGTGAAGAACGTCAGTTGTCCGAAGCGACTGTTGGTCTGCGCCCAGTAGCGTTTGCCTTCCTTTTCAAATCCTCGCAGATAAATCGTGGTGCCCACCGTGTTCACGCTGTAGGCATTGCCCTGCGCATCGATGCAGGCCAGCAGATTGGCGCTGCGTGTGCAGTGGGCGAGCGCGGGAATTTGCCCCCATGCGTTGGCCCCGGACAGCAGCGCGAGACTCAGTAGCGAGCATTTCAAAGCAGTTTTCATCGCGGTTCCCGATGGGCAGATTGCGTGCAGCTTTCAGCGCTTTATCAGTTTCGGCAAGAGCGGGTCTGGCTTATTTATATTGTTATACTATAACATTAAATTGAATTAGGCCTGAGCTCGTCGATTTCAAGCGTCTGCTTCTGTCATATCGCTGTTTTGAAGCTATAGAACGCGCTGCGCTACGCCAAGACAGGCCAAAACGCACATCGGCCACCACATGATGAGGATTATCCAATGTCATCTCCGCTTCCCGTGACCGTTTTATCGGGATTTCTCGGCGCCGGAAAAAGTACGCTTTTGAATTACGTACTACGTAATAGAGAAGGCTTGCGTGTTGCGGTCATCGTTAACGATGTGAGCGAGATCAATATTGATGGCAGCGAAGTCCAGCGCGATGTCAGCCTGAATCGTGCGGAAGAAAAACTGGTTGAGATGAGCAACGGTTGTATCTGCTGTACGTTACGCGAGGACCTGCTCGAAGAAGTCGGCAAACTTGCTCGCGAAGGACGATTCGATTACCTGCTCATCGAATCCACTGGCATTTCCGAACCACTGCCGGTAGCCGAAACGTTTACCTTCCGCGATGAGCAGGGCCAGAGCCTTGCTGACGTCGCGCGGCTCGACACCCTGGTCACGGTAGTCGACGGCGTGAATTTCCTCCTCGATTATCAGGCTGCCGAGAGCCTCGCGTCCCGCGGCGAGACACTGGGCGATGAAGATGAACGCTCGATCACCGATCTGCTGATCGAACAAATCGAGTTCGCCGACGTACTGCTGATCAGCAAGATCGACCTCATCAGTCGTCAGGAGCGCGAAGAGCTGATGGCCATCCTCAAGCGCCTCAACGCCCAGGCGGAGATCATCCCGATGGTGATGGGCGAGGTGCCGCTGGAGAAGATTCTCAACACCGGGCGTTTCGATTTCGAGAAGGCCGCTCAGGCCCCAGGCTGGTTACAGGAATTGCGCGGTGAACACGTGCCGGAAACTACGGAATACGGTATCGCTTCGATGGCCTACCGCGCGCGTCGCCCGTTTCATCCGCAGCGCTTCTTCAACTTCATTGATCGTCCGTGGACCAACGGCAAACTGCTGCGCTCCAAGGGCTATTTCTGGCTCGCCAGCAAACCCACCGACGCAGGCAGTTGGTCGCAGGCCGGCGGTCTGATGCGTCATGGTTTTGCCGGGCGCTGGTGGCGTTTCGTACCGAAAAGCCAATGGCCGCAGGATCAGGAAAGTACCGCAGCGATCATGGAAAACTGGACGCGCAATGTCGGAGATTGCCGTCAGGAGCTGGTTTTCATAGGCCAGAACATGAATTTCGTAAAGCTCAGGTCGGAACTTGAGGCCTGCCTGCTCACGGACGAAGAGATAGCTGTTGGCGTAGAAGGTTGGCGCATGCTGCCTGACCCGTTCGGCCCTTGGCACGATGAGGCCGCCTGATGCTCGCGCTCAAATTGCAGCAGAATCGTACCCGTAATCAGCATCAGGAGCCGACGCCCGAAACGCTGACGCGAATCCTCGAAGACGACGTCAATCTCGCGGTCTGGCAGCGCCAACTGCCGCTGCACATCGCCGATTTCGCAGAGTTGCTGCTCTCGCTCAACGAGCCTTTGGCGGAAGCGCTGTGCATCGAATTGCCGAATGAAGACGCCGATCCTGATCTGCAAGGACTGGCCGCCGGGTTCCGTGATCTGCAAGGCTACGAAGGCTTCGTCGCTGACCTGCAATGGCTGGTGAGTGCCTTCGCCTGTCTGCTGGGCGCACGGCGTATCGGCTTACGCCTGCGGGTATTGGATAAAGCCATGTGTCCACGTTTCCATGTCGATCATGTGCCGGTGCGCTTGATCACCACCTATGCCGGGATTGGCAGCCAATGGCTCAAGGAAGGGGTGATGGATCGCGAGCAATTGGGCCAGGCCAACGCCGAGCCGCACGGCATGAGCCAAATCCAGCAACTCAAGTGCGGTGATGTGGCGCTATTGAAAGGCGAGAAGTGGCACGGCAACGAAGGTTTTGGGCTGATTCATCGCTCCCCGCAACCGGCGCCGGGTGAGCGAAGGGTGCTGCTGACCCTCGACTGGCTAGGCTGAAGCTTACGGCTTGAGCCACTTGCCCTGGCTCTGGCCTTCGCAGTACGGCTGCAAATACGCTGCGTCGGAGGCGACACCGTAATAGTGGATATCCTGGCGATAGGGCATATTGGCGACTTGCGCGTTGCTGCACACGCCGAACGCGTCGCTCGGGCATTGATCGACGTACTGCACCTCGACTTTCTGCCCGGCCAGCGTCGGCTGGCAGAAGCCGTCGCTGAACAGCTTCTCGGGAATGCTGCGGTTCTGCTGGCAGACCTTGACGTCGAGCCGCTCACCCTGGCTGTGCACCACGCAAGCCTGGGCCCATGCTTCGCTCGACAGCACCATCAACAGCAACGACCATCCCATCCAACGCATGTCCAACCCCTTCAGAAAACGCCCAGCCATGTTGCAGAACATTCCTACCCATGTCATCGCCGGCCCTCTGGGCGCCGGCAAGACCAGCCTGATTCGCCAACTCATGGCCCAGCGACCGGCAGGCGAGCGCTGGGCAGTGCTGATCAACGAGTTCGGTCAGATCGGCCTCGATGCCGCGTTACTGACCCGCGACGCCGATGGTATCGCACTGGGCGAAGTCGCCGGAGGCTGTTTGTGTTGCGTCAACGGCGCGCCGTTTCAGATCGGCCTTGGCCGTTTGCTGCGCAAGGCGCGGCCGGATCGGTTGTTCATCGAGCCGTCCGGGCTGGGCCATCCAGCGCAGTTGCTCAAGCAGTTGGGCGAGGCGCCGTGGTTGGGTGTACTGGCGCTGCAGCCCTGTGTGTTAGTGCTGGATGCCCAGGCGCTGGCCGCCGGGAAAGCCTTGCCGACCGCTCAGCAGGACGCCTTGGCCAGCGCTGGTCTGTTATTGCTGAACAAGGCAGAAGGTCTGGACGAGGCTGTGCGGCAGACCATCGTGCAGCGTTTGCCGTCAGTGAAACTGATCTGGACCCAGCAGGCGCAACTGCCTTTGCACGCGTTGCCCGGCGCGGCTGCGCAAGCGGTGGCGGGTGTGGATAACCTCGTCGTACCGCAGGGTGTGGGGGCGATTGCGGCGGTATGGAGCGATCCGGCATTGCCGATCTGCCTGAGTCAGGCGCAGGAGGGTGGCTGGAGCATCGGCTGGCGCTGGCACCCGGAGCAGAAATTCGATACTCAACGCCTGAGCTTGTGGTTGAAGGCGCTGGGCTGGCGGCGAGCGAAACTGGTCATCCACAGCGAGCAGGGCTGGGTTTCGGCAAATGCTCTGGATAACGCCGAGCTGGAGTGGCAGCCCAGTGAGTGGCGCCGGGATTCGCGCATCGAACTGATCTTTGCCGATGCGCAAAGTATCGATGATTTGCAGTCAGGCCTGACGCAATGCCGGGTGCAAACGGGTTAGCTCAAGGCTTCCACTTGTTGTGTTCCTGACGCCACTGGCTCAGTTCGATCACTTCGGCCCGTGGACGGGTAACTTCGACCACCGACGGCGAGTCGTCGAACGGTGCCGGGTAGGGCGCCAGTTCGATTTGCGCACTGTGCGCGCCGAACTGGGTGATGGTGCCGTTGTGCCGGGTTTCGCCGGTCACGGTGAACTCGAAATTGTAGACCCGGGCCAGACGCCGCCGACCGCTGGCATCCTTGAGCAAACCGATTTTCTTCAACGCGACGTTGCCGTCCAGCAACTCGACGCCGACATTGATGCAATGCTGCTTGACCCGCTCCAGCGCCCGCTCGCGCAGGCCGTGGTTGTGCCATAGCCAGGCGCCGGCAACGGCGAACAGCATCAGCACGAAGATGTTTTCGAGGGTCAGCATCAACAGGAAACTCCAAAAGATAGGCGCAGCTTAACTGCGTCGCCGGTCTGTCGTACAGGCTGTGTTTCGTCGCATACTGCGCGGCTTGAATTTCAATCGTTTTACGGAATAACCCGAATGAAACGTACGCCTCATCTGCTCGCCATTCAGTCCCATGTGGTCTTCGGCCACGCCGGCAACAGCGCCGCTGTGTTTCCGATGCAGCGGGTCGGGGTGAATGTCTGGCCGCTCAATACCGTGCAGTTTTCCAACCACACCCAGTACGGGCAGTGGGCCGGAGAGGTGCTGGCGCCGCATCAGATCCCCGAACTGGTCGAAGGCATCGCCGCCATCGGTGAGCTGGGCAATTGCGACGCGGTGCTCTCCGGTTATCTGGGCAGCGCGGCACAGGGCCGGGCGATTCTGCGGGGTGTCGAGCGCATCAAGTCGGTCAATCCGAAGGCGCTGTACCTGTGCGACCCGGTGATGGGTCATCCGGAGAAGGGCTGCAGTGTGCCGGCCGAAGTCAGCGATTTCCTCTTGGAGGAGGCCGCTGCGGTGGCGGACATCATGTGCCCGAACCAACTGGAGCTGGACAGCTTCTCCGGGCGCAAGCCGCAGTCGCTGTTCGACTGCCTGGCGATGGCTCGGGCGTTGCTGGCGCGTGGGCCGAAAGCGGTGCTGGTCAAGCACCTGGATTATCCGGGCAAACCGGCGGATGGTTTCGAGATGTTGTTGGTGACGGCTGACGAAAGCTGGCACCTGCGCCGTCCGTTGCTGGCGTTTCCGCGCCAGCCGGTGGGCGTGGGCGACCTGACGTCCGGGCTGTTCCTGGCGCGAGTGCTGTTGGGCGACAGTCTGGTGGCGGCGTTCGAATTCACCGCAGCGGCGGTGCATGAAGTGCTGCTGGAGACCCAGGCTTGTGCCAGCTATGAGCTGCAACTGGTCAGGGCGCAGGACCGGATTGCGCATCCGCGGGTGAAATTCGAGGCGACCGCGATCAGTCTGTAATCGCGTTATCGTTCAAAAGATCGCAGCCTGCGGCAGCTCCTACAGGGTGAACATTAGTCCTCTGTAGGAGCTGCCGCAGACTGCGATCTTTTGCTTTTGATCTCAGGCGTCGCCCTTGATCTCCTGATAACGCTTTTCCAGCTCCTGGCGAATCTGCCGACGCTGCTGCGCCTGCATGTAACGACGCTTGTCTTCGCTGTTCTGCGGTTGCAGCGGCGGTACGGCCGCCGGTTTGCGCTGGTCATCCACCGCGACCATGGTGAAGAAGCAGCTGTTGGTGTGGCGCACCGAACGCTCGCGGATGTTCTCGGTCACCACTTTGATGCCGACTTCCATCGAGGTGTTGCCGGTGTAGTTGACCGAGGCGAGGAAGGTCACCAGTTCGCCGACATGGATCGGCTCGCGGAAAATCACCTGATCCACCGACAGCGTCACCACGTAGCGGCCGGCATAGCGGCTCGCGCAGGCGTAAGCCACTTCGTCGAGGTATTTGAGCAGGGTGCCGCCGTGGACATTGCCAGAGAAGTTGGCCATGTCGGGTGTCATCAATACCGTCATCGACAGTTGGGCGTTTCCGGGTTCCATAACGTTCTCACGGATCAAGGCTGGATGGCTGGACGCACCTCTGCGGGTGCCTGGCCGCTTTTTCAAAAGCACCGTTATCGGGACGCCAGGCGGCTGGCTGTCGTCACGCCGGGATCGATCTGTTTCCTTATATTGCACCGCCTTCCAGCCGGAAGTCGCGGTGTTAACCTGCAAAAGGCCCTGCCCAAGGGCAATTCCTACACGAAAAGCGGATTTTTACCCAACTCGCGCAGAGCTTTCTGAAGTCTGACCGCGGGTCACGTCATACAAGGAGCCCACACCATGCATGCCATCAGCTTTATTCAGGACCTGGCAGTGATCATGTTGGTCGCAGGTGTGGTCACGGTGCTGTTTCACCGCTTCAAGCAGCCGGTGGTGCTCGGCTACATCGTCGCCGGTTTCATCATCGGCCCGCACACCCCGCCGTTCGGCCTGATCCACGACGAAGAAACCATCAAGACCCTCGCCGAGCTGGGGGTGATCTTCCTGATGTTCTGCCTCGGCCTGGAATTCAGTCTGCGCAAGTTGTTCAAGGTCGGGGCCACGGCGTTTATCGCAGCGTTCCTCGAAATCGTCCTGATGATCTGGATCGGCTACGAAATCGGCCGCTGGTTCGACTGGAACACCATGGACTCGCTGTTCCTCGGCGCGATTCTGGCAATCTCCTCAACCACCATCATCGTCAAGGCGCTCAACGACCTGAAGATGAAGAACGAGCGCTTTGCGCAGCTGATCTTCGGCGTGTTGATCGTCGAAGACATCCTTGGCATCGGCATCATCGCCTTGCTGTCGAGCATCGCGGTCAGCGGCACGGTCAGCTCCGGCGAAGTGTTCTCCACGGTCGGCAAATTGTCGTTGTTCATGATCGTCGCGCTGGTGGTCGGCATTCTGCTGGTGCCGCGTCTGTTGGCTTATGTCGCCAAATTCGAAAGCAACGAGATGCTGCTGATCACCGTGCTCGGCCTGTGTTTCGGCTTCTGCCTGCTGGTGGTCAAGCTCGAATACAGCATGGTGCTCGGCGCCTTCCTGATCGGCGCGATCATGGCCGAGTCGCGGCAGCTGCTGAAAATCGAGCGCCTGATCGAGCCGGTTCGCGACCTGTTCAGTGCAATCTTCTTCGTCGCCATCGGCCTGATGCTCGATCCGATGATCCTGCTGCAATACGCATGGCCGATTGCGGTAATTACCGTAGCGGTGGTGCTCGGCAAGATGTTGTCCTGCGGCCTCGGGGCGTTTATCGCCGGCAATGACGGACGCACCTCACTGCGGGTCGGGATGGGGCTGTCACAGATCGGCGAATTTTCCTTCATCATCGCCGCGCTCGGGATGACACTGCAGGTCACCAGCAACTTCCTTTATCCCGTCGCGGTGGCGGTGTCGGTGATCACCACGCTGCTGACGCCGTACCTGATCCGTGCGGCTGACCCGTTGTCGATCAAGCTTTCGGCGGCGGTGCCCAAGCGTCTGGGCCGGGTGTTCGGCATGTATGGCGAATGGCTGCGCAGCATTCAGCCGCAAGGCGAGGGCGCGATGCTGGCGGCGATGATCCGGCGGATCCTGTTGCAGGTCGGGGTCAATCTGGCGTTGGTGATTGCGATCTTCTTCAGCGGCGCGTTCTTCGCCGGACGGCTGTCGGTGTGGATGCAGGACTGGATCGCTGACCCAAGCTGGCAGAAGGCGTTGATCTGGGGCGGGGCGCTGCTGCTGTCGCTGCCGTTCCTGATTGCGGCGTATCGCAAGCTCAAGGCGTTGTCGATGCTGTTGGCGGAGATGGGTGTGAAGCCGGAGATGGCCGGGCGTCACACGCAGCGAGTGCGTCGGGTGATCTCCGAAGTGATCCCGATCCTCTCGCTGCTGGTGATCTTCCTGCTGTTGGCAGCCTTGTCGGCCAGTATCCTGCCGACCAACAAGTTGCTGGTGCTGGTCGCCGTGGTCGCGGCCGCCGTGGCGGCGCTGCTCTGGCGCTGGTTCATCCGCGTGCACACGCGGATGCAGGTGGCCCTGCTGGAAACCCTCGACAATCACAAGGAGTCGTCGGGGCACTGACCGACCCGGGCGTCTGGCGGATCAGCTTTCCAGCCAGACGTCCCGCGCCCAGTGCCACACCGACTCCCAGGACTCTTCGGTGATCAGCTCTTCTTCGCCGGACCACAGCACCACGGTGCCGTCTTCTTCAACGCAATAGTAGTTGTCGCCGTCCTGGCAGATCGGGATCAGGTCGCGCGGTACCCCAGCGTCCCAGGCGTTGGCCGCGACATCCGGCAGGTAAGTGTGTGATTGCGGGTCGGTGACGGTCACCGGCTCGAGGCTGCCGTAAACCACATCACTGACGGTCAGCAGAAACTCTTTGAAGACGAACGGGATGTTGATGAAGAGTTCTTCTTCGATCTCCACCAATTGGTCTTCGTCGGGCAACTCCAGGGGAACCGGTACGGGTTCGTTGGCTTCGCGCAGTTGTTCGATGATTTCTTCCACGTCCGGGATCCTCTTGCTTGAATGGCGCGGTTTATATGGGCCGGTTTATACAGTAGCTCGCTATAGATGCAACTGCGAAATAGAAAACCCCGGCCGAGGCCGGGGTTTTTATTACCACATGCGTAACGCGCAGGGGATCAGCCGTTCTGGCGGATACCGGCCACCAGCCAAGGCTGGTTTTCGCCCTGTGGACGTTCCATGTTCCAGCTTTCGCTGAATACTTCGCCCTGGTCGAAACGCGAGGTCTTCGACACACCGCTGAAGGTCAGGGTGGCGATGGTCTTGTCGGCACGATCATCCACGCCGTCCAGTTGTACCTGCAGGTTGTCGATGTAGGTCGACTGGAAGCCGTCGCCCAGGTCCGCACGCTCACGCTTGAGGAAGTCGAGCATTTGCGGGGTCACGAACTCGGCGATCTTGTCCATTTCGTTGGCGTCCCAGTGCTGCTGCAGCGACTGGAAATGGCTGCGCGCGGCGGCAAGGAAGTTCTGCTCGTTGAACCACGCCGGTGCGTTGATCACCGGACGAGCGGCAACCGGCGCGGCCGAACCACCGAAGATCGAACCCATGGCAGCAGGCTTCTGCTCGAACACTTCACGCTGCATCGGCGCGCCGGCCGGAGCCAGATGCTCCTGCTGCTTGCGTCGACGAGCGGCGATGAAGCGGAAGATCACGAACGCGATCACGGCCATGATCAGGATGTCGAAGATCTGCATGCCCTGGAAGCCGCCGCCCATGAACATGGACGCCAACAGGCCACCGGCGGCGATACCGGCCAGAGGGCCGAGCCATTTCGAAGCGCCGCCAGCCTTGGCCGCGGCACCGGCAGCGCCGGCAGCACCAGCGGTCGCTGCTGCGCCGCCCATGCCTGGGGAAGAAGGAGCCATCTGGCTGGTCTGGTGCGTCGGCGCAGCGCCGGCGCTTTTGCCACCACCAAAGCGCTTGGCGTTGGCGTCGAGGCTCATCGTCAGGCCGATGCACAACGCCATGGCGATGCTAAGAAAACGTTTCATAAAGGGAATTCCCGTTTGTGGAGACACGCGCGCCATGTTGCACAGCTGAAGTGTTACTGGCTAGCGAGAGAGTGTTTCGGGCTTTTGCCTGACAGGTTAGGTTCAGCTCCGTCGAAGCAATAAGGCCATGTACTTTTGTCTGTAGGAAAAAGGGATAGGTTCAGCGGGAAACTTGCTTATCGACGCAATGCCAACATCACCACACCAGCGGTGATCAGGCCGATGCCGCCCCATTGGCGCAGGTCGAGTTTCTCGCCCAGCAGGATCACGCCGAGCACCGCCACCAGTACCACGCTGAGCTTGTCCACCGGCGCGACCAGCGAAGCCGGGCCGACTTTCAGCGCGCGGAAATAGCACAGCCACGACGCGCCTGTTCCCAGGCCGGACAACAGCAGGAACAGATAGCTCTTGGCAGAAATCGATCCCAAGGACTGATATTGGCCCGTGGCGTACAAAATCAAGGCCAGGCTGACCAGTACCACGATGGTGCGCAGCAGGGTGGCGAAGTCGGAATTGACGTTTTCGATGCCGACTTTGGCGAAGATCGCCGTCAGCGCGGCGAACGTCGCCGAGAGCAGGGCCCAGAATGTCCAGGAAGAGAAGAAGCCTGAGCCCATGGCAATATCCTTAAAGATGAGCCGACACAAAGCCTTGTAGGAGTGAGCCTGCTCGCGATGAGGGCGTGTCAGACAATAAATATATTGAATGATAAATCGCTATCGCGAGCAGGCTCACTCCTACAAAAAGCAGTCGAGCAAGGCGTTAAATTGCTTCCAGCTTGGCGTAGCCGAGCATCAGCCACTTGCTGCCTTCGCTGAAGTTCACCTGTACCCGCGCCTGCGCGCCGGCGCCTTCGAAGTTGAGGATCACGCCGTCACCGAAGATCGAGTGACGCACCGCCTGACCCAGGCTGAAGCCGGTTTCCGGAATCTCGCTGCCGCTGAACAGGTTGCTGCCGCTCATCGACTGATTGCCGCCGAACGGTCGGCTGACGCTGTTCGACAGGCGCACTTCCTGAATCAGACCCTTCGGCACTTCCCGTACGAAACGCGAGACCTTGTTGTAGGTTTCGCTGCCGTACAGGCGCCGGGTTTCAGCATAGGTCATCACCAGATTCTGCATGGCGCGGGTGATGCCGACGTAGGCCAGACGCCGCTCTTCCTCAAGGCGCCCCGGTTCTTCCAGGCTCATCTTGTGCGGGAACAGGCCTTCTTCCATGCCCACCAGGAACACGTAAGGGAATTCCAGGCCTTTGGCGCTGTGCAGGGTCATCAGCTGAATGCTGTCTTCGTGTTCGTCGGCCTGGGTGTCTCCGGCCTCCAGCGATGCGTGGCCGAGGAACGCCGCCAGTGGTGTCAGCTCTTCGTCTTCTTCGGTGTTCTCGAAGTTGCGCGCGGCGCTGACCAGTTCCTCAAGGTTTTCCACCCGGGCCTGGCCTTTCTCGCCTTTTTCCGCTTCGTGATAGGCGATCAGCCCCGATTGCTCGATGACGGTCTGGGTCATCAGGTGCAGCGGCATTTCCATGCACTTGGCGGCGAGATTTTCGATCAGCTCGATAAACGCACCCAGCGCACCGGCAGCACGACCGGTCAGGCCTTTATTGGCGACCAGTTGGCGCATCGCTTCCCACATCGACACATCGCTGTGACGTGCATGGTCGCGGATCGCTTCGACGGTTTTCTCGCCAATGCCACGGGCCGGGACGTTGATCACTCGCTCCAGCGCCGCGTCGTTACCACGGCCTTCGAGCAAGCGCAGGTAGGCCATGGCGTTCTTGATTTCCGCGCGCTCGAAGAAGCGTTGGCCGCCATAAATGCGGTACGGGATGCGCTCGCGCAGCAAGGCTTCTTCGAGAACGCGCGATTGGGCGTTGGAGCGGTAGAGAATCGCGATATCGCTACGGGCCAGGCCGGTTTTCAGCGCGCTTTCGATGGTTTCGACAACGTAGCGTGCTTCGTCGTGTTCGTTGAACGCGGCGTACAGATTGATCGCTTCACCGTCGCCGCCGTCGGTCCACAGCTCTTTGCCGAGACGTCCGGTGTTGTTGGCGATCAAGGCGTTGGCCGCCTTGAGGATGCCGGCGGTGGAGCGGTAGTTCTGCTCCAGACGAATGGTCACCGAATCCGGGAAGTCGGAGGAGTACTGATGAATGTTCTCGATTTTCGCCCCGCGCCAGCCGTAGATCGACTGGTCGTCGTCGCCGACCACCATCAGGCTGTCGCCGCCCTTGCCGAGCAGGCGCAACCAGGCGTACTGCACGGCGTTGGTGTCCTGGAACTCGTCGACGAGGATGTGGCGGAAGCGCTTCTGATAGTGCGCCAGCAGGCCCGGGTGATCGCGCCACAAATCGAGGGCGCGCAGCAGCAGTTCGGAGAAGTCGATGACGCCGGCGCGCTGGCAGGCCGCCTCGTAAGCTTCGTAAATGCCGCGCATGGTCGCCAGGTACAAGTCGCCGCTGGCCTGAATGTGTTGCGGACGCAGACCTTCGTCTTTCTGCCCGTTGATGAACCACTGGGCCTGACGGGCTGGCCAGCGTTGCTCGTCCAGCCCCAGCTCGCGGATCACCCGCTTGACCAGCCGTTGCTGGTCGTCGCTGTCGAGAATCTGGAAAGTCTGGCTCAAGCCCGCTTCCTGCCAGTGCGCCCGCAGCAGGCGGTGCGCCAGGCCGTGGAAGGTGCCGACCCACATGCCGGCCGGGTTGATGCCCAGCAACTGCTCGATGCGATGGCGCATCTCGGCAGCGGCCTTGTTGGTGAAGGTCACCGACAGAATGGAGTGGGGCGAGGCGTTTTCGACCTGGATCAACCAGGCGATACGGTGCACCAGCACTCGGGTTTTACCGGAACCGGCACCGGCCAGGACCAACTGACGGCCAACGGGGGCTGCTACGGCCTGGCGTTGGGCATCGTTGAGGGAGTTCAGCAGAAGGGAGAGATCATCGCGCATCGGGGCATTCTAGGGTGCGCCGCAGGCCCGGGCAAACCGAGCTTTGCATTAGCCGATGAAAGTGCCGCCGATGACGACCGGTCGGTCACTGGCTACAGGCTTCGGCCCGCCTCACTCTGCGGGTTTTGCCGGTGATCGGACGGCGGAAAGTTTCCGGCAAATTATGATCTGGAGCAGTTTGGCAACGGGATCGGCTTGTGTATGCTCCGTCCACGTTTCGGGCCCATGCTCACTCCTATAAGAACAACAACATTGCACAAGACCCTCAGCTCAGACCTGTCGGGCCCCTCTGTGGAACCCCGGGTCATCCGCAAGCATTACGCCACCGAAATGGCGGTCGAACGCACGCGCCTGCTGTATCAGGGCTCGCTGTTGCCGACGATGTTCATGTTACTCAATGGCCTGGTCTGCGCGGCTTTGCTCTGGAGCCCGCAGCGCTATTTCGTGGTCAGCATCTGGCTGGTCTGGTTGTTGTCGCTGGTGGCGCTACGGGTGATACAGGTTGCCGCATTCGATTCGGCGATCCCGGACCGTCAGGCCCAGCCGATCTGGTTTCGCATGTTCCTGCTCGGCTCGACCATGACCGGTCTGACCCTGGCCGGTGCCGGCATCGCCCTGGTGCCCGCCGACAACTTCATGCAGCAAGCCTGGGTGTTCGGCCTGATTGGTGCCGCGACGTTATCGGCCAGCGTTGCCTACGCGGTCAGCCTGCCGGCGTTTCTGTCCTTTACCTTGCCGTGCCTGTTGCCGGCGATCGGCTACCTGTTCTGGGGCGGTGATGAGCAGGCGCGCGGTTGGGGCTGGCTCGGGCTGATTCTGCTCGGTTCGCTGAGCGTGGTCGCCTGGCAGGTCAATCGGCTGATTGATCGTGGCTTGCTGCGGCGCTTTCAGAACCAGCACCTGATCGAACACCTGCAGCAAGCGCAGAACCGCAGCGAGCAGCTCAATCAGGCGCTGGCCAGAGAGATCGAACAGCGGCGCTGTGCCGAGGGCCAATTGCGTGAAGCACAGATCGAACTGGAAGATCGAGTGGCCCAGCGCAGTCGTGAACTGGACGTGGCCAATCAGGCGCTGAGCAAAAGCGAAGCCCGGCTGGCCCTGGCGTTAAAGGCCAGTGAGCTTGGGCTATGGGACTGGAATCTGCAGACCGACGAAGTCCATCACACGCAGATTCAGGAACTGTTCGGTCTCGCGCCGGAATACGTCACGGCGATCCTGCGCGACCTCAAGCCGCGCCTGCACCCCGAGGATGTGCCGTCGCTGAAGCAGGCGCTGATCGAGCACCTGAAGGGCCGCACCGAGGACTATCAGATCGAGTACCGCGTGCGTCACGGCGACGGTCATTGGGTGTGGATCGAAGACCGCGGCCGCGCGGTGGAGCGCAGCGATAGCGGGCAGGTGATCCGCATGGTCGGTACCCGGCGCGACATCAGCGTGAGCAAAAGCCTCGAAGAACAGCAGCGACTGGCGGCCACGGTGTTCGAAGCGGCCAGCGAAGGCATCGTCATTCTTGATCCGAACTACGCCTTGATTGCGGTCAATCAGGCGTTCAGCCGGGTCACCGGTTATGACATCGAAGACATGCTCGGGCGCAACGTCGTCGAACTGCCGTGCAGTCGTGATGCGCGGCGACATTACGTTTCGATCCGCCACGCGCTGGAGCAGCACGGCAGTTGGCAGGGCGAACTGGTGGAAACCCGCAAGAACGGCGACCTGTATCCGCAGTGGCTGCAACTCAACGCGGTGCGCGACAGTCGGGGAAACGTCAGTCATATCGTCGGCTTCTTCGCCGATCTTTCTGCGCGGCGCGAATCCGAAGAGCGCATGCGTTTCCTGACGCACTACGATGAACTCACCGGGCTGGCCAATCGCTCACTGTTCCGCGAACGCCTGCACGAAGCGCATCAGCGCGTGCGTCAGGGCGGGCGCCGCAGTCTGGCGCTGCTGCACATCAATCTCGATCGCTTCAAATTGCTCAACGACAGCCTCGGCCACGAGGTGGCGGATCAGCTGTTGCAGAAAATGGCCCGACGTCTGGTCAACGCCTTGCCGGAGGCCGACACCATCGCCCGACTGTCCGGTGATGAGTTTGCGGTGCTGTTCGATGCCTACGGCAACCTGTCGAGCCTGGCGCGTGTCGCCACGCGGCTGTCGAGCAAGCTGCGCCTGCCGCTGACAGTCGAAGGGCATGAACTGGTGGTCAGCGCCTCGATGGGCATCAGCATGCTGCCGGACAACGCCCGGGAAATCTCTGCGCTGGTCAGTCAGTCGAACATGGCGATGCAACACGCCAAGCATCTGGGCGGCAACAATTTCCAGTTCTACACCGACAGCCTGCAGGCCAGCACCCTTGAGCGCCTGCAACTGGAAAACCAGCTGCGCAAAGCCATCGAAGACAAACAGCTCAAGGTGTTCTACCAGCCGAAGCTGTGCCTGCAAACCGGGCGCCTGAATGCGGCGGAGGCGCTGGTGCGCTGGGATCATCCGACCATGGGCCGGGTGCCGCCGGGGGACTTTATCGGTCTAGCCGAGGAAACCGGGCTGATCGGGCCGATCGGCGAATTCGTGCTGCGCCAGGCTTGCTGGCAGGCGTGCGAATGGCAACGGCAAGGGCTGGAGCCGATTCGGGTATCGGTAAATCTGTCGGTGCATCAACTGCGGCAGGGCAAACTGGTCAGTCTGGTGCGCCAAGTGCTGGAGGAAACCGGGCTGGCGCCGCACTACCTCGAACTGGAGCTCACCGAAAGCCAGTTGCTCGACAGCGTCGAACACATCATCGCCACCTTCCAGCAACTGCGCGATCTGGGGGTGAAGCTGGCGATCGACGATTTCGGCACCGGCTATTCGTCGCTGAGTTACCTCAAACGGATTCCGGTGGATTACGTGAAGATCGATCAGGCGTTCATTCGCGGATTGGGGCAGGGCAGTGAGGATGCGGCGATCACCCGGGCGATCATCGCCATGGCTCACGGGCTGTCGTTGAAAGTGGTGGCTGAAGGTGTCGAGCGGCAAGAACAGCTGGAATTTTTACGTGCCGAGCGCTGCGACGAAGTTCAGGGGTACCTGATCAGCCGCCCGGTGGAGGCTGAGCGTCTGGCTGGGCTTTTACGCGAACAGGGAAATCCGCTTTAAGGGCTACATGCACTCCATCGTGCCTGATACGGGGACATGGAGTTACGCATTGAGCAGGCAAAAAGCCAATTCATGTAGTATAACTACAAGCGTGCTACATCCTTGCCCATAAGAAGAGTCCAGCCCCTTGAATCTGCTGCAACACATCGCCCAGTCACGTCACCTGTTACGCAAGTCGGAGCTCAAGGTCGCCGACCACGTGCTGCTTGACCCTGCGGCGGTGATGCACAGTTCCATGGCCGATCTGGCCCACAGTGTCGGTATCAGCGAGCCGACCATTGTGCGTTTCTGCCGGGCCATCGGCTGCTCCGGGTTTCAGGATCTCAAGCTCAAGCTGGCGCAAAGCCTGGCCGCTGGTGCCAGCTTCGGCCAGTTCGCGATCCACGAAGACGACTCGGTCGCCGACTACAGCCTGAAGATTTTCGACACCACGTTGCACACCCTGATGGAGGTTCGCGAGAAGCTCGATCCGGTGGAATTGCAGCGCGCGGTGACGCTGATGTCTCAGGCGCAGCGTGTCGAGTTTTACGGCTTTGGTGCGTCGGGCGCGGTGGCTGCGGATGCGCAGCACAAGTTCTTCCGTTTGCTGCTGACGGCGGCGGCGTATTCCGACCCGCACATGCAGGCGATGTCGGCGGTGACCTTGAAGCCGACCGATGTGGCGATCTGCATTTCCCAGTCCGGGCGCTCCAAGGACCTGCTGATCACCGCCAACCTTGTTCGCGAGAGCGGCGCTTCGCTGATCACCTTGTGCCCGAGCCAGACACCGCTGGCTGAGCTGTCGACCGTCAATCTGGCGATCGATGTGCACGAAGACACCGAAATCTATACACCGCTGACCTCGCGCATTGCGCACCTGGTGGTGATCGACGTGCTGGCAATGGGCGTGGCCATGGCGCGTGGGCCGAGCCTGGTCAATCACCTGAAGAGCGTGAAGCGCAGTCTGCGCAGCTTGCGGCTGTCTCCCAAGGCCGTGAAAGCCCTGGATGACTGAAGCCTGCTTTTGTGGCGAGGGAGCTTGCTCCCGATGGGGCGCGCAGCGGCCCTGAAAGGCCGGGCCTGCTTCGCAGTCCAGCGGGAGCAAGCTCCCTCGCCACAATGAAACGCAATCGGCAAAGTTTCATCGCACTGTCATCCCCGCGCAGCCAAACCGTCATCCGTCCCGCCTATCGTGAAACTCCCGTACTCGCCTTGGGAGACTCGAAATGGCTCAGCCCTACGAAGAACGCAACAGCGCCGCGAAAACCCGTCGTCAGCAGGAAGACCAGCGCCGCATGGAATTCCGTCGCGCGATCGAAGATCGCTTCGAACTCCGTCAGCTTCAAAGCGAAATCAGCGATTTTCCCGAGGACATCGAACTCAACTACTGGCAGGCCGCACCGGCAGCTTCCCGTCGAAGCGCTCAACCAGCGCGCTGATCTGCACCCGCTCGCTGCGGATAAACGCCAGGAAGGCGTGCGCCACCGGTGACAGGCGTTTGGCCTTGGCCTGCACCAGGCACCAGCTACGGAACAGCGGCAACTCTTCGACCGGCAGCTCGACCAGGCCGCCGGTCGCCAGTTCCAGGTTCAGGGCGTGGCGCGTCAACAGCGCCAGGCCCAGACCCGCCACCACGCATTCACGCTGGGCTTCGGCCGAGGCCACTTCCTGGGTCTGGGTGAAGTGCACGCGTTTTTCCTTGAAGTATTCTTCGCACGCCAGGCGTGTGCCCGAACCCGGTTCGCGGATCAGCAGCGTGTAAGGTTCAAGATCCTGCAAACGCAGCGGCCCCATGTGCGCCAACGGATGGTCCGGGCGCGCTACGGCAACAATCGGATTGTTCAGAAACGGCAGAAACTCCAGGCCCATGTCCTGCGGCACCATCGACATGATCACCAGATCATCGCGGTTGTCCGAAAGCCTGCGAATCACCTGACCGCGGTTGACCACCGTCAGTTGCAAGTTCACTTCCGGGTGCTGGCGCTTGAAGGCGGCGAACAGGTGCGGCACGAAGTATTTGGCGCTGGATTCCACTGCCAGTTTCAACTGGCCCTGCAGCGAACCCTGCATGTCAGAAAGCTGCATGTCGAGGTTTTCCAGGCGCCCGAAAATGTCCCGACTGGCGCGCTGCAAGGCTTCGGCAGCCTCGGTCATGTAGAGTTTTTTGCCGACATAATCGAATAATGGCTGGCCGATCAGCTCTTCAAGCTGACGAATCTGTAGGCTGACGGCCGGTTGTGTGAGCGACATTTCATCGGCGGCGCGGCTGTAGGAGCGCAGATCACACACTTCGTTGAAAATCTGCAACTGGCGTAATGTCATACGCATCAAGGACTTACGCATTTCTTATAGGCTCTGACGGCAGGCTGATGGTTTAACTATAAGTCTTTGCTTATGCCTGTCCCAATTTTTATTCATTTTTGTTAATCCCTTGCGGGCGCTAGTGTGGGGTCGCGACCAGATTGAAACATTTGGTCACGCGTCGACCTGGGTCTAGCAGGTCGTGGTGCCACCGGCTCAAGGGAATTTCCAAGTGATAAAAAAGATCCTGATCGCCAACCGTGGTGAGATTGCCGTACGAATCGTGCGAGCTTGCGCCGAGATGGGCATTCGCTCGGTTGCGATTTTTTCCGACGCCGACCGCCATGCCTTGCATGTGAAGCGTGCGGACGAAGCCCACAGCATCGGTGCCGAGCCACTGGCCGGTTACCTCAACCCGCGCAAGCTGGTGAACCTGGCGGTGGAAACCGGTTGCGATGCACTGCACCCCGGTTACGGCTTCCTCTCGGAAAACGCCGAGCTGGCAGACATCTGCGCCGAACGCGGGATCAAATTCATCGGCCCGTCGGCAGAAGTCATTCGCCGCATGGGCGACAAGACCGAAGCCCGGCGCAGCATGATCAAGGCCGGTGTACCGGTCACCCCGGGCACGGAAGGCAACGTGTCGGGTATCGAGGAAGCGCTGAGCGAGGGCGACCGTATCGGTTATCCGGTGATGCTCAAGGCCACCTCCGGTGGCGGCGGTCGCGGTATCCGTCGCTGCAACAGTCGTGAAGAACTCGAACAGAATTTCCCCCGGGTGATCTCCGAAGCGACCAAGGCCTTCGGTTCGGCGGAAGTGTTCCTGGAAAAATGCATCGTCAATCCCAAGCACATCGAAGCGCAGATCCTTGGTGACAGCTTCGGCAACGTGGTGCACCTGTTCGAGCGTGACTGCTCGATTCAGCGCCGCAACCAGAAGCTGATCGAGATCGCCCCGAGCCCGCAACTGACCCCGGAACAGCGCGCCTACATCGGCGACCTGTCGGTGCGTGCGGCCAAGGCTGTGGGTTACGAGAACGCCGGCACCGTGGAGTTCCTGCTCGCCGAGGGCGAGGTGTACTTCATGGAGATGAACACCCGGGTGCAGGTGGAACACACCATCACCGAAGAAATCACCGGGATCGACATCGTTCGCGAGCAGATCCGCATCGCCTCAGGCTTGCCGCTATCGGTGAAGCAGGAAGACATCCAGCACCGTGGTTTCGCGTTGCAGTTCCGCATCAACGCCGAAGACCCGAAGAACAACTTCCTGCCGAGCTTCGGCAAGATCACTCGTTACTACGCCCCTGGCGGCCCGGGCGTGCGCACTGACACGGCGATCTACACCGGCTACACCATTCCGCCGTTCTATGACTCGATGTGCCTGAAACTGGTGGTCTGGGCGTTGACCTGGGAAGAGGCGATGGACCGGGGTCTGCGGGCGCTGGACGACATGCGTCTGCAAGGCGTGAAAACCACCGCCGCGTACTACCAGGAAATCCTGCGCAACCCGGAATTCCGTAGCGGCCAGTTCAACACCAGCTTCGTTGAAAGCCACCCTGAACTGACCAACTACTCGATCAAGCGCAAACCCGAAGAGCTGGCCCTGGCCATCGCCGCCGCCATCGCCGCCCACGCAGGCCTGTGAGGAATACAACAATGTCCAAGAAGATCTTTGTCACCGATACCATCCTGCGCGACGCTCACCAATCGCTGCTCGCCACCCGCATGCGCACCGAAGACATGCTGCCGATCTGCGACAAGCTCGACAAAGTCGGCTACTGGTCTCTGGAGTGCTGGGGCGGCGCGACGTTCGACGCCTGCGTACGCTTTCTGAAAGAAGACCCATGGGAGCGCCTGCGTCAACTGCGCGCCGCGCTGCCCAACACCCGCCTGCAAATGCTCTTGCGTGGGCAGAACCTGCTGGGCTACCGCCATTACAGCGATGACGTGGTCAAAGCGTTCGTCGCCAAGGCCGCGGTCAATGGCATCGACGTGTTCCGCATCTTCGACGCAATGAACGACGTGCGTAACCTGCGCGTGGCCATCGAAGCGGTGAAGGCTGCCGGCAAACACGCTCAGGGCACCATCGCCTATACCACCAGCCCGGTGCACACCATCGACGCGTTTGTGGCGCAGGCCAAGCAGATGGAAGCCATGGGTTGCGACTCGGTGGCGATCAAGGACATGGCCGGTCTGCTGACACCGTACGCCACCGGCGAACTGGTTCGCGCACTGAAAGCCGAGCAGTCGCTGCCGGTGTTCATCCACTCTCACGACACCGCTGGCCTCGCTGCCATGTGCCAGCTCAAGGCCATTGAAAACGGCGCCGACCACATCGACACCGCCATCTCCAGCTTCGCCTCGGGCACCAGCCATCCGGGCACCGAGTCGATGGTCGCTGCGCTCAAGGGCACCGAGTACGACACCGGTCTTAACCTGGAGCTGCTGCAGGAAATCGGTCTGTACTTCTACGCCGTGCGCAAGAAGTACCACCAGTTCGAAAGCGAATTCACTGCCGTCGACACCCGTGTGCAAGTCAACCAGGTACCGGGCGGGATGATCTCCAACCTCGCCAACCAGTTGAAAGAGCAGGGCGCGTTGAATCGCATGGGCGAAGTGCTGGCGGAAATCCCGCGGGTGCGTGAAGACCTCGGCTTCCCGCCGCTGGTGACCCCGACTTCGCAGATCGTCGGCACTCAGGCGTTCTTCAACGTACTGGCCGGCGAGCGCTACAAGACCATCACCAACGAAGTGAAGCTGTACCTGCAAGGCGGCTACGGCAAGGCGCCGGGCGTGATCAACGAGAAGCTGCGTCGTCAGGCCATCGGCAGCGAAGAGGTGATCGACGTACGTCCGGCCGATCTGCTCAAGCCGGAAATGACCAAGCTGCGTGCCGACATCGGCGCACTGGCCAAGTCCGAAGAAGACGTACTGACCTTTGCCATGTTCCCTGACATCGGCCGCAAGTTCCTCGAAGAGCGTGCCGCCGGCACCCTCGTTCCGGAAGTGCTGTTGCCGATCCCTGAAGCTGGCGGTGTGGCGAAGGCCGGCGGCGAAGGCGTGCCAACCGAGTTTGTCATCGATGTCCACGGCGAAACCTATCGCGTCGACATCACCGGTGTTGGCGTGAAGGCTGAAGGCAAGCGTCATTTCTACCTGTCCATCGACGGCATGCCGGAAGAAGTGGTGTTCGAGCCGCTCAACGAATTCGTCGGCGGTGGCAGCAGCAAACGCAAACAAGCATCGGCACCGGGCCACGTCAGCACCACCATGCCGGGCAACATCGTCGATGTGCTGGTCAAGGAAGGCGACACCGTCAAGGCTGGCCAGGCCGTGCTGATCACCGAAGCGATGAAGATGGAGACCGAAGTCCAGGCAGCGATTGCCGGCAAGGTCACCGCCATTCATGTGGCCAAGGGCGACCGGGTGAATCCGGGTGAAATCCTGATCGAGATCGAAGGCTGAGATAACTGCCGCGATTCAACGTTTTAAACCTCGGGGGGGCATGTGCTCCCCTTTTTTTCGCCTGCAATTGACCGTCCTCTGTAGGAGCTGCCGCAGGCTGCGATCTTTTGACCTTCAAGAGCAAAGTCAAAAGATCGCAGCCTGCGGCAGCTCCTACACGAGCGTTGTATCAGAACTCCATTCGCCACTGGCCGGTCACGCCGTAGCTGCGGCTATCAGAGCCGGCGTCGCCGCTGATGCCGACGCCCAGGGTGTTGCGAGTGGACAGCGTCAGGTCCAGACCTGCATCCAGGGTAAAGAGGTTGCGATCCATCCCGGCACCGATCACCTCGAAGCTTTTGCCACCCTTGACCAGTTGCTGGCGCGTTGCGTTATCGAGCTCGCCGTAGGTGTGTTTCATGCTCGCGCTCAGGCGCGGCGTCAACTGCATGCCGTTGGTCAGGTGACTGGTTTTCGCCAGGCGTAGGCCGATGGTGCTGCTCGGGTTCGCCCGGGTTTGCCCCTGAACCTTGAGCGCCGCATCGCCACCTTTCTCGGTGTAACCATCACGCTGGTAGCGTTGATAACCGACGCTGGCGAACGGTTCGAAGCTGACGTTGCCACGACCGAGGTTGTAGCCGACTTCGGCAAACATCTGCTGGGTGCTGGCGTCATAGCGGCTTTTGAGCCTGTCGCTGAAACCCTCGAAGGCAACGCGACGTTTGCCGCTACCGTCATGACTGCCGTACGAGGCCCCCAGGCGCAGGGCAAACGGTCCGTCCTGCCGCAGCGCGTAGGCGCCGAGATGCCAGCTGTCGAGATCACCGTCAAACTGTTGGGCATCAAGCCGGGTTTGCGCTTTCGCCCCTATCAGGCCGACATGCCACTGTTCGTCGAATTGCCAGTCGGCCCCCAGGACCAAACCTTGGGTGGAGTGTTTGAGGGCACTGTCGTAATCACGATCGACCGTGCCGCCATGTCCCAGAGCTTGCAGCCAGACTCGCCCGGAACCATCAGCTTTGCGATTGTCCAGCTGATGCATCGCCGAGAGCATGCTGGTGCTGACCGGAGCGGCGCTGCTCAGTGTGGCTTTGGCGAGGTTGGCGTTGCTGCCGGCGGCAAGTTGTTCGAGTGCCAGGCTCGCCGTTGGTGTGCTGGCGTCAAGCAGGGCGCTGATGGCGATATTTGACTGCGCGGCAGGCGTTTCGGGCTGCACTGGTTGGGGCAATGTCCCAGGCTCTTGCGGTTGCTGCGGTTGCTGCGGTTGCTGCGGTTGCTGCGGTTGCTGCGGTTGCTGCGGTTGCTGCGGTTGCTGTGGTGGAACGGAATTTCCTTCAAGGCTTTTTGCAAGTTTCTGAGCATTCGTGCTGTTTGCCAGATGCTCCAGAGGCCTGTCATGCAAAGGCTCAACCGGCATCCCTTGATCGGGTGTGCGATGTTCTCCATTGCTGGAAGAGCTGCCCGCCAATGGTTCGATGGCAGTTTGGGCTGGACTTGGACTGATAACTTCTTCAATCGTGGAGAGGCCGCCCGACTCGACGGGCGGCTTTGGCTTTGTTTTACGCGGCTTTTTGGGCTTGGCTTCTACTGCAGTTTCGACGACCGGAATCTCCGGTTGTTGGGCGATGGAAACGTTGCTCCATCCGATTGCCAGTGCAATCGCCACGGCGAGTTGGAGGGGGCGAAGCTGGTAGTGTCCGGGCATGAGTCGGGCCTCTCTGGATAGGAGACCCCACTCTATTTTTGCTGCAAAAAATCCGCTGTCGGCTGCTTCTCGCAGCCTTGCAGGCGACATCGGAGCTTCACCGTAGAAAAGGGTCGCAAGACCTGCGATCGGTGTTTTTACTCGAACCCCGCGGGGCCTTTTCCTACACCAGATCCAGACGCCGCCGGCTGTTCAAGGATCAGAAACTCATCTGCCACTGCCCGATCAGTCCATGGTTGCGGCTGTTGCTGCCGATCTCGCCGCTATAGCCCAGCCCCAGGGAGTGTCGTGCCGAAATGCCCACATCCAGCCCTGCTTCAAGTACCAGGCTGTCGCGATCCAGCGCGCTGCCATCAACATTGAATGCCGTGCCGCCGACCACGAATGCCTGACGCGTCGAGCTGCTGACATCGCCGTAGGTGTGCTTCCAGCCTGCGGCCAGGCGCGGGGTCAGGCTCATGCCGTTGTCGAGGCTGCTCAGGTGCGCCAGGCGCAGGCCGAGGGTGCTGCTGAAGTTGTCCTGGGTCTGGCTGTCGACGTCCAGTGCGGCGGCACCTCCCTTTTCCTGGTAACGGTCGCGGTGGTAGCGCTGGTAGCCGAGGCTGGCGAACGGCTCGGCGCTGAGACGGCCGCTGCCCATGGCGTAGCCGAGTTCGGCGAAGGCTTGCTGGCTGTCGGCGTCATAATCGCCCTTGGGCCGATCACTGAAACCGTTGAACGCCACGGTGCGTCTGCTTTCGCCCTGATGGCCGCTGTACGCCGCGCCAAGGCGCAGAGAAAACGGGCCGCTCTGGCGCAGTGCGTAGACGCCGGCGTGCCAGCTCTCGACGTTGCCATCGACACCGGTCGCGTCCAGATCAGTCTTCGAATAACCACCGAGCACACCGAGGCGCCATTGCGGGTTCAGCGCCCAGTCGGCACCCAGCACGCTGCCCTTGGTGCGTTGCTCCAGGCCACTGTTGCCATGCTCGCCGTCGAGCTTGCCGTAGCCGCCGATGGCTTGCAGCCACAGGCGTCCGCGCGCATTCGGATCATTCAGATTGCGCGCCTCGGTCGGTATGCCATTGGCCGCCAGCACCGGTGTTTCGCGCTGATCGAGGCCGACCATCAATCCCGGGCTGCCGCCCATCTGCTGCATCGCCGCAAGCATGCTGTTGCCCACTTGACTGCTGGCGCCGAGGGTGGCGCTGGTCAGGTTGGCATTGCTGGCGCCGGCCAGTTGCTCGATCGCCGCGCCAGCGGTGCTTTGGGTGGTGTTGAGCAAGGCGTTGTACAGCGCGTTGTTGTTGCCCATTGAAGCGAGGCTGCTGGCCGCGTTGCCGCCGTTGCCGGTTGCCGCGAATTGGCTGAAGGCTACGTCATTGCGGGTGTAGGTCAGATCGACCTGCGTCGGGGTGTAGGCCAGGGTAGGCGTGAGGAATGCGTAATCGCTGGTGACCTTGCCGAACGTGCCGTTGACGCTGGCCGCTTGCAGCACGGTGTAATGGCTCTGCCACGGATAGGTGCCGCTGCCGGGATTCACCGCCAGGGTCGCACCGTTGAGAAAGGCAATGCCGCCGACCTGCACCGGGGCGCTGCTGCCGTCGGCGTTGACGCCGTAGGCAAGGGTCGATCCGCTGCCCATGTTCAAATCATGCACGATGCTTGCGCGACCGAGGCTGGTGTCGGTACGCAGCGTACCGTTGACGTTGAGGCTGCCCACCGAGCCGCCACCGGCGTACACACCGCCGGCGTCTACCGTCAGGTTGCCGGCGATGCCGCCCTGATTGATCAGGGTGGCGCCATTGCGCACCGCACCGCCGTCGCTGAAATCGCCGTTGCCGGTGAGTGTCCACGCACCTTGCCGGACTTCCAGCCACTCGAAATCGCGGCTGGCACCGAAGCTGCCGCCCGCCACGTCGTCCATCACCACCCGGTCATAACCGCTGCCGCCATCGACCACGCCGACGAAACGGCTGCCATTGCGCAGGGTCAGGCTGTCATTGCCGCCGCCCAGGTCGAGCGCCAGGCCGTTGCTGCCACTGATGGTGCCGCCGTTGATCACGGTGTCGGCGAACTCGCCGACGAATGTCACGCCGAAGCCGTCGAGGCCTTGAATGGTGCCGTAGTTCTCCAGAGTGGTCGCCGCCAGCCCCGATCCGCCGCTGCCGTCGTCCACCAGAATGGCGCTGTTGGCGCCGCTGATCAGTGCGCCATTGGCGTTGAGAATATGGCCGCCGCCGAGGGCGATGCCCTCACTGCCGTTGGCGAACCCGCCCTTGTCCACGCCCCCGGCGCCAACGCCCTGGATGGTGCCGTAGTTTTCGATGTGAGCGATCTTGTCGATGTCCACGCCATCGCCATCACCGTTCGCTTGCAGCCCAGAGTAGGCGCCGGTAATGGTGCCGTGGTTGATCACCGTGCCGTCGCCGTCGGAGCCGAACCCGGAACCGTTGCGCCCGGTGATTTGCCCATAGTTGACCAGCGTCGCCCCCAGGTCGGTGGTGATGCCATGGCGGCCGCCGGAAATCACTCCGTAGTTGGTCACGCTGACACCGCTGGCCGAGTCGATGTCGATACCGTCGAATTTCTCGTCGGCGTTGTGCGAGTCACCGGTGGAGATTTCGCCGTAGTTGGTGATGGTCGCGTTGGCGCCGGTCTTCATGCCGTCGCTGGCATCGCCGCGAATCAGCCCGCCCGCACGGTTGATGATGGTGGTCCTGACCCCGTCGCTGCGCAGGGCATCGAGGTCCAGACCCTGGCCGGTGGTGGAGCGAATCACGCCGCTGTTGTCGATCAACAGGCTGCCGCTGACGAAATTGCTGTCGATACGCAGCGCGTCGTTGGCACCGAGAATCTGCCCGCCGCTGCGGTTGTAGATGGTGTAATTACGCGCCTTGGTTTCGTCACCACTGCTGTCGATGGCCCGTCCCCCGGTCGAAACGATTTTCCCCGCGTTATCGATGACCACACCGGCGCCGCTGGTCTGGTCTTTAAGGCTCACAGCCTTGCCGCTGCCGGTGATGCTGCCCGGTGCCGAAATCGTCAGCGTGTCGCTGCCGCCAAGGGTTTGCGAAGCGGTGGTGGCGCTGTCGATCTGCACGGTTTTGCCGTGGGCGGTGCCAGCGGTAATCAGCAAAACGGCGGCGAGGGACAAGCGCTGCGGCGGGAAGGTCATGAGTGAACGGCCTTTTGTTATAAGCGGGCCGTCCTGTATAGCGAAGGGTTTTTACAGAATGATGTATTGAGCCCTGTCTGCATTATTTTGCGGATAGGCTGCATGGGAAGCGGCTGAATCTGCATTTTGTTGCAGATTTAATTTCTCTGCCGACTGATGGAATGCACTATATTGCATCTACTATCAAAGCTAGCCATGTAGAAATGCATTTAAATGCAGGTGAAAGGCATGTACCAGCTGACATTGCAAATATATACGGCCAGTGAATGGCACGACGCCATGGTGCTGAGCTTCGATGATCCCGAAAAGGGTTTTGAAAGTCGCTGCAGTTTTGGTTACGAAGCGGCATACCTTGTCGAAAATATTGACGCCATAGGGTCGCCGTTTTCGCAGGCAGTCAGTGCGCTGTACCCTCTGGACTGGGAAGGTCGGCGCTCCGGCACGCCATCCTTTGTGCACGACATCGCTCCTGCAGGCGCGGCCAAGAGGTTTTTGCTTGCGCGACTGGGGCAAGAAAAGCCGGCCGATATCAATGCCGATCTATATCTGCTTGGCCGTAGCACTCCCGCTCCTATCGGCAACATGCGAATCAAAGAGTCGGCCGAGGCCGTAGATGAGCGTAAGCCCATCGGATTCAAGCGTGAGGATGTCATTCATCGCGATAACCGTTTTCTTGAATACGCCTACGAACTGGGTGCGGCGATTGGCGGTGCTACGGGCGCTGGTGGCGAAGCACCGAAGCTGTTGTTGGCCGAGAACAAGGCCGGTCTTCTGTACCCCGATGCAGTATTGGGCGACGAAGAAGTCCGACAGCACTGGTTTGTGAAGTTTTCCAGAAACTGGGGAGGTCTGACTGATCAGGACATCCTGCGAAGCGAATTTCATTACTACAGGGCGCTTCAGAAACTGGGTATCGAAACGATCGCGGTCGAGGGCCTGGCACTGGAAGAGGCGAACAAGCCGAGTTTGTGGATGCAGCGCTTTGATCGCAGAGTGGATGACGGATGCGTGTCGCGTCTTGCCGTCGAGTCGATCTATTCCCTGGCCCAAGTGACGATACCGGGAAGCGCGATGAATCATATGGAGGTTATCCGCATGCTGGCCGGGCTCTGGCGTAAAGCGGGGCAGGCAAGTCAGGTACCTGATCTTGTAGCTGATTACTTGCGTAGGGACTTGATCAACAAGATCCTCGGCAACTCGGATAACCATGGTCGAAACACCGCAATTATCCGTCAGGCAAATACATTTCGCCTCGCACCGATTTACGACCTGGCCCCCATGGTCATGGACGACGAAGGTGTGACCCGTACGACCAAATGGCCCAAGGAGCTGGAGAGGGCGGGAGACGTCGACTGGCTGGGAGTTTGCCGCGCATTGGCGGATATCGTCGAACCGGACGAGCCAATGGCGGCGCTATCTGATGCGCCCGTCCTTTTCGAACGGCTGCGCGAAGACGCACGACACCTGGCAGCGCTGCCGGACATTCTGACTGCCAGCGGTTTGCCTGACAGAACTATGAACCATCCGGGCGTTCATCTGAAAAATCTGGAGCAGCGTTTGAAAGAGTGGGATCTGAAATGAGCATGACGGTTGCCGAGCGCACAATGCTCATCGAAAGCATTCAGGAGGCGCTGACTCAAGGGACACTGGAGATCGGCGAAGCCGTTCGCCGTTTGCGGGTGGAAGTCACCGGGCTGCATCAAGCCCAGTTCGCGAAGATGTGCAAAATCTCGGTCCGCACGCTGGTGCATATCGAGCATGGTGAAGGTAACCAGACGCTGAAGTCGCTGAACGCGGTATTTGGTCCGTTCGGGATGAAGATGGGTGTCGTAAAAATCCGCCGTGACATTGGTTGAAGATCAAAAGATCGCAGCCTGCGGCAGCTCCTATACAGGTCGGTTACACCCCTGTAGGAGCTGCCGAAGGCTGCGATCTTTTGCATTTACAGACTCAGGAACGGCACTCGACCAAACCTTTCACCTGCCCGGTCGGCGTCTGGTTGGCATCGCTCAACCACTGCTCGAACCCTACCGCAATCGCCGGCCACTCCGAATCCAGGATCGAATACCACGCGGTATCGCGGTTCTGCCCTTTGACCACCATGTGCTGGCGGAACACGCCTTCGAAGCTGAAGCCCAGGCGTTCGGCGGCGTATTTGGAGCGGGCGTTGCCGTTGTTGCACTTCCACTCCAGGCGCCGGTAGCCCAGCTCGAAAGCGTGTTTAGCCAGTAGATAAACGGCTTCGGTGCTCTTCGGCGAGCGTTGCATCGACGCGCCGAAGGTCACGTGGCCGATCTCGATGCGGCCTTGCGCCGGGACGATCGACATCAGGCTGAGGATGCCTTGCACCTGGCCTGTGGCGCGGTCGATCACGCTGAAGAAATATGGATCGCTGCTGGCCGCATGATTGTTCAGCCAGTCATTGAAAACGCTGCGCTCGGGGAACGGCCCATAGGGCAAGTAATCCCAGAGCTTCGGGTCGGCGCCGGGGCCTTCGAGGGCATTGAACAGATCGTCGCCGTGGCGTGCCGGATCGAGTCGTTCCAGACGGATGAAACGGCCTTCGAGCAAGGTCGCGGTGGGGGCGGGGACGCCTTTCCAGTCGGCAAGTGAAGTGGTCATGTACGCGGTTCCTTAAATGGCTTTGCGAAACTGGATGAATCCCGGGCGCTCGGCGATGCGCTCGTAGAGCTGGATCGCGGTGGCATTGGTTTCGTGAGTCAGCCAATGCACCTTGCAGCAACCATCGGCCTTGGCGGTGGCGTAGACGTGTTCGATCAGCAGGCGACCGACGCCAGTGCCGCGCGCGTGCTCCTCGACCAGCAAGTCTTGCAGGTAGCAGGAGTTTTCGATGCTCCAGTTCGAGCGGTGGTAGATGAAATGCACCATGCCCACTGCCTTGCCATCGGCCCAGGCGAGGGCGGCGTGGGTCGGTTCGCTCGGGTCGAGGAAGCGCTGCCAGGTACTGTGGGTCACTGCGTCTGGCAGTTCGCCTTTGTAGAAGCCCAGATAGGCTTGCCACAAAGGTAGCCAGGCGGCGTGGTCGCCGGCGGTGACAGGGCGGATGTCGATCTGACTCATGCTGATTTCCTTAACGCATCAAGTGGGCGAGGGTCTGGTCATTGATGTCGGGGCTGGCAGTCAGGCCTTCGCGCACGCCGGCAATGTCTTCGGCGCTGCGGTTCTGGCTGAGCTTGCGTTTGCCTTCGAGGCGGTCGATCGGGATGGCGAAACCGACGATGGCCTTGAGCATGCCGTCGATATAGTCGGCCGGCGCGTCGTCGACGTTCCACGGTTGCGCGCGACCGGCTTCATGGCGATCAGTCAGCGTGCTGACGATGTCGAGCAGGCGCCCGCCGTCGCTGAAGGTTTCGGCGTGACCGTAGGCGTGCACGGCGACGTAGTTCCAGGTCGGCACGACTTTGCCGTGCTCGGCCTTGCTCGGGTAAAACCCCGGGCTGACATAGGCGTCGGGGCCGGCAAATATCAGCATCGCTTCAGCGCCATCGCGCAGGTCTTTCCATTGCGGATTGGCTTTGGCCAAGTGCCCGTACAGCGTGCCGTTCGGGCCTTGTTCGCGGTGCAGCAGCACCGGCACATGGCTGGCTTGCAGACCGTTTTCACCGTTACTCACCAGAATCGCGAGACGGCTGGCGAGGATCAGTTCGTGCAGTTGCGACAGTTCGTCGATGGCAAAGGCGCGGGGCGTGTACATGGAGAGATTTTCCTTGGCGAATGCCTGCATCCTAGGCAGGCTATTGGTCTGTTGTAAGAGCCATTGATGACCAATTTCATAGGTCCATTGTCATGCCCGAATCGCCCACGCTGTCCATGCCATTCAATCCGGCCGGTATCGAACTCGACCGCCGTCAGGGTTTGAGCCGCCAGCTCTATCAGGCGCTGCGTCTGCGCGTGCTGGACGGGCGTCTGGCCAGTGGCACGCGGCTGCCGGCCAGCCGTGATCTGGCGGCGGCGTTGGCGATTTCCCGCAACAGCGTGGTGCGCGCCTACGATCAGTTGTACGCCGAAGGCTTCATCGAAGGCCGGGTCGGGGACGGCACGTACGTCGCCCAATTGCCGCAAAGCGCATTGCCCACGAAAAAACTGTCCACAAAAGTATCCACAGGGTTTTCAACAGGCTTACCCACAGCCTTATCCACAAATTGGCTGGATTTACCTGTGATTTCATCCAGTAAAGTTATCCACAGCGGTGCTGTGCAGCGCCTGGAAAACAACCATTTATCGTTGCCCCCCAGTGGTCCGCCGAAGGCATTTCGGGTCGGTGTTCCGGCCTTCGATCTGTTCCCGTTCGAGGTCTGGGCCAAGCTCAACGCGGCTTTCTGGCGCAAACCCGATCTGCAGCAATTGTGTTACGGCGATCCGGCCGGAGATCAGCGCCTGCGTGGATTGATCGCTGCGTATTTGCGCAGCTCACGCGGCATGCAATGCACCGCTGAGCAAATTGTGATCACCAGTGGCGCGCAGCAGGGCATCAGCCTTTGTGCACAGCTGCTGGTGGAGCCGGGCGATGCGGTGGGCATCGAGAATCCGGGCTACCGCGCGGCTGGCCATGCTTTTGCGGTGGCCGGCGGCCGGTTGCACGGGGTACCTGTGGATCAGGACGGCATTGATTGCACAGCGCTGGGGCAAATTGCCGACTGCCGCCTGGCCTATGTCACACCTTCCCACCAGTACCCGACCGGCGTGGTCATGAGCCTCGCCCGTCGGCTTGAGCTGCTGGCCTGGGCCGAGCGCAGCCAGGGCTGGATCATCGAAGACGATTACGACGGCGAGTATCGTTACAGCGGCGCACCGCTGGCTCCGTTGGCAGCGCTGGATCGTCAGGGCCGGGTGCTCTACGTCGGGACGTTCGGCAAGGTCGCTTTTCCGGCGTTGCGTCTGGGCTATCTGGTATTGCCGACGGGACTGGTGCAAGCCTTCGCGCGGCGCCGTGCGGTGGACGTGCGGCATTCGGAAGTCAGTACCCAGGCAGTGATGGCCGAATTCATGGCGGCCGGACATTTTCAACGGCATATCCGGCGCATGCGGCGCGCCGCCCTGAGTCGGCGCAACTGCCTGCTGGCGCATTGGCCGGACAACGTCGAGGGCGTCGCAGGCCTGCCCGCCGTGGCTGCCGGGTTGCACCTGACGGTCGCAGTGGACAACGTTGCCCGCGAGCGTGAGCTGATCGCCAAAGCCGAAAGTGTCGGGGTCGAGGTCAATGGCCTGAGCAGCTATTGGCTACCCGACTCCCAAACCCCGGCGGATCAGCGCGCCGGTCTGGTGCTGGGATTTGCCGCCGTGCCGGAGGTCGATATCCAGGGCGCTCTGGCACGGCTCCGCAGCGTCTGGTGCGACTGAGCGTCAGCTTTCGTCGGCTCCCGCATGGCGTGGGTGAAGGAACAGATCCCGCACCGCCGGACGAGTGATCCGGCGCAGCACGTTATCCACGGCATCGAAGCTGTCCAGTTCCTGGCGCACTTTCGCTGGCAGCTCCTGCAAAAAGCCATCGGCAACCTTTAGGTGAGCAGCCGTGAAGCGGTCGCTCGGATCGGTCAGCGTGTCGTAATGAAAGTGCGCGACCCACAACGGTTGGTCGTTGCGCGTCTTGTCGAGGATCCGGTACTCCTGAAAGAAGTCCTTGCGCTGCCGGGTGCGGATGCGTCCGCGCGGGTCTTTGACGATTTGCACCAGATGGTGTTCGTGCAGCCATTTCAGATAGCTCTCCCGGGGTTTGCGCGCGGTGAGCATGCTGCCGTAGACGTTGATGCCTTCACGACGCAGGCGGGCAGCGGCTTCTCGCAAGTCGGTCGTCAGTCTGCCGACTGGAAATTCAGCGCTTTTTCGGACAAGTATTGCCTGAACGTTTACCGCTGCCTGATCGAAACGGGTTGCCTGTTGATCGAACAGATCCTGCATGTCGGCCGGGATGCGCGAAGGCCGCTGCGCATCGGTGCGCAGGCGTTTGATGAAGGCGTCCAGTTCCGCGACCAGGGTCATCGCATTGCCGATCATCTGCGCATCGTCCAGCGTCGGGACGACGGCGGGGCGCTTGATGACGGAGCGGATCACCGGCATGTCTTCCGTCGCCTGGGGTTTGTCAGGGGACGCTGCCCGTGGTGTTTCGATGATGCGCGGCCGTGACTTGCTCACCTTGCCGATCCCGCGCGATGTCGACGGTGCCGGATCGAGCCTGGCCATGGCTGCGGTGGGAACCTCTTCCGGTTCCGGCAGAGCGATCAGCAGACGCTTGCGGGCCAACTGGTGAAAGTCTTCGACCAATTGCTGAACCCGCTGGAAGCGGTTCACTTCAAGTTGCGCGGAGGCGCTGGCCAACACCTCCTGCAAGCGGCGCTGGGCATCGGCCAGACGGTCGACCACGGCGCTCAGTTGCTCGACATCCAGTGCCCGGCTGTTGCGCCGCTCCACCAGCAGATGGCCGGCCTCGGCAGCCCCCTCGAACACCGGAACGATCAGTTGCCGCAGTGGATCGAGGACGCTGTCCGGTGCGTCGCTCAGCGACAGCTCGGTGGACATGCCGATTTCATTGGCGTGCAAATCGCGACGGGTGAACGAGGGCATCAGTCTGCGCAGCTCAGTCGCCACTTTGCGGGTTGCGCCGGTATGTTGGTCGAGTCTTTCCAGCGAGGTGTGCAACTGCGCAAGGCGCTCGACCATCTCGTCACTGACGGCGATGGCTTGGCGTGCGGCCTGCATCTGAGTCGCCCGCGAGCGGGTTTCCGGTGGTTCCGAGGTGCTCAGTTGCGGCGCGACGATGCGCGCGTATTCGCGCAACTTCATGCGCATCCAGCCGCTGAGATAGCGATGCTGTTCGACCGAGAAGCGCATCAGTTGCGACTGGTAGAACACCCCGGCACCACCGGCCTCTCGCCACTTTTCCAGATCCTGCAGAGCCTGACCGTAGGCACTGGCCAGTTCGTCGGCCTTGGCGATGTACGCGATCACGGCAGCTTCGGACATAGGCTCCGCCGGATCGCTGTTCTCCAATGGTTGCAAGGCTTCGTCGAGGCTGGCCTTGCGCCGGGCTTCCTGTTCGATGAACCGGTGCAATGCCGCCCATGCCTCATCCTTGCGGGTGGCGCGCTCACGCCGCAGGGCCTCGATCCTTCCGGTCGGGCCGCCACCGCGCAGGCGCAGCTTGAGATCCCAGTTCCACAGAGCGGTCTCGGGATCGAAACGAATGCACAGACCGGAATGCCCCGCGTTGTGCGGATCGACGATCAGCACCGGTTCGTCGCCCTCGGCGCTGACTTGAAACCAGCGTGTTCCGACCCGCGCATAGAGTTTCCCCGAGGCCTCATACAGGTGGGCGGCATTGACGCGTGCATTTTCCGGCAGCGCCGGCCGTGGGACTTCCAAGCGGTCAAGGCGTTGCACAAAACTTGCGTGTGCATCAAACCGTACTGGCGCGGAGTGTGCGAGCAAGGACCGATGCGCCTCGGGCGGGCGGGCGCCCCACGCCGCGGTGTCCTGCGTGATAGTCGGCGTGTTACCGGGAAGCAGTGGCGCTTTGGCGGGTTCTGCATAGTGTGTGCGAGTCGTCTGTGGAATTTCGTTGAGCGGCCCCGAGAGTCGAATGCGCCGTACTGACGCTTTCTGCGCGAGCAGGATGCCCAGTGTCAGCAGCACGTCGCCGATCGAAGACCACTCGACCGCAGCATTGCCACGCTCATGGGCATCCAGTGCCTGCTGGACCTGGCTGACGGTCTGCCAGACCCAGACAGCCGTGCCCGCCGGGCCGCCGAGAAAGTTGCTGGCCACACCGAAGATGGCCCAGCCGCTGTCAGCCAACAGCGTCCAGCGCCGCTCGGCATTGGACGTCGATTGGCGATCGGCGAGGTCGGCCATGGCCTGGCTGTTGCTGGCGAACAGCTGCGAAAACACATCGCCGCTCAGGGGCGAATTCGCCAGGTCGACGGCGGAGGTCAGGTCAAGGTGCAGAAAGGGTTCGAACGCCAGTTCGGTAATCGTCCATGGCGAGGGCAGCCCGGCGGAAAACACATACTGGGCGTACTCGAAACTCAATGCCGGAGTGGGCAGCCAGGCCAGCACCGAATCGCGCAATTCACCCGCCTGGTAAAACGCGTACAGCATGTTCTGTTCCGAGGGGAACTGACGCAGCGATTGCTCAAGCAACGGTCGGTAAAGCAGGCATGGGCCACTGGCGCCGGCGCGCGGCCCGATGATGTACATGTTCGCCACCGTGTCCGGCGTACTGCCCAGGCGAAAGCGCGGGACGAAGGCCAGGGGCCGGATCTGCACCGGCCATTCGGAGGCGGGGGATTTGGCGGCGATGCAGTCGATCAATTGGCGAACCAGACGATAACCCTGTTCGTCGACATCACCCTTGCGCTTGAGCTTGCACTCCAGCGCCAGCATCGGCAGCAGCTGCGGCAACTGTCGGCTGTAACGGATCCTGTGGCGCCCGGCCTGCACCGGGTCGTCGATCAGGGTACGCTTGATCAGCGTTGGATAACGCTCGCCAATGTTGACCGCGCTGGCCATGCGTGACAGCAGTTTTACCGTCAGCCAGTCCGGCGTGGCGCTGCCGTCGGCGTAGGCGACCGTGGCGAGGTAAGGACGGGTGTTATGCAAGGCGAATTCGCCGAGGGTCTGGACACTGACGCTGGTCGGATCAGGCAGGGTCAGACCGCCGGCTTCGAAGCTTTGGGTCAGGGTGATCCGTACATCATCGAGGCGCAGTTGCAGGGTGTCGGCAGCGGGTCGCTCGGCAACGATGGCGGCGCGCATCTGTTGCTGGGCGTAGTCCAGAATCAACGGGACCTCGCGGTATTCGAAGTACTGGCTGTCGGACTCGCCACGCAGGCTGCCCAGGTCGCTCAGATAACCGCTGTAGGTCTGGATGTCGTCCAGCGATCCTGCCAGCAGCCATTGCGGAATCGCCCTGTCCAGTTGCTCGATGCGCGCGTCGTCATCTGTCCTGGAGTCGGTATCGCCTTCGCGCGGGTGTGAAAAGAATTTGGCCAGGGGCGAGCGACTGCCCGGATCGAGGGCATCGATCGAGTCGATCTGACAGCTCACCAGCGCCTGAACCATGGCATCGAAAATATTCCCGTCGGGTTCATAGAGCCGCCATTTCAGACCCTGACCGCGCAAGTCGATGTCGATGCGCTCGGGCAGGGTGGCGCCCAATTGCGCCATGGAACCGAACGATTCATAGCCTTCTTCGATGGTGAACAGCGCAAGCAACTCGCGACCGCCCAGCGTTGCGCTGAGCACCAGCGCGCCGGCCAGCATCAAGTGCTGCGTCTGGATGCTCTCGGCCTGATCAAACACCAGGTCGAGATCGATCAGGCGGGCGCGCACGTTCGTCAGTTCGGCGCTGGTCGAAGCGCGCGATGTGTTGTCCGGGTGTTGTGCGACGAGGCGGGCGAGGCGGCACTCGTGCGCATCCCAGCCATTCACCGATTGTACGTTCAGCGCCTGTTGCAGGGTGTCAGCCAGTTGTTGCCAGCGCGGTTTCTGCTCGATGGTTTGATTCCAGTAATCGAGTTGGCTCTGCGCGAAGCCGGTGAACAGTACTGGGGCATTTTCGTTGAGCAACGTCGTCAGCGCATCCATGCCGGCCGGCAAATGCACCGGCTCGTCGGTCTGTGATGACAAGGTCAGGAAATGCTCACCTTCAATGCAGTTGGCCTTGGTCTGGGTGAACGCCAGGCGCGCCAGCATGTGAGTCAGCGATTCGTAACGACAGCTATGGCTGACCAGACTTTCGCCCTGTACCTGCCAGACCGGGGTCGCCAGCAAGGCGGTGTCGGGATCGATCTGCAGATCGGGAAACTGCGTAGTCAACGCCTTGCGCAACAGTTGTGCTGCGGCGTCGTGCAAGACCGGTCCGCCGCTGGTCTGTTCGACCAGGCGGCTTTTGTTCAAGAGTTGGGGAGCAATGTTCGTGCGGATTGTTTCACTCATGGGATCGCAACCGTTGGGCAGGTGGAGAGTGCGGCAATTGCCGTGTGCAACCGACAGTAGCGAGCGGTCCAGCCCCTCGGGTGGTAGATATGTATAGGTTGAAACAAGCCCGCGCGTGGCGGGCTTGCGTTGAGGCGCCGGCGATCAGGAGAAGAACAGCGCTTCAGCCTGTGAGCGGCTGATGCTGCTGCGATGGATCGCGATCAGCTCCTGGTTACTGCGATTCTCGCGCTCTACAAAGGCGCCGCCCAGGCGCCGTTGCTCAACGGTTTTCAGATGCGCGGCAGTGAAGGATGGCAACGGATCCGCCGGGTTGGTGTAGTGAAAATGGGCGTACCACAGGGCTTTTCCGCTCTTGCGGTCGAGTATCGGATATTCCAGCAGATAATCCTTGCGCGGGCCTTTGAGTCGGCGGCGCTCGGTGGTTTTACTGATCGTCACTTCGCCTTTGGCGAACAGCCATTGGACCCGTGCAGCAGTGGGCGGCTGCTGTTTGGTGATGTCGATTCTGGCGGCGCGACCTTCGGCATAAAGGGCAGTGGCTTCGTTGTCGAGTTGCTGACGCAGGCTGCTGGCCGTGGACGTTTTGCCGTCGGTGTGATTTCCGGCGGTCAAGGCCTGATCGATTTTCTCCATGGCCTCGCGCAGTCGCGTGGCATGTATGTAGTAAATTTCCTCGATCTCCGTCGGATTGCGTTGCGCCCGGGCAATGTGCGCCTGAGTGCGTTTTCTGAAGTCTGCCAGACCATTGAGCAACACCTGTGCAGCCTGCGTGCTTTTCGGCAGGTCGGGGCCGGGACGTGGTGATACCGAAGGTTTGGCCGGCACCCGTTCCACCCAGTTGCCCGGGGATTTCTCGTGGAAGGTGGCAATCACTTTTCCCGTCAACGGGGCGATCACATCCACCAGGTCACCGTCCTGTCCGCCGGCACTGCGACGGGGTTGCCCGACCAGTGTGCCCTTGTAACGGGTCTTGATGATTTTGCGCGCCGGTGTGACCGGTGACCTGGACGGCCCGGCGACCGGTTCCACCAGGCGCTGCTCGCGCAGCAGGGTCGACAAATGTTGCATCGCGTCCTGATGGAATTCGGCAACGTGGCGCTTCACGCTTTCAAGACGCTCGGCATTCAGGTGCTGCGGATACTCGGCGACGAGGTCGACAAATCGCTGGTCGATGACGTCGAATTGTTCCACCAGATTATTCATCGCCTCGACGCGTTCGCCGAGTTGCTCCAGGCCCTGTTCGGCGCTCAGATCCAGAGCGCTCTGAATGTTCAGCGATGCGTCTTCAATCAGGGTTTCCAGCGCGACGCGGGCGCCTTCGCGAAACTCACCCGCTTGTTCATTGAGGCACAGCTCCTGGCCAAGAGTGATTTGCAGCAGCTTCAGGTCCTCCAGCGAGAACGTTGGCAGCCGGGCCTTGTACTGGCGAGTCACCTCTACGGCCTCTTTGCCCAGCAGGCTCAGTTCGGCAAAACGGGTGTGGGCGAATTCGATCTTGTCGATGATCCCTCGGGTCAGGTCGGACATTTTATCGAAGGGCTCCGAACGCGCGGTATCCGTTTCATTGCCCGGCGCATCGAGCAGCACCAGGGTCACTTCCAGGCTTTGGCGAAATGCCGAGTAGGTTTCATCGATCCAGGCCTGCATGAGGAACAGTTGCAGGGAAATCCGGTCGAGCATCGCGGTGCGGTAGTTGGGCACCGCTTCGAGGATGTTCAGGGCCTTCAGGCTATCGATGTGGACGGTATATTCCTTGACCTGTGAGTCGAGCGTATCGAGAAACTGCTGCCGGGCGCTTGCTGCAGTTTCCGGCGTGGCTTCCAGCATGGCGCGGCGTACCGTGACCAACTGGCTGCGTTTGTCTGCCAACCCGGCGTCGAATGCTGCGATTTCCTGCTTTTTCTGGCGTAACGATTCGGCGTTCTGTTGCTGCAACGCTTTGCGCCGACTTTTCAGCCCTCCGCCGCGCAGGCGCAAGCGCAGATCGACAAACCACTGTCCCCGCGCATTGGCGATCAACAACGGCCCGCGGCGTGGCGGTTGCTGACGGGTATCGATGATCTGCACGTCGTCATTGTCGTTGAGCGCGACTTCGAACCAGCGCGCGCCGACCTCGGCGTACCATTTTTCCCCCGCCGTGCGCAGGTGACGGTACGCGCCGTCGGCAGCTGCCGGGCTCAGGCCCTCGGGTTGGCTGATCTTGAGGCTGTCGAGCAACAGGCCCAGGCTCGAAGGAGAGCCGGCCGACAATGCGCCCTGGGTGTGCAGCGCCGGCGTGTGATGGTCCGGCAACTCATGCCCGACGATATCAGGTAATCGCGCGACGCGAAGGGCGTCTGGCTTGGGCGGCTTGCTGACTTCTCGGGTTGGCTGGGTAATCGTGGAGGCACTGCGTTGCGGTTTTTTGCGCGTGGCCGCGCGGTGGGCGAGCGCCATGCCCAGCGACAGCAGGAGGTCGGTCAGTGCAGTCCAGTCCAGAGCCTGCTGTTGTTCTTGAACGTCGCTGACTTCTTGCAGGTCATCCATGATCTGCCAGATCCACGCCGCAGTGCCGACACCGCGTCCGAGAAACGGCAGGGCGGCATTGAACAATGCCCAGCCGCCACGTTTGAGCGTGGCCCAACGCGCTTGAGCATTGGACACAGCGCTGCGATCAGCCTGCGCGATCAGCGCGTCGGCATTAGCCTTGTACAGGGTCGCCAGCAGATCCTGCTCGATGACTCGGTTGCCCAGCGTCAGGGCGGCGGTCGGTTCCGGTGCCGACGTCGGGTCGACCAGCAGCTGCGGTATCGTCCATACCGAAGGCAGCGCACCGGGAAAGACATATTGCGAGTAATTGAAACGCACGCGGTCCGGTAGCCAGGCGAGTACCGACTGGCGCAGCGAGCGTGAATGGCGGATGGCATACAGCAGGTTCGCGGTTGACGGGAATTGCAGCAGTGGTGCGTCGAGCAGTGGCCGGTAAAGCAGGCAGGGGCCCTTGCTCATGTCGCGCGGGCCGATCACGAACATGTTGAGCACTTCGTCGGTCTGCCCGCCGGTGACGAACCCCAGCGGGCGAATCACGATGTCCTGACCGTCGACGCGCCTGTCCACCGCCGCGCTGGCCAAGGCTGCCAGGACATACCGATAGCCGAGCTCATCGAGCCCGGCCTGACCGCGGATTTTGTACTGCAACGCCAGCAGCGGCAGCTCGAGGGGCAATTGGCGGCTGTAGAGTTGTCGCAGGCGCAAAGACCGGGACGGGTCATCAAGCAGCCTGTTTTTGAGCTCATCCGGATAGGTTTTGCCGATATCGACCGTGGTCACCAGGTTTTCCAGATAGGTCGGGGTCATCCAGGCCGGTACTGCGCTCGCCCCCTCGCGGTAGCGCACCGCAATGTTGCCCAGCGGCAGGCCGGCCAGATTCTGCAAGGCCAGTTCGACCAGTGACAGGGTCAGGGTCTGCTCCTGTTCGGGCGGAACGAAGGTACCCCAGACCACCACGCTGGTGACGGTGATTTCCACGTCTTGCAACCTGAAGTTCTGCGCCGGGGTCTGGCGGATGGCGCTGTTCAGTTTGCCCAGAGTGAAGGCCTGGATGCCGGGGAGCTCTTTTTGAAAGGTGCTTCCCTCGTTCTGCTGTTGCATGGCGACCAGATCCAGCAAGTGACGGCTGTAACGGGTCTGGTCGGCGGGTGCGGCGTTATCGAGCCATGGCGGCAACGAATGCTGGGTAACCGTAAACCGCGCAGGAGCTTGCTGCGCGCCAACGTCTGAATCGTCGGGCGCGCCATGGCGCGGAAGAAACACGGCGTCGGCAGGTCGCCGGAAAAAATCGATATCGCCAATTGCCTGGGCTTCCAGCGCAATCATCGCGCAGGCTTGCTGATCGAAAAAGTTGCCCGGCGGCTCGAACAATCGCCACCTGATGTCGATTCCGTCGACACCTGTCTCGACCGGCCATTGCAGTGATTTTTGCAGTTCCTCGAAGCTGTTGAAACGCTGAAAACCCTGAGTGATCGAGTGGCTGAGGATCAGCGTGCGTTGACCGACGGTGCCGACCAGCACGGCGGTGTCGAGGATGCTCAGATGGCTGCGCTGATTGCTCTCATCCAGATCCAGATCAATCAGACAGGCGCGGGTCTGGTAGGTGTCGGCAGGCAAGCGCAGGGTTTTCTCCGGCTGGTTGAACACGGCGCGGGCCATTGCCCGTTGATCCGCATCCCAGCCGTTGTCAGCGCTGACATTCCATACCTGCTGCAAGGTGCGTGACAGCTGGTGCCAGCGGGGTACGGCGGGGCTGACGGTTTCGTTCCAGTAATCGATCTGTTGTTCTTGCAGAGACTTGAACAGCAAGGGGGCGAGTTCGTTGAGCAGCGCACCCACGGTTTCCATTTTCACCGGCAGCTGGATTGCAGTCTCGACGCCGGGTTGTTCGGTGAGGAAGTGTTCGCCATCGATGAGCGTGACCGTCGTGCCGGACAGGGCCAGCCTGACCAGGATATCGGTCAGCGATTCGAACTGGCAGGGGCCGACATCGATCCGTTGTTTTTTGATCACCCAGGTCGGCGTACCGACCACGACCCGTTCCGGGTCGATCGCTTGCTGCGGGTACAGCCGCGTAAGGGCGGGCTTCAAGGCATTGGAAGCGACTTCGGTGAGGGAGGGGCCACTCACCAGTTGGGTGAGTATGTCGACAGCGCTGGGCGCGGTACTTTCGGGCATGACCATATCCTTGTCTGACGTTGGCGGCCTGCGGGCGCAGGGCCGGATGCAGCCAAGGTAGGACTGGGTTGCTGGCCTCGGGTGGTAGATAGATATCGCAGACAAAAAAAGACCCGCACGGCGGCGGGTCTTGTCGTCAGCGTTGGCTCAAGTCCCTGACTTGATTTTGGTCCAGGCCCGGGTGCGTGCCCGCTCGGCATCCCGCGGCAGCGGTTGCAGGGTGTAAAGCGTGCCCATCGCCGCATCGGTCGGGTACAGGTTGGGGTTGTTGCGGATCGCCGGATCGACCCGTTGCGTGGCGTCCTTGTTCGGGTTCGGATACCCGACGAAGTCGCTGACCGGCGCGATCACCGCCGGTTGCAGCAGGTAGTTGATGAAGGTGTAGGCGTCCTCGGTGTTCTTCGCGCCCTTGGGAATGGCGAGCATGTCGAACCAGATCGGTGCGCCTTCCTTGGGCAGACGCATGTCGACCACCACACCGTTCTTCGCTTCCTTGGCGCGGTTGGCCGCCTGCGAGAAACTGCCGGAATAACCGACCGCGACGCAGATGTCACCGTTGGCGATGTCGGCCATGTACTTGGAGGAGTGGAAGTAGGTGATGTACGGCCGGATCTTCATCAGCAGCGCTTCCGCCTTGGCATAGTCCGCCGGGTTTTTGCTGTTGGGATCCAGACCCAGGTGTTGCAGGGCCAGCGGCAGGATCTCCGACGGCGAGTCGAGCAGGGCGACGCCGCACTGCTTGAGCTTGCTGATGTTCTCCTCCTTGAAGATCAGGTCCCAGCTGTCCACCGGCGCATTCTCGCCCAGCGCGGCCTTGACCTTGGCCGGGTTGAAGCCGATCAGGATGGTGCCGTACATGTACGGCACGGCGAACTTGTTGCCCGGATCGTTAGCCTCGATCAGCTTCATCAGTTTCGGATCGAGGTGATTCCAGTTCGGCAACTTGCTGCGATCCAGCGGCTGAAACACCCCGGCCTCGATCTGCTTGGCGAGGAACACGTTGGACGGCACCACCACGTCATAGCCGGAGTTGCCGGTCAGCAGCTTGGCTTCCAGTGCTTCGTTGGTGTCGAAGATGTCGTAGACCAGTCTGGTCTGGGTGTTCTGTGCCTTGAAGTCTTCCAGCGCCTTGGGCGTGATGTAGTCGAACCAGTTGTAGACGCGCAGGGTGCGTTCTTCGGCGTGGGTGCCGACGCTGAGCAGCGCGGCGCACAGGGCTGGCGCAATGCAGTGCTTGAGTCGGTTCATTGTTCGAACCCTTCGAGCACGTTTACCGCGTTGATGCCGATTTCCTCCACCGCGTAACCACCCTCCATGACGAACAGCGTCGGTTTGCCGAGGGCGGCGATGCGTTTGCCCATGGCCAGGTAATCCGGGCTGTCGAGTTTGAACTGCGAGATCGGATCGTCCTTGAAGGTGTCGACGCCCAGCGACACGACGATGATATCGGCGCCGTAGCTGTCGATCTCGTTGCAGGCCTGTTCCAGTGCCGCGCTCCACACACCCCAGCCGGAGCCGGCCGCTAGCGGATAGTTGAAATTGAAGCCTTCACCGGCGCCTTCGCCACGTTCATCTTCGTAGCCGAGGAAGAACGGAAACTCGGCTTCCGGGTGGCCGTGGATCGAGGTGAACAGCACGTCGCTGCGCTCATAGAAAATCGACTGGGTGCCGTTGCCGTGGTGGTAATCGACGTCGAGGATCGCGACCTTCTTGTGGCCCGCATCGAGGAATGCCTGGGCGGCGATGGCGGCGTTGTTGAGGTAGCAATAACCGCCCATCAAGTCGCTGGCGGCGTGGTGTCCCGGTGGTCGGCACAGGGCGAACGCACTGTGTGCGCCACGCTGGATTTCCGCCTGGGCAGTCAGCGCCACTTGCGCTGCACTGTAGGCTGCTTGCCAGGTGCCGGCGGTGATCGGCGCGCCGCCGTCGAAGCTGTAGTAGCCGAGCTGGCCGTGCAGGCTGGTCGGTTTGATCTGCCGCAGCGTGCGGGCGGGCCAGGTGTAGGGCAGCAGGTCGCCGTCGGTGTTGAATTCGGTCCAGCGCGCCCACGCACCCTTGAAGAAGTCGAGGTAGTCACGGCTGTGGATACGCGCGATCGGCTCCAGGCCGAAATCCTTCGGTGCTTCCACCGGACCGAGATTCTGGTGCTGTACCCGTTGCAGCACGTGGTCGGCGCGCGACGGCATCTCGAAGCACGGCTTGAGCTGGCCGTCGATGAGTTCGCAGCGGCCGTGGTGCAGGTGGTGATCGTCCGAGTAGATTGTCAGCATTTGTTGTTCTCCGCAGGGGGCTGATTCGGTTACCTCCAGTGTTGCGGCGCGCGGCTAATCGGAGAACGGCAGGAAAGGCCAAAAGGGGATCAATATGGCCAAAAACACTGACCGCAATTCGCCCCTTGCTGGCGCAGGTTTGCACCTGCCATGGGCAGGCAATACACAATCCTTGTAGGAGTGAGCCTGCTCGCGATGGCGGTCTGTCAGCCAATATAAATGTTGAATGCTGGATGGCAATTGCGAGCAGGCTCACTCCTACAGGAGGTTCTCAGTGCGGGCGAAACTGGCTCGGCGCCACGCCGCTCCAGCGCACGAACGCATGGCGGAAACTCGCGGTCTCGCTGAAGCCCAGGGTCTCGGCGATGCGGTAGATCGGCAACTGATCTTCACACAGCATCTGCTTGGCCCGCTCGAAGCGCAGTTCGTCGAGCAGCTCCTGATAACTACTGCCCATGTCCTTCAGGTGCCGGCGCAAGGTGCGCGGCGAACATTTCATCTGCTGGGCCAGCCCCTCCAGGCCCGGCGCGGCGTTGAGCTGCGCACTGAGCAGCTGACGAATCCGCCCCAGCCACGCCTGCCGCCCGGTGAACTCGATGTTCTGTTTGCGGCAGCGGTCGGCCATGGCCTGATGGGTGATGCTGTCGGCCAATGGCAACGGTTGATCGAGCCAGCGCCGGTCGAAGGCGAAGGCGTTGTCCTTGGCGGCGAAGTGCAGCGGGCTGTCGAAGTGTTCGGCGTAGCTGTCGCGATAATCCGGCGCGGCATGTTCAAAGCGTGTCGCCAGCAACGGCAGCGGATGCCCGAGCAGGTCGTCACAGATGACTTTCAACGACACCAGGCAGAATTCCGCGTTGAACACCGCCATTGACGGACTCTCGCGGTAATCGGCGGCGACGAACCAGACCTGCTCGCCATCGTCTTCGAGGCGCAGTTCGAAAAGTGTTCCCAGCAGCGCCGGATAGCGAATCGCCAGGCGCAAAGCGTCACCTAAGGTGGCACTGGTGAGCAGGGCGTAACCGAGGATGCCGTAGCAGGAAACGTGCATCCGCCGGCCCAGTTCCAGGCCAATGTCATGCTTGAGCGCGACCGCGTTGGCGCAGACCTGCATTTCCTGATTGGTGGTGATACGCGTATCGGCACGGGCTAGATCCGCCGCACTGATGCCGCTGCCGGCCAGCAGCGCGTCGCTCGACAAGCCTTCGGCCTTGAAGGTGTTGAGCACCAGCGAGACGGCGTTGAGCGTGGTGAGGTGGGAGTGGAGCATGGGCGGCATCCGCTGGTTTTTGGCAAAAGTGCCAGCAAGTAGCGTGCCGCGCATGACGTCCCATACGCTGGCGAGACGTCATGCACGGTCATCGTCGGGTGCCTCAACCTGCGCTGAAAAACAGCTGCCGGGCCTGCTCCACGCCGATCATGCTGCGGTAATAGGCCAGTCGTTGGGCGCGGCTCAGCCCGCGAGTGCTGTCGGCCTCGGATCCCAGTTGCTGCTCTTGCGGGGTTTTCAGCCGGGCAGAAAGATAGGCTTTGTCCGGCACCCACGAGGTCGAATACAGAAAGTGCGCGTACCACAGCACTTTGCGGGTGGTCTGATCAGTGATGGTGTATTCGTCCAGGTAGAGCGCCTTGCCGCCCCTGAGGCGGCGCCGCCTGACGGTTTGCGCAATTCGGATGCTGTCATTGGCCTGAAGCCAGGCGACAGCCGATGGCGTGGGTGATTGTGCCCTGGTCATCAGCGACATCGCGGTTTTGGCTTGCTGATACAGGCTGTCGACGGCATCGCTCAGCGCCTTGTTCAGCACCGCAGCCGAGCGCTGGCTGCTGTCGGTGGCGTTACTGTCGGTCAGGGCCTGTTCAACGGCCGCGCTGACGTGTTCCAGTTGCAGGGCGTGCTGGTGAAACAGGTACTCGATCCCGACCGCTGAGCGCCCGTCCCGGGTCATGAGTTCGTTCATGCGCAGGGTGAACGCCGGCAGGCCGTCGAGCAGGTTCTGCCCCTTGTTCAGACTGGTTTCGAGCGCTGGCGTCGGCGTCGGCAAGGCAGTGTTGACACGTTCGACCCACACCCCGGGGGGTTTTTGATGAAAGGTCGAGATGACCTTGTCCGTGAGCGGTGACTTGATATCGACCAGGTCGGTTTCCAGGCCCTGTGCCGTCAGGCGCGGCTCGCCGATCAGCACGCCGTTGTAGCGGGTGCGGATGAACTTCTTTTTCGGCCTTGGCGGTTGCACGGGAGGCGCCGGGCGGCTACGCAACGTGTCGCGCTCTTCGAGCAACAGCACCAGGTTGTGGCGGGCGCTGCGGTTGAATTGCTCAAGCTGTTGGCGAAGATTTGCCAGCGGCGCCTCTTGCACACTTTCAGCGTACGCGGACTTGAAGTCCGCCAGGCGCTCGTCGAGTACGTTGAATTGTTCGATCAGATCGTTGAGGCAGTCGATGCGTTCATCGAGCCGGGAAACGCTGCGCTCCTCCAGAGTGTCACGCAGTGCCTGAACGGCGATGTCGGCGGTATCGACAATCTGGTCGAGACTGAGCCAGGCATCCGCGGCGGTCGCTACCGAGTGTTCGGGCAGGCAGACATTGCGCGCCAGTGTCACTTGCAGTGCCTTGAGATCGTCGATCGAGTACGCCGGGAGTGCCTTGCGGGTCAGTTGAATCAGGCGCAAGCCGTCTCTCTCGAACTCTTTGAGTTGCTCCAGTTGTGCCTGGATCTGCTCCAGACGCGTGATCATGTCCAAATTGAGTTCAAGCATCTGCTGCGTCTCGGCAATATGCCGGTTCTGGGGCTGTTCAGCCTGGCCTTCGAGATGATTGAGTACGCTGCGCAATGTCGGCGTGAACAGGGTCAGCGCTTCGCGAATCCCCGCATGGATCAGTTCGAGCTGCGCCTTCAGGTAGCCCAGGGATCTCTGTTGGTAGTCAGCCGTTGGCGAGAATACATGCAACGCCTTGAGATCGCTCAACGCCTGGGCATAAGCGACGCGTTGCCTGTCCAGAGACTGGAGAAAGAGATGGCGATGGGCCGCAGCGGTCTGAGCGGTGGCGGCGTTCATTGCCTGGCGGACCTGTTCCAGCTCGCCTTGCGCTGCCGCTTTACGGCTTTCAAAGGCGGTCAGGCGGGTGCGCAGGTTTTCCGCTTCGATGCGGCGTTGTGCGTCAGCCAGCTGGGTCAGGCCGGTCGAGCCGCCACCGCGCAGACGCAGGCGGGTATCGACGAACCATTCGCCACGCAGATTGCCGATCAGGGCTGGGCCGGTATGGGCTGGATCCTGCGGATCGATGATCATGACGGTGCCGTTTTCGTCCACCGCGACCTCGAACCAGTCACGGCCCACCGGGGCGTACCATTTGCTGTTGTAGCTGTAGAGATTGCGATAGGGCCCTGGCGTGGTGTTGGCGCTGCCCAGATGTTGCGGGCGAAGGGTTTTGAAGCGCGTCAGCACGGTGCCCAGACTTGCCGGCGTGCGATTCGCCGCGCCGCTGATATTCAGGGTCTGCTGCAGGTCCGCGGTTTCATGGGGAGCGCTTTTTTCCAGTTGCTGCACGGTGATTTCCGTGGTCATGGGTTCAGGGCTTTTCGGTGTTTCGCTTGCCGCTGCCTCATGGGCCAGTCGTGGTCGGGAGCGACCTGCGATGTGCAACGTGATTGCCATCCCCAGATTGAGCAGCACCTCGGTGAACGCTGACCATTGCGCGGAAGAGTCATCCTGCTCGCGGGCTTCCTTCAGGGCTTGCAGTTGCTCCATCACCTGCCAGATCCACGTCGCGACCCCCACCGTGCGTCCGAGGAACGGCAGGACGGCATTGAACAGGGTCCATCCGGCCCGTTTGAAACTGGCCCAGCGACTTTCCGCATTTGACACCGACTGGCGGTCGGCCAGCTCGACCAGCGCCCACGCATTGGCTTTGAACAGCGCGCCTGGCAGGTCGCCCTCCACGGTCTTTCTACCGAGACTGATCGGCCCGCTCATGACCCTCATTTTTTCCGCATCCACCAGAAATTCGGTGACGGCCCAGGGGGAAGGCAACGTGCCTGGAAACACATAGTTGGCGTAGTCGCTGCGCACGCGGTCCGGGAGCCAGGCGAGCACCGAGTCACGCAGGCTGGCGGATTGCTGGATGGCGTACAGCAAGTTGCTGGGGGAAGGGTATTGGGTCAACGGCTGGTCGAGCATCGGTCGATACAGCAGACACGGTCCGGCGCTCGGGTCTTCAGGACCGATCACGAACATGTTGGCGACTTCGTCATGGCTGCCGTCTGTTCTGCGTTGAGGAACGAAAGCCAGAGGCCGCATGACGATGGTCTGGTCCTCGACCATGCGATGGTTGCGGTCGGGGTCCAGCACCGCGACGACATAGCGGTAACCGCGTGCGTCGATACCGGCCTTGCCGCGAATTTTCGATTGCAGGGCCAGCAGCGGCAACTGGATGCGCAAGTGCTGTGTGAACAGTGCCTGTCGCCCGGCGGATGCTGGCGTGGTGTCGACCAACTGGCTCTTGATCAGCGCCGGGTAGGTCGTACCGATATCCGCGCGGGTTACCAGGTCTTCCAGATAGCTTACGGTTAGCCATGTCGGCAATGGCTTGCCACGGGTGGAGTGCAGGGTCTTGTTGCCTATCGGCACTGCAATCAGATTCTGCAAGGCCAGATCGGTGACGCTGAAATTGTAAGTCTCGATTTTTCCCGGAACAGTAAAGGTGCCCCAGATCACCGGACTTTTGACCCGCAACTGGATCGACTCCAGGGCTGTTTCCAGGTCGGCACGCTGCGCATCGGCGTGCTCGCGAAGGGTCTCGGCATGCAGGATGTTCATTTCGCTCAGCGCGTATTCGCTGATTGGCAGGATGCCATCCAGATAGGACTTGCCAGTGTTCTGGCTATGCAGCGCAGCCAGATCCTTCAAGTGCCGGGAATAGTTGTTCAGATCCGGCAGTGATGCAGCGCTGAGCCAGTCAGGCAGGGCATCCTGGAACCAGCTCAATGGCGGGCCGGGCTTTTTCGCCGCTGCGTCGACTTGCGGGGTGGCCGTGGACAATGGCTTGTCGAGTGGCGCAGGTGTGGCAGGAGAAAAATCCAGCGCGCCGATCACATCGATCTGAATTGAGACCAGTGCGCACGCCTGATAATCGAAGATGCTGCCCGAGGGTTCCAGTAATCGCCATTTCAGTTGCTGGTATGGCTGGAGGTTGCTGACATGCTCAGGCAAGGATTGGCCCAGTTCATCAAGAGCGTCGAACTTCTGGTAGCCCTTGAGCAGCGAGTGGGCGAGGATCACCGTTTTTCCCTGCTGTGTGCCGATCAGCACCGCCATCGATACTTCGTTCAAGTGCTTCACGGTTCCGTCATCGACCAGGTCAATGGCGATCAGGCAGGCGCTGCTCTGGTAGGGATCATCGATTTTCCTGCTGGCCAGATCCGCATTGCGATACAGCGCGCGGGCCATTGCGCAGTCACTCTCGCTCCAGCCCTGCACCTGATCGACGTTCCAGACCTCGCGCAGGGTGTCCGACAGCGCATGCCAGCGCGGGCCGCTGCTGTCGTCGGCGCTGTTCCAGTACGCCAGTTGTTGCTCCTGAAACGCCGTGAGCATGACCGGAGCCAGCAGGTTGAGCAGGCTGGCGATTTCGTCGATGCGTACCGGCAGGTGGACGGCCGGCTCGCTGATCGGTTGTTGCGTCAGAAAGTGTTCACCTTCGATACACAGCGTCGGTGTGCCCTGCACGACCTGGTTGGCGAGGATTTCGGTCAAGGCCTGGTAGGTCGGATTTCCGGCAACGATCTGTTCGTCAACGATGGACCATTGCGGCTTGCCGATCATGGTAATGCTCGGCTCCAGATCAAGCGTGGGGTACAGCTTGCGCAAATGCTCGCGCAACAGCACGCCGGCCACGTCGCGCAAGTCGGGGCCGACACTCAATTGAGTGATCAGGGCTTCGGTGGGATTGGTGCCGGCGGCCGTCTGCCGGGTGGAGCTTGTGGTTGCTGAACTCATCGTGCGTCCCTGCGTTCTGGTGATGGAGGCGATCCCGAGGTCAAGCTTTCGGGGTCGCTCCATGCTAGAGAGGCACGATGCAGCATGGGTGGTAGATATGTAGGGCGCCGGATTATCGCCGGCGCCGGAAAAGGCTCAGCGCAATTCGCCACACAGGTCGAGTTCGATCAGACGTCGCACTTCGGTGTTGTCCAGGCCGGCACCGAGCAAGCCGTGCAGCTTGCCGAACGCCGCCTCGCGGGTCATGCCGCCACCGGACAGCACACCGACGCCACGCAGACGGCTGCCAGCTTCATACACATCCAGCTCGACCCCGCCTTCATGGCACTGCGTGACCGCGACCACTACCACACCGTTGTCCCGGGCGCGACCGAGGCTGGCGAGGAACTCGGGATTGTCGCTCGGCCCGGTGCCGCTGCCGTAGCACTCCAGCACCAGACCCCGGATGCCGCTGGCCAGCAGGCCATCAACCGTCTCGGCGCCGATGCCGGGGAACAGCGGCAGCACGGCAACCTTGGCCAGTTGTTTCGGCTGGTTGTAGTTCAGCGCAGCCGGAATCGACGGCGCTTTCACACCGCCGTTCTGACGCTCCAGGCGCTTGAACGGATGCCGACCGAAGCTGCGCACTTTCGCGCAGTGAGTCGGCGCCAGCAGCTCGCCATGGAAGTACAGGTGCACGCCCGGCGCCAGACCCTGACCGAGAGCAACCAGCGCGCCACCGAGGTTTTCCCAGGCATCGCTGTCAGTCACGCCGGCCGGCAGCATTGAACCGGTGAAACACACACGGGCATGCAGGCCGAGCAACTGGAAGCTCATCGCCGCAGCGCTGTAGGCCAGGGTGTCGGTGCCGTGCAGGATCAGCACGCTGTCGCAGCCTTGCACGTCCACCGCATCGACCACCGCTTCGCGCAGTTGCTGCCAGTAGGTCGGGGTCATGTTGGCGCTGTCGATCAGCGGCGACATTTCCCGAAAACGCCATTGCGGCACGACCAGTTCGGGCTGGCTGTGCAGATAGTCGCGCATGCGGGCTTCGAAACCGGACGCCGGGGCCAGCCCATTGGCGCTGGCCTGCATGCCGATGGTGCCACCGGTGTAGAGCACCATGACGTGTTGGGCGGCGGGGAAGGTCGACGAATTCATGGGGATTCTCCGAAAACGATGAGTTCCTGTGGGAGCGAGCTTGCTCGCGAAAGGGCCGTCAGATGCAACATGAATGTCAACTGATCCACCGCTTTCGCGAGCAAGCTCGCTCCCACAGTTTTACGAACTGTAACCGACGGGCGCAGGGGATGCGCCCGTCATTCACCTGTCAGCGTTGCGCTGCAGGCACGCCTTGTGGCTCGGCTGCGGTCTTGCCCGCGGCTGGCGCGTCGACTGGCCAGGCCTTCAGGTCCAGATCCAGATCGGCAAATTTGCTGGCGTCGAACACTGGCTGCTTGATGCCGGCGCGGCGCTGCTCGTCGTAGTCACGCAGCACGCGCATGCCGACCTTGAACAGCATGGCCAGGGCGATCAGGTTGACGAAGGCCAGGCAAGTCATGGTGATATCGGCGAAGGCGAACACGGTCGACAGGTCCTGCATCGAACCCCAGACCACCAGCGCCAGAACCAGACCGCGGAAAATCATCAGCACGGCGCGGTTGCGGCTGAGGAACTGCAGGCTGTTCTCGCCCAGGTAGTAGTTGTAGAGGATGCAGGTGAAGACGAACAGCGACAGCGCGACGCTGACGAAGATGCGGCCCCAGTCACCGACTACGGCGGCCAGCGAGTTCTGGGTCAGGACGATGCCGTCACCTTCGAAGCCCGGGGTGTAGAAGCCCGACAACAGGATCAGCAGCGCGGTGCAGGTGCAGATCACGAAGGTGTCGAGGAACACGCTGAAGGCCTGAACCACGCCCTGAGCACCCGGGTGTTTCACCGAGGCCACGGCGGCGACGTTTGGCGCACTGCCCAGGCCCGCTTCGTTGGCGAACACGCCACGCTTCACGCCCATGACGATGGCGCTGCCGAGCAGGCCGCCGAAGGCCGGGTCGAGACCGAAGGCGCTTTTGAAGATGGTTTCCAGCATCGCTGGTACGTGTTCGATCTGAGTGCCGATCACGTACAGGGTCACGCCGATGTAGGCCAGGGTCTTGACCGGTACCAGCAGGTCGGACACCGCGGCGATGCGCTTGATGCCGCCGATGAAGGTGATGGCCAGCAGCACCGCCAGGACGATCCCGGTGTGGCTTGGGTCGAAGGCAAAGGCGTTTTGCAGCGAGTGGGTCACGGTGTAGGACTGCAGACCGATGAAGGCGAAGCCGTAGGTCACCAGCAGCAGGATCGAGAACACCACCGCCATGCCTTTGAGTTTCAGGCCGTGCTGGATGTAGTAGGCCGGGCCACCACGGTACAGACCGTCACCTTCGGCGCGCTTGTAGACCTGCGCCAGGGTGCATTCGAAGAAGCTGCTGGACATGCCGACCAGTGCGGTCACCCACATCCAGAACACCGCACCCGGCCCGCCGAGGGTCACGGCGATGCCGACACCGGCGATGTTGCCTGCACCGACACGGCCGGCAAGGCTGAGCATCAGGGCCTGGAACGAGCTGAGTTGCCCGCCGCTGCTTTTCAGGCTGTCGCGGAACACCGCGAACATGTGGAAGAAGTGGCGCAATTGAACGAAACGCGAGCGAATCGTGAAGTAGCTACCGAGCCCGACAATGAGCACGATCAGTACTTTCCCTGAGAGGAAGTCGTTGATGACTTCGAGCATGGATTTTTCCTCGCTGTTTTTTGTGTAAGCAAATGCTGGATGTTCAGAAACATCGCGTTACACCGGTTTGCGCGCGGCACAACAGGTGAGGCGAAGGTTTCGTCCCGGTCCATTTCGCGGGTTTGTTATTAGTTCGGGTTTCGCATGGGTTATGGCCTCGTTACCGACGACCGCTCACGCGAAGAGGGGCGGCACTATACCGATCAGTGACGCGCCCGTCTGCACGGTAGTGGTGCAAGCGACGAAACGAAGCTTTGAAACACCCGGCGTTACCGGCGCCGGGCTTGTGCGGGAACTGCGTTTCTGTAGATGCAAACCCTGTGGCGAGGGGATTCATCCCCGATCGGCTGCGAAGCAGTCGCAAATCATTGCACGCGGTGTACTTGTTACACCGCGATTGCAGGTTTTGGGGCCGCTTCGCGACCCATCGGGGATGAATCCCCTCACCACAAGGGCTTATCTCTACATTCTTCAGTCCCCAGACATACGGGTCTCAGGATCAGAAAGTTAAAAAAAAGGGCTTGGGGACAAATCCCCAAGCCCTCAAAAGGTGAGAGGTGTCTAGTCCCTCGACCTGGTGAGCGGTGCTACAAGTAACGCGTCGGCTCAGGCTTTGAGCGGAACCAGACGCGGGGCAATCATGTTTTCCGGGCGCAGGATGTCGGCGAGCATGGCTTCGTCGAGCAGACCTTCTTCGCGCACCAGTTCCAGCACGCCGCGGCCGCTTTCAAGGGCGATCCGGGCGATGCGGGTGGCATTTTTGTAGCCGATGTACGGGTTCAGCGCGGTGACCAGACCGATCGAGTGCTCGACCAGTTCGCGGCAGCGGGCTTCGTTGGCGGTGATGCCGACGATGCAGTGCTCGCGCAGCATGTCCATGGCGCGTTGCAGCAGGCGGATCGAGTCGAGGATCTTGAACGCGATCAGCGGCTCCATCACGTTCAGCTGCAGTTGGCCGCCTTCGGCTGCCATGGTCAGCGCCAGGTCGTTACCGATGACCTGGAAGGCCACCTGGTTGACGGCTTCCGGAATCACCGGGTTGACCTTGCCAGGCATGATCGAGCTGCCTGGCTGACGCGCTGGCAGGTTGATCTCGTTGATGCCGGTGCGTGGGCCGCTGGACAGCAGGCGCAGGTCGTTGCAGATCTTCGACAACTTGACCGCGGTACGCTTGAGCATGCCGGAGAACAGCACGAAGGCGCCCATGTCGGAGGTGGCTTCGATCAGGTCGGCGGCTGGCACCAGCGGTTGACCGCTGATCAGCGCCAGACGCTGAACGGCCAGCGCTTGATAGCGCGGGTCGGCGTTGATGCCGGTGCCGATCGCGGTGCCGCCCAGGTTCACTTCGGTCAGCAGTTCCGGGGCCAGCGTCTTCAGACGGGCCAGGTCTTCGCCCATGGTGGTGGCGAATGCACGGAACTCTTGACCCAGGGTCATCGGCACGGCGTCTTGCAGCTGGGTACGACCCATCTTCAAGACGTGGTTGAATTCTTCACCCTTGGCGGCGAATGCCTGAATCAGGCTGTCGAGGCTGGCCAGCAGCGCGTCGTGACCCAGCAGCAGACCCAGACGGATCGCGGTCGGGTAAGCGTCGTTGGTCGACTGCGCCATGTTGACGTCGTCGTTCGGGTGCAGGTACTGGTACTCGCCTTTTTGGTGACCCATTGCTTCGAGCGCAATGTTGGCGATCACTTCGTTGGCGTTCATGTTGGTGGACGTACCGGCGCCACCTTGAATCATGTCGACCACGAACTCTTCGTGGAAATCACCGCGGATCAATCGGGCACAGGCTTCGCTGATGGCAGCGTGCTTGGCTTCGCTCAGATGACCCAACTCACGGTTGGCGTCAGCGGCGGCCTGTTTGACCATCGCCAGACCGACAACCAGTTTCGGGTAATGCGAAATCGGAACGCCGGAGAGACGGAAGTTGTTCACCGCTCGCAGGGTCTGGATGCCGTAATACGCTTGAGCCGGTACTTCGAGGGCGCCAAGCAGGTCGTTTTCTGTGCGGAATGATGCAGCGGAGGACATGATAGAAATCATCTCGATATGGACCCGGTCTGTGCCGGAACGCTGCGAATGCTAGGCTTCTGGGATTTTTTGGGCCAATGCTGTTAAACACTGCCCTATGCACATTCGGCATAATGCCCGTGTGACGCCGCGTGCGCGGCAGACGTGTGACCTGTTTTGGTGCGTGTCCGGGAGGACGTGATGAATCTGGAAAGCAAATGGCTCGAGGACTTCAGTGCCCTGGCCGCCACCCGCAGCTTCTCGCAGGCGGCCGAACGGCGCTTCGTGACCCAGCCGGCGTTCAGTCGGCGAATCCGCAGCCTGGAAGCGGCGCTTGGGCTGACGCTGGTCAACCGCTCGCGCACGCCGATCGAACTGACGGCAGCCGGGCAGCTGTTTCTGGTGACCGCGCGCACCGTGGTCGAACAGCTCGGCGAAGTGCTGCGGCATCTGCATCACCTGGAAGGCGGGCAGGGCGAGGTGATGCAGGTCGCCGCCGCGCACTCGCTGGCGCTGGGCTTCTTCCCGCGCTGGATCGCGCAACTGCGCAATGAAGGGCTGAACATCGCCACGCGGCTGGTGGCGACCAACGTCGGCGACGCGGTGCACGCGCTGCGCGAAGGCGGCTGCGACCTGATGCTGGCGTTCTACGATCCGGACGCGGCGATGCAGATGGACCCGGAAATTTTCCCCTCGCTGCACCTGGGCCAGACCGAAATGCTCCCGGTGTGCGCGGCGGATGCCGACGGTAAACCGCTGTTCGATCTGGAAGGCGAGGCCAGCGTGCCGCTACTGGCCTACAGCGCCGGGGCGTTTCTCGGGCGCTCGGTGAATGGTTTGTTGCGTCAGCGTCAGCTGCGCTTCACCACCATCTATGAAACCGCCATGGCCGACAGCCTCAAGAGCATGGCCCTGGAGGGCCTCGGTATCGCCTGGGTGCCACAGCTGAGCGTGCGCGCCGAACTGGCCCGTGGCGAACTCGTCGTCTGCGGCGGCCCGCAATGGCACGTGCCGCTGGAAATTCGCCTGTACCGCTGCGCACTGGTGCGCAAGGCCAACGTGCGGTTGTTGTGGCGCAAGCTTGAAGGGGGCGCTGCACAGGCTTCCTGAACCCACCCAACAACCCTGTGGGAGCTGGCTTGCCAGCGATGGCGGTGGGTCAGTCACCGCCTGTGGTTACTGATCCGACGCCATCGCTGGCAAGCCAGCTCCCACAGGTATCGAGTGATGCTGGAGCGCTGACCTTCAAGTCAATAAAACCGGGCCTTTCGCTGATTTGACAGATGGTCGTTTCGGGGGCTGTTTATTGCTTTCTTTGCGGTATACTGCGCGGCCTTCGGCCGGTACGTCCGGCCATTTTTCGTACAATCAAGCCACGCAATCCTGCGTGGCTTGTTGTTTTTGACGCGCCTGCGGGCGCCCAGAGAGAAGAGGCGCGACGATGAGTGCACTGGTTGGCGTGATCATGGGCTCCAAGTCCGATTGGTCCACCCTTAGCCACACCGCCGATATGCTGGAAAAGCTCGGCATCCCGTACGAGGTCAAGGTGGTTTCTGCCCACCGCACCCCGGATCTGCTGTTCCAGTACGCCGAAGAGGCTGAGGGCCGCGGCATCGAGGTGATCATCGCCGGTGCCGGTGGCGCCGCTCACCTGCCTGGCATGTGTGCGGCCAAGACCCACCTGCCGGTGCTGGGCGTTCCGGTGCAGTCGTCGATGCTCTCGGGCGTCGATTCGCTGCTGTCGATCGTGCAGATGCCGGCGGGCATCCCGGTCGCCACCCTGGCCATCGGCAAAGCGGGCGCGATCAACGCCGCGCTGCTCTCGGCGAGCATCCTTGGCGCCAAGCATCCACAGTTCCACGCGGTACTGAAAACCTTCCGTGCCGAGCAGACAGACAGCGTCCTGGACAATCCAGACCCACGTATTGCCTGAGGTTGTTGAGATGAAGATCGGTGTAATCGGTGGCGGCCAGTTGGGTCGCATGTTGGCGCTGGCGGGTACTCCGCTGGGCATGAACTTCGCTTTCCTCGACCCTGCGCCGGACGCTTGCGCCGCGGCACTGGGCGAACACCTGCGGGCCGATTACGGCGATCAGGATCACCTGCGCCAACTGGCTGACGAAGTCGACCTGGTGACCTTCGAGTTCGAAAGCGTCCCGGCGGAAACCGTGGCGTTCCTCTCGCAGTTCGTCCCGGTCTATCCGAGCGCCGAAGCCCTGCGCATCGCTCGCGACCGCTGGTTCGAGAAGAGCATGTTCAAGGACCTGGGCATCCCGACCCCGGCCTTCGCCGACATTCAATCGCAAGCCGACCTGGACGCCGCCGTGGCTGCCATCGGTCTGCCGGCCGTGCTGAAAACCCGCACCCTGGGTTACGACGGCAAGGGCCAGAAAGTCCTGCGCAAGCCGGAAGACGTGGTCGGTACATTCGCCGAGCTGGGCAGCGTGGCCTGCCTGCTGGAAGGCTTCGTGCCGTTCACCGGCGAAGTCTCGCTGATCGCCGTGCGTGCCCGCGATGGCGAAACCAAGTTCTACCCGCTGGTGCACAACACCCACGACAGCGGCATTCTCAAACTGTCGGTCGCCAGCACCGATCACCCGCTGCAGGCGTTGGCCGAAGACTATTCCAGCCGCGTGCTCAAGCAGCTCGACTATGTGGGCGTGATGGCGTTCGAGTTCTTTGAAGTCGACGGCGGCCTCAAGGCCAACGAAATCGCCCCGCGCGTGCACAACTCCGGGCACTGGACCACCGAAGGCGCCGAGTGCAGCCAGTTCGAAAACCACCTGCGCGCCGTGGCCGGCCTGCCGCTGGGTTCGACCGCCAAGGTCGGCGAGAGCGCGATGCTCAACTTCATCGGCGTGGTGCCGCCGGTAGAGAAAGTCATCGCCATCGAGGATTGCCATCTGCATCACTACGGCAAAGCCTTCAAGGCCGGGCGCAAGGTCGGTCACGCCAACCTGCGCTGCGCCGACATGGCGACGCTGCAGGCACAGATCGTCAAGGTTGAAGCGCTGATTGCCGAGTAAACAGTTTCATGTGGCAGCGGCGGAACCTTCGGGAGCCGCCGTTCTCTCATGGCAGGATGCCAAAGTCTGACTAGGCTTTGGCATATCTACCATTCAGAGTCAGAGGGAAATGCCATGGGAATTATCGGAACCATCTTTATCGGCTTGATCGTCGGCCTGCTGGCACGCTTCCTCAAACCGGGTGATGACAGCATGGGCTGGATCATGACCATCCTGCTCGGTATCGGCGGTTCGCTGGCGGCCACTTACGGCGGCCAGGCCCTGGGTATCTATCAGGCCGGTCAGGGCGCAGGCTTCATCGGTGCGCTGGTCGGCGCGATCGTGCTGCTGGTGATCTACGGCCTGATCAAAAAGAACTGATCCAAGCGACCAAGTCCTCTCTGCCAACGCGGCAGGGAGGGCTAGAATGCTCGGCGATTCAACGTCCTTCCTTTATCCGAGCATCTTTTACCGAGCACCTTCATGCGCCGTCTTCTGTTGACTCTCCTTTTGCTGGGCAGCGGCCTGGCCCACGCCGGCGAACTGCCGGAAACCGACTGGCTGGAACTGATGCCCAAGTCGGACCAGAAAGCCCTTGAGGCCATGCCCGAAATCGACCACAACTCTCCGGAAGCCACCGGCACTTTCACCGAGAAGGGCGGGATGAAACAGGCCAAGGGCCTGCCGGCAGTGATGTATTCGACCAAGACCGTGGCGTCGATGAACGACAAACACATCCGCATCGGTGGCTACCCGGTGCCGCTGGAATCCGACGCCAAGGGGCGCAGCACGCTGTTCTTCCTCGTGCCATACCCGGGCGCGTGCATCCACGTGCCGCCACCGCCGCCGAATCAACTGGTGCTGGTGCGTTATCCGAAGGGCTTGAAGCTGGATGACATCTACACGCCGTTGTGGGTGACCGGCACGCTGAAGATCGAAAAGGTCAGCAACGACCTGGCCGATGCGGCGTATGCGCTGGACGCGGATAAGGTGCGGGTGGTGCAGGAGTCCGACCTCTGACATCTGAACAATTGTAGCGAGGGGATTTATCCCCGATGGGTTGCGAAGCGACCCCCGCTTTGCATCAAGGGCAGGGGCCTGCTCCGCAGGCCATCGGGGATAAATCCCCTCACCACAAAGGCTTTCACCCACATTGATATTGCGGTGCTGGTTACAGCGCTTTGCTGCCGACGCTGATACCCATCGTATGGCTCGCCCCCGAGGCCAGCGTGACCACATCATCCATCACATTCGCCGTCTCGATGCACAGCATGCGCTGCCAGCCATCGTTGTCCATGTCACTGAACGCGGCGGCGCGGTCGGTCCACGGGTTCCAGATCACCGCGGTGCGTGAGCCGCTGGCGCTCAATACGATACGTCGTTCCCAGGTCGGATCGACGATGCTCAGTTGCGGCGGAGCGTCGAGGTAGATGCGGTCGGTTTCCCCGGCAAAGCGCAGTTCGCCTTGCTGGCGGTGGGTGTTCCAGTTATCCAGGGTCTCGATGTAATCCAGTCCTTCAACACCGTCGACGTGCACGTTGCGCACATCGCTGACGGCGTAATAGGTATGCAGCGCCTGACTGAGGCTGACGGTTTCGGCACCACGGTTATGGCTGGTCAGGCTGATGTTCAGCTGATCATTCAGGTGCAGGGTCAAGGTCAGGTCGACCTGATGCGGCCAGCCCGGGAATCCGCCTTCGGGATACGGCAGCCTGAATTCAACCTTGACCCCATGGTCCTCGGCTTCGATCCCGCCCAGCTCCCAATCCATCGCCCGGACAAAGCCGTGGGCCTGTGCCGGTTCATCGCTGACGCGCATCGCTTTGACGCTTTGCGGGTTGCGCTCGAAGATGCCAAACCAGGGCCAGCACACCGGCACGCCGGCGCGGATGCTCTTGCCGGTCTTGAACACGGCCTTGTCGTTGAGCCAGATGATCGGCGGCTGGCCGTCGATCTGGTAACTGAGGATGTGCGCGCCTTGCTGGGCCACCAGCACTTCGGCCTGACCGTGGCGGATGCGCCAGCAGTTCAGTTCATCCAGTTTCACCGCTTCAACGTTGGGCGTGTTCATGGGGCAACTCTCGATCAGACACTTGGGACGACTATCGACCGCAAAACCGCGGCGATGTTTAACGCGCGCGTGGCGGCACCGAGCGGGTACGACCGCTGCCGTCGATGGCGACGAAGACGAAAACCGCTTCGGTCACTTTACGCCACTCGCTGGACAGCGGGTCGTCGCTCCACACCTCGACCATCATCTGGATCGAGCTGCGGCCGATTTCCAGGGTCTGGGTATAAAAGGACAATTGCGCGCCGACCGCGACCGGCACCAGAAAGGCCATGCGGTCGATGGCGACCGTGGCTACGCGACCACCGGCCACGCGGCTGGCCATCGCGGTGCCTGCCAGATCCATCTGCGCCACCAGCCAGCCGCCGAAAATATCGCCAAAGCCGTTGGTTTCGCGCGGGAGTGCGGTGATTTGCAAGGCCAGGTCGCCTTGCGGGATCGGATCTTCTTGTTCGAGCTCTATCATGCCGGGGGTGCCTCTGACCCGTGACTCTTCGTTGGTATTGCTGGTGGTAGCCGTCTTCAGGAAAAACGATTCAGCACCGAACATACTGCGTTCGTCACGTTTTCCATAGGCGTCTAAAGGGGAAACTCTGCGAAACCGGCTGATCCCGTTCAAAGGCCGGGCCAACGACGTTTTCGCACAGCAACCCCCTACAAACCGGAGCAAGGTTGCGAGTATATCGGTCGGTAGACTCCGCGACGACCATCGGGTTCTGATTTTGACCGGCAAATACGCGCCTCTATGTGCTTTTTCGAACAATTTGCTATGGTGCCGAACCTGCCCAAGCCACAGCCAGCGTTGTTGTGGCGGTAGATCCGCCTATAAGAGAAGCCCTTGCCATGACCACAGCGCCTTCGAGCCTCGCGCAGCCCGAGCAACCTGCACGCCCCCTGACCCGCAATGACTACAAGACTCTGTCGCTATCGGCCCTGGGCGGTGCGCTGGAGTTTTACGACTTCATCATCTTCGTGTTCTTCGCCACCGTGGTCGGCAAGCTGTTCTTCCCGGCCGACATGCCCGAGTGGCTGCGCCTGATGCAGACCTTCGGCATCTTCGCCGCCGGGTACCTCGCGCGGCCGCTGGGCGGTATCGTCATGGCGCACTTCGGCGACCTGCTGGGGCGCAAGAAGATGTTCACCCTGAGCATTTTCATGATGGCCGTGCCGACCCTGATCATGGGCCTGTTGCCGACCTACGCGCAGATTGGCCTTTGGGCGCCGATCCTGCTGTTGCTGATGCGGGTGATCCAGGGTGCGGCGATTGGTGGTGAGGTGCCGGGGGCGTGGGTCTTCGTTTCCGAACACGTGCCGCAAAAGCACATCGGCTATGCCTGCGGCACCCTGACCAGCGGCCTGACGGCGGGCATCCTGCTCGGCTCGCTGGTCGCCACCGCGATCAACAGCATTTATACGCCGGTGGAAGTCGCGGATTACGCCTGGCGGATCCCGTTCCTGCTCGGTGGCGTCTTCGGCCTGTTCTCGGTGTATCTGCGTCGCTGGCTGCACGAGACTCCGGTATTCGCCGAGCTGCAACTGCGCAAGGCACTGGCCGAAGAAGTGCCACTGCGCGCGGTGTTGCGTGACCATCGCGGGGCAATCGCAATCTCGATGCTGCTGACCTGGCTGCTGTCCGCCGGCATCGTCGTGGTGATTCTGATGACCCCGACCGTGCTGCAGACGGTCTATCACTTCTCGCCGACCGAGTCGCTGCAATCGAACAGCCTGGCGATCGTGTTTCTGAGCATCGGCTGCATTATCTCCGGTGCGCTGGCCGATCGCTTGGGCGCGGGCCGGGTGTTTGTCTTCGGTTCCCTGGGCTTGTTGATCAGCTCCTGGACCTTCTATCACAGCCTCGCCGATCACCCGAACTGGCTGTTCCCGCTGTATGCGCTGACCGGTCTGCTGGTCGGCACCATCGGTGCGGTGCCGTACGTGATGGTCAAGGCGTTCCCGCCAGTGGTGCGCTTCAGCGGATTGTCGTTCTCGTACAACGTGGCGTACGCGATCTTCGGTGGCCTGACGCCGATGGTGGTCAGCCTGCTGCTTAAAGAGAGTGCGATGGGCCCTGCCTACTACGTGGCTGTGCTGTGCGGGATGGGGATCATGGTTGGCGCGTGGCTGTGGAAGAAGGGACGCTGATTTAGTTCCAGGACTCAGGGCTTTCGCCAGCGCGAAAGCCTTGTTTCACACTCGCCAATCGGCAGGCGAGCACCGTGTTCGAGCATGTGAGCCAAAGCATTTGCAGCTTCTGTTTCGTCGATGACTTGGTGCTCTACCATTAAATCGAGCAGCCATAGCGCGCCGTGTACCTGTAACCCATCTCTTTGGGCCTGACGGCGCAACCTGCCATCTCCGGTGAGTAAAGGACGGCCCGTTTCCTGCGCAAGTAAGTAACAGGAGACGTCGGCTAAAGAGCTGTTGTTGTGCTCGATCCTCAGCCCCGACAATCTTATTACACCTGCCTCATCGAACGATTCGACAATCAATCCTCGGTCGAGCAGTTCGTCGTGTGAAAAGTCGTCGAGTTCGTACATTACGAAGTCAGTGCAACACAGCGTAAACGGCAAACTGAACATCTGCTCCAGCAGTCCGGCATTTCTGAAGTCGATCCAGATATTTGTATCACTGATATAGATCAGACTCATGCACTCTCCAGTGAGCCCAAGAAATTGGGGTCAAGTGCGCTCACTGGTTTGCGCAGGAGTTCAGCAGCCCGCGACTTGGTGATCAATCCTTCCGCCAATCCCCAGAACACCAGCGAATCAAAGCGCTGGGGCGGTTTGCACGGCATAGGTTCGGGCTCTGCTTTGCGCCAGCCGTTGGCACTGAATTGAATAGTGAGGGATTTGTAGCCACTTTCGCTAAGTAGCTTCAGATCCTTCAGTCGTCTCAACGCAGCGTGCATCGATATTCCGTATTGGCGTTTGGCGATCAGTAGCTCTCGTGGATGGACTCTGGACCGGGGATGGCTGCCGAAATCGCCGGTTACGCTTTTGGCGGGGTAGAGAAATGCGCCGGCAAAACGGTGACAACAGTTTTCTTTGTCTCTCTCCGGCATGTCTCCAGGCAACGCCATAACCCAATGGCCGAGCTCATGAGCAGCCGTAAATCTGATTCGCTCACCTGGACGGTCAGCATTCAAAGCAATTAGTACGTGTTCGCCGTCACCGGTAGCAGCACAAGCGCCATCGAAATCATCTGGGCCGTTCAGCATTGCAACCTTGATGCTGTGCTCTTCCAGTTGCTCAGTCAGATTGGCGATGGGATCGCTACCGATTCCCCAAAACTGGCGAAGCTTCTCGGCTGCTAGCTCGGCCTCTTCGAGGGTTGAAACCGGGAGCATCTGTGCGGGGGTGGCAGGGGTCTGGATATCTGCTGGATCGAAACATTGCTCAAGTGAAATGTAGCGCTCGAGATGTTCCCGAATTTTTTCTTCAACTTGAGCTTGGCGATACTTGGGCATTCTGGCCAGCTTTCGAAACTCAAGAGGTGCCAGAGGAATAACCTCCGCGCGGAAAAAATATTCGGGGCTGACCTGAAGTGCCTTGGCCAGTTGCAGCAGGCGAGAAGAGTTTGGAGTGCTCAACCCTTTCTCATATTTGCTTAACGCTTGTTTGGTGATATCGCCAAGCTGGGCCGCCAGACCCTCTAGGGTGAGGCCTCGTTGCAGGCGGGCGCGGCGAATTCGGTCGTTTATCATGAGTTCCTCTCGTGGTTGACAAGGCTATCTTTTGGATTTGATTTGTCAACCTGCTGCGGAATTCATTTTTTGTGACACCCCGGATGCTGGCCTTTCATCCAATTGTCATATTTCAGCCATAAAGTGTTCACACGGCCTGCTGATACTTGGCCCCGAATTAACACACCCTATCTGCTAGGAGTAAGGCATGAAACTGAAGCGTTTGATGGCGGCAATGACTTTTGTCGCTGCTGGCGTTGCGACTGCCCACGCGGTAGCCGCTGGCGTTGACCCGGCAATTCCGGCTTACACCAAGGTCACCGGTGTATCGGGCAACTTGTCCAGCGTTGGTTCCGACACTCTGGCCAACCTCATGACCCTGTGGGCTGAGAACTACAAGAAAGAATACCCGAACGTAAACATCCAGATTCAGGCCGCTGGCTCCGCCACCGCGCCACCTGCGCTGACTGAAGGCACCTCCAACCTGGGCCCGATGAGCCGCAAGATGAAGGACACCGAACTGGCGGCCTTCGAACAGAAATACGGCTACAAGCCAACCGCTATCCCGGTGGCCGTGGACGCCCTGGCGGTGTTCGTGCACAAGGACAACCCGATCCAGCACCTGACCATGGAACAGGTTGACGCGATCTTCTCGTCTACCCGTCTGTGCGGCGCCAAAGCCGACGTGAAAACCTGGGGCGACCTGGGCGTGACCGGCGACCTGGCCAACAAGCCAGTGCAACTGTTCGGTCGTAACTCGGTATCCGGCACTTACGGCTACTTCAAGGAAGAAGCCCTGTGCAAAGGCGACTACAAGCCTAACGTCAACGAACAGCCAGGTTCGGCGTCGGTTGTGCAGTCGATCAGCTCCTCGCTGAACGGCATCGGTTACTCGGGCATCGGCTACAAGACTGCCAGCGTGAAGACCGTTGCTCTGTCGAAGAAAGGCAGCACTGACTTCATCGAAGACACCGAAGAAAACGCCCTGAACGGCAAGTACCCGCTGTCGCGCTTCCTCTACGTTTACGTGAACAAGGCCCCGAACAAGCCTCTGGCCCCGCTGGAAGCCGAGTTCGTGAAACTGGTTCTGTCCAAACAGGGTCAGGAAGTGGTGGTGAAAGACGGCTACATCCCGCTGCCGGCCAAGGTTGCTGCAAAAGCACTGGCTGACCTGGGTCTGCAGGAAGGCGGCGCTGAAGTCGCAAAAAAGTAACAAACTGAGTCCGGGGTGAACCCCACCGGACTCAGGTAAAAGGCCGGATCTGCCAGCAGACCGGCCTTTTACACACCTCAAATTTTCAATCCTCTGCCAGTCCCGCTGGCGGTGGATTTGGTGCGTCACTGCATTGTCATCTTTCTGTCATACAGGATCGCTAGGGTGAGCGCATGAATGATCTGGCCAATTCCCCAATGACTACGACTTCCCCTCCCAAGCGCATTGATTTCAATACGCCTGAGCTGCAACGCAAGCGCCGCATTCGCGCGCTCAAGGATCGCTTCACCCGCTGGTACGTCCTCGTTGGCGGGCTGGCGGTGCTGGCAGCCATCACCCTGATCTTCTTCTTTCTCGCCTACGTCGTTGCACCGTTGTTCCACGGTGCCAGCCTGACCGCGAAAGACGCCATTACCCCAGCCTGGATGCAGGACGCCGGCAAGCCGCTGATGATTTCACTCGAAGAGCAGAATCAGGTGGCGATGCGCGTTTCCGACAAGGGCCAGGCGCTGTTCTTCGACATCGACAGTGGCGCTGAATTGAAGCGCGTCGATCTGCCGGTGCCTGCTGGCGCAACGGTCACTTCCATCGGTGAAGATCAGCCAGGTCATCCACTGGTGGCGGTGGGCCTGTCCAACGGCCAGGCGCTGGTGTTCCGTCACACCTATAAAGTCAGCTACCCCGATGGCAAGAAAACCATCACCCCGGCCATCGAGTTTCCTTACGGCAACACGCCGATCGCGGTGAACGAGAGCGGCGGGGCGCTGGAGCACGTCAGCCTCAACGCTACCGATTCGACCCTGATGCTGGTGGGCTCGACCGGTTCGCAACTCAATGTGCTGGCGCTGACCAGCGAAGAAAACATGATGACCGGTGAAGTCACCAACGAGCAGAAGCGTATCGAGCTGCCGCAGATGACCGAGCCTGTGAAAAACATCTTCGTCGACCCGCGCCAGCAATGGCTGTACGTGGTCAACGGGCGTGCTCAGGCCGATGTGTTCAGCCTGCGCGACAAGAGCCTCAACGGTCGCTACAAACTGCTGGAAAACGCTGACGCCGAAGTCACCGCGAGCACCCAGCTGGTGGGCGGCATCTCGCTGATCATCGGTGACTCCAAGGGTGGCCTGGCCCAGTGGTTCATGGCTCGCGATACCGACGGCGAGCTGCGCCTGAAGCAGATCCGTACCTTCCAGATGGGCTCCGCGCCAATCGTTGAAATCACTGCCGAAGAGCGTCGCAAGGGCTTCGTGGCCCTCGATGCCAGCGGCAAGCTCGGCGTCTTCCACAGCACCGCGCACCGCACCCTGCTGGTCGAGCCGGTCGCCGAGGGCCAGGGTCTGTTCGGTCTGTCGCCGCGCGCCAACCGGGTGATCGTCGAGGCCGGCGGCAAGCTGCAACCGCTGCTGCTCGACAACCCGCACCCGGAAGTGTCGTGGAGCGCGTTGTGGAGCAAGGTCTGGTACGAGAACTACGACGAGCCTAAATACGTCTGGCAATCGACCGCTGCCAACACCGATTTCGAACCGAAACTGAGCTTGTCGCCACTGACCTTCGGCACCCTGAAAGCGGCGCTCTACGCGATGCTGCTGGCGGCACCGCTGGCGGTTGCCGCGGCAATCTACACCGCGTACTTCATGGCCCCGGGCATGCGCCGCAAGGTCAAACCGGTGATCGAACTGATGGAAGCGATGCCGACGGTGATCCTCGGGTTCTTCGCCGGTCTGTTCCTCGCCCCGTATGTCGAAGGGCATCTGCCGGGCATCTTCAGCCTGTTGATGCTGCTGCCGATCGGCATTCTGGTCGCCGGTTTCACCTTCAGCCGCCTGCCTGAGTCGATTCGCCTGAAAGTCCCGGACGGCTGGGAAAGTGCGCTGCTGATTCCGGTGATCCTGTTCGTCGGTTGGCTGTCGCTGTACATGAGCCCGTACATGGAGAACTGGTTCTTCGGCGGTGACATGCGCATGTGGATCTCCCACGACTTGGGCATCACCTACGACCAGCGCAACGCTCTGGTGGTCGGCCTGGCGATGGGTTTTGCGGTGATCCCGAACATCTACTCGATTGCCGAAGACGCCGTGTTCAGCGTGCCGCGTGGCCTGACCCTCGGTTCCCTGGCGCTCGGTGCCACGCCGTGGCAGACCATGACTCGCGTGGTGATCCTCACCGCCAGCCCGGGGATCTTCTCGGCGCTTATGATCGGCATGGGCCGTGCGGTCGGCGAAACCATGATCGTGTTGATGGCCACCGGTAACACTCCGGTCATGGAAATGAACCTGTTCGAAGGCCTGCGCACCCTGGCCGCCAACGTCGCGGTGGAAATGCCCGAGTCGGAAGTCGGCGGCAGCCACTACCGCGTGCTGTTCCTCTCGGCGCTGGTGCTGCTGTTGTTCACCTTCGTCATGAACACCCTGGCAGAACTGATTCGTCAGCGTCTGCGCAAGAAATACTCGTCGCTTTAAGAAAGGTAGAAGTCTGTGAAACAGAACTCCCTGAATGGATGGTTCAAGAGCGGCGCCCCGGGCGTCTGGATCAGCGGTGGCGCGGTGTCCATCGCGGTCATCATGACCATTGGCCTGCTGGCGGTGATTGCCGTGCGCGGTCTCGGTCACTTCTGGCCGGCGGACCTGATCCACGCCAGCTACGACGTACCGGGCCAGGCCAATCACCTGGTCATCGGCGAAGTGGTACAGAAGGAAGAAGTGCCGCGTGCCCGCCTGAAAAGCGCCGGCCTGCCGGTGCCTGATCAAGGCCCGGAATTCATGACCCGCGAGCTGATCAAGGTCGGCAACCGTGACCTGAACGGCAACGACTTCACCTGGGTGGTCGGCGAGTGGCTGACCAACCAGACCACGCCGCAGGAACTGATGGCGATCGAGCGTCGCGAGTGGGGCAACTTCTACGGTTACCTGGTCAACGTCAAACAGGACGGCAAGGTGATCGCCGAGGGCGAAGCGGCCTGGCCTGAGCTGCAAGCGCGAATCAACCGTGTGAACGGTCTGGCGGCGCAACTCAAGTCGCTGGAAAAGACTGATATCGGTGCGATCAACGCAGGGCTGGAACGCATCCGCCTGCACGGGCGCAAACTGGAACTCGACGGCAAGCTCGACGCCACCGCGCAAGCGGACATGGACGCCGAACGTGCCGAGCTGAACGCGCGTTATCAGGACATCGAAGCCCGTCTGAGCGATCTGCATGCGCAGTTTAACCGCGACGCGCTGACCGCCCGCGATGCCAACGGCAAAGAGATCGAAATCAGCCTGGGCAAAGTGGTTCACGCCTATCAGCCGAATGCCATGGGCACGCTGACCAAGATCGGTTTCTACTTCAGCAAGGTCTGGGAGTTCCTGTCCGACGACCCGCGTGAAGCGAACACCGAAGGCGGGATCTTCCCGGCGATTTTCGGCACCGTGATGATGACCCTGATCATGGCGATGATCGTGACCCCGTTCGGCGTACTGGCGGCGGTCTACCTGCGCGAATACGCCAAGCAGAACGCTCTGACCCGGATCATCCGCATCGCGGTAAACAACCTCGCCGGCGTTCCGGCGATCGTCTACGGCGTGTTCGGTCTGGGCTTCTTCGTCTACGTGCTGGGTGGCTCGGTCGACCGTCTGTTCTTCCCCGAAGCACTGCCGGCGCCGACCTTCGGTACTCCGGGTCTGCTCTGGGCCTCGCTGACCCTGGCGCTGCTGGCGGTGCCGGTGGTGATCGTGGCGACCGAGGAAGGTCTGGCGCGTATCCCGCGCACCGTCCGTGAAGGCTCGCTGGCACTGGGCGCGACCAAGGCCGAAACGCTGTGGAAGATCGTTCTGCCAATGGCCAGCCCGGCGATGATGACCGGCATGATCCTCGCCGTGGCCCGCGCCGCCGGTGAAGTGGCGCCGCTGATGCTGGTGGGTGTGGTGAAACTGGCGCCGTCGCTGCCGGTGGACGGCAACTACCCGTACCTGCACCTGGACCAGAAGATCATGCACCTGGGCTTCCACATCTATGACGTCGGCTTCCAGAGCCCGAACGTCGAAGCGGCACGACCGCTGGTGTACGCCACGGCGCTGCTGCTGGTGCTGGTGATCGCCACGTTGAACCTGTCGGCGGTGTGGATTCGTAACCACCTGCGCGAAAAATACAAAGCTTTGGACAGTTAATACAGACCCTGTGGGAGCTGGCTTGCCAGCGATGCAGGCGACTCGGTCTGCCAGTAACACCGCGGTGATGCCATCGCTGGCAAGCCAGCTCCCACAGGAGTCGCGACAGACACAGAATTTGAGTAACCCGCTGGCGTTGTCCGGCGGTTCAACGAACCGAATTTGTTAGCACAGGGAGCCTCCCATGCAGCACGAAACACATACCCACGGCATCAACATGTCGGCCCTGGGTCGCGACAAGCAGAGCCTGAGCCTCGAGCAGGAAACCGTGGCCATCGAAGTCCCGGGTCTGAGCCTGTTCTACGGCGAGAAGCAGGCGCTGTTCGACGTCAGCATGAACATCCCGAAACAGCGCGTGACCGCGTTCATCGGCCCGTCCGGCTGCGGCAAGTCCACGCTGCTGCGCACCTTCAACCGCATGAACGACTTGGTTGACGGTTGCCGTGTCGAAGGTGCGATCAACCTGTACGGCAACAACATCTACCGCAAGGGTGAAGACGTCGCCGAACTGCGTCGCCGCGTCGGCATGGTGTTCCAGAAGCCCAACCCGTTCCCCAAGACCATCTACGAAAACGTGGTCTACGGTTTGCGCATTCAGGGCATCAACAAGAAGCGCATTCTCGACGAAGCCGTCGAGTGGGCATTGAAAGGCGCGGCACTGTGGGACGAAGTCAAAGACCGTCTGCACGACTCGGCACTCGGCCTGTCCGGTGGTCAGCAGCAGCGTCTGGTGATTGCCCGCACCATCGCCGTTGAACCGGAAGTGTTGCTGCTCGACGAACCGTGCTCGGCCCTCGACCCGATCTCGACCCTGAAAGTCGAAGAGCTGATCTACGAGCTGAAGTCCAAGTTCACCATCGTCATCGTCACCCACAACATGCAACAAGCTGCGCGGGTGTCCGACTACACGGCGTTCATGTACATGGGCAAACTGGTGGAATTCGGCGACACCGACACCCTGTTTACTAATCCGGCGAAGAAGCAGACCGAAGACTACATCACCGGTCGTTACGGCTAGCAGACGCTGGTTGTCGCTCACTGAATTGACTGCGGCCCGCCGCACCTTACCGGACGCTCCAAGGACGCCAACATGATTAGTAAAGAAGGCCTTACCCACCACATTTCCGCGCAGTTCAACGCTGAACTGGAAGAAGTGCGCAGCCACCTGCTGGCCATGGGCGGACTGGTCGAGAAGCAGGTCAACGACGCGGTCACCGCGCTGATCGAGGCCGACTCCGGCCTGGCCCAGCAGGTGCGCGAGATCGACGACCAGATCAATCAGATGGAACGCAACATCGACGAAGAATGCCTGCGCATTCTCGCCCGTCGGCAGCCGGCGGCGTCCGACCTGCGGCTGATCATCAGCATCTCCAAGTCGGTGATCGACCTGGAGCGCATCGGCGACGAAGCGACCAAGATCGCCCGCCGCGCCATTCAGCTGTGCGAAGAAGGCGAAGCGCCGCGCGGTTACGTCGAAGTGCGTCACATCGGCGACCAGGTGCGCAACATGGTGCGCGATGCGCTGGACGCGTTTGCCCGCTTCGACGCCGATCTGGCCCTGTCGGTGGCGCAGTACGACAAGGTCATCGACCGCGAATACAAGACCGCGCTGCGTGAGCTGGCCACCTACATGATGGAAGACCCGCGCTCTATCTCGCGGGTTCTGAGCATCATCTGGGTCCTGCGTTCGCTGGAGCGCATCGGCGATCATGCGCGCAACATCTCGGAGCTGGTGATTTACCTGGTGCGCGGCACCGATGTGCGCCACCTGGGCCTCAAGCGCATGAAAGAAGAAGTTCAAGGCACAAGCGGCGAAACCGCTAATGTTCCGGGCGATGCTGACGATAAGTAAGATTGCCTGAGAAAAGCGCCCGGCCCTTTGGCCGGGCGTTTTTGTTTATGGTGCTTGAACAGCGAATCGAATTAAAAAGCAGCACCCGCGAACGAAAAGTCCCGGCGTGACTGAAGATTGTTGGCAATGTGCCATCAGCAAAGCGGTATGCTTGCCGGGATTTTTATAGGGGTGTTGGATGAGCAAGATCAGTGTGTTGGTCGTGGACGATGCTTCGTTCATTCGCGACCTGGTGAAAAAATGCCTGCGTAACTATTTTCCGGGGATCCGCACCGAGGATGCCATCAACGGCAAAAAGGCCCAGGCCATGCTGGCCAAAGAAGCGTTCGACCTGGTCCTGTGCGATTGGGAAATGCCGGAAATGTCCGGTCTTGAGCTGCTGACCTGGTGCCGTCAGCAAGACAATCTCAAGTCGATGCCATTCATCATGGTCACCAGCCGTGGCGATAAAGAGAACGTGGTGCAGGCGATTCAGGCCGGTGTTTCCGGCTACGTCAGCAAGCCGTTCACCAACGAGCAACTGCTGACCAAGGTCAAGCAGGCGCTGAACAAGGTTGGCAAGCTCGACGCCCTGATGAACAGCGCGCCGACCAAGATGAACTCGGCGTTCGGCAACGATTCCCTGAGTGCATTGACCGGCGGCAAGCCTGCCGTGGTTGGTGCCGCGCCGGCGGCCGCTGCTGCGGTCAATCCGTTCGCCAAGCCTGCTGCAGCTGCTGCGCCGTCCCGTGGTTTGCTCAACAGCCCGCCAGTTCAGGCCCCGGCCGCCTCGAAAGCGCCGGCCGGTGGTCGTGGCCAGGGTCAGTTGCGCCTGCCAAGTGGCACTCAGCAATGCGTGATCAAGGCCCTGAGCATCAAGGAAGCGCTGTTGGTGGTGAAACGCACCGAGACGCTGCCGCAGATCCTCGACAGTGCCGTGCTCGATCTGGAGCAGGGCGACAACGCGGAAATCGCCCGCCTCAATGGCTACCTGCACGCCGTGGTCGCCCACGAGCCGAAGCCGGACAGCGAATGGCTGCAATTGACCTTCCGCTTTGTCGATCAGGACGCGCAGAAGCTCGACTACATCTCCCGCCTGATCGCTCGCGGTACGGCGCAGAAGCACTTCGTTCCAGGCGCGTAAGCGGCGCATCGAAAAAGATCGCAGCCTGCGGCAGCTCCTACAGGATCGCATTCCAATGTAGGAGCTGCCGCAGGCTGCGATCTTTTGCTTTGTGCGCTGCCCAATTTGAAACATCTGTCGACTAGCCTGGTCTGTCTCAGCTGCTAGGCTCATTTCCAGGCCTTCCTTCGACAGACTCTTGCCCATGCTCGCGCGCCTGCTGTTTTTCTGTGGTCTTTTCCTGGCCTCCACCTCGACTGTGGCCATGACCATTTACAAATCCACCGATGCCAACGGCGTGGTCTCGTACAGCGACCGGCCGAGCAAAGGCTCGCAGGTGTTCGTGTTTCAGGACCGCATGGTCGAGCACCTGGAGCGTCAGGTGTATCTCGATATCAAGAAGCAGAAGGGCAGCGACGTGGTGTTCGTGCGCAACGATCTGTATGCGCCGGTCGAGATTGCACTGGCGTTCACCGGCCTGAGCAATGTGCGTGGTGTTCCGGCGCAGACGATTCGCCGAGTGCTGCCGGCGCGCAGCAACACGCGGTTGGCGCTGCTGACAGCGATTACCCGCGGTCAGCCGCTGGTGTATTCACCTCAATTCCAGTATTCGCTGGGTGACCCCACAGGCGCCGCGCAGAGCTATCGCTACCCGCTGCCCTGGCGGGGCGGGCCGTTCCGTCTCAGTCAGGGTGCCAATGGCCAATACAGCCACTATGGGCCGAAGAACCGGTATGCGATGGACATCGCCATGCCGGTGGGGACACCGATCATTGCCGCACGGGCCGGGGTGGTGGTGAAAACCGAAAATTCACAGAGCGGGCGCGGCAATGATGCCTCCGGCAATTTCGTCCGGGTGCTGCACGACGACGGCACGATGGGTGTGTACCTGCATCTCAAGCAAGGTTCGGTGAACGTACGCGAGGGGCAGCGGGTGACGGTTGGCAGCCCGCTGGCGCTGTCCGGCAATACCGGCAACAGCAGCGGCCCGCACCTGCACTTTGTGGTGCAGCGCAATACCGGGCAGGGGCTGGTGTCGATTCCGTATCAGTTCAACCAGCCACTGGGAGCGTTGCCCAACTTTGCGTTGGGCAAACAGTAAAACCAGTGGAGCTCAACTGTGGCGAGGGAGCTTGCTCCCGCTGGGCTGCGAAGCGGCCCCAAAACCCTGAAATCGCGTTCGATCACATACACCTTGCACACTGCTCTGCGACTGCTGCGCAGCCGAGCGGGAGCAAGCTCCCTCGCCACAAAAGCTGTCCTGCAATCGCGATCAATCCAGCATCAACACCTTCGCCAGCACAATCTTCGGCCCTTTCATCTTCTTGATGATGATCCGCAGGCCTTCGACTTCCAGCACTTCTTCCTCTTCCGGCACACGCTTGAGGGTCTCGTAAACCAGCCCGGCGAGGGTTTCGGCTTCGATGTGGTCCAGGTCGATACCGAGCAGGCGTTCAACCTTGAACAGCGGCGTGTCGCCACGCACCAGCAGCTTGCCCGGCTGATACGCGAGGATCCCGCGCTCGGCCTTGCGGTGTTCGTCCTGGATGTCGCCGACCAGCACTTCCAGCACGTCTTCCATGGTCAGGTAGCCGATGATGTTGCCATCGGCCTCTTCAACCACGGCAAAGTGCGAGCCGCCCTTGCGGAACTGCTCCAGCAGCTGCGACAGCGGCATGTGCCGCGACACGCGCTCCAGCGGACGGGTCAGTTCAGCCAGGTTGAACGACTCCGGAATATGGTCCAGCGCCGCCAGTTCCAGCAGCAGGTCCTTGATGTGCAACAGGCCGACGAACTCCTGACGTTCGCTGTCGTACACCGGATACCGGCTGAACTTGTGGCGGCGGAACATCGCGAGGATTTCTTTCAGCGGCGCGTTGAATTCCAGGGTGATCAGGTCTTCGCGGGAGTTGGCCCAGTCGACCACCTCCAGCTCGCCCATTTCCACCGCCGAGGCCAGCACGCGCATGCCCTGGTCGCTCGGGTCCTGACCACGGCTGGAGTGCAGGATCAGTTTCAGTTCTTCGCGGCTGTAATGGTGTTCGTGGTGCGGGCCGGGTTCGCCTTGGCCGGCAATGCGCAGAATCGCGTTGGCGCTGGCATTGAGCAGGTAGATCGCCGGGTACATCGCCCAGTAGAACAGGTACAGCGGCACCGCCGTCCACAGCGACAGCAGCTCGGGTTTGCGGATCGCCCACGACTTGGGCGCCAGCTCACCGACCACGATGTGCAGGTAGGAAATGATGAAGAACGCGGTAAAGAACGAAATGCCTTTGACCACTTCCGGCGACTGCACGCCGACCGCGCTCAGCAGCGGCTCGAGAAGGTGCGCGAAGGCCGGCTCACCGACCCAGCCCAGACCGAGGGAGGCGAGGGTGATACCGAGCTGGCAGGCCGAGAGGTACGCATCGAGCTGACTGTGTACGGTGCGCAGGATGTGCCCGCGCCAGCCGTTCTTGTCGGCGATGGCCTCGACCCGGGTCGAGCGCAGTTTGACCATGGCGAATTCCGCCGCAACGAAGAAGCCGTTGAGCAAAACCAGGATCAGAGCGAAAAGAATCATGCCGAAATCGGCGAATATCGTAGCGAGGGACAAGCCAGGGGAAGGGTCCATGATGGAGTTTTGCAGGTTCCGTGTGATTCGTAAGAGAGAAAAAATCGCGCCTGAAAGGCAGACGCAAGTCAGCCAATGTAGCGGCTGACTTGGCGATTGCCTAGTGGCGCGTGCTGGCCGGTATCACTCGGCGGCGCTGATCGCCCGCGCCTGAGCCACCTGAGCCGGGGCGAAATGACAGGTGAACGTGCTGCCATGACCGGGCACGCTGCTGATCTCCATCCGCGCGCGGTGGCGCAGCAACACGTGTTTGACGATCGCCAGACCGAGCCCGGTGCCGCCGGTGTTGGAGTTGCGGCTGGAGTCGACGCGATAGAAGCGTTCGGTCAGGCGCGGCAGGTGTTTGCTGTCGATGCCGATCCCGGAATCCTGCACGCTCAGGTGCGCGCCCTGGTCGTCGCCCCACCAGCGGATGCGGATATTGCCCTCGGCCGGGGTGTATTTCACCGCGTTGAATACCAGATTGGAAAACGCACTGCGCAGTTCCGCCTCGCTGCCCTTGAGCAGAATTTTTCCGTCGGCTTCGAGGGTGATTTTCTGGTTTTTCTGCCCGGACAACTGCTGGGCGTCGCTCTTGATCGATTGCAGCAGGGTATCGATCTGCACCGGCTGGTTGTCCGACGGGTAGTCGGTGGCTTCCAGTTTCGCCAGCAACAGCAGGTCGTTGAGCAGCGTCTGCATGCGCCCGCCCTGTTGTTGCATCTGCTGCAGCGCGCGGCTCCAGCGCGGGTTCACTTCCTCGACGTTGTCGAGCAGGGTTTCCAGATAGCCGCAGATCACCGTCAGCGGCGTGCGCAGTTCGTGGGAGACGTTGGCGATGAAGTCTTTGCGCATCTGTTCCAGCTGATGGATGCGCGTGACGTCGCGCACCAGCATCAGGTGTTCGTTGTTGCCGTAGCGCGTCAGGTACAGCTGAATGCGCACCCGATCATTGGTCGGCGAAGGGATTTCCAGCGGTTCGGCGTAGCTTTCCTGCTCGAAGTATTCCTTGAAGCGCGGATGGCGTACCAGGTTAGTCACCGGTTGGCCGCTGTCCTGCGGAGTCTTGAGGCCGAGCAGGGTTTCGGCCGCGCGGTTCCACCATTCCAGGTTGCCGTCGCTGTCGAGCATGATCACAGCATCTTTCAGCGCGGCGGTGGACTCCTGCACCCGGTCGATCACCGCTTGCAGGCGTCCGCGTACCCGTTGGTCGCGGCGTTGCAGGTGGTAGATGCTGTCGAACACCTCGCCCCACAGGCCGTAGCCGTCGGGCGGTGCTTCATCGGGTTGGTGCAGGCGCAGCCATTCGTGCAGACGCAGCAGTTGCTTGAGCGTCCAGGCCAGGTAAATCCCCAGGCCTGCTGCGAGGCTCCAGCCGTAGTAGCCGGTGATCAGGCCGATCACCAGACACGCTGTGACCAGCAACAGCATGTGGCGAATCAGGGTGCCATGCCAGTTTTGATTCACGGAAAATACGGTCCTTGTCAGCGAGTCTGGCGGTCGGATCAGGCCTTGGTGGAAAACCGGTAGCCGGTGCCGCGCACGGTTTGTACCAGATTTTCGTAGGCGTCGCCGAGGGCCTTGCGCAGGCGGCGGATGTGCACGTCGACGGTGCGCTCTTCAACATAGACGTTGCCGCCCCAGACCTGATCCAGCAACTGCCCGCGCGTGTAGGCGCGTTCCTGGTGGGTCATGAAAAATTGCAGCAGACGGTATTCGGTCGGGCCCATCTCGGCCGGACGCCCGTCGATGGTCACGCGGTGGCTGATCGGGTCGAGCAGCAGGCCGCCGACTTCGATCGGCGCTTCGCCATCGGTCGGGCCGGCGCGACGCAGCACAGCTTTGAGGCGGGCCACCAGTTCGCGTGGGGAAAACGGTTTGGTGATGTAGTCGTCGGCGCCGACCTCAAGACCCTGGATCTTGTTGTCCTCTTCGCCCTTGGCGGTGAGCATGATGATCGGGATGTCCCCGGTCAGCTCGTCGCGCTTGAGACGGCGGGCCAGTTCGATGCCGGAGGTGCCGGGCAGCATCCAGTCAAGCAGGATCAGGTCCGGTTTGCGGTCAACGATGATGGCGTGAGCCTGCTGCGAGTTCTCAGCCTCGAGGCAGTCATAGCCGGCCATTTCCAACGCAACGGCGATCATTTCGCGAATGGGCGCTTCGTCGTCGACGATCAGAATGCTCCTGCCAACCATGCCTTAATCCTCTTGTCATTTAACTGTCTTGCGCCGCATTAGATAACGGAATTATTGCAGTCGTGTGACAGTATTTTAGTCGCCCGGCGATTGTCCGGATCCTGGACTAAGCTCTAAGTCCGAATCCTGACAACCACAAAAGAAGGTTTCCATGACTCAAATGACTGCTTCTTTCAAAGCCCTGCTGCTGGCTGCTGCCGTTGCTTTACCGACCATGGCGTTTGCTGCTGAGCCAGCGATGGAGAAGGACGGCATGTTTACCGATCACAAGGGCATGACCCTGTATACCTTCGCCAAAGACTCTGCGGGCAAGTCCATGTGCAACGACAAGTGCGCGGCGAACTGGCCACCGCTGATGGCTACGGCGGCTGACAAGTCCATGGGCGACTGGACGGTGATCAAGCGCGATGACGGCAAGATGCAATGGGCCTATGAAGGCAAACCGCTGTATACGTTCGTGATGGACAAGAAGGCCGGTGACATGACCGGTGAAGGCAAAATGGACGGCGCCTGGCACGTCGCCAAGGCCAAGTAGCGCAAAAGATCGCAGCCTTCGGCAGCTCCTACACTGGAATGTGTACACCCTGTAGGAGCTGCCGCAGGCTGCGATCTTTTCAATCAGCGCAGCGCGTAATCCAGCACGATCCCGACAAAGATCGCCAACCCGGCCCAGTGGTTGTGCAGAAATGCCTTGAAGCAACGCATCCGGTCGCGATCACGGGTGTACCAGAACTCCCACGCGTAACAGCCAGCGGCCACCAGCAAGCCGAGATGGAACCACACGCCCAGCTCGAACTTCGAGCCTGCCAGCAACAGGCAACCGAGCGACAGCGCCTGCAGGGTGAGGATGATTATCCGATCGGCATCACCGAACAGAATCGCCGTGGATTTCACACCGATCTTCAGATCGTCGTCACGGTCAGTCATCGCGTAATAGGTGTCATAACCCACCGTCCACAGCAGGTTGGCGATCCACAGCAGCCATGCCGCCGCCGGCAGCTCACCGGTCTCGGCGGTAAATGCCATCGGCATGCCCCATGAAAACGCTGCGCCCAGCACCACTTGCGGGTAATAGGTGTAGCGCTTCATGAACGGATAGGTGAACGCCAGTGCCAGGCCGCCGAGCGACAACCAGATGGTCGGCGCATTGGTGCACAGCACCAGCAGGAAACTCACGCCCATCAGCAGCGCGAAGAACACCAGCGCCTCTTTCGAGCTGATCTTGCCGCTGGCCAGCGGTCGTTGCGCGGTGCGTTTGACGTGGCCATCGACCTTGCGGTCAGCCCAGTCGTTGATCACGCAGCCGCCGGCGCGGGTCAGCACCACGCCGAGGACGAAAATCACGATGTTGGCCAGCGATGGCGAACCCTTGCCGGCAATCCACAGCGCCCACAGTGTCGGCCACAGCAGCAGGTAAATGCCGATCGGCTTGTCCATGCGCGTCAGCTGAATGAAATCCCAGGCGCGCGGGTTCAAGCGGTTCAGGGACTTGAGCAGGCTCTGGTACATCAGCAGTTCTCCGGATGGGCGCGGGCGGCGCTCCACAACGTCGGCAGGAAAATCTCCGCCACCAGCACGCTCAAGGCGCCACGGTCGAAGCGCGAGCGCCGGCCCCACAGCTCGGGGGCGCGGCACGCTGGCGGCAGCCAGTCCTGCGGGTAGTGACAGACCTCGATGGCGCGGCGCTGGAAGGCGTGGTCGCAAAACAGCAGTTCGCCCAGCGAACGGCTGCCCAGTTCATCCATGTGCAGGCCGTCGCCTTGCAGGGCGGCGCGCGACGCCACGCTGCGGGCGAACACCCAGGCCTCGCCATGCCCGCGCAGATAAACCTCGCGCACCCAGCCTTCGCTGCCTTCGGCCAGCGCCAGCGCCGCGCATTCGTCGCTGCGCAGGGTGTCCCAGCCTTCGAACAGCGGCGTGACGCTGAAGCCGTCATTCGACAGCCGCGTCAGGCGGCGGGTCAGCGAGCCTTCGTCGAACAACCAGTTCAGGGTCAACGAATCGGGAAGGGGCGTCAGTCGGCTTTGAGTCAGCCAGAGCGGGGCCGGGCAGGCATTTGAATGTTGCACAATGAGTCATTATTGGCCGCAAATGAGGCGGCGAGCTTAACATGGCGTGCTGCGAATTTGATGGATCCGGGTCGCCGTTGCGCCGAACAGGCTTGCATCTGCCCGGCACCCTCAGTACAAAACGCCCTGAGCCGGATGGCAGCGCAACCACCACCGACCGTCCGCGCCGACCAAAGCCTGAATCCTGAGGAAGTAACTGAATGAAAAAGTGGCAATGCATCGTCTGCGGCCTGATTTACAACGAAGCTGAGGGTTGGCCGGATGACGGCATCGCGCCGGGCACCCTGTGGCAGGACGTGCCGGAAGACTGGCTGTGCCCGGACTGCGGCGTCGGCAAGATGGACTTCGAAATGATCGAAATCAACTGAGAAAAACCAAGGAGTAAGGCATGAACGCACCTGTCGTAATCATCGGCACCGGGCTTGCGGGTTACAACCTGGCCCGCGAGTTTCGCAAACTCGATGGCGAAACCCCGCTGCTGCTGATTACCGCCGATGACGGGCGCTCTTACTCCAAGCCGATGCTCTCCACCGGTTTCGGCAAGAACAAAGACGCTGATGGCCTGAGCATGGCCGAGCCGGGCGCGATGGCCGAGCAATTGAAGGCCGAAGTGCGCACCCACACCCGCATCAGCGGCATCGACGCCGGCCACAAGCGCCTGTGGATCGGCGAAGAAGCGGTGTACTACCGCGACCTGATCCTCGCCTGGGGTGCGGAAACCGTGCGTGTGCCGGTCGAAGGTGACGGTGCGGATCTGGTGTTCCCGATCAACGATCTCGAAGACTACGCGCGCTTTCGCGCAGCTGCTGCGGGCAAGCGCCGTGTATTGCTGCTCGGTGCCGGCCTGATCGGCTGCGAATTCGCCAACGACCTGATCCTCGGCGGCTACGAGGTGCAACTGGTGGCGCCGTGCGAGCAGGTGATGCCGATGCTGCTGCACCCGGCCGCTGCGGCAGCTGTGCAGGCCGGGCTGGAAAGCCTGGGCGCGCGTTTCCACCTCGGTCCGGTGCTGACCCGCCTGCAGAAGGTCGCTGACGGTCTGGAAGCGCATCTGTCTGACGGTCAGGTGATTGCCTGCGATGTGGTGGTGTCGGCCATCGGCCTGCGTCCGCGTATCGATCTGGCGGCGGCTGCCGGTGTGCAAGTCAACCGTGGCGTGGTCGTCGACCGGCACCTGAAGACTTCCCACGCCAATATCTATGCCCTGGGCGACTGCGCCGAGGTCGATGGGCTGAATCTGTTGTACGTGATGCCCCTCATGAGCTGTGCGCGTGCGCTGGCACAAACTCTGGCGGGCAATCCGACGGCGGTGAGTTACGGCGCGATGCCGATCACGGTAAAAACCCCGGTGTGCCCGTTGGTCGTTTCGCCGCCGCCTCGGGGCAGCGAAGGCGTCTGGACCGTCGAAGGGCAGGGCGCCGACATCAAGGCCCTGTGTCACAGCGCCGATGGTCAGTTGCTTGGTTACGCGCTGACCGGCGCGGCAGTGATGGAAAAACTCGCCCTGAACAAACAGCTTCCGGCCTTGCTGGCGTAAATACCGGTCGTTCTGTCGGAATCACCCCGCTTTTGCCCCTACAAAGGTCGCGGGGAGACTGGCGCCGCCGGTATCCGCGTGCCATTCTCACTCCCGTCTGCCGCAGAGTAGAGCCTGCGGCGCCTTGGGCGCTGTTCCAACGAGAACAGCACGGACATAACAACAAAAAACCGTCAAAGGGGCTTCACTAATGCGTAAACCAGAACTCGCCGCTGCAATCGCTGAAAAAGCGGATCTGACCAAAGAACAGGCCAACCGCGTTCTCAACGCCGTCCTCGAAGAAATCACCGGCGCTCTGCACCGCAAGGACAGCGTCACGCTGGTGGGCTTCGGCACCTTCCTGCAACGCCATCGCGGCGCCCGCACCGGCAAGAACCCGCAAACCGGTGAACCGGTGAAAATCAAGGCCAGCAACACCGTGGCATTCAAGCCAGGCAAGTCGTTGAAAGACAGCGTCAATCCTTAAATTGCGGCGAACTCCCTGAGTAGCGGGGAGAACTGCAATAAAAAATGGGCACACCGATTGCGGTCGGGTGCCCATTTTTTGTGGTTGAAAATCGGCTGGTTAACGCCGGAAGCAGGCCTTGCCGTTGCCGAAATCCACGGCCAGGCAGTTCGGCTCGATCGCCAGTTGCAGATCCTGGAACAGGCCGGACAAATCGCTGTTGGACGCGGCTTTGGTTTCGCTCTTCAGCGTCACGGTGTCGTTTTCTACCTGCCAGGTACCCTTGGCAAACCCGTCTGCACTGCCATAAGCCACGCTCGCATCAAACGTGCCGTCCTTGCGCAGCAGCAGTTCGGCGCCCATTTCCATCGCACCGGTCAGATAGTAATGACCGTCAAGTGGCGGGGTGTCCGCAGTAGCGTGAGTGACGGGAAGCCACAGCAGTGCGGCGAACAACAGAGGTTTCAATTCCATGAGGTAAAGCTCCTTGGCGGCTCCGGGTTCAGGAGCCGAATCAGATGCAGGCTTCCGACTGTGGCTCAACCGTCAGCCGGCCTGGTTGACATTGCCGGGCGAAAAGAACTTACCAAAGCAAGCTGGCAACGTGGGAAATAAATCGATGTAAGAATTATCCCTGGAATCTGTCAGAGTATTTTCGGTGTGGAAGTGTTGCGAGAGTGGGATCGGACCGCACTTCGATAATTATTGAGTTGGCACTGAAGTACAGCATTCACGAGATGAATAAAGTTTCAAAAAAATGAATTGCCATCAAATTGATGGCACTTTTGTTGTTGGGCGTTGTCGCCAGTGAATTGTTTGTAAAATCCAGCGGTTTTTCGGAAGAATCCTACTTCTATTTTTTTCGAGAGTTGTCATGCTGGCCGCCGTGTAATGGGACGTACGTTCATAGCGATTCGTGAAGGCTGGATCGGGCCGCTCTGGATCAAGGGTTCTGAGGCAGCAGGGCAAATGCGGGCAATATAATTCGCCATCAGGGATTCCCCTGCCACATATAGGGCGATCTCCTACACAGCCCAATGAACACTTCGTCTTGTTGTTTAAGCAGATGCTTGCTAGTGGCCATCATAGTGATTACGATGCGCCCACTTGAAAGAGCACATCTCAATTGGATGAGTCGCTTCACCGCTCTTCGATACTGTCCCGCGCCGCGGTTACTCCAATAGGCGCATGACTGTAATCCTAATTAAAGGCCATGGATGTCCTACTCAAGCAAACTTTCCGCCCATTACCTCGAACTCGCAAAAGTCTCTGTTTCCAAAGAGAATTTCGCGGGCGAAGACGTTCGTTTTTCGAGCGAATTCGAGGCGCTGGAAAGCGAGCTGGCGAAAGCCTCGTCGATGCACGAAAGCGGGCAGATCGACTGGCTGAAAATCCGTGAAAACAGCGAAAATCTGCTGCGTACCCAATCCAAGGATTTACGTGTTGGCGCTTGGCTGACCTGGTCGTTGTACCAGCGTGAATCCTTCCCCGGGCTGCTGGCCGGCCTCGGTCTGCTGCACCATCTGTCGGAAAACCACTGGGCCGACGTTCACCCGCTCAAACCACGCACCCGTGCCGCCGCTATCGGCTGGCTGGTGCCGCGTCTGGAGCAGGTGCTCACCGAAAACATTGCGATCAAGGAACAGTTGCCGATGTTCCGGCAGTTGTCCGAGCATCTGGCCGGCCTCGATGCCGCGTGTACCGAACATCTGGGTGACGACGCGCCGCTGTTGCTGCCGCTCTCGCGTCGCCTTAAAACCATGATCCAGCGTGCCGCCGACAATCAGCCGGCCCCCGGTGTGGTGGGCGCAGCAGTGGCGCAGGTCAAGCAGGCCGCGAGCCAGTTGCTGACCCCCGGCGCACCGATCGACAACGAAAAAGACGCCTACAAGGCTCTGCGCGCGCAGCAGGAAAGCGCGCGTCCGTTGTGTGCCTGGTGGCTCAAGCAGAAGGCCACCGACCTGCGCGCCCTGCGTCTGAACCGCACCTTGCTCTGGCTGCCGATCGACGCGGTGCCCGAGCGCAATGCCGAGCAGATCACCGTGCTGCGCGGTCTGCCGGTGGACAAACTCAAGCAGTATCAGGACCGTTTCGATCAGGGCAAATACGCCGACCTGCTGGTGGAACTGGAGGCGAGCCTGGCGAAGGCGCCGTTCTGGTTCGATGGCCAGAGGATGGTCTGGGAATGTCTCCAGAACCTCAACGCCGAGATGGCAATGCGCGAAGTGGAAATCCACTTCGCGCTTTTGGTTCAGCGCCTGCCCGGCATCATCGAATGTCGTTTCCATGACGGCGCGCCGTTTGCCGATCCGTCCACCCGGGCGTGGATCGCCGGCAATGTCATGCCGCACCTGCAAAGCGCCAGCGCGCCGCGCAAGGTCGAAACCGACGACGTCGAAACCCAGCCCGCCTGGGAAAAGGCCCTGCAGGAAGTGCTGCCGCTGCTGCGCAAGGAAGGCCTCAAGCCTGCCGTGCAGACGCTCAAGCAAGGACTGCAATCGGCTCACGGCGGACGCGAGCGGTTCTTCTGGCAGTTCGCCCTTGCCCGGCTGTGCTTCATGGCCAAGAAGTACGAACTGGCCAAGAACCAGCTCGAAACCCTCGATCAGACATTACAGGACTCAGGCCTGCACGCCTGGGAGCCCGATCTTGCATTGGAAGTGCTGCACCTGCTGCACAGTTGCTGCGAGCTGTTGCCGCAGAACCATGCAGTGCGTGAACGCAAGGAAGAGATTTATCGCAGGCTGTGCCACCTCGATCTCGAAGTGGTACTCGAATAGGCCCCAGGGCCACAACCGCAAGGAGAAAAGCCATGGCCAAAGAAGGCTCGGTAGCCCCCAAGGAACGCATCAACGTCACCTTCAAACCCGCCACCGGCGGTGCTCAGGAAGAGATTGAACTGCCGCTGAAGCTGCTGGCAATCGGTGACTACACCCACCGCAAGGACGATCGCAAAATCGAAGATCGCAAGCCGATCAGCATCGACAAGATGACCTTCGACGAAGTGTTGGCCAAGCAAGAACTGGGTCTGACGCTGAGCGTGCCGAACCGTCTGCAGGAAGATGGCGAGGCCGACGAGCTGGCTGTGCAATTGCGCGTCAATTCGATGAAGGACTTCAACCCGGCCAGCCTGGTCGAGCAAGTGCCTGAGCTGAAAAAACTGATGGAACTGCGCGATGCGCTGGTGGCCCTCAAAGGCCCGCTGGGTAACGCACCTGCGTTCCGTAAAGCGATCGAAGGCGTGCTCGCCGACGACGAATCCCGCGGTCGCGTACTCGGTGAGCTGGGCCTGAACGCCGCAGCCCCGGACGCCTGAGACTCCAGCCAAGGAAGCCAACACAATGAGCACTAGCGCAGCACAAGAGAAGAGCGCCGAAAGCGGCGAGTACAGCATTCTCGACAGCATCATCGCCGAAACCCGTCTGACTCCGGACGACGAAGCCTACGACATCGCCAAGCGTGGCGTGTCGGCGTTCATCGAAGAACTGCTCAAGCCGCAGAACAACGGTGAGCCGGTCAAGAAAGCCATGGTTGACCGCATGATCGCCGAGATCGATGCCAAGCTCAGCCGTCAGATGGACGAGATCCTGCACCACCCGGACTTCCAGGCACTGGAATCGTCGTGGCGTGGCCTGCAGTTGCTGGTCGACCGCACCAACTTCCGCGAAAACATCAAGATCGAAATCCTCAACGTCTCCAAAGAAGACCTGCTGGACGATTTCGAAGACTCGCCGGAAGTCATGCAGTCGGGCCTGTACAAGCACATCTACACCGCTGAATACGGCCAGTTCGGTGGTCAGCCGGTGGGCGCGATCATCGCCAACTACTTCATGTCCCCAAGCTCGCCGGACGTGAAACTGATGCAGTACGTGGCCAGCGTTTCGTGCATGTCCCACGCGCCGTTCATCGCTGCGGCCGGCCCGAAATTCTTCGGTCTGGAAAGCTTCACCGGCCTGCCGGACCTGAAAGATCTGAAAGACCACTTCGAAGGCCCGCAATTCGCCAAATGGCAGAGCTTCCGTACTTCGGAAGACTCCCGTTACGTTGGCCTGACCGTGCCGCGTTTCCTGCTGCGCAACCCGTACGACCCGGAAGAGAACCCGGTCAAGTCGTTCGTGTACAAGGAAACCGTTGCCAACAGCCACGAGCACTACCTGTGGGGCAACACCGCGTTCGCGTTCGGCACCAAGCTGACCGACAGCTTCGCCAAATTCCGCTGGTGCCCGAACATCATCGGTCCACAGAGCGGTGGCGCGGTTGAAGATCTGCCGTTGCACCACTTCGAAAGCATGGGCGAAATCGAAACCAAGATCCCGACCGAGGTTCTGGTCTCCGACCGCCGTGAATACGAACTGGCCGAAGAAGGCTTCATCTCCCTGACCATGCGCAAAGGCTCCGACAACGCGGCGTTCTTCTCCGCCAGCTCGGTGCAGAAGCCGAAGTTCTTCGGCATCAGCGCAGAAGGCAAGGCGGCAGAGCTGAACTACAAGCTCGGCACCCAACTGCCGTACATGATGATCGTCAACCGCCTGGCTCACTACTTGAAAGTGCTGCAGCGCGAGCAACTCGGTTCGTGGAAAGAGCGTACCGACCTCGAGCTGGAACTGAACAAGTGGATCCGCCAGTACGTGGCCGACCAGGAAAACCCGAGCGCCGAAGTGCGTGGCCGTCGTCCGCTGCGCGCTGCGCAAGTGATCGTCAGCGACGTTGAAGGCGAGCCGGGCTGGTACCGCGTCAGCTTGAACGTGCGTCCGCACTTCAAGTACATGGGTGCCGATTTCACCCTGTCGCTGGTTGGCAAGCTGGACAAAGAGTAAGAGCGACTCATGGACGGATACGGCAGCCTGTTCGAGCGCCTCAACGGCGACGCGCAACTACGCAAGGGTAACAGCCTTGAGGCTTGTGCCATGGCGTCAGTGGCTGCCCATCTGGCCAAAATGCTCAGCACCCGGGCCGGCAGCGTGCAAACGCTGGCCGACTACGGGTTGCCCGATCTCAATGACATGCGTCTGAGTCTGCACGACTCCCTGAGTCAGGCCCGTCTGGCCATCGAAAACTTCATCGAAGCCTACGAGCCGCGCCTGAGCAACGTGCGTGTCATTTCCCTGCCGCGTGACCACGACCAGCTACGGCTGGCCTTCAGCATCGAAGGTCTGCTGGAAGTCGAGGGTTTCAAGCGTCAGGTCAGTTTTTCCGCGCGCCTGGATGGCAGCGGTCAAGTGAAGGTCACCTAAGGAGATTCCCGATGTCTGGCAAACCCGCAGCACGCGTATCCGACCCCACCGCTTGCCCACTCCCAGGCCACGGCACCAACCCGATCGCCGCCGGTTCCGGTGACGTGTTCTTCGACGGCCTCGCGGCCGCCCGCCAAGGCGATGCCTCGGCGTGTGGTGGTGCGTTGGTTGGCGATCTGGCGACCACGGTTTTGATCAATGGCAAACCTGCCGCCACCGTAGGTTCAGTCGGGGCCCATGGCAACAAGGTCACTGCCGGCTCCGGGACGGTGATTATCGGTAATTCGCATTCGCCGGCGCCGTTTGTGCCGCCGGAGCCGTTAGTCATTCCTGGAGTCTTCAACCGTGTTTTTTCTTTCCATACAGCGGACGGACAGCCAGTAGCAAACCTCAATTACAGAATGCTTTCTGACAGTGGCTTAGAGAAAGCAGGATGTTCATCGGCGGCTGGAGGCACAGGGTGTTTCTCCACTGGAAAACAAGCCGAGATGGTTACCATCTACGTGTCGTCGGAGTAATCGCGTGGAAACCTCTATTGTCATCGACGGCGTTGCGCACATTTTCGAGACTTCCGATGGAAAAACGGAACTGAAAATCAAAGCCGAAACTACGCCGAGTGAAGATAAAAAACCGAAACAGCTTCCATTGCCTCACGTCTGGTTAATAACCAGAGGAAATGGGGTGCCACTTTTTGCTCTAAAACCGAATGCAACAGATGTTCAGTTCAGGATCATGAAAGCTGAGAAACTGTATGCGGAAGCAATTCAGTGGTTTGAGCCGTTGGCTGATAATTACCGGAAGAAAATTTGGGTGAATCCCGAGTCTAAAACTGCCGGTACAGACGCCTACAACGCCTATAAACAGTTTAGTTGGGCGCAAATTATCAAATTTGCAATTATTGACCGGATGTCAATTAGCTTTGCCCCGACAATGCCCGGTGATTGGAAAAATAGTTCTGAGGGTGGTGCCGGATTTTTAATGGTCATGATTGATGGTGAGCCCTATTGGGCTGACGGGGTTGGGCAAATACCGTTCGCGACCGATACATATCGTTTATATCTGGAAGAAACCAAATCTTTGGAAGCTGCCATTAAGAAAACCGTTGAAACCGGTATGAAGTATGGTGATGGTCTTCCTATATTTCCAAAGGAGGACAAGACCAATGAGTACGATAATTATATGGTGCTGCGTGGGGCTTTATGGGCTTCGGAAAATTTTGAACTACGCACTGAAACGGTAAGAGTATTTGCCGGACGAATGGGCTATCGCGAGAAAGTGGTGACCAGTACGGTTTATCTCGGCACATCCGATCAGAAGTTAAGAACCTCCATCACACAAGGCTCTGTAGATAAGTATGGAGAGTGGAAAAGATGATGGTGAGGCTAGCGGCGGGTTTATTAGTACATTTTTTTGCCTGCGTCATTTATGTCGTGGTTAATTACTATGGTGTTTCGCTGTACAAGTTTTTATTTGGTGGGCTGACCTCGCGTGGTGCTTCCATCGGGATTGCCATGTATATGGTGTTTTATCTGTTTGTTTTTGTAAATTTAGTTGTTGCTGTAATTCCAAGGCGAATGGTGAAAGTTAGCATTGTTTTTCTAATGGTTGCATTGATATTGGTTTATCTGTTGCCGCTTTATCCTGTTCGCGCGGCCGCTTATAGCGTTTTAACGGGTGGACTAACTATTTTGGCGATATGGCTGGCTGGCAAGCTTGACAAGATGTTGTTGGCTCGGGTCATGACATGAAGTTTTTTTGCGGGCACGGCTCAATGAAATCAAGGGCGTGGCAATGCCTTGCCACTTTCCTCTGCTCGGTCGGTTTGCTGACGATTCTGGTCGGCTTCGCATTGCTGTTGCGAATGGAAAGCTCGACCGAACCGAAGCTCTTCGCTAATCCCCACGCGTTGTGGATTGGCGCCGAGGATGGCGGGGTTTTTGTCGAGATCACCAAGCACGAAGCGCCCAACTATTACGTGGAAATTCGTCACGAAAATGGTGAGATGTGGACAGAAGGCTGGGTTCGATATGGCACCCGGGATAGCCATCCACTCAGCGCTGCGGCAATTGGTGGCTACGGCGGCAAAGAGCTCTATGTGTATACGGGCGTCGAGATCACTCCGCAAAAACAAGGAGCCGCACAGCGATGAATTTCTACGTGCGCGTCGCGCAGACGATCCCTCATTCTGCCATCAACACCCGGAACCGCATCGCCAGGAGACGCTGTATGTCCGCAACGACAATCGTGCTCCAAAGAATGTTTTTCATGCGATCCACTACCAGGCAGGTAACCCGTGTCCTTTAACCACTACTACCAAAGCGAACTCACCGCACTGCGCCAACTCGGTCGCCGTTTCGCCGAGCGTAGTCCGGCGTTGGCGCCGTTCCTGGGGCAGGCCGGGCGGGATCCGGATGTGGAGCGGTTGCTGGAAGGTTTTGCGTTCCTCACCGGGCGTCTGCGGCAGAAGCTCGACGACGAGCTGCCGGAGCTCAGCCATTCGCTGATGCAGCTGCTGTGGCCGAACTACATGCGCCCGTTGCCGGCGTTCAGCATTCTGCAGTTCGATCCGCTCAAGCGTTCCGGGCCGGCGCTGGTGGTCGAGCGCGATACGCCGATCGAAAGCAAACCGATCGAAGACGTGCGTTGCCGCTTCCGCACCTGCTATCCGACTGAAGTCTTGCCGCTGGATCTGGCGGCGCTGAACTACTCGGTGAAGGGCGACGGCTCGCTGCTGAGTCTGCGTCTGGAGATGAGCGCCGACGGTCACCTCGGTGAGCTGGAACTGAGCAAACTGCGCCTGCACTTTGCCGGCGAACGTTACATCAGCCAGATGCTCTACCTGAGCCTGCTGCGCAACCTTGAAGGCATCGAACTGATCCCGCTCGACGGCGCCGGCAAGCCCATCGACGGTGTGGCCGGCAAGCCGATGGCGTTCAAGATTCCGGGTGACCGGGTCAAGCCGGTGGGCTTTGCCGAAGAAGAAGCGTTGATCCCGTATCCGCTGAACACCTTCCGTGGCTATCGCTACCTGCAGGAATACTTCGCCTTCCAGGACAAGTTCCTGTTCGTCGACGTCAACGGTCTGGACATCCTCAAGGCGCTGCCGGAAGACACGCTCAAGCAGATGCGCGGCCTGGAGCTGCGTTTCGATATCCGCAAGAGCGGGATCATGCGCATGCGGCCGACCCTGGATAACGTGAAGCTGTTCTGCACGCCGATTGCCAACCTGTTCGCCCACGATGCGCTGCCGATCCGCCTCGACGGCAAACAGGATGAATACCTGCTGCTGCCAGCGGAATACGATCTGGAAAACTGCGGCGTGTTTTCGGTGGAAACCGTCACCGGCTGGAAGCCCGGCGGCCTCGGTTATCAGGAGTACGTGCCGTTCGAATCCTTCGAGCATGACCCGAGTTTCGACGTGCCCAACAGCCGTCCGCATTACAGCATCCGCCAGCGTTCGTCGCTGCTGCACGACGGCCTCGACACCTACCTGAGTTTCGGCATCCGCCATACCGAAGCCCACGAAACCCTGTCGATCGAGCTGATCTGCACCAACCAGAACCTGCCGCGCAAGCTCAAGCTTGGCGACATCTGCATGGCCTGCGAAGAGACCCCGGAGTTCTTGAGTTTCCGCAACATCACCCCGGCCACGTCGAGCTTTGCGCCGCCGCTGAACCGTGACTTCCTGTGGAAGCTGATCAGCAACATGTCGCTCAACTATCTGTCGCTGGCCGACGTCAACGCGTTGAAGGTGATTCTCGAAACCTACGACCTGCCGCGCTATTACGACCAGCACGCGGAGAAGGTCAGCAAACGCCTGCTCGGCGGCCTCAAGCACATCAAGCACCACCACGTCGATCGGCTGCACCGTGGCTTGCCGGTACGCGGTCTGCGCACCGAACTGACCATCGACCCGGAAGGGTATATCGGCGAAGGCGACCTGTTCGTTTTCGCCTCGGTTCTTAACGAGTTTTTCGCGCTTTACGCCAGTCTCAATTCGTACCACGAGCTGCGGGTAAAAAGCACACAGGGAGAGGTGTACCAATGGACACCACGTATGGGCCTGCAGCCCCTGCTTTAAGCGGGCTGACCAAGGTAATACGCGAGTACTCGCTGTTTCAGGCCGTGCTGCTGGTGATCGACCGGCTGCGCGAGGCGCACCCGTACCTGAGCGAAGACGATCTGTACGATCAGGTGGAGTTTCAGGCCAACCCGAGCCTGGGCTTTCCGCGCAGCGACGTCGATCGCGTGGAGTTTTTCGAAGAGCACGGGCAGATGCGCGCGCGCATGCGCTTCAACCTGATCGGGCTGGTCGGCTCCGGTTCGCCGCTGCCGGCGTTCTACGGCGAACAAGCACTGGGCGACAGCGAGGACGGCAACCCGACGCGCAATTTCCTCGACCTGTTCCACCATCGCCTGCAACGGCTGATGCTGCCGATCTGGCGCAAGTACCGCTATCGCGCCAGCTTCCAGAGCGGCGCGATCGACCCGTTTTCGTCGCAGCTGTTCGCGCTGATCGGTCTGGGTGGCGACGAGATCCGCAAGGCCAAGGAACTGAACTGGAAGCGCCTGCTGCCGTATCTCGGTTTGCTCAGCTTGCGCGCGCACTCGGCGGCGCTGATCGAAGCCGTACTGCGTTACTACTTCAAGCACGAAGACCTGGTCATCGAGCAGTGCATCGAGCGCCGCGTGGAAATCCTCGACGAGCAGCGCAACCGCCTCGGTCGCGCCAACAGCCTGCTCGGTGAAGACTTGGTGCTGGGCGAGCGGGTGCGCGACCGCAGCGGCAAATTCCGCATTCACATCACCGAACTCGACTGGGAGCGATTCCACGAATTTCTGCCGATCGGTTTCGGTTACCAGCCGCTGTGCGCGCTGGTGCGGTTCACCTTGCGTGACCCGCTCGATTACGACATTCGCCTGGTGCTGCGCCCGGAAGAAATCCGCGAACTGCGCATTGGTGAGAAGAACGACTGTCGCCTGGGGTGGACCAGCTGGCTGGGCTGCGAAAAAGCAGACGGCGTGGTCACCCTGGGCAGCAAAATTCATTAAGGACGTGAGCCATGATCAACGTAGACCTGCAACAACTCATCCAGGCGCTGGACGCCGAAACCCGTCGTGATCTGGAGCGTTCGGCCGAACGTTGCGTGGCCCGTGGCGGCAGCAAGATCCTCGTCGAAGACCTGCTGCTGGGCCTGCTGGAGCGTCCGCACGGCTTGCTGTCGCGTGCGTTGCAGGATGCGGATGTCGATGCCGGTGAACTGAGCGCCGCACTGCAATCTCGCGTTGAACACAGCGCCTCGCGCAACCCGGTGTTCGCCCCGGAACTGGTGCAGTGGCTGCAAGACGCGCTGCTGGTGGCCAACCTCGAACTGGGCCAGACCCAGGTCGAAGACGCCGCGCTGATCCTTGCGCTGCTGCGCAACCCGATGCGCTACGCCGGCAGCCGTTATCAGCCGCTGCTCGCCAAACTGAACATCGATCGCCTGAAGGAATTTGCCCTGTCGCAACAGGAGCAACCGGCCGCCAACGGCAAGCCGGCCGCTCAAGGCGAATCGCTGCTGCAGCGTTTCACCCACAACCTGACCCAGCAGGCGCGCGACGGCAAACTCGACCCGGTGCTGTGCCGCGATGGCGCGATCCGGCAGATGGTCGACATCCTTGCCCGTCGCCGCAAGAACAACCCGATCGTCGTGGGTGAGGCCGGCGTCGGTAAAACCGCCATCGTCGAAGGCCTGGCCTCGCGCATCGCTGCCGGTGAAGTGCCGCAGGTGCTCAAGGGTGTTGAACTGCTGTCGCTGGACATGGGCCTGCTGCAGGCCGGCGCCAGCGTCAAAGGCGAATTCGAGCGTCGTCTCAAAGGTGTGATCGACGAGGTCAAAGCCTCGCCGAAACCGATCATCCTGTTCATCGACGAAGCCCACACCCTGATCGGCGCGGGCGGCAATGCCGGCGGTTCCGACGCGGCCAACCTGCTGAAACCGGCGCTGGCTCGCGGTGAACTGCGCACCATCGCCGCGACCACCTGGGCCGAGTACAAGAAATACTTCGAGAAGGACCCGGCGCTGGCCCGGCGTTTCCAACCGGTGCAGTTGCACGAACCGACCGTCAGCGAAGCGGTGACCATCCTGCGTGGTCTGGCGCAGGTCTACGAGAAGAGCCACGGCATCTACCTGCGCGATGACGCGGTGGTCTCGGCGGCGGAATTGTCGGCGCGTTACCTGGCAGGTCGGCAGCTGCCGGACAAAGCCGTCGATGTGCTCGACACCGCGTGTGCCCGCGTGCGCATCAGCCTCGCCGCTGCCCCGGAAAGCCTTGAGCGCCTGCGTGGCGAACTGGCCGAAGGTGGCCGTCAGCGTCAGGCCCTGCGCCGCGATGCCGAGGCCGGTCTGCTGATCGACCACGAAGCGCTGGATGCGCTGGAAGCGCGGCTGGACGAAGCCGAAAGCGAAATGGTCGCGCTGGAAAGTCTGTGGACCGAACAGAAACAACTGGCCGAGCGCCTGCTGGAACTGCGTCAGCAACTGGCCAAGGCCCGCGAAGCAGCTGCCGTCGAGCCGACCGTCAGCGTTGAAGAAGACGCCGAAGGCACGGTGATCGAAACCATCGCCGCCGAGGTCGAGGAAGGCCAGAGCGTCGAAGCGCTGGAAGCCGAACTGCACCAGACCCACAGCGCCCTCACCGCTGCTCAAGTCAAAGAACGTCTGGTCAGCTTCGAAGTCTGCCCGCGCCTGGTGGCCGAAGTGATCAGCGCCTGGACCGGCGTGCCGTTGGCGCAACTGGCCCGCGAGCACAACGCCAAGGTCGCGAGTTTCGCCACCGATCTGCGCACGCGTATCCGGGGTCAGGAACAAGCCGTGCACGCACTGGATCGCTCGATGCGCGCCACGGCGGCTGGCCTGAATAAACCTGATGCACCGGTCGGCGTGTTCCTGCTGGTTGGCCCGAGCGGCGTCGGCAAGACCGAAACAGCACTGGCCCTGGCTGACCTGCTGTACGGCGGCGACCGTTTCATCACCACCATCAATATGTCCGAATTCCAGGAGAAGCACACCGTCTCGCGTCTGATCGGTGCGCCACCGGGCTACGTCGGTTACGGCGAGGGCGGCATGCTCACCGAAGCGGTACGGCAGAAGCCGTACTCGGTGGTGCTGCTCGATGAGGTCGAGAAGGCTGATCCGGACGTGCTCAACCTGTTCTACCAAATCTTCGACAAGGGCGTGGCCAACGACGGCGAAGGTCGCGAAATCGACTTCCGCAACACCCTGATCCTGATGACTTCGAACCTCGGTAGCGACAAGATCAGCGACCTCTGCGAAGACGGCGCGCGCCCGACCGCCGAGCTGCTGGAAGAGACGATTCGCCCGGTGCTGAGCAAACACTTCAAACCGGCGCTGCTGGCGCGGATGAAAGTGGTGCCGTACTACCCGGTCGGCGGCCCGGTGCTGCGCGAGCTGATCGAGATCAAACTCGGTCGTCTGGGCGAGCGTCTGAACCGTCGTCAGCTGGATTTCAGCTGGTGCCAGAACCTCGTCGATCACCTGTCCGAGCGCTGCACGCAAAGCGAAAGCGGCGCGCGCCTGATCGACCATCTGCTCGACCAGCACGTGCTGCCGCTGGTGGCCGACCGCTTGCTCGACGCAATGGCCACCGGTGAAAGCCTCAAGCGTGTGCATGCCACGCTCGACGGCAACGCCAGCGTGACGTGCGAGTTCGCCTGAGGTGGGTGTGATGTTCACTCAAGTGCCGCAGCCACTGGTCTATGCCGAAGCCTTGCTGGCGCAGTTCGCCAGCCTGTCGCGCGCGGCGGACGGTGCTGCGCTGCTGGGTGACTTCGTGCGCGGGTTGGCCGAGCTGAGCGGTTGCGAACTGACGCAGCTGTACCTGCTCGACGCTACCCACACCTGCCTGGGGATGAACGCCGAATGCCTCGACGGCGCGCTGCAACCGCGCGCTGCCACCAGCCTGCCGGCGGACTACAACGGTGAGCAGCTGCTGCAGTTTGCCTTGTGCCAGAACCGCGTGGTCTGCCTCGACGATCTGGGTGCCAGCCTGCACGAGACCAGCTTTTTGCCGGCCACCGCTGGTGCCTGGCAATCGCTGCTGTGCGTGCCACTGGTCAATCAGCAGAAAGCGGTTGAAGGCCTGCTGCTGTGCGCCAGTCGCCGTCACGTCGACCTGCAGGGTTTTGCCGATTCCCTTGGCCAGCTCGGCTCGTTCGTTCTTGGTCAGCTGCATTTGCTGCAGCGTCTGCGCCAGCCGCCGGCCGAGTCGGCCACGGTGGCGCGCAGTGTGCCGAGCATCAACGGCTATGGCCTGATCGGCAAAAGCGCGGCGATGCGTCAGACCCATTCGCTGATCAGCAAAGTCCTGCACAGCCCGTACACCGTGCTGCTGCGTGGCGAGACCGGCACCGGCAAGGAAGTCGTGGCCCGGGCGATTCACGATTGCGGCCCGCGCCGCTCTCAGGCGTTCATCGTGCAGAACTGCGCGGCAGTCCCGGAAAACCTGCTGGAAAGCGAGCTGTTCGGCTATCGCAAAGGCGCTTTCACCGGTGCCGATCGCGACCGCGCGGGTCTGTTCGATGCGGCCAACGGTGGCACGCTGTTGCTCGACGAGATCGGCGACATGCCGCTGTCGCTGCAAGCGAAGATTCTGCGGGTGTTGCAGGAGGGCGAGATTCGTCCGCTGGGTTCCAACGACACGCACAAGATCGACGTGCGCATCATCGCCGCGACGCACCGCGATCTGTCGACGCTGGTCAGCGAAGGCAAATTCCGCGAGGACTTGTATTACCGCCTCGCGCAGTTCCCGATCGAGCTGCCGGCCCTGCGTCAGCGCGAAGGCGACATCCTCGAGCTGGCTCAGCACTTCGCCGAGAAGACCTGCGCGTATTTGCAGCGTGATCCGGTGCGCTGGTCGAGCGCGGCGCTGGAACACCTGTCCGGTTACACCTTCCCCGGCAACGTGCGCGAACTCAAGGCACTGGTCGAACGCGCGGTGCTGTTGTGCGAGGGCGGCGAATTGCTGGCCGAGCATTTCTCCCTGCGCATGGAGCCGATCCCCGAAGACCACAGCGGCCTGAACCTGCGCGAACGCCTGGAAAAAGTCGAACGCACGTTGTTGCTCGACTGCCTGCGCAAGAACGACGGCAACCAGACCCTCGCCGCCCGCGAACTGGGCCTGCCACGCCGCACCCTGCTGTACCGCCTCGGGCGCCTGAATATCAACCTGGGTGATTTCGATGGTTGACGTGAACACTTATTGGAAGGCGAATTCCCCTGTGGCGAGGGAGCTTGCTCCCGCTCGACTGCGCAGCAGTCGTAACCCGCTGAACCCGGTTTCCCTGAGGCACCGCAGTGTCTGGTTTTGGGGCTGCTGCGCACCCCGGCGGGAGCAAGCTCCCTCGCCACAGATTGCGCACTGGCCACAGGAGGTGCGTTCACCTCGGTGGTCTGGCTCAAGGCCCCGATGCAGAGCCTTCGAGACCACCCAAAGAATTAATTTCAGCGCCGCCCGCAAGGGTCGGCGCTTTGTGCTTTGTCTACCCCTGGAGACCCTCTGATGTCTGTTCGTCACTGGCACGCTGTCCTGCTGACCCTCGTCGTTCTATGCGGCCTTGGCGGCTGTAGCGGCAATTACAAATTCAACGACAACGACTATCGCCCGTTGGGTGATCCGCAAGCGGTCAATCGCGGCAAGTGACCGCAAGGAGCATCAAACATGGAATTGGTTTTCGAAATGCTGAACACCAAGCAGTTCGTGCCCACCGAGTTGTGCCAGAAGACCTTCAAACAGGCCGGCGGCGTGATCGGGCGGGGCGAGGACTGCGACTGGATCATTCCTGACCGCAAGCGCCACCTGTCCAATCACCACGCGATTGTCAGTTACCGCGAAGGCACGTTTTTCCTCACCGACACCAGCAGCAACGGCGTCCAGGACGGCGGCAGCGGCGCACGCCTGCACAAGGGCGAGCCGGTGCGCATCGAGCACGGCAGCACCTACGTGCTCGGCGACTTCGAGATTCGTGCGCGGCTGGTGCGCGATCCGGCGACCTTCGACGGCGAAGTCGGCCGGCCGCGTGCCGCCGGCAGCATCATCCCGGACGACGCCTTCCTCGACCTTGATCCGCTGAACGCGATCGAACAGCAAGAGCGCGTCTATTCGGAAATCGACGAACTGTTGGCCCCGACCGCCAAGCCCGAAGACTCCCGTCAGCGCGCCGACTATGCGCGCATCGACATGGAAAGCCTGATGGTGCCGGAGCTGATTGCCCCGGTTGAGCCCGAGCCAGCTCCGGCCCCGAAGGTCGTCGAGCGGCAGAGCGAGGGTTTCTGGGAGCATTTCGGTGCGGCGCTGGGCGTTGACGTCAAAGGCCTCGATCACGACGCCCGCGAAGCTTTGGCACTCAATGCCGCACGCCTGTTGCGGCAGAGCATCGGCGGTTTGCAGCAGAGCCTGCGCACCCGTTCGGAGCTGAAAAACGAACTGCGTCTGGCCCAGACCACCGTGCAAGGCACCAACAAGAACCCGCTGAAATTCGCCGTCGATCCGAGCGAAGCGCTGGAGATTCTGTTGCAGCCGCACAAGCCCGGGCACCTGCCGGCCGAGCAAGCGATCTCCCGTGCGTTCCGCGATCTGCAGGCGCATCAGGTAGCCTTGCTCACCGCCAGCCGCGCCGCCGTGCGCGGCACGCTGGAGCACTTCTCGCCGGAACAACTGACCCTGCGTTTCGAGCGCGACAACAAGCCGTTGATCGCCACCTCGGGCGGACGCTGGAGAGCGTTCGGCCGGTATCACCAGGCTCTGCGTCAGGACGATGACTGGAGCGAGCGTCTGCTGGCCCGTGATTTCGCCCAGGCTTACGAAGAACAGATCCGCCTGATCTCCACCCTCCACACCGACCACCAAGGATGATGCGCATGTCTCGCCGCTCGACCGCTTTTTTCAAGACGCTGACTGCGCTCACCGTGCTGGTGCTGCTCGCCGGTTGCTCGTCGCTGTCGCCGTACTCGAAAGTGACCAAGATCAACCTGAAGCTGACCGGCAGCGATCAGCTCAACCCGGACCTCAACGGCCGTCCTTCGCCGATCGTCGTGCGCCTGTTCGAACTCAAGCACCCGGTGACCTTCGAGAACGCTGATTTCTTCAGCCTCTACGAGCGCGCCAAGGAATCGCTCAACCCGGATCTGGTGGCCAGCGAAGAACTCGAACTGCGCCCGGGTGAAACCGTGGAAATGAAACTCAGCGTGGAGGAGGGCAGCCGCTACGTCGGCGTCCTCGCTGCGTACCGCGATCTGCCGGAAACCAAGTGGCGCTACACCGTTCAGGTCACCCCGCTGGAGCTGACCGAAGCCGATCTGACCCTGGATCAGGCCGGGATCCGCAACACCCATGAAGCGCTCGCCAAGGCGGATGACTGAACATGAATACCCATAAAGTCATTTGGCAGGAAGGCATGTTGCTGCGGCCGCAGCACTTCCAGCACAACGATCGCTATTACGATCACCAGATGAAAACCCGCACTCAGTTGCTGGGTGGCTACACCTGGGGTTTCCTCAATCTGGAGATCGACCTGCAGTTCCTCAACATGGGCAAACTGGTGATCAGTGCCGCCTCGGGGATCCTGCCGGACGGCAGCCTGTTCGAACTCGGCGGCAACACCGAGCCGCTGGCGCTGGACGTGCCGCCGAACACCGGCAACACGCCGATTTACCTGGCGCTGCCGCTGGTCACCGGTAACCACATCGAAGCGCGCCGCCCGGAGCAGTCCGACGTGCTCGCGCGGTACACCGCGTACGACGCCGAAGTGGCCGACTCCAACGCCGGCGATGATTCCGCCAGCCAGGTCAGCTGTGGCCGCCCGGACTTCAAACTGTTGCTCGGCGAGCAGCAGAGCGATCAGGCCTACGTGAAGCTGAAGATCTGCGACGTGCTCGACACCACGCCGGACGGCGTGATCAGCCTCGACCCGGACTTTGTGCCGACCTACATTCAGGCCCACGCGTCCAGCTATCTGCTGTCGTGCCTGAAAGAAGTCATCAGCATGCTCAACCACCGTGGCGACACGATTGCCGAGCGGATTCGCTCCAACGGCAAGGTCGGCGGCGCGGAAGTCGGCGACTTCATGATGCTGCAACTGATCAACCGTACCGAACTGCTGCTGCGCCACTACCTCGGTCTGGAGCAGGTGCATCCGGAAGAGTTGTATCGCACGCTGCTGACCATGCTTGGCGATCTGGCGACCTTCTCCAGCGACAGCAAGCGCCCGCGTCTGGACAGCCGCTATTCCCACGCCGATCAGGGCGCGAGCTTCCGCAAACTGATGGAAGCGATTCGTCAGGTGCTGTCGATGGTGCTCGAACAGCACGCCATCGAACTGATCCTGCAGGCGCGTCAGTACGGGATCATCGTATCGCCGTTGCACGACCACAAACTGCTCGGCTCGGCATCGTTCGTGCTGGCGGCGAGTGCCAACTGCGACTCCGAAGAACTACGCCACCGCTTGCCGGCGCACCTCAAGGTCGGCCCGGTGGAACGCATCCGCCAACTGGTCAACCTGCACTTGCCGGGGATCAAGGTCAAACCGTTGCCGGTGGCCCCGCGGCAGATCGCGTTCCACTCGAACAAAACCTACTTCATCCTCGAACTCAGTTCCGAAGACCTGGCGCAACTCGAGCGCTCCGGCGGCTTCGCGTTCCACGTGTCCGGCGAATTCGCCGAGCTTGAACTGAAATTCTGGGCCATCAGGAACTGACCGACATGATCAAGGAAACGGATTACAACCAGGACGACAAAACCGTCCTGCTCGATCGTCAGGGCCACGGACCGGCAGCCAGTCCGCTGACCGACTTCGCCGCGCCGCCGCGCTTCGAGCAACTGGAAGAACGGATGATCTACGCCGCGCGCCTGCGCCCGGCGGAGGCGTTCAACATCAGCCTCAATTCGCTGGTGGCGGCGTCGTCCGAACTGCTCTCGGAAGTGGTGCGCCTCAAGCACAGTGAAACCCGCGAAGACCTCTACGCGCTCAACGAGCGCCTGACCGCCGGGCTCAAGCTGTTTGAAGTGCGCGCGTTGCACAACGGCGCCGAAAGCAGTCAGGTGATGGCCGCGCGTTACGTGCTCTGCACCGTGGTCGACGAAGCTGTGGTGACCACGCCATGGGGCAACGAAAGCGAGTGGTCGCAGATGAGCCTGCTCAGCAGCTTCCACAACGAGACCTTCGGTGGCGAGAAGTTCTTCCAGCTGCTCGATCGGCTGTCGAAGAACCCGGTCAAGCACCTGCCGATGCTTGAGCTGATGTACCTGTGCCTGTCCCTCGGTTTCGAGGGCAAGTACCGCGTGCAGGCCCGTGGCATGCTCGAACTCGAAGGCATCCGCGACGCCCTGTACCGGCAGATCCGTCAGTTGCGTGGCGACGTGCCGCGCGAGTTGTCGCCGCACTGGGAAGGCCTCAACGACCAGCGCCGCAACCTGGTGCGCATCGTGCCGGCGTGGATGGTGGTGCTGTTCACGTTGGTCTGCCTGGTGGTCATGTATTCGGGCTTCGCCTGGGTCCTGGGCGAGCAGCGCGACACCGTTCTGCAACCTTATCAGCCGCTTGATCCGGCCGCGGTCCAACCGCAGTCGCAGCCGTAACAGGGACGTGTGATGAAAAAGTTTTTCAAGAAAGTCGGCGCCTTCCTGCGCCAGACCTGGGTCTGGACCTTGCTGCTGGTGCTGTTCGTGGCGCTGCTGGTGTGGTTCGTCGGCCCGTTGTTGGCGGTGGATGACTACAAGTTCTGGGAAAGCGCGACCTCGCGTCTGCTGACCATCGCCGTGCTGTTCCTGATCTGGGGCCTGACCATGGTCTTCGTCAGCTGGCGCGCGGGCATCCGCAAGAAAGCCGTCGAAGAAACCGAAGATGGCCAGGATCGCATCCGTCGTGATGAACTGATCGAAGAAGAGCAGAAAGAGTTGAAGGCGCGCTTCAAGGACGCGCTGAAAACCCTGAAGACTTCGAGCCTGTATCGCGGCCGCAGCGAACGCTGGCGCAATGACTTGCCGTGGTACCTGCTGATCGGTCCGCAGGCTTCCGGCAAGACCAGTCTGCTGGACTTCTCCGGGCTGGAATTCCCGATCAACAAGATCGACCGCAAGCTGACCCGCGACACCCTCGGCACCCGTCATTGCGACTGGTACTTCGCCGACCACGGTGTGCTGATCGACACCGCCGGGCGCTACACCACGCAGCCGGACGCGGAAGTCGACGGCAGTGCCTGGACCACCTTGCTCGAACTGCTGCGCAAGCGTCGTCGCGGTCGTCCGTTGAACGGGGTGCTGGTGACCATTCCGGTGGAATCCCTGATCGGTGGCAGCGAGCAGGACATCGACACCCTGGCGCGCCAGGTGCGCGGTCGTCTGCAAGACGTCTATCAGAAACTGCACGTCGACGTGCCGGTGTATCTGGTACTGAGCAAGGCGGACAAGCTGCTCGGGTTCGACGAGTTCTTCGATCAACTGACCCGCGAAGAAAGTGATCAGGTGCTGGGTACCAGTTTCCGCAAGGATCAGGTCGGTACCGACGTGGCTGTGCTGCGCGGCGAGTTCGAAGAGCTGCTGCGGCGCCTGAACAATCAGGTGATCATGCGCATGCACTCCGAGCGCGATACCCAGCGCCGTGGCCGCATCCTCGACTTCCCGCATCAACTGGGGCAGATCGGTGAGCGCCTGTGCCTGTTCGTCGACATGGCGTTCACCGGCAACCGTTATCAGCGTGCGTCGCTGCTGCGGGGTTTCTACCTGACCAGTGCTCCGCACCTGACGCAGGAAATGGACGCGACCACCGCCGGCATCGGCGCCAGCCTCGGCATGAGTGCCGGCGTGCTGCCGACCCTGCGCAGTGGCCGTTCGCGCTTCATCCATCATCTGTTCAGCCGAGTGATTTTCCCCGAGTCGGATCTGGCCGGCCTCGACAAGCGTGAGCGCAGCCGCATCCACTGGGGCCAGCGTGCGTTGTACGTTGGCGCACTGGCGGCACTGGCGCTGTTCGGCATGCTCTGGGCCGGTGGGTTCTCGGCCAACTACGAGCGTCTGGAAAACCTGCGCACGCTGGCGCAGAACTGGACTCAGCAGCGTTCGGCGCTGACCCCGCGTGATGATGCAATGGGCGTGCTGAAAACCCTCGACACCAGCTATGCCGCGACTCAGGTGTTCCCGAAGAAGGGCGACGTCTCGTACCACGAGCGTGGCGGTCTGTATCAGGGCGAAGACGTCAATCCGGTGGTCAGGCAAGCCTACGAGCATGAGCTCGAAGCGCAATTGCTGCCACGGGTCGCGACGATGCTCGAAGGGCAGATTCGCGCCAACATGAAGGACCGCGACAAGCTGCTCAACAGCCTGCGTGCGTACCTGATGCTGAACATGAAAGACCGTCGTGACGCGGTGTGGCTCAAGGACTGGGTCGCCACTGACTGGTCGCAGCGCTACACCGGCAACACCGCGGTGCAGAACGGCCTGAACACTCACCTTGAGCGCCTGCTGAAGCAGCCGTTCATCTACCCACTGAACGATCAACTGGTGACTCAGGCACGTCAGGTGCTGCGCGCCGAATCGCTGGCCACCGTGGTCTACCGCATGCTCCGTGAGCAGGCGCGCAACCTGCCGGAATACCGTTTCAGCCAACACCTCGGGCCGCAGGGCTCGCTGTTCATCGGCACCGAATACGTGATCCCGGGCTTCTACACCCAGCAGGGTTATCAGCAGTATTTCTCGGTGCAGGGTTCGGCGCTGGTCACCGACATCCTGCGTGACAACTGGGTGCTGGGCGAAGGCGCGGGCATCAGCGACATGGACTTGCGTCGCCTGATGGTCGAGCTGGAACAACTGTACTTCCGCGACTACGCCAACTACTGGAGCGAGGCCGTTGGCCAGGTGGCCTTGCCGCCGATCAGCGACGCCGGTGAAGGCGCCGAGCAACTGGCGGGCTTGACGTCGGCCAACTCGCCGGTGCTGGCATTGCTCACTGAAGTGCGCGAGAACACGCGCTTCCCGGCTGCTGCCGATCCGGTGGATGAAGCCGGTGATGCTGCCGATGCACTGGCAGGGCAGAAAGGCAAACTGGGCAAGGTCGGCAAACTGGCCTCGGCGGTCGCCGACAAGGCTTCGGCGCTGAACGTGGCGAAGAGCCTGCCGGACACCGCGAAGAAATCCCTGCAACGTCGCTTCGAGCCGCTGCATCGTTTGCTCGACGACAACAACGGCCCGGCCGCTGACCTGACCCCGGCCATCAGCGCGCTCAACGACCTGCAACTGCAACTGTCCGGTCTGGCCCGTTCCAGTACGCCGGAACAAGCCGCGTTCGAAATGGCGAAAACCCGCATGAGCGGCCAGCGTGATGCGCTGACCAACCTGCGTGCGGCCTCGGGTCGCCTGCCGCGTCCGCTGAGCGTGTGGTTCAACGTGCTGGCTGAAGACTCGTGGCGCCTGGTGCTCAACGACGCTTACCAATACCTGAACGGCCGTTATCAGAACGAGCTGTACAGCGTGTATGGCAAAACCATCAGCAAGCGCTATCCGTTCAGCGCCAGCAGCACCAGCGACGTGGCGATCAGCGACTTCCGTGAGTTCTTCCGCGCTCAAGGCACCGTCGACCGCTTCTTCGACAGCTACATGCGTCCGTTCGTCAGCGGTGATCCGGGCAACTACCGGATGCGCAGCGTCGACGGTCACAGCCTGCCGGTATCGAAGATGTACCTCGACCAGATGGCAGCAGCCCTGACCATTCGTCAGAGCTTCTTCTCGATCAATCCGGCCGAGCCGACCGTTCAGTTCAAGCTGGAGCCGTACACCCTCGACCCGGCGGTCAGCCGTTCCGAGTTCAAGTTCGGCGACAAGACCATGGAATACCGCCACGGTCCGATCCTGCCGATGACGTTCAAGTGGCCGACCGATGCTGAAGACGGTCGCACCAGCCTGGTGATGGACAAGATGGCGGGGCGTCCGATCGGCATCGAGAAGAACTCCGGCCCATGGTCGCTGTTCCGTCTGTTCGATTTGATGCAGACCGAGTACCTGACCGGTCGCGACGTGCTGGTGCTGAAAGCCGACGTGGGTGGCCTGCGCGCCAACTACCTGCTGACCAGCCAGCGCACGCCGAACCCGTTCGACATGGGCGTGCTGCGCACCTTCCGTATGCCGGTGCAGCTCTGATGCTGGTGGCCAGTCCCTGGCGCAGCGCGGCGCGAACCGACCCGGGCAAGGTGCGGGCGCGCAACGAAGATGCCTTCCTCGACAATCCGCAGCAGGGGCTGTGGGTGGTCGCGGACGGCATGGGCGGTCATCAGGGTGGCGACATCGCCAGCCAGTTGATCGTCGCCAGCCTGGCTGAACTGCCGCAACACGAGGACTTCGACGAACGCCTCAAAGCCATCCGCCAGTGCCTGCACTGGCTGAACCGGCGCTTGGGGCAAGAGTTGACGGTCACCGCCGGGCGTCACGACAGCATCATGGGCAGCACCGTTGTGGCGCTGCTGGTGGAAGGCAACCGCGCGGCCTGCATCTGGGCCGGCGACAGCCGTTGTTACATGTGGCGCGGGCAGCGGCTGTATCAGCTGTCCAAGGATCATTCGCTGCAGCAGCAACTGATCGACGAGCAACAGATGAGCGTCGAACAGGCGGCAGCGCACCCGGCGGCTCAGGCGTTGACCCGAGCCGTCGGTGCGGCCGAACAGCTGACCCTGGATGTCCTCGAACTCGAGGTCTATCCGGGCGATGCGTTTTTGCTGTGCAGCGATGGTTTGTATCAGGGCCTGAGCAGCGATGCCCTCGGCAACGCCCTCAGCCTCAGCGCGCCGCATGTGGCGCTGGAACGTCTGTTCGACGGCGCCCTGCGTGGCGCCGCCCGGGACAACCTGACTGCCGTGGTGATCCGCCAATGACTGAAATCGAATCCTCAGTCGATGACTTGCTGATGAGCGAAGAGCAGGCCAGCAACCTGACCTACTTCGCCTTCGCCAAGGCAAACAACGCCGAGCCGTTGCTGGCGCCGACCAAGGCCAGCATCGGTGCATTGCCGGACGTACTCGCCGGCCGCTACCACCTCGAGCGTCTGCTCGGGGCGGGCGGCATGGGCGCCGTTTACCGGGCGCGAGATCTGCTGCACGAGCAGTTCGGCGATCCCGACCCTTACATTGCGCTGAAAATCCTCAGCGAAGAATTTGCCGAATCGCCGGACGCCAGTGCCTTGCTCTACAGCGAGTTCGCCCTGACCCGACGCCTGCGCCACGACAACGTCGTGCGTGCACACACTTTTGAAGTCGACACCGACTGCCAGCGGGCCTTCATCACCATGGAATACATGCGTGGCCTGACCTTGGACAAACTGCTCTGCGAGCGGCCCCTCGGCCTGCCGTGGAAAGAAACGCGCGACATCGCGCTGCCGCTGCTCGATACGCTGGCCTACGCCCACCGTCGCGGCGTGCTGCACGGTGACATGAAACCGAGCAACGTCATGCTCAGCGAAGACGGCCTGCGCCTGTTCGACTTCGGTCTCGGCCAGGCAGACGAGGGCGTGTTGCCCGGCCTGCCGCACCTCAGCCGCGAGCGTTTCAACGCCTGGACCCCGGGCTACGCCGCCCCCGAACTGCTTGAGGGCCAACCGTTGTCGGCCAGCGCGGACGTGTACGGCGTGGCCTGCGTGATCTATGAACTGGCGAGCGGCAAACACCCGTTCCGCCGCTTGCCCTCGACCCAGGCCCGCGACGAGCACCTGGAGCGCGAGCTGCAAGCCCCGGCGAACCTGCCGAAACACGGCTGGCCAGCGCTGCGAACCGCGCTGAGCTTCAATGCGGCAGAACGCACCATCACTGCCGATCAATTGCGTGACGCCTTGGGCGCCACTTCGTCCTGGCTGCAACGGTTGCGACTTCGGGCGTAACGGACGACATTCGAACAGGGAGCGCTTTATGTTCAACCCAGCTAACGAAACCCACTTCAGCCTCAAGGTCGAAGACTACGTGGGCGACCTGCAAGTGCTGTCGTTCACCGGCACCGAAGGCATCAGCCAGCCGTTTCGTTTCGACCTCGAACTGGTCAGCGAAAACCCCGATCTGGACCTGGAAAAACTCCTGCACAAGCAGGCGTTTCTCGCATTCGATCCACAGGGCTCGGGCATTCACGGCCAGATCTACCGCGTCGCCCAAGGCGATGCCGGCAAGCGCCTGACCCGCTACAAAGTCTCGCTGGTGCCGCAACTGCAATACCTGCATCACCGCACCAACCAGCGTATCTACCAGCAGATGTCGGCACCGAAAATCATCGCGCTGATCCTCGACGAACACGGGATCAAGGGCAACGCCTACAGCTTCCAGCTGAGCCAGCCGTGCCCGGATCGCGACTACTGCGTGCAGTACGACGAAACCGACCTGCACTTCGTCCAGCGCCTGTGCGAAGAGGAGGGTATTCACTACCACTTCCAGCACAGCGAAAAAGCCCACCTGCTGGTGTTCGGCGACGACCAAACGGTGTTCCCCGACCTCGGCCAGCCGACCGCCTACATACAGGGCAGCGGCATGGTCGCCGAAGAGCCGGTGATCAAAGGCTTCAAACTGCGTCTGGAAACCCGCACCAGCCGCACCACGCGCCGCGACTACGACTTCGAAAAACCGCGCCTGCAAATGGAAGCAGCGTACAAACCGGATGGCGAAAGCACCGAACCGGATCTGGAAGACTACGACTACCCGGGCCGCTTCATCGACCGTGCGCGCGGCAAGTTCCTCAGCCAGCGCGCCCTCGAACGCCACCGCGCCGACTACCGTCAGGCCGAAGGTCGTGGCGACCAGACCAAACTGGTCAGCGGCCACTTCATGGCCATGTCCGACCACCCGCGCAGCGAGTGGAACGACCTGTGGCTGCTCACCGAAATCTTCCACGAAGGCAAACAGCCGCAAGTCCTCGAAGAAGGCGTGACCAGCGACACCACCGACAACAAGGACGACTTCCACCAGGGCTACCGCAACACCTTCCTCGCCACCCCGTGGGACGTGTTCTACCGCCCGGCCCTCGAACACCCGAAACCGCGCGTGCTCGGCAGCCAGACCGCCATGGTCACCGGCCCCAAAGGCGAAGAAATCCACTGCGACCAATACGGCCGCATCAAAGTGCAATTCCACTGGGACCGCGAAGGCCTGGCCGACGACAAAACCAGCTGCTGGCTACGCGTCTCCAGCTCCTGGGCCGGCGACCGCTACGGCGCCATCAGCATTCCGCGCATCGGCATGGAAGTCCTCGTCACCTTCCTCGAAGGCGACCCCGACCAACCCCTCGTCACCGGCTGCCTGTACCACAAGGAAAACCCGGTGCCGTACGCCCTGCCGGCAAATAAAACCCGCAGCGTCTTCAAAACCCTCAGCTCCCCGGGTGGCGGCGGTTACAACGAACTGCGCATCGAAGACAAAAAAGGCGCGGAGCAGATCTACATCCACGCCCAGCGCGACTGGGACGAAAACATCGAGCACGACCAGAAAATCCGCGTCGGTAACGAACGCCACGACACCGTGGTGAAGAACACCTACACCGAGCTCAAAGCCGAAGAACACCGCACCACGATTTCCGACCGCAAGGTTGAAGCGAAGCTGGATGATCACCTCACGGTTGGGCAGAACCAGCATGTGAAGCTGGGTACGGCGCAGCTCACCAGCGTGGGCAAAGAGATTCACCTTAAAGCTGGGGACAAGATTGTTATTGAGGCGGGGACAGAGCTGACCATTCTTGGGGGTGGGAGCTTTATCAAGCTCGATGGTGGTGGTGTGACCGTGGTTGGGCCGGTGGTGAAGATTAATGCGGGTGGCTCGCCAGGGAGCGGCACCGGGATCGGGATTAAACCGCCGGTGCTGCCGGGGGCGGCGGATAAGGATAAGGCGGGGAGTTTGATGGATCAGGCGTTGTTGAATGCGCCGCCTGAGAAGGTTAAGCCGAAGGCTTTTTTTGTGTTTTCAGAGTAAGGATGAAGCGAATGCTCAACATCAGAACATCTCAGGCAATGCAGCGATTCAAACGGGCTCCGCTGCTTATTGCTCTCTTGGTATTAAGCGCTTGCTCCCAAATGACGCTGGAGGAGCAGTTCACCGGTATTGAAACGTGCAACATCCATAACATTTTTCTCGACCCGGTTACCAACAAGCCAAGTGGCCAATATTTTATTGATAAAAAACTTGAGCCTTGTCGGGTTGATGAAGCAGCGTTTTATTGCGTGAACGATAAATTCTATGGTTTGACGGTCAGCCAGATTGCCATTCCGTATAAAGGCCCTTTCAGTGTTCACGCCATCTACTTGAATGAAAGTCCAGTGGTTGTTGAAGCCGCCTTACGTGAGCGCTTCAAAGACTTAAAAATAAATCAGAGTGAAGGTAATGCTCCGATTTTGATCGCCGACCCAAAGCAACAAGGAAGTTCGGTCTTCTACTGTGATGAGTACAGTGAGTAATCAATATGGAATATTTTAATCCAGGCGCGCCATTTCATTATACGAGTGCATGGAACCCTACTCGAGTGCATCCGGTGAGCGGGTTGGTCAGACCACACCGGGGTGAAGACTGGGCGGCACCCGCTGGAACACCCATTCCAGCAGCCGGCGCGGGAAAGGTTGTTTATAAAGGTGTCATGAATGGCTACGGCAATGTGGTCGTTCTAGAGCACGCGAATGGCGCTGAAATCGTGCATACGCTTTATGCACATATGCGCTCAGCATCGCCCTTGGCGATGGGGGCAGCGGTAGCAAAGGGTGGAACGGTCGGTCCGTGTGGCAACACCGGTATCGGAACCGGTGCCCATTTGCATTTTGAGGTTTTGAGGAACGGCACCAAAGGTCACCCCAACCTGGCGCAAGGTCATGCGACGGTGAACCCTCGTGGGTTCGATATCTCGAATCTGACGCATCCGGATAACGCAACGGCGGCCGCTCCTGCGGCAACACCTGCCACAACGCCTGCTGCCGCTGCGTCGACGCAAAAAATGAGCTTCCAATACCCGATCAGGAAGCATGGCGGCAGCCAGTTTGAGGATGCAGAGGAACTGTACAAAGCCTTGGAAGGCGAGACAGCCGGGCACTATTTGCTCGGAAGCAACCATTTCTGGCACGGTGGAATCCACATCACTAACGCCAGTGCACCACAGTGCATCAGGGATGAGCCTGTGCGCTGTATGGCCGATGGGGTAGTCGTCGCCTATCGCTTGAACAAGAACTATCTGACGTCGGATTTCGAACCGGCCAAAGGCTTGCAGTACTCCACTTCATTTTGTCTTGTTCGACACGAGTATGAATCACCCGCGAATGAAAAGTCCGAGGGGGTAAAAACCAATAAGCTGGTTTTCTTTAGTCTTTACATGCACGTGTTGCCCTATGAGCTTTATACGGCAGAAGAAGAGAAAGCCCCTAGAGTGGTTGCCGTTGTTAACGGTGGCTGGCCTGCTCGAACACATCATAAAGACGATCCACAAAGTAAGGTCGTGGAAAACATACCGTCGGGTGTCGAGTTTGAAGTACTAAAAGAGCAGCCGACGGCTGACGGTAAATACAATTTTGCTCAGGGCAAAATCCTCAAGGGCAAAATTGGTGAACTCAAGAAAGATGATGTCGTCTGGTTCGCTATCGAAGAAGACGGTCAGCCCATTAAGAACAGCAAAAACAAGGAACGCTTGAAAACAGTGCTCCCACCCGAGCGCAAGGTTCCTGGCTACTGGAAAGGCATGGTGGAGGCTACGATTACAGCTCCACGTGGTCTGAAAGTTCGAGGTGCTCCATCCGGCGATAAAGCAGGAGAACAAGTAGCTCCCGATCAAGTGCTGTGTACCGGAAGTACAATCCGCTTTGACAGTGACAAGATCAAATGGCTGTTAGTGGATGGTAAAAAGTACCCCATGGCAGAATGCACTTTCGTTCCGTCGGGAGGCACAGGCCTAAAGGGCGAGGGTGTTTTGCCTGCGACGTTCTGGTGCAGTGTGGACGATGTCGGGTCAGGTGCTGTTATCAAGAGAAAAAGCACAATTCCTACTGTTTTTGACAGTGTTGTGGTGTGTAATTCAGCAATCAAGGCGGGTGAGCCGATCGGTTATCTAGGTCTCTACGAAACACCTGCGGACGATAAAGGAAATATCAACAAGAAACATCAGGTTCACATCGAGATTTTCAGCTCGGATGAAAAACTTGAAGAGTATTTGAAAAACCCTGCGGCATTGGTTGAAGGCAAAAAATATCTGAAGTTGAAAAAGGGTCAGCTATTAGCTACCAAAGGTGGTACCGACGAGGCACCGGTATTCACGCCTCAGGAACCCGGGCTACCAGCAGATACATTAGTGCCCGTTGATCGCCCCACCATTATTAAAGACAGTGCAGGCAAGGAATGGGTTCGGGCCACTTTTCAGAGTGACGGCAAACCGCAAACCGGGTTTATCGAAAAAGAAAAACAAGAAATCATCTGCCAGCATGATTGGGAAAAGCTTGGCTTCAAAGTCATCAAAGAGAGCAATGCCACAGCCGACGGGTTTCTGGATCCAGGTGACATGCCCGCTTTCTTTAAGGAGCTGTATGCCAAGATTGATGCAAAAGGTACTCAGGATAACGAAGTTACGTCTGCTGAATTGCAAAGCGCTTTGCGAGATCCTGAGATCCGCAGCGAGTGGTCGAAGCTAATTGCTTACCATCCTACGGAATGGCAAGCGAAATCCAGTGAGCCCAAGTGGGAGCGGCTGAAAAAATTGATGAAGGACTCGCCTGAATTACTCAAGCATGAGCAAGAGCGAATAGATAAACTCGTGTTCTGGGATGAGATGGCAGGTGCCATGCAAATCCCATTACCAAGTCAGATTTATCATTTTCATCCGATAGAGTTCATTGGTAATTTCAAGGCCAAAGGTCCTGTTGCTCATGCTGGATTATTTACAGTCGCAGATGGCAAGGCCGCAATCAAAGTAATTTACGAGAAATACGGTAAAGAGATGGCGGTCATTATTGAGCGTATGTACCGCGATGAGACCGGCCACTTTGAGTCCGGTCAATACGCGCATTGCGGAACCGGTGGTATGGAAGCTTTTGGTCAACCTCCATACTATGGTTGGGACAGTTCTATTTTTGAGGCCAATCCTGAATACACCCCCACCGGTACGTGGTCGGCATTTGAAAACAAAGGGATGAGCGGGCAAGGCGGCAACGCACAAATCACCGACAAGAAGAAAGTTTTTGTCGTATTGCCTTCGGTGATAGCGGGGATGGAGTATAAGGCGGCCTATATCAAGCGGCACAATGGTCAGTGGGCACGCTGGCACTCTACCGATACGAATGTGCAAGCAGTATACAAAAAACACATTGAGGCGATTCGCGCTCGTTTTGTAGAAGCATTGGAGAAAGGTGAATAAATGAAGGTCATGAAATATAAACGTATCAGCTTGAACCTGTTTTTTGGTTTTGTTTTTTCGGCTTTCGCCAGTTTGGTGTTTGCAGGTAACGATGAAGCTGTTGATGCGCGCTCAGACAGTGCGGGTTGCTATGGGTATCTGACAGAGCTGGTTAGAAGCAGTAATTTTCCATTTCGTTATACAAAGAAAGAAAACATCAACTTGCTGATTGATGATGACAATGGAGAAAGAGTGCTCGCGCAGTTGCACTATGATACGTCGGGAGAAGGTATCGTCGGCTGGATCAAGTATTATGCGCAAGACAAAACCTTGTTTAATGCCTCGGCTGATCTGGATGAGCCGGTTGAATTGGTGTACGACAAAAAGTATTCAGAGCTTTATGAGAAGTGCGTTGCCAAGCTGAATAACTGACCGAAAAATAGCTTAACGGAGGACGGATTTATTTGAATCCGTCCCCTTCTTATCTTTACGTCTTCACTTCCTGCCTCGCCGCAGTTAACTCCTCCAGATGATCCAGCGCACGCTCCACCATAAGCTGCGCGCCATCGGCAATTCGGCTAAGGGCTAACGCTACGGAACGGTTGGGGCCTTCGACATCGTCGGCTAATTTGGCAGCGATGGCGCTGATGGACAACATGTCTTCGGAGGCGTTGGCCAGGAGGTCTTCCGAGTCGATGTCATTGGCGACGGTGAAGAGTCTGCCTTTGCGGCGTTTGGACTGTTTGTCGTTGGTAGGCGGGAAGGAGTGAAATAGGGCCAGACCACCTTTTAGTAGTATCCGAAAAACGTGGTCTGTCCCCAATTTCCCCAAATGGTGAATGGCGGCCAAAATGGATATGCGGACAGGAACAGTAGGTTTCAAGCACTCGCTGCACTTATGAACATTAACTAAGAGGTCGTTCTGCTATGCTCCGTGTATTTATGTTTGCTTTTGTTTTCCTTCTGGCAAACTCCAGCAGTGCGCAAGATGTAGACTATCTTCAGGGAACGGTAATCCAAGGACCATTTAGAACTGACGTCGTAAATGGGGGTGAATTATCATTCCTGCAGACGACGAGCGAGGAGTTTCCTGTTTCTCTGGTTCTGGATGTTGTTGGGGGCGACAATAAAAAAAATAGAAGTCTTGTCGATAAATACGATGTGGCTGGGTCAGACCCAAAAATTGAGTCGATTTTCTTTTATCCAGTTAAGGGTAAGAAAAATGTGCTTGTTTTGGTTTCTTGGGAAATTACGAGCAGAGGAATTAGAACGTACGGGACCCTTTATCAAGTTTATGGGTATGAAAAAAGTGCGGGCAATAAATTGGTTGTGAATAAGCTTGTCCGATTTGATAAGAATCTGAGTGGGATGGAAGGATATCAAGAAGGTGAGGAGCAACATTTTCCTTATGTTAATGCAGGGTTGATAAAATCTTATATCAAGAAAATAAATGGCGCTAAATAGCGATGGCTGCCAATGTTTTGCGTTTAATAGGGCAGGCTACTCTTTATTATGCGTGAACGTGGTTTGGCCCCGGCTCGCCGAGCGCAAAGCCTGAATGACTCAAGGATGAACACAGTGAACCGCTTTGTTTTTACGCTGTTGGTCGCACTACTACTGCCGGTTTCAGCGGCCTATGCGCAGGACGACTGCAGCCATGTAGCCTCAAGCCTGGAAATGGTGCCCTGCTCGGAGGCGGCGAAGAAGGCTGCCGATGCGCAGTTGAACGTTAGCTACAAGCAGTTGATGGCGCGACTTGAATCTGACTATCGAGCAGATCCGGCGTTGGGTGCAGAGTACGCGGCGAAGGTCAAAGAGTCGCAACGTGCGTGGCTGAAATTACGCGATGCGAACTGCCCTTTGGAAGCATTCGAGATCGAGACGGGGATGCCTGCGCATGTGTTCGCTGTTAACTCGTGCATCGCCAGAATGAGCCGCGAGCGCTCGGCGTATCTGGACAAGATTGTGCCGGCACAGTCGGCGCAGTTATCCGAAAAAGTCAGCGCCAGTAATGCTTGCCCATCCGAGGATTTCTTACCCTTCCTGGCAGTGTTTTCTGCCGATATCGAAGCACAGCGCCGGCTCACCGCGTTTACCGTCAAGTCGATGGTGTTAAAGCCAAAAGCCGAGCCGGGACGTTTCGAGCCTGTGACCACGGGCGAGAAGGGCGCCGGATTGGCCTATCCGTTGATGGCATCTATTGAATCTCGCAAAACGCCGGGTGTTGTGATTTGGGAATACGACGACAGCCACTCAACTGTTGTGGATCGACGCGCCGGCTGGAGCAACGTCAAAGTCTTCAATTTTTCCCGTCAGGCGTGCTGGGTGCTTGAAGGCGTTGAAGACTGGTCTATTCGCGAGAAAGACCTGCTCGCGGCGAGTACGCCGACTATGAGCAAGGAAGAAAGTCTCTGTTTCCAGCGTGCCGAGGCGTTCGAAGCATTGGGTGCACCGGAAGACCAGCCTCGCACCGTTGAGTTGTATGAGGCCACGCTGGAAAACTTGTTATGTGCAGCACACTCCGGAGACCCACTTGCCAGTTATAAAGCCGCTATTTTGAGCCTCTCGGGCATGGCGCCGCAGGTGCCAACGGATACTTTGGAGTCACTATTCAAAGCAGCGGCCACGACTTTGCCGAACGGTGCGATGGGACTTTCCGAGTTTTACTGCGATGGCAACGAACTAACATCCGACGGTCCCTGCAAAAATCCTGCGCTTGCAGAGCAAGCACTGATGGGCGCCGTAAAAATGGGCAATGCCAACGCGATCAGCAAGTTGGGATCTACCTTCGCTAGCGGCGAATGGGGTACCAAAGATCCATCTCGAGCCATGGCCTGTTACCAAATGGCCCTCGCGAAGGGTAGTGATGGCGCCCGTTTCGGTTTGGAACACTTGAAGAAAAACTCCTCCACACCAATCCAACCCAGCTACTGCTACTGACAACCCCCGAAACCCCACGCATTTCCTTTAAACTCCCCACCCCCAAGGAATGCTTTCAGGACACGGAATGCCAGCCCCCTCGACCTCGCTTCGCCCCGCGTTAGTGCTCTGGCTATACGCCGCCGCAATCGTGCACATTCTCGCCGGCCTCACCCTGACTTGGGCCGGTCACTCCGGTTTACTCGACGGCTATCTGCACACCCTCGAACTCGCATTCTGGGGCGCCGATGCGGTACCTGCCGCCGGCCACGAACAACAAGTCTGGTGGCTCGCGCTTTTCGGCGCGACGCTGCAAAGCTATTCGCTGTACATGCTCGCTCTGGTGCACTTGGGCAATCGCTTGAAAGCTCCAGCAGTGTGGGGATGGTTGATCGCCGGCATCCTGTTATGGGCGCCGCAGGACATGCGGCTCTCGGCGCAACAACAGGTCTGGTCGCACCTGTGGCTTGACGGTTTTGCGCTGCTGATGCTGTTGCCGCCGCTGATCTGGCTGTATCGCCATGACCGCCGGAAGTCTCCTGCAGTAAAGACAACGAGCCTGTCCAACTCGTTTGCCGGCGGCGCCTTCAAGCGCGTGCTGATCACCGGCGGCACCGGGTTTATAGGTGAAGCTTTAGTCCACCAGTTACTCGACGCCGGTCATTCAATTAGCGTTCTAACGCGTGATCCGTTGAGTGCCGCCACCTTGTTCAACGGCCGCGTCCGCTGTGTGCATTCGCTCAGCGAACTCAGCCACGACGAAGCCTTCGACGTAGTGATCAATCTCGCCGGCGCGCCCGTCGCCGGTCCACGCTGGAGTCCCAAGCGTCAGGCGCAACTGCTCGCCAGCCGAGTCGGCACCACCGAAGCGTTGATGACCTGGTTGAAGAACACCAAGCACAAACCAGCACTGTGGATCCAGGCCTCGGCCATCGGTTTCTACGGCGTACGCGATGCCAGCGAAAGCCTCGACGAACACGCCAGCAAGGGTGACGGTTTCATGGCCGAACTCTGCGCGCGTTGGGAAGCCGCCGCGCAACCGACCACTGAGTTTGGCGTGCGTCAGGTGGTGCTACGCTTCGGCGTGGTCTTCGGCCCGGGCGGCGCGTTGACGCCGTTGCTGCTGCCGTTCCGCTTGGGCTTCGGCGGGCGCATGGGCGATGGTCGGCAGATCATGAGTTGGGTGCATCGCGATGATGTGCTTCAGGTGATCGCAAGGGCTTTCGATGACGACAGTCTGCGCGGTACCTACAACATGGTGGCGCCGGAAACGGTCAGTCAGGCAGCGTTCGCCGAGCAGGCCGGCAAGGTCCTCAAGCGTCCGGTGTGGTTCCACATTCCCGCCGCGCCAGTTCGTGCGCTGGCGGGGGAGATGGCGCAATTGTTCTTCGACGGTCAACGTGTGGTGCCGCAGCGTTTGAGCGAGGCGGGCTACACGTTCCGCTATCCGACTCTTGACGCCGCGCTGCGCGATCTGGCCTGAGGATCGCCCATGAGCAAGCCCCTGATGTACCTGCTGGCCGGCAACGGCAGCGCCGCCGATTGGTGGGATGACGCGCTGCCGCATTTTCAGCGTTACGACGTGGTGCCGCTGGAGCTGCCGGGCTTCGGCGCCAACCCGCAGCCGCCCTGCGAGGATCTGGCGGCTTATGCGCAGACCTTGTTGGCGATGACGCAAAAGGGCAGCGCGATCATGGCCGTCGGGGTCAACGCGTTGCTGGTGCTGCATGCGCTGCAACGTCGGCCCGGGCACTTTTCTCGCAGTGTGTTGTTGGCGCCGGTGGGCGCCTTTTTGTGGCAGCGCCGATTGCCGGCGTTGATGTCACCGCTGCCGATCCGCAAGTCCATTCACTGGCTGCTGTCGAACAAGCCCACGCTGTTCGCGCGCAAGTTCTCCAACCAGACCTGGACGCCCGCGCAGTACCAGCGCATGGGCGCCGGTTATGCGCGTTGCCGTGCGTTTGTGCCGCACTGGGATCTGATCCGTGCCGACACCGCGCTGCCGCTGCTGGAGTGGATCACCGATCCGGTCGAGCTGGTCTGGGGCGATCAGGACAAGGTGCTCGGCATCGAACAAGCCGCCGCATGGTCGGCGATTCTTGCGCGCGCAGACCTGACCATCAGCCTGAAACCCGGTTGGGGCCATTACCCATGGATCGACGCGCCCATGCAGTTTGCGCAGTGGCTGGAGTCGGGCGAGCGCGGGTTTGTTGCGCACACCAAGGGCGGGCGTTTGCGCCTGGCTGAACTGGCGCGGCAAGCGGTGCCGGCGGCGCTGACGCTCAACGATTGCAATGATCCGCGTCTGCCAACATTTCTCGCTGCCCAACCCGACGTGACTTGGGCTGTGCGCTCCTCCAGTTATGGCGAGGATCAGGCCGATTCGGCGAATGCCGGTTTGAGCACGACTTATCTGCGCGAGCCGACCGCCAATGTGTCGAAACGCATCGCCGAACTCACGGCCGAAGGCGTCGAGGAAGTGGTGGTGCAACGCTTCATCACGCCGGTGGTTTCCGGGATCGCATTCGTGCGCCATCTCTCGGTAGAACTGGAATGGGTTGAGGGTCATCTCGAATCGCTGGCCGACGGTCAAGTCAGCCCCTCACAAGCAACGCTTTCGCGACTCGGCGATGCGTGGCGCAGTGGCACGTTCACGCCGTCCCACGGCTTGACCGAAGACCTGCTCTGGCGCTTCCTGCAAGACGTGTTGCGCGTGTTCCACTACGTGCCCGGCGACGTCGAATGGGCCTGGGACGGCTCGCAACTCTGGCTGCTGCAATACCGGCCGATCAGCGACTACGGCTGGCGTCGGCACCTGACCGCCGCGAACATCGCCGAGATCCTGCCACCGCAACCGAGCGTGCTGGTGGAGTACGCCCAGCGCCGCGCGGCGGTGAGTATCCCGGCGATCATGGCGCGCTGGGATGCGCGAGTGTTGCAGGACAACGAGCCGTTCACTGCTGTGTTCGGCGGCGCGTCCTACATCAACAACGACCTGTTTCTCGCACGGTTGGCCGACTGGGGCATCAGTGCCAGCAACTATGCCGGTGAAGTCGGCGGCGCGACGCCGCATCTGCCGTGGCGACCGCTGAAGATGCTGCGTTCGTTGCCGCTGTTTTTGCGTATGCAACGCAAGGCTCGCGGCCATTTGCTGAACCTTGAAAACGGCTTGCAGCGCTTCGATCGGGAGCTTGCCGAACTGGTCGCCCAAGCTGCCGATGGCCAGCAATTAGCAGACTGGTTCTCCCGGTTCTACGTGTTCGTGGTGCAAGGCAATCTGTGCATCGCCACGGCACTGGCCAGCAGCGGCGGCGACTGGCTGGGCCGTCCGCCGACCGCTTACGACAATCTGGAAAACAGTCCTCATCGACTGCCGTGGGAAACCGATCCGGCTACCTCGCGACCCGCGTCGAGCGAACTGCCGCTACAGCCATTCCCGCAATGGTCCAGGCTGATCCGCCTCGCGCATTCGACCGGCCTGCCGGGACTGCGCGGCTACTACTTGCAAGTGCGCGAGTGGTACCGCGACAACCTCATGCGCATATTCTTTCGCCTGCACCACGCCATGCCACTGGCGGATCGCGAGCACTGGTTTGCGCCGCATCCGGATGTGCGCACTCGCGATGGCAGCTTCTGGCAGGACGGCCGCGAAGGTGCCGAGCAAGCCACCGGATTCATGATTTACCCGGGGCAGGTGCGGGGCATTCTTGGCGAAGACATCTTGCTGGAAGACACCCTTGATCCCGGGCGTCACGCGCACTATCAGGCAGCGCGGGCAGTGATTGCGCGGATGGGTGGGCGGCTGTCGCATGGTTCGACGTTGTTGCGGGAACTGCGCAAGCCCTCGGCGGTGATGCCGCAGGTGGATCTGGCGTGGATCGGGTGCGAAGTGTTGTATCGGGATGGTGAATTGGAATTGATGAATTCGAAGGATGTGAAGTGAAACGACTGCTGGTGTTATTCATGAGCTGGTTGCCGATAGCCGTTATGGCGGCAGATGTCTGCAATCAGGAAACTGACTCTAAATATTTCTTATCTCAATGGCCGGAGAGCAGCGGAGATCAGGAAGACATACTTTCCAGTCTCGATGGAAAAGAATTCTCTATCGAGCCAGGCCACGTAGTCTTCCGTGGCGACCTAAACGGCGATGGTATCGAAGACTTCATCTTCAATTCCCGCGTAGGCATTGGTTCTTCGATGGACAGCACATTCGCCTTCCTGATCCAGTGCCGTGGTTACTTGAAGTATTCGGGTGGCGATTACTTCGCCGGGGTCAAAGTTCTGGACGGTCCGTCTAAAGGTGGCGGTGAATTCAAGGACATCGAGATCTACTCCTACATTAGGGACAAGCGAGGGCGGATTCGCTACAAGGGCGAAGAGGGCATGACCCGGCCACATCTGTGGCAATTCAACCCGCAGACACAGCGTTATGAAGGTCAGTCCGAGTAAGCCAACGGTTTCCACTGCTGTTATGGAGTTAGTACTTGAAAGGATTTTCGATTGTTCTCGGCAGCTTGCTATCAGCTGCCACTTCCATGGCATTCGCCGCCGATCCCGACTTCAAGGATTACGCCGTCACCCCCGTTTTCAGCGGCCCCAACCATGAACCGGTGCAGCAGGAACAAAGCAACCCGGTCATGGACAGCATCCGGGCGAAGGCCCTGCAAGGCAAGGTCAACTTCGCCGGCCATTACATCCTGTACAGGTTCGGCTGTGGCGGCGGCGCCATTTGTGGCGAAGTGCTGGACGCCCAGACCGGTGATGTCGTTGGCGGTCTTCCGAATGCCTATGACGGCAGCACTTTCGACACGACGTATTTGCCCGATAGTCGCTTGATCATCATTTCCGGCGTCACGCTCGATGGCGAAGAAGACGCCCAGGGAAATCGCCTGGAAAACCGTAACCGGGATCGGTACTACGAATTCGTGAACAATGAGTTCCGGCTGCTTGGCATGACCGACGTGGAATCACCGTCGATCGATGAGGAGTGAGTCGATGAATCGTCTTCTTGCGAGCAGCCTTTCGCTGTTGCTCTCGTTTCCAGCTTTCGCCGCTCCCAAGGACGCCTACACCCAGCGCGATGTCATGCAATGTGGCGGCGTTGAAGTGGTGATGGTGTCGTCCTGCCGATCCGTGACGGTGGATGACGCAGAAACCCACCTCATACCGGTCTGCTCCGATCAGACGATCAACATTGGCGGCAAAGTGTTGCGGCGCAATATCGACAAGGTTTCACAGCTCACGTCTGAAGGTAAGAAGACGAAGATGCTGAGTAACGTGGCAGTGGAGATGGATTGTGTAAAAGGAAGCAAGGGCAGCCTGGTGTTCATCGGCGGTTATGGCGGGTGTGGATCCTGCCCGGAGTGGCGCGGGTATTACTCCACCGCTGGAAGGTTGGAGCATTACAGCTACAGCAATAGTTATCGGTCGTTTGGTTCGAAGGGGTCCTGGGAAGGGCTCATAGAGGCTTATGGCATCACTGAAAGACAGTTACAGCAAACAAGCCCTGCGGCTAAAAGGATCGAGTATGGGCAGCCTTAGATCCGCACTATTGCTCGCGAGTCTGTTGCTGGCGAATGGGGCTACGGCAGAAGAAGTGCGAGTCACTGGAGTCGACGGGCACACACTGACATTGCATTTGAAAGCAAAAGTATGGCCCGAACACTCAGTGGAAGCGGCGAGCGCGACCTTTACCGCGAATGGAAAAACATTCCCGCTCTACGGAACCGATATCGGGGTCGAAGTCCTTCCTCGATGGCTTAGCCCTGACAAGAAGACCTTACTCGTGAACCAAACGATGTATGGAATGTTGTCAGACGGGAGTGGTGAAGACAGCTTCCAGTCACGAAGTCACTGCGATGTGATTTCGATGGAGACCGGTTGTGTGCTGCTTCAGCGTGATGATCAGTTCTGCGCTGGCAAATGGGTGGGCAATAGCTGGACTACCGACGAGGGTGAAGTACTCAAACCTAAAATGGAGACACCTTCCCCACAGGCACTACTGAAAACCCTCTCGAACATTGAATCTGCGCAATATCGAGCCAGCGAGATCGAATGGAGCTTGGTCATGGGGGCGGATTCGTACATGGCTTGCCATCCGCCGGCTCGAAATGTTCAGGGTCTTAATGATCTTGGCTTCTATTTAGCCGAGGGCGGCAACGATGCACTGGCGCTGAAGTTGTATCGCGGCGTTGAGGCCGTCGGTAAACGCACAGTACTGATGTTGAACATCGCCGACTCGCTCTGGCGCCTTGATCGCAAAGATGAAGCGCAGCGCTATTACATCCAGTACCGCGACGCGATGAGTGCCGACGGCAAGGCGCAGAAAATACCTCGACGCGTAGTTGAGCGATCCGCAATTCAGGGAATGAAAAATTGAACATGTTTGTGCGTTTTATCGCGTTGTCCTTTGGATGCCTGTTTGCCTCTTTTGCGATGGCCGAGGACGACTGCAAGGAAATCACCGTGAGCGCCCAGGTCGATCGGTGTGTGGAGGCAGCCCGCAAGGAAGCCGACTCGCAACTCAATGCGAGCTACAAGAAACTGCTGGGACGGTTTGAGTCTCAACAACGGCGTGACCCTGAGCAGGGTAAGGCGCTGGTCGCCATGGCCAGAGAATCCCAGCGCGCCTGGATCAAGCTACGCGACACCACATGCCCGCTTGAAGCCACGGAAATCGAGCCAGGGGTGGCAGCGCATGTCACGACGATCAACAACTGCATGGCCAGACTGAGTCTGGAGCGTGCGGCTTACCTGGACACAATCGTCGCTGATGAGCCGGGTAATGTGCTCGATCTCAACAAGGTGTACCTGTCCGGCTCCCAGCGCTTCGGCAATGTCGTGGCACGTTATGTCAGCACCTTTGGCAGCCCATGCCTGACGGTCCAGATACTGGCGCCCAACGGCGGTTGGAGAGTGCTGTCCTCAAAGCGGTTCTGCAGTTTCGAGGGCAAGGCATTTTGGACGGACTATGCCGATGCCGGGTTTGAGGATCATGCGTTTGCCGATGATGGGTTGCACGTGACGCTCAGTTTGACGGAGCTTCGTGGGCTCGGAGAGAAGCGTCTCGTTTGTTTGATTCCGATTCAGAGCGAGCAAATCAAAGAACTGAAGTGTGACGGGGCTGAGCCTGGTGCATAGCAGGCCCGAAATATTCAGAAAGGGGACTTAATGTCCCCTTTTTTCATCCGCAAATCCCGCTACGGCTTGGCCGCCAGGTTCCGCACTTCAATGTGATCGAGCGTCCCTTCCACCATCAATCGCACCCCATCCGTCATTCTGCTCAGGGCCAGTGCAACCGAGCGGCGGGAGCCGTGGAGGTCGTCGGCGAGGTCGCAGGCGATGGCGCTGATGGACAGGAGGTCTTCGGAGGCGTTGGCCATCAGGGCTTCGGCGTCGGTGCCGGGGGTGAGGCTGAAGAGGCCGGTTTCGCGTTTGGGTTGGGATTCGGTGCGCGGTTTGAAGTGATGGTCGAGGGCGCGTTCGGCGGCTTCGTGGAGTTTTCTTGAATCGAAAGATTCGTAGGGCGAGGTGTCCTCAGTGTTGGGTGTCGGGTTGGTCATCGGGGTAAATCCTTTGGAGTTAAAAGAAATTTGCTCCGGATTTCGGACTTGCACATCCGGTCACCGATTTGGCGGCGACAAGCGAAGGCTAACGACGAATTGCCAACCTGCCTAGTTCATAGGTATCGCGGCACTTTGCAGGAAATTTCCCATAGGTTTGCAGGCTGGAAGATCAAAAGATCGCAGCCTTCGGCAGCTCCTACAGGGATGTGTTTCAACAGGTGTAGGACGGTGGGTGCAGAAGTGTGACTTGGCGGTCATCGTGCGGGAAATGGGTTGCATCATCTTCCAATGGCGGTCGATAGTGGCGTTATCGTCTGAATCCCTTACACTGTCCCGGCCGTTCATTTTCCTTTTGAGGCTGTGCGCATGAAATTTCGTTTTCTTCTGTGGATGATGGGTTTGTTGATGGGGAAGGCCAGCCGGACAAATCCTGCGTTCCAGCAGCAGTTGGGTGACAAGGATCTGGTGTTTCAGCTGCAGACGCTGGACGGGAAAGTGGCGCGGCATTTCGTGGTGAAGAATCAGCGCGTTACCAGCAAGTCTGGCGTGGTGGCGGAGCCGGCGTTTGCGATTGCGTTCAAGGATGCGGGTTATGCCTTTGCCACGATGCAGGCGAAGAACAAGCAGCTGGCGTTTATGCAGGGGATCCAGGACAAGTCGATTCAGCTCAAGGGTAATCCGGCGTTGGTGATGTGGTTTCAGGGGTTGATGAAGTATTTGAAGCCGAGGAAGGCGAAGCCTAAGGCTTGAGCCGAGTTTTGATGAGAAGAGCTTTTGTGGCGAGGGAGCTTGCTCCCGCTGGGCTGCGGAGCGGCCCCAAAACCTGAAAGCCGAGTTTTGCCTGACACACCCTGCTGGCTGGTTTGCGACTGCTGCGCAGTCGAGCGGGAGCAAGCTCCCTCGCCACAGGGTTCAGTACATCCAGGAAACCGAGGTGGATTCTTCGCGAGCAAGCTCGCTCCCACAGGAGGTCACCGAAACCTTTTGGGAGCGAGCTTGCTCGCGAAGTTTTCAGGCCTGGCTGAACTGCGAAGCCAGCTCACGCAGTAGGACTTCAGCCTCAAGCACTTTGCTGACCACGTCGTTGGCTTTGTCGCGGGTCAGGCCGACGCGTTCGAGCAGGGCGTCGGGGATGTCTTCGTCGGGGCCGGAGCCGATGCCGCGGCTGCGCAGCAGGCGTACGGCCAGGCAGACGAGGTTCGGGTATTCGGCGTAGGCGCCGTCGTAGCTTGGGTCGTGCTGGAAGCGCAGGGCGGTGGCCAGTTCATCGGGCATGTCCCAGTAGCGCATCAGCCACGAGCCGATCTGTTCGCGGCTGATGCCCAGCAGGTGCTGCTCGATGTAGCTGTGGCACAGGTGCGGGTTGACCTCCAGGTGGCGGCAGATCAGCGAGAAGTGCGGCGGGAACACGTGGGCCAGCAGCAGGTAGCCGAAGTTGTGCAGCAGACCGGCCAGATAGGTCAGGCCGGCTTCCGGGCGCTGGGCGCGCGGCATGGCGCGGGTCAGGCCTTCGATGACGGCGGCGGTGTAGATCGACTGCTGCCAGTACGGCGTGGTGTGTTGCGGGTGGTCTTTCGGCAGGCTCAGGGTCTTGCCGAGGGCCAGGCCCAGGGCGAGGTTGATCACCAGATCGAAACCGAGCACGCGGACGATCGCGTCTTCCACCGAACGGATCTTGCCCGGCGAGGCGTAGTACGGCGACGCCGCCCAGCTCACCACTTGTGCAGCCAGCGCCGGGTCGGTTTCGACCACGCCGGTGATGTCATCGATGGTGGCGTTGGGGTCGACCCGCAGCTTGATGATTTTTTGCGCGGTTTCGGCCAGGGGTGGAATCTCGATGGTCGCTTCCAGACGCTGCTGGATCCGGCGTGCAGTGAACGCCTGCACGGCCTGGGTGATTTCCTCGCGGTCATCGTCCGGGCGGTCGAGGTTCGGGCGGATGCTGCTCAGGGCTTCGCCGAAGTTGGCGGCGCTGGCCTTGGTCAGCATGGTCTTGAAGGCTTCGCTGGTGATCTCCAGCAGCACGCCCGGCTCGCCGGAGTTGATCAGCAGCTTCGGCTCGCGCAGCAAGCTTTCTTCGTAGAGGCACGGCGAACTGGTCAGTGCCGGCAGGCCCGGCAGCAGGCTCAGGCTGTGTTTGCCGAGCATCTTTTCCAGACGCTCGGTGGACACGGCGGTCAGGCGCCTGCCAGTGAGTTCGGCGAGGCGGTTGAGGTCGAGCAACTGGCTCTGCGGAAACAGCACCATCAGCGCGCCCACGGCGTCGTCCAGCAGCACGGCTTGTACCTTGCGCGAAGCGTTGAGGCCGTGGTGATCGAGCACTTCTTCGTAGGCGATCCCCAGCTTGCCGAGCAGCAGCCGAATTACAGACGGCGCGTGCGGGAGTTCGGGGGCGAGAGCTGCGTCAGTCATGGTCTGTATCCGTTTTTGAAACAATGGCAGGAGTATAACCAGCTCTGTCGGAACGATCCTGCACAAACTGCGACGGTGCTCACACTTGGCCGTATTGCTGCCCATGGCGCAACCAGCGGTCGAGCAATGGGCTGACGTGGGTTGGCCAGCGTTCCAGCAGCGCTTGCGCGGCATCGCGCACGGCGGGCAGCAAGTCGGCGTCGCGCATCAGGTCGGCGACCTTGAATTGCAGCAGGCCGGTCTGACGGGTGCCGAGCATTTCGCCGGGGCCGCGCAGTTCGAGGTCTTTTTCGGCGATGACGAAACCGTCGTTGGTCTCGCGCATGATGCCCAGGCGCTGACGGCCGATCTGCGACAGTGGCGGATGGTAGAGCAGCACGCAATGGCTGACCGCGCTGCCCCGGCCGACGCGACCGCGCAACTGGTGCAACTGCGCGAGGCCGAGGCGCTCGGGGTTTTCAATGATCATCAGGCTGGCGTTGGGTACGTCCACGCCGACTTCAATCACGGTGGTGGCGACCAGCAGTTGCAGGTTGCCGGCCTTGAACTCGGCCATCACCGCGGCTTTTTCGGCAGGCTTCATGCGCCCGTGGATCAGCCCGACTTTCAGCTCGCCGAGGGCGGCGGTGAGGTCTTCGAACGTGGTTTCGGCGGCCTGACAGGTCAGCTCTTCCGACTCTTCGATCAGCGTGCACACCCAATAAGCCTGACGTCCCTCGGCGCAGGCGCTGCGCACCCGTTCGATGACTTCGACGCGGCGGGTGTCGGTGACCAGCACGGTGTTGACCGGGGTTCGACCGGGCGGCAGTTCGTCGAGGATCGAGGTGTCGAGGTCGGCGTAGGCGCTCATCGCCAGCGTGCGCGGGATCGGCGTGGCGGTCATGATCAGTTGGTGCGGGCACATGCGCCCGCCGACGCCTTTCTGCCGCAGCGCCAGACGTTGCTGCACGCCGAAGCGGTGTTGTTCGTCGATGATCACCAGTGCCAGATTCTTGAACTGCACTTCGTCCTGGAACAACGCGTGAGTGCCGACCACCATCGGTGTGCCGCTGACGATCTGTTCCAGTGCGGCGACGCGGTTTTTGCCTTTAAGCTTGCCGGCCAGCCACGCGACGTCGATGCCCAGCGGTTCGAGCCAGCGCTTGAAGGTGATGAAGTGCTGTTCGGCGAGGATCTCGGTCGGCGCCATCAGCGCGACCTGATAACCCGCTTCCAGCGCTTGCAGCGCCGCGAGGGCGGCGACCACGGTTTTGCCCGCGCCAACGTCGCCCTGAATCAGGCGCAGCATCGGTTCGTGCTGGCTGAGGTCGTAGGCGATTTCGTTGCCCACGCGTTGCTGGGCGCCGGTCGGGTTGAAGCCGAGGTTGGCCAGATACTTCGGCGGCAGCTTCGTCGCTTTCGGCATCGCTGGCGCGCGCAGGGAACGCATGCTTTCGCGCAGGCGTTGTTGCGACAGTTGATGGGTCAGCAGTTCTTCGAACGCGAGGCGATGCTGCGCCCAGTGATGACCGAGTGCCAGCTCATCGACATCAGCATCGGCGGGCGGGTTGTGCAGGTAGCGGATCGCATCGGCCAGCGGCGCCAGTTGGTAGTCGCGGGCCTGTTCGGTCGGCAACCAGTCGGGCAGAGTGTTCGGCTTTAGCAGCGTCAGAGTCTGCATGCACAACTGACGCAGGCGCTGTTGGGTCAGGCCTTCGGTGAGCGGGTAGACCGGGGTCAGGGTTTCATCCACGGGCGGCGGTTCGTCACCGGTGATGGCGCGGTATTCCGGGTGGTAGATTTCCAGCCCCGAGGCGCCGGGGCGCACTTCGCCGTAGCAGCGAATCCGCGTGCCGCGCTTGAGGCCTTCTTTCTGCGCATTGCTGAAATGGTAGAAGCGCAGGCTCAGGCCACCGGTGCCATCCTGCATGCGCACGACGAGGCTGCGCCGCCGGCCCATGACCACGTCGGCACCGCTGACGGTGCCTTCGACCACCGCGTCCTGGCCCGGTCGCAAGTGGCCGATCGGCACCACGCGGGTGCGATCCTGATAACGCAGCGGCAGGTGAAACAGCACGTCCTGGAGGTTTTCCAGGCCGACCTTGGCCAGTTTCTCGGCCATGGCTTCGCCGACACCCTTGAGTGCCGTCACCGACACTTGCGACAGCTCAGTCATGACGCTCGCTTAACCGGCCGTAACCGGCGCGGCGGGCTTGGCCACCGAACACAGGCGAACGGAGTCGGCGAGGATCTCGATGGCTTTCGGCCGCGGGAAGCTGGCGCGCCAGGCAATCGCCACGGTGCGGAATGGGACCGGCGCCGACAGCGGCCGTACTTCGATCACGCCCGGGGCGTAGTGATGGCTGTCCACCGCCGACAGCGGCAGGATCGAGATACCCAGACCGGACGCGACCATGTGACGGATGGTTTCCAGCGAGCTGGATTCCACCGTGGTGTGCTTGGCGCCGTCGTTGCCCTTGGTCAGGGTCGGGCAGGCCTCAAGCACCTGATCGCGGAAGCAGTGGCCTTCGCCGAGCAGCAGCAGGCTCTTGTCGTTGAGCAGGCCCGGGTCGATGGATTCTTTTTGCGTCCATGGGTGCTGGGCCGGCATCAGCACGTAGAACGGCTCGTCGTAGAGCGGCAGGGTCAGCACGTCGGCTTCGTTGAACGGCAGGGCGATGATGATCGCGTCGAGCTCGCCGTTGCGCAGCTTGTCGCGCAGCACGTGGGTGAAGTTTTCTTCGATGTACAACGGCATCTGCGGGGCGACCCGGTGCAGTTGCGGAATCAGGTGCGGGAACAGGTACGGCCCGACGGTGTAGATCGCGCCGACTTTCAGCGGTGCGGTCAGCTGGTTCTTGCCGGCCTGGGCCAGTTCACGGATGCCTTGCGCCTGCTCCAGGACTTTCTGCGCCTGGGCGACGATGCCTTCACCGACCGGGGTCAGGCGCACGGCGCTTTTGCTGCGCTCGAAAATCAGCACACCGAGTTCGTCTTCAAGTTTTTTCACGCCCACCGACAGGGTCGGCTGGCTGACGTGGCAACGCTCGGCGGCGTGGCCGAAGTGCTGCTCTTGGGCGAGGGTAACGATGTAGCGTAATTCTGTGAGGGTCATAGCGAGCGTCCATGAAGTTGCGGGCCAAGCATAACGGCTGCAATCGATAGACGCACGTTATCAGACTGAGTGAGGAATGCGACACCGGGCAATGTGGGTTTGCCGTGTATGGATGAACTGAAAGCAAAAGATCGCAGCCTTCGGCAGGTCCTACAGGGGAATGTGTACCTGTAGGAGCTGCCGAAGGCTGCGATCTTTTGATCTTGCTACTTAGCGACGACGTTCAAGCGAGTACACAAACGGCGCGACAATTTCGATCGAACCGTTGTTCAGCATGTCGGCCGGTGGCTTGGGCAGCGGTTGCGCGCGGCGGATCATTTCCAGGGTGGCCCGGTCCAGATCGGCGTTGCCGGAGCGGCCCACCAGTTCGAACGACAGTACATTGCCTTCGGCATCAACCACGAAGCGCAGACGGTTCAAGCCTTCCTTGCCTCGTGCCTGAGCGCTGGCCGGGTACTTCTTGTACTTGGCCAGGTGCGCGAGCAGGGTACCTTGCCAACTGGCCTTGGCAGCCATTTGTGCTGGCGATGGGCCCGGTGCCGGCTGGGCGGATTTCTCCGTCGGTGCCTGGGTCGGTTGCGTGTCGGCCGGTTTTTCCTCGGAAGGTTTTTCCTTCACGGGTTCCGGTTTTTTCTCAACCGGTTTGGGCGGCTGCGGTTTCGGCTTTGGCTTGGGTTTCGGCTTCGGTACGGCAATCTCGGCCTTGGGTGCTTCAGCCAGTTTCGGAATCGGCAGCTCTTCGACCGGAGCCGGTGGCTGCGGCGGTGTGACGACTTTCGGCGGAGCAGGCGGTGGCGGGGCCGGAACCGGTGCCAGCTCGACCATCATTGCCTGCGGCGGCAGTTCGATGGGCGGGCGGGCGGTCCAGTTCAGCGCCAGCGCAATGGCCAGCGCGTGAACGCCCAGCACCACGGCCAGGCTACCGCTGTAACGCGTCAGCTTATGGCGCGTCGTGATCATTTCTTGGCTGCGCTCTCAAGGCCCACCAGACCGACCTTCAGATAACCGGCCGAGCGCAATTTATCCATCACGCTCATCAGGTCGCCGTAGTCCACGCCCTTGTCGGCCTGGAAGAAGATGGTGGTGTCTTTCTTGCCCTGGGTCTTGGCGTCGAGCACGGCACCAAGGGTATCGGCGTTGACTTCGTCGTCACCGATGTACAGGCGCTGATCAGCCTTTACGCTGAGGAACACCGGTTTCTCCGGGCGCGGCGCCGGTTTGGCGGTCGAGGCCGGCAGGTCGACTTTGATGTCCACCGTAGCCAGCGGCGCGGCCACCATGAAGATGATCAGCAGTACCAGCATCACGTCGATGAACGGCGTGACGTTGATTTCGTGGTTCTCGGCCAGATCGTCGTCTGCGCCTTCTTTCAAATGCAGGCCCATGGCCGATTACCCCACTTTGACCATGTGCGGCTGCGAGCTGCGCTCAGGCTGGTGGTCGAGGTCGCGGCTGACCAGCAACAGGACCTGCGCCGAAGCGTCGGACACCTGCGCTTTGTAGCCGGCGATGGAGCGGGCGAACACGTTGTAGATGACTACCGCAGGAATTGCGGCAACCAGGCCCAGCGCGGTCGCGAGCAAGGCTTCGGCGATGCCCGGCGCCACGACGGCAAGGTTGGTGGTCTGGGTCTTGGCGATGCCGATGAAGCTGTTCATGATGCCCCATACGGTACCGAACAGGCCGACGAACGGCGCGGTGGAGCCGATGGTGGCGAGGACGCCGGTGCCGCTGCTCATGTTGCGGCCACAGGCTGCGACCAGACGCTCAAGACGGAAGCTGACGCGTTCCTTGATGCCTTCTTTCTCGCGGCTGTTGACCGACAGGCGCATCTCTTCGAGCGCGTCGTGCACCAGCAGGTTGGCGAGGGTGCCTTCCTTCGCCGCAGTGGCGCTGGCCTCCTTGAGGGTCGCGGCTTTTTTCAGCGCAGCGATTTCACCACGCAGACGACGCTTGGCGCCCATCAGCTCGAAGCCTTTGGCGATCCAGATGGTCCAGGTGATGATGGAAGCGATGGCCAGGCCGATCATCACGATTTTCACGATGATGTCGGCGTTCTGGTACATGCCCCATGGCGACAGGTCGTGGGCCATGCCCAAGGTGTTGTCGGGTTCGAGCACTTCAGGCGCGTCGGCCGGGCTGGCGTCGACCGCCTGCACCGGGTCGGTGATGGTTGGCGCGGCGGCAGGTGCGTGTTGTTCGGTGGCAGCCGGGGCGGCTGGCGCCTGGGCATCAGCGAAGGCGGCGGTCGGCGCCAGCATCAGGCTGAGCAGCAGGGCCGCCACCGCGCTGAAGGCGCGAGGTCGTGTGGTTGGCGAAGCGGGGATTTGATTACGTGTCATGCTGGCCGGACCTGAGGTAGAAAAACGGTAATGCTCTTCCAGGCCTCGTGAGGCCGAGAACAAAAGTGGGGTGCATTATTGCAAGTAATTCTTGTTAACAAAAGTAATAGAGTTTCTTTTTTTCCTTCATTGCTAGCCGTTCGTCCTTTGTGAGGGCTAGTCTGTTCCTTTCGTTCAGGAGTTTTTTGATGTCCGCGCCTTCTGTTTTGATTGCCGGTTGTGGTGACGTCGGCAGTCGTCTGGCTACGCAATTGTTGGCCGCCGGCTGGGAGGTGCATGGTCTGCGCCGTGATGTTTCGCGTTTGCCGGATGGCGTCATCGGCGTCGCCGGTGACCTGTTCAAGGAAGATTGCCCGGAAAACTGGCCGTTCGGAGCGGTGGATTACCTGGTGTATTGCGCGGCGGCCACCGATCACGATGAGGCCGGTTATCGTGCGGCTTACGTGCAGGGTTTGCAGAATGTACTGAGTTGGTTGGACGACTACGGGCAGACGCCTGATCGGCTGATCTTCGTTTCCAGCAGCAGCGTGTACGGGCAGCAGGAAGGGGAATGGGTCGACGAGCATTCAGCGACCGTCGCCAGCGGATACTCCGGGCGCGTGATGCTTGAGGCCGAGCAAGTGGCGCTGAACAGCGGTATCCCGGCGAGCATCGTGCGCCTGACCGGCATTTACGGTCCGGGTCGTGAATGGCTGTTGACCCAGGTGCGTCGCGGTTATCGGGTGGCGGTCGAGCCGCCGCTGTACGGCAATCGCATTCACGCTGATGACGCAGCAGGGCTGATGGCGTTTCTGCTGCAGGCGGCTCATCGCGGCGAGCCATTGCAGGATATCTATATCGGTGTGGACGACGCGCCTGCACCGTTGGCCGAGGTGGTCGCCTGGTTGCGCGAGTATCTGGGTGTCACCGATTGGGCGGAAGACGCCAGCGTACGCCGCACCGGCAGCAAGCGCTGCAGCAATGCCCGGGCGAAGGCGCTGGGCTGGACACCGAAGTATCCGAGTTATCGCGAAGGTTATGCGGCGATTCTTGAAGGCAAATGCTGACCTTCTAACGCCACAAACCACTGTGGGAGCGGGCTTGCCCGCGATGGCGGCCTGGCAGTCAACTAAAGCGTCGAGTCTGATGGCCTCATCGCGGGCAAGCCCGCTCCCACAGGGTCATATTGTTCTCAGGCGCGGTTACTGCTTCTCAAGCAACCACTTGCGCTCACCCGGGGTGAACTGCGGCATTTCATCCGCCAGTGCGCTGTTCACCGCCTGGAAGATCTCCAGCGCCTTGCCTTTGCGGGCAAAGATCCAGTTGTTGCCCTGGCCGTTGAGTTGCAGCCACATGCTGTCGTGGTCGCTGTTCATCGAGGCGCAGTCGCCTGCCAGGCACAGGGCATAGCGGTCGGCGCCGGGCAGGCCGGAGACCTGGCCATCGGCCTGGAACTGCACGGTGTTGCCTTCGCCGTCGCCGCTGGCAATCTTCCAGCTGCCGCCCAGGTAGGCTGAATACAGTGCGCGTTCGAAGCTGGCGCCAATCGGTGCGCCTTCCGGCACTGGGATTTGCGCGCGGTCGAACAACTGGTCGGGTTCGTTTTCGGTGGCGGCTTGTTTCATCCGGCCGCCATCGCGTTTCAGCTCACTGCCGGAGCTGCCATAGAAGTCGACTTTCCAGGCGCCGGACTGTTCGCCCTGCAGCCGTCCTTCGACGTTCTCGAAACCGTTGGTGTAGCGGGCCTGACCGGCCTTGGTGTTGACGTCCCACTCCAGGTTCGGGCCATAGGCCTGAAGCGCTTCGCGCAGGGGGCCGCCCTTGGCAGCAGCGTCGATCGCCACCTGGTTGATCCAGGTGCCGCTGATGTCACGGTCGGCGGGGTCGCTGGCACAGCCGCCGAGGAAAATGGCGAGCAGCGAGAGAGCAAACGCTTTGCGCATGGTGGAATCCTTTCAAAACCTTTTCTTTACCGCAGAGCAGTCGGCGCAGCGTTTGAAGGCTGCGCCGTATGCATTACTCGATGACCAGGATGGCATCCATTTCGACTTGCGAACCTTTCGGCAGGGCAGCAACGCCGATGGCGGCGCGAGCCGGGTACGGCTGATCGAAGTACTTGCCCATGATCTCGTTGACCTTGGCGAAGTGGCTCAGGTCGGTGAGGAAGATGTTCAGCTTGACGATGTCCTTGAACGAACCGCCAGCGGCTTCAGCCACGGCTTTGAGGTTCTCGAACACCTGGACGGTCTGGGCTTCGAAGCCTTCAACCAGTTCCATGGTCTTTGGGTCCAGGGGGATCTGACCCGACATGTAGACAGTGTTGCCGGCCTTGATCGCCTGAGAGTAGGTACCGATGGCGGCTGGGGCCTTGTCGCTGGTGATAACGGTCTTGGTCATGTATGACTCCTTGTTAGGTGTGAATTAGGCACGCATGCGGGTGATGCGGATGACCCCGGTCAGGGCGCGCAGTTTCTTGATCACGCGGGCCAGGTGCACACGGTCGTGGACGCTGACCACCAGCTGGACGACGCTGATGCGGCCATCGCGCTCGTCCATGCTGATTTTCTCGATATTGCCGTCGGCCGCGTTGACGCTGCTGGCCAGCAGGGCGATCAGGCCGCGCTGGTGCTCCAGCTCGACGCGCAGCTCGACGTTGAATTCGCCGGTGACATCCTTGGCCCACGAGAGCTGGATGCATTTTTCCGGGTTGTGCCGGATTTCGCTGATGTTGCGGCAGTTGTCCAGGTGCACGACCATGCCTTTGCCCGCCGACAGGTGCCCGACAATCGGGTCGCCGGGGATCGGTGTGCAGCACTTGGCATAGCTCAGGACCAGACCTTCGGTACCACGAATCGCCAGCGGGCCTTCCGGGCTTGGCAGCTGTTCGCCTTCGCCGAGCAGACGGCGCGCCACGACATAGGCCATGCGGTTGCCCAGGCCAATGTCTTCGAGCAGGTCTTCGATCAATTCCAGCCGGTATTCGCTGAGCATCGCCTTGACGCGCTCGGCCGGGATCTTCTCCAGCGAGCTGTCGAAACCGTTGAGCACTTTGTTCAGCAGGCGTTCGCCAAGGCTGATGGATTCGGAGCGGCGCTGCAGTTTCAGTGCATGGCGGATGTGCGTACGGGCCTTGCCGGTGACCACGAAGTTGAGCCACGCCGGGTTCGGCCGCGCGCCAGGGGCGCTGACGATCTCGACCGTGGAGCCGCTTTGCAGCGGTTCGGACAGCGGTGCGAGTCGGCGGTTGATCCGGCAGGCGATGCAGCTGTTGCCGACGTCGGTGTGCACCGCGTAGGCGAAGTCGACCGCCGTGGAGCCTTTGGGCAGCTCCATGATCCGGCCTTTGGGCGTGAACACGTAGACCTCGTCCGGGAACAGGTCGATCTTCACGCTCTCGATGAATTCCAGCGAGTTGCCGGCACGTTGCTGCATTTCCAGCACGCCTTTGACCCACTGGCGGGCGCGGGCGTGAGTGCCTTTCGGCTGCTCGTCCCCGCTGGATTTGTACAGCCAGTGGGCGGCAATGCCGTTATTGGCCATCTCTTCCATTTCGCGGGTGCGGATCTGGATCTCGATCGGCACGCCGTGCATGCCGAACAGCGTGGTGTGCAGCGACTGATAGCCGTTGGCCTTGGGGATCGCGATGTAATCCTTGAAGCGCCCCGGCAACGGTTTGTACAAATTATGCACAGCACCCAGCACGCGGTAGCAGGTATCGACCTTGTCGACGATGATCCGGAACGCATAGACGTCCATGATCTCGTTGAAGGCCCGACGCTTGCCGCGCATTTTCTTGTAGATGCCGTAGAGGTGTTTCTGACGACCGCTGACTTCGCCCTGGATGCCGTCGATCGCGAGGCAATGGCCGAGGGACTCTTCGATCTTGTTGACGATTTCCTTGCGGTTGCCCCGGGCGCGCTTGACCGCCTGGTAGATCCGCGCCGAACGCATCGGGTGCATCGCCTTGAAGCCGAGGTCTTCGAATTCGATACGAATCGCGTGCATGCCCAGCCGGTTGGCGATGGGCGCGTAGATTTCGAGGGTTTCCTTGGCGATCCGGCGGCGTTTTTCCCCGGACAGCACTTCCAGCGTGCGCATGTTGTGCAGGCGGTCGGCGAGTTTGACCAGGATCACGCGAATGTCGCGCGCCATGGCCATGGCCATCTTCTGGAAGTTTTCGGCCTGGGCCTCGGCCTTGGTCTCGAAGTTCATCTGGGTCAGTTTGCTGACCCCGTCGACCAGTTCGGCCACGGTTTCACCGAACTGCGCTTGCAGCGCTTCTTTGGCGATACCGGTGTCTTCGATCACGTCATGCAGCATCGCAGCCATCAGGCTCTGATGGTCCATGTGCATGTCGGCAAGAATATTCGCCACTGCAAGAGGATGCGTGACGTACGCCTCGCCGCTGCGACGGCGCTGACCGTCATGGGCTTGTTCGGCGTAGAAATACGCTCGGCGGACCAGGTTGACCTGGTCGTTGCCGAGGTAGGTCGATAAGCGATCGGCGAGGGCGTCTATGCTCGGCATGATGACTCCTGCCGTAGGCTGTGTTCCCGCGCCGTGCTACGTCGACCAGGCATAGGCTTAGACGGCCTCGTTGGACTCGTCCTCGAACGCAGCGAAGACCGGGTCTTCGTGGACGATTTCCTGCTCGGCGATGAACTCGTAGCTCATCAGGCCTTCTGCGATTTCACGCAGGGCGACAACGGTCGGCTTGTCGTTTTCCCACTGGACCAGTGGCTCTTTGCCGCCGGTGGCCAGTTGACGGGCACGCTTGGTAGAGAGCATGACCAGCTCAAAGCGGTTTTCCACGTGTTCTAGGCAGTCTTCAACGGTTACGCGGGCCATGGTATTCCTCGGAGCGAATGCAATATGCGCGCTGCCCGGTTGGGCGAGCGGACTGAGCAGTTTAAAAAATCACCAGCGATTAGGGAAGCGCTGATTTTTTGACCAGACCCTTCAACGCGCTGCAAGCACCAATGTAAAGCCCTTGCAGCGGTTTTGGGAAGAGTTGATTAACCGAGCAGTTCGGCCAGTAATTTGCCGAAACGTACCTGCTGACGCTTCTGTTGCAGCTGATTGGCGCGGAAAATCGCCTTCAGATCGTCCAGTGCATGGGCGAAATCGTCGTTGATGATCAGGTAGTCGTATTCGACATAGTGGCTCATCTCGCTGACGGCTTCACGCATCCGTCCGTCAATGATCTCGTCACTGTCCTGGCCGCGGTTGGTCAGGCGCTGGTGCAAGGCCTGCAACGACGGCGGCAGGATGAAGATCGAGCGTGCCTGCGGCATCAGCTTGCGCACTTGCTCGGCGCCTTGCCAGTCGATTTCCAGAATCAGGTCGTGACCTTCGTCCAGCGTCTGCTGCAGGCGGCTTTGCGAGGTGCCGTAGAAGTTGCCGAAGACTTCGGCGCGTTCGAGGAAATCGCCGTGCTCGCCCATCTTCACGAACTCTTCGCGGGTCACGAAGTGATAGTTCACGCCGTCCACTTCACCCGGACGCATGGCGCGGGTGGTGTGGGAGATCGAGACGCGGATCTCCGGATTGGCATCGGTCAAAGCCTTGACCAGGCTGCTCTTGCCTGCGCCCGATGGCGCGGAAATGATGTACAGGGTGCCGGTGCTGTGGGTCATGTCTGTTGCCTTACTCAATATTCTGCACTTGTTCGCGCATCTGCTCGATCAACACCTTGAGGTTGACGGCGGCCTGGGTGCTGCGCGGGTCGAAGGCCTTGGAGCCCAGTGTGTTGGCTTCGCGGTTGAGTTCCTGCATCAGGAAATCCAGGCGCCGGCCGGCGGCACCGCCGGATTTGAGCACCCGGCGAACTTCGATGATGTGGGTGCTCAGGCGATCCAGTTCTTCGGCCACATCGCTCTTTTGCGCGAGCATGACCATTTCCTGTTCCAGGCGCTGCGGGTCCAGTTCGGCTTTCATGTCGGTGAAGCGATCGAGGACTTTCTGACGTTGGGTGGCGAGCATCTGCGGCACCAGCTCACGCAAGGTCACGACGTCCTCTTCAATGGAGGTCAGGCGCTCATTGATCAGGCGTGCCAGCTCTGCGCCTTCGCGCTCGCGGCCGGCCTTGAGTTCTTTCAGGCCTTGATTGAACAGGGCCAGCGCCTCGGCGTTCAAGGCTTGTGGGTCAGTCGCGTCGGCCACCAGCACGCCTGGCCAGGCCAGCACTTCCAGCGGGTTCAGTGCCGCCGGGTTCTTGATCAGGCCGGCAACGGTTTCGGCGGCGGCGACCAGTTGCGCGGCGCGCTCGCGATCGACCTGCAACGGCTTGCCGGTGCTTTCTTCAGTGAAGCGCAGGGTGCATTCCAGTTTGCCCCGTGAAAGGCCCTGGCGCAGGGCCTCACGCACGGCGCCTTCGAGGTCGCGGAACGACTCCGGCAGGCGCAGGTGCGGCTCCAGATAGCGGCTGTTGACCGAGCGCAGCTCCCAGCTCAGGGTGCCCTGGACGCCGGCTTTTTCGACGCGGGCGAAGGCGGTCATGCTGTGCACCATGGCGGTGACCTCGCAATGCAGATCGGCGCAGAAGGGATGTTCCGCGGGCTCGATATCAATGAATTTAAGCCGACTGGCAGCAAAGGCGCAGGATTGTAGCGCAGTGCGGCGGATGCGCCCAAACACACGGTGTGACAAAGGGCTGCAGGCCGTCGGTTATGCGTGTTTCAGGGCCCTGGGTCGACGGTTGGAATTTTTAACCCGTGCCCAGGCGCGGTGCAGCGCTCTATAATGCTCGGCAGTTTTCCGTCCCCAGTACAGGTATTCCCTATGAAACGTCCAAGTGGTCGCGCTGCCGATCAGCTCCGCTCGATCCGCATTACCCGCAACTACACCAAACACGCCGAGGGATCCGTACTGGTCGAATTCGGTGATACCAAAGTCATCTGCACCGTCAGCGTCGAAAACGGCGTGCCGCGCTTCCTGAAAGGGCAAGGTCAGGGCTGGTTGACCGCCGAGTACGGCATGCTGCCGCGCGCTACCGGCGAGCGTAACCAGCGTGAAGCCAGCCGTGGCAAGCAGGGCGGTCGCACCCTGGAAATCCAGCGCCTGATCGGCCGTTCGCTGCGCGCTGCGCTGGACATGTCCAAGCTGGGCGACGTCACCCTGTACGTCGATTGCGACGTGATCCAGGCTGACGGCGGCACCCGCACCGCCTCCATCACCGGCGCGATGGTTGCCCTGGTCGATGCACTGAAAGTGATCAAGAAGCGCGGCGGCCTGAAAGGCGGCGACCCGCTCAAGCAAATGATCGGCGCGGTGTCGGTCGGCATGTATCAGGGTGAGCCGGTGCTGGATCTGGACTATCTTGAAGATTCCGCCGCCGAGACTGACCTCAACGTGGTGATGACCAGCACCGGTGGCTTCATCGAAGTCCAGGGCACCGCCGAAGGCGCGCCGTTCCAGCCTGAAGATCTGAACGCCATGCTGGAACTGGCGAAGAAAGGCATGAACGAAATCTTCGAACTGCAAAAGGCTGCACTGGCCGACTGAGCAGGTTCGTAACCCGCAAGGAGGACGCGATGAGTGATGAGCAAGAGTTGCTGCCCAAGCCGAGCCAGGAGGTTCGCCAATGGGCGATGTTTTGTCACTTGTCCGCCTTGCTGGGGATCTGGATTCCGTTCGGTAACCTGATCGGGCCGTTGATCCTGTGGCAGATGAAGCGCGAAACCGACCCGTTCATCGACGCTCAGGGCAAGGAAGCGCTGAATTTTCAGATCACCGTGGCGATTGCTGCCGCGATCTGTCTGCTGCTGATGGTGTTGATCATCGGCTTTTTCTTGCTCGGCCTGCTGGCCATCGGCGCATTGGTGCTGACGATCATCGCCGGGGTGAAGGCGAACGAAGGCTTTCCCTACCGTTATCCATTCACTTGGCGACTGGTCAAATAACGATCAATGCAAAGCCTCCGTGACTCGCAAAGTTTTAATGTAAATGCCCTGACTTGTCAGGGCATTTGTGTTTTTGCAACTCGAATAATTACTCTTTCGTGTAGGAGAAGTTCTACCTACGACAAGCGGTAGTCGATAATTTTTATATATTTAACTCTTACACTTTTAGTCACAACTGCAATGCTTTAACACGATCTCAGTCCTTGGCAACAGGACTTGTCGGTTGTTAAGGTTGCTCCGCGTAACGTTGCTTCAGAAATATCTCGATATATTCAAGCCATCGAAGGTCCTTGAATTCCAAATCAATCAGTGTTGAGACAGTCAGCCGATTCAATAGGCGTGCACGGGTAAAAAGTGCGCCTGATGAATATATAGCCAAGAATAACCCCAATGATCCAGCTCGATTTTTATGGAACGCTCGTGGCCGCCTCTCTGGTGCTATTACTGGGGCGCGGACTTACTGCACGAGTCGGATTTCTGCGTAATTACAATATTCCTGAACCCGTCGCCGGTGGATTGGTGGTTGCGCTGGGTTTATTGATATTGCGAACTTTTGATATGGAAATCAGATTCGATACTTCACTGCAGACGCCGTTGATGTTGGCATTCTTTGCCACAATCGGTTTGAGCGCAGACTTTGCCAGCCTGAAAAAGGGTGGTCGCGTAGTCGGCATATTTCTACTGGCGGTTACCGGGCTTCTGGTGGTTCAGAACGCTTTGGGCATCGGCCTTGCCAAAACGCTGGGTCTTGATCCGTTGATGGGGCTCCTGACGGGTTCGATCACGCTTGCGGGCGGTCACGGTACGGGGGCGGCGTGGGGCACGGTATTCAGTGAAAAGTACGGCCTTGCTTCGGCCTCCGAGCTTGCAATCGCCTCGGCAACCTTCGGCCTGGTCCTGGGCGGTTTGATAGGTGGGCCGGTGGCTCGCCTGCTCATCAAGCGCGTTGCGGTGCCCGGTTGCCAGCCTCAACAAACGCCACGGGTGCCAAAGGGTTTTGAGCAGCCGAACAAGGAGCGTTCGATCACGCCCTTTTCGTTTATCGAGACCCTGGCTCTGATTGCGGTCAGTTTATTGGCTGGCAATCTGCTGAATGGCTTTCTGCACGGAACCGCATTCGAGTTGCCGACGTTTGTCTGCGTTTTGTTCGTGGGAGTGGTGCTACGTAACGGGCTGTCGGCGCTGGGCCTGTATCAGGTATTCGAGCGTGAAGTGTCGGTGCTGGGCAATGTCAGCCTGTCGCTGTTTCTGGCAATTGCCTTGATGTCTCTCAAGCTCTGGGATCTGGCAGCGTTGGCACTGCCGATATTCATCATCCTGGCTGCGCAAACGTTGGTCATGGCGCTGTTTGCGATTTTTGTGACATTCAGAGTGATGGGCAGTAACTACGACGCGGCGGTCCTGGCGGCGGGGCATTGCGGTTTTGGCCTGGGCGCAACGCCAACGGCCATTGCCAACATGCAGGCGGTGACGCAGCGTTTCGGGCCTTCGCAGCTTGCGTTTCTGGTGGTGCCGATGGTTGGTGCATTCTTCATCGACATCATCAACGTGATCGTCATCAAGCTTTATCTGGCCTTGCCGTTTTTTGTCGCCGTCTGAGGTCTGGGCTGCTTAAGGCGCGGCATAAAAAAAATGCCCGTATCTCGCGATACGGGCATTTTTTTAACGACAAATCGACGCTTAGATGGTCAGCGTCCAGTCGTAGTCGACGATCAGCGGCGCGTGCTGCGAGAACCGTGGCTGCCGCGGCAGGCGTGCGCTGCGTACGAAGCGACGCAGGCCTGGGGTCAGCAGCTGGTAGTCGAAGCGCCAGCCCAGATTGAGCATCTCGGCCTGTTCGTTGTCCGGCCACCAGCTGTACTGGTCGCCTTCGCGGCTGACTTCGCGCAGGGCATCGACATAGCCCATGTTGCCGACAATCTCGTCCATCCAGGCGCGTTCTGGCGCCAGGAAGCCCGGGGATTGCTGACTGTCGCGCCAGTTCTTGATGTCGAGCTTCTGCTGCGCAACGTACAGCGAGCCACAATAAATGTACTCGCGACGTTTACGCCGCTGCTTGTCCAGGTACTTGCCGAAGTCGTCCATGAGCTTGAACTTCTGGTTCAAGTCCTCATCGCCGTTCATCCCCGAAGGAAGCAGCAAGGTGGCAATACTGACTTTGTCGAAATCTGCTTGCAGGTAGCGCCCGTAGCGGTCGGCCGTCTCGAAACCGAGACCGCTGATGACAGCCTTCGGTTGCAACCGCGAATACAAAGCCACGCCGCCTTGGGCAGGGACTTCAGCATCGCAGGCATAAAGGAAGTAGCCATCCAGTTGGAAGGCTGGGTCATCCAGTTCAAAGGCGGAGGCACGGGTGTCCTGCAGGCAGATGACGTCGGCATTCTGTGCTTGCAGCCAACTGAGCAAACCACGCTCGACTGCAGCCTGAATACCATTGACGTTCACACTGATGATCCGCATAAATGGCCCCAAAAATCGCGTGCGTGTATGATACACGGCGTCAAGCTAATTAGCTAAATCCGTGGTATTTGGGGTTTTTTTCATGCAAGCGTATCAGCGCGATTTCATTCGTTTTGCCATCGATCGCGGCGTTTTGCGCTTCGGTGAGTTCACCCTGAAGTCCGGGCGCACCAGTCCTTACTTCTTCAATGCCGGCCTGTTCAACTCGGGTTCGGCCCTGGCGCAGCTGGGGCGTTTCTACGCGGCAGCCATTGCCGAAAGCGGCATTCCCTTCGACGTGCTGTTTGGCCCGGCCTACAAAGGCATCCCGCTGGCAGCGACCACCGCTGTCGCGCTGGCCGAACATCACGACCGCGACCTGCCATGGTGCTTCAACCGCAAGGAAGCCAAGGCCCACGGCGAAGGCGGCAGCCTGGTCGGCGCACCGCTGACCGGTGACGTGCTGATCATCGACGACGTGATCACCGCCGGCACCGCGATCCGCGAAGTGATGCAGATCATCGCCTCGCAGGACGGCGCCAAGGCCGCCGGCGTGCTGATCGCCCTGAACCGTCAGGAGCGTGGCAACGGCGAGTTGTCGGCAATCCAGGAAGTTGAGCGTGACTTCGGTATTCCGGTGATCAGCATTGTTTCGCTGAACCAGGTGCTGGAATTCCTCGCCGACGATCCGCAGCTCAAGCAGCATCTGCCAGCCGTGGAAGCGTACCGCGCGCAGTTCGGCGTCTGATGGCCTAGGCGCTTTTGTGGCGAGGGAGCTTGCTCCCGCTTGAGTGCGCAGCGCTCACAATATTTTGGGGCCGCTTCGCAGCCCAGCGGGAGCAAGCTCCCTCGCCACAAGTGATTCACAGTGGAAGACCCCGTTCAGTCAGGCTGAACGGGGTCTTTTGTTTGAGGTTTAACGCAGCTTTCGCCATTTTTTCAGCAGTTTAAGGGTCAACTCTACGTTGATCAGCGCAAACGCCAGCAACGCCAGCACCACCATCACATACAACGTGCGATCAACATCAAAATCCCACAGATCCAGCGTGCTGCTGCGAATTATCCGCACCGCAGCCGGCAAGTTGACGTAAAACAGCGCAGCAAAGGCGCACGTCAGCGGCAATGCACAGCTCAACAACGCCCTTATGACCTTTTCCCTGCTGCGCTTTCTGGCCTGAAGACCTGACTGATATTCATCCTGCGCCATGGCCTCTGTCAGCTTCGGCCAAGCCAGGTTGAACAGAAAAGTGGTCAGGGTCAGCAGCAAGCCGCTGACCGCGACGATGTCACTGAACGGCATTGAGGCCCAGCGTTGCGCACAACAAATCGTGAGAGTCCTCGCTGATCTCAAACTGTCCGGCGCTGCCTTTGCGCTTGATGATGGGTTTGAACGTTGGTTCGTTTTGCGTGATCAGCATGTTCAGCTCATCGCGAATCACGTCCGAACTGATGACCACCAGATAGACATCTTTCGCGTGCTCCGCAGAGGCGACGACCGCACGCATGCTGTGCTGCAGGATGTCGTCGAGCTGATTGCGAAAGCGCGACACGGTGTTTTTCAGCAGGGTTTTGCTTTGGCTTTGAGTCAGCTGGAAGATCGTCGAGATTTGCGATTCCGTCGGCAAGGTCTGTCCGAAATAGCTTTGAATCAGGTACAGCAGGCGATCCTGCTTGGCCTCATCGGCCCGGCTGGGCATTCCGCCCTCGACCAGCATTTTCAGGTATTCGGTCAGACTGGCCTTGGCGATGCGCTGAAGAGCGTTGGCAATTTCCGCGTCGCCGATACGCAGGGTCTTTTTGACCGGTTCCTTTTGTTCCTGCTCGAAAGCGTCCGCGTCGATATTGAAAGATATCTGCATGGCTCGTCTCCCTTGTTTATTTGGAAGATTGGCCCGGATACGGATCGGCAGCAGCGTCGCCCTGGCCCGCCAGGATGTTCCAGCCATTGAGCACGTGGGTGCTGGGTTGGTAGTCAGGGCAGGGCGGCAGTGAAGTTTTCGACTGATTGGAATACTCGCGTCCGCAGTCTGCACATTCATAGGTGCCTGCGGAAACATCGCTGCCGTACGGTACGCGGTCTTTTTGCATGGGGAAGATCTCCTGTGGGTTCAGGGAAGATCCTAGGGCGATTTGTTCTTAGGAGATGTCGGACGTTTCGCTGAGTGGAGTCAGACGCTTCTTGCAGGCGTAAAAAAGATCGCAGACTTCGTCAGCTCCTACAGAAATTTCATACACACGAAATTTGCTTTTGCAGGAGCTGCCGCAGGCTGCGATCTTTTGCGTTTCAGCTATCAGTGACGCTTGCGATTGCTGATCAGCGTGCCCACACCGGTGTCGGTGAAGATTTCCAGCAGGATCGCATTGGGTACGCGGCCATCGATGATCAGCGAGCTGCCAACGCCGCCCTGAACCGCTTCCAGTGCGCAGCGGATCTTTGGCAGCATGCCGCCGTAGATGGTGCCGTCGGCGATCAAGTCGTCGACCTGCTGGGTGCTCAGGCCGGTCAACACGGTGCCGGACTTGTCCATCAGGCCGGCGATGTTGGTCAGCAGCATAAGCTTCTCGGCTTTCAGCGCTTCAGCGACCTTGCCGGCCACCAGGTCGGCGTTGATGTTGTACGACTCGCCGTTCTCACCGACGCCGATCGGCGCAATCACCGGGATGAAGTTGCCTTTGACCAGCAGGTTCAGCAGTTCGGTGTTGATCCCGACCACTTCACCGACCTGACCGATGTCGATGATTTCCGGCTGGGTCATCTCCGGGGTCTGGCGGGTGACGGTCAGTTTCTTCGCCCGAATCAGCCCGGCGTCTTTACCGGTCAGGCCGATGGCGCTGCCGCCGTGACGGTTGATCAGGTTGACGATGCTTTTGTTGACCTGACCACCGAGGACCATCTCCACCACGTCCATGGTCGCGGCGTCGGTGACGCGCATGCCATCGACGAAGTGGCTTTCGATCGACAGGCGCTTGAGCAGATCACCGATCTGCGGGCCGCCACCGTGAACCACCACCGGGTTGATGCCCACGGCCTTCATCAAGACGATGTCGCGGGCGAAGCCGGTTTTCAGCTCCTCGCTTTCCATCGCGTTGCCGCCGTATTTGATCACCAGGGTCTTGCCGACATAACGTCGGATGTAAGGCAACGCTTCGGACAGGACCTGGGCGGTGTGGGCGGCGGCTTCGCGTTCGAGGGTCATTCAGGGCTCCGGGTGAATCAGAACGGTAGTTGGAGATCAGGTGCGACGCGTTTCAGCTGGGCGTGGAACACAGCCTTGATACGCGCAAGTTCTGCCTCGTCATCGGCCTCGAAACGCAGCACCAGCACCGGTGTGGTGTTGGAGGCGCGCACCAGGCCCCAGCCTTTGGCGTAATCGACTCGCACGCCGTCGATGGTGGTCAGGTCGGCGCCTGGGCCCCACTGTGCGTCGTGCAGTGCATCAATGATGCTGAATTTGCTCTCTTCGGTCACATGGATATTGATTTCCGGCGTAGAAATATCGTTCGGGAAGGTCGCAAACAGCTCTTCGGCGGTGGATTTTTCCTGGCTGAGGATCTCCAGCAGGCGTGCGGCGCTGTAGATACCGTCGTCGAAACCGAACCAGCGCTCCTTGAAGAAGATGTGCCCGCTCATCTCACCGGCCAATAGAGCACCGGATTGTTTCATTTTCTTTTTGATCAACGAATGACCGGTCTTCCACATTAGCGGGCGACCACCGTATTCCTTGATCAGCGGCACCAGGCGGCGGGTGCATTTGACGTCGAAGATGATTTCCGCGTCCGGGTTGCGCGCCACCACGTCGCGGGCGAACAGCATCAGCAGACGGTCGGGGTAGACGATGCTCCCCGTGTTGGTCACTACGCCGACGCGGTCGCCATCACCGTCGAAGGCCAGACCGATGTCGGCGTTGGTTTCCTTGACCTTGGCGATCAGGTCGACGAGGTTCTCGGGCTTGCCCGGGTCCGGGTGATGGTTGGGGAAGTTGCCGTCGACTTCGCAGAACAGCGGAATGACTTCGCAGTTCAGCGCTTCGATCAGTTGCGGAGCGATTACGCCGGCCGCGCCGTTGCCGCAGTCGACCACGACTTTCAGGCGTCGGGCCAGTTTGACGTCCTTGACGATTTCGGTGGTGTAGCGGTCGAGGATTTCGACCTGAGTCACGCTGCCCTGACCGCTGGTCAGGTCGTTGGTCTTGATGCGCTCGTGCAGCACCTGGATCTGTTCGTTGGCGAGGGTGTCGCCGGCAATGACGATCTTGAAGCCGTTGTAGTTCGACGGGTTGTGGCTACCGGTGAGCATCACGCCGGATTTACCTGCCAGCACGTTGGCCGCGTAATACAGCGCCGGCGTCGGCACCAGACCAACGTCGCTGACGTGGCAGCCGCTTTCGGCGATACCACGGATCAGTTCTGCAACCAGCTCCGGGCCGGACAGGCGACCGTCACGACCGACTGAGACGTTCGGTTCGCCCTGGGCCAGGCTCTGCGAGCCAATGGCGCGGCCGATCCAGTAGGCGGTTTCGGCATTGAGGAATTCCGGCACGGTGCCGCGAATGTCATAGGCGCGGAAGATGCTGTCGGGAAGCTTCGGGGCGATCTTGGCGGGGGTGCTCATCTGCACAAATGCTCCATCTCGAAAGTGGCGGGACACACCGACGATTCACTCGACGGCAGGCTCAAACTGAAGGGTATGACGGCGTTTTCCACAGAGAGTTCGTGGTGTGAAAGGGCCATGACGCCTCGGCTGGCGTGGCTTGTGGCCGGCAAAACCTTGATTTTCGGTGCTAAAACCTGCTGCCGATGTAGCGCATTTTTTGTGGCGAGGGAGCTTGCTCCCGCTTGGGTGCGCAGCGCCCACAAGATTTTGGGTCTGCTGCGCAGCCCAGCGGGAGCAAGCTCCCTCGCCACAATGATGTATATCCGTTTATTTGGTGCCGGTATGGCCAAAGCCGCCCGCGCCGCGCTCGGTTTCGACGAACTCTTCCACCATTTCGAAGTGCGCCTGCACTACCGGCACTAGCACCAGTTGCGCCAGACGCTCGCCGACGGTCATGGTGAAGTCGTTCTGACCACGGTTCCAGCACGACACCATCAGCGGGCCCTGGTAATCCGAGTCGATCAGGCCGACGAGGTTGCCCAGCACGATGCCGTGCTTGTGGCCCATGCCCGAGCGCGGCAGGATCAGTGCGGCGAGGTTCGGGTCGCCGATGTAGACCGACAGACCGGTAGGGATCAGTACGGTTTCACCCGGCTTGATCACGATGTCCTGCTCCAGCATGGCGCGCAGGTCGAGGCCGGCGGAGCCCGGGGTGGCGTATTGCGGCAGCGGGAATTCAGTGCCGATGCGTGGGTCGAGGATCTTGGCTTGCAAAGCGTGCATGTAAATTAAACCTGGTTCAGACGTTCGGCGATAAAAGTGACCAGTTGGCGAGCGATCTTGCTCTTGCTGGTCTGGGCGAAAACAGTGGCGTGAAGCTCTCGGTCGATCACGCTGCAGGCGTTTTCTTCGCTGTTGAAACCGATGCTCGGGTTGGCGACGTCGTTGGCGACGATCAGATCGAGATTCTTGTCTTTCAGCTTGCGTGCAGCGTAGTCGAGCAGGTGTTCGGTCTCGGCGGCGAAGCCGACACTGAACGGACGGTCGGGGCGGGTCGCGATGGTGGCCAGGATGTCCGGGTTGCGCACCATTTGCAGGACGAAGCCGTCGCCGCTTGTAGGGTCTTTCTTGAGTTTTTGCGGGGCAACCACTTCCGGGCGGTAGTCCGCCACTGCTGCCGAGGCGATGAACACATCACACGGGATCGCAGATTCGCACGCTGCGAGCATGTCGCGGGCACTGACCACGTCGATGCGCGTGACGCGATCCGGCGTCGGCAGGTGCACCGGGCCGCTGATCAGCGTGACGCGGGCGCCGGCTTCCACCGCGGCTTCAGCGAGGGCGAAGCCCATTTTCCCGGAGCTGTGGTTGGTGATGTAGCGCACCGGGTCGATGTTTTCCTGAGTCGGGCCAGCGGTGATCACCACGTGCTTGCCGGTCAGCGCCTGACGCTGGAAGCAATCCGCCGCGCACTGCGCCAGATCGGTGGCTTCCATCATCCGGCCCATGCCGACGTCGCCGCAGGCCTGGCTGCCGGAGGCCGGGCCGAAGGTCTTCAGGCCACGGCTTTCCAGAAGTTGCAGGTTGGCCTGGGTCGCCGGGTCGCGCCACATGGCCTGGTTCATCGCCGGCGCGACCGCCACCACGGCGTCGGTGGCCAGCACCAGGGTGGTCAGCAAATCGTTGGCGATGCCTTGGGCCAGACGCGCAATCAGGTCGGCGGTGGCGGGGGCGATCAAAACCAGATCGGCCCACTTGGCCAGCTCGATGTGGCCCATGGCCGCTTCGGCGGCCGGGTCGAGCAAGTCGAGGTGAACCGGGTGCCCGGACAGCGCTTGCATGGTCAGCGGGGTGATGAACTCGGCGCCGCCATGGGTCATGACCACGCGCACTTCGGCGCCCTGGTCGATCAGGCGACGAACCAGATCGGCGCTCTTGTAGGCCGCAATGCCGCCGCCGACGCCCAGAACGATGCGTTTCCGATACAGCCGCTGCATAGGTCTGCCTTTCATTTCGTGGGTGACATACGTGGCGAAACCCCCTCCCCAGGGTGAATTCGCCCGCAAAAAAGATGGGCTACGATATCACAGCGACCGCTACGGAACAGCGGCGCCCACAGACAAGGAATGTGTATGAGTATTCGCGATTGGCCTGCGGCGGAACGGCCGCGGGAACGGTTATTGGAACAAGGTTCGGCGAGTCTTTCGGACGCCGAGTTGCTGGCAATATTTTTGCGCACTGGAGTGGCGGGAAAAAGCGCAGTAGATCTGGCGCGACATCTGTTGAATCAGTTTGGCAGTCTGCGTTTGCTGCTTGAGGCCGATCTGGAAGCATTCAGCAGAGAGTTGGGCCTGGGGCCTGCAAAATTTGCCCAATTGCAGGCCGCTCAGGAAATGAACAGGCGGCACCTGGCCGAGCGCTCACGCGAAAAAACGGCGCTGGAAAACCCGAAAGCCGTTCGCGATTACCTGAAATCCATGCTGCGCCACGAGCCACACGAGGTGTTTGGCTGCCTGTTTCTCGACTCCAAGCATCAAGTGCTGACGTTCGAGGCGCTGTTTCGCGGCTCGATCGACAACACCAGCGTACATCCTCGGGAAGTGGTGAAACGCGCATTGGCCAACAACGCGGCGGCGGTGATTCTTTGCCACAACCACCCGTCGGGGAACAGCGATCCGAGCCAGGCGGATCGACAGCTGACCAAGCGCTTGCAGAAAGCGCTGGACCTGATTGATGTGCGGGTTCTGGATCACTTCATCATCGGCGACGGTGAGCCGTTGTCGATGGCGGAGTGCGGCTGGATGTAAAACGCAGAAGTGCACTCTTGTGGCGAGGGAGCTTGCTCCCGCCGGGCTGCGCAGCGGCCCTGAAAAGCTTGTGAGCGCTGCGCACTCAAGCGGGAGCAAGCTCCCTCGCCACAGAGGTTTTTCCCACAGTAACGTGGGTTATTTCAGGTTGACCTTCGAGTAGTCCTGCCGCCCGAACGGACTAACCGAATAACCCTGCACATCCTTGCGCGTCAGTGCATAGGCGGTCGGATGCGCCAGTGGCAGCCACAGCGCCTGCTGCTGAATCTGCGCCTGCGCCTGTTCGTACAGCTTGGTGCGCACGCCCTGTTCGCTGGTGGTCTTGCCGGCGCTGATCAGCTTGTCCAGATCGGCATTGCAGTAGCGGGCGAAGTTGGTGCCGGACTTGACCGCCGCGCAGGAAAACTGCGGCGTGAGGAAGTTGTCCGGGTCGCCGTTGTCGCCGGCCCAGCCCATGAACAGCAGGTCATGCTCGCCAGCCTTGGCGCGGCGGATCAGTTCGCCCCACTCGATCACGCGGATTTCCGCCTGAATGCCGATTTCCGCCAAGTCCGATTGCAGCAACTGGGCGCCCAGACTCGGATTCGGATTAAGCAGACTGCCGGACGGACGCGTCCAGATGGTGGTCTGGAAGCCGTCCTTGAGTCCGGCCTTGGCCAGCAACGCCTTGGCTTTGGCCACGTCGTGCGGATAGCCCGGCAGGTTCTTCGCGTAGCTCCAGGTGTTCGGCGGGTAAGGGCCGTTGGCGGGTTCGGCGGTATCTTCGAACACGGCTTTGACGTAGTTGGCCTTGTCGAAAGCGAGGTTGATCGCCTGGCGGACTTCCGGTTTGTCCAACGGTGGGTGCTGGCTGTTGATGCCGACGAAAGCGGTCATGAACGCGTCAGTCTTTTCTACTTTCAGCGTCGGCTCTTCCTGCGCAGCCTTCACGTCCAGCGGTTTTGGCGACAGAGCGATCTGGCACTCGTTGCGCCGCAGCTTTTGCAGGCGCACGTTGGCATCCGGGGTGATGGCGAAGATCAGCGGATCGACCGCCGGCTTGCCGCCAAAGTAGTCCGGGTTGGCCCGGTAGCGCACCGAAGCGTCTTTCTGGAAGCGCGTGAACACAAACGGACCGGTGCCGATCGGCTGGCTGTTGAGCTTGTCGGTCGCATCGGCCTTGAGCAGCTTGTCCGCATATTCGGCGGAATAGATGGAGGCGAAACCCATGCTCAGGGTCGCGAGGAACGTCGAATCCGGGTGGTCGAGGGTAAAGCGCACGGTCAGCGGGTCGAGCGCGTCGATCTTCTTGATCAGCGCCGGCAACTGCATGGATTGAGCGTGCGGGAAGCCGCTTTGCGCGACTTTGTGCCATGGGTTGGCCGGATCGAGCATGCGGTCGAAGCTGAATTTGACGTCTTCAGCGGTCAGCGTACGGCTTGGTTTGAAATAGTCAGTGCTGTGAAACTTCACCTGCGGGTGCAGTTTGAACACGTAACTGAGACCGTCGGGGCTGACTTCCCAGCTATCGGCCAGGCTCGGCACGACTTTGCCGCTGGCGGTGTCGAAGTCCACCAGGCGGTTCATCAGCACGTCGGCCGAAGCGTTGGTGGTGGTCAGCGAGTTGTATTGCACCACGTCGAACCCTTCGGGGCTGGCCTCGGTGCAGACGCTCAGGGCGGCGGCCTGGGCCAGGGGGCTCAGCAGAAGCGGGGCGAGCAACAGGGGTAGGGCAGCGAGGCGCATGGTCGGCTTCCTTTACAGATCGAAGGCCATCTGCAGGTGCAGTCTGGAAAAGGGTTACCCTAGAGGGCTGGATTGCAAATGACTATCCCCTTTTTGTATTTTTGGGGCAGGTCAGTGGCGTTTTTCTGACCGCGACGCGCTGCGAAAAGTCAGAAACGTCGGTAAGGGCGGTTTTCTGCGACGAGTGGTCAAAACTCGCCTCAGCCTTTATCCAAAGCGTCCGCAGGTGGAAAATGCGCCTTTTTGCCGGTTGATTGCACATCCATTGTTGTTGCACCCCGGTCTTTCTGGTATAAAGCAGCGCTCTTTTCTAGGGGCCCGGTTCCTTCACTGTAGGTGTAGCCGGTAAGACCTCTAAAGAAACGCGGCGCCTGGCGCCAAATGACTGAGAGATTAAGCGGCCAACCCATGCCGGGTTGGGCATGTGGTTTTAGAGGGCTGAGGCATGTCGAGAGTATGTCAAGTTACCGGTAAGGGTCCGGTAACCGGGAATAACATTTCCCACGCAAACAACAAAACCCGTCGTCGTTTCCTGCCGAACCTGCAGCATCACCGCTTCTGGGTTGAAGAAGAGAAACGTTTTGTGCGTCTGCGCGTATCTGCCAAAGGCATGCGCATCATCGACAAGCGTGGCATCAGTGTCGTGCTCGCCGAACTTCGCCGCGATGGCAAGATTTAAGGGAGCTAATCATGCGTGAATTGATTCGTTTGATCTCGAGCGCCGGTACTGGTCACTTCTACACTACCGACAAGAACAAGCGTACTACTCCGGACAAAATCGAGATCAAGAAATATGATCCGGTTGTTCGCAAGCACGTGATCTACAAGGAAGGCAAAATCAAGTAATTGATTTTTCCCGACTTACGAAAAAGGCCCGTATCTCACGATACGGGCCTTTTTTGTTGCCTCGGATTTCTGCGGTGTCTCGTCGGGCCTCATCGCTGGCAAGCCAGCTCCCACAATGATCGCCGGTATGCACAAAATTTGTGTTCACCACAAAACCTGTGGGAGCTGGCTTGCCAGCGATAGGGCCAGATCAGCCAGCGGAAGACTCAGGCCTTCTGTTCAAAGATCACATAGATCTTGCGGCAAGCCTCCAGCACTTCCCAGGTGCCGCGAAAGCCGGCCGGAATCACAAAGCGATCGCCAACACGCAAGGTCTTGGCATTGCCATCGCTGTCACGCAACACCGAGACCCCCTGCAGGATTTCGCAGTATTCATGCTCGGTGTAGTTCACCGTCCACTGCCCGACCGCGCCTTCCCACACGCCAACACCCATTTGCCCACAAGGGCTGTCGTACTGATTGAACACCGCTTGCTCTGGGTCGCCCTTGAGCACTTTGGCCGGGTCCGGGCGATAGCGTTCGGCTTCGCTGCTGGTCAGGCTGATGTCGACGACGTTCTGGATGTTCATTGTTGTTTTCTCCCGTGATGACGGCGCGGTGGCTTGAAAGGGTCAAAGTCTATGTTTATTAAAATGAACACCGCAAGGGCGTATGGCGCGCTTATGTCAAATATATTGAAACAACCCCGGCCGCTGGTTTAGGGTGGCGGGTGCCTTGGGCCGAAAAGCAGGCTGGCCGGGCAGCATTCCTGAAGACGACCGCGAAGAACGCGGCGCTCTATTCAACAAGAGGAGGACACTCGAATGACCACCCTGACTCGTGCCGATTGGGAACAACGTGCTCGCGACCTGAAGATCGAAGGCCGTGCCTACCTCAACGGCGAATACACCGACGCCGTCTCCGGCGAGACTTTCGAGTGCATCAGTCCGGTCGATGGCCGTCTGCTGGGCAAGATCGCCAGCTGTGATGCCGCCGACGCCCAGCGCGCCGTGGAAAACGCCCGCGCCACCTTCAATTCCGGCGTTTGGTCGCGCCTGGCGCCGACCAAACGCAAAGCCACCATGATTCGTTTCGCCAGCCTGCTTAAGCAGCACGCTGAAGAGCTGGCGTTGCTCGAAACCCTCGACATGGGCAAGCCGATCAGCGACTCGCTGTACATCGACGTCCCGGGCGCGGCGCAAGCGCTGAGCTGGAGCGGTGAGGCGATCGACAAGATCTACGACGAAGTCGCCGCCACGCCGCACGATCAACTGGGTCTGGTGACCCGCGAGCCGGTGGGCGTGGTCGGCGCCATCGTGCCGTGGAACTTCCCGTTGATGATGGCCTGCTGGAAACTCGGCCCGGCGCTGTCGACCGGTAACTCGGTGATCCTCAAGCCGTCGGAAAAGTCCCCGCTGACCGCCATCCGCATCGCTGCGCTGGCCGTTGAGGCCGGCATTCCAAAAGGCGTGCTCAACGTGCTGCCGGGCTACGGCCACACCGTTGGCAAGGCGCTGGCGCTGCACAACGATGTCGACACCCTGGTGTTCACCGGTTCGACCAAGATCGCCAAGCAGCTGATGATCTACTCCGGCGAATCGAACATGAAGCGCGTGTGGCTGGAAGCCGGCGGCAAGAGCCCGAACATCGTCTTCGCCGATGCGCCGGACCTGCAAGCCGCTGCCGAATCCGCCGCCAGTGCCATTGCCTTCAACCAGGGCGAAGTCTGCACCGCCGGTTCGCGTCTGCTGGTCGAGCGTTCGATCAAGGACAAATTCCTGCCGATGGTGATTGAGGCGCTGAAAACCTGGAAGCCGGGCAACCCGCTGGATCCGGCGACCAACGTTGGTGCGCTGGTCGATACCCAGCAGATGAACACCGTGCTGTCGTACATCGAATCCGGTCACAGCGATGGCGCCAAACTGGTGGCGGGCGGCAAGCGCATCCTCCAGGAAACCGGCGGTACTTACGTCGAGCCGACGATTTTCGACGGTGTGAGCAACGCGATGAAGATCGCTCAGGAAGAGATCTTCGGCCCGGTGCTGTCGGTCATCGCCTTCGATACCGCCGAAGAAGCGATCCAGATCGCCAACGACACGCCGTATGGCCTGGCCGCCGCGGTATGGACTCAGGACATCTCCAAGGCGCACCTGACTGCCAAAGCGCTGCGCGCCGGCAGCGTGTGGGTCAACCAGTACGACGGTGGCGACATGACCGCACCGTTCGGCGGCTTCAAGCAGTCGGGCAACGGTCGCGACAAGTCGCTGCACGCGTTCGACAAGTACACCGAGCTGAAAGCGACGTGGATCAAGCTGTAAATCGTTGATGGGAGCCTGAGTGAATCAGGCTCCCGAATCGAACAGAGCTCCCTGTGGGAGCAAGTCTCTGTGGTGAGGGGATTTATCCCCGATCGGCTGCGAAGCAGTCGCAAAACCATTGCATCTGATGGTGCAGGTTTTGAGGTCGCTGCGCGACCTGTCGGGATGAATCCCCTCACTACAGGGTTTGCTCCCACATTTGGTTTTGTGGCGCACATAAAAATATCCACAGGAGCGTGGACCATGCGTTGGGCGACGTATTTCGCCGTGTTGGCGTCTGTCTTGAGTGTCGGTCTGGCCCTGGGGGTCAGCATGCCGCTGGTGTCGTTGCGCCTGGAGGGCTGGGGTTACGGTTCTTTTGCCATCGGTGTGATGGCGGCGATGCCGGCCATTGGCGTGTTGCTGGGGGCGAAGATTTCCAGTCATCTGGCGGCACGTTTCGGCACCGCCAACCTCATGCGCCTGTGCCTGTGGGCCGGGGCGTTGTCGATCGGCTTGCTGGCGCTGTTGCCGAGTTATCCGGTATGGCTGGTGCTGCGCCTGATGATCGGGGTGATTCTGACCATCGTATTCATCCTCGGCGAGAGCTGGATCAACCAGTTGGTAGTGGAGAACTGGCGCGGGCGCCTGGTCGCTCTGTATGGCAGCAGTTATGCATTGAGCCAACTGTCTGGTCCGCTGCTGCTGGGCGCGCTGGGCACTGAACATGATTATGGGTTCTGGGTCGGGGTCGGGCTGCTGACGGTTTCGCCATTGCTGTTGATGGGCCGCAGCGGTGCGCCGAGCAGTGAGTCCAGCAGCGTGACGTTCAGCGATCTGTGGGGTTTTGCCCGCGAGCTGCCGGCGATTGCCTGGGCGGTGTCACTGTTCGCCGCGTTCGAGGCGATGATCCTCACGTTGTTGCCGGTGTATTGCCTGCAGCAGGGCTTCACCGCCGAGATTGCGTTGGCGATGGTCAGCACCGTGGTGGTCGGCGACGCGCTGCTGCAGCTGCCGATTGGCGCGTTGGCGGATTATCTGTCGCGACGCACGTTGTTCACCGGTTGCGCAGTGATCCTGATGCTGTCGAGCCTGGCGATTCCAATGCTGATCGATACGCTGCTGATCTGGCCGTTGTGGGTGTTGTTCGGGGCCAGTGCCGGTGGCTTGTTCACTCTGTCGCTGATCCTGATCGGCGAGCGTTATCGCGACGATGCGCTGGTGCGGGCCAATGCGCACATTGCGCAGCTGTGGGGTGTGGGTTGTCTGATCGGGCCTTTGCTGGCGGGGGCGGGCAGTCAGTGGATCAGCGGGCATGCGTTGCCGTTGTTGATGGCGGCGGGGGCGTTTGGATTGGTGATTCTGCTGATGCGCCAAGGTGCATTCGGGGCGGCGCAAACGGCTTAAGGTCAAAAGATCGCAGCCTGCGGCAGCTCCTACACTGGAATGCGTTTTCCCTGTAGGAGCTGCCGCAGGCTGCGATCTTTTGCTTTTTCAAAGCATCCGCTCGAGGCCGACGCTGGTGCTGAACCAAGCATTGAAGCGCCGCCACCAGCTCCCCGGTTCCTTGGTCAGCGTGTGCATCTGGCCGTTGTCCTCGGTCACCCAGACAATCTTGCCATCCTGCAGTTTCGCCTGATAACTCAGGGCCGGCGCCATGCCTTGCAGCGCCAGTTCGCGCACATGTTCGGCCAGTTCCGGGCTGTCCACCAGAACCCCGACTTCGGTGTTCCACAATACCGAGCGCGGGTCGAAATTGAACGAGCCGATGAATGCTTTCTGCCGGTCGAAAATCATCGCCTTGCTGTGCAGACTGGAATCCGAACCACGGAAAGACTTGCTGTAGAACAGATGCGGGCCGCTGCCATAGTTATCCCCAGGCTGACGGCGCAGCTCATACAGTTTCACCCCGTGCTCCAGCAGCGCCTTGCGATAAGGCGCATAACCGCCGTGTACCGCCGGCACATCGGTGGCTTCCAGTGAGTTGGTCAGCAGGCTTACCGAGACCCCGGCGTCGGCACGCCCGGTCAGGTACACCAGTCCCGGCTGGCCGGGTACGAAGTACGCCGAGATCATGATCAGCTCTTTGCTGACGCCACGTAGCTCCGGCGCCAGTTGCGTGGTCAGCAGCAGTTGCGGGTCCGGTTCGTCCTTGGCCAGCACCTTGCTCGGTGCGTCCCACAGCGCCTGGTTCCAGGCCCAGATCAGTTCCTTGCGCCAGATATCCATGCGTGGCGCGGTCTTGAAAGTCATCAACTGCTGATACAGCGCATGGTTCTGTTTGCGAGTTTCCTCCAGCGACTCCTCCAGGCGCGTGCGGGTGTTCTGCAGGTCCTTGGCGCTCGGCTGGCTGGAGAGGAATTCGTCGATCGGCTTGCTCAGCGCGCTGTTCCAGTACTGGTCGAAACTGTGTCCGAGTTGCTCGGCCACAGGTCCCACGCTGAGCATGTCGATGTCGGTGAAATTCAGGTTCGGCTCGGCATCGAAATATTCGTCGCCCAGATTGCGTCCGCCGACGATCGCCACGCTGTTGTCCGCCAGCCACAACTTGTTGTGCATGCGCCGGTGTTGCAGCGACAGATTGAACAGGCGTCCGGCGGCGCGGGTCACGCCAGTGCTGCGGCCCAGGTGCAGCGGATTGAACAGGCGAATCTGGATCTGTGGGTGCGCCGCCAGCGTGGCGATGATCGTGTCCAGACCATCGCTGGTGGTGTCGTCGAGCAGGATGCGTACGCGCACGCCACGGTCGGCGGCCTTGAGCAGTTCCTCCACCAGCATCCGCGTGCTGACGCCGTCATGGACGATGTAGTACTGCAAGTCGAGGCTGGTTTGTGCATTGCGGATCAGCTCGGCGCGAGCGGTGAACGCCTCGGTGCTGTTGGACAGCAAGCGGAAGCCGGAACGGCCCTGATAGGGCGCGGCCTGGGCCTGGATCGAGCGGCCGAAGCTGGACTTCGCCGCCGGCAAGGCCTGGCTCGGCTCACGGGGTACATCAAGGCTGGCGCAGCCGCTCAGGAGCGAGGCGAACATCAGCAAAGCGAGTAGGGGCTGTCTGAAGCTCACGTAGGAACGTTCCGGTCGGCTGCTAAGGTCGGCATATGGACGCTGATCACTGGAAAAAGGTCAGTCGGTTTCGGCCAGCAATCTGATTGCTGCTGCGCCGACCTTGCGCACCGCATCTTCGATCTGCGGTGTCGGTTTGGCAGCGTAGTTCATTCGCAGGCAATTGCGGTACTTGCCCGAGGCGGAAAAGATGCTGCCCACGGCAATCTGTACGCCTTGGTCATGCAACGCACGATTGAGTTTCAGCGTATCGAAACCTTCCGGCAATTCGACCCAGAGCATGAAGCTGCCCTGTGGACGGCTGGCGCGAGTGCCGGCCGGGAAGTAGCGGGTGACCCAGTCGATCATGACGTCGCGATTGCGCTGATATTGAGTGCGCATCCGCCGCAAGTGCGGTTCGAAGTAGCCACCCTTGAGAAATTCGGCAATGGCAATTTGTGGTTGTGGCGCGGTGGAGCCGGTGCTGATGTATTTCATGTGCAGCACCCGTTCCAGATACCGTCCCGGCGCGACCCAACCAATGCGTAGTCCTGGCGCCAGGGTTTTGGAAAACGAACTGCACAGCAGCACGCGATCATCCTCGTCGAAGGACTTGATCGTGCGCGGACGCGGATAGGTGTAGGCCAGTTCGCCATACACATCGTCCTCGATGATCGCCACGTCGAAACGCTGCGCCAGCGTCAACAACGCGCGTTTGCGCGCCTCCGGCATGATGTAGCCGAGCGGATTGTTGCAGTTGGGCGTGATCTGGATGACCTTGATCGGCCATTGCTCCAGCGCCAGTTCCAGCGCTTCGAGGCTGATGCCGGTCAGTGGATCGGTGGGGATTTCCAGGGCTTTCATGCCCAGCCCTTTGAGCGTCTGCATGGCGCCATGAAAGCTCGGCGAATCCACCGCGACGATGTCGCCCGGCTCGCAGATCGCGTGGATGCTGGTGGACAGCGCTTCATGACAACCGGTGGTGATCACCAGCTCGCTGGCGCTCAACTGGCAGCCGGAATCGAGCATCAGTCGGGCGATCTGTTCGCGCAGTTCGAGGGTGCCGTGGATGTTGTCGTAATACAGACCGGGCATGTCCTGGCGACGGCTGATCCGCGCCAGTCCGCGCAGCAGTGGTTTCATGGTGGGCGTTGTCACGTCGGGCATGCCGCGACCCAGTTGCACCACGTCCTTGCGCGGCACCGCGCGAATCAGCTCCAGTACCTGATCCCACTGCGAAATCTCCACCGGCCGCTGCGCCGGGCGCCCGACCGCAGGCAGCTCCGGTAGCTCGCGGCCCACCGGCACGAAGTAGCCGGACTTGGGTTTCGGTGTCGCCAGACCACTGTCTTCAAGCATGCGATAAGCCTGCTGCACCGTGCTCAGGCTGACCCCATGTTCTACGCTCAAGGCGCGCACCGAAGGCAGGCGATCGCCAGGACGGTAGAAGCCTTGTTCGATGCGGGTGCCGAGTAGCTCGGCGAGGTTCACATACAGGGTCATGGCACTGCCTCGATGCAGGTGATTCGTTAAACCAGTACAGATGCGGCAGAAATCGGTGATTCAGACGCAGAAACGGCAAATCTGTATGGAGTTAATACAGATGCTTTGAATCTGTAATGCTTTTGCCGTCCCGCGCATCATGGAATCTCTGGCTACCCAAGTAAACAGGAGCGACAAAAATGAACGGCTTGAGCGATGTGCGGCTGACGTTACACAGTCAGGAACTGGCGGCAGGGCAGGAGGACAGTGCATGGAATAGCGCCATGCGCAACGCGCCGTCCGGCCTGAGTCGCTGGGGCCTGTTCTGGCATCGTCTGCACACGCGCAAGGCGCTGTTGAACCTGACGCCGGAGCAGCTCAAGGATATCGGGTTGACCCGGGAGCAGGCGCAGGAGGAGGGGTTGAAACCGTTCTGGCGGATCTGAGATCTGTATTGTTCTTGCGGGCTTCATCGCTGGCAAGCCAGCTCCCACAGTATTTTTGGTGTTCACAATATTTGTATTCGCCGCAAAAACCTGTGGGAGCTGGCTTGCCAGCGATGGCGGCTTCAAAGACGCAGCAAAAACCTCAGGCCAACTCTTTGAGCCGATGCCACAACATCCCCAACGCCAGCAGCGGCGAGCGCAGATGCTTGCCGCCGGGGAAGGTGATGTGCGGCACCTTGGCAAACAGATCGACCCCGCCGCTGTGTTGCCCGCTGATCGCCTCGGCCAGCAGTTTGCCCGCCAGGTGCGTGGCATTCACGCCGTGCCCGGAATAGGCCTGGGCGTAATACACGTTCGGCTGATCAGCGAGACGGCCAATCTGCGGCAGACGGTTGGCGCCGATGCCGATCATCCCGCCCCATTGATAGTCGATCTTCACTCCGGCCAGTTGCGGAAACACTTCAAGCATCTTCGGCTGCATGTAGGCGCCGATGTCTTTCGGATCGCGCCCCGAGTAATGGCAGGCGCCGCCGAACAGCAGTCGGCGATCCGCCGAGAGCCGGTAATAATCCAGCGCCACGCGCTGGTCGCAGACCGCCATATTTTGCGGGAGCAGGCTGTGCGCCAGTTCTGCGGAAAGCGGTTCGGTCGCGATGATGTAACTGCCGGCGGGCAGTACTTTGCCGCTCAGTTGCGGGTTGAGACCGTTGAGATAAGCGTTGCAGCCCAGCACCAGCGTTTTCGCCCGCACTGAACCTCGAGCGGTGTGGACGCGAACCTCGGGGCCGTACTCGATACGCGTCACCGCTGATTGCTCGAACAAATGCACGCCCAGTTGCTGCGCAGCGGCGGCTTCGCCCAGCGCCAGATTCAGCGGATGCAAATGCCCGGAACCCATGTCGATCAAGCCGCCGACATAACGCTTGGAGCCGACCACGGTGTGCATCTCGTTGGCCTGGAGCAGACGGGTTTCGTAGCGATAGCCAAGACTGCGCAGCTCTTCGGCGTCTTCGGCAAAGCCTTCGAGATCGGCAGGCTTGTTGGCGAGATCGCAGTAGCCCCAAGTCAGATCGCACTGGATCTGGAAACGCTCGACGCGCCGGTGGACGATTTCCACCGCTTCCAGGCCCATCAGTTTCATCTGGCGCACGCCGTCGGCACCGATAATGTTGGCGAACTGATCGAGGCCGTGACCGACCCCGCGAATCAACTGTCCGCCGTTACGGCCGCTGGCGCCCCAGCCGATGCGGTGCGCTTCCAGCAATACCACGCTGAGGCCGCGTTCAGCCAGTTCCAGCGCGGTGTTCAACCCGGAGAAGCCGCCGCCGACCACGCACACGTCGGCAATCACTTCGCCTTGCAGCACCGGATGGTCAGGCTGTGGCAGGCTGCTGGCGGCATAGTAAGAGGCAACGTGGGGTTGGCTCGCGAAGGTTCGGGCGCGGGCATTCATGGGCATCGTCCAACGGCTGAGTGTCGAGAAAATTTGACGGAGCATAAGCCGCACGCCCGAAGACGGGCAACACTGGTCGGCCATTGCTGTCTGGATCACGGCGTTTGCGGCACAATTGCCGCCTATTTCACGTCGGTCACCGTTTCAATGAGTTGCAACCGCCAGACAATCCGCGCCCTGCGTCAGCAGATCCCCTCATTCGAGTGCGTGCCCGGCTGCCATGACTGCTGTGGACCGGTGACCACTTCGCCGGAAGAAATGGCCCGCCTGCCGCGCAAGACCCGCGCCGAGCAGGATGCGGCGATGGATGAGTTGAACTGTGTGCACCTGGGGCCGAATGGCTGCACGGTGTATGGCGAGCGGCCGTTGATTTGCCGCCTGTTCGGTACCACCAAAACCCTGCCGTGCCCGAACGGGCGGGGGCCAGTGGAGTTGATTCACCCGCGCGTAGAAAAGCAAATCTTCGAGTACATGGCCTCGAATCGGCAGGTGCTGGTTTAACGCAATTGCGGTGAACCGAGTCGACCCAATCGCTGGCAAGCCAGCTCCCACAGTGATCGTTGTCGCTCACAGAATATGTGCTAACCACTGAACCTGTGGGAGCTGGCTTGCCAGCGATGGGGCCGGATCAGGCAGCACAAATCTCAGTCCGGAATCGGCAGGCTCAGACTCTCCTTCACCTCTTCCATCACGATATAGCTCTTCGACTCACGCACATGCGGCAGCTTCAACAGAATGTCGCCCAGCAGCTTGCGGTACGAGGCCATCTCGGAAATCCGCGCCTTCACCAGATAGTCGAAATCCCCTGACACCAGGTGGCATTCCAGCACGTGCGGCAGTTTCAGCACCGCGCGGCGGAACTCCTCGAACGTGTCGCCGGATTTGTAATCCAGACTGATCTCGACGAACACCAGCAGGCTACCCTTCAAATGCTGCGGATTGAGCCGGGCGTTGTAGCCCATGATGATCCCCTCGCGCTCCAGCCGCCGCACCCGCTCCGTACATGGCGTGGTGGACAGGCCGACCTTTTCCCCGAGTTCGGTAAACGATATGCGCCCGTCCGCCTGCAGGATCCGCAAGATGTTGCGGTCGATCTTGTCCAGCTCACGTTTGGTCTGAGTGTTGGTACGCATAGGGGATGCGCCTCCGTGAAAAGGGTTTTTGCCGAGAATTGTCGCCAAATATAGGCGCTTATATAGTGAAATGCACTGGCCATTCTTTTTTACACTGCGCGCATCATTGCTCTAACAACAGACGTACGCGGCCCCTGCCGCGATGAGGGATACAAAAATGCGCGTAATGGTCTTGGGTAGCGGCGTCATCGGTACCGCCAGTGCTTACTATCTGGCCCGTGCCGGGTTTGAAGTGGTGGTGGTCGACCGGCAGCCAGCCGTGGCCATGGAGACCAGTTTCGCCAACGCCGGCCAGGTGTCGCCGGGTTATGCCTCGCCGTGGGCCGCACCGGGCGTGCCGCTCAAGGCCATCAAGTGGCTGTTGCAGCGCCACGCGCCGCTGGCGATCAAGGCCACTGCCGACATCGATCAGTACCTGTGGATGGCGCAGATGCTGCGCAACTGCACCGCCAGCCGTTACGCGGTGAACAAGGAGCGCATGGTGCGTCTGTCCGAGTACAGTCGCGACTGCCTCGATGAACTGCGCGCCGAAACCGGCATCGCCTACGAAGGCCGCAGCCTCGGCACCACGCAACTGTTCCGCACTCAGGCACAGCTCGATGGCGCCGCCAAGGACATCGCCGTGCTGAAAGAATCCGGCGTGCCGTTTGAAGTCCTCGACCGCGCCGGTATTGCCCGCGTCGAGCCGGCCCTGGCCAATGTCACCGACATCCTCGCCGGCGCCCTGCGTCTGCCGAACGACCAGACCGGCGATTGCCAGATGTTCACCACGCGCCTGGCGGAAATGGCCGTGAAACTCGGTGTGGAATTCCGCTTCGGTCAGGACATCCAGCGCCTCGACTACGCCGGTGACCGCATCAACGGTGTATGGATCGACGGCAAGCTGGAAACCGCTGATCGCTACGTGCTGGCCCTCGGCAGCTACTCACCGCAACTGCTCAAGCCGCTAGGCATCAAGGCGCCGGTGTATCCGCTCAAGGGTTACTCGCTGACCGTGCCGATCACCAACCCGGACATGGCCCCGACGTCGACCATTCTCGACGAGACCTACAAGGTCGCGATCACCCGTTTCGACAACCGCATCCGCGTCGGCGGCATGGCGGAGATCGCCGGTTTTGACCTGTCGCTGAACCCGCGTCGGCGCGAAACCCTGGAGATGATTGTCAACGACCTTTATCCTCAGGGCGGCAATCTGGCCGAGGCGAGCTTCTGGACCGGTCTGCGTCCGACTACCCCGGACGGCACACCGATCGTGGGCGCCACGCCGTTCAAGAACCTGTTCCTCAACACCGGTCACGGCACCCTGGGTTGGACCATGGCGTGCGGTTCCGGTCGTTTGCTGGCCGATCTGATGGCGAAGAAAAAACCGCAGATCAGCGCCGAAGGCCTCGATATTTCCCGTTACGGCAACAAGCCTCAGGAGTCCGCAAAACATGGCAATCCAGCGCCAGCTCACCAATGAGCGCATGAGTCAGATCGTCACCCATAACGGCACCGTGTATCTGGCCGGGCAGGTCGGCGACGACTTCGACGCCGGGGTCGAACAGCAGACCCGCGACGTGCTCGCCAACATCGAGCGTTTGCTGGATCTGGCCGGGACTGACAAGCAGCATCTGCTGTCGGCAACGATCTACCTGAATGACATCGAGGCGCACTTTGCCGGGATGAACTCGGTGTGGGATCAGTGGCTGCCCAAAGGTGCTGCTCCGGCTCGCGCCACCGTCGAAGCGAAGATGGCCAAGCCGAGCATTCTGGTAGAAATCTCTATCGTCGCCGCGCTGCCGTAACCCGTTGTAAAGATCCCTCTCCCGGCGCTGTTGGCGGTTCACGTCGTCAGTCGGCGCCGGTTTTTTATTTCCATGACCGCCTAGAAGTCTGCCGCCATGCGTCCTGCCCGTGCCCTGATCGACCTAGAAGCCCTGCGTCACAACTACCGAATTGCCCGCGAAGTCACCGGCGCCAAGGCGCTGGCTGTGATCAAGGCTGATGCCTACGGTCATGGTGCGGTGCGCTGCGCCCAGGCGCTGGAAAACGAGGCCGACGGGTTTGCCGTCGCCTGCATCGAAGAAGCGCTGGAGCTGCGCGCGGCCGGCATCAAGGCCCCGGTGCTGCTGCTCGAAGGGATCTTCGAAGCCGATGAGCTGGCGCTGATCGTCGAGCATGATTTCTGGACCGTGGTGCATTCGCTGTGGCAACTCGAAGCGATCGAGCAGGCTGCCCTGAGCAAACCGATCACCGTGTGGCTCAAGCTCGATTCCGGCATGCACCGTGTGGGCCTGCATCCGAAGGATTACGCGGCGGCCTACCAGCGTCTGCTGGCCAGCGGCAAAGTGGCGAAGATCGTGCTGATGAGCCACTTCGCTCGTGCTGATGAACTGCATGAGCAGAGCAGTGCCGATCAGGTCGCGGTATTCGAGGCGGCGCGTCAGGGCCTGGCGGCTGAAGTCAGCCTGCGCAACTCGCCGGCGGTGCTCGGTTGGCCGCAGATTCACAGCGACTGGGTGCGCCCGGGCATCATGCTCTACGGCGCCACGCCGTTCGAAGAAGCCAACGCCGTGGCCGAGCGTCTGCAGCCAGTGATGACCCTCGAATCGAAAGTCATCTGCGTGCGTGAACTGCCCGCCGGCGAGCCGATCGGCTACGGCGCCAAATTCATCACCGACAAGCCGATGCGCATCGGCGTGGTCGCCATGGGTTATGCCGACGGCTACCCGCGTCAGGCACCGACCGGCACGCCGGTTCTGGTGGCCGGCAAGCGCAGCCGGATTCTTGGCCGTGTGTCGATGGACATGCTGTGTATCGACCTCACCGATGTGCCGGAAGCGGACCTCGGTTCTACCGTCGAACTGTGGGGCAAAAACATCCTCGCCAGTGAAGTGGCGCAGTGGGCGGACACCATTCCGTACCAGATCTTCTGCAACCTGCGCCGGGTGCCAAGGCTCTATTCCGAGGGTTGAAGCCACTGCGGGGACCAAGTGTTGTAAATACTGAACGCTGTCGCCATGATAACGCTCAATATTCTTACAACATCAGGAGGCTCCCGCCTTGGACGTCGGTGAACGACTGCAATCGATCCGCAAGCTCAAAGGGCTTTCCCAGCGTGAACTCGCCAAACGCGCGGGCGTCACCAACAGCACTATTTCGATGATCGAAAAGAACAGCGTCAGTCCTTCGATCAGTTCGCTGAGGAAGGTTCTGGGCGGGATTCCCATGTCCATGGTCGAGTTCTTTTCCGAAGAAATCCTGCAGGAAGTCCCGACTCAGATCGTCTACAAGGCCAACGAGCTGATCGACATTTCCGACGGCGCCGTGACCATGAAACTGGTTGGCCGCGCGCACCCGAGCCGGGCTATCGCGTTTCTCAACGAAATCTACCCGCCGGGCGCTGATACCGGCGAAGAAATGCTCACCCATGAAGGCGAGGAAACCGGGATTCTGGTGGAAGGGCGTCTGGAACTGGTGGTGGGTCTGGAAACTTTTATTCTCGAAGCCGGCGACAGCTACTACTTTGAAAGTACCAAGCCGCATCGTTTCCGTAATCCGTTCGACGCGCCTGCGCGACTAATCAGCGCAGCCACGCCGGCGAATTTTTAAACAGAGAGGCGCCAGACCATGACGGCAAAGGCGTCCGCAGAGTTTTCCACAGCGCGGTATAACCCCTTCGACTATGGGGTTGTTTCAGTGTGGCGGGCTACCCGCTATACTTGCGCCCGCCTGCGAACCGTGGCCGCAGGCGTGAATAGCCACCATTGAGGGTGAACGCGTGAACCTAATTATGAAAATGCTGGCCGCACCAGCAACCGTACTGGCCCTCTGGGCTGTCAGCGCTCAAGCTGCGACGAATGACGACATTGCCAAGCGCCTCGAGCCGGTCGGCCAGGTGTGTGTTCAGGGGCAGGAATGCAAGGGCATGGAAGTCGCTGCCGCCGCTGGCGGAGGTGGTGGGGCGAAAACCCCTGATGAAGTGATTGCAAAACATTGCAACGCTTGCCACGGTACCGGCCTGCTGGGCGCACCGAAAATCGGTGACGCAGCGGCCTGGAAAGACCGCGCCGACCATCAGGGCGGCCTCGACGGCCTGCTGGCCAAAGCCATCACCGGCCTGAACTCGATGCCACCTAAAGGCACCTGCGCCGACTGCTCGGATGACGAGTTGAAGGGCGCGATCCAGAAGATGTCCGGCCTGAAATAAGCCGCGCTTCTGACGAAAAAAACCGTCTTCGGACGGTTTTTTTGTGCCTGCGATTCACGGCTTTCGCTGTCCTTTGCAGCAAAGTCGAGGCAAGCTCGGTCTACCCCTATTCACGGAACGGGCAGGAGGCTTCAGATGGTGCAGTTGTGTTCGATCGAACAGGCAGTGGACGAGGTGCTCGCACGCTTGCCGGCGCATATCCACATGGGCATGCCGCTGGGGCTGGGCAAGCCCAATCACTTCGTCAACGCGCTGTACCGGCGCATCAAGAGCCTGCCCGAGCGGCAACTGACGATCTACACCGCGCTGTGCCTGGGGCGGCCGACGCTGGGTGACGGTCTGCAGAAACGCTTCATCGAACCCTTCGTCGAACGCGTGTTCGGTGATTATCCCGAATTCGACTTTCTCGCCGATCTGCAGCGTGACAGCCTGCCCGCCAACATCCGCATCGAACAGTTCTTCATGCAGCCCGGCAGCCTGCTCAACAGCGCACCGGCGCAGCAGGACTACGTCAGCAGCAACTACAGCCACGCCGCCCGCGACATCAATGCCGCCGGCCTCAATCTGGTGGCGCAATTGCTCGCCAGCAGCAGCGAACATCCCGATCGCCTGAGCCTGAGCTGCAACCCGGACATCACCCTCGATCTGTTGCCGATGATCACCAAGCGCCGCGAAGCCGGGGAGACCATTCTGCTGGTCGGCCAGGTGCACACCGATCTGCCGTACATGCCCGGCGATGCCGAAGTCGATATCGACACCTTCGACTTGCTGATCGACGCGAAGGACAGCAGCACGCTGTTTTCCACACCGAACATGCCGGTGGGCTTTCAGGATCATTTCATCGGCCTGCACGCCAGCACCCTGGTGCGCGACGGCGGCACCTTGCAGATCGGCATCGGCTCGATGGGCGACGCACTAACCGCCGCACTGCTGGCGCGGCAGGCAGATAACGCCGGTTACCAAGCGTTGCTCAATGACATCAATCTCAGCCAGTGGGCGCAGTTGATCGAGCGCGAGGGCGGTACCGCGCCATTCGCCAAAGGCCTGTATGGCTGCAGTGAAATGTTCGTCAACGGTCTGCTGGTGCTGGCGGATGCCGGGATCATCCGGCGCAAGGTCTACCCCGACGTGCACACTCAGGAGCAGGCCAACGCCGGCACCCTCGATGAGTCGGCGCAGACCGATGGCATCTCTGTGCACGGCGGCTTCTTCCTCGGCCCGCGCAGTTTCTACGAGCGCCTGCGTGAACTGCCGTTGAGCAAGCGCCTTGAATTCAACATGACCCGCATCAGCTACATCAACGAGCTGTACGGGCAGGAAGAGCTCAAGCGCTTGCAGCGCCTTGATGCGCGGTTCATCAATACCGTGTTCACCATGACGCTGATGGGCGCGGGTGTGGCTGATCAACTGGAAGACGGGCGGGTGCTCAGCGGCGTTGGCGGGCAATACAACTTCGTCGCTCAGGGCCACGCGCTGCACGATGCGCGCTCGATTCTGATCCTGCGCAGCTGGCGAGAGTCCGGCGGCGAGGTCAGCTCGAACATCGTCTGGGAGTACGGGCACTGCACGATTCCACGGCACCTGCGCGACATCGTGGTCACCGAGTACGGCATCGCCGATCTGCGCGGCAAGTCCGATGCGGTGGTGATCGAGTCGTTGCTCAATATCAGCGATTCACGCTTCCAACCGGGGCTGATCGAGCAAGCACAGAAGGTCGACAAACTGCCGAAGGATTTCCGCCTCGATCCACGCTTTGCCGATAACACCCCGCAACGTTTGCAGGCGATTGCGGCGAAGCATCCGAACCTGTTTCCGGAGTATCCGCTGGGTTGTGATTTCAGCGCGATCGAGCGGGATCTGCTGCGGGCGCTGAACTGGTTGAAGAGCAAGTTCAAGCTGAGCGAGATCTTGGAGCTGGGCAAGGCTGCGCTGGATGCGCCGGATGCATCGTTGTTTCCCGAGCACCTGGAACGAATGCAACTGACCAACCCGGAAGGCTTGAAGGAAGACCTGTTCCAGCGCTTGCTGCTCACTGGCCTGAAGGCCACCGCGCAATAATCGTCTACCGCAAACCTGTAGGCGCTGCGGCACGCTGCGATCTGTTGAGGTTGATTCTAAAAATCAGGATCAAAAGATCGCAGCCTCGTTGCACTCGACAGCTCCTACAGGGGGGCTGCGGTGTGGCTTTATTCGATGAAAGTGACGACGCCATCCTTCAGCGATTTGACGCGCGCCAGCGATTCAACGCGGTAGCCCTGCGAATCCAGCTCGGCACGGCCGCCCTGGAACGACTTCTCGATCACGATGCCCAGGCCGGCGACGGTGGCTCCAGCCTGTTTGATGATCGAGATCAGCGCCTGCGAAGCCTTACCGTTGGCCAGGAAGTCGTCGATGATCAGCACACGGTCGCTGCTGGTCAGGTGGCGCGGCGAGATGGCCACGGTGCTTTCGGTCTGCTTGGTGAACGAGTAAACGGTCGCCGACAGCAGGTTTTCGGTCAGGGTCAGGGACTGGTGCTTGCGGGCGAAGATCACCGGCACGCCCAGGTTCAGGCCGGTCATGATCGCCGGGGCAATGCCCGAGGCTTCAATGGTGACGATCTTGGTGATGCCCGAATCCTTGAACAGCGTGGCGAATTCGTCGCCGATCAGCTTCATCAGGGCCGGGTCGATCTGGTGGTTCAGAAAGGCGTCGACTTTCAGGACCTGGTCGGAAAGCACGATGCCTTGTTCGCGGATTTTCTGGTGCAATGCTTCCATGAAGCTGTCCTCGTTCAGCGCTTGTGCGCCCTAATCTTTAAAAAAGTGGTCAATTCTAGCGCTTTAACATCGCGCGTATATCAGCCAATGCGCTATTGCCGCGCACGGCTTTGACTTCGGTGGGTGTGTCGTCGTTGCCTTCCCACGCCAGGTCGTCCGGCGGCAGTTCATCGAGGAAGCGACTGGGCGCGCAGTCGATGATTTCGCCGTACTGTTTGCGTTTGGCGGCGAAGGTGAACGCCAGGGTCTGACGGGCGCGGGTGATGCCCACGTAGGCCAGGCGGCGTTCCTCCTCGATGGTGTCGGCTTCGATGCTGGAGCGGTGCGGGAGGATTTCCTCTTCCATGCCCATGATGAACACGTAAGGGAATTCCAGGCCCTTGGACGCATGCAGGGTCATCATCTGCACGCCTTCGGCGCCGTCCTCTTCTTCCTGCTGACGCTCGAGCATGTCGCGCAGGACCAGTTTGCCGATGGCGTCCTCGACGGTCATCTCGCCGTCTTCGTCTTTTTCCAGGGTGTTCTTCAAGGCTTCGATCAGGAACCAGACGTTGCTCATCCGGTAGTCCGCAGCCTTGTCGCTGGAACTGTTGGTGCGCAGCCAGTTCTCGTAGTCGATGTCCATGACCATGCTGCGCAGGGCCGAGATCGGGTCTTCGCCAGCGCACTGCTCGCGCACCTTGTCCATGAAGCGCTTGAAGCGCGCCAGGCGATCGGTGAAGCGGCTGTCCAGATGTTCGCCCAGACCGATTTCGTCGGTGGCGGCGTACATCGAGATCTTGCGTTCGGTGGCGTAGTTGCCGAGTTTTTCCAGGGTCGTGGAGCCGATTTCCCGGCGCGGCACGTTGATCACCCGCAGGAAGGCGTTGTCGTCGTCCGGGTTCACGATCAGGCGGAAGTAGGCCATCAGGTCCTTCACTTCCTGGCGGCCGAAGAAGCTGTTGCCACCGCTCAGGCGGTACGGCACCTGGTGGTGCTGTAACTTCAGCTCGATCAGTTTGGCCTGGTAGTTGCCGCGATAGAGGATCGCGAAATCGCTGTACGGACGGTCGGTGCGCAAGTGCAGGCTGAGGATTTCCATGGCCACGCGCTCGGCTTCGGCGTCCTCGTTACGGCAGCGGATCACGCGGATCTCGTCACCGTGACCCATCTCGCTCCACAGCTGCTTTTCGAATTCGTGCGGGTTGTTCGAGATCAGCACGTTGGCGCAGCGCAGGATGCGGCTGGTGGAGCGGTAGTTCTGCTCGAGCATTACTACTTTCAGCGAAGGGTAATCGTCCTTGAGCAGCATCAGGTTTTCCGGCCGCGCACCACGCCAGGCGTAGATCGACTGGTCGTCGTCGCCCACCACGGTGAACTGGTTGCGCTTACCGATCAGCATCTTCACCAGCAGGTACTGGCTGGCGTTGGTGTCCTGATATTCGTCGACCAGCAGGTAACGCACCTTGTTCTGCCACTTTTCGAGAATGTCGGCGTGTTCTTCGAAGAGCTTTACCGGCAGCAGGATCAGGTCGTCGAAGTCCACCGCGTTGAACGCTTTCAGCGTGCGCTGGTAGTGGGTGTAGACGATGGCAGCGGTCTGTTCTTTCGGATTGCGCGCGTTTTCCAGCGCCTGGGCCGGCAGGATCAGGTCGTTTTTCCAGGCGCCGATCATGTTCTTGATCTCGTCGACGCCGTCGTCGCCTGCGTATTCCTTCTGCATGATGTCGGTCATCAGGGCTTTGACGTCGGTCTCGTCGAAGATCGAGAAACCGGGTTTGTAGCCCAGCCGCACATGCTCCTTGCGGATGATGTTCAGGCCCAGGTTGTGGAAGGTGCAGACCGTCAGGCCGCGACCTTCGCCGGCACGCAGCAAGGTGCCGACCCGCTCTTTCATCTCGCGCGCAGCCTTGTTGGTAAAGGTCATGGCGACGATGTACTGGGCGCGGATGCCGCAGTTCTGGATCAGGTGCGCGATCTTGCGGGTGATCACGCTGGTCTTGCCGGAGCCGGCGCCGGCGAGCACCAATAGAGGGCCGCCGACGTAGTTCACGGCTTCTTGCTGCCGGGGATTGAGTCGGGACATACGAAAATTCGGGAGTCGTTGACGAAATGGGCCGGCATTTTAACAGGCTCAGCGATTTGTGCTGCTCTCTCCGACTTGTGACGCACCACGCGATTCAAATTTGCCGGTTTTGTTACTTTCGCGGAGGATGCGCGGTGATTTTGCGGCTAATGTACTCATTCGTGACACAAAATAACGTTTTGATAACCGTTGTCATTTGGTCATTGTTGCGCGCAACGGCATAATGCCCCGCCCACATCATTGCAGAGTCTAGGGAGCTAGCTTGTCTACGCCTGTCGAACCCTTGCGTTTGCTGCTACTGGCCGAAGAGCCAGCGTGGACAGCGTTATTGCGCGAGTGTCTGGCTCCGTTGGGGAGCGCGGCGGTGCTGATCAGCGCGCCGAGCTGGGAGTCGGTCAGCAGTCTGTTCGAAGACAATCGCCACGCGGTGTTGTTGACCATTCCTGCGTTGCAGCCGGCCCCGGGTCGTTGCAGCCTGCCGACGGTGCTGCTGCTGGAACACGAACCGGCTACCGCGCCGGTTGGCGTCAGCGACTGGCTGGTGTTCGACGCGCTCGACGCAGATATGCTGCGCCGCTGCCTGCGCCACGTGCGTGAACGCGGCGTTCTCGAAAATACTCTGCAACGCCTGGCCGAACAGGATCCGCTGACCGGCATCGCCAACCGTCAGGGTTTTCAGACCCTGCTGGCGGCGCGCCTCGCGGAAAACGACGGGCGCGGCCTGGCCCTCGGGCATCTCGATCTCGACAACTTCCGCCACGCCAACGACGCCCTCGGCCATCAGGCCGGCGACCGGCTGATCCTGCAAGTCGTGGCGCGGTTGAAAAGCCAGCTCGAGGCCGGTGATCAACTGGCGCGGCTGGGCAGCGACGAATTTGCCCTGCTGATCGACACCCGCCGTGCGCCGCAACGCGCCGAGTGGATGGCCGAACGCATCACCGAAGCCCTGTCCGAACCGTATTGGGTCGATGGCGAAAGCCTGTTGATCGGCTCCAGTCTCGGCATCGCCCATGCCCGTGCGCAGGGCGGCGCCGATCCGCTGATGTGGCATGCGCACATCGCCATGCAGCAGGCCAAGAGCACGCAGGGCTGTACTTTCCATATTTTTAACGAGCGCATCAACCGCAACGCACGGAGCATGGCCGACCTCGAAAGCGAACTGCGCCGGGCCCTGCGTCGCGATGAACTGGAGTTGCACTACCAGCCACGGCTGAATCTGGCGGACGGGCAAATCGTCGGTCTCGAAGCGCTGGTGCGCTGGCGCCATGGCGAACGCGGTCTGTTGCCGCCGAGCGAATTCGTGCCATTGGCCGAGCAGAGCGGGTTGATCGTGCCGCTGGGTTACTGGGTGATTTCCCGCGCCCTGCGCGACATGCAGGCGCTGCGCGAGCGCGGGCTGCCGGCGCTGCACATGGCGATCAATTTGTCGTTCCGCCAGTTTCAGGACAGCCAGTTGCTACCGACCCTCAGTCGATTGATTGCCGAGCGTGGGGTCGAGGCGCAGTGGCTGGAATTTGAACTCACAGAAACCGCCGTCATGCGCCGCAGCGATCTGGTCAAACAGACCATGGACGCCCTCGGCCGCCTCGGCGTGCGTTTCTCGCTGGATGACTTCGGCACCGGTTTCTCGTCATTCGTGCACCTCAACAGCTTGCCGATCACCTTGCTGAAGATCGACAAAAGCTTTGTCGGCGGCATGGAACAGCGCGAAGAGAATCGCAAACTGGTGCACGCGATGATCAACCTCGCGCACAACCTGCATCTGGAAGTGGTCGCGGAAGGGGTCGAAACACCGGAGCAACTTGAACTGCTGCGCGGGTTTGGCTGTGATCAGGTGCAGGGTTATCTGATCAGCCGGCCGTTGCCGTTGGCGGAACTGGTGGAGTACCTGACGTTTGGTGCCAGCCAGCAGCCAGCCCTCGAAATCGTGAGCTGAACACATAACCCCTGTGGGAGCGAGCTTGCTCGCGAAGGCGGCCACACGTTCAATATACATGTGTCAGGTACACCGCTTTCGCGAGCAAGCTCGCTTGTATGTTTAGACTTGAAGGGGTGGGCGGGACTACAGACTCGATTCTGACTCTGACCAGTACAGACCGTGGGAGACTTCTCGTCCCGCCCCTTCTACCCAAAGCGCCAATAAGGAATTCATCGGTAAACCGACGACAGAGACAAGCCAGCGCAACGGTAGACCCCAACAAGCTCTTAAACCCTAGCTCCGAGGATTCGTCATGACAATCCTTACTTCGCAGACGGTTGTTGGTATCGATATCGCCAAGGCCGAAATCGTTGTCTATCGCGCCGACCTGGAAACCATTGAAGCGGTCAAGAATGATCGTGCCGCCCTCAAACGTTGGCTCAAAACTCTGCCCGCGCAAAGCGCTATCGCTGTCGAAGCCACCAATATCTACCATTTGGAGACTGTTGATCTGGCTCATGCGATGGGACATCAGGTCTATGTGGTGGATGCTTATCGAGTCAGCCACTATCGTCGCGGTGTCGGTCAGCGAGCCAAAAATGATCCATGCGATGCACGCGTGCTCGCACGCTATCTGACGAATGAACAAAGCAAACTGCGGCTTTGGAACCCGCCTCCTAAAGCCTACACCGTACTGAAAAGCTTGCTGCACAGACGCGCGACGCTGATTCAGAACCATACGGGTCTGATGTTGAGCTGGGCCGATGAACCCTTGCTGAAGAAAGAACGTACGGCTCAGCAAAAGGCATTCGAGCGATCCGACAAGGTCATTCAAAACCTGCTGCGCAAAGTCAGCAAAGAGGCCGGTATTGATGACAATATTGGCCGCTGCAAAGCAATCGAGGGCGTGGGAGAGCTGACTGCGACTGGGTTGGCAACGACCTATATGCGCGGTGACTTTGCCAACAGCGACGCGTTCATCGCGTTTTTGGGTATGGATCTGACGGTGGACGATTCGGGGAAAAAGAACGGCCCGAGGTTCCTGAGCAAAAAAGGAGATCCGGAGATCCGTCGATTAGCCTACAACGCCGCAATGGCGGCGTGTCGCTCAACCAAGTGGAAGCCTTTTTACGAGTCTTACCTGGCCAGAGGCTTCTCGAAAACACAGGCATTGGTAGCTCTTGCTCGCAAGCTCTGCCGAGTGGCATTCGCCCTGATGAAGAATCAGGGCGAATACCGATCAGTTTGAGATTCTAGGGTTGCTGAGCAACATAGAATCTCCCACAGGGAAACTTCATTCAGGTTGAGGGATGTTGAAGCCTCGAGATTGCGGCTCCAGCCGAATCATCTGCTTCATCTTCCATTCAAACGCCAGCGTCAAACTCACCGCCGCACACGCGAGCCCCAGCGCCAGCCCCCACCAGACGCCAGTCGGCCCCCAATGCAGGTGAAACGCCATCCACCACGCCGCCGGCGCGCCGATCAGCCAGTAGCAGCCGAGCCCGACCAGAAACGTGGTTTTCGCGTCTTTGAGCCCACGGATACAGCCCATGGCGATGGTCTGCGTACCGTCGAACAGCTCGAACCACGCGGCCACCGCCAACAGGCTTACGGCCAGACGAATCACCTCGGCAAACGCCGGGTCGTTATGGTCGAGGAACAGCCCGACCAGTTGATTCGGCAGCAGCCAGAACACCATGGCGAAACCCAGCATCACCACCGCACCAAAGACGATGCCGACCCGCCCGGACATCCGCGCATCGCTCAGTTGCCCGGCGCCGTAATGCTGGCCGACGCGCATGGTGATCGCATACGACATGCCCGCCGGCACCATGAACGCCACCGAAACGATCTGCAGAGCGATCTGGTGTGCGCCGAGTTGCGTGCTGCCCATGGTGCCCATGCACAGCGCCGCGAAGGCAAACAGTCCGACTTCCACGGCGTAGGTGCCGCCAATCGGCAGGCCGAGGCGCCACAGTTCTTTCAGGTACTGACGATTTGGCCGCGACAGACCGGCGCGTATTGGATAAGCGTCATACGCCGGGTGCCGACGAATGTGCCAGGCCAGCGCCAGCGCCATGCAATTGGCCACGATCGCGGTGACCAGACCGATGCCGGTCAGCCCCAGTTTCGGCAGACCGAACATGCCGGTGATCAATGCGTAGTTGAGCAGGAAGTTGGCCACGGTGCCGCCGAGGCTGATGACCATTACCGGTGTCGCCCGGCCGATCGCACTGGTGAAGCCGCGCAGGGCCATGAAACTCAGATAGCCGGGCAGGGCGAAGGGCAGGGCGATGAGGAATTGCCCGGCGGCGTTGACGTTGGTTTCGGTCTGGCCGAACAGCAGCAACACCGGTTTCAGATTCCACAGCAGCAGCCCGGCGCCCAGCGCCATCAGCCACGCCAGCCACAACCCGGCCTGGGTCAGGCGTGCCGCGCCGATGATGTCGCCGGCGCCCTGACGGATCGCCACCAGGGTGCCGACCGCCGCGATCACGCCGATGCAGAAAATCGACACGAACGAATAGCTCGCCGCGCCAAGACCGCCACCGGCCAGCGCTTCGGGACTCAGGCGCGCCATCATCAGGGTGTCGGTCAGCACCATCAGCATGTGCGCCAACTGTGAAGCGATCAACGGCCCTGCCAGCCGCAGGATGGCCCAGAGTTCGGTACGCACGGGATGCTGCATGGTCATCACCATTCATAAAAAGAGGGAACAGGGAACCGTCGATTCTCGGCGCTTAAACGCTTTCGCACAAAGGGATAAAAAGGATGGGTGGCATGATTAAAACTCATCCTGAGCAGATTCTGCTAAGTTGGCCACAACCCGCTATAGGAGCTTTCTGAATGTCCCGTCGTCTCCCTCCCTTGTATGCCCTGCGCGCATTCGAAGCGGCGGCGCGGCACAGTTCGTTCACCCGCGCCGCCGAAGAGCTGTCGATTACCCAGAGTGCGGTGAGTCGGCACATTCGCACGCTTGAAGAGCATTTCGCCTGCAAGCTGTTTCATCGCAGCGGACGCAACCTGCAACTGACCGAGTCAGCGCGCATGCTGTTGCCGGGGATCCGTGACGGTTTTGCGGCCCTAGAGCGCGCTTGCAACACCTTGCGCGCCGAAGACGACATCCTGCGCATGAAAGCGCCGTCGACCCTGACCATGCGCTGGTTGCTGGCGCGGCTCAGTCGCTTTCGTCATCTGCAACCGGGCAACGAAGTGCAACTGACCAGCGCCTGGATGGATGTGGACTCGGTGGATTTCAACAATGAACCGTTCGACTGCGCCGTGCTGCTGAGTGACGGGCATTTTCCGCCGGACTGGGAGGCCAGCCTGTTGTTTCCGGAAGAGCTGATTCCAGTGGGTGCGCCGAATCTGCTGAATGACCAGCCGTGGGATGTCGCACGCCTGGCCTCCACCGAACTGCTGCACCCGACCCCGGACCGGCGCGACTGGCGCAGTTGGCTGGAGCACATGGGCCTGTCCGATCAGGTGTCGCTCAAGGGCGGGCAGGTGTTCGATACCCTGGAATTGGGCATGATCGCCGCCGCCCGAGGCTACGGTGTGTCGATGGGCGATCTGCTGATGGTCGCCGAGGATGTCGCGCAGGGACGCTTGAGTCTGCCGTGGCCGACTGCCGTCGCCAGCGGACTGAATTATTACCTGGTGTGGCCAAAAACCCGTCCGGGAGGTGAACGTTTGCGCCGTCTCAGCGACTTCCTGCAAGGCGAAGTGCGCGCCATGGCGTTGCCGGTGGTCAAGCGCTTGAGCTGACGTTCGAGCCCGCACAATGCCGGCCTCGGGCCATAACCCCGCTATTTACTCAAGTATTCGCATTCACCGCCGAAAATGAGCATGTGGAACCGCCGTGCCGGTTGCCACGATTCACCCCCATTATTAGAACATTCCGAGCAATTGCTGCGATCAGGGAGGATCCGGTGGCTCGGCCAGGAGCTGTCCATGTCTCAACCTCGTGCCCGGATCGCCTCGCAGCTGGGTCTTGCGCTCGCCGTGATTCTTGCGATTGTCATCAGTGGCAGTACGGTGTTCGCCCTGCGTTCGCTGGATACCGCCAACCTTGCCACCCGTGAAGAACACCTCGCCAGTGAGGCGCGACTGCTGGCCGACCAGTTGAGTACCTTCCACGGCACGCTGCGCGAAAGCACCCAGCGTCTGAGCGGGTTGTTCGAAAAGCGCTTCAGTGCCGGCCTGAGCATTCACCCGGATGAACCGGTGAGTGTCGCTGGCACCCAGACGCCGGGCCTGCACCTGGGCAGCGAAGTGTTGAACAACAACTTCAAGGAAGTCGACGAGTTCAAGCAGATGACCGCTGGGGTCGCCACCCTGTTCGTGCGCAGCGGCGAAGACTTCGTGCGCGTCAGCACTTCCCTGACCAAGCAGGACGGCACTCGTGCGATCGGCACCTTGCTCGACCACGCCCACCCGGCCTATGCGAAGTTGATGGCAGGCCAAGGTTATGTCGGTCGCGCCTTGCTGTTCGACCGCTCCTACATGACTCAGTACACGCCAGTGCGCGACGGCAGCGGCAAGGTGATTGCGGTGCTGTTCGTCGGCTTCGACTACACCGATGCGCAGAACGCCCAGTTCGCCAACCTCAAGCGCTTCCGTATCGGCCAGAACGGTTCGCTGGCGTTGCTCGATGAGCAAAACAAATGGCTGGTCGCCCCGGCCGGTGTACAAGCGTTGGATCAGGCCGTTCCGGTGATCAAGGGTCTGGCGGCGAAACCGGGCAAAGGTGAGTTCTGGAGCGACACCGCTGAAGATTTCTACAGCATCGCCGTACCGTTCGACGGCGGGCCGTGGTCGGTGGTGGCGAGCATGCCGAAATCCGAGATTCGCGCGGTGACCTGGAGCGTCGGCACCCAACTCGCCATCGGCAGCCTGCTGGCGATGCTGATCGCGGTGGGGGCGGCGATGTGGCTGCTGCGCAGCAAGCTGCAACCGCTGGGCGATCTGGTGCGTCAGGCCGAAGCGCTGGGCGCCGGTGATCTGAGCGTGCGCCTGAACGTAGCGAGCAACGACGAAATCGGTCAGCTGTCGCGCGCGTTCAACCAGATGAGCCAGGCGCTGTCGACCATGGTCGAGCACATCCGTCGTTCTTCGGAAGAGGTCAACAGCCGCGCTCAGGCGCTGTCCGGTTTGTCCGGCGGCGCGTACGAAGGCATGGAACAGCAGTCCGGCGAAATCACCAGCATGGCCGGCGCAGTTGAAGAGTTCAGCGCCACCTCGCTGAACATCGCCGACAACATGGGGGCCACCCAGCGTCTGGCCCAGGAAAACGCTCAGCAGACGCAGATCGGTCGCAGCTCGATGGAGGACGCGTCTTCCTCGCTGGAGCAGATCGCTGGCGCGTTGAACACCACGGCGTCCGTGATCAACACGCTGGGTCAGCGCTCTCAGGAAATTGGCGGCATCGTCAGTGTGATCACTTCGATTGCCGAACAGACCAACCTGCTGGCGCTCAACGCGGCGATTGAAGCGGCGCGGGCCGGCGAACAGGGCCGTGGTTTTGCCGTGGTGGCTGATGAAGTGCGCAACCTGGCGTCGCGCACCCGTCAGGCGACCGATGAGATTTCCGGGATGATCCACAGCATCCAGCAGGAAACCGGCAACGCCATCAGCACCATGGAGCAGGGCAACCTGCTGATGCAGGAAGGCCTGTCGCGTAACGCCAATGTTGCCTCGGCGCTGGCGCGGATCGACGAGCAGAGCCGCTCGGCGGGGCAGCAGTTTGCCGCGATTACAACGGCGACGCAGGAGCAGAGCAGTACGGCTACTTTGCTGAGCAGTAACTTGCAGAGCATTGCCTTGGCCAACAGTGAGCAGCGTGAGGTGGTGTCGAACCTTGCCGTGACTGCGAAAGAGCTGGAGAAGCTGGCGGCGGATTTGCGTTCTGAGGTTGATCGCTTCCGTTGATACAGCCTTGATATAGCTTTCGCGAGCAAGCTCGCTCCCACAGTTTCCGACGTGAATCACAGATTCTGTGAACACCCGAGATCCCTGTGGGAGCGAGCTTGCTCGCGAATGGATCCTCGCGAATTCTTGGTAAATCACACGATCGCAAGCTCCATTGCACTTGCTGAAACGTTTCCGCAGCGCTATAAAAATGGCACAACTCCAATAAAGGCTGCTGCCATGACCCCGCTCAAATTCGCCGTTGCCGTCGGCGCACTCTCTGCTGCTTCCCATGCCCTTGCCTGGGATTACGTCCTCCTCGATACCAACAAGCCCGCGCAAAACTGGACGATCACCAGTGAACAGCTCGGGGTGAAAACCGCCAAACCTTTCTCCGTCAGCCTGCGCACCTTGCACGGAGGGCGACAGGAAGGTGTCAGCATCGTCGATATCGATAACGGCACGATGAAACTCTCGGTGGTGCCGACCCGTGGCATGAATGTCCTGCAGGCGTCTGTCGGCAACGTGCGCATGGGATGGGATTCGCCGGTCAAGGAAGTCGTCAACCCGGCCTTCATCGAACTCAATGGGCGCGGTGGTCTGGGCTGGCTGGAAGGCTTCAATGAACTCGTGACCCGCTGCGGTTACGAATGGGTCGGCCATCCCGGTATGGACAATGGCGAGTTGCTGACCCTGCACGGCCGCGCCGCCAACATCCCGGCCAGCAGCGTTACCGTGCACATTGATGAGAAGCCGCCGTACGCCATCAGCCTGCGCGGCGAACTGAAGGAGCAGGCCTTCAAGAAAGTCGACTTCTCGGTCGTCACTGAGCTGGTCACCGAGCCGGGCAGCGTGCGCTTTGCCCTCAACGATACGCTGACCAACAACGGCGATTATCCGAAGGAATACCAGGCGCTGTATCACAGCAACTTCAGCACGCCGTTCCTCGAGCAGGGTGCACGGTTCGCGGCGCCGGTGAAACAGGTCTCGCCATTCAACGACAAGGCCAAAGCCGAGTTGACAGATTGGCAGACATATCGTGGTCCAACCAAGGACTACGACGAAACCGTCTATAACGTCGTGCCTTACGCCGACGCCAAAGGTGAAACCCTGACTGTTTTGCACAACAAGGCTGGCAGCCTCGGTGTCTCTGTTGGCTTCAATACTCAACAGCTGCCAGTGTTTTCCCTGTGGAAAAACACCGACACCCAAGGGCAGGGCTATGTCACGGGCCTTGAGCCAGGCACCAGCTTTTCCTACAACCGCCGCTATCAGCGTCCGCTGAATATGGTGCCGACCATTGCGCCAAAGGCCAGCCAACAGTTTCAGATCAGCTACAGCCTGCTGGAAGACAAAGGTGCTGTGGATAATGCGTTGAAGCGCGTGAGCGAAATCCAGGCCGGGCGTGAAACCGAAGTGCGGCAGACGCCGCTGGTTGATTTGACCGAGCACTAAGGCGTCGCCGGACGGTACTGCAGCGCCTCGGCCAGATGCTTACGGCTGATTGCATCGACTTGCTCAAGGTCTGCCAGGGTTCTGGCGACCTTGAGCAAACGATGGGCTGAGCGTAGTGACAAGGTCAGCCGTTCACACGCTGACTCCAGCCATTTCTCATCGGCTGTGGATAACTGGCAGTGCCGCTTCAGGCCTGGCAGATCGAGGAACGCATTGGCACAACGCTGACGCTTTTGCTGGCGTTCCCGCGCCTCGGCCACCACGGCTGCCGCACTGGCGCTGTCCTCGCCTGGCTTCACTGCCGGATTCAGCGCCGTCGCTTCCCGCGCCACCGTCAGGTGCAGATCGATCCGATCCAGCAACGGCCCCGATAGCTTGTTGCGGTAGCGCTGCACCATGTCCGGTGTACACGAGCACTTGCCGCTCGGCTCGCCAAGATATCCACAGGGGCAGGGGTTCATTGCTGCGACCAACTGGAAACGTGCCGGAAAACGCACGCGATCCCTAGCTCGGGCGATCACGATGTGCCCGGATTCCAGCGGCTCGCGCAGCACTTCAAGCACCTTGCGATCAAACTCCGGCAGCTCGTCGAGAAACAGCACGCCGTGGTGGGCGAGGGTGATTTCGCCGGGTTGCGGTTTCGAGCTGCCACCGACCAGCGCTGGACCGGATGCAGAATGGTGCGGCTGGCGAAACGGCCGCTGTGGCCAATGAGTCAGTGGCACGCCGCTGGCGACCGATTGAATCGCTGCGACCTCAAGGGCTTCGCATTCGGACAATGGTGGCAGTAGCCCCGGCAATCGACTGGCCAACAGTGTCTTGCCCGTTCCCGGTGGCCCACTGAACAACAGGTTGTGCGCGCCCGCCGCCGCAATCAGCAGCGCCCGTTTCGCGGCCATCTGTCCTTGCACTTCATTGAGGTCGGGATAAGGTTTCGCCGCATGGATAAGCCCGTCCGAGACATAAGGCTCGACCGGCGTGTGCCCGTTGAAATGCGCCACTGCTTCCAGCAGATGATCCACCGCAAACACTTTCAACCCCGACGCCAGGCAAGCCTCCTCGGCATTCGCCCGCGGCACCACCAGCGCCCTTCCGGCCTTGCGCGCCGCCAGCGCCGCCGGCAACACCCCGCGCACCGGCCGCACAGCGCCGGACAACGCCAATTCACCCAGACATTCCACATCATCCAGCGTCAGACACGGCACCTGCACACTCGCCGACAGAATCCCCAGGGCAATCGCCAGATCAAAGCGCCCGCCATCCTTGGGCAGATCCGCCGGCGCCAGATTCAAAGTGATCCGCCGTGCCGGAAACTGCAGCCCGGAATTGATGATCGCGCTGCGCACCCGATCCTTGCTCTCCTTCACCGCCGCCTCGGGCAGGCCGACCATGGTCAGCGACGGCAGACCGTTGGCCAGATGAACTTCGACAGTGACAGCGGGAGCATCCACGCCAATCTGGGCGCGACTGTGGACGATGGAGAGGGACATGGTCGTTCCTTGAGCTGAATCGGGGGGGCCGCTTCCTGCGGGTTTTTGAAGGGTAGTTGGGGAAGGACGATCAGGCGGGAGCGAACTTTCACTGAATGTTGCGGGAAAGTAATCAACCAATTTCGAGGCGAAAAAAAACCGCCTTGAGTAGACGGTTTTCAGTTTGCAGGCTTCGGTGAGGCCAAGGCCTGCGTATCCTTTGCGGACACACTCACGTGGGGTCAGGTTATGCATGTTTGCTCATTGGCGCAAGTATCAGATGGGCTTGAAAGAGGGCAACGGTCCTGTTGCTAGCGCCTCCTAACGACTTGATACAAGTTGTTTAAATCGCTTTCTAAGGGCGGTCATAAAATCCGCAATGACGATGCCCACTCATGAAGTATTCGCGAAGTGTGGCCGGGAGCGTAAAGACTTCATGTTCCTCGACACGGTGTGAGACCCGTGCCGGTGCTGTATTCGGGGAACCCACACCCGGCCGCCTTAGCGGACATACTCACGTGTAGTCCCGAAGGTGTTCGTACGCCGGAAAGTGCATCGGAGGTTTGGCCCCACGCAAGGAGGGCCAAAGTATGTCTAAGTTTCTTAAACATATGTGGCGCCTCGTCAGAATCGCGTTATGGGCTTTTCGCCTGTACGAGTTTCTGCGAGACCGTTGGAATAATTCGTTGTAGAGGATTGGTCTGACGGAAACCGCTCCTGCCTCGGCAGGAGCGGTTTGATTTCTTTCGCAAATTTCAAGGCATTTGGCTCAGGGTCTGCAGACTTACTCGGCCGGCGGCGTCAGCTTGGCTTCCAGCTCTGCGACTTTCGCCTCAAGGCTTTCGAGGCGAGCGCGGGTGCGGGCCAACACAACCATCTGACTGTCAAATTCTTCGCGGCTGACCAGGTCGAGTTTGCTGAACGCACTCTGCAGCAGCATCTTGAACTGGCTTTCGATTTCGGCTTTGGGCAGCGGGGTGTCGCCGCTGAACAGGCGGGAGGCGGTGCCGCTCAGGGCGTCGAGGAAGTCTTTGGGCGCGAGCATGGAATGTGTCCTGTAAACAGTGGCGGGCAGTGTATCACGCAGTGTCTATAGTCATTGACGCAGGCACGGATGCACGCTTTTCGCGCAGGCGGACGGACGGCAACGCACCGTTGTTGTGCGTAACCGTCGGGGCTTTTTTGCGCGGGCGCCTGCGGCAGCGGCCAAGAGATTGAAATCAGAGGAATTTGGCGAGATGGCAAGCTTTCTGCTTAGTCGGTAGTGACCCATGCACTGATGCAGTCGCTGTGACGAATGCAGTGCGGCAGGCGGGACGGGGAGTTTCGTCGGCAGCGGTTAGCTGGCGTCAGTCGGGCAGGTAGGGCCGACGATGCGTTACAAAGCCAGGCACTGCGCTTAGACTTGAGTCGGGTTTGTTTTCCTGGGGCAAGTCCACCAATTCGGGAGAGAGTTTCATGAAGCTAGTCACTGCCATCATCAAGCCGTTCAAGTTGGACGACGTGCGCGAGTCGCTGTCCGAAATCGGCGTGCAGGGCATTACCGTTACTGAAGTCAAAGGCTTCGGCCGGCAGAAGGGTCACACCGAGCTGTATCGCGGCGCGGAGTATGTGGTCGATTTTCTGCCCAAGGTGAAAATCGACGTTGCCATCGACGACAAGGATCTGGATCGGGTTATCGAGGCGATAACCAAGGCTGCCAACACCGGCAAGATCGGTGACGGCAAGATCTTCGTGGTCAATCTGGAACAGGCGATCCGCATCCGTACCGGCGAAACCGATACCGACGCGATCTAAACGCCGCCACAAACCCAACGCCCCAGGAGAAAACAATATGACTCTGCGTAAATTCGCAGGGCTAGGCGCCCTGTTGTCCATCGTAATGCCCGGCCTGGCTATGGCGGCAGATCCGGTGGCGCCTCCAGTCCTCAATTCCGGCGATACCGCCTGGATGCTGACGTCCACAGCCCTCGTGCTGTTCATGACCATTCCAGGCCTGGCGCTGTTCTACGGCGGCATGGTGCGCTCGAAAAACATTCTTTCGGTGATGATGCAGTGCTTCGCCATTACCGGTCTGATCAGCGTTCTGTGGGTCATTTATGGCTACAGCATTGCGTTCGACACCACCGGCATGGAGCAGGGCGTCGTCAACTTCAACTCGTTCTTCGGCGGCATGGGCAAGGCGTTCCTCGCCGGGGTCACGCCTTCAAGCCTGACCGGTCCCGCGGCGCTGTTCCCGGAGGCGGTGTTCGTCACCTTCCAGATGACTTTCGCGATCATCACCCCGGCACTGATCGTCGGTGCGTTCGCCGAGCGAATGAAATTTTCCGCGATGCTGATCTTCATGGGCGTCTGGTTCACCCTCGTCTATGCGCCGATCGCACACATGGTCTGGTCCGGTAATGGCGGCCTGCTGTGGGACTGGGGCGTACTCGACTTCGCGGGCGGCACCGTGGTGCATATCAACGCCGGTATCGCCGGTCTGGTCGCGTGCCTGGTACTGGGCAAGCGCAAAGGCTTCCCGACCACCCCGATGGCGCCGCACAACCTCGGTTACACCCTGATGGGCGCGGCGATGCTGTGGGTCGGCTGGTTCGGCTTCAACGCCGGTTCCGCCGCAGCCGCCAACGGCACTGCCGGCATGGCGATGCTGGTCACTCAGATTGCAACCGCTGCAGCGGCTCTGGGCTGGATGTTCGCGGAGTGGATCACTCACGGCAAACCAAGCGCTCTGGGCATTGCTTCGGGTGTGGTTGCCGGTCTGGTGGCGATCACTCCGGCTGCGGGCACCGTTGGCCCGATGGGCGCACTGGTGATCGGTCTGGCGGCAGGCGTGGTGTGCTTCTTCTGTGCCACCACCCTGAAACGCAAACTTGGCTATGACGACTCCCTGGATGCCTTCGGCGTGCACGGTATCGGCGGTATCCTCGGCGCGATCCTCACCGGTGTGTTCGCGGCACCGGCCATGGGCGGCTTCGGCACCGTGACCGATATTGCTTCGCAAGTCTGGATTCAGTGCAAAGGCGTCGGCTTCACGGTGATCTACACCGCAATCGTCACCTTCATCATCCTCAAGGTCCTGGACGCCGTGATGGGTCTGCGTGTGACCGAGGAAGAAGAGGCAGTGGGTCTGGACCTGGCACAACACAACGAACGCGGCTACAACCTGTAAGTACGCGCATCGAAAAAACTTGCCCGGCTTGCCGGGCATTTTTTTGTCTGGAATTTGTCATTCAGGTGGTGGCTGAAAGGATTTTTCGTACGGCTTTGGTCGTGTTTACGACAAGCGTTTTTCTGCGGCCAATCGCTTACATCATTGCAGGAATATTAGGGCCTTTGTTTTTTCCCAGAGCGCGCTAGAATGCGCCCCGAACGTGCGGAGAACTGTATGTGGCAACAGACTCTGATAACCCTGCGGGCACGGCCCCGGGGCTTTCATCTGGTAACGGACGAGTTACTCGCCGGCCTGCCTGAACTCAAGGCGTGCCGGATCGGTCTGTTGCATTTGTGGCTGCAGCATACCTCGGCGTCGTTGACCATCAACGAGAACGCCGATCCGGCGGTCCGTCGCGACTTCGAACGATTTTTCAATCGTCTGATCCCACAAGGAACAGACGGCTATGAGCATAACGACGAAGGCCTGGACGACCTCCCGGCGCACTTCAAGGCCAGCGTGCTTGGCTGCCAGATCAGTCTGCCGGTTTCGGCAGGTCGTCTGGCACTGGGAACCTGGCAAGGCGTTTATCTGGGCGAGCACCGTGATCATGGCGGTGCGCGTAAAGTCCTCGCCACCCTGCACGGTGAAGGGGCGTAAACCGTTGGTCACCAGCGGTTACCGATTTTTTTCCGGCGACTTTCGACAGTCGCCAAAGCTGGTCTATAACTAATCTGCTTTTCGCAAGTCATGAGGTAGAACATGAGCGACGATGATCTGGAAAACGACGACCTCGAAGTAGGCGACGAAGACGAGGCCGAGGAAGGCCTGGAAGCAGCAGCGGAAGACGTTGCTGACGACGATGGCGGTGACGATACGCCGGCCCCGGCTGCCAAAGGCAAAGCCAAGGCTGCGGTGTCGGTAGACGAGTTGCCGAGCATCGAAGCCAAGAACAAGGAGCGTGACGCCCTGGCCAAGGCCATGGAAGAATTCCTTGCGCGCGGCGGCAAGGTGCAGGAAGTGGAGGCCAACGTGGTCGCCGATCCGCCCAAGAAGCCGGACAACAAGTACGGCAGCCGCCCTATCTGAGGCGTGCTACCTGCTTGCTGAAAAAGCCCGCCGTCGCTGCGGGCTTTTTCATGCCTGAAACAAAAGCGCTCGTTCACTGCGATATTGTGGCGAGGGAGCTTGCTCCCGCTGGGTCGCGAAGCGACCCCAAAATCTGCAGGCGCAGTTTTTCAGGAATATTGTGTTGGCTGGTTTTACGACTGCTGCGCAGCCGAGCGGGAGCAAGCTCCCTCGCCACAAAAAAAGGTTGTGTGTCAGCTGGAGGTGGCATTCCAGCGGGCGAGCACTGCCGGCAAATCGGTCAGGCTGCGGACCTCCGCATCCGGCAGTCGCTCGGCTTCCCAGACCTTGCCCGTGGGGTTGAACCAGACCGCGCGCATGCCCGCCTGCTGCGCCCCGGCAATGTCATCGCCAGGATGATCGCCAATGTGCACGGCCGCTTCAGCACTCACGCCACCACGCTGCAACGCCTCGTGAAACAAGCGCGCGTCCGGTTTGGCGATGCCGATATCTTCCGCGCACAGCGCAAACTTGAAGTAATCCGCCAGCCCCAACCGGCGCACGTCGGCGTTGCCGTTGGTGACCACGCCGAGGGCGTAATGATTGGCGAGGATTTCCAGGGTCGGTTCGACCTCCGGGAACACTTCGATCTGATGCCGTGCATGCAAAAACACCTCAAAACTCTTGTCCGCCAGCTCGGAAGCTTCGCCATGGGCATAGCCAGCGTCTTCCAGTGCGTGGAACAACACCCGTCGGCGCAAAGCGCTGATGCGATGCTTGAGGCCCGGTTCGCTCGCCAGCACCCGCTCGCGAATCGCCCACAAGTGTTCCACCGGCACCGCACCCAGGTTCGGTGCATGTTCGCTCAGCCATTGGCGCAATACCGCTTCGGCGCTGACGATCACCGGGGCGGTGTCCCACAGGGTGTCGTCGAGGTCGAAGGTGATCAACTGGATGTTCATGAATCGTCGCCTTTGCTGCGTTTGGCCCGTGGGTGGGCGCTGTCGTAGACCGCCGCCAGGTGCTGGAAGTCCAGGTGGGTGTAGATCTGCGTGGTCTTGATGTCCGAGTGGCCGAGCAGTTCCTGCACCGCGCGCAGGTCCTGCGAGGACTCCAGCAAGTGGCTGGCGAAAGAGTGCCGCAGCATGTGCGGGTGCAAGTTCTGCCCCAGCTCGCGCTCGCCGGCCAGTTTCACCCGCACCTGAATCGCCCGTGGGCCGAGGCGCCGACCTCGCTGGCTGACGAATACGGCGTCGTCGGCCGGGTTGGTCATGGCTCGCAGCGGCAGCCATTGCTCCAGTGCTTCGCGCGCCTTTTTGCCGACCGGCAGCAGGCGGGTCTTGCTGCCCTTGCCGAGCACCTGAACCATGCCGTCGGCCAGATCCAGCTGATCGAGATTGAGCCCGGTCAGCTCGGACAGGCGCAGGCCCGAGGAATAGAACAGTTCGAGAATCGCCTGATCACGACGAGCGAGAAAGTCGTCCTCGACCGCACCTTCCAGCAGTTGCAACGCACGGTCAGTGTCGAGGGTTTTTGGCAGGCGCCGTTCACCTTTTGGCGGCGCCAGACCGGTCGCCGGGTCGTGGTCGCACAGACCTTCGCGATTCAGATAGTGATAGAGCCCGCGCACCGCCGAAAGCAATCGGGCGAGACTGCGTGACGACTGACCCTGCGCATGCAGTCGGGCGATCAGGCTGCGTAGACGCTGAATATCCAGCGCCGCCCAACTGCCGATATTCTGCTTGATGCACCAGCCGAGGACTTTATCGAGGTCGCGGCGGTAGGCCGACAGGGTGTGCGGCGACACCTGTCGCTCACTGCGCAAGTGTTCGCAGTAAGCGTCCAGTTGCCGTTCCATGTTCAGCGTACCGAGCGCAGGGAGCTGTTGACCCGTGGCAGCACGCGGCCCATGACTTCGGCGATGTAGCTGAGGAACAGCGTACCGACCGAACTCTTGTAATGCTGCGGATCACGGCTGGCGATTGCGAGAATGCCGTGGATGCCTTGATGGCTGACCGCGACCACCGCTGTGGAGCCGATCTGCTTGCGCTGCTCTTCGCCGAACAGGAAGTCCAGTTCATGTTCACGCAGAGTGCCGCTGACGCTCTTGCCTTCGGTGAGCAGCCCGCCGATCGCGGTTTGCGCGTCGGCGTGGGTGACCCAGCGGCCGACCGGTGCCGGGTTGTCGCCGAGCAGGATCAGGCTGACAAAAGGCACCTGAAAGTCCTGGCGCAGGCTGTCTTCGACGCTGATCACCACATCTTCCAGACTGGCGGCATCCATCAGGGACAGGATCAGGCGACGGGTCTTGTCGAACAGCCGGTCGTTGTCGCGGGCGACGTCCATCAACTGCGAGAGACGATGACGCATCTCGATGTTGCGGTCGCGCAGGATGCTCATCTGCCGCTCGACCAGCGATACGGTGTCACCGCGCTGATGAGGAATGCGCATGGCAGGCAGCAGTTCTTCGTGCTCGACGAAGAAGTCCGGATGAGCCTCCAGGTATGCGGCAACCGCTGCCGCCTCCAGGCTCTCGGACGCGGATTCGTCGGACTGTCGGGCGGGTACCTGAGGCTTATCGGTCATGGCTTCTGCTCACTCAAAGACGCACTTGTCCTTCGTATACACGCACTGCCGGGCCGGTCATCAGCACCGGGTGGCCAGGGCCTGCCCATTCAATGGACAGACGCCCGCCGGGCAGGTCGATCAACAGCGGCGAATCCATCCACCCCTGGCTGATGGCCGCGACAGCCGCGGCGCAAGCGCCGGTGCCGCAGGCCTGGGTTTCCCCGGCGCCGCGTTCCCAGACGCGCAACTGCGCGCGGTTGCGGTCGATGACCTGGATGAAACCGACATTGACCCGTGCCGGGAAGCGCGGGTGGTGTTCGATTTTCGGCCCCAGTTCATGCACCGGTGCGTTGTTGATGTCCTGCACGCGCAATACGGCGTGCGGGTTGCCCATGGACACGGCGGCCAGTTCGACCGTGGTGCCGTCGACTTCCAACTGATAGCTGCTGGCCTGCGCCGGCGCGTCGAACGGAATGTCCGCCGGCACCAGACGCGGCGCGCCCATGTTCACCCCGATCTGGCCGTCGTTACGCACGTCCAGCTCGATGATGCCGCCCTTGGTCTCGACGCGAATCTGCCGCTTGGCGGTCAGGCGCTTGTCCAGAACGAAGCGGGCGAAGCAGCGTGCACCGTTGCCGCACTGTTCCACTTCCGAGCCATCGGAGTTGAAGATCCGGTAGCGGAAATCCACGTCCGGGTTGCTCGGCGCTTCGACAATCAGCAACTGGTCGAAACCGATACCGGTGTGCCGGTCGCCCCATTGCTTGGCGTGCTTGGGCTGAATATGCGCGTGCTGGCTGACCAGGTCGAGAACCATGAAGTCATTGCCCAGGCCGTGCATTTTGGTAAAACGCAGCAGCATGGGTTACTCCGGCAGCAGGCTTTCGCCGGCAAACAGCTCGGCCACGGTTTCGCGGCGGCGCACTTCAAAAACCTGATCACCGTCTACCAACACTTCAGCGGCACGGCCACGGGTGTTGTAGTTGGAACTCATCACGAAGCCGTAGGCACCGGCCGAATGCACGGCCAGCAGGTCGCCTTCTTCCAGCGCCAGCTCACGATCCTTGGCGAGGAAATCGCCGGTTTCGCAGATCGGGCCGACGATGTCGTATTTGCGCGCAGCGGAGTCACGCGGTTTGATCGCAGTGACGTCCATCCAGGCCTGATACAGCGCCGGGCGGATCAGGTCGTTCATCGCCGCGTCGACGATGGCGAAATCCTTGTGTTCGGTGTGCTTGAGGTACTCGACCTGGGTCAGCAGCACGCCGGCGTTGGCGACGATGAAGCGGCCCGGTTCGAACACCAGCGCCAGGTCACGCCCGTTCAGACGCTCACGCACGGCCTTGATGTAGTCGCCGGCCAATGGCGGCTCTTCATCGCGATAGCGCACGCCCAGGCCACCACCGAGATCGATGTGGCGCAGGTGGATGCCGCAATCGCCGAGGCGGTCGACCAGATCCAGCAGACGGTCGAGGGCGTCGAGGAATGGTGGCAGGCTGGTCAGTTGCGAGCCGATGTGGCAGTCGACACCAATCACTTCGAGGTTCGGCAGGTGCGCGGCACGCACATACACGTCTTCGGCGTCGGCAATGGCGATGCCGAACTTGTTCTCTTTGAGACCGGTGGAAATGTACGGGTGGGTGCCGGCGTCGACGTCCGGGTTCACGCGCAACGAGATCGGCGCGCGAACGCCCAGCTCGGCAGCCACGACTTGCAGGCGCTCGAGTTCGTCAGTGGATTCGACGTTGAAGCAGTGCACGCCGACTTCCAGCGCGCGACGCATGTCGTCACGGGTCTTGCCGACGCCGGAGAACACGATCTTGTCGGCACTGCCGCCAGCGGCCAGTACACGTTCCAGTTCGCCACGGGAAACGATATCGAAACCGGCGCCGAGACGGGCCAGGACATTCAGCACGCCGAGGTTGGAGTTGGCCTTGACGGCGTAGCAGACCAGGTGCGGCATGCCGGCCAGGGCATCGGCGTAGGCCAGATACTGGGCTTCGATGTGTGCGCGCGAATAAACATAGGTGGGCGTGCCGAAGCGGTCGGCGATGGCGGACAGCGCCACACCTTCCGCGAACAGCTCCCCGCCACGGTAGTTAAAAGCGTCCATGGCGATCCCTTATTGGTAAACGTCGTGCTTGTGAGCTTTGGACGGCTGCTTCTGCGAAGACTGGGCTTGCTCGGCCGGGTCCTGATCGTCATCCGGCAGGTACAGCGGGCCTTTTTGACCACAGGCCGAAACGAGGCAGGCAACCGCGACGAGCGCAGCAAGGGAAGAGATCAGGCGCTTCATGGCGAAATCCTTGAAAATGCGTTAATTGCGCCGGAGTATACCGGCCACCCGGCAGCTTGCCTATGCGAGGGGGTTTCCGTCCGGCGGGGCTCCCTGAATACGCCTGGAGCCTTGTGGGAGCGAGCCTGCTCGCGAAGAGGCCGGCACATCCGATATGTTTACTGCCAGACACACCGCTATTCGCGAGCAGGCTCGCTCCCACAGGGTTCGGTGTTGATGGGCGGGCAGGCCCTTGGTCGTTATCCTTTGCAATCGGCCGGCAGCGTCCGTATCTTGCGGCGCTTGAGCCTGATCAGACATTTTTTGAGGTTGCCACAATGAGTTTGTCCGAAGCGCGTTTCCACGATCTGGTCGATGCCACCCAGCAGGCGTTGGAAGAGTTGCTGGAGGATCATGCCGACGATATCGAGATCACGGCCGGCATGATGACCATCAAGTTCGATAACGGCAGCCAGTTGATCATCAGTCGCCAGGAGCCGCTGCGTCAGCTGTGGCTGGCAGCGCGTTCCGGTGGATTCCATTTCGACTACGACGAAGAGTCGGGCAAATGGAGTTGCGAGAAGTCCGAAGAGTTGCTCGGTGAAGTGCTGGCTCGTTGTGTCCAGGACCAGGCCGGCCTCGAGCTGGATTTCGAAGAGATCTGATCGTGACCGAGGTTGCCCCGCGCCCACCCAAACCGCTCTACAGCAACGTCAGCCCCGCGGTGCCGTCGCCGTGCACCGGCGTGTGTCGGCTGGACGAGCAGAAGGTCTGCCTCGGTTGTGCGCGGCATGTCGAGGATATTCGCGAGTGGCGCTCGGCGGACGATCAACGCCGCCGGATCATCTGCCAGCAGGCTGCCGCACGAAAATCACATGCCTGATCCGATTAGTGGCGAGGGAGCTTGCTCCCGCTCGGCTGCGCAGCAGTCGTAGGAATTTCAGGGCCGCTACGCGCCCCAGCGGGAGCAAGCTCCCTCGCCACAAGGCGTCTCCTCCGGTCTGGAAGGTGACTTGTATATTTTTTGAGCTGTGATAGTGTCCGAACACGCCTCAACCCATCGAGGCCTGGTGAAAACCCCGTCTTTTTTGGCGGGGTTTTGCTTTTTTTGTGTGCAGAAGAAAGGAGTCTGCCCGGATCATGACCGCACCTTCCATCACCCTTACCCGTCTGGACGTGCAACGTCTGGAGCGCTTGATCGACAACCTGAATGAGAAAGACCAGGCTGCGCCGGGCGTGATCGCGCTGCAAACCGAACTGGACCGCGCCGATACACTGGTCGGCCACGATGAAGTGCCCGCCGATGTCGTGACCATGAATTCTCGCGTGCACTGCCGCGAAGAAGGCAGTGGCAAGGATTACCACCTGACGCTGGTCTATCCCAAGGACGCCAACGCCGACGAGGGCAAGATCTCGATCCTCGCACCGGTCGGCAGCGCGCTGCTGGGCCTGAAGGTCGGTCAGCACATCGACTGGCCGGCGCCCGGCGGCAAGACCCTGAAACTGACCTTGCTGGAAGTCGAATCGCAGCCGGCCAACGGCGGTGAATTCCGCGAGTGACCCCGCCTCAGACCTGTTCGAGCGCCTCGTTCAGGGCGCGCTCCAGGTCGGCCTTGTAGCGCAGATACAAATTGCTTGAACTCTGACCATCACCGAGCAGGCCCGAGAGGTCCAGGTCGGTGATGTAGCAGCGATAGCGCTCGGTCTCGCGGCGCTGCTCGACGATTTCCCGGGCGACCACGTGGAACAGCTGATCGCCATGTTCCAGCTCGCTGAATTCTCGTTGATTGCAATACAAGGTGACTTGCACCTCGCCCGGTGCCGCTTTGCCGACGATCGCTTGCACGTCGTAGAACGGTTTGTTGACCGGTGTCTGCGGCGCCGGCCGTGCTTCGACCCGTCGCGCGCGCCCCGGGCCAGAAGGCAATAACTGGTAATACAAGGTGTCGAGGCTGACCGCCGGGCTGCCGTCCATCGGCAACAGCGCTTCACGTCGGTACTGGATCGATTGCAGGAAACGTTGCAGCGGCACCAGCAGGCTCTGTTCGTCGTGATACGGCAGATGCTGTTGCCACAGCGCGTTGAACTCATCCAGCACGTACAGTTCGGCCTGCTGCTCGCTGATCCGGTAGAACACCTGAATCGATTCCGGCTGGCCCATCGGCAGGATCAGCGCGAGATCGTGATCCTCCAGTGCCATCGGATCCAGGTGCAGCGGACTGTAGCGCGGCTGTTCTTCGCCCAGATAATCGAGCAATGCCGGCAGCGTGGCGAGAGCGACATGGTTGACCTGTCCCGGCACCAGTTCCAGCACGTGATAGTGCTGTTGCACCTGAATCAGGTAGCGGTGATTGAGCTCGCTGAGCAGCAGGTTCTGCGCCGTGTCGACGATTTCTTCGACGCGCCGGGCAATGAACTGTGCGCGGTTGTGGCAGAAGCAGCGCACTTTCAATGACGGCTGCTGCGGGCCGCGCGGCAGGTTGTTGAGGTAGTCGCGCAGGCAATCGAGCAATGCGTGGGGGCCATCGAAACGGTTGACCAGCACCTCGTTCCAGCTGTTGAGCGTGACCTGATCGAGGGTCAGCACAAGGTTTTCGCGCACCCCGGCGTAACTCAGCGAGTCAGTACGCTCGGTGGTCATCAGGATATTCAGGTCGCGGTGATGCTTGAGCGGATCGACGCCAACGTTGACCAGCATCAGCACTTCGCTCGGCACGGCGGCGCGCAGCAGCGGTTCTTCGGCGACGGTCGGCAAGGGCAGGGCGATGCATTGCTGCAGGCTGCCGAGCAGGTTGAACAGCTCGAACTCGCTCATGTCGCTGGTGCCGGGATGCAGCGCCAGACGGGTGCTGCTGTCGATCACACCGTTGCGATGGCACCAGGTCAGCAGTTCGAGCAGCTCGCGGCTGCGCTTGATCGGCGCGAAGTGCTCCCACTCCAGCGCGTTGAGGCTGCCGTTATACAAACCCCACTGGGTTTGCCCGGGCTCTTTCTTGTTCGGCGACTGCACCAGGGTCAGGGTGTCTTCGGCCAGATCCGGGGCGATGCCGGGATTGATGAATTCGACCTTGTCGGCCTTGCGCTCGAACGCGGCGTATAACCGTCGACCGAGTACGTTCAGATCACGCTTGTTGATCAGGCTGACGGTCTGTTCGCTGCGGGCAAACTGGGTCAGGAAGCGATAGCTGTAATTGAGTTCGTTGACCAAGGCGCGGCGTTCGGCACTGACCTGACGGACTTTCCACTGACTGCGACTGTCGAGCAAAGCCAGTTGGCGCTGATCCCAATGCCATTCGCTGGCCAGACGTTCCAATAGCGAACGCTGCCAGCCCTGGCTGCGGCTGTTGCCGGTGAGCTTGCGGTTGACCTTCAGGTACAGCGCGCGACGCACCAGCTCCAGGCGCTCCGGCTCGTTGCGGGCGCTGAGGTATTCCTCGATGCGTCGGTACACCACCATGTACGGATCGAGCTCATCCAGATCCAGCTGATTGGCGAACACAGCCTGCTTGTAGCGCAGGCTCAGGCACTGCACGTTCGGGTGTTCGCTGGCGTAGACCTCGGTCAGCAACAGCTTGAGCACCGACTTGTAGGGCGACTCGATGCCCTTGAACAGCTGCCACAGGCCGGCGCCGATGAACTCGCCCGGCGGAATCGTCGCCAGATGCCCGAGATCAAGCGTCTCGTCGGCTCGAATGAAGCGCTTGGACAACAAGGTGTGGGTGTACAGGTCGTAAGCGCGTTCTTCGTAGACCGGCACCAGCCACCAGATCGGCGTGCGCCCGGCCAGCCAGATCGCGGTGCGATAAAACTCGTCCAGCAACAGATAGTGCTGAGTGCTGCCGCAGTTTTCGGAACTGAGCTGGGTGTCGCGTTCGCCTTTGACGAAGCGCACCGGGTCGATCAGAAAGAAATGCGCCTCGGCGCCTTGGGTCGCGGCCCAGGCCTCGAGCAGCTGACATTTCTTGCTCAGTTCCGCCAGTTCGCTGTCCGTCAGGTCTGGCGCATGGCAGACCCACACGTCCATGTCGCTCTGATCGGCCTGAGCCAGGGTGCCAAGGCTGCCCATCAGGAACAAACCGTGAATCGGCCGTGGCGGGTTGCTGCCGTGGCGTGGCTTGTAGGAGAACGAGCGGGTCAGGCGCTGCGCTTCGGCCAGCGCATTGGCGTCCGGTTCGTAATTGGACAGCCCGGCTGGCGTGCTGCCCGAGACATAACCCGGCAGCAGCGGGTGATTGACGTGGAAGAACAGTGGCAGCAGGGTCAATACGCCTTGCTGGCGGGTCGACAAGCCTTCAAGTGCCCGGCCGAGCCGGCCTTCATTGAGTTTGAGAAAACGCGCACGCAACTGGCTGAGTACCTTGCGGTCGATGCCTTCATCCAGGTCGGGGCGGATTTCGTGGGTGCGCGTCATGTCAGCTCAAACCGGCTCGCAGGCCGGACGAATAAGGTCTCGGAATGGGAGGCAGTTTAGCCTTTGCGCAGCGGGACTTTTAAGCTGAATTTGTTTTTTGACGTCAGATTTTTAGCAGTGGTGCCAGGTGGGCCCGCGGAAATCCCGTGGCAGGAGTTCCCGTGGGCAAAGACGGGAAAAATCAGGCGGTTGCCTGCTCTCTCAGAATGGTCAGCACGGTTTGCACATTTTGCGCGGCATCGCGACCCAGGCTGGTCAGGTACCCGCCATCAGGCTGGTCGGTGAGTTCTTTCTCGAAGAGGCGTTTGGCGGCGGCGATATGTTTCGGGGCAGCGGTCTGATGAATTTTCAAACCTTCCTGGGAACTGTCCAGGTTGAAGAGTGCGAGGACTTCCAGTTCGGCAACCAACTCAGGGGTAAGCGACATAAGGACTCCAGACTTTCTAGGAATTGGACGACAGCGCCCCTAAGGTGAACCCGCTTTTGCGGCATGTCCAGTGCCGGAAACAGGCTTTTGCCTTGGAATGCTGTCTGTGGCGAGGGAGCTTGCTCCCGTTGGGGCGCGTAGCGGCCCCAAAATCTTGACGACTGCTACGCAGCCGAGCGGGAGCAAGCTCCCTCGCCACAGAGTCTAGTCTGGAAAATTTGCGTTACTGCTTTTCCGGTGGCAACTCAGGCAACGCACGCAGCGCGGTTTCATACCACTGGGTATCGAACGCCCGGTCTTCATCGAGCATCGCGTCAATCTCGTAGGCGAGCACGTGCGCCATCAGATTGAGGATCTCTTCACGCTCGACACCCACCAGGGTCAGCTTGTTGAAGGTCGCCTTGGCCGCTGGCGGGTTGTCGCTTTCGATCTGGTTCTCGATGGCTTCGATCAACGTCGCCTCGGTGAACTCTTCTTCGTCGTTGTCGATGTCTGTCGGCTCGCTCATGGCAGGCTCCTCAAGGAAAGGCGCCAGTTTACCCGCATTCAGCGGCGTGATGCTGCTGGCAGGATCGTGGCGGGCGATCTATAAACAGTGACTGCCCACCCCGCACGGCCTGGAGGCTATGTGATGTTCAAACTCTACGGATTCGCTGTCAGCAACTACTACAACATGGTCAAACTCGCGCTGCTGGAGAAGGGCCTGGCGTTCGAAGAGGTCACCTTCTACCCGACGCCGACCCCGGAATCGCTGGCGATCAGCCCGCGCGGCAAAGTGCCGGTGCTGGGCGTCGAAGCGGGGTTCATCAACGAAACCGCGATCATCCTCGAATACCTCGAACAGACCCAGAAAGGCACACCGCTGCTGCCGAGCGATCCATTCGAGCGTGCGCAGGTATTGGCGATTGCCAAGGAAATCGAGTTGTACATTGAGCTGCCGGGGCGCGCCTGTTATGGCGAAGCGTTCTTTGGCTCGCCTGTACCGGAGGCGATCAAGGAGAAAACCAAAGCCGAGCTGCTGCTGGGTTTCGCGGCACTGGGTCGCCACGGCAGATTCGCCCCGTACGTGGCGGGCGACAGCCTGAGCATCGCGGATCTGTACTTCCTGTACAGCGTGCCGCTGGCCTGTGCGGTCGGGCAGAAGCTGTTCGGGATCGACTTGCTGGCAGAGATGCCGAAAGCCAAGGCGCTGCTGGAGCGGCTTGAGCAGAATCCGCATGTGCAGAAGATTGCAGCGGACAAAGAGGCGGCGATGCCGGCGTTTTTGGCGATGATCGCTGCCAAGAAGTGAGTATTGTGGCGTTTGTAAATAGGTAATCGCTGGCAAGCCAGCTCCCACAGGTCTTTGGGTCGAACGCAAAATTGTGTTCCAACAAAGAACCCTGTGGGAGCTGGCTTGCCAGCGATGCTTTTAGCGGCTGGCGATCAGGGCCTGACCGCGAACCACAGCGGCCTTGACCTGCGCCGGCGCAGTCCCGCCGATGTGGTCACGGGCGTTCACCGATCCTTCCAGGGTCAGCACGGCAAACACGTCCTGCTCGATCTGGTCGCTGAACTGACGCAGTTCTTCCAGGCTCATCTCGGCCAGATCCTTGCCAGTGTCCACGCCGTATTTCACCGCGTGACCGACGATTTCGTGGCAGTCACGGAACGGCAGGCCACGGCGTACCAGGTAGTCCGCCAGGTCGGTCGCGGTGGAGAAACCGCGCAGCGCCGCTTCACGCATGATCGCGTGTTTCGGTTTGATCGCCGGGATCATGTCGGCAAACGCCCGCAGCGAATCGCGCAGGGTGTCGGCGGCGTCGAACAGCGGCTCTTTGTCTTCCTGGTTGTCCTTGTTGTAGGCCAGTGGCTGGCCCTTCATCAGGGTCAGCAGGCCCATCAGTGCGCCGAATACGCGGCCGGTCTTGCCGCGTACCAGCTCCGGCACATCCGGGTTTTTCTTTTGCGGCATGATCGAGCTGCCGGTGCAGAAGCGGTCCGGCAGATCGATGAACTGGAACTGCGCGCTGGTCCACAGCACCAGCTCTTCGGAGAAGCGCGACAGGTGCATCATCGCGATGCTCGCGGCCGAGCAGAATTCGATGGCGAAGTCGCGATCGGAAACATTGTCCAGCGAGTTGCCGCCGACGGCGTCGAAGCCCAGCAGTTGTGCGGTGTATTCGCGGTCGATCGGGTAGGTGGTGCCGGCCAGCGCGGCGCTGCCCAGTGGCATGCGGTTGGTGCGCTTGCGGCAGTCGACCAGACGCTCGTAGTCGCGGCTGAGCATTTCGAACCACGCCAGCATGTGGTGGCCGAAGGTCACTGGCTGAGCAGTTTGCAGGTGAGTGAAGCCGGGCATGATGCTCGCGGCTTCGCGCTCGGCCTGCTCCAGCAGGCCTTTTTGCAGGCGGGTGATCTCGGCCAGGATCAGGTCGATTTCGTCACGCAGCCACAGACGGATGTCGGTGGCGACCTGGTCGTTGCGGCTGCGCCCGGTGTGCAGTTTCTTGCCGGTGATGCCGATGCGATCGGTCAGGCGCGCTTCGATGTTCATGTGCACGTCTTCGAGGTCGACGCGCCAGTCGAACTGGCCGGCCTCGATTTCGCCCTGAATGGTTTTCAGGCCGTCGATGATGCTGTCGCGCTCGGCATCGGTCAGCACGCCGACCTTGGCCAGCATGGTGGCGTGGGCGATCGAGCCCATGATGTCGTGGCGATACAGGCGCTGGTCGAAAGTGACGGAGGCGGTGAAGCGGGCGACGAAGGCGTCGACGGGTTCACTGAAGCGGCCGCCCCAGGACTGATTGGTCTTGTCAGTGCTCATGAATTCGCTCGTATCGGCTTGAAGAAAGAAGGCGTGAAACGCTGGCGCGGATAATAACAGGGTTGCCAATCCTGTCGCTGACACCGGTCGATACGTTTTTTTCTCATCTGCTCATTCATAGTCGGCGCTGTCTGCGGGGGATTTGCGCAAGGATATTTTTCGATTGAGCAATATCGGCCCGGCAAGCGTCTACAGTTGGACATAAGGGTCGGCGCGACTGCGGATCGCGCAAAGGTCTTGACGCCGACTATAAGAAGAGGGGGTGGGTGGTTTTGTCCTTTGGCATACCCCGTGAAAAACGCAGGAAACAGCGGGCTTTGAGCAGTACGACCCGGACACTGGCAAATATTGCTGGCCGACGTACGGCACTTTTTGGCGCTCGGGCTAGTCTTAGCGTGGATCGCGGTGACGGACGTCACTTCACCTGTCTACGCTATCCTTGTGCGAGACTCACGCAGGAATCCAGCGCAATATGAATGTCCTGATCGTTGATGACGAACCACTGGCTCGCGAGCGCCTAAGCCGAATGGTAAGCGAGCTCGAGGGTTATACAGTCCTGGAGCCCAGCGCCACGAATGGCGAAGAGGCGTTGGCGCTGATCGACAGCCACAAGCCGGATATCGTGCTGCTCGATATCCGCATGCCGGGCCTCGATGGCCTGCAGGTCGCTGCCCGTCTGTGCGAGCGCGAAACGCCACCGGCCGTGGTGTTTTGCACCGGCCCCGATGAATTTGCCGTGGAAGCCCTGCAGGCCAGCGCCGTGGGCTATGTGGTGAAACCCGTGCGAACCGAACATCTGCATGACGCCCTGAAACGGGCTGAACGTCCCAACCGGGCGCAACTCTCGGCCCTGACCCGTCCCGCCGCCGAAAGCGGTAACGGCCCGCGCAGTCATATTAGCGCCCGTACCCGCAAAGGGATCGAGCTGATCCCGCTGGATCAGGTGGTCTATTTCATTGCCGACCACAAGTACGTGACCTTGCGCCATGAAAGCGGCGAAGTGCTGCTGGACGAACCGCTAAAAGCCCTCGAAGATGAATTCGGCGAGCGTTTTGTGCGCATCCACCGCAACGCGCTGGTCGCCCGCGACCGCATCGAGCGTCTGCAACGCACACCGCTGGGGCATTTCCAGCTGTTCCTCAAAGGCCTCAATGGTGATGCGCTGATCGTCAGCCGTCGGCATGTGGCCGGTGTGCGCAAGATGATGCAGGGCCTCTGACCCGGTCTTCGCGCACGGTTTCACTTTCTTTTGCCGGGCATCGCAGGCCAGGGAGGCCACGCCGTTTCTGATTCAAGTCAAAGTGGATTTGGCTGAGCTGTTATTATCCGCCGTATCTATTCAGTACGGATTGATCCATGTCCTCTCGCGAAATCCGCATCGCCACCCGTAAAAGTGCGCTGGCCCTCTGGCAGGCCGAATACGTCAAAGCCCGTCTGGAAGCGGCCCACCCGGGCCTGCTGGTGACGCTGGTGCCCATGGTCAGTCGCGGCGACAAGCTGCTCGATTCGCCACTGTCGAAAATCGGCGGCAAGGGCCTGTTCGTCAAGGAACTGGAAACCGCGCTGCTGGAAAATGAAGCCGACATCGCCGTGCACTCGATGAAAGACGTGCCGATGGACTTCCCCGAAGGCCTTGGTCTGTTCTGCATTTGCGAACGCGAAGACCCGCGTGATGCCTTCGTTTCCAATACCTATCAAAGCCTGGATGCGCTGCCTGCCGGCGCCATCGTTGGCACTTCCAGCCTGCGGCGTCAGGCGCAACTGCTGACCCGTCGTCCTGATCTGGAAATCCGCTTCCTGCGCGGCAACGTCAATACTCGCCTGGCCAAACTCGATGCCGGCGAGTACGACGCGATCATCCTCGCGGCAGCCGGCCTGATCCGTCTCGGTTTCGAAGATCGCATCACCTCAGCCATCAGTGTTGACGACAGTCTGCCGGCCGGTGGCCAGGGCGCTGTCGGCATCGAATGCCGCAGCGCCGACACGCCAATCCACGCCTTGCTCGCACCGTTGCACCACGCCGACACTGCTTCGCGCGTGACCGCTGAACGTGCCCTCAACAAACACCTGAATGGTGGCTGCCAGGTGCCGATCGCCTGCTACGCCGTGCTTGAGGGTGAGCAGTTATGGTTGCGTGGTCTGGTGGGCGAGCCGAGCGGTGGCAAGCTGCTCAGCGCCGAAGCGCGTGCGCCGCGTGCCAATGCCGAAGCGTTGGGCGTGCAGGTCGCTGAAGCCTTGCTCGGTCAGGGTGCCGACGACATTCTCAAAGCGGTGTATGGCGAGGCAGGTCACGAGTGACTGGCTGGCGCCTGCTGCTGACGCGCCCTGCGGATGACTGCGCGGCGCTGGCCGCGGTGTTGGCCGGGCAGGGGATTTTCAGCAGTTGCCTGCCGCTTCTGGACATAGCGCCGCTGCCGGTCTCTGACAAGATACGTCAGGCGCTGGCGCAGCTGCCGGGTTGCAGCGCGGTCATTGTGGTCAGCAAATCGGCGGCGCGGATTGCGCTTGATCTGCTGGACGCTCATGGGCTTCGGTCGTTGTCGATGCCGTGGTTCAGCGTCGGTGCGGCGACCGCGCAGATTCTTCGCGATCACGGTCTCGACGTACACTTCCCCGCCGACGGCGATGACAGTGAAGCCCTGCTGCAATTGTCGCGTCTGCGCGAGGCGGTCACCGGGCCCGGCGCGCAGGTGCTGATCCTGCGTGGCGAGGGTGGTCGCGAGCTGCTCGCCGAGCGCCTGCGCGCGCTTGGTGCTAGTGTCGAGTATCTGGAGTTGTATCGGCGTGACCTGCCGGCTTACCCACCGCAAGAGCTGCCGCGGCGCATTGCTGCGGAACGCTTGAACGGGCTGGTGGTCAGCAGTGGACAGGGTTTCGAGCACCTGCGCCAGATGGCCGGCGATGCCTGGCCTGCGATTGCGCAGCTGCCGTTGTTTGTGCCAAGCCCAAGGGTCGCCGAGCTGGCACATGCCGCCGGGGCCCGAACAGTTGTGGATTGCCGCGGCGCGAGTGCCGCGGCTTTGCTGACGGCGTTACGGGAGCATCCCGTGCCCGTTCTCTAATGCAAAGGATGGATACGTGAGCGAAACAGCCTTGCCTAAAGATGATGTCCAGCCTGTGATTGATGCCCAGGTTGAAACTCCACCGCCGGCCAAAGAGCCGCGCCGAGGCAACGGACTGGCCATTGTCGCCCTGTTGCTCGGCGCTGCCGGCGTAGCGATCGGTGGCTGGGGTGTCTGGCAGGTGCGTCACCTGCAGAGCAACACTGCACAACAGTCAGGCCAGGTGCAGGCACTGAACGATCAGGCACAAAGCCTCAAGCTCAACGAACAGCGCCTGACCGAGCGCCTCGCGCAACTGCCTGGTGCCGATGAACTCGCCGAGCGTCAGCGTCTGGTGACGCAACTGCAGGGGGATCAGCAGCGCCTCAACCAGCGTCTGGAAACCGTTCTTGGCGCCAGTCGCAAGGACTGGCGTCTGGCCGAGGCCGAGCATCTGCTGCGTCTGGCGAGTCTGCGTCTTTCGGCCTTGCAGGACATCAGCAGCGCCCAGGCGCTGGTGCAGGGCGCCGACGAGATTCTGCGTGAACAAAACGACCCGGGTTCGTTCGCCGCCCGCGAGCAAGTGGCGAAAACCCTTGTCGCCCTGCGCAGCACCGAGCAGCCGGATCGCACCGGTCTGTTCCTGCGCATCGGTGCCTTGCGTGATCAGGTCATCGAACTGACCGAGCTGGCGCCGGAGTACAAGGATCGCGGCGAATCACTGCTGGGCCTGACCGCTGACGGCGATGGCGCCAGTCGTTGGGCGCAGTGGTGGGATCAGGTGTCGCGCTACATCCGCATCGATTTCAATGCCGACAAGAATGTGAAGCCACTGCTTGCCGGGCAAAGTCTGAGCCAGGTGCGTCTGGCCCTCAGCCTCGCGCTGGAGCAGGCGCAATGGGCGGCGCTCAATGGCCAGGCGCCGGTCTACACCCAGGCACTGACCGAGGCGCGGGACGTGCTCAAGGGCAATTTTAATCCGGATAATCCGCAGAGCAAAATCATGCTCGAACAGGTTGCCGAGCTGAGCCAGCAACCGGTCACGGTCAAGACCCCGGACCTGACTGGCACGCTGAGCGCGGTGCAGGCTTATCTGGAACGCCGCAACGTCAACGCTGAAGAATCGGTCAAACCGTTCGCCAAACCTGCCGCCAACACCGCGCAGGAGACCACGCCATGAAGCGCCTGTATGTGATCGTGTTTCTGGTGATCGCGGCGACAGCGGCGCTGGGCCTGGCGATTGCCGAGCATTCCGGTTACGTACTGGTTGCCTACAAGAGCTTTCGCTATGAATCGAGCCTGTGGGCGGCGCTGGCGCTGATCGCAGTGTTGTGGCTGCTGATCTGGGGCATCAAGGCCCTGGTCGAGCTGGTCATGGCCTCCAGTGGCGTGGTCAATCCGTGGTCGCGCCGTAACCGTAGCCGGCGGGTGCAGGTGGCCATCGAACACGGGCAGCTGGATCTGGCCGAGGGTCGCTGGGCCAGCGCGCAACGTCACCTGTCTCGCGCCGCCGAGGCCGAGCGCCAGCCGCTGTTGTATTACCTCGGCGCGGCACGCGCGGCGAACGAACAAGGCAAGTACGAAGAGTGCGATCAGTTGCTTGAACGTGCGCTGGAGCGCCAGCCGCAGGCCGAGTTGGCGATTGCCTTGAGTCATGCGCAGTTGCAGACCGATCGTGGTGACACCGATGGCGCCCTGGTGACCCTGCAAGCGATGCACGAGCGGCATCCGCATAACGTGCAGACTTTGCGACAGTTGCAGCGTCTGCATCAGCAGCGCGGCGACTGGTCGGCGGTGATTCGCCTGTTGCCGGAATTGCGCAAGGACAAGGCTTTGCCGCCAGCCGAACTGGCTGAACTGGAACGTCGTGCCTGGGGTAACAACCTGTCCCTGGCGGCGCATCGGGACGAGGATGGCAAGGTCGGTCTGCAGTCACTCACCCGTGCCTGGGAACAGCTGACTTCTGCGCAGCGTCAGGAGCCGGCGCTGGTGCTGGCATACGCCGAGCAACTGCGTCAGCTGGGTGCTCAGGTGGAAGCGGAGGAAGTCCTGCGCAGCGCCCTCAAACGCAAGTACGACAGCCATCTCGCGCGTCAGTATGGCCTGGTGCGCGGCAGTGATCCGGCGCGTCAGTTGCAGGCCGCTGAAGGCTGGCTTAAGGAGCATCCGGCGGATCCGAGCCTGTTGCTGACCCTCGGTCGGCTGTGTCTGCAAACCAGCTTGTGGGGCAAGGCACGGGATTATCTGGAAAGCAGTCTGCGCGTGCAGCGCAACCCGGAAGCCTGCGCCGAGTTGGCGCGTCTGCTTGCGCAGCTGGGTGACACCGAGCGCAGTAATCAGCTGTTCCAGGAAGGTCTCGGATTGCTGGATGAGCGTCTGCTGGCCGCGCCGTTGCCGGTGCCGGTTCACGCCTGATATCGCGAGGGAGCATGCTCCCTCGTCAACGTGCAGTGAGCGAAAAATTACCTGTGGCGGGCGTCTTGGGCAAAGTCCTACAACGGGATACACCTTTTCTTCTCGCGCCTGTCGGGTTTTCCCTACACTTCTGGTGAACTGTCGCCATGCACCTGCCTTGAAAGGCTGACAAGCTTTCCTCTACCGTAACTGCCTGTCTCCACTGTTACGGAAAAGCCATGTCGTTGGCCTGTTCACGCTCCTTGTTTTTCACGGCTTTCACTGCAGGGGCCATGGCCCTGGGAGCTTCCTATTATCTCGAATACGCGGTGGGGCTGACGCCCTGCAGCCTGTGCCTGGCCCAACGCTTCTTCATGGCGTTGCTGGCAGCCTGTTGCGGGCTGGCGGCGATCCATGGCCCACGGCGTGTCGGCCTGTCGCTCTATTGGGCTGCCGCGCTTGGCCTGAGCCTGGCTGGTACCACGGCGGCCTGGCGGCAGGTGCTGCTGCAGAGTGATCCGCTGGTGCAAATGACCCGCTGCGCGCCCGATTCCGAAGCGCTGTTCAGCAACCTGCCGTGGTTGTGTGCAACGATGCGGATGTTCAAGGGTGGTGTCGATTGCGCGGAAATTTCCTGGACGCTGTTCGATTTGAGCATCCCGGAATGGAGTCTGCTGTTCTTTGTGGCGATGTCGATCCTGGCGGTGTACCAATTGCTGCGTCTGGTCTGGAGCGCCCTGCAACGACCGCTCAGCGGCGAAGCGTCGCACCGGGTGCCGGTCGGGGATTAAACACTTGTATGAACTTTATCTCCTGCGTACCTTGAAGCCATAGGCGTGCGGGCATAATCTGGCCCGCACGTGTGATTGGATTTATGTTGCTCGATGACGCTCTGCCCGGTCGGCCTCCAAGCGATAAAAGCCAGAAGAGGGGCGCGGGTGTAGAGCAGCATGACCCACAAGGGAAGAGAGATCGCCATGCTCGAAAGTTGTCAGAATGCTCAGGAACGCTGGGGTGGAGTTCATCTGCTGATCGACCGCTGGTTGCAAGAGCGTGAAGATCTGATCGGTGCCTACGACAAGTTGGGTGACAAACCACAGGCTCTGTCCGAGAACCGTAAACCCTTGCTGGAATTCTGCGGCGTGCTGGTCGATTACGTCTCGGCCGGGCATTTCGAGATCTACGAACAGCTGACCGGTGAAGCCAAGGCCTTCAACGACAAGCGCGGTCTGGAACTCGCCGAAACCCTCTACCCGCGTATCGACGTCATCACCGAAAAACTCCTCGCGTTCAACGACCTTTGCGATGAAGGCAAATGCGTCGCCGAGAAGTTCAAGGAACTGGGTGGTCTGCTGCACGAACGCTTCGAACTGGAAGACTGCCTGATCGAAGTGCTGCACACGGCACACAAGCAGGAAGATCCGGTTCAGGCCTGATTGGTTTTCGAAAGCATAAAAAACGCGGTGCGCCGAAAGCGCACCGCGTTTTTTTATGCCGGCGAGTCGGCGTCGGTCAGCTCGTTGCGCCGCGCAACTCGACTTCAAATACCAGCGGGGTAAACGGTGCGATCAGATCTCCAGCCCCATCGGCGCCATAGGCCTGATCCGATGGAATCACCAGTCGCCACTTGGCACCCACCGGCATGTTCTGCAGTGCGGTGCGCCAACCGGCAATCACGCTGTCGAGGCTGAACCATTGCGGCACAGTGTTCTGATCGAACACTGTGCCGTCCGGCAGACGACCGACATACAGCACCTGGACTTTTCCATCGGGGCCGGCCTTGGCACCGGTGCCCGGTGTCAGCTCGGTCAGCAGGATGCCGTCGGCCAGTTCCTTCACGCCCGGCTTGGCTTTTTCGGCGGTGAGAAAACGCTGTTCGTTTTCCATCGCGGCATCGCTCGACGGTTGCGATGAGTGTTCGGCGTTCTGCGATTCATGATCGGCGAGGATCTGCTCGATCCGTGCTTCGCTCAGTGCCAGTGGCTTGCCTTGATAGGCCTGCTGCAAACCGTCGACCAGTGCTTGAATCTGCAGTTGCGGCACTTCTTGGCGCAAGCGTTCACCGAGGCTGGCGCCGAGGCTATAGGCCAGATCGTGAGCATCGTTCGCGGTGGTTTTTTCGTCGGCGTGGGCCACGGAAAAAATCATCCAGAGGGATAAAAAAAGGTAGCGCGACATGGGCACTCTCCGTCCTGAGATGCGGGCGATTATGCCAGCGCGAAGGTCTGCAACGGTGAACTGCTTTTGTCTTTGTGCAGAACATTTTCGCTGCGTTGCAACGCAACGGTTTCGTTACTGTCAAGATGACCTAGCGGCGGTAACTGCAGAGGTCTAGTATGAGCCGCACTCACGTCAGCCAGGAGGTAAACCATGTCGGCCACCAAGAAGCCTGTAAACACTCCGTTGCACTTACTCCAACAACTCTCGGGCAGCCTGCTCGAGCATTTGGAAAACGCTTGCTCCCAAGCCTTGGCTGATGCTGAAAAACTGCTCGCCAAACTGGAAAAGCAACGCGGCAAGGCGCAAGAAAAACTGCACAAATCCCGCACCAAACTGCAGGACGCAGCCACTGCCGGTAAAGCCAAGGCACAGAACAAGGCCAAGGCTGCCGTCAAGGAACTTGAAGACCTGCTCGATGCGTTGAAGGATCGTCAGTCCGACACTCGCGGCTACATTCTGCAACTCAAGCGCGATGCCCAGGAAAGCCTGAAACTGGCCCAGGGTGTCGGCCGGGTGCAAGAGGCCGCCGGCAAAGCGCTGTCCTCCCGCGCCGCTAAACCAGCAGCAGCGCCTGCGAAAAAAGCGGCAGCCAAACCTGCTGCGGCGAAAGCCCCGGCGAAAACCGCTGCGGCAAAACCGGCAGCCAAACCAGCAGCCAAGGCACCGGCTAAAACCGCCGCCAAACCTGCTGCAAAAACCGCAGTGAAAAAACCGGCTGCGGCGAGCGCTGCGAAACCGGCCGCACGTACTGCCGCTGCCAAACCTGCAGCGGCCAAACCGGCTGCCAAGCCAGCAGCAAAACCTGCTGCGCGCAAAGTCGCTCCGGCAAAAACCGCTGCTGCTAAACCAGCTGCCAAAGTAGCGGTAAAACCGGCTGCCAAACCTGCCGCGAAAACCGCCGCTGCAAAACCGGTAGCCAAGACTGCGGCCAAACCAGTCGCGGCAAAACCTGCTGCCAAGGTTGCTGCCAAACCAGCGGCCAAGCCTGCCGCTAAAACCGCTGCCAAACCTGCAGCAGCAAAACCTGCGACCGCTGCAGCCAAGCCTGCCGCCAAACCAGTAGCCGCAAAGCCAGCCGCAAAGCCAGCCGCCAAGCCAGCTGCCAAACCTGCCGCGAAAAAACCGGCCGTTGCCAAACCAGCTGCCGCCAAGCCGGCGACTGCACCTGCCGCCAAGCCAGCCGCTCCGGCGCCGGCCGCCGCCGCGCCTGCTCCAGCCGCTTCCACCTCGACCACCACGACTGCGCCAACGCCAGCCGCTGCGTCGAGCGTCAGCAACAACCCGACCAGCGCTTCCTAAGTGCCGGTTGCCGCGACGCGCAGCACTTGCAGCGCGTCGCGGTTCGGGCTGGCGGCCGATCCCGTCAGACTCTCCAGCCACTCCCCCGACGCTGATGCGTCATCGCGCGGCCAATCCTGCGCAACCTGTTCCAGTTGCCACAGCAGATGCCGTTCGGCTTCCAGCTCCAGCGCTTTCATTTGTTCTCGCAGGCCCTTGAGTACCGGATCGTCTTCGGCCAGGGTTTTCCATTGAGTGCGTAACGCACGCAGTGGCTGCACCACCTCCCGATCCCAAGGCCCCACCAGCTTTTTCAGCTGCTCTACGCGCTGTTCGTTACAGGCAGTGCCCCGTTGCTCAAGCCACAAACCACATAGCAGCAGGCAGACATTGGCCCCCGCCGTTTGCAGTTGCAGGCAGGCAGGCTCCACGCCAGGTCGGGCGTAGATGGCAAGGGAAAAGCTCCACAGGTCAGAGGACATCGTGCTACTCGCGCCAGTTGTGAGCGAAGCTGGTAGACTCCGCCGCCATTATGATCCGACTTCAGAACCTGACTTTACAGCGTGGCCCGCAACGTCTGCTAGAAGACGCCGAGCTGACCCTGCACGCCGGCCACAAAGCCGGCCTCATCGGTGCCAACGGCGCCGGCAAATCCAGCCTGTTCGCCTTGCTGCGTGGCGAGTTGCACCCGGACTCGGGCGATTGCCTGCTGCCGGCTGACTGGCGGATCGCGCACATGCGCCAGGAGGTCGACACGCTCGAGCGCCTGGCGGTCGACTATGTGCTCGATGGCGACCTGCGTCTGCGCGAGGTGCAACGTGATCTCGCGGTGGCCGAGGCGGCCCACGATGGCACGGCTCTGGCCCGTTTGCACGCCGAACTCGACAGCGCCGACGGTTATACCGCCGATGCGCGGGCGCGCAAGTTGCTCGCCGGCCTGGGTTTCACCAATGAGCAGATGGATCGTCAGGTAGGCGATTTCTCCGGTGGCTGGCGAATGCGTCTGAATTTGGCGCAGGCCTTGATGTGTCCGTCGGACCTGTTGCTGCTCGACGAACCGACCAACCACCTGGATCTCGACGCGATCATCTGGCTCGAAGAGTGGCTGAAAAGCTACCCGGGCACCCTGCTGCTGATTTCCCACGACCGCGACTTCCTCGATGAAGTGGTCGATCACGTGGCGCATGTCGATCAGCGCAAACTGACCCTGTACCGTGGCGGCTACACCGCGTTCGAACGTGCCCGTGCCGAACGTCTGGCCCAGCAGCAACAGGCCTACGAGAAGCAGCAGGCGCAACGTGCGCACATGGAAAGCTACATCGCCCGCTTCAAGGCCCAGGCCACCAAGGCCCGTCAGGCACAGAGCCGGATCAAGGCCCTGGAACGCATGGAAGAGCTGTCGGCGGCCCACGTCGATTCGCCGTTCGACTTCGTCTTCCGCGAGTCGACCAAGATCTCCAGCCCGCTGATCGACCTGTCCGATGCACGTCTGGGGTATGGCGATAAAACCATCCTGGAGAAGGTCAAGCTGCAACTGACCCCGGGTGCGCGAATCGGTCTGCTCGGGCCGAACGGTGCCGGTAAATCGACCCTGATCAAGAACCTCGCCGGTGAGCTCGAGCCGCTGGCCGGGCGTCTGACCCGTGGCGAGAACACGGTGGTTGGCTACTTCGCCCAGCATCAGCTTGACTCGCTGGATGCCAAGGCCAGCCCGCTGCTGCACCTGCAGCGTCTGGCACCGACCGAACGTGAACAAACGCTGCGTGACTTCCTCGGTGGTTTCGACTTCCGTGGCGCGCGTATCGACGAACCGGTGCTGAATTTCTCCGGTGGCGAGAAAGCGCGTCTGGCGCTGGCGTTGATCGCCTGGGAACGGCCGAACCTGTTGCTGCTCGACGAACCGACCAACCACCTCGACCTGGAAATGCGCCTGGCGCTGACCATGGCGCTGCAGGAGTTCAGCGGCGCGGTACTGGTGGTGTCTCACGATCGGCACTTGCTCAAGAGCACCACCGACAACTTCTACCTGGTCGCGGACGGCAAGGTCGAAGAGTTCGATGGCGACCTCGAAGACTACGCGCGCTGGCTGGTGGAATACCGTCAGCGCAACGCCCCGGTCAGCAACACCCCGGTCAACCCGGACAAGACCGACAAGAAGGCCCAGCGGCAGGCCGCTGCTGCGCTGCGTCAGCAACTGGCACCGCACAAGCGTGAAGCCGACAAGCTCGAAGCCGAACTGGGCAAGCTCCACGAAAAACTCGCCAAGGTCGACGCCAGCCTCGCTGACAGCGACATCTACGAGCCGGCGCGCAAGAACGAGTTGCGCGATCTACTGGCCGAGCAAGCCAAATTGAAGGTGCGCGAAGCCGAGCTGGAAGAGGCGTGGATGGAGGCACTCGAAACGCTGGAAAGCATGCAGGCGGAGCTGGAGGCGTTGTCCTGATGGATGCGTTTCAGTGGCCGCTGCCGGCGGTGTGGGTCGAGCCGATCTGGCTCGGTGTGCAGATTCTGCTGATCCTGCTGGCCGGTTATTTCGCTCAGCGTGTCGTCGCTCGATTCCTCACCCGCCTGGGTGAGCGCTATCCGTTTCCGCCGCAGCTGTTGATGCCGCTGCGTGGCGTATTGCGCTGGCTGATCATGGGCAGCGCGGTGATCTTTGTGCTGGAGCGGCTAGGCGTGTCGGCCACGGTGTTGTGGACGGCGCTGTCGGGGTTCGTCGCGGTGGCGGCGGTGGCGTTCTTCGCCATGTGGAGTGTGCTGTCGAACCTGCTTTGCGCGATTCTGATCTTCACCGTCGGCCCGTTCCGTCTCGGCGATGTGGTGGAGCTGGTGGATACCACCGACAAGCCCGGCGTCAAAGGCCGGGTGGTGGCGATCAATCTGCTTTACACCACGTTGATCGAAGCCGAGGAGCTGGGGACTGGCAGCGCCATGGTGCAGGTGCCGAACAGTTTGTTCTTTCAGCGTTCGGTGCGGCGTTGGCGCGGGAGTGATGTGTTTCCTTCCAGCGGGTTCGAGAAGTAGATTTTCCAAGCAAGATCAAAAGATCGCAGCCTGCGGCAGCTCCTACATTGAAATGCGATCCCTGTGGGAGCTGCCGCAGGCTCGGGCCGCGATCGGACGATCTTTTGCTTTTAGGCCCAAACCGCATTAGCTTTGACGTCTGTCACGATTCAGAGTCGAGGTGTGCGATGGAGCTTCAAACATGGCTGGCATTCTTTGCCGCCTGCTGGGTGATCAGTCTGTCCCCGGGCGCCGGCGCCATTGCGTCGATGTCCAGCGGTCTGCAATACGGTTTCTGGCGCGGTTACTGGAACGCCCTCGGCCTGCAGATCGGCCTGGCAGTGCAGATTGCGATCGTTGGCGCCGGTGTTGGCGCGATCCTCACCGCCTCGGCCACCGCGTTCTATGCGATCAAATGGTTTGGCGTGGCCTATCTGGTCTATCTGGCGATCAAGCAGTGGCGTGCGTTGCCCATGGACATGAGCGACGACGCGGCGGTACGGCCGATCGGCAAGCCGCTGGCGCTGGTGTTCCGTGGCTTTCTGGTGAACATCAGCAACCCCAAGGCACTGGTGTTCATGCTCGCGGTGCTGCCGCAGTTCATCAATCCGCACGCACCGCTGCTGATGCAGTACCTGGTGATCGGCGTGACCATGATCTGCGTTGATCTGATCGTCATGGCCGGCTACACCGGACTGGCGTCCAAGGTGCTGCGCCTGTTGCGTACGCCGAAGCAGCAGAAACGCATGAACCGCACATTTGCCGGGCTGTTCATCGGTGCGGCGGCGTTCATGGCGACGTTGCGTAAAGCGGTGGTGTAAAACCCGCAGGCAATAAAAAGGCGACCTGATGAGGTCGCCTTTTTTATCCGCCAAGACTTTGGAGTGACGCTCAATTGTGGCGAGGGAGCTTGCTCCCGCTTGAGTGCGCAGCGCTCACAAGCTTTTGGGTCTGCTTCGCAGCCCAGCGGGAGCAAGCTCCCTCGCCACAGAACGCGTTCAGCCAAGAGTCAGTGCAAAATCACCGGCGCGGTATCACGCGGCAGATTGTTGCGCTGCTGCGCCTCACGCGGCTGCTCGTAACCGCCGCCACCGAGCTGCATGCTCAGTTGTCCGGCCACGTCCTCACCCAGCGCTTTTGACACTTCACGCACCACCCGAGGGCGGTTCAGCGAGATCTTGATGTCGCGGCCGTTCACCAGTTTGGTGTCCTGCGCTTCGCCCATCGCCGTGAAGGCCGAAGTGATCTCGTAGGTCTTGGTGTTGATCAGGCTGAAATCCGCCACCAGCGTCAGGCCCAAAACCGCCGAATAGCTGTCGGTGTGCGCCAGCTCGTTCATGTCCTGGGTGAAGTCGATGTCCGACACGGTGCCGAACAGCACATAGTCGGCACCCTTGAAGTTGCCGGCCTTGATCCGCTTGATCACGTCATAGACGTCACCCTTGGACGACGCGGTGTAGGGCGTGCCCTGCACCAGCTGGAACATCCCGGTGCGCAGAATCTCACCCTTGATGTCGCCGGTGAATTTACGCAGTTCACCCTGTTCGATGTAGCTGGTGGTCGCTTCCAGCTCGTTGTAGTTCGAGGAACCACTGGAGCTGTAGTAACCCTCGCGGTAATTGTTCTGCGCCGAAACGATGTGGATGTATTGCTCCACACGCTCCTGATACGCCAGATCCGTCACCGCGACTTTCGGGGCCGCTTGCACGCTGAACGCGCAAGCCAGGGCCATCATGCCAATCCATGCGCGCATCAATTAACGCTCCGTGGTTTTGCGGATCTCTTTTTCGTCCATCCATTCGGCCAGACCGCTTTCGACGTCGATCAGTTGCAGGCTGAATTTATAGAAGACGTCCTTGTAATCGCTGCTGCGCTTGACGATCGAGCTGATCGAACCTTCCAGACGGTACTTGGCGGCGATCATGTTGCCGGTCTTGGCCACAGTGCTCTTCTTGTACAGGCCGCTCTGGTTCTGCAGCTTGAGCTGGTCGACCTGGCTCTGCATCGCGGTGTTGTCGCTGGCGAAGCGGGCGGTGCCGGACTTCATCAACTGAGTCTTGATGCTGGTGGTGATTTCGCGGGTATCGATGTACTCGCTGGTCTTGTTCTTCACGTCGTAAACCTGCACCACCGGGCGGCCCTGCAGAATGCCGGACTGGGCCAGCGAGCGAGTCATCGATTCGGCGATCATTTGCAGGTCGGTCGAGCCGAATTCGTTGGTCACGGTTTCAACCGCTTTGGTGTCGCCGTAGCTGATGTTCTTGCTACCCAGGGTCGGCGAGGTGTTGGCGCAACCGGAAGCCAGCAGGGCGAGGACAGCGATCAGGGAAAAGCGTGCAAACATGGGAATGCTCTCTAAAACAGGAAAAGGGTGGCGGACTTAAGGTGTCTTCAGTTCGAGACGGAAATCCACGGCTTTCGGGGTCGGGGCGATGCCCTGGATAAAGCTGGTCTGGGCGCCGTACATCATCTGGCTCTTCCAGACCTCTTCCTCGGCGATCGGGAAACCTTCCGCACCGAGCCAGGCGAAGCGGTAGTAGAACGTCTTGTTGCTGTTGAGGGTGTTGGTCAACTGCACATTGACGGTCATGAAGCTGTTCTCACGGGCGACGCGCATGGCGCCGACCGCAATGTGTTTCTGCGGGCCCATGGCCACGACCTTGCTCGCGGCGCTGCCCGGCTCCGGTGGTGGCGGGGTGGCGCAGCCGCTGGCCAGCACGGCGAGAGCGGCAACGGCGAAGAGTTTGAAGCGCATGCAAAGACTCCGTTCTTAAGGTTGTTTGAGGCTGGCGACGTTAGTCGCGCCGGCGCTCGGGATGACATGGGCGGCGACGCCACCGGCAAACACTTGATTGCCCACGGCACGCAGGCTGATCACTTGATAACGCTGATCGACGGTGACCTTGACCAGCGAACCGCCGACGGCGCTCGGCAGACTGACTTGGTGCTCGCCTTTCTTCAAGCGCAGACGCACCACCTGGGTGTTGTCCGGCAGGGTGCGCCACGTACGGGTATCGGCACCTTCCAGCACAGCTGAAGAAATACCCACGGCGAGGCCGGCCAGCGGGTTGGTTTCGTTGATCTTCTTCTGCGCCACGCCTTTGGTGATTGCGCGCACGGTGGTGCGCACAATGATCCCCGGCATGTCATCGCGCAGGGCGCGGCGCGACATGGCGGTGGTGCTGTTGAGGGCGGTCAGGTTGACTTGCTGGCCATCGACGCCAATCTGCGCGAACGGCGCAGTGGAGGTGTCAGGCTTGATGATCGGGAACGACAGTGGAGTGATCACCACATTGTTGGAGATCGGCAATGGCAGCGGCACGCGGATCGAATCACGCGAGGGTGCCAGACCGCTTTGCACCACGATCAGGATGTCGCTGTCGTCGGACTTGCTCGGCTTGTCGAGGTTGACCAGCGCCTGTTCCAGCAGCGGGGTGTTCGGACGCAGTTCGGCCGCCTTGCGGTAGCCCGGTGCAGCCAGGTCTTTCTCGCCCAGGGCTTCGTAGACGAAACCGGCCAGGTAATGGCTGAACGCACTCTGGTAGCTGTTTTTCAGGCCGACCACTTCCGGCGCGTCGAGGCTGGCGACCGGGTAGCCCTGCAGATCCTTGTACTGGGTCTTGATCCCTTCTTTCTCGGCCTCTTCCTCGCTCTTGAGGTATTCCTTGTCGCGCAGGTCAGCGATCACCGCTTCACGTTCGTGAGTTTTCTTGATCGCGGTGCGGGCGCCGTCGAAGTCGTTGACGGCCAGCAGGTTGAGGGCCATCTGCGTGGTCAGCATGACTTTTTCGTAGTCGTAGCCTTCGTAGCGACGCACCTTGTCGTTGACCAGGAAGCTGCCGAACTGCGCCAGGTATTTACCGGTATCGAGCTTGACCGAATCTTCCCACTGGCCAACCACCTGATCAGCGCTGGTCCAGGCATTCTGGCTGCCGGACAGGTCGCCCTTGGCGCGCAGCAACTCACCTTTCTCGAAGTAATAGAGCAGGTCTTTGTCGGGGCCGGTGTTGTTCTTTTCCAGCAGGATCAGCGCGGCGTCGACGTTGCCGGATGCCAGTTGCTGGTTGGTCTGGGCCAGTTCCGAATCGTAGTTGCGAAACGCCGAACAGCCGGACAGCAGGGTGACAGCGCTGAGCGCGATCAAGGTGGGAGTGCGCAATGCCATGGGGGTACTTCTTCCCTGAGCTAGTAACTGCATCAGCCGCCGGTGCTGGTCGGGCTGGTGTGACCCATCGACAGTGGCGCTGGCCTCCTGCCAATTCCTCATAACCAGAGGAGCTTTTATGCCGCGTCGCGATAGCGCGGGCGCGGCATTATAAGCAGGCGATGCTGGCCATGTAATAGCTTTTTAATCGCACTTGTTAGTTTGGTGCCATTACTTATTTCAGAGCGGATACGCGACTTCCCAGCGACGTTGCGGATTGAAATGCGCTGCCGTTCGCGTAAATCCGCTCGCCCAGCACGCGCAGGCCGATCATCTGGCGCTTCTGGTCGATGCGGATGTTCAGTGGAGCGCCTGACGTGTTCGGCAGGCTGATCTGGTGTTCGCCCTTTTTCAGACGCAGGCGCACGACCTGTGTCAGGTTGGGCAGGGTGCGCCAGGTGCGGGTGTCGGCCTGCTCGAAACCATCCCACTGGGTGACGTACGAGGCCTTGGACGGATTGCGGCGATTGTCGGTACCTTGAACGTCCGCCGCGAGGAACGCCCGGTAGGTGGTGCGCTGGATAATCCCGGGCATGTCGTCACGCAGTGTGCGCAAAGACATATCGGTGATGCTGTTGACCGCGATCAGCTTTTTCTCGCGACCGTCGATGCGGACCTGATTGAACGGCGCGGTGGAGTTATCCGGCACCATCACCGGGAAGGAAATGTTGGCGACGATCACCTGGCCGTCCTTGAGTTGCACCGGATACGGTACCCGCACCGAACTGCGGGCCGGCGCCAGCCCACTTTGCACGATGATCAGCACATCGCTTTCGTCGGCCTTGAGTCCGGGGCTGTCGAGGTCGCGCAATGCCTGTTGGAAAAACGGCAGGTCCGGGCGCAGTTCGATGGCCTGACGATAACCGGGCGCCGCCAGGTCTTTTTCGCCGAGCGCCTCATAGGTGAAGCCGGCGAGATAGTGACTGAAGGCGCTCTGGTAACCGTTTTTCAGGGCGATCACTGCCGGGGATTCGAACATCACCACCGGATAACCCTGCAGATCCTTGTAGTGCACGCGCGCGCCCTGGGCCTTGGCGGCTTCCTCGACCTTTTCGTATTCCAGTTCCCGTTGCCGGGCGATCAACGCTTCGCGTTCGTGGGTTTTTTTGATGTCGGCACGGGCGCCGTCGAAGTCATTCACCGCCAACTGGTTGAGAGCCATTTGCGTGGTCAGCATGACTTTTTCATAGTCGTAGCCATCGTAGCGCCGCAGCTTGTCATTGATGATGCTGCCCCATTGGTTGCCCATCGCCGCGAGCAACTTGTCGCCGGTGGTCTCGATCGTGTCCTGACGTTCGATGATCATCTGCTCGGCGCTGCGCCAGGTTGTCTGGCTCTGCGGCAGCGCGCCGCCAGCGCTGAGTACGGCGCCTTTTTCGAAGTAGTAGAGCAGGTCTTTTTCCGGGTCCGGGTTGTGCGCTTCGATCAGCGTCAGAGCACCGTCGATGTTGCCGGCCTTGAACTGGTCAGTGGTCTGTTGCAGTTCCAGGTCGTAATTGCGATATGCACCACAGCCGTTGAGTTGCAAAACGGCGGCAATCAACAGCGGCAGCAGCAAGCGATGGCGCATGAAGAGGTTCATCCTTGAGCGGGTAATACGGCAGGTGGCGCATTATAGGGGGCGATAGTGGCTAAGTGATGCGTCATTTTTCGTCGTCAATCGCACCCGTCGAGTGTGGACTGACCGGTGGGATGAGCGACGGGATTGAGCTAGCCTTGCCGGCCTGAGACTTAACCCACTGCGGAACATCAATGAATCAACTGCTGGCAATGCGCGCGTTTCGTTGCATCGTCGAGTGTCGCGGGTTCAGCGCCGCCGCCGAGCGCCTCGACACCACTCACTCGACCATCTCCCGGCAGTTGCAGCAGCTGGAAAGCGAGCTGGGCACGCGGCTGATCAATCGCAACACTCGTGGGTTCAGCCTGACCACGGCGGGGCAGCAGTATTATGCGGCGTGTGTGGACATTCTCGAACGCCTCGATCAGGCCGCGCTGGCGGTGGGTCAGGCGCATGAGCGCCCCAGCGGTGTGCTGCGAATCAGCGCGCCGATGGTCATCGGCACGCTGGAGCTGGCAAGCTGGCTGCCGGCGTTTCAGCAGCGCTATCCCGAGATCGAGGTGGACCTGTCCTGCGATGACCGTTTCGTCGATCTGATCGCCGAGGGCTTCGATGTGGCGCTGCGCATCTGCGGTCCATTGGCCGATTCGTCCATGGTGGCGCGGTTGCTGACCGTTTCGGATTTGCTGCTGGTGGCTTCGCCTGTGTATGTGGCGCGTAATGGTCTGGTGCGACAGGTGCGCGAACTCGCCGAGCAGCAGTTGCTGGCGTTTGCCGGTGGCAGTGACTGGGTGCTGACCGACGCGCGCGGGCTCGCCACCAGCGTGCGCGTGCAGGGGCGGTTCAAGGCCGATTCGATCAGTTCGCTGCACGCCGCCGCGTTGGCCGGAGTCGGCATTGCCGCGTTCACCCGAGCCACCGTGCAGGACGATCTGCTCAGTGGCCGACTGGTGCAGATCCTGCCTAACTACAGCCTCGGCCAGCGTCACTATTACGCGCTCTATCCGCATGCCCGGCATGTGGCGCTGAAGGTGCAGGTGTTCGTCGAGTTCATGCTTGAGCACTACCGCAACACCGCCACAGCGTTGCGCTAAAACGCCACGAGACGTCGACAAAGCTTGAGTGACAGGCGTTCGAAGTGAACAATATGTAACTTCGCATTTCCATTTGAGACTCATTCATGACTGCCGCGTCCCGATTCCTGGCCTGGCTGGTGTTCCCTCTGTGCGCCCTGAGCAGCTTCAACCTGCTGGCCGACACCGTGGAGGGCGCCCCGCAGGCGCTGCACCTGCTCGATTACATCAGCGCCGATTACCCGCCGACAGTCGAGGCGGGCAAGGTCGTCGATGACGGCGAATACCGTGAGCAACTGGAGTTCACCCAGGTGCTGCAAGGGCTGATCGCAGGTCTGCCGGCCAAACCGGAGAAGGCTGCGCTGGAGCAGGGCGTCGAAGCGTTGCACGCGGCCATCAGCGCGAAGCAGGAGGGTTCCGAAGTCGCCCGTCAGGCCCGGCAGCTGGGGGCGAAACTGGCGGTGGCGTATGAAGTCAGCCAGGCGCCGATCATCACTCCCGATCCGACCCGGGGCGCGCCGCTGTACGCGCAGAACTGTTCGGTCTGTCATGGCGACACCGGTGTCGGCGACGGTCCGGCAGGCCTCGGCATGACGCCACCACCGGCCAATCTGCGCGATGCCGCACGCATCGATCATCTGAGCCTGTACGCGATCTACAGCACCCTCGGCCAGGGCGTCGAAGGCACCGACATGCCGGCCTTCGCCGATCAACTGGACGACCGTCAGCGTTGGGATCTGGCGACCTACATCGCCGGTTTCAGTGCCGACCCGGCCTCAGCAAAGTCCGACAAGACCTTCAATATCGCCGATCTGGCGCGCCAGACGCCGGCCGAAGTGCAGGCCGCCGAAGGCCCGCAGGTCGCCGCAAGCTTCCGTGCCCAACGCGCGCAGCCGCCGCAGGTGAAGCGCGGCCCGGCGCAGTTGCTCGATTACACCGCCGCCACGCTGGACAAGAGCCTGGCGGCGTATCGTGCCGGTGATCACGATCAGGCCTATGACCTGTCGGTGGCGGCGTATCTGGAAGGTTTCGAACTGGTCGAAAGCTCGCTGGATAACGTCGACGCCAACGTGCGCAAGGACACCGAAAAATCGCTGATGGCCTACCGTCAGTCGTTGCAGGACGGCTTGCCGGTGGAGCAGGCCGAACAGCGTCTGGACGTAGCCAAGGGCAAGTTGAAAGAGTCTGCCGAACTGCTCGGCAGCGATGGCCTGAGCTGGTCACTGAGCTTTATCTCCGGCCTGCTGATTCTGCTGCGCGAAGGCCTCGAAGCGATTCTGGTGCTGGCGGCGATCCTCGCGTTTCTGCGTAATACCGGCCAGCAGTCGGCGGTGCGCAGCGTCAACATCGGTTGGGGTCTGGCGCTGCTCGCCGGTCTTGGCACCTGGGCGCTGGCGGCGTATGTGATCGACGTCAGCGGCTCGCAGCGTGAACTGCTCGAGGGCGCCACGGCGCTGTTCGCCAGTGTCATGGTGCTGTGGCTCGGCGTGTGGATGCACGACCGGCGCCACGCGGCGGCCTGGCAGGATTACATCAAGCAGAGTCTGGTGGGCGGCGGCGGGCGTTTCGGCTTCGCGATCCTCGCGTTCTTCTCGGTGTACCGCGAGCTGTTCGAAGTGATCCTGTTCTACGAAACCCTGTGGCTGCAGGCCGGCCCCGCCGGGCATGACGCGGTGCTGGCCGGTGGTGCGACCGCACTGGTGCTGCTGATCGGTCTGGCCTGGGTGATCCTGCGTGGCTCGGCGAAACTGCCGCTGGCGCTGTTTTTCAGCATCAACGCCGGGCTGCTCTGTGCCTTGTCGGTGGTGTTTGCCGGGCACGGCGTGAAAGCGCTGCAGGAAGCGGGGATCTTCGGCACGCGACCGGTGGCGTTCTTCGAGTTTGACTGGCTTGGAATTCATGCCGATGCGTATTCGTTGACGGCGCAAGCGGTGGCGATTCTGGCGATTGTTGTGCTGTACGGGCGGAGTCGGATCGCGGAGAAGAAGCGGGTCACTGCTTAACAGCATTCGCTGCGCTCACATTCGCGGGCAAGCCACGCTCCCACAGGTTTAGCGTTAACCTTGTGGGAGCGGGCTTGCCCGCGATGCTTTTAAGAAAAGGAAAAAATCATGCGTGTATGGATCGATGCCGATGCCTGCCCTCGGGCGGCCAAGGATCTGGTGGTGAAGTTCGCCCTCAAGCGCCGGTTCGAAGTAGTGCTGGTGGCCGGGCAGCCGCAGACCAAGCCGGGGCTGGCCATCGTCAAACTGATCGTGGTGCCCAGCGGCCCGGATGCGGCGGACGATTATCTGGTCGAGCGCGCGGTGCCCGGAGAGCTGGTGATCTGCAGCGATATTCCGCTGGCCGATCGCCTGGTGAAGAAGGGCGTGGCAGCGCTGGACCCACGGGGCAAGGAATTCGATGCGCAGAACATGGGTGAGCGGCTGGCGGTGCGCAATCTGTTCACCGACCTGCGTGAACAGGGTCAGATCAGCGGCGGCCCGGCGCCGTTCGGCGAACGCGAGAAGCAGGCGTTTGCCAATGCGCTGGACCGGATCCTCACGCGCCTTACCCGCAAACCCTGATTCAACCGTATACCTGTGGTGAGGGGATTTATCCCCGATGGCCTGCGCAGCAGGTCCAGTGCTTCAAGATGCAAGGGGCTGCTGCGCAGCCATCGGGGATAAATCCCCTCACCACAAAAACCCTTCAGAAAGGTCGTGTCAGGCGTCGTTCTCGTGGGTCAGTTCCAGAACGCGGTCAACCAGTTTGTTGATCCCCGAAGCCGCCTCACTGATGTTCTGCGCCAGCATGTAAGCCGGGGTGGTCACCAGTTTGCGCGCCTTGTCTTCGATGATGTCGCTCACCGCGCAGTCTTCGTGGGTGGCGCCCATCTTGTTCATCGCAGTGGCGGTATCGGCGTCATTGCCGATGGTGCAGGTCACGCCCGGGCCGTAGATTTTCGCTGCCAGCGCCGGCGAGATGCACATCAGCCCCACCGGTTTGCCCGCTTCAGCGAACGCTTCCGCCAAGGCCAGCACTTCAGGCTGCACGGTGCAGCCGGCGCCTTCGACGGCGAAGTTCGAGAGGTTCTTCGCCGCACCGAAACCGCCGGGCACGATCAGTGCGTCGAAGTCATCGACGTTGGCTTCGCGGATGTCCTTGATATTGCCACGGGCAATGCGCGCCGACTCCACCAGCACGTTGCGCGTCTCGGGCATTTCTTCACCGGTCAGGTGATTGATCACATGCAATTGCGCGATGTTCGGCGCGAAGCACTGTACCTGCGCGCCGCGTTGATCGAGACGCAACAGGGTAATGACACTCTCGTGGATCTCGGCGCCGTCATACACGCCGCTGCCGGACAGGATCACTGCAACTTTTTTGCTCATGGGTTTCTCTCCAGATTCATGGCGCTAAATGTCCACTAATTTGTCGCGCGTTGCCATAGGGGGAAAGGGCGGCTACACCTAGGATCTGTCCATAGAATCCGACCGGGGCGCGCCATGGACTTCATTCTGTACGCAGTGCCATTTTTCTTCGTGCTGATCGCCGCCGAACTGCTCGCCGATCGCTGGCGCGGGGTCAGTCACTATCGCCTCGCCGACTCGGTCAACAGCCTCAGCGCCGGGGTGTTGTCGACCACTACCGGACTGCTGACTAAAAGCGTCGGACTGCTGACGTATGCGTTTGCCCTGGAACATCTGTCGCTGCTCAGGCTGCCGGCGAACGGCCTCTGGGTCTGGGTGTTGGCCTTCATCTTCTATGACTTCTGCTATTACTGGCTGCACCGCTTGGGGCACGAGCGCAACATCCTCTGGGCCGCGCACTCGGTGCATCACCAGAGCGAGGAGTACAACCTCTCCACGGCGTTGCGCCAGACCAGTACCGGGTTTCTGCTGGGCTGGATCTTCTATTTGCCGATGGCCGTGCTCGGCGTGCCGCTGCTGGTGTTCGTCAGTGTCGCGGCGATGAATCTGCTGTATCAGTTTTGGGTTCACACCCGGCACATTCCCAAGCTCGGCTGGTTCGAGTGGTTCTTCGTTACGCCATCCAATCATCGTGCCCACCATGCGCAGAACGCTCTCTACATGGATCGCAACTACGGCGGGGTGTTCATTCTTTGGGATCGGCTGTTCGGTACGTTTCAGGAAGAAGACGACAACGAGCCAGTGATATTCGGTGTGACCACGCCGCTGGCGAGCTGGAATCCGCTGTGGGCCAATGTGCAGTTTTATGCGCAGTTGTGGGACGACGCGCGCCGCGCCGAACGCCCGTGGGACAAGCTGCGAATCTGGTTCATGCGCACCGGTTGGCGCCCGGCAGACGTCGCGGCGAAGTACCCGCTGAACAAGCCGGACCTGAGCCGCTTCCGCAAATTCGAAGTCCCGCTCGACAGCCGCCGCCAGTGGTATGTGGCGTTGCAGTTCTGCGTCTATATCGCGCTGGGCAGTTACCTGATGGGTCAGGCGCAGCATTTGCCAGTCGCAGCGTTGGTGCTGGGTTGGGGCGCGGTGGCGTGGGGTTTGTTTGCGCTGGGCGTGGCCCTGGAGAATCGCCCGTGGGCGTTGACGGTCGAGCTGCTGCGGCTGGGGTCGAACCTGCCGCTGGTGTGGCTGGCGCCGCTGGTGGGGCTATGGCCGGCCAGCCCGTTGGCCTGGGCTGGTTTGCTCGGTTACAGCCTGCTCAGCGGCATCGGGCTGTATGGCTGTCGCCAGCGCGTTACTCGGCTGGCGTCTTAGGTTCGGCGGGTTTGGTTTGCTCCGCTTGAAGCAGGTGCGCCGCTTTTGCGGCTTGCTCGTCGGCATAGACCTGCTTGGCCAGGCGCGCATTCTTGAAGCGGCGGCGCAGCCACAGACCAACGCCTAGAATCAGCAGCGCACCGAGCACCCACAGCTCGTACTTCTTGATGCTGCCGAGCATGCCCTCGAGGACCGCGCCGAAGTGGTAGGCGGCGGCCGCCAGCGCGGTGGCCCAGATTGCGGCGCCGATGCCGTTGAGCAGCAGATAACGTCCCGGCGGATAACCCGACAGGCCGATCGCCACCGGCATCACCGTGCGCAGGCCATAAACGAAGCGGAAGCTCAGGACCCAGATGTCCGGGTGCTTGCGGATGTGCTCCAGCGCGCGGTCGCCCATCATCTGCCAGCGCGGTTTGCGCGCGAGCAATTTGCGCCCGTGCTTGCGCCCCAGGAAGTACCACAGCTGATCGCCGGCATAGCTGCCGAAGAACGCCACGACCACCACCAGGTTGATGTCCATGTATCCACGGAACGCGAGGAAGCCTGCGAGCACCAGGATGGTTTCGCCTTCGAAGAACGTGCCGAGGAACAAGGCAAAGTAGCCAAAGTCATGCAGAAATTGTTGGAGCATTGTCTGGGTGCTGGCGAAATGAACGCGCAGCCTAACCCTTCGGACACATTCATGAAAGTGTCCAAATGTGTCTCGACGTGAACAATTCCTACGCTAACAATGGAATGCGGCTACATGTCACGGGGTACGCACAACTGTAATCTGTTGGTCATAATGGCCGTCTATAACTGTCACGCTCGCCCGTTTGCGCGGGCTCAGGAGTCCGCCGTGAGCTTTACCCCTGCCAATCGTCTGTTCCCCGCCACTCGCTTGCGTCGCAACCGTCGTGATGATTTTTCGCGTCGGCTGGTGCGGGAAAATGTGCTGACGGTCGATGACCTGATCCTGCCGGTGTTCGTGCTTGAGGGTGAAAACCGTCGCGAAGCCGTGGCCTCGATGCCCGGTGTCGAACGCCTGACCATCGACCTGCTGCTTGAAGAAGCGGCGCAATGGGTCGAATTGGGGATTCCGGCGTTGGCGCTGTTCCCGGTCACGCCTGTCGAATTGAAATCCCTTGATGCTGCCGAAGCCTGGAACCCCGAGGGCATTGCCCAGCGCGCCACTCGCGCCTTGCGTGAGCGTTTCCCGGAATTGGGCGTGATCACTGACGTCGCCCTCGATCCGTTCACCACCCACGGTCAGGACGGCATTCTCGATGAAGAAGGCTATGTGCAGAACGACATCACCGTCGACGCACTGGTCAAGCAGGCACTGTCCCACGCTGAAGCCGGTGCTCAGGTCGTGGCGCCGTCGGACATGATGGACGGGCGTATCCAGGCGATCCGCGAAGCACTGGAGATTGCCGGCCACGTCAACGTGCGGATCATGGCCTATTCGGCCAAGTACGCCAGCGCCTATTACGGGCCGTTCCGCGATGCGGTGGGGTCGGCGGCGAATCTGGGCAAGGCCAACAAGGCCTCTTATCAGATGGACCCGGCCAACAGCGACGAAGCGCTGCACGAAGTCGGCGCGGACTTGTCTGAAGGCGCGGACATGGTCATGGTCAAACCCGGCATGCCGTACCTGGACATTCTTTTCCGGGTAAAAGATGCCTTCAAAGTGCCGACCTTCGTCTATCAGGTTAGCGGCGAATACGCCATGCACATGGCGGCGATCCAGAATGGCTGGTTGAGCGAGGCGGTAATTCTTGAATCACTGACCGCCTTTAAACGTGCCGGCGCTGATGGCATCCTGACTTACTTTGCTGTCCGTGCCGCTCAATTGTTACGAGAGCAGAAATAGCCCTCCCAGGAACATTCGATGAATACCGAAGGACTCACTGAAGTTGCAGTAAAAGAAGCTCAACCGGTGGTGGAGCAAATCACCGAAACTCCGCCGGAACTCGAGCCTGCGCCACCCGCGCCGGTCACCGAAGCCGTCGCGGCGGCGCCAGTGATTGCGATCCCGGGCCTGGATGACAGCAGCCTGTACATCCACCGCGAGCTCTCGCAACTGCAGTTCAACATCCGCGTGCTGGAACAGGCGCTGGACGAGTCCTATCCGTTGCTGGAGCGGCTGAAGTTCCTGCTGATCTTCTCCAGCAACCTCGACGAATTCTTTGAAATCCGCGTCGCCGGCCTGAAAAAGCAGATTACCTTCGCTCGCGAACAGGCCGGTGCCGACGGTTTGCAACCGCATCAGGCGCTGGCGCGGATCAGCGAGTTGGTGCACGGTCACGTTGACCGCCAGTACGCGATCCTCAACGACATCCTGCTGCCGGAGCTGGAAAAGCATCAAGTGCGCTTCATCCGTCGCCGTCACTGGACGACCAAGATCAAGACTTGGGTGCGCCGCTACTTCCGCGACGAGATCGCGCCGATCATCACCCCGATCGGCCTCGACCCGACGCACCCGTTCCCGTTGCTGGTGAACAAGAGCCTGAACTTCATCGTCGAACTGGAAGGCATCGACGCCTTCGGTCGCGATTCCGGTCTGGCGATCATCCCGGCACCGCGCCTGCTGCCGCGGATCATCAAGGTTCCGGAAGAAGTCGGCGGCCCGGGCGACAACTACGTGTTCCTGTCGTCGATGATCCATGCCCACGCCGATGACCTGTTCCAGGGCATGAAGGTAAAAGGCTGCTATCAGTTCCGTCTGACCCGAAACGCCGACCTGGCGCTCGATTCCGAAGATGTCGAAGACCTAGCGCGCGCCCTGCGTGGCGAGCTGTTCTCGCGGCGCTACGGTGATGCGGTGCGTCTGGAAGTCGCCGACACCTGCCCGAAACACCTCTCGGACTATCTGCTCAAGCAGTTCAACCTGAGCGAGACCGAGCTGTATCAGGTCAACGGCCCGGTCAACCTGACCCGTCTGTTCAGCATCACCGGTCTGGACAGCCACCCGGAGCTGCAATACACGCCGTTCACCCCGCAGATCCCGAAACTGCTGCAGAACAGCGAGAACATTTTCAGCGTCGTCAGCAAGCAGGACATCCTGCTGCTGCACCCGTTCGAGTCGTTCACCCCGGTGGTCGATCTGCTGCGCCAAGCGGCGAAAGACCCGCATGTTCTGGCGGTGCGCCAGACCCTGTACCGGTCCGGCGCCAACTCCGAGATCGTCGATGCACTGGTGGACGCCGCGCGTAACGGCAAGGAAGTCACCGCAGTCATCGAACTGCGTGCACGCTTTGACGAAGAGTCCAACCTGCAACTGGCCAGCCGTCTGCAAGCGGCCGGTGCGGTGGTGATTTATGGTGTGGTCGGCTTCAAGACCCACGCCAAGATGATGCTGATCCTGCGGCGTGAGGCCGGCGAGATCGTGCGTTACGCGCACCTCGGCACCGGTAACTACCACGCCGGCAACGCCCGTCTGTACACCGACTACAGCCTGCTGACTTCCGACGACGCGTTGTGCGAAGACGTCGGCAAACTGTTCAGCCAGTTGATCGGCATGGGTAAAACCCTGCGCATGAAGAAACTGCTGCATGCGCCGTTCACCCTGAAGAAGGGCATGCTCGACATGATTGCCCGGGAAACCCAGTTCGCCCTCGACGGCAAACCGGCGCACATCATTGCCAAGTTCAACTCGCTAACCGATCCGAAGATCATTCGCGCGCTGTACAAGGCCAGCCAGTCCGGCGTGCGCATCGATCTGGTGGTGCGTGGCATGTGCTGCCTGCGTCCGGGGATTGCCGGGGTTTCGCACAACATCCATGTGCGCTCGATCATCGGTCGCTTCCTTGAACACACCCGAGTGTTCTACTTCCTCAACGGCGGCGAGGAGCAGATGTTCCTCTCCAGCGCCGACTGGATGGAGCGCAACCTCGACAAGCGCGTCGAGACTTGCTTCCCGGTGGAAGGCAAGAAGCTGCTGACCCGCGTCAAGAAAGAGCTGGAGCTGTACCTGACCGACAACACCCATAGCTGGAGCCTGCAGTCGGATGGCCGTTACATCCGCAACACGCCAACCGGCAACCAGAACCCGCGCAGTGCGCAGGCGACGCTGCTGGAGCGGCTGGGCAGCCCGATTCTGCCGGTGAGCAGCTGACCTTCAGCCCAATAAAAAAGGCGATCCCCACGGATCGCCTTTTTTGTGGCTGTCGTTCACCCACCTGTGGCGAGGGAGCTTGCTCCCGCTGGACTGTGCAGCAGGCCCATGCTTTTAAAGAAAGGGCCGCTTCGCGCCCCAGCGGGAGCAAGCTCCCTCGCCACAAGGTTATCAGTGGACTGTTAGCACGATGCCAACCCGCGTCAGCCAGTCGGCCTCAAGGCCAAAGTCGGCCTGGGTCAGCTGATTCTCATCCAGCCAGTTCTCCGGGAATTCCACGTCAAGGGTGTTGCCTTTGGCGTGCAGCGTCACTTGCGGCATCGCCTGGGTGCCACGGATGTGGTGGAACAGGATCGCGAAGCGCAGCAGCACGCACAGGCGGATCAGCTTGTCGCCGTCGTCACCGAACTCGGCGAACTTGTCCTTGGGGATGTTGCGGCGATGGCCGCGCACCAGCAGGGCGAGCATTTGCTGGTCTTCGCGGGAGAAACCGGCGAGGTCAGAGTGCTCGATCAGGTAGGCGCCGTGCTTGTGGTAGTGATAGTGCGCGATGTCGAGGCCGACTTCGTGGACTTTCGCCGCCCAGCCCAGCAGTTCACGCCAGATGCCGTCATCCAGCTCCCAGTCCGCGGCGACCTGATCGAAGGCGTGCAAGGCTTTACGTTCGACTCGCGCGGCTTGTTCCAGGTCAACGTGATAACGCTCCATCAGCGAAGTCAGGGTGCGTTCGCGCACGTCTTCGTGATGATGGCGGCCGAGCAGGTCGTAGAGCACGCCTTCACGCAGCGCGCCTTCGCAATGATCCATGCGTTGCAGTTCGAGGGCGTCGAAGATTGCTTCGAGAATCGCCAGGCCCGCCGGGAAGATCGCCCGACGGTCAGGCTTGATGCCTTCGAAGTCGATCTTGTCGACATCCCCCAGTTTGAACAGACGACGTTTGAGCCAGGCCAGGCCTTCGGCGTTGACTTCGCCGGTGCCATGCCCGCCGGCCTTCAGCGCCAGGCCGATGGCGCGGATGGTGCCCGAGGAGCCGATGGCCTCATCCCAAGTCAGGCGGTGCAGGGCGTGCTCGATGCTCATGATCTCCAGCCGTGCCGCGGTGTACGCCTGGGCGTAACGGGCCGGGGTGATCTTGCCGTCCTTGAAGTAGCGTTGAGTGAAGCTGACGCAGCCCATTTGCAGGCTTTCGCGCAGCAGCGGTTCAAAACGCTGCCCGATGATGAATTCGGTACTGCCGCCGCCGATGTCCGCCACCAGACGCTTGCCCGGGGTGTCGGCGAGGGTGTGCGAAACGCCCAGATAAATCAGCCGCGCTTCTTCACGGCCGGAGATGACTTCCACCGGGTGGCCGAGGATTTCTTCGGCGCGGTGGATAAATTCCAGGCGGTTGCGCGCTTCGCGCAGGGCGTTGGTGCCGACGATCCGCACGGCGCCCAGTGGCATGCCGTTGATCAGTTGGGCAAAGCGCTTGAGGCAGTCGAGGCCGCGCTGCATCGATTCTTCGTTGAGATGGCGCTCATCGTCGATACCGGCGGCGAGCTGCACTTTCTCTCCGAGGCGCTCCAGAATGCGGATTTCACCGTTCTGGGCCTTGGCCACGACCATGTGGAAGCTGTTGGAGCCCAGGTCGATTGCGGCGATCAAGGACAGATTCTTGGCTTTGGATTGCGGCATGGTCAGGGGGTCTCGGTCGATAACCCCGCCATCGTGCCACGATCAAACGCTGACGCCAACGCGCATGGCTCAAACCGTTGATCCAACACAGCTTCTGTGGCGAGGGAGCTTGCTCCCGCTGGGCTGCGAAGCGGTCCTGAAGCCATTCACCTTGCGATTCAGGCAAATCGCGGTCGACAGGTTTCACGACTGCTGCGCAGCCGAGCGGGAGCAAGCTCCCTCGCCACAGAGGATGTGCCGGCTCAGTTGGCGGCTTCCACGGTGCCAATGAAATTCGCCAGCTCCGCCGTCTGCGGATTGGCAAACAACACCTTCGGATCCCCCACTTCATGCACCTTGCCATGGTGCATGAACACCAGCTTGTCGCCGACTTCCCGGGCAAAACGCATTTCGTGGGTGACCATGATCAAGGTCATGCCTTCCTTGGCCAGTTGGCGCACCACGGCGAGCACTTCGTTGACCAGTTCCGGGTCCAGCGCCGAGGTGATTTCGTCGCACAGCAGCACTTTCGGCGACATCGCCAGCGCCCGGGCAATCGCCACCCGCTGTTGCTGCCCACCGGACAAACGATCCGGGAAGGCGTCGAATTTCTCCCCCAGCCCGACGCGCTCCAACATCTTGCGCGCCAGTTCGGCCGCCTTGGCCTTCGGTACTTTCTGCACCACTTGCGGGGCGAGCATCACGTTTTCGCCCACGGTCAGATGCGGGAACAGGTTGAACTGCTGGAACACCATGCCGACTTTCTGCCGCAGGCTGCGCAGGTCGGCGCGGGCGGCGTCGAGGTATTCGCCATCGACTTCGATCACGCCGTCGTTGATCGACTCCAGGCCGTTGAGGGTGCGCAGCAGGGTCGATTTGCCCGAGCCGCTGCGGCCGATGATCGCCACCACCTGGCCTTCCTCGACGCTCAGGTCGATGCCTTTGAGCACGTGGTGATCGCCGTAGTATTTATGCAGGGCGGAAATTCTAAGCAGAGGCATGCAGTCTCCTTTCCAGGTAGCGCGCACTGAGCGACAAGGGGTAGCAGAGCAGGAAGTAGCCGAGGGCGACGAGGCCGTAGACCATGAACGGTTCGAAGGTGGCGTTGGCGAGCATGCCGCCGGTCTTGGTCAGCTCGGTGAAGCCGATGATCGAGGTCACCGCCGTGCCTTTCACCACTTGCACCGAGAAACCCACGGTCGGCGCCACCGCGATGCGCAGCGCCTGCGGCAGGATCACGTAGCGCAACTGCTCCAGTGGATTCAGTGCCAGGCTCGACGAGGCCTCCCACTGGCCATTGGGGATCGCTTCGACGCAACCGCGCCAGATCTCCGCCAGATAGGCGCTGGTGAATAATGTCAGGGCAATCGCCGCCGCCATCCACGGCGAGATTTCAATCCCGGCCAGCGCCACGCCGAAGAACACCAGAAACAGCTGCATCAGCAGCGGTGTGCCCTGGAACAGCTCGATCCAGGTGCGAGCGATGTTGCTCGGCAACGGGTTCTTCGAGATGCGCATGACCAGAATCAGCAGCCCGACGATCCCGCCACCGATGAACGCCACCAGCGACAGCGCCAGCGTCCATTGCAGGCCGGTGAGCAGGTTGCGCAGGATGTCCCAGAAGGTGAAGTCGCTCATCGGCTGCTCCTTGCGATATAGCGGCGACCGACCCAGTTCAGCAACTGGCGGATCAGCAGCGCCATGCACAGGTAGATCAGCGTGGTCAGCGCGTAGGTTTCAAAGGCGCGGAAGTTGCGCGATTGAATGAAGTTGGCAGCGAAGCTCAGCTCTTCGGTGGCGATCTGCGAACACACCGCCGAGCCGAGCATGACGATGATGATCTGGCTGCTCAGGGCCGGCCAGACCTTGCCCAGTGCCGGCAGCAGGATCACGTGGCGGAACGCTTCGAAACGGCTCATCGCCAGTGCGGCGGCGGCTTCCAGTTGGCCGCGCGGAATCGCCTGGATGCCGGCGCGAATGATCTCGGTCGAGTACGCACCGAGGTTGATCACCATCGCCAGCACCGCTGCCTGCCACTCGGAAATCTGCACCCCAAGCGACGGCAGGCCGAAGAAGATGAAGAACAGCTGCACCAGAAACGGCGTGTTGCGGATCAACTCGACGTAGACGCCGAAGAGTGCCGAGAACGGGCGGATGTTCCACGCCCGCACCAGCGCGCCGACGATGCCCACGCCAACCCCGAACAGCGCACCAATGGCCGTCAGTTCCAGGGTGAACAGGGCGCCGCGCAACAGCAGGTCGGTGTTTTGCAGCACCGGCATGAAATCGAACTGATAAGCCATCGATTGTCTCCCGCGCGCCCGATCAGAGATCGGCCGGCAGTGGCTCCTTGAGCCAGGTCTGCGAGTTTTTCTCCAGCGCACCATCAGCCTTGGCGGTGGCGAGGATCTCGTTGACCTTGCCCAGCAGCGCCGGCTCGTTCTTGTTCACGCCGACGTAGACCGGCGAATCCTTGAGCTTCACTTTCAGCGCCGGCACGCGTTTCGGGTTCTTCTCGCTGATCGCCACCATCACCACGTTGCCGCTGGCGATCAGGTCCACTTGCCCGGCGAGGTAGGCGGCGATGGTCGAGTTGTTGTCTTCGAAACGTTTGATGGTCACGCCTTCGGGGGCGACCTTGGTCAGCTCGATGTCTTCGATCGCACCACGGGTGACGCTGATGGTTTTGCCCTTGAGGTCGTCAAGGCTGCTGATCGCTGCGTCAGGCGGGCCGAACACCGCGAGGTAGAACGGCGCGTAGGCGTGGGAGAAGTCGATGACTTTCTCGCGCTCCGGGTTCTTGCCCAGGCTGGAGATCACCAGATCGACCTTGCCGGTGGTGAGGAACGGAATGCGGTTGGTGCTGTTGACCGGGGTCAGCTCGAGTTTGACCTTGAGTTGCTCGGCCAGCAGTTTTGCCGTGTCGATGTCCAGACCACGGGGTTTCATGTCCGGGCCGACCGAGCCGAACGGCGGGAAGTCCTGAGGCACGGCGACTTTCAGTGTGCCGCGTTTGATCACGTCGTCCAGACCGTCGGCGTGGGCGGGGGCCTGGCTCAGCAGCAGGCTGGCAAACAGGGCGGTGAGGAGGGCGCTGTAACGCAGGCTCATGGCAAATCTCCGGATCGGCGGGAAGTGATTTCTGCGATCGGATAGAGCATGCGCCGTGCCAATACCCGGATTTATCCCCGGCAGGCCGCGGGTTTGCCGGGTTTCTTCGGTCTTACTGGTCTGAACAGTCAGGTTGTTTTTCGCACTCCGATAGCGCATCGGCAGCGGGCACCGAACCCTGCTGGGGCACGACTTGCCGGATCCGGCGAATAGCTTTACAACTAGCCGCACCTTGGCTTGGCTCGTCTGAAAAACCATGAACTCGATCTCTCGCGCCGTACCCGAAGTGGCGCTGCAAGCCATCCGCAAACTGATCACCGAACAGGGCTTTGGTGCGGGTGATGCGTTGCCGTCGCAACGGGATCTGGCGGTGCAACTGGGGGTCAGCCGGGCGTCGTTGCGGGAGGCGCTGTCGTCGCTCAGTGCGCTGGGCGTGGTCAGCATCCAGCCGGGCAAAGGCGTATTCGTGCAAACACCGGTGGAGATCACGCAGGGTGACAATGCGCCGGGCTGGCCGTTTGCGGCGCAGGCTTCCCCGCTGGACATCTTTCAGTTGCGCTATGCGCTGGAGGGTTTTGCCGCCGGGCTGGCAGCGGTGACCCTGAGCACGTTCGACCTGGATGCGCTTGAGGACAATGTCGCGGCGATGCGCGAGCAGTTGAAGGCCGGCGATTTCGAGGCGGCGGCGAAACTCGACTTCGAATTTCACCGGCGCATTCTGCTGGCCAGCGGCAATCAGGCGATGCTGAGCATCCTCACCGCCAGCGCCGAGATCTTTCTGGAGAGCCAGAAGCTACCGTTCATCCGCGCCGAACGGGCACTGGAAACCTGGCAGGAGCATCGCAAGATCCTTCGTGCGCTGGCACGCCGGGCATCCGCTGCGGCCCAGAAGGCCATGCAGGAACACGTGCGCAACGCCGCCCTGCGCACCGGAATTTCCTTCATTGCCCCCGCCACGGCGTGACTTGGGCTATACCCAAACTCATCGAGTGCCATAGCAAGACTCAATCAACTGCAGCTTCCTGAACAAGGGAAGGGCGGCTATGATGGGCCACGTTTTTTTGCTTACAACCTGGAGAATTCCATGAGCAGCGATCTTATCAAACACGTTAGCGACGCCAGCTTCGAAGCCGACGTACTCAAGGCCGAAGGCGCTGTACTGGTCGACTACTGGGCTGAATGGTGCGGCCCTTGCAAAATGATCGCTCCGGTTCTGGACGAGATTGCCGAGACTTACAAAGGCAAGCTGACCGTTGCCAAACTGAACATCGACGAAAACCAGGAAACCCCGGCCAAGCATGGCGTGCGTGGTATCCCGACGCTGATGCTGTTCAAGAACGGCAACGTTGAAGCGACCAAAGTCGGCGCCCTGTCGAAGTCGCAACTGGCTGCTTTCCTCGACGCCAACATCTAAGCGTCGCAGTAAATCGCCGAAAAAAAGCCTCGCAATTTGCGGGGCTTTTTGCGTATTCAGGGCTAGACGCTCCGAAACTCAGGTGGTACATTCGGCCCCGCACTGGTTTCTCCACTGCCCCCTGCTAGCCGTCGCCGACGCACTCCTTTTCGAACAAGTTCGCGATCCTGTCGCCTTCTCCGCGGCGCGGCCTCATTAAGCCAAAAGCTTAATTTCCCCCCCTCCATAAATGATTACGTCATTCCTATATGAATCTGACTGAACTCAAGCAAAAGCCGATTACCGAACTGCTCGAATTGGCCGAACAGATGGGCATAGAAAATATGGCCCGTTCGCGCAAGCAGGACGTGATTTTCTCCCTGCTGAAAAAGCACGCGAAAAGCGGCGAGGAAATCTCCGGTGATGGCGTGCTGGAGATTCTCCAGGACGGCTTCGGCTTCCTGCGCTCCGCTGACGCTTCCTACCTGGCCGGCCCGGACGATATCTACGTCTCGCCGAGCCAGATCCGTCGTTTCAACTTGCGCACCGGTGACACCATCGTTGGCAAGATCCGCCCTCCGAAGGAAGGCGAGCGTTACTTCGCTCTGCTCAAGGTCGACACGATCAACTTCGATCGTCCGGAGAACGCGAAGAACAAGATTCTCTTCGAGAACCTGACCCCGCTGTTCCCGACCGTGCGCATGAAGATGGAAGCCGGTAACGGTTCCACCGAAGACCTGACCGGTCGAGTGATCGACCTGTGCGCCCCGATCGGCAAAGGCCAGCGTGGTCTGATCGTTGCACCGCCGAAAGCCGGTAAAACGATCATGCTGCAGAACATCGCCGCGAACATCGCACGTAACAATCCTGAAGTTCACCTGATCGTGCTGTTGATCGACGAACGTCCGGAAGAAGTGACCGAAATGCAGCGCACCGTGCGCGGCGAAGTGGTTGCCTCGACCTTCGACGAGCCGCCAACCCGTCACGTGCAGGTTGCCGAAATGGTGATCGAGAAGGCCAAGCGCCTGGTCGAACACAAGAAGGACGTGGTGATCCTGCTCGACTCCATCACCCGTCTGGCCCGTGCCTACAACACCGTGATCCCGAGCTCCGGCAAGGTGCTGACCGGTGGTGTCGATGCTCACGCCCTGGAGAAACCGAAGCGTTTCTTCGGTGCGGCGCGCAACATCGAAGAAGGCGGCTCGCTGACCATCATCGCCACCGCGCTGGTTGAAACCGGCTCGAAGATGGACGAAGTGATCTACGAAGAGTTCAAGGGTACCGGCAACATGGAGCTGCCGCTGGACCGCAAGATTGCGGAAAAGCGCGTCTTCCCGGCGATCAACATCAACCGTTCCGGCACCCGCCGCGAAGAGTTGCTGACCGCCGACGACGAACTGCAGCGCATGTGGATTCTGCGCAAACTGCTGCACCCGATGGACGAAGTGGCTGCCATCGAGTTCCTGGTCGACAAGCTGAAAACGACCAAGACCAACGACGAGTTCTTCCTGTCGATGAAGCGCAAGTAACATCGCCGGTTGAACCGATAAAAAGGGCGCCCCTTTGGGGGGCGCCTTTTTTTTGCATGAAATTTACCCCGGCAATGGGAGGTTCCTGATCTGGTAAGGTCTGTGATCGGGCAACCCACAAACAGCGCTCGGAGCCTCTGTGATAAGGCTCGTGCTGTACAAAAAACAACCATCTGATTGGCATTAAAGATTTTATGAGCACACTCGCTTATCGAAGGGATATCGACGGCCTGCGCGCAGTCGCAGTGATCGCCGTAGTGCTGTTCCATTTTGGCGTCCCGGGGTTTACCGGCGGTTTTGTCGGCGTGGACGTGTTCTTCGTGATTTCCGGCTACCTCATCACCTCGATCATCTGGAATCAGCGTCAGGCCGGGCGTTTCAGCTTCGTCGAGTTCTGGGCGCGGCGTGCGCGGCGGATTCTGCCGGCGCTGTTCGCGATGATCATTGCGGTGCTGGCGGTGGGCTGGTTCCTGCTGGCGCCCAAAGACTATGAAGAGCTCGGGCGCTCGGTGCGCTATCAGGTGACGTTCGTCTCAAACATCCTGTTCATGCGCCAGGACGGCTACTTCGACGTCGCCTCTGACCTCAAACCGCTGCTGCACACCTGGTCACTGGCGGTGGAGGAGCAGTTCTACATCTTCTTCCCGCTGCTGCTGACGTTGCTCTCGAGCCGCCTGAAACACTGGCGGCTGGCGCTGTTCGGCGTGCTGCTGGTGTCGTTCGGTCTGAGTGTGTGGGCGATCCAGCATCATCCGGAAAAGGCTTTCTTCCTGCTGCCGATGCGCGCCTGGGAGTTGCTCGCCGGAGCGATGCTGGCGGTCGCGCCGAAACACGCCTGGCGCTTGAAGCCGCTGGCCGCCCAGGCCTTGAGCCTGCTCGGCATGGGGTTGATCCTGCTGGCGGTGTTTGCCTATGACAAGTCGACGCCGTTCCCGGGTGTCACGGCGTTGCTGCCGGTGCTGGGCGTGGTGCTGCTGATTCTGGCCAACGGTCATCGCGAAACGCTGGTAGGGCAATTGTTGAGCAGCCGGGTGATGGTCGGCCTCGGGCTGATCTCCTATTCCTGGTACTTGTGGCACTGGCCGGTATTCGTGTTCTCCAGCTACGCCAGTGTCGATGAACCGGGCGCACTCGACACGGCCGGACTGATTCTGCTGACCCTGGTGCTGGGGTATCTGTCGTGGAAGTTCGTCGAAACGCCGTTTCGTGAACGGCGCTTGCTCGCCGGGCGGCGGCAGATTCTGCTGGCCGGTTTCTGCGGGATTCTGCTGCTTGGTCTGGCCGGGCAATCGCTGCGCTGGACCGATGGCCTGCCATGGCGCTTGTCCGAGCAAGCGCTGCAATACGCCAAGGGCCGCGAGTGGCGGCCGGAGCTGATGGCGTGTCTGGCGGATGACAAGACCCCTGACGACAAGCTGTTCTGCCAGTACGGCGTGAAGGATCTGCCGACCCGTGCGCTGGTCTGGGGCGACAGCCATGCCACGGCGCTGATCCCGGTGTTCGATGACGGTGCCAAAGCCCACGGTGTCAGCGTGATTCTGGCCAGTTCTCCGGGTTGTATTCCGGTCGACGGGCTGGAGCATGACGGTGTCTGTGCGCGCTTCAACAAGCGGGTCGAACAGGGGCTGAAAACCCAGGCGATCAGCGATGTGGTGCTGGTCGCTCGCTGGAGCCTGTACCTGTACGGTGACGCCAAGGGCGATCTGGGCCATGTGCTGCGAACGCCCGATGGCCGCTATGATCGTGCCGATGCCGAGCGGCGCTTTGCCGAGGGGCTGCATGCGCGGGTCACACAATTGCGGGTGGCCGGGCATCGCGTATGGCTGGTAAAAGAGGCACCGTTGCAGGCGTTCAGCCCGCCGTATCGGCTGACGCGGCTGGCGATGCTTGATCGTCCGGTGGATGACGTCGGTCTGGCCGTTGAGGCGCACCACAAGCGTCAGGTGTTCATCAGTCAGTTGTTCGCGCAGTTGGCGCAGAATGATCCGGCAGTGCGCGTGGTCGATCCGGCGCCGCGACTGTGTGATGAAAACGGCCTGTGTCACGCCGAACTCGGTGGGTATTCGCTGTACACCGATGACAATCACCTGTCCGAAGTCGGTGCGCGGTTTGTGGCGCCGATCCTTGAGCCGCTGTTTATCGGCCTGCAAGGCCGGGAAAACCTTGGCAAAGCGCAGACGAATGCAGCCAAGTAAGCAGCGACAGGCTGCCACAGGGCTGCATAGCAGGTAGGATGTACGCCTATTTTGAGGGTGCCATCGTCAATGAAATTCAAGGATCTTCGGGATTTCGTGCAGCAGCTTGAGCAGCGCGGAGAGTTGAAACGCATCCAGATTCCCGTCTCGCCGGTGCTGGAAATGACCGAGGTGTGCGACCGCACACTGCGGGCCAAAGGGCCGGCGCTGCTGTTCGAGAAACCCACCGGCTACGACATTCCGGTGCTCGGCAACCTGTTCGGCACCCCTGAGCGGGTGGCGATGGGCATGGGCGCCGAGTCGGTCAGCGAACTGCGCGAGATCGGCAAGCTGCTGGCCTTCCTCAAGGAGCCGGAGCCGCCGAAGGGCTTGAAGGATGCGTGGTCGAAACTGCCGATCTTCCGCAAGATCATTTCGATGGCGCCGAAAGTCGTCAAAGACGCGGTGTGCCAGGAAGTGGTCATCGAAGGCGACGACGTCGACCTGGCGATGCTGCCGGTGCAGACCTGCTGGCCCGGCGACGTCGGCCCGCTGATCACCTGGGGCCTGACTGTCACCAAAGGCCCGAACAAGGACCGCCAGAACCTCGGTATCTACCGTCAGCAAGTGATCGGCCGCAATAAGGTGATCATGCGCTGGCTCAGCCATCGTGGCGGTGCGCTGGACTTCCGCGAGTGGTGCGAGAAGCATCCGGGTCAGCCGTTCCCGGTCTCCGTGGCGCTGGGCGCGGACCCTGCGACCATCCTCGGTGCCGTGACGCCGGTGCCGGACAGCCTTTCCGAATACGCTTTCGCCGGTCTGCTGCGCGGTAACCGTACCGAGCTGGTCAAGTGCCGGGGCAACGATCTGCAAGTGCCGGCCACTGCCGAGATCATCCTCGAAGGCGTGATCCATCCGGGCGAGATGGCCGACGAAGGCCCGTACGGCGACCACACCGGTTACTACAACGAAGTCGACAGCTTCCCGGTGTTCACCGTCGAACGCATCACCCACCGGATCAAGCCGATTTACCACAGCACCTACACCGGCCGTCCGCCGGATGAACCGGCAATTCTCGGCGTGGCGCTGAACGAAGTGTTCGTGCCGATCCTGCAGAAGCAGTTCCCGGAAATCACCGACTTCTACCTGCCGCCGGAAGGCTGCTCGTACCGCATGGCTGTGGTGACGATGAAGAAGTCGTATCCGGGGCATGCCAAGCGCGTGATGCTCGGTGTCTGGTCGTTTTTGCGACAGTTCATGTACACCAAGTTCGTTATCGTCACTGACGACGATATCAACGCTCGGGACTGGAACGACGTGATCTGGGCCATCACCACGCGCATGGATCCCAAGCGCGACACGGTGATGATCGACAATACGCCGATCGACTACCTCGACTTCGCCTCGCCGGTCTCCGGCCTGGGCTCGAAAATGGGCCTGGATGCCACCCACAAATGGCCGGGCGAAACCACTCGCGAGTGGGGCCGCGTGATCGTCAAGGACGACGCCGTTACCCAACGGATCGATGCCATCTGGAATCAGTTAGGAATAGATTGATGCGTGTAACCCTGCAGCCCTCCGGAGCGGTGCTCGAGATACGGCCCGGCGAGCGGATTCTCGATGGTGCGCGGCGCCTGGGCTACGAATGCCCGCAAAGCTGTCGCAATGGCAATTGCCACGTGTGTGCGGCGCTGCTGGTGGAAGGCCGGGTCGAACAGGCCGGCAAGGTGCACGACCACGGCGAGTTCTACACTTGCATAGCCGAGCCGCTGGAAGACTGCGTCCTGTTGTGGGATGGCGTGCTCGCGCTGGGAGAACTGCCGGTGCGCAGCCTGTCGTGTCAGGTCATCGAATGCCGGGATGTCGGCGGCGACACCTGGCGCGTGCGCCTGCGGGCGCCGGCCGGCAAGCCGCCGCGTTATCACGCCGGGCAGTACCTGATGATCGAGCGCGAGAACGGCGAAAAATCGGCGTTCTCCATGGCCTCGGCGCCGCACGGCGGGCGCGATCTGGAAATCCACGTGCTGGCCCGCGAAGCCAGTGCGCTGAGCCTGATCGAGCAACTGCAACGCAACCCGTTGGTGCGCGTCGAACTGCCGTTCGGCGACACGCACCTTGCCGAACTGCCCGACGGTCCGCTGGTGCTGATCGCCGCTGGCACCGGCATGGGCCAGATCCACAGCCTGATCGAACACTGCCGCGCCAACGGTTTCAAACACCCGGTGCATCTGTACTGGGGCGTGCGCCGTCCGGAAGACTTCTACCAGATCGAGCATTGGGACGAATGGCTGAAGCTGCCCAACCTGTTCCTGCACAAAGTCGTCAGCGACCAGTGCGGTTGGGAAGGGCGCTGCGGGATGTTGCACCAGGCCGTGTGCGAAGACTTCCCGGATCTGAAGTCCCTGCACGTCTACGCCAGCGGCTCGCCGGCGATGGTCTATGGCACGCTGGATGCGCTGGTGGAAGCCGGCATGGATGCGCACCAGATGCGCGCTGATGTATTTGCGTATGCGCCTCGGTCTTGACCCGCGCGTTTGAACCGTGCGTTTGAGCTGCGCGTTTGAGTCCCGCCCCTAGAAACGCACGCCGCTAGTCACCATTGCTGCGTTGGCGCCGAGAAATACCAGCTCGGCAGCCAGCGGGCCATAGTGAGTCCCGACGGACGGAATGATCACCGGCGCAACGCCGTAGTGGTTCAACGGGATCTTGTCCTTGTAGTCACCGCGATAACCCTGCAACAGCCCACCGGTGACTTTCAGATACAGCGGATATTCGCTGCTGTCATAGCGCTTGCCGACATAGGCGTAGTTCGAGCGCTGGCGGAACGAGTTGCGGAAAGTTGCCCCGCCAAAGACCCAGCCGGAAGCCTGATTACGTTCGATGCCGATCAGGTCCTGATGATTATTGTGTTCGGGGTCGGGCGAATAATGTCGGGTGTAGACGCTGGTCTGGGCATACCAGAAGCCTTTGTCCTGTGCATCGTCCTCGGCCAATGCATGGCCGGCCTGAGTCATCAGCAATGCGGCCAGAAGTTTTGGGATTTTCATTGTTCAGCCTCGGTTAAACGGAATGGCTTGCGCCAGAGGAAGGCCGTTATACGTAGGCGTTCAGCGACGGAGAAGAAAGAAAGTCCGATATTTTAGTAGGAAGTTTCCCGCGCCTTCATGAACGAAACCTGAACGAGCGAAGGCTTATGCATATTTCATTCGGGTATTTAAGATATTTCTGCAATGGTATTAGGCTATATAAAACCGCATGGCCGGGGCTGATAATCCCCAATTAACGCTATCGGCAGGTCATACATCCTTTAGCACTTTTCGTTTTACAGTTACTGCTATATGTTCTATCAAGCGAATTGTGCTTACATCTTGTAATACTTGCGGGGCCGAACACTTCCGTCATGACAGCCATTGAATCTGCTTTTGTGAATCTGGCTTATCCTCCGCGGCTCGATCTGGGGCCGCAGCTGACCCACGAACAACTTCTCGTCTCGATGCAATCGACCATGGCGCGCCACAAGGGCGGGCCGGTGTGGCTGTTCGCCTACGGTTCGCTGATCTGGCGTCCGGAATGTACGGCGGTGGAGCGGGTGCGCGGGCGCGTCCATGGCTACCACCGAGGCTTGTACCTGTGGTCGCATGAGCATCGCGGGACGCCGGAAATGCCCGGGCTGGTATTTGGTCTGGATCGCGGCGGTTCATGCAGCGGCTTCGCCTATCGGCTGCCGGAAGAGAACCTCGACGCTGCGCTGTACGCGCTGTGGAAACGCGAGATGCCGTTCCCGTCCTATCGCCCGCACTGGCTCAACTGCCGGCTCGAAGATGGCAGTCAGGTTCAGGCGCTAGGGTTTGTTCTGGAGCGACACCTGCCCAGCTACGCCGGCAACCTGCCGGATCATGTGCTGAGCCAGGTGTTTGAAAGCGCTTGCGGGCGCTACGGCACCACTCGCGATTATGTCGAGCAGACCGCCCACGCCCTGCGCAGCCACGCCATGCCAGACCGGAATCTGGAGGCGCGGCTCAAGCGCTGTCAGTCAAAAGCCGATCAGGCGACGGCTTCACGGCTCTGACTGGCGACTTGTTTGTGCCATAGCGTCGGGGCCAGGAAGGCCATCGACAGCAGACAAGCGCCCACCAGCAGCACGAAACCACCGTCCCAGCCGAAGTGGTCAACGGTGTAGCCCATCGCCGCACTTGCCGCGACCGAACCACCCAGATAGCCGAACAGACCGGTGAAGCCCGCTGCCGTACCGGCGGCTTTCTTCGGTGCCAGTTCCAGCGCCTGCAGGCCGATCAGCATCACCGGGCCGTAGATCAGGAAGCCGATGGAGAACAGCGCGATCATGTCCACGGTCGGGTTGCCGGCCGGGTTCAGCCAGTACACCAGGGTCGCCACGGTCACCAGCGCCATGAACACCATGCCGGTCAGGCCACGGTTGCCACGGAAGATCTTGTCCGACATCCAGCCGCACAGCAGCGTGCCCGGAATGCCCGCCCATTCGTAGAAGAAGTAGGCCCACGAAGTCTTGTCGACGTCGAAGTGCTTGGCTTCTTTGAGGTAGGTCGGCGCCCAGTCCAGTACGCCGTAACGCAGCAGGTAGACGAAGACGTTGGCCATGGCGATGTACCAGAGCATTTTGTTGCGCAGCACGTATTTGACGAAGATTTCCTTGGCACTGAATTCGTCTTCGTGGCTGGCGTCGTAGCCTTCCGGGTAGTCGTTCTTGTACTTTTCGATCGGCGGCAGGCCGACCGATTGCGGGGTGTCGCGCATGGTGATGAAGGCAAACACCGCCACGCCCAGCGCCACCGCTGCCGGAACGTAGAAGGCTGCGTGCCAGTCATTGAACAGGCCCATGCCGATCAGGAACAGCGGGCCGATCAGGCCGCCGCCGACGTTATGCGCCACGTTCCACACCGAGACCACGCCGCCACGTTCCTTCTGCGACCACCAGTGCACCATGGTGCGTCCGCTCGGCGGCCAGCCCATGCCCTGGGCCCAGCCGTTGATGAACAGCAGGATGAACATCATGGTCACGCTGGACGTTGCCCATGGCGCGAAACCGAAAATGAACATCACCCCGGCCGACACCAGCAGGCCGAATGGCAGGAAGTAGCGCGGGTTGGAACGGTCGGACACCAGGCCCATCAGGAACTTCGACAGACCGTAGGCTATGGCGATGGCCGACATTGCCAGACCCAGATCGCCACGGCTGTAGCCTTCGTCGATCAGGTACGGCATGGCCAGCGAGAAGTTTTTGCGCAGCAGGTAATAACCCGCGTAGCCAAAGAAGATACCGGCGAAGATCTGCCAGCGCAGGCGTCGGTAAGTGCTGTCTATTTTTTCTTCAGGCAATGGAGCCTGATGTGCGGCAGGACGAAAGAAAGCAAACATTCAAGAGCTCCAGATTTCTTGTTTTGACTGCGGATGCGAATGTTACAGTTTCGTTACCGAAAATAGCACCAGTTCGCATTGGCAAAACAGTGGAAATGTTGGAATTCGCGCGTTCTTTTACGAACCTGTCGCTCAGCTGTAAGAACAGGGCGTTTTCACCACTTATGAACATGGAGTGACTTAGACTCGCGGCCCGTCCAGCCGATTGATCAGCCGAGATAAGCAATGTCACTGAAGGTTCGCATGTTGGTGCCGAGATTTTTGGTGGCAGCGGGACTTGCCGTCGTGTTGCTGACATTGATTGTCACCGATCATCCCGCCCATTCCGGTCTGCGCAATGCCACGGTGCTGATCATTCGACATGCGGAAAAACCGGATACGGGATCGGTGCTCAATGCCCGAGGCGAACAGCGCGCCGCTGCCTATGTCGACTATTTCAATCCGCTGCAGGTCGACGGCCAGGCACTGGTCCCGCAGCGTTTGATCGCTGCTGGCGACACCCCGGAGAGTTCGCGCTCACGCCTGACCCTGACCCCGCTGGCCCAGCGCCTGAACCTTGTGATCGAGCAGCCCTACGTCAATGGCGACCTGCATCAACTGGTCAAACTGTTGCGCAAGAGCAATCAGGCGCAGACGGTGCTGATCGCCTGGCATCACGGCCATATCAATAAACTGCTCAAAGCCTTTGGCGGCGACCCCACGGCGCTGATGGGCCAGGAAAAATGGCCGGATGAGGTCTTCGACTGGCTGATCGTCCTGCGCTTCGATGACAAGGGACGGTTGATTCCGTCCCGCAGCCTGAAGGTGCAGGAGCACCTGTTGCCAGGTGACTCGGCCGGGCCGAGCGGCGGCTAAACGTCCGTCAGAAAATGTACCTACTCCCATTTACCCAGCGATTTCGTCAGATTTCCCGTCGGGATCAGGAAATGTCCTGCATCCAAAAGCGAAGCTGCGCCATTCAGTTAAAAGGCCGCGCTCCGTAACCTTTGTGCTGTTGCCGGATAAGGCATCTCACTCGGGAAGGGGCGCGATCATGCGGTGGTTTTTTGCGGGGCTTTTATTGACGATCTTCAGTCTTGCACTGGCGGCAGAAGGTTTACTGATACCTGAAAACAATCCCCAGCCGATTTACCCAAAGATGTTGTCCAGGGCTGGGGTCGAAGGCGAGGTCAGGGTCAGCTTTATCGTCAAGGCGGATGGATCGGTCGGCGCGATCGAGATTGTGCGAAGTGATCACCCCGATCTGGCTGAGGCGGTCAAAGACGCAATAACACAGTGGCGCTTCAGACCCTGGACGGTTGAAGACGGTCGGCCTGCGCAGCAGTCTGTCGTGGCGCCGATGCTCTTTCGATTGGCCAGGGATCAGCCGATCGACATCAACCAGTGGCTGAAGTCAGTAAAGTGTCGGGTCATCAATGACGGTTTCAGGAACATGCCTGAGCACGCCTGGGTCGACGCAGAAGTGTTTAATTACACCCGTGCTTACGTTTCGAACGTGATCCACAAGAGTCAAATGGCCGATGAACAACGTCTGGCAATAATCGCCAAGATGAACCGACGCGTACCGATGATCGTCAGAGGCTGCCGGGAAGCCCCTATGCGTAGATACATGAGTTTTCTGCCGGGAGAGGTTCGTGAGTTGCTTTGAAAACCAGCGCCGCCGAAAGTGACACTGCGTTGCTGCCTGGCGCGGATCAGGCCGGCGCCGAGAGTCACCGGCCTGAAAAAACTCAGCGCACCTGCACCACCACCTTGCCCACCGCCTTGCGCTGCCCCAGATCATTGATTGCCTGCGCCGCATTGCTCAGTGGGTACACCTGCGACACCAGCGGTTTCAACTTGCCCTCGGCGAACCAGCCGAACAACTGCTGGAAGTTCGCCGCGTTGTCCTGCGGCTGGCGCTGGGCGAAGGAGCCCCAGAATACGCCGAGTACCGCTGCGCCCTTGAGCAGCGCGAGGTTGACCGGCAGTTCGGGGATGCGTCCGCTGGCGAAGCCGACCACCAGCAGCCGTCCGTTCCAGGCGATGGCGCGGATGGCCTGGTCAAACAGGTCGCCGCCGACCGGGTCGTAGATCACGTCGGCGCCCTGGCCGTCGGTGAGGCGTTTGATTTCATCCTTGAGGCTGGTTTCGCTGTAGTTGATCAGTTCATCGGCGCCGGCGGCCTTGGCCACGGCGAGTTTTTCCGCGCTGCTGGCGGCGGCGATGACCCGGGCACCCATGGCCTTGCCGATTTCCACTGCCGCGAGGCCGACGCCACCGGAAGCGCCGAGCACCAGCAAGGTCTCGCCCGGTTGCAGATTGGCCCGTTGTTTGAGGGCGTGCATCGAAGTGCCGTAGGTCATGCTGAACGCGGCGGCGCTGTTGAAGTCCATCGACGGCGGGATCGGCAGTACGTTGTAGCCCGGCACCGCGACCTGTTCGGCGAAGCTGCCCCAGCCGGTCAGGGCCATGACCCGGTCGCCGACTTTCAGATGGCTGACTTTCTCACCGACGGCGCTGACCACGCCGGCCGCTTCGCCCCCCGGCGAAAACGGGAAGGGCGGCTTGAACTGGTATTTGCCCTCGATGATCAGCGTGTCCGGGAAGTTGACCCCGGCGGCGTGCACCTCCAGGAGGATTTCGTTCTTCTTCGCGACAGGACTGGCGACGTCTTCCAGCACCAGCGATTCGGCAGGGCCGAAGGCTTTGCACAGCACGGCTTTCATCAGGGCTATTCCTTTGGGAGTGATGGCCGATAAGTGTAGGTGTGTCAGTCAACGGGTCAACGAGCATGCCCGGCCCTGATAGTCAGCCATAAGCTTGTGCTTGCGCGGCGGGTCGTTATGCTAGGCCGCAAACCGGATAAGGAGCGAATTGTGAAAGCGTGGATCATGTTGTTGCTGGCCCTGTCTCTGCCTGTGGCAGCGCTGGCCGAAGAAGCCAAAGAAGGCGAGGCGCCGAAGGTCAACTACATCACCCTGAGCCCGCCGTTCGTGGGCAACTACGGGCTGGACGGCACACCGAAGCTGAAGGTCTACAAGGCCGACGTGGCGCTGCGTGTGACCGGCGAAGAGGCGACCAAACTGGTCAAGGCCAACGAGCCGCTGATCCGCAATCAACTGGTGGCGCTGTTCACTCAGCAGACCACCGAGGCGATGGGCAGCATCGAAGGCAAGGAAAAACTGCGTCAGGAAGCCCTGAAGCAGACCCAGCAAGTGATGAATGACGAGACCGGCAAACCGGTGGTGGAAGATCTGTTGTTCAACAACCTGATCATTCAGTAACCACGCTGGCCGCTGTTCAGGACGCCAGGCTTTTGCGAAAGCGCGCCAGCGCGATGAGAAAGAACAGCAGGCCGATGGCCGTCAGCGCCAACAAGTCCGGCCAGACTACGCTCAGCCCGGCGTCGCGAAACAGAATCGCGGCGCTGAGGCTGACAAAGTGTGTGGACGGCGAGCCCTGCATAACCCACTGCAGCCACTGCGGCATGCTGTCCAATGGCGTGCTGCCGCCGGACAGCAGCAACATCGGGATGATCACCGGAATCGCCAGCAGGCCGAACTGCGGCGTCGAACGCGCGAGCGTCGCCAGAAAGATGCCCAGCGCGGTACTGGCAAACAGATAAACCGCAGTCACCAGCAAAAACAGGCTCATCGAGCCGGCCAACGGCACATCCAGCAGGCCTTTGACCACCACTTCCAGCGACAGCCAGGTGCACAGCACCACCACCAGCAGGTTGCTCCAGATTTTCGCCAGCATGATTTCCAGCGCCGTCAGTGGCAGCACCAGCAAATGGTCGAGCGTACCGTGTTCGCGTTCGCGCAGCAGCGCCGTGCCGGTGAGGATGATCGCCAGAATGGTGATGTTGTTGACGATCTGAATGACTGCCAGAAACCAGCCACCCTCCAGATTGGTGTTGAACAGGGCGCGGGTGGTCAGTAGCACAGGCGCCTTGGCGGCTGCATCGCCCTGACCGGCATAGTCGAGCAATTCGCGCTGGAAGATCCGGCCGATGTAGCCGGCGCCCATGAATGCCTGGCTCATGGCGGTGGCATCGACGTTGACCTGAATCGCCGGTTGCCGCGCGGCGAGCAAGTCGGTTTGAAAGCCCGCCGGGATGTTGATGACGAAGGTGTACTGACCGCTGTCCATGACCTGATCCAGTTGCGCATAAGGCAACAGCACCGGCGTCTGGAATTCCGGCGGCTGCAGGGCCTGGGCCAACTGGCGCGAGAGGGCGCTGTGATCTTCGTCGACGATCGCCACACTGGCGTTGTGCACGCCGATCACCGAGCCGGCGGCGGGCATGTAGATCGCCACGGTGAAGGCGTAGAACAGGAACAGCAGCAACACGCTGTCGTGGCGCAGGCTGGTCAGTTCCTTGAGTCCCAGGCGCAGGATGTGCGCGAACTTGTGCATCAGGCCTCCTGCTTTTTCAGCATGATCAGGCTCAGCCCGGTGAACCCGACAAAGAACCCGAACAGCGCCAGGCACTGTGGCCACAGCTGACGCAAGTCCAGCGCTTTGGTGAACGTACCCACCGCGATGTCGAGGAAGTGCCCCGCCGGAAACAGCATGCCCATCACTGCTGCCGCACCTTCCAGTGAAGAGCGCGGCACGATCAGCCCGGAGAACTGGATAGTCGGCAGGCTGGTGATGATCATGGTGCCGAGGATTGCGGCGATTTGCGTGCGGGTGAACGCCGAGATCAGCAGGCCCATGCTGGTGGTCGCCAACACGTACAGCAGACCGCCGAACGCCAGCGTCAGCAGGCTGCCCTTGAACGGTACGCCGAACAACCAGCGGTTCATCGCCACCAGCAGCGCCAGGTTGACCAGGCTGATCAACAGATACGGCGTCTGTTTGCCCAGCAGAAACTCCAGACGGGTCAGGGGTGTGGCGTAGAAGTTGGTGATCGAACCCAGCTCCTTTTCGCGGACGATGCCGAGCGCCGTGAGCATCGCTGGAATGAAGGCGAGGATCAGCGCCATGACCCCGGGGCCGATGGCGTTGACGCTGACCACGTCCTGGTTGTAGCGAAAGCGGGTTTCCAGACTGGCCGCCGCCGGGTGGGCCAGCGCGGGGCTGCTCTGCTCGGCCAGCTGTTGCAGATTGCCCAGGTGCACGGCTTCGACATAGTTACGGCTGGTTTCGGCGCGAAACGGCATGCCGCCATCCAGCCACGCCGCCACAGCGGGTTGGCGCCCGGCGTACAGATCGCGGCCGAATCCGGGGGGAATCTCCAGCGCCAGTTTGATTTCCGAGCGTTGCAGGCGCCGGTGCAGTTGCTGCGGATCATGAATGGCCGGCTGTTCGTCGAAGTACCGGGAGCCGCGAAACGCCTCCAGATAAGCCCGGCTTTGCGGTGTCTGATCCTGGTCGTACACGGCGAACGCGAGGTTTTCCACGTCCAGCGAGATGCCGTAACCGAAGATCACCATCATGAAAATCGCCCCGGCCAAGGCGAACGCCATGCGCACTTTGTCGCGCAGCAGCTCCTTGCCTTCGCGACTGGCCACGGCCAACAGGCGACCGAGGCTGAAACCGTGCTGGGGCACTGGTGTTGCCGCAGCGCTCGGCGGTGCCATTTGCGGCTCGGCCACAGGCGCTGATGGTTGAGCGCCCTGAGCCTGTTCCAGGCAAGTGACAAAGGCCGCTTCCAGCGTCTCCCCCGCAAACTGGCGTTGCAGCGCCGCCGGGGTGTCGCATGCGAGGACCTTGCCCGCGTGCATCAACGAGATGCGGTCGCAGCGCTGCGCTTCGTTCATGAAATGCGTGGAGAGGAAGATCGTCACGCCCTGTTCGCGGGACAACTCGATCAACAGTCGCCAGAAGTCATCGCGAGCTGCCGGATCAACGCCGGAAGTCGGCTCGTCGAGAATCAGCACTTCAGGGCGATGCAACACGGCCACCGCCAATGACAGACGCTGGCGCAGCCCAAGGGGCAGGGCACCTGACGGCTGATCAGCGACGCCGCGCAGATTGAAGCGCTCGATCAACGCTTCGATGCGTTGCGCGCTCTCGGTTTTGGGCAGGTCGAACAGCCGCGCGTGCAGTTCGAGGTTCTGCCGCACACTGAGTTCGCCGTACAGCGAAAAACTCTGCGACATGAAGCCAACCCGCTTGCGCGTGGCCAGATCCTTGGCATTAACCGGGTTGCCGAGCAGCGTCGCACTGCCTTCACTGGCCGGCATCAGCCCGGTCAGGACTTTCATGGTGGTGGTCTTGCCGCAGCCGTTGGAGCCAAGAAAGCCGAAAATCTCGCCACGCCCAATGGCAAAACTGACGTGATCCACAGCGGTGAAATCGCCGAAGCGCAGCGTCAGGTCGTGGGCTTCGATGGCGATGTCGCTGCTGTTGCCGGTGCGCGGTGGAATCACCAGCGGCTGAGCGTCATGCTGGCTGTCGCCCTGGAAGTGGGTGAAGGCGTCATCGAGTTTGCCGCTGGGGGTGACGGTGGCCAGTTCACGGCTCAGGCCGGTGGCAATCAACTGGCCGGCGTCGAGCATCAGGCAATGCTCGAACTGCTCGGCTTCTTCCATATAGGCCGTGGCGACCAGCAGCGTCAGTTGCGGGCGCTGGCGTCGCACGTCGTCGACCAACTCCCAGAAGCGCCGGCGCGAGAGTGGGTCGACGCCGGTGGTCGGCTCGTCGAGGATCAGCAGATCCGGTTCATGGATCAGCGCGCAACACAGCCCGAGTTTCTGTTTCATGCCGCCGGACAGCTTGCCGGCGGGGCGTTCGGCGAACTTCAGCAGATCCGTGGCGAGCAGCAGGTTGTGCATGCGTTGCTCGCTTTCAGCCTTCGACAGGCCGAACAGCGTCGAAAAGAACTGGATGTTCTCGCGGATCGACAGCTCCGGGTACAGATTGCCGCCCAGCCCCTGCGGCATGAAGGCGATGCGCGCATAGAGTGTGTCGCGATGCCGGCGATCCTCGATCGCGCCACCGAGCACCTCCAGTTGCCCTTGCTGCAAGGTCTTCACGCCGGCAATCAATCCCAGCAGGCTCGACTTGCCCGCGCCATCGGGGCCGATCAGTCCGCAGCGGGTGCCGGCGGGCAGGCTGAAGACGATGTCGCTCAGCGCTTGCTGTTTACCGTAGCGGTGGGCGATACCGGTCGCTTGAACCGCAAGGCCGCTCATTGCAGATTGGCCGGCCATTCGACGGGCGCGATCCGCACGTAGCCGGCCCCGGGCATGCCGGGTTTGGCTTGCGGCACGGCGCTGGGCTGAACCAGGCGCAGCTTGACGCGGAACACCAGTTTTTGCCGCTCGTCGCGGGTCTCGACCTCTTTGGGGGTGAACTGCGATTTGGCCGCGACGAAGCTGATTTTTGCCGGCAGCGGGTTATCGGGCAAGGCATCGAGCAGCACGCGCGCCTCATCGCCCACCGCCAGGCGTCCGGCCACTGCGGCTGACAGATAGAGATTCATGTATTGGTCGTTGGGATCGATCAGCAGCAAGACCCGGCCACCGGCGCCCAGCACTTCCCCCGGCTCGGCCATGCGCAGCTGGATCACACCATCAATCGGCGCACGCAGACTGCTGTCGTCAATTTCGCTGGTCAACTGTGCGACTTGAGCCTGTGCCGCGCCAATCGCCGCACTGACAGCAGACACCTGGGCCCGGGCAGCGACAACGGCAGCGTTGCCAGTGCCGATGCGTGACTGCAACTGATCGATGATCTGCGCGCTGACGTAACCGTGCTTGAACAGTGATTGCGAGCGACCGAGCTCCTGTTGGGCCAGCAGCAGCTCACTCTGGCGCAATTGCACATTGGCCTGAGCGGCGTTGAGATTTTCCCGGGCGCGCAACACTTCGGCTTCGGCCTCATGACGCTGGGCTTCGAGGGTACGGGTGTCCATGCGTGCCAGCAGTTGGCCCTTGTTGACCTTGTCGCCTTCGTCGACCAGTACCTCGGCGAGGCGCCCGGGGGTCTTGCTGGCGATCTGCACTTCAGTGGCTTCCAGCCGCCCGTTGCCCATCGACAGTCCTTCGACCAGGCGGCTGCTGATGGACATCCAGTAACCCAATCCGCCAGCGGCGGCGAGTAACACCAGGAGCGAACCGGCGTATAGAAGTGAAGAGCGGCTGTGCGTCGACATGGGGGCATCCTGCGGCAGTGGCTTCCAGTCTGACTGTTCAAGCGTTCCGTTCGCTTGATGTCAGTCAAATGAGCGTCAAGCCTAGCCCCTTTTGTCGGTAAAAACCGTGACCGGCAAGTTCTCAGCGCAAGCCGAGCACGGCGGCCCACTGTTCGGCCGTCACTGGCATGACCGACAGGCGACTGCCTTTTTGCACCAGTGGCATTTCGGCCAGCGCGGTCTGCTGTTTCAGGTAATCGAGCTTCAGCACCCGGGCAAACGTCTCGACGTGCGCAACATCGATCGCACTCCAGGCGTTTTTCTCGGGTGTGGCTTTTGGGTCGAAGTAATGGCTCTCGGGTTCCAGTGCGGTGGGATCCGGGTACGCAGCCTGAATAATCCTGCCGATTCCGGCAATCCCTGGCTCCGGGCAACTGGAGTGGTAGAAAAAGAACTCATCGCCAACGGCCATCGCCCGCAGGAAGTTGCGCGCCTGATAATTGCGAACCCCGTCCCAGCGCGCTGTGCCGAGTTTCTCCAAACCTTTGATCGAGAGTTCGTCAGGCTCGGATTTCATCAGCCAATAGGCCATGTCTTTTTCTCCTCAAGCGGTCATTGGGCAGGTTGTCGGGCAATTTTATGACAAACCGACGGTCGGTTGACGTCAGCGTTTGCGCCGAGGTTCACGTTGTCGCAAAATGCCGGCCTTTAAAGCTTGACGCTGCTGCACGGCCTACGAACGGAAACCGCTGCTGTCATCGTGATGATGTGCCTTGAGGGGGGCAATCGATGAAACGCAAACCGGATTTGCTATGGACTTTGGTTATTTTGTTCGGCCTTGGCGTCGTGACCACCGGTTACGCGCAAAGTCTGTGGACGAGCAAGACCGATGCTCCGGTTGAAGTCGCGCAACAGGTCCAACAGTCGAGCGCCTTCAAACGCTGAAACTGCCTTCCCGACGCCGCTGATCTGCGCGGCGTCTACCCTGCGAAATACCACGCCTTATCGGTGACCGTGCCTTGCAACGGTACATCCCAGCTTGCCTGCGCCAGGCGTTCGACCTTCTGACATTCATGGGCCAGGCCCAGCAACGTCGGCTTGCGCCAATTCTTGCGCCGGGCCAGATACGCCAGACTGCGATCGTAGAATCCGCCGCCCATCCCCAGACGTCCGCCAACATCGTCAAACCCCACCAGTGGCAACAGCACCAGGTCCAGGGTCCAGATCTTGCGCTGACGAGCCAGATTGGCCCGAGGCTCAAGAATACGGAAGCGATTGGGCTTGAGCTTTTCTCCGGGGCGAATCCGCTGAAACACCATTTTGGTTCGCGGCCAGGCGCTGAGCACCGGCAGATACGTGGCTTTGCCCCGACGCTGGGCTTCGCGCAGCAGCAGGCGCGGGTCGATTTCGCCATCGGTCGGCAGATACAGGGAAATGTGTTTCGCCCGGCGAAAGTGCGGGTCTTGCGCCAGTTGGCGGAACAGGCCTTTGGCGGCCTGCCGCTGTTCACCGGCAGTCAGCGCGCGGCGCGCCTTGCGCAGCAGGCGGCGGAGTTGCGGGCGGGGCAGCAGCGCAGGTTCGGTCATGGTTCGGCTTCGGCAGGTGAGGGCGAAAACGCACGCATAAAAAATCCGATGCCGGCAAAAACCGGCATCGGATTCGAATCAGGCTCCCCGGATGAACCGCTGTCAACTTAGCCCTTGAACCCGAAAGTTCAAGGTGGAGGATGCAGTAGACTTTAAGGCTTTCCGTCTGGCGGACATGCACACCAGCCCAACGTGCAACCTCCAGGGTAGTGCAAATCGGCTCAGGGACATCGTCAACTGGCAAGCACCCCAGGGAGTGCCGCGAGTATACCTCAAGCGGCCTGGCGAATCAGCCCTTGCTGATGTCCGGATCGTCGGCCAGCACCAGATCGACACGATCGAGCAAGTCGCGCACCTGTTCACGGGTCGAGCCGCTGGCCTGGATGTCCGGGCGCTCTTCTTTGTGCAAGAGGTCGTGGGTGATGTTCAGCGCGGCCATCACCGCAATACGGTCGGCGCCGATGACTTTGCCGCTGCTGCGGATCTCGCGCATCTTGCCGTCCAGGTAGCGGGCGGCGCTGACCAGATTGCTGCGTTCTTCCTGGGGGCAGATGATCGAATATTCTTTGTCGAGGATCTGCACGGTAACGCTATTGCTTGAACTCATGAGTCTTGCTCCAGGGCCTTGAGGCGCGAAATCATCGATTCGACCTTACGCCGGGCGATTTCGTTTTTTTCAATGAGGTGAGCGCGTTCCTCGCGCCAGGTCTTTTCCTGAGCTAGTAAGAGTGCGTTTTGACTCTTTAGTTGCTCGACTCGGCTAATCAGCTTTTCGAGTCTGGCCAACAGCGCTTGCAGGTCGGTGTCTTCCATTGTGTCCACTGAATTCATCTGATGGGCGGCAGGCGCCTGGCTGGCGGACAGCCTTTAATAGTCTTGGCGAGTCTGTCGATGTAGGATACAAGGCCTTCATTCTAGACATAGCGCCGTCTGGCGCCTAGCTGCCCATGACCATTGCGAATTCCCCGTACCAAGCCTTTGCCACCCTGCTGACTGCCAGCGGCCACAACGTCTCGCCTGCCGAACTGCACGGCCTGCTGCTCGGCCGCAGTTGTGCCGGTGCCGGCTTCGATAACGAAGGCTGGCTGATCGACGCCGCCGAACTGCTCGAAGGCGACATCCAGGACAACGTCCGCAACGCCCTGATCGGCCTGCAAGAAATGGTCAAGGGTGAGTTGACCGGCAGCGACGTCACCGTCGTTCTGCTGCTGCCAACCGATGACGCACCACTGGCCGAGCGTGCTGCCGCGCTGGGCGAATGGTGCCAGGGCTTCCTCAGCGGTTTCGGCCTGAACTGCCGCGACAGCAGCATGCTCAGCACCGAAGCCACCGAAGTGCTGCAGGATCTGGCCGCGATCTCCCAGGTGCAAGACGCCCTGGAAGAGTCCGAAGACGGCGAAAGCGATTACATGGAAGTCATGGAATACCTGCGCGTCGCGCCGCTGCTGCTGTTCTCGGAAACCAAAAAAGCCGACGTGCCGCCAGCCGCCAAGCCGTCGCTGCATTAATCGCGTGCCAGGGAAAGCCATCTGCCCATGACCCATATCCCCAAAGCGGAATACAGCCGTCGCCGCAAGGCCCTGATGGCGCAGATGGAACCCAACAGTATCGCGATCCTGCCCGCCGCCGCGGTCGCGATCCGCAACCGCGACGTCGAGCACGTCTACCGTCAGGACAGCGACTTCCAGTACCTCAGCGGTTTCCCCGAGCCGCAGGCCGTCATCGTTCTGATGCCCGGCCGTGAGCACGGCGAGTACGTACTGTTCTGCCGTGAGCGTAACGCCGAACGCGAGTTGTGGGACGGCCTGCGCGCAGGGCAGGAAGGTGCAGTCCGTGATTACGGCGCTGACGACGCGTTCCCGATTACCGACATCGACGACATCCTGCCGGGCCTGATCGAGGGTCGCGACCGGGTGTATTCGGCGATGGGCAGCAACCCGGAGTTCGATCGGCACCTGATGGACTGGATCAACGTGATCCGTTCCAAGGCGCACCTCGGCGCCCAGCCACCGAACGAATTCGTTGCCCTGGATCATCTGCTGCACGACATGCGCCTGTATAAATCGGCGGCAGAAGTGAAGGTGATGCGCGAAGCCGCACGGATCTCTGCTCAGGCGCATATCCGGGCGATGCAGGCCAGCCAGCCGGGTTTGTACGAGTACAGCCTTGAAGCCGAGCTCGATTACGAGTTCCGCAAGGGCGGGGCGAAGATGCCGGCCTACGGTTCGATCGTCGCCGCCGGGCGCAACAGCTGCATCCTGCATTACCAGCAGAATGACGCGCTGCTCAAGGACGGCGATCTGGTGTTGATCGACGCCGGTTGCGAAATCGACTGCTACGCCAGCGACATCACCCGCACCTGGCCGGTCAACGGCAAGTTTTCCGCTGAGCAGAAAGCGATCTACGAACTGGTGCTGGCTTCGCAGGAAGCCGCGTTCGCTGAAATCGCCCCGAACAAAAACTGGAACCAGGCGCACGAAGCCACGGTACGGGTGATTACCGCAGGCCTGGTCAAGCTCGGCATCCTGCAAGGCGAGGTCGACGAGTTGATCGCGACCGAAGCCTATAAAGCGTTTTACATGCACCGTGCCGGCCACTGGCTGGGCATGGATGTACACGACGTCGGCGAGTACAAGGTCGGCGGCGAATGGCGGGTGCTGGAGGTCGGCATGGCGCTGACCGTGGAACCGGGCATCTATATCGCCCCGGACAACCAGCACGTAGCGAAGAAATGGCGCGGCATTGGCGTGCGCATCGAGGATGACGTGGTAGTGACCAAGACCGGTTGTGAAATATTGACCAGCGGCGTACCGAAAACCGTCGCCGAGATCGAAGCGCTGATGGCGCAAGCACGGACACACGCGGCATGAGTCGAGTCAATCTGGCAATCATCGGTGGCGGCCTGGTCGGCGCCAGCCTGGCGTTGGCCTTGCAGGCCGGGGCCAAGGCCCGCGGCTGGAAAATCGTCCTGATCGAACCGTTCGCCCCCGGCGACAGCTGGCAGCCGAGTTACGACGCGCGTTCGTCGGCGCTGTCCTTCGGTTCGCGGCAGATCTATCAACGGCTGGGCGTGTGGCAGGAGATTTCCCGCCGCGCCGAGCCGATCAAACAGATTCACGTCTCCGACCGTGGTCGCTTCTCCACTGCCCGCCTGTCGGCGATGGAAGAGGGCGTGCCAGCGCTTGGCTACGTGGTGGAAAACGCCTGGCTCGGCCAGTGCCTGTGGCAACACCTCGATAAAGACGTGATCAGCTGGCGCTGCCCGGCGGAAGTCACGCGCATGGAGCCGCTGCCCGACGGCTATCGCCTGACCCTCAACGATGAAACCATTGTCGAGTGCGATCTGGCGGTGCTGGCCGATGGCGGCCGTTCCGGTCTGCGCGAGCAACTGGGCATCAACGTGCGCAAGCGTCCGTACAACCAGAGCGCGCTGATCGCCAACATCACCCCGAGCGAAGCGCACAACGGCATGGCCTTCGAGCGTTTCACCGACGAAGGCCCAATGGCCTTGCTGCCGCTGCCGGACAACCGTTGCGCACTGGTCTGGACCCGCCTGGGCATGGACGCGCAACGCCTGGCAGACCTCAGCGAGCGCGATTTTCTCAGCGAACTGCAAGGTGTGTTCGGCTACCGCCTCGGCACCTTGAAACAGGTCGGTGCGCGGCATTTGTATCCGCTGTCGCTGGTCGAGGCCGAGGAGCAAGTACGCTCGCATCTGGCCGTGCTCGGCAATGCCGCGCACAGCCTGCACCCGATTGCCGGACAAGGTTTCAACCTGTCCCTGCGGGATGCTGATGCGCTGGCTGCCGCACTGCTCGCCAGTGACCAGCCGCTGGGCGACTTCGCCACCTTGCAGGCCTATCGCGAGCGGCAGCGTCTGGATCAGGAGCTCACCGTGGGCTTCTCTGATCAGGTCACCCGCCTGTTCGGCAGCACTCAGCCGCTGGTCTCGCTGGGCCGCAACATCGGCCTGCTCGGTCTCGATCTGTTGCCACCGGCCAAGCGCTGGTTTGCTCGTCAGGCCATGGGGCTGGGGACGCGTCCGGATGCTTGAGCGGCGGGTCGGCACTTTCACTTTCAGCAGCGCGCCACTAACTGGCGCGCTGGCTAAAACCCTTTACGGGCGGCGCATGCCGCCAGCGAGACAGGCTTAAAGCATGGAAATGCGCGCAGATCTGCTGATTGTCGGAGCCGGAATGGTCGGCAGCGCCCTCGCGTTGGCGTTGCAGGACAGCGGCCTCGAAGTGTTGCTGCTCGACGGCAGCCCGCTGAGCGTCAAACCGTTCGACGCGACCGCGCCGTTCGAGCCGCGGGTCAGCGCCTTGTCGGCGGCCAGCCAGCGGATACTCGAACGCCTTGGCGTCTGGGACGGCATCGCCAAGCGCCGCAGCAGCCCGTACACCGACATGCACGTGTGGGACGGCAGCGGCACCGGCCAGATTCATTTCTCGGCGAGCAGCGTGCATGCCGAGGTGCTGGGGCATATCGTCGAAAACCGCGTGGTGCAGGATGCCTTGCTCGATCGTTTGCACGACTGCGATCTGGGCATGCTGGCCAACGCACGGCTGGAACAGATGCGCCGCTCCGGCGATGACTGGCTGCTGACCCTGGCCGATGGTCGGCAGTTGCGTGCGCCGCTGGTGATTGCAGCGGACGGCGCCAATTCGGCGGTGCGCCGGCTGACCGGTGTCGCCACCCGCGAGTGGGATTACCTTCACCACGCCATCGTCACCAGCGTGCGCAGCAGCAAGCCGCACCGGATGACCGCGTGGCAGCGTTTCACCGATCACGGGCCGCTGGCGTTTCTGCCGCTGGAGCGCGATGGGCAGCAGGACTGGTGCTCGATCGTCTGGTCGACTACGCCGAGTGAAGCCGAACGCCTGATGGCGCTGGATGAAACCGCGTTCTGCCGTGAGCTGGAGCGTGCATTCGAAGGTTGCCTGGGCGAAGTGATCAGTGCCGATCCGCGTCTGTGCGTACCGCTGCGTCAACGGCATGCCAAGCGCTATGTAGCCGAAGGGCTGGCGCTGATCGGTGATGCGGCGCATACCATTCACCCGTTGGCCGGGCAGGGTGTGAACCTCGGCTTCCTCGATGCGGCGGTGCTGGCTGAAGTGCTGTTGCAAGCCGCCGAACGTGGCGAGCGTCTGGCCGATGTGAAAGTGCTGAGCCGCTACGAGCGTCGGCGCATGCCGCACAATCTGGCATTGATGGCGGCGATGGAGGGCTTCGAGCGCTTGTTCCAGGCCGATCCGCTGCCGGTGCGCTGGTTGCGTAACGCCGGGTTGAAGCTGGTGGAGCAGATGCCGGAGGCCAAGGCTCTATTTGTTCGCGAAGCACTTGGCCTTACAGGCGACCTTCCGGCGCTCGCCAAACCCTGAAGACAATTACTTCTTTGTGGCGAGGGAGCTTGCTCCCGCTGGGCTGCGAAGCGGCCCCAAAAGCCATTTTGGCAACATTGGGAGTCCTTCGGCCTCCAGCGGGAGCAAGCTCCCTCGCCACAGAGACCAGCAATTTGCAGGTCATGCAACATCTGGTAACTCCTTGGAAAAGAGTTCGATTGAGGTGGTAAATGTGAGTCCTTATCATTTGGCCCACATTTTCCGACCGAGAGACCACTCCCATGTTGGCACCCAAGCGTCTTCTGACCGCACTGGCCCTGACCCTGATCGGCAGTACCACCGCCCAGGCCGCCGACGAGGTGGTGGTCTACTCCTCGCGTATCGATGAGCTGATCAAACCGGTATTCGACGCCTACACCGCAAAAACCGGGGTGAAGATCAAGTTCATCACCGACAAGGAAGCGCCGCTGATGCAGCGGATCAAGGCCGAAGGCGAAAACGCCACCGCTGATCTGCTGCTGACCGTCGATGCCGGCAACCTCTGGCAGGCCGAGCAGATGGGCATTCTGCAGCCGTTCACCTCGAAAACTATCGATACGAATATTCCCGCACAATACCGCTCCTCCAGCCACGCCTGGACCGGCCTGAGCCTGCGCGCGAGAACCATCGCCTATTCCACCGAGCGCGTTAAGCCGGGCGAACTGACCACCTACGAAGCGCTGGCCGACAAGAACTGGGAAGGGCGCCTGTGCCTGCGCACGGCGAAGAAGGTCTACAACCAGTCGCTGACCGCGACCATGATCGAAGTGCACGGCGCCGAGAAGACCGAGAAGATCCTCAAGGGCTGGGTCAACAACCTGTCCACCGATGTGTTCTCCGATGACGTTGCGGTGCTGGAAGCGATCAACGCCGGGCAATGCGATGTCGGCATCGTCAACACCTACTACTACGGGCGCCTGCACAAGCAGAAGCCAGACCTGCCGGTGAAACTGTTCTGGCCGAATCAGGCCGATCGCGGCGTGCATGTGAACCTGTCGGGTATCGGTCTGACCAAACATGCACCGCACCCGGAAGCCGCCAAGGCGCTGGTCGAGTGGATGACCACGCCTGAGGCGCAGAAGATCTTCGCCGACGTCAACCAGGAATTCCCGGCCAATCCGGCGGTGAAGCCTTCGGAAGAAGTGGCGGCGTGGGGCAAGTTCGTCGCTGACACCTTGCCGGTGGAAGTGGCGGGCAAGCGTCAGGCGGAAGCGATCCGCATGATGGATCGGGCGGGCTGGAACTGAGCCGGCCACCACGGCGAGCCCTCTGTGGCGAGGGAGCTTGCTCCCGCTGGGTCGCGAAGCGGCCCCATGGCGCCCTTGCGTCTGGCGTGAATTGAACTGTTAACCTCCTGCGGCTGCTTCGCAGCCGAGCGGGAGCAAGCTCCCTCGCCACAACATGTGGTCGACGTCGATTGGGCGTTGGCCCTCTTGCAGAGAACCCCCTTGGCCCACCCCGCCCAACGCCGCTGGTACCCCATCGTCCTCGTCATTGCCGCGCTGGTGCTGTTGCCCCTGAGTGTTCTGCTGTTGTCGTGGCAGACCATCGATCAGCAGATCTGGTCGCACCTGTGGGAAACCCAGATGCCGCGCCTGCTGGGCAATACCCTGACGCTGGTACTCGGCGTTGGTGTCGGCGTGACGCTGCTCGGTGTCAGCCTCGCCTGGCTCACCAGCCTCTGCGAATTCCCCGGACGCCGCTGGCTCGACTGGGCCTTGATGCTGCCGTTCGCCATCCCGGCCTACGTGTTGGCGTTCGTCTTCGTCGGCCTGCTGGACTTTGCCGGCCCGGTGCAAACCCTGCTGCGTGAGTGGTTCGGCAGCGGCTTGCGCCTGCCACGCGTGCGCTCTACCGGCGGGGTGATTGTGGTACTGGTGCTGGTGTTTTATCCCTATGTCTATTTGCTGGCGCGCACCGCGTTTCTTGCGCAGGGCAAAGGCCTGATGGAGGCGGCGCGGGTACTCGGGCAATCGCCATGGCAGGCGTTCTGGCGGGTGGCGATGCCGATGGCGAGGCCGGCGATTGGTGCCGGTGTGGCGCTGGCGCTGATGGAAACCCTGGCGGATTTCGGTGCGGTGTCGGTGTTCAATTTCGACACCTTCACAACCGCCATCTACAAGACCTGGTACGGCTTCTTCAGCCTGCCGAGCGCGGCGCAACTGGCGAGTCTGTTGCTGCTGGTGGTGATGCTGGTGCTGTACGGCGAGCGGCGTGCGCGCGGCGCCAATCGGGCGAGCAACGAGCGGCCACGGGTCAAGGCGCTGTATCACTTGCATGGACTCAAGGCGTTCGCAGCGACTGGCTGGTGCGCTCTGGTATTTGCCTGCGCGTTCGTGATTCCAGTCCTGCAACTGATTGTCTGGTTCTGGCAGCGCGGGCGCTTCGATCTCGATGAGCGCTACGCCGGGCTGATCCTGCACACCCTGTATCTGGGCGGCATGGCGGCGTTGATCACCGTCAGCGTCGCGCTGCTGCTGGCGTTTGCCCGACGTCTGGCGCCGACCCGGGCGATCCGCTCCGGGGTCAGTCTGGCCAATCTTGGTTACGCGTTGCCGGGTTCGGTGCTGGCGGTGTCGATCATGCTCGCCTTCAGCTATCTCGATCGCGAACTGGTGATTCCGCTGTCGGACTGGCTCGGCGGCGCCGGCAAGCCGCTGCTGCTGGGCAGTCTGGCGGCGTTGCTGATGGCCTATCTGGTGCGCTTTATCGCGGTGGCCTACGGGCCGTTGGAAAACAGTCTGGCGCGTATACGGCCTTCATTGCCCGAAGCGGCACGTAGCCTGGGTGTCAGTGGGCCGCGACTGTTTTTCAAAGTGTATCTGCCGCTGTTGCTGCCCGGCACGCTGAGCGCGGCGTTGCTGGTGTTCGTCGATGTGCTCAAGGAAATGCCCGCGACCCTGCTGATGCGCCCGTTTGGCTGGGACACGCTGGCGGTGCGGATCTTCGAAATGACCAGCGAAGGCGAATGGGCGCGGGCGTCACTGCCGGCGCTGACCCTAGTGTTGGTCGGCCTGTTGCCGGTCATTGGCCTGATCCGCCGCTCGGCGCGCCGAAACACTTAGTAGTGAGTCCTGAATCATGCGGCTACAATGCGCGGCATTCGGTGCGGTTCGTCTGACAGACCCGTTCGCTGAAATCGGCTGAAAGCCTTCTATTTCGCGGCTTTCATCCCGTACAGCGGCTGTCCGCACCTTCGCCACGCCCGGAAGGAGAAACCCATGGGACAGCGTACGCCTCTGTATGACCTGCATCTCGCCCTCGGCGCGAAGATGGTCGATTTTGGCGGTTGGGACATGCCACTGCATTACGGCTCGCAGGTCGAGGAACACCACGAGGTGCGCCGCGATTGCGGGGTGTTCGATGTTTCCCATATGACCGTTATCGACATCGATGGCCCACAGGCCAAGGCCTGGCTGCAGCATTTGCTGGCCAATGACGTCGAGCGCCTGCACCGCCCCGGCCGCGCGCTCTACAGCACGATGCTCAACGAACGTGGCGGCATCGTCGACGACATGATCGTCTATCGTCTCGAAGACCGTTATCGTCTGGTATTCAACGCCTCCACCCGCGATCAGGATCTGGCGTGGATGCAGGCACAGGTCGCCGGTTACGACGTGCATCTGCACGAGCGTCAGGATCTGGCGATGCTCGCCATTCAAGGCCCGCAGGCCCGGCAGAAAATCGCCGAACTGGTGACCCAGTCCCGCGCCGCACTGATCCATCACCTGAAACCGTTTGAAGCCGAAGTCGATGGCGACTGGTTCATTGCGCGCACCGGTTACACCGGTGAGGACGGCCTGGAAATCGCCTTGCCGGCCGAGCAGGCGCCGGGATTTTTCAACGATCTGATCGGTGCCGGTATTTCACCGATCGGCCTCGGCGCCCGCGACACGCTGCGGGTTGAAGCCGGGATGAACCTCTACGGCCAGGACATTCATCAAGATGTCTCGCCGCTGGCGTCCAATATGGCCTGGAGCATCGCCTGGGAACCGGCTTCGCGGCAGTTCATCGGTCGCTCGGCGTTGGAAGCGGAAAAAGCCGCCGGCGTGGCGCACAAACTGGTGGGTCTGGTGCTTGAGGAACGCGGTGTTTTGCGCGCCCATCAGGTGGTTCGTATTGCCGATGTTGGCGAAGGAGAGATCACCAGTGGTAGTTTCTCTCCTACGCTGAGCAAATCGATTGCCCTGGCGCGTGTACCGATGGCCACCGCCGACCGCGCCGAAGTGGAAATCCGTGGCAAGTGGTATCCGGTACGAGTGGTCAAACCGACCTTCGTGCGCCATGGCAAAACCTTGATCTGACCTTTTCCGGCGGCCTGACCGCTGACAATTTCTTGAGGACACCGAGCATGAGCAATATCCCCGCCGAACTGCGTTTTGCCGAAAGTCATGAGTGGGCGCGTCTGGAAGCCGACGGCACCGTTACCGTGGGCATCAGCGATCACGCGCAGGAAGCGCTGGGCGATGTGGTGTTCGTCGAGTTGACCGAAGTGGGCAACAAGTTCGCCGCTGAAGATCAGGCCGGTGTGGTCGAGTCGGTGAAAGCCGCTTCCGACATCTACTCGCCGATTGCCGGTGAAGTGATCGCCGTCAACGAAGAGCTGAGCGGCACGCCGGAGCTGCTGAATACCGATCCGTACGGTGCGTGGATCTTCAAGCTCAAGCCGGATAACGCGGCTGATCTGGAAAAACTGCTGGACGCCGCCGCCTACAAGGCTGCAATCGGCGAATAATCCTCGCCCCCTGTAGGAGCTGCCGCAGGCTGCGATCTTTTGACTTTGTTTTTAAAGACAAGATCAAAAGATCGCAGCCTGCGGCAGCTCCGACATTGATCAGGGCTTCAATACGGCTTTGACTGCCGCCACCGAACGCTCGACGTCGTCCTTGGTCATGCTGGTGAACATCGGCAACGACACAATCAGTCGCCCGACGCGCTCGGCCACCGGCAACATCCCTTCCTTGAAACCGCGCTCGCGGTACAGACTCAGCAAGTGAATCGGCGGGTAGTGATAACCGATGCCGATGCCGTGCGCCTGCATCTGCTCCATGAACGTGGCCCGCGCCGGCAAACCGTCCTTGCGCTCCGGCAGCACCAACTGGAACAGATGCCAGTTGCTCTGGGTGAAATCCGCTGGCGGCAGTTGCGCGCCATAAGTCGCTTCGAAGTCATCGCCAAAACATTTGAAGTAGTGCCGGGCCAGTTCCTGACGATGGGCGGTCAGCGCCTCGATATGGGCGAACTGGCCGAGGCCGATGGTGGCGGCGACATCGGTCATGTTGAACTTGCCGCCGAGCACATCAACGTCGAGGCCGTCGAAGCCATTGCGGGTCACGCCCTGCAAGCGGTACTTCTCCGCCAGCCGCGCCTCTTCCGGGGTGTTCAGCACCAGGCAGCCGCCCTCGGAACAGGTGACGTTCTTGTTCGCCTGAAAGCTGAACGACACGAAATCGCCGGTGGCGCCGATGCGCTGGCCGTTCCAGCTCGAACCCAACGCCTGAGCGGCGTCTTCGACAATCCGCAGGTTGTGTTTGCGCGCGATGGCATATAGCCGATCCATATCTACTGGCAGGCCGGCGAGGTACACCGGAATCACCGCTTTGGTGCGGGGGGTGATCGCCGCTTCGAGTTTGTTCAGATCAATATTGCGGGTCACCGGGTCGATGTCGGCGAACACCGGCGTGGCGCCGACTTCGAGGATCACGTTGGCGGTGGCGACCCAGGAAATCGGCGTGGTGATCACTTCATCGCCCGGCCCGATACCGGCGATGCGCAAGGCGATTTCCATGGTGCAGGTGCCGGAGTTGAAGGTGCGCACCGGGCGCCCGCCGAAGTATTCCGACAGCTGTGCTTCAAAGGCCTGGACCTTCGGCCCGCTGGTGATCCAGCCGGAGCGCAGCACGTCGCCGACGGCGGCAATCGTGGCTTCATCGATGACAGGTTTGGAAAACGGCAGGAACGGCAGTTGGCTCATGAGGGTTCGATCATCCGAAAGTTGGACGCCTGATGCAGGCGCTACAGCATGCCCCGGAACACCCGGCGCCGCCAAGCCGTGCGCGTCGGGATCGGCTGCTATGCTGGTTTGACCGTGTTGCATTGACGCCGAGCGCCAGCCAAGAGAGAGCCCGTCATGTCCCAGTTGCCATCCTTGAGCCAGTTACGCGACCCCGAAGCCTTCCTGCGCCGCCATTTGGGCCCCGACGCCGCCGAACAGCAGGCGATGCTCGACAGCCTGGGCCTCGGCAGCCGGGTCGAACTGATCGAGCAGACGGTGCCGCCGGGCATTCGCCTGAATCGGGCGCTGGACTTGCCGCCGGCCCTCGACGAGCAGGCGGCGCTGGCCAAACTGCGCGGTTATGCCGAGCAGAATCAGGTGTGGACCAGCCTGATCGGCATGGGCTACCACGGCACGCTGACGCCGACCGTCATCCTGCGCAACGTGCTGGAAAATCCCGGCTGGTACACCGCGTACACCCCGTATCAACCGGAGATCGCCCAGGGCCGTCTCGAAGCGCTGCTGAATTTCCAGCAACTGACCATCGACCTCACCGGGCTTGAACTGGCCAATGCTTCGTTGCTCGACGAAGCCACCGCTGCCGCTGAAGCCATGGCGCTGGCTAAACGTGTGGCGAAGTCGAAGAGCAATCTGTTCTTCGTCGATGAGAATTGTCACCCTCAGACCATTTCCGTGGTGCAGACCCGCGCCGAAGGTTTTGGCTTCGAGTTGATCGTCGATGCTGTGGATAACCTCAGCCGGCATCAGGTGTTCGGCGCGTTGCTGCAGTATCCCGACACCCACGGCGATATCCGTGATCTGCGCCCGGTGATCGATCAACTGCACGCGCAGCAGGCGCTGGCCTGTGTGGCGGCGGATCTGCTAAGTCTGTTGCTGTTGACGCCGCCGGGTGAACTGGGTGCGGATGTGGTGTTCGGTTCGTCCCAGCGCTTTGGCGTACCGATGGGCTACGGTGGCCCGCACGCGGCGTTTTTCGCCAGCCGCGAGGAATACAAACGGGCGATTCCCGGGCGGATCATCGGCGTGTCGAAAGACGCCCGTGGCAATGTGGCGTTGCGCATGGCCCTGCAAACCCGTGAGCAACATATTCGCCGCGAGAAGGCCAACTCAAACATCTGCACCGCGCAGGTGCTGTTGGCCAACATCGCCAGTTGCTACGCGGTTTATCACGGGCCGCAAGGCTTGAAACGCATCGCCCAGCGGGTTCATCGGCTGACCTGCATTCTGGCGGCGGGCCTGGAGCGCCATGGCCTGCAGCGGGTCAACGGGCAGTTTTTCGACACCCTCACGCTGGAGGTTGGCGGCGCGCAGAGCGCGATCATCGACAGCGCCAAGGCTGCGCAGATCAACTTGCGGATTCTTGGCCGTGGGCGAGTGGGGTTGAGCCTCGATGAGACGTGCGATGAAAGCACGGTGGCTAAATTGTTTGATGTGCTGCTGGGCGCCGATCATGGGTTGAATGTCGACGAAATTGATGCAGAAGCGCTGATTTCCGGCATTCCCGGCCAGTTGCAGCGCACCACGCCGTACCTGCGCCACCCGGTGTTCAACGCGCATCACAGCGAAACCGAGATGCTGCGCTACCTCAAGCAACTGGAGAACAAGGATCTGGCGCTCAACCAGTCGATGATCCCGCTGGGCTCCTGCACCATGAAACTCAATGCCACCAGCGAGATGATTCCGATCACCTGGCCGCAGTTCGCCAATCTGCACCCGTTCGCGCCACGGGAGCAGGCGGCCGGTTACACCTTGATGATCGAAGAGCTGGAGCGCTGGTTGTGCGCGATTACCGGGTTCGATGCGATCTGCATGCAACCGAACTCCGGCGCTCAGGGCGAGTACGCCGGGCTGCTGGCGATTCGCAAATATCACGAGAGCCGGCATCAGGGCGGGCGGGACATTTGCCTGATTCCGTCCTCGGCCCACGGCACCAACCCGGCCTCGGCGCAAATGGCCGGGATGCGCGTGGTGATCGTCGAGTGCGACGAGGCCGGCAACGTCGATTTGGACGACCTGAAAACCAAGGCCACCGAGGCGGGCGACAAGTTGTCGTGCCTGATGGCGACCTATCCATCGACCCATGGTGTGTACGAGGAGGGCATCAGCGAAATCTGCGAAGTGATCCACCAGCACGGCGGGCAGGTGTACATGGACGGCGCCAACCTCAATGCGCAGGTCGGGCTGGCGCGGCCGGCGGACATCGGCGCCGATGTGTCGCACATGAACCTGCACAAGACCTTTTGCATTCCCCATGGCGGCGGCGGGCCGGGCATGGGGCCGATCGGTATTCGCGCGCATCTGGCGCCATTTGTCGCCAATCACCCGGTGGTGCCGATTGATGGTCCGCTGCCGCAGAACGGCGCGGTCAGTGCGGCGCCGTGGGGCAGTGCGAGCATCTTGCCGATCAGTTGGATGTACATCGCGATGATGGGGCCGCAACTGGCCGATGCCAGCGAAGTGGCGATCCTCGCGGCGAATTATCTGGCGCAGCATTTATCCGGCGCATTTCCGGTGCTCTACACCGGGCGCAACGGGAGGGTGGCCCATGAATGCATTCTCGATTTGCGGCCGTTGAAGGCGCAGACCGGGATCAGTGAAGAGGACGTCGCCAAGCGTCTGATGGACTATGGCTTCCATGCGCCGACGATGTCATTCCCGGTGCCGGGGACGTTGATGGTCGAACCGACCGAGAGCGAATCCAAGGCCGAACTGGACCGCTTTATCGGCGCCATGCTGAGCATTCGTGCAGAAATCACCGAAGTGCAGAACGGCAACTGGCCGGCGGAGGACAATCCGCTGAAACGTGCGCCGCATACCTTGGCGGATGTCACTGGCGTCTGGGAGCGGCCTTACAGCATCGAACAGGGCGTCACCCCGGATGCGCACACCAAGGCGCACAAGTATTGGCCGGCGGTGAATCGGGTGGATAACGTTTATGGGGATCGCAATCTGTTTTGTGCTTGCGTCCCGGTGGACGATTACCGCTGAAGAGCAAAAGATCGCAGCCTTCGGCAGCTCCTACACTGATCCCTGTAGGAGCTGCTGAAGGCTGCGATCTTTTGTTTTTTTGCTTAAAAAAATGCCGCTCGATCGAGCGGCATTTTTGTTGGCGCCGGGCTTACTCGGAAGCCACTGCGTTCTTCGCCAGAATCGCATTCGCCAGTTCCATGTCCGTGGCTTGCAGGCCCGGATTGTCGGCGCGGACTTTCTGCATCGCTGCTTCCAGGTACGGCCCACGGATGCCGCCATCGCTGGCGACGAAGCTGCCGGCATCGTCCTGTGCGGCAACGATCAGCTTGTGATCCTTGAAGGTCAGGTAGGTCGAACCGGTGGTGGCGCCGGAGGAAATGACGTTACGCCAAAAGCTGTCGGCCATCGCTGAACCAACGGGAAGGGACAGCAAGGCAAGGGTGGCGACAGCAAGTTTGAGACGCATGATTGAGTGACTCCTGGGGGTTAACTACGGCGTTGGATTGCGATTTCCCCGATCCGGTTCCGTAGTGGCCTATTTCTGCTCGCTCTGCGGCGTAACCCGCAGCACTTCTTCAAGGGTGGTCAGCCCCGCCGCGACCTTTTGCGCGCCCGACAGGCGCAGGCTGCGCATGCCTTCCTTGAAGGCTTGCCGGCGGATGGCGGTGAGGTCGGTGTCCGGGGTTATGAGGGCTTTGAGGTTATCGCTCAACTGCATGATTTCGTAGACCCCGGCGCGTCCGCGATAACCGGTGTCGCGGCACTCCAGACAACCGATGGCCCGTTGCGCATTGCCCGGCAGCGGCGCTTGCCACGGGCGGGTCAAGGTCTGCCAATCGTCCTCTTCCAGCGTCAGCGGCGCCTTGCAGTGCGGGCACAGGGTGCGTACCAGGCGCTGGGCCATGACCCCGAGCACCGTGGCTTTGATCAGATAGTGCGGCACGCCGAGTTCCAGCAGACGGCTGATCGCGCTGGGCGCATCGTTGGTGTGCAGGGTCGACAGCACCAGGTGGCCGGTGAGTGCAGCCTGAATCGCCATTTCCGCGGTTTCCAGGTCGCGGATCTCGCCGATCATGATGATGTCCGGGTCTTGCCGCATCAGCGCACGCACGCCGGCGGCGAAGCTCAGGTCGATGTTGTGCTGCACCTGCATCTGGTTGAAGGCCGGCTCGACCATTTCGATCGGGTCTTCGATGGTGCAGAGGTTGATTTCCGGCGTCGCCAGTTTCTTCAGCGTGGTGTAGAGCGTGGTGGTCTTGCCTGAACCGGTCGGCCCGGTGACCAGAATGATGCCGTTGGGCTGGCGGGTCATGTCCTGCCAGCGGCGCAGGTCGTCGGCGGAAAAGCCCAACTGATCGAAATCCTTGAGCAGTACTTCCGGGTCAAAAATCCGCATGACCATTTTTTCGCCAAACGCGGTGGGCAGCGTTGAAAGCCGCAGCTCCACTTCGCCACCGTCCGGGGTCTTGGTCTTGACCCGGCCGTCCTGGGGTTTGCGCTTCTCGGCGACGTTCATCCGCCCGAGGCTTTTCAGGCGACTGACGATCGCCATGGTCACCTGCGGCGGGAATTGATAGACGTTGTGCAGCACGCCGTCGATGCGAAAGCGCACGGTGCCCTGTTCGCGACGCGGTTCGATGTGGATATCACTGGCGCGCTGCTGGAAGGCGTACTGGAACAGCCAGTCGACGATGTTGACGATGTGCGCGTCGTTGGCATCCGGCTCCTGATCGCTGGCGCCGAGGTTGAGCAGTTGTTCGAAGTTGCCGAGGTTGCCGCTCTGCGCGTCGGCAGTGCTGGCGCCGCTGACCGATTTGGCGAGGCGGAAGAACTCGACGCTGAAGCGCTGGATGTCCACCGGGTTGGCGACCACCCGTTTGATCGGCAGCTTCAGCACATGGGTCAGGTCGGCCTCCCAACCGGTGACGTAGGGCTGGGCGCTGGCGACCACCACCGCATCGCGGTCGACCGCTACCGCAAGAATCTTGTGCCGTTGGGCAAAGGCGTAGGACATCAGCGGGGTGATCGCCGCAACGTTGATCTTCAACGGGTCGATGCGCATGTACGGCTGACCGGCCTGCTGCGCCAGCCACAGGGTCAGGCTTTCCAGATCCAGATGTTTGCCCGGTCGGCTGAGATCATCCAGTTGCTGGCTGGCGATGAATTCCAGTGGATGCTGCTGGCCGTGGGTCGCGTGGCGCCGCCGGGCGTTGAGCGCCTGCTCCGCCGAATCCTGGCTGATAAAGCCTTGGGCGACCAGCTCACGCAACACATCGTTGAGATCCAGCCAGCGGTCCTGAGTGGCGAGTTGAACGGACATGCGGGCTCCTTTTGAACGACTGTGCGCAAAGGATAGTCGTGGCCCCGCCGACCGTTGGGCCACTACCCGACAAAGCCGTTGCCGGATTTGTCAGCCGGACGCCTGGGCCGGCGCAGACCACGCCGTGTCGGCGTCTTGCAGGTTCACCGAGCAGACGCTGATCAGGTTACGAAGTTTTTCCGCAATCACCTGGGCGCGATGCCAGCTCAGTCCGTCGATGGTGATATCGATCGACAGCAGATCGTCGAGCCGCTCGACGTGGACCTGTTGCGGCGTCAGAAATTGCAGCGCAAACAGGTTCAGCACCCGCACCAGCAGATCCGGCTCGGCCTCGGCAAGCAGCTGATAACGCGCGCAGCAGTGCGCGTTGTTGACGTTCCACACATCGGCGCGGGGCGCAGGGGTATTCACGGCTTCGAGGTGAGGCATGTCCGGTCTCCAGAGTCAGTGGAGGAATTTTTACATTCGGTGTCGGGCATTTCTTGTCTAAGATGAGCGGATCAGTGGATTGCTCGACAAGAACAATTCGGCAAATGATCATTTTGAGGATTGGTTATGCACAGCGAATTGGACAGTTACGACCGGCGCATTCTCGCCTTGCTGCAAGAGGATGCTTCGCTGTCCAGTGCACAGATCGCCGAGCAGGTGGGCCTGTCGCAATCGCCGTGCTGGCGGCGCATTCAAAGGATGAAGGAGGAGGGGATCATTCGCGGCCAGGTGACTTTGCTTGATCGCAAGAAGATCGGCCTGAATACGCAGATCTTCGCCGAGATCAAACTCAACGCCCACGGGCGCTCGAACTTCACCGAGTTCACCGAGGCGATTCGCGGCTTTCCGGAAGTCTTGGAGTGTTATGTGCTGATGGGCGCGGTGGATTTTCTGTTGCGGATTGTCGCGGCGGACATCGAGGCGTATGAGCGATTCTTTTTCGAGAAGCTGTCGCTGGTGCCGGGGATCCAGGAAGTGAATTCGATTGTGGCGCTGTCGGAAATCAAGTCGACGACCAGCCTGCCAGTCTTGCGCTGATCCTTTTGTGGCGAGGGGATTTATCCCCGATGGGTCTCGAAGCGGCCCCAAAATCTGCAATTGCAGGAATCGGGAGTCCTTCGGCCTCCAGCGGGAGCAAGCTCCCTCGCCACAGTTTTCAGGTGTTGCTGAGCATCACATACGCAGCAGCATTTTCCACGCGCGATTCTGATAAACCGCAATCGCCTGCTGCTTGCGCGCATCGAGCAGTTCGTCAGTGATGGTCGGTTCGTTGGCCAGTTGCGCCAGTTTGTTCAGCTCGCCGTACAGGCGATCCATTTCCGCGATCTCCAGCACGTTGCGCGCGTGGTGCAGCCAGACCTGGATGCGTTCGATGCGCGGCAATTGCTCGGCCAGATCTTCCGGTTGCTGCTGATAACGCTGCAATTGCAGGGACGTAGCTTCTTCGCCCAGCATGCGCGGCAGCCAGCTGTGCAGTTGCGCCGCGCCCTGGCGATTGCCGCGGGTGTTACGCTCGGCGGTCCAGGTGCGGGCCAGCAGCCAGCGCGAAACCGTCAGCGAAAACAGGCCCCAGCGCGGGTCCTCCAGCTCTTCAAGGAATTGCTCCGGCGCCGCCTTGCGCACGTCTTCGTCTTCGATGCCGACCTGAACCAGCGGGCGCCAGTCTTCGAGCAATGCGTCCAGCGCCACGCGCAGGTCGTGAGTCGCCGGACGCGGTGCGGCCTGGCCGAGGCTGCTGAGCAGGGCGCGCATTTCCGCGAGGTTCTCGACCCAGTCCTGCAGCAGGCGCCAGTGGCCGTTGAAGCGATATTGTTCGGCCAGACGCTGGCTGCTGCCGAGCAAGTGCCAGGCCAGAGCGGCGAAGGCGTCGTCGAGTTGGGTTTCCGCCGTCAGTTGCGGCGCCGGCAGGCTCAGCGAGTAGCTGTTGGCGTCATACAAACGGTAGCCGCGCTCGGCCTTGCTGATGTCGCACGGCATCAGGGCCAGGGTTTCGGCCAGTTCCGCGGCCAGTTCCAGCAGTGCGGCAGGCTCGCCTTCGCGCAGTTCCAGTTCCAGCTCGCAGATTTCTTCTTTCTGCTTGCCGACCACCACATGACCAAGGTCCAGCGCGGCTTCGATCACCACTTTGGCCTTGCCGCGGCCCCAGGCGATTTCCGCGCGTTCGCGGACGAAATCGGTGGTGAAGATCGGCTTCAGGGTTTTCTTGTCCAGCTCGGCCAGCGCCTCGGGCCAGCATTCGCCGTCGAGTTTCTTCACGTCGAGCTTGGCTTTGGGCAGCTTCCAGTCGTACTCGTTACGCTCGGACAGACCGGCCACGCTCTGGCCGCGGGTCTTGAGGGTCTGAATCACTTCGTCGCCGTCCTTGCGCAGACGTAGGGCGACTTTGGCCTGGGCCAGGTCGCGCTCGGGGGTGTCGAAGTACTGGTTCATCAACTCACGGCGTTCCCAGCCATTTTTGTTGCGTTTTTTCAGTAGCGGGTGCTCGCGCAGGGCAGCGAGGGTTTCGCGGCTGACGCGGAGTTTGATTTCGGTTTCTTTCTGCATGGCCGGAAAATCCAGGATCGGGAGCGCAGCCGGGGGAATGTGTGGCTGCCAAGGCCGTGCAGTGTACAGGACTCAAACTTCCTACGCCCTGCGGCGGTTTATTCCGAGCGCCGGATGGCTCTATGATGGACTTCAAATCGGGAGTTGGAGTCAGCGATGCCTTTGCCATCCATGCAAGACCAGTTCGCTGCACTGATCGCCGCACCGTCGGTCAGTTGCACCCAACTGAGCCTGGATCAGTCCAACCGGGCGGTGATCGATTTGCTTGCCGGTTGGCTGGGTGATCTGGGCTTCAGCTGCGATATCCAGCAGGTCAGCCCCGGCAAATTCAACCTGCTCGCCAGTTTTGGCAGTGGCCCCGGCGGCCTGGTCCTGGCTGGGCATAGCGATACCGTGCCTTATGACGATGCGCTGTGGCAGACCGATCCGCTGAAACTCACCGAAGTCGACGGCCGCTGGGTCGGGCTGGGCAGTTGCGACATGAAGGGTTTTTTCGCCCTGATCATCGAGGCCGTGCAGCCGCTGCTCGAGCAACCGTTCAAGCAACCGCTGCTGATCCTCGCCACCTGCGATGAAGAAAGCTCGATGTCCGGCGCCCGGGCGCTGGCGGAGGCCGGGCGTCCGATCGGCCGAGCGGCAGTGATCGGCGAGCCGACCGGGCTCAAGCCGATCCGCATGCACAAGGGCATCATGATGGAGCGCATCGATATCCTCGGGCAGAGCGGCCATTCGTCGGATCCGCGCCTGGGCCACAGCGCCCTCGAAGCGATGCACGATGCCATTGGCGAGCTGCGCGGTTTGCGCCTGCTTTGGCAGCGTGAGTTCAACAATCCGCAGTTCAGCGTGCCGCAGCCGACCATGAACTTCGGCTGCATTCATGGCGGTGACAACCCGAATCGCATTTGCGGCCAGTGTTCGCTGGAGTTCGACCTGCGCCCGTTGCCGGGCATGGACCCGAAAGTCCTGCGCGCGGAAATCCTGCGCAAGCTCAATCCGGTGGCCGAGCGGCATCAGGTGAAGATCGACTACCAGCCGTTGTTCCCGGAAGTGCCGCCATTCGAGCAGGCCGAAGACGCCGAATTGGTGCGTATTGCTGAAAAGCTCACCGGCCACAGTGCCGAAGCAGTAGCGTTCGGCACCGAAGCGCCTTATCTTCAGCGCCTTGGCTGCGAAACCATCGTGCTCGGCCCCGGCGACATCGCCTGCGCGCACCAGCCCGGGGAATACCTTGAAATGTCACGTTTGCAGCCTACCGTGCATCTATTGCGGCAGTTGATTGAACATTACTGCCTGAACCCGGACAAACCCTGATGTCCCCTTTGTAGGAGTGAGCCTGCTCGCGATAGCGGTGAACCAGTCACCGAAGATATTGACTGACACACCGCTATCGCGAGCAGGCTCACTCCTACAGGGACGGTGTTTTGTCTGACCAAACGCTGTAAATTGCCAGCACCCCAACCCGTATTCATGAGGAGAGCGCGCGTGTCGCCAAGCCTGTTCCGACGATAACCATCAGCCCGCTGTGCGTTTTCCGTTTCGCCCTTTTTTCCGGCTGCTATTTATTACAGGCCCAGGTTCATGCCCGAATACGTCAATTGGCTTCGCCACGCGTCTCCTTACATCAATGCTCACCGCGACTGCACCTTCGTCGTCATGCTGCCCGGCGACGGCGTGGAGCATCCGAACTTCGGCAACATCGTCCACGACCTCGTGCTGTTGCACAGCCTCGGCGTGCGTCTGGTGCTGGTTCACGGTTCGCGCCCGCAGATTGAAACCCGTCTCGCTGCTCGCGGCCTGACCCCGCACTACCATCACGGCATGCGCATCACCGATGCGGCAACCCTGGAATGTGTGATCGACGCGGTCGGTCAGCTGCGCATCGCCATCGAAGCGCGACTGTCGATGGACATGGCCTCGTCGCCGATGCAGGGCTCGCGTCTGCGGGTGGCCAGCGGCAACCTCGTGACCGCGCGGCCGATCGGTGTGCTGGAAGGTGTCGACTATCACCACACCGGCGAAGTGCGTCGGGTCGACCGCAAAGGCATCAATCGTCTGCTCGATGAACGCTCGATTGTGCTGCTGTCACCGCTGGGCTATTCGCCGACCGGGGAAATCTTCAACCTTGCGTGCGAAGACGTTGCCACCCGCGCCGCGATTGATCTGGGGGCCGACAAACTGCTGCTGTTCGGCGCCGACCTCGGTCTGATCGACGAAAACGGCAAACTGGTGCGCGAACTGCGTCCGCAACAGGTGCCGGCGCATCTGGCGCGTCTGGGCAACAACTACCAGGCGGAACTGCTGGATGCCGCCGCCGAAGCTTGCCGTGGCGGCGTGGCGCGCAGCCATATCGTCAGTTATGCCGAGGACGGCGCGCTGCTGACCGAACTGTTCACCCGCGACGGTGGCGGTACGCTGGTCGCTCAGGAGCAATTCGAACTGGTGCGCGAGGCGGCGATTGAGGACGTCGGTGGTTTGCTCGATTTGATCAGCCCGCTGGAAGAGCAGGGGATTCTGGTGCGTCGTTCGCGCGAAGTGCTGGAGCGCGAGATCGAGCAGTTCAGCGTGGTCGAGCGTGAAGGCATGATCATCGCCTGTGCGGCGTTGTACCAGATTGCCGATTCGGATGCCGGTGAGCTGGCGTGCCTGGCGGTGAATCCGGAGTATCGCCATGGCGGTCGCGGCGATGAGCTGCTGGAGCGCATCGAGACCCGTGCCCGGGCGCAAGGGTTGAAAACCCTGTTCGTCCTCACCACCCGTACCGCGCACTGGTTCCGCGAACGCGGTTTCGAGCCAAGCAGCGTCGAGCGCCTGCCGGCGGCGCGGGCGTCGCTGTACAACTATCAGCGCAACTCGAAGATCTTCGAAAAGACCCTCTGAAGATTACCGAGGGATTCTTGTGGTGAGGGAGCTTGCTCCCGCTGGGCTGCGAAGCGGCCCCAAACCGGTGTTTGCCGGAATTGGGAGTCCTTCGGCCTCCAGCGGGAGCAAGCTCCCTCGCCACATATGTATCTTTATTCAGGTACAAACTTCGCACTGACGTACGGCGAATAGTCCGGCAGCACCGTCTCGACCTTGCCCTGTTCCTTCAAAAACTTCGCCGTCTCACCAATCGCTTTCGCCGTGCCGCCGTCCAGCAGTGCGGTGGTTTGCTGTGCCTTGGCATCGGGGAAGGCCGAGCCGGCCAGCAGCTCCGGTACATCAGCGGCGTTGGCACCGGTCAATTTGGCGATTTTCTGCACCGGCGCCGAGTCGGCCGTCCAGCTGTCTTTATGGCTGGCGTAATCGGCAAACGCGTCTAGAGTGACCTTGGCAAATTTGGCTACCACGTCAGGGTGCTTCTCGGCGAAATCCTTGCGCGCGACCCAGACTTCGAAGGTCGGTGCTCCCCATTGGCCGACTTGAGCGGCATCGGTCAGGGTCTTGCCGGTCTTGCGGATTTCCCCCAGTGCTGGCGACCAGACAAACGCGCCATCGATATCCCCACGCTTCCAGGCTGCGGCGATTTCCGCCGGTTGCAGGTTCACCACTTTGACTTTCGAGGTGTCCAGGCCCCAGTGCTTGAGAGCACCGAGCAGACTGTAGTGGGAGGTGGAAACGAAGGGCGTGGCGATGGTCTTGCCGACCAGATCCTGCGGGGTGTTGATCCCGCTGCCATTGCGCACCACCAAGGCTTCGGCGGCATTGATCTGCGCCGAAACAATGAAGGCGACGATCGGCAGATTGCGTGAAGCGGCGGCTGCCAAAGGGCTGGAGCCGAGGTTGCCGATCTGTACGTCGCCCGATGCAATGGCTGTCACAACTTCCGGGCCACTATTGAAGCGTCGCCAGTCGATCTTCTGGCCGATGGTTGTTTCGTAAGTACCGTCGGCTTGGGGGACTTTGCTCGGGTCGATACCGGTTTGATAACCCACCGTGAGGTTGGCGGCTTGAGCGGAGAAAGAAATTATCGCTGACACACAAACTGTAACAAATTGACTAGATAGTGCCCGTTTGGCCATGATGGCGTCGCCTTTTGGATAGGGTTTGACGTGTTTCGAATACGTCAACGCTAATCGATCTAAAAATAGGCGAACAAATACCATTTAGTAATTAGCTTAGTAGCCGATATCCTGTGTTGCGCTGCAGGTGGCCATTACTGGGCCATATACCCGAATGGTATAAAAAAGAATGAAATAATTCTTTTTGGGGTTATCAGGAAAGTCAGTACTGTGCAGGGACCCAAATACTGCGATTAGACCTTGGTCGTAGACACACAAGGTTACGATTGACTTGTCAGTCACGCTCTGGCGCTAATCGCGAACCTACGGATCCGGGCATTCGACCAGGACCAGGAACACAAGAATTAGAAACGAGAGGAGCTTTACATGAACAAGTCCACCTTGGCCCTGGCTGTGGCCGTAGGGGTTTTGGCGCAGCAGGCAGGCGCCGCCGGTTTCATCGAAGACAGCAAGGCCACTCTGGGCCTGCGCAACTTCTACATCAACACCGACAACCGTGACGGCACTGGCCCGAACAAGAACGAAGAGTGGGGCCAAGGCTTCGATCTGCGTTTCATCTCGGGTTACACCCAAGGCACCGTGCAGTTCGGTGTTGACGCGATCGGCCTGTACGGCGTGCGTCTGGATTCCAGCCCGGCCAAGAGCGGCAACGCCGCCGGTACGTCGTCGGGTGGCACTGTGTTCCCAAGCGACGGCAATCGCGCTGTGAATGACTTCGCCAGCCTGGGCGTGACCGGCAAGGTCAAGATCTCCCAGACAGAGCTGAAGGTCGGTACCCTGATGCCGAACAACCCGGTCATCAAGTACAACGACGGTCGTCTGCTGCCGCAAACCTTCCAGGGCGAAGCGATCACCTCGAACGAGTTCAAGGACCTGACCCTGACTGCCGGTCAGGTTGAGGCCGTGAAAGGTCGTAACTCCAGCAACAACGAGAACATGTCGATTGCCGGTGCGAACGCTGGTTCGAACTACGACAAAGGCGTGTTCAGCAACAAGTTCTACTACGGTGGTGCTGACTACAAGATCAACAAAGACCTGACCGCTTCGTACTACTACGGCGAGCTGAAGGACTTCTACTCGCAGAACTTCCTGGGTCTGGTACACAACTGGGCAATCGGCCCGGGCGTACTGAAAAGCGACCTGCGTTACTACCGCAGTCGTGACAACGGTGCCAACGGCGATACCGCTGCCTACTACACCAGCGGTTACTACGGTGGCACTACCACCAAGGGCAAAGTCGACAACGATCTGTACAGCTACCTGGCACTGTACTCGGTTGAAGGTCACACCTTCGGTGCTGGCTACCAGTACACCAAAGGCGACAGCGACTTCCCTTGGCTGAACCAGGGTGACGGCTCGTCCAACAGCACCATCACCGACATGCAGATCCAGAAGTTCGCCCGTGCTGGCGAGCGTACCTGGCAGGCTCGCTACGGCTACGATTTCGCCAAGATCGGCGTTCCTGGCCTGACCGCCAACCTGATCTATCTGCGTGGCAACAACATCGACACTCCGCTGGGCGAAAAAACCGAGTGGGAACGTGACCTGACCATCGGTTACGTGATTCCGGAAGGCCCGCTGAAAAACCTCGGCGTTGCCTGGAAAAACGCGATGTGGCGTACCGATCTGGCGAACACCCGTTCCCAGGACGAAAACCGCCTGATCGTCAGCTACTCGATCCCGCTGCTGTAATAGCGCGCTCAAGCGGTTGATGTAAAAAAGCCCCGTCCGGCACCGTGCCGGATGGGGCTTTTGCATTTCCGGGTCAGACTCACCCCCGTAAGCCTGTCCCGGAATTCCCCTCTTTTGCAGCTACTCAAGGCCTTCTCGAACCTTGAGGGCGATGTTCGTCGCGATGCCGGCGAGCGTCCAGTGAACGATGTTTAATATTCCTTTAAGTACTAGATATCTAGTTATTTATTCTTTTTCATGATGGCAAATCCCGAGCTACAGTTGAGTTCTCCAACAACTCATCAGGAGCAGCACCATGAGCCTCAGACTCGGCGACATCGCCCCCGACTTCGAACAGGATTCCAGCGCCGGCAAGATTCGTTTCCACGAGTGGCTGGGCGATAGCTGGGGCGTGCTGTTCTCCCACCCGGCCGACTTCACCCCGGTGTGCACCACCGAGCTGGGCTTCACCGCCAAGCTCAAGGATGAGTTCGCCAAGCGTGGCGTCAAAGCCATCGCGCTGTCGGTCGACCCGGTGGACTCGCACCACAAGTGGATCGAAGACATCAACGAAACCCAGAACACCATCGTCAACTTCCCGATCCTGGCCGATGCCGATCGCAAGGTTTCCGACCTCTATGACCTGATCCATCCGAACGCCAACGACACCCTGACCGTGCGCTCGCTGTTCGTGATCGATCCGAACAAGAAGATCCGCCTGACCATCACCTACCCGGCGAGCACCGGGCGCAACTTTCACGAGATCCTGCGGGTGATCGATTCGCTGCAGCTCACCGACAACTACAAGGTGGCCACCCCGGCCAACTGGCAGGACGGTGAGGAGGTGGTGATCGTGCCGTCGCTCAAGGACGAAGAAGAAATCAAGCGGCGCTTCCCGAAAGGCTATCGTGCGGTCAAGCCATACCTGCGCCTGACGCCGCAGCCGAACAAGTGAATCAGTGAGATTGGCGGCGTAGCCACCACCGTCATCGCGAGCAGGCTCACTCCTACATTTGAAATGCGTTCCCCTGTAGGAGTGAGCCTGCTCGCGATAGCGCCAGTCCGTTCAACGCAGAACCACTAAGCAGGGGATTTCAGGCCGTTTTCACGGCCTGTTTTTTGCCCGCACCAAAGCAGATCGCATATCTCTTAAACGAATAACCAAATGAATAAATATGATTTATGGATATATAAATCAGCTGGTAAGGTCACTCCATGACGCGAGATCGCAACCCGCGAATCGCCTGTAACGCGCAAGGAATTGTCTGAATGCTGGTCGTCTCACTCGGTGGCAGTCCCAGCCAGCGCTCCCGCTCAGGAGTGTTGCTCGAGCGCTCGCAACGCTGGTTGCAGGAGCAAGGGGTGGAAGTGGTGAGTTATCAGGTGCGGGACTTCCCGGCCGAAGACCTGCTCCACGCCCGTTTCGACAGCCCGAAAGTGCTCGACCTGCTGGCGCAGATTGAAAACGCCGACGGTCTGCTGATCGCCACGCCGGTGTACAAGGCGTCGTTTTCCGGCGCGCTGAAGACCGTGCTCGATCTGCTGCCCGAACGCGCCTTGAACCACAAGATCGTTTTGCCGATGGCCACGGGTGGCAGCATCGCCCACATGCTGGTGGTCGATTACGCGCTCAAACCGGTGCTGTCGGCATTGAAAGCCCAGGAGATGCTGCAAGGCATTTTCGCCGAGGACAGCCAGATCGCTTACGGCGAAGGCAGTGCCGCGGCGCAGTTGGCGCCGGCGCTGGAGCAGCGTCTGCATGAAGCGCTGGATCAGTTTGTCAGTGCCATGGCCCGCCGGCCAAAACCGCTGGAGCCGGGCCTGTTGAATGAACGTTTGTTGAGTGCTCGCTGGAGCATTTAAGCCTCACCGGAATTTGAAGTACTCACCTTACTCAGCCGTCAACGGCCAAGCAGGTGCAGCCACAACCCAACAGCAAAAAGGAGAGCGCTATGCGCACTGTATTTTTGCGTCGTGGTCTGGTCGCTCTGTTTGCTGCGGCTGTGTCCTTCGGCGCCATTACTCAAGCTCAGGCCGAGACTCTACGGATCGGTTATCAGAAGTACGGCACGCTGGTGCTGCTCAAAGCCAAGGGCACTCTGGAAAAGCGTCTGGCCGCGCAAGGCGTGGACGTGCAATGGACTGAATTCCCCGGCGGCCCGCAACTGCTCGAAGGCCTGAACGTCGGCTCGATCGACTTCGGCGTGACCGGTGAGACTCCGCCAGTGTTCGCCCAAGCGGCGGGCGCTGATCTGCTCTACGTCGCCTACGAACCGCCAGCGCCGAACAGCGAAGCGATCCTCGTGCCGAAAGATTCGCCGATCAAATCGGTGGCGGATCTCAAGGGCAAGAAAGTCGCCCTGAACAAAGGCTCCAACGTGCACTACCTGCTGGTGCGCGCACTGGAAGACGCCGGCCTCAAATACTCCGACATCCAGACGGTATTCCTGCCGCCGGCCGATGCTCGCGCCGCGTTCGAACGTGGCAGCGTCGACGCCTGGGTGATCTGGGACCCGTACCAGGCCGCTGCCGAGCAACAGCTGCAAGCGCACACCCTGCGTGACGGCAAAGGCATCGTCGACAACCATCAGTTCTACCTCGCGACCAAACCTTACGCGCAGAAAAATCCCGAGGTGATCAAGACCCTCGTCGAAGAAGTGCGCGCTGTGGGCGAGTGGTCCAAAGCCAACCCTGAAGACGTGACCCAGCAGGTCGCGCCGCTGCTTGGCCTGCCGGCGGACATCACCCTGACCTCGGTGAAACGCCAGGGCTACGGTGCGCTGTTCCTGACCCCGGAAGTGGTCGCCGCGCAACAGAAAATCGCCGACACCTTCTACCAGCTCAAGCTGATCCCCAAGCCGTTGAGCATCAAGGATGTGATCTGGACCCCACCGGCCGCTGTGGCCCAAAGCTCGGTTAGCCAAGCCCAGTAAATCGAATCCCCAAGGAGACCACTCCATGAGCCTCAACATCTTCTGGTTCCTGCCTACCCACGGCGACGGCCATTACCTTGGCACCGCCGAAGGCGCCCGCGCCGTCGATCACGGTTATCTGCAACAGGTTGCGCAAGCGGCGGATCGCCTGGGTTTCGGCGGTGTGCTGATTCCCACCGGCCGCTCCTGCGAAGACTCGTGGCTGGTGGCCGCGTCGTTGATCCCGGTGACCCAGCGTCTGAAGTTCCTTGTTGCCCTGCGCCCCGGGATCATTTCCCCGACGGTGGCGGCGCGGCAGGCAGCGACGCTGGATCGTCTGTCCGGCGGTCGTGCGCTGTTCAACCTGGTGACCGGCGGTGACCCGGAAGAGCTGGCCGGTGATGGTCTGTTCCTCAACCACGAAGAGCGTTATCAAGCCTCGGTGGAATTCACTCGCATCTGGCGTCGGGTGCTCGAAGGCGAAACCGTCGATTACGACGGCGAACACATCAGCGTGAAGGGCGCCAAGCTGCTCTATCCGCCGATCCAGCAACCGCGTCCGCCGCTGTACTTCGGCGGCTCCTCGGAAGCGGCGCAGGATCTGGCCGCCGAACAGGTCGAGATGGTACTGACCTGGGGCGAACCGCCAGCCGCGGTGGCCGAGAAGATCGAACAGGTTCGTGCCAAAGCCGCCAAGCTCGGGCGTACCGTGCGCTTCGGCATTCGTCTGCATGTGATCGTGCGCGAAACCAACGCCGAAGCCTGGCAAGCGGCAGACCGGCTGATCTCGCATCTGGACGACGACACCATCAAACGTGCGCAAGCGTCGCTGGCGCGTTTTGATTCGGTCGGTCAACAACGCATGGCCGCGCTGCATGGCGGCAGTCGCGACAACCTCGAAGTCAGCCCCAACCTGTGGGCCGGCGTCGGCCTGGTGCGTGGTGGTGCCGGTACGGCGCTGGTTGGTGATGGACCGACCGTAGCCGCTCGGGTAAAGGAGTACGCGGATCTGGGCATCGATACTTTCATCTTCTCCGGTTATCCACACCTCGAAGAGTCGTACCGCGTCGCTGAATTGCTGTTCCCGCACCTCGACATCGAGCGTCCGGAGCTGCCGAAAAGCGCCGGTTACGTCAGCCCGTTCGGCGAGATGGTGGCCAACGACATTCTTCCCAAAGCCGCGTCGCAGAGCTGAGGCGCGCCATGAACAAATTTATCCACAGCCTCGCGCCCTGGGCGTTGCCGGTGCTGTTGCTGGCGGTGTGGCAGTTGTCGGTGTCGGCCGGTTGGTTGTCGACACGGATCCTGCCGGCACCGGTGGCGGTGATCGAGGCCGGTGTCAGTCTGGTGCGCAGCGGCGAGATCTGGACGCATCTGGCAATCAGCGGCTGGCGCGCGGCGCTGGGCTTCACCATCGGCGGCAGCATCGGCCTGGTGCTGGGCTTCATCACCGGCCTGTCGAAGTGGGGCGAACGCCTGCTCGACAGCTCGGTGCAGATGATCCGCAACGTGCCGCACCTGGCACTGATTCCGCTGGTCATCCTGTGGTTCGGCATCGACGAGTCGGCGAAGATTTTCCTGGTCGCACTGGGCACGTTGTTCCCGATTTACCTCAACACTTATCACGGCATCCGCAACGTCGATCCGGCGCTGGTGGAGATGGCGCGCAGTTATGGCTTGAGCGGTTTCAGCCTGTTCTGGCAGGTGATTCTGCCGGGCGCACTGCCGTCGATTCTGGTCGGTGTGCGCTTCGCGCTGGGCTTCATGTGGCTGACGCTGATCGTCGCCGAAACCATTTCCGCCAGTTCCGGCATTGGCTATCTGGCGATGAATGCCCGCGAGTTTTTGCAGACCGACGTGGTGGTGCTGGCGATCCTGCTTTACGCGGTGCTCGGCAAGCTCGCCGACCTCGCTGCCCGTGGCCTTGAGCGTGTGTGGTTGCGCTGGCATCCGGCCTATCAGGTTGCCAGGGGAGGTGCGGCATGACCGCTCAACAACCTCCACGCCTGCTGCGCGGGATTCCGCTGGTGGTGCGCAATCTGCAGAAAACCTTCGGTGCGCGGCAGGTGCTGCGCGACATCGATCTGCACATTCCGGCGGGGCAATTCGTCGCCGTGGTCGGGCGCAGCGGTTGCGGCAAGAGCACCTTGCTGCGCTTGCTCGCCGGCCTCGATCAGCCGACTGGCGGCGACCTGCTGGCCGGTGCCGCCCCGCTGAGCGATGCGCGGGAAGACACCCGCCTGATGTTCCAGGAAGCACGGCTGCTGCCGTGGAAAAAGATCATCGACAACGTCGGCCTCGGCCTTAAAGGCAACTGGCGCCCGCAAGCCCTGCAAGCGCTGGAGGCGGTCGGTCTGGCCGATCGCGCCAACGAGTGGCCGGCCGCCTTGTCCGGTGGGCAGAAGCAGCGCGTGGCGTTGGCCCGGGCGCTGATTCATCAACCGCGCCTGCTGCTGCTCGACGAGCCGCTGGGTGCGCTGGATGCGCTGACCCGGATCGAGATGCAGCAACTGATCGAACGACTCTGGCAAAAGCATGGGTTCACCGTGTTGCTGGTAACTCACGACGTCAGCGAAGCGGTGGCGATTGCCGACCGGGTGATTCTGATCGAGGACGGCGAAGTCGGCCTCGACCTGCAAGTGGAACTGCCACGTCCGCGAGTGCGCGGATCGCATCGACTGGCGGCGCTGGAAACCGAAGTGCTCAACCGTGTTCTGTCCCTGCCCGGCGAGCCGCCGGAGCCGGAACCTGTTTCACCACTGCCTACGCAATTGCGTTGGGCGCAATAACTCAAGCTTTATCAACGACAGGAATCAAAGCCATGACTATCAAAGCCATCAACGTGCGCAACCAGTTCAAAGGCTCGATCAAGGAGATCGTTCTCGGCGACGTGCTGTCGGAAATCGACGTGCAAACCGCTTCCGGCATCGTCACTTCGGTGATCACCACCCGCTCGGTCAAGGAGCTGGAACTGGCGGTGGGCAGCGAGGTGATCGCCTTTGTGAAATCCACCGAGGTGTCGATCGCCAAGTTGTAAGCCTGTGGATAAAAACAAACCCCGAAAGGCGTGAGCCCTTCGGGGTTTTTTGTTATCTGCATCAGCTGAGGATGGTGTCGCGGCCATCGCTGGCAAGCCAGCTCCCACAGGTTATCTGTCGGTCACCAAATCTGCATACACAGAAGCTCCTTGTGGGAGCTGGCTTGCCAGCGATGAGGCCATTCAGCTCACCAGATGTCTCTTGGGTAGATAAGGCGGCAGATACAACCCGAGATAGGCATCAAACACCCGCATCCCTTCCTCGGCCATGCGCGGCGTGATCTGCCCGTGCTGCTGCACCGAGCGTGCATACACGCGGTCGCCCAGTTCCATCGCCAGCGCGAACACGTCGACATCGCTTGGCAGGCGCGGCAATTCGAAGTGATGGTCGAACAGCTTGTGCATCAGGTCGCCCAGTTCGATGTCGTGCTGCCGGTCGGCCTGGGTCACTTCGGTCAGGCCGTGCTGGGCGAGGATCAACTGGCGGGCGGCAGCGTCTTCGTCATAGATCTCCAGCATGCGTTGCTCGATCAGTCGCGAGAGGTCGCGCCAGTCTTGCAGCGCTTCGTGGGCGATCGGTGCCTGCAGGCAGGCGCGAAACGCTGCGTGCACATCTGCCGTCAGCGCTTCGAGCAGCGCCGGGACGCTGGCGAAGAAGTGGTACACGGAGGACGGCGGAATCTGCGCGCGTTCGGCGACGCTGTAGATCGACAGACTGGCCACACCCTCGGCGGCCAGCAGCGTGCGCGCGGCGTCGAGTATCGAATCGATTCGCGCCTGGCTGCGGGCACGGGGTTTGCGGACGGGGGCGGGACGCGTCATGGAAGTCTCCTGCGGGGCAGCGGGCATTGTACGAGCCGGGTTCGATGTTGTCTGCCCGGACGCCATCGCTGGCAAGCCAGCTCCCACAAGGAATGTTTGTGTACTCGGAATTTATGTTCGACGAAGAACCTGTGGGAGCTGGCTTGCCAGCGATCCGCCGCAGGCGGCCATTCACACCAAACACAGGGGGTTGTGTTCTGCCATAAAAAAGCGCTGCGGGCTGAAATGGCCGGCAGCGCTTTTTATTCCTGCAACCCGCTTAAACGGTATGCAGATACCAGTTGTACTCAAGGTCGGAGATGGAGTGTTCGAACTCCTCCAGCTCGCTTTCCTTGCAGGCGACGAAGATATCGATGTATTTCGGATCGATGTATTTGGCCATCACCTCGCTGTCGTCCAGCTCACGCAGGGCATCGCGCAAGTTGTTCGGCAGGCTTTGTTCGTTCTGCTCGTAGCTGTTGCCTTCGACCGGAGCGCCCGGTTCGATCTTGTTCACCAGACCGTGATGCACGCCGGCCAGGACCGAAGCCATCAGCAGGTAAGGGTTGGCGTCGGCGCCGGCCACGCGATGTTCGATACGCACGGCATCGGCAGAACCGGTCGGTACGCGGATCGCCACGGTGCGGTTGTCCAGGCCCCAGCACGGCGAGTTCGGTACATAGAACTGCGCGCCGAAGCGACGGTACGAGTTGACGTTCGGGCAGAGGAAAGCCATCTGCGCCGGCAGGGTCTCGAGCACACCGCCGATCGCGTGACGCAGCGCGGCGTTCTGCTCGGGATCCTCGCTTGCAAAGATGTTCTTGCCATCTTTGTCGAGCACCGAAATATGGACGTGCAGACCATTACCCGCCTGGCCCGGATACGGCTTGGCCATGAAGGTGGTGTCCATTTCATGGTCGTAGGCGATGTTCTTGATCAGACGCTTGAGCAGGACTGCGTAGTCGCACGCCTTGATCGGGTCGGCGACGTGGTGCAGGTTCACTTCGAACTGCGCCGGGGCACTTTCCTTGACGATGGCGTCGGCCGGGATGCCTTGCTCTTTGGCGCCTTCCAGAATGTCCTGGAGGCAGTCGACGTATTCGTCGAGGTCGTCGATCAGGTAGACCTGGGTCGAGTGTGGGCGTTTGCCGGAGATCGGTGAACGTGGCGGCTGTGGACGACCGTTCACGTTTTCCTGGTCGATCAGGTAGAACTCCAGCTCGAAGGCTGCGCAGATGGTCAGGCCCAGCTCGTCAAACTTTGCAACAACTTGACGGAGCACTTCGCGCGGGTCGGCGAAGAACGGGTCGCCTTCGAGTTCGTGCATGGTCATCAACAGCTGCGCGGTAGGGCGCTTCTGCCATGGCTCGTTGCACAGGGTGTCGGGGATTGGATAGCAGATCCGGTCGGCGTCGCCGATGTCCAGACCCAGGCCGGTGCTTTCCACCGTAGAACCATTGATATCCAGAGCAAATAGAGAGGCCGGCAGGTTGATGCCTTTCTCGTAAACCTTGTGGAGGCTGGTGCGTTCGATGCGCTTGCCGCGCACCACACCATTCATATCCGCAATCAGAAGGTCAACGTACAGAACCTCAGGATGTTCCTTAAGGAACGCGTTCGCTTCGTTAAGCTGAACGGCACGCGGGGGTACCGACATGATGCAACACCTTTGTTGTTAAAAATATCAATCATTGATCTTTTCTGGTTTCAGTCAACCCGAACGGCATGCCGAAGTCAAGCGAGGCCTTTTTTGCCCTAAAAAAGCGCTGCGAGGGCATTTATGGGGCACTTTGGGGCGGTTTTTTGTCCTTGGGACGCTTGGCACCCGCGGGCTTGAGCAGGCCGTGTTGTATTTTTTACGGGGGTGTTGTGTAAAAAAATGAACAAGGCTAAGCTCCGATCAAACCCATAACAGCAATAATACCGGGGTGCTTCATGTCTCGCCTGCCGTTAATCGGCATCACCGACTGCTCGCAACAGTCCGGTCTGCATGCTCAACACATCAGTGGCGACAAATCCGTCCGTAGTGCAGCCCGCAAGGCTTGCGGCCCGTCGACGATATTCTCGTCGGCAGCAGCCAGAACGGCAGCGTCCGTTATTCTGGACGTACGACAAAGCATTCTGTTTATGGCGTCCCCTTCCAATATAGATCCCTTTGAGTCCCAAAACCTGTGCCGCTTCTCCAGCCGTGCTCGTGATTCTGCACGTATTGAATGTGCACAGGAAATGCAACGCCAGCGTAAAGGGCAGGTAAGCTCCTCTTTCATTGTCTATGCGCGGTGCCAGGCGTAAGCCGGCACTGCGCGCAAGCAAGCCCCCTTTAACGCGACGCCACGGCGTCAAACTTTGCCTGACACGATGTCAGGAGACTCAGCCCAGAGGCATTTATGAGTAACAACCTCGACCAGCTCACCGATTGGTTGAAAGACCACAAGATCACAGAAGTCGAATGCATGATCGGCGACTTGACCGGTATCACCCGGGGCAAGATCTCGCCGACCAACAAGTTCATCGCCGAGAAGGGCATGCGCCTGCCGGAAAGTGTTCTGTTGCAGACCGTAACCGGCGACTATGTCGAAGACGACATCTATTACGAACTGCTCGACCCGGCCGACATCGACATGATCTGCCGCCCCGACCAGAACGCCGTGTACCTGGTGCCATGGGCCATCGAGCCGACCGCCCAGGTGATCCACGACACCTACGACAAGCAAGGCAACCCGATCGAGCTGTCGCCGCGCAACGTGCTCAAGAAAGTCCTGAAACTCTATGCCGACAAGGGCTGGCAGCCGATCGTGGCGCCGGAGATGGAGTTCTACCTGACCAAGCGCAGTGACGACCCCGACTATCCGTTGCAGCCGCCGATTGGTCGTTCGGGCCGTCCGGAAATCGGTCGTCAGTCGTTCTCCATCGAAGCGGCGAACGAATTCGACCCGCTGTTCGAAGACGTCTATGACTGGTGCGAACTGCAGGAGCTCGACCTCGACACGCTGATCCACGAAGACGGCACGGCGCAGATGGAAATCAACTTCCGTCACGGTGACGCGCTGTCGCTGGCCGACCAGATTCTGGTGTTCAAGCGCACCATGCGTGAAGCCGCACTCAAGCACGACGTGGCCGCAACCTTCATGGCCAAGCCGATGACCGGCGAGCCGGGCAGCGCGATGCACCTGCACCAGAGCATCATCGACATCGAGACCGGCAAAAACGTGTTCTCCAATGAAGACGGGACCATGAGCCAGCTGTTCCTGCACCACATCGGTGGCCTGCAGAAACTGATCCCGGAACTGCTCCCGCTGTTCGCCCCCAACGTCAACTCGTTCCGCCGCTTCCTGCCGGACACTTCGGCGCCGGTGAACGTAGAGTGGGGCGAAGAGAACCGCACCGTGGGCCTGCGCGTACCGGATGCCGGCCCGCAGAACCGCCGCGTGGAAAACCGTCTGCCGGGCGCCGACGCCAACCCGTACCTGGCGATTGCCGCGAGCCTGCTCTGCGGTTACATCGGCATGGTCGAAGGCCTCAATCCGAGCGCGCCAGTCGTTGGCCGTGGCTATGAACGCCGCAACCTGCGCCTGCCGCTGACCATCGAGGATGCGCTGGAGCGTATGGAAAACAGCGCGACCATCGAGAAATACCTGGGCAAGACCTTCATCACCGGCTACGTCGCGGTCAAGCGGGCCGAGCATGAAAACTTCAAGCGCGTGATCAGTTCCTGGGAGCGTGAGTACCTGCTCTTCGCCGTCTGATACGCCGGGCGCGGCTGGCAGCAGCCGCGCCTTCACCGATAACAAGGAGAATTGGCATGACCAGCAACAACCCGCAAACCCGTGAGTGGCAAGCCCTGAGCAGCGATCACCACCTGGCCCCGTTCAGCGACTTCAAGCAGCTGAAAGAGAAGGGTCCACGGATCATCACCAACGCCAAGGGCGTGTACCTGTGGGACAGCGAGGGCAACAAGATCCTCGATGGCATGGCGGGTCTGTGGTGCGTGGCGATCGGTTATGGCCGCGATGAGCTGGCTGACGCCGCCGCGAAGCAGATGCGCGAACTGCCTTACTACAACCTGTTCTTCCAGACCGCGCACCCGCCGGCGCTGGAACTGGCCAAGGCCATCGCCGACGTGGCGCCTGAAGGCATGAACCACGTGTTCTTCACCGGCTCCGGCTCCGAAGGCAACGACACCATGCTGCGCATGGTTCGCCATTACTGGGCGATCAAGGGCCAGCCGAACAAGAAAGTCATCATCAGCCGCAAGAACGGCTATCACGGTTCCACCGTGGCCGGCGCGAGCCTGGGTGGCATGACCTATATGCACGAGCAAGGCGACTTGCCGATCCCGGGCATCGTCCATATCGCGCAGCCGTACTGGTTCGCCGAGGGCGGCGACATGTCGCCGGAAGAGTTCGGCATCTGGGCGGCCAATCAGCTGGAAGAGAAGATTCTCGAAGTCGGCGTGGATAACGTCGGCGCCTTTATTGCCGAGCCGATTCAGGGCGCTGGCGGCGTGATCATTCCGCCGGACACCTACTGGCCGCGCATCAAGGAAATTCTCGCCAGGTACGACATCCTGTTCGTCGCTGACGAGGTGATCTGCGGTTTCGGCCGTACCGGCGAGTGGTTCGGTTCGGATTTCTACGACCTGAAGCCGGACATGATGACCATCGCCAAAGGCCTGACCTCCGGCTACATCCCGATGGGTGGCCTGATCGTCCGTGACGAAGTGGTGAAGGTGCTCAACGAGGGCGGCGATTTCAACCACGGCTTTACCTACTCCGGGCACCCGGTGGCGGCGGCGGTGGGTCTGGAAAACATCCGCATCCTGCGCGACGAGAAAATTATCGAGAACGCGCACAACGAAACGGCACCGTATTTGCAGAAACGTCTGCGCGAACTCAACAACCACCCGTTGGTGGGCGAAGTGCGCGGCGTTGGTCTGCTGGGGGCGATCGAGCTGGTGCAGGACAAGGCCACTCGCAAGCGTTACGAAGGTCGGGGCGTGGGCATGATCTGCCGGCAGTTCTGCTTCGATAACGGCCTGATCATGCGCGCCGTGGGCGACACCATGATCATTGCGCCGCCGCTGGTGATCAGCAAGGCGGAGATCGATGAGCTGGTGACCAAGGCACGTAAATGCCTGGATCTGACCCTCAGTGCGTTGCAGGCCTAAGTGCTAGGCTTCGAGCGGGGGAGCTGCGGCGCTCTCGCTCGAAGGTGTCAGAAAGGTTGGCCTTTTCTTGAAAGACCGCCTCCGATCTTGCCAGACTAGCCGCAGTTCCAGTTGTCCGGGTTCGGCCGCTGAACAAAGTGGTTCAAAAAAGAAAAATTTGGAGCATGACGCATGAAGGCATTAGGTAAAAAGCTTGCTGGCAAGACTCTTCTCGCTTTGTCCGTTGCGGGCATGATGGCGGGTGCGGTTCAGGCGGATGACAAGGTACTGCACGTCTACAACTGGTCCGACTACATCGCGCCGGACACCATCGCCAACTTCGAGAAAGAATCCGGGATCAAGGTCGTCTACGACGTATTCGACAGCAACGAAACCCTGGAAGCCAAGCTGCTGGCGGGCAAGTCCGGTTATGACGTGGTCGTGCCGTCGAACAACTTCCTGGCCAAGCAGATCAAGGCTGGTGTTTATCAGGAACTGGACCAGTCCAAGCTGCCTAACTGGAAGAACCTGAACCAGGACCTGCTCAAGGCCGTGTCGGTCAGCGACCCGGGCAACAAGCACGCCTTCCCGTACATGTGGGGTTCGATCGGCATCGGTTACAACCCGGAGAAGGTCAAGGCTGCGCTGGGCGTCGACACCATCGACTCGTGGGACGTGCTGCTCAAGCCGGAAAACATCGCCAAGCTCAAGAGCTGCGGCGTGAGCTTCCTCGACTCGCCGACCGAAATGCTTCCGGTCGCGCTGCACTACCTGGGCCTGCCTACCGACACCCAGAAGAAAGAAGACATCAAGAAAGCCGAGGACCTGTTCCTCAAGATTCGTCCTTCGATCACCTACTTCCACTCCTCCAAGTACATCTCGGACCTGGCCAACGGCAACATCTGTGTAGCGGTCGGCTACTCGGGTGACGTGCAGCAGGCCAAGTCCCGTGCCGCCGAGGCCGGTGACAAGGTCAAAGTCAGCTATGCCATTCCGAAGGAAGGCGCTGGCAGCTTCTTCGACATGGTCGCCATCCCTAAAGATGCCGAAAACGTTGAAGGCGCCTACAAGTTCATGACCTTCCTGCAGAAGCCTGAAGTCATGGCCGGCATCACCAACGCTGTACGTTTCCCGAACGGTAACGCCGCTGCAACGCCGCTGGTGAACAAAGACATCACCAGCGACCCGGGCATCTACCCGCCAGCCGACGTGCAGGCCAAGCTGTATGCGATCGCCGATCTGCCGGCCGCTACCCAGCGTGAAATGACCCGCAGCTGGACCAAGATCAAATCCGGTAAATAAGCCGGTTTGACGCAGCAACCGCTGGCCGTCGTCGCCGCGACGGCGGCCAGCGGATCAATTAAATGACAGGAAGTTTTGCAGGAACGGTTTTTCGAGGGTAAGTTGCGCGCCGGTTTGGTTGCCGGGCAGCCATGGCTGTCATGTAACGCGGGGCAACTTGGGCCCAACTAATTTAGAGGACCTCCACTTGCCTATTTTTTCTTCTTTGCGCAAAGCCCTGCTGGCCACTGCCGGCCTGACGATCGCTGTCGGAGCCCAGGCCGCCGGTACGGTGCATATTTATAACTGGTCGGATTACATCGGCGAGACCACCCTGGCCGACTTCGAAAAAGCCACCGGGATCAAACCGGTGTACGACGTGTTCGACTCCAACGAAACCCTGGAAGGCAAGCTGCTGGCCGGGCGTACCGGTTACGACGTGGTCGTGCCGTCGAACCATTTCCTCGGCAAGCAGATCAAGGCGGGCGCGTTCCAGAAGCTCGACAGGTCGCAGTTGCCGAACTACTCGAATCTCGACCCGGTGCTGCTCAAGCGTCTGGAGCAGAACGACCCGGGCAACCAGTACGCCGTGCCGTACCTGTGGGGCACCAACGGCATCGGCTACAACGTCGAGAAAGTCAAAGCGGTGCTCGGCATCGACAAGATCGACTCCTGGAGCGTGCTGTTCGAACCGGAGAACATCAAGAAGCTGCACAGTTGCGGCGTAGCGTTCCTCGATTCGGCCGATGAAATGATGCCGACCGTGCTCAACTACATGGGCCTGAACGCCAACAGCACCAATCCGAAGGACTACGCCAAGGCCACTGACAAACTGCTGGCCGTGCGCCCGTACGTGACCTACTTCCACTCTTCGAAATACATCGGTGATCTGGCCAACGGCGATATTTGCGTGGCCATCGGTTTCTCCGGCGATATCTTCCAGGCCAAACACCGTGCCGAAGAAGCCAAGAAGGGCGTGACCATCGCCTACTCGATTCCGAAAGAGGGCGGCGCGCTGTGGTTCGACATGCTGGCGATTCCGAAGGACTCGTCCAACGTCAAAGAGGCCCACGCCTTCATCAACTATTTGCTGAAACCTGAGGTGATCGCCCAGGTCAGTGATTACGTCGGTTACGCCAACCCCAACCCGGGGTCGGACAAGCTGATGGAACAGTCCATCCGCACCGATGAAGCGGTTTATCCACCGCAGGCAGTCCTCGACAAGACCTACGTGTCGGTCGAGTTGCCACCCAATATTCAGCGTTTGATGACCCGTAGCTGGACCAAGGTCAAGTCGGGCAAGTAAGGCACAAACTATCCTGGGTTCGTCCGCGTAGGGCGAACTGCACTGTTTTTTTCTGGGAGTTTCGTAAATGGCAGTTGCCTCCGGCGCCTATAAGAAAGCCCTCGAGGGCGACCAGACACCTAAACAGGTGTTGGTCAAAATCGACCGGGTCACGAAGAAGTTCGACGAGACGATTGCCGTGGACGATGTGTCCCTGGAAATCAAGAAGGGCGAGATCTTCGCCCTGCTCGGCGGTTCGGGATCGGGCAAATCCACGCTGCTGCGGATGCTGGCAGGGTTCGAACGGCCCACGGAGGGGCGCATTTTCCTCGACGGCGTCGACATCACCGACATGCCGCCGTACGAGCGACCGATCAACATGATGTTCCAGTCGTACGCCTTGTTCCCGCACATGACCGTGGCGCAGAACATCGCCTTCGGCCTCAAGCAGGACAAGATCCCCAACGCCGAGATCGATGCGCGCGTGGCCGAGATGCTCAAACTGGTGCAAATGAGCCAGTACGCCAAGCGCAAGCCGCATCAACTGTCCGGCGGTCAGCGGCAGCGTGTGGCCCTCGCTCGCTCGTTGGCCAAGCGGCCGAAGCTGCTGCTGCTCGACGAGCCGATGGGCGCACTGGACAAGAAACTGCGTTCGCAGATGCAGCTGGAGCTGGTGGAAATCATCGAGCGTGTGGGCGTGACCTGCGTGATGGTGACCCACGACCAGGAAGAGGCCATGACCATGGCCGAGCGCATCGCGATCATGCACCTGGGCTGGATCGCTCAGATCGGCAGCCCGATCGACATCTACGAAACCCCGACCAGCCGTCTGGTCTGCGAATTCATCGGCAACGTGAACATCTTCGAAGGCGAAGTGATCGACGACGCCGAAGGCCACGCGACCATCACCTGCAAGGACCTCGACCGGCAGATCTACGTCGGCCACGGCATCAGCACCTCGGTACAGGACAAATCGGTAACCTACGCGATTCGTCCGGAGAAGCTGCTGGTCACCGCCGAAATGCCGACCTGCGAATACAACTGGTCGAGCGGCAAGGTGCACGACATCGCCTACCTCGGCGGGCACTCGGTGTTCTACGTCGAATTGCCGAGCGGCAAGCTGGTGCAGTCGTTCGTTGCCAACGCCGAACGTCGCGGCCAGCGTCCGACCTGGGGCGATCAGGTTTACGTGTGGTGGGAAGACGACAGCGGCGTGGTACTTCGCTCATGAACATGCGCAAGTTCAAACGACGGCTCAACCGAATAATTCCCAATGGCCGGCAGCTGGTCATCGGGGTTCCGTTCATCTGGCTGTTCCTGTTCTTCATGCTGCCGTTTTTCATCGTTTTGAAGATCAGCTTCGCTGAAGCCGACGTGGCCATCCCGCCGTACACCGAGATCTACACCTTCGCCGAGCAGAAGCTGCAACTGCTGCTGAACCTCGGCAACTACGCGATGCTCGGCGACGACGAGTTGTACATCGCCGCCTATCTGGGCTCGCTGAAGATGGCGTTCTTCAGCACGCTGCTGTGCCTGCTGATCGGCTACCCGATGGCCTACGCCATCGCCAGTGCGCGCAAAGAGCTGCAGACGGTGCTGGTGCTGCTGATCATGATGCCGACCTGGACTGCGATCCTGATCCGTGTGTATGCGTGGATGGGCATTCTCAGCAACAACGGTCTGCTCAACGGTTTCCTGATGAGCATGGGCTTTATCGACGAGCCGCTGCAGATCCTCAACACCAACCTGGCGGTCTATATCGGTGTGGTTTATTCGTACCTGCCGTTCATGATCCTGCCGCTGTACGCCAACCTGGTGAAGCACGATCAGAGCCTGCTGGAAGCCGCTTCCGACCTCGGTTCGAGCACTTTCAACAGCTTCTGGAAAATCACCATTCCGCTGTCCAAGAACGGAATCATTGCCGGCTGCATGCTGGTGTTCATCCCGGTGGTCGGCGAGTTCGTGATCCCGGAACTGCTTGGCGGCCCGGAAACCCTGATGATCGGTAAAGTGCTCTGGCAAGAGTTCTTCAACAACCGTGACTGGCCGGTGGCGTCCGCCCTGGCGGTGGTGATGCTGGCGATCCTGATTGTGCCGATCATCCTGTTCAACCGCAGTCAGGCCAAGGAAATGGAGGGCAAAGAATGAAACGCATCCGTTTCTCCAGCCTGATGCTGGTACTGGGTCTGTTGTTCATCTACCTGCCGATGCTGATCCTGGTGATCTACTCGTTCAACGCCTCGAAACTGGTGACCGTGTGGGGCGGCTGGTCGATCAAGTGGTACGTCGGCCTGCTCGACAATACCCAGTTGATGGGTTCGGTGGTGCGTTCGCTGGAGATCGCCTGCTACACCGCGGTTGCGGCGGTGGCGCTGGGTACGCTGGCAGCCTTCGTGCTGACCCGCATCACCCACTTCAAGGGCCGCACGCTGTTCGGTGGCCTGGTCACCGCGCCATTGGTGATGCCGGAAGTGATCACCGGTCTGTCGCTATTGCTGCTGTTCGTGGCCATGGCGCAGATGATCGGCTGGCCGCAGGAGCGCGGCATCGTCACCATCTGGATCGCCCACACGACGTTCTGTGCGGCGTATGTGGCGGTGGTGGTGTCGGCGCGTCTGCGTGAGCTGGACCTGTCGATCGAAGAAGCGGCGATGGATCTGGGTGCGCGGCCGTGGAAGGTGTTCTTCCTGATCACCATCCCGATGATCGCGCCGTCGCTGGCAGCGGGCGGCATGATGTCGTTCGCTCTGTCGCTGGATGACCTGGTACTGGCGAGCTTCGTTTCCGGGCCGGGCTCGACCACGCTGCCGATGGAAGTGTTCTCGGCGGTGCGTCTGGGCGTGAAGCCTGAGATCAACGCGGTGGCCAGTCTGATTCTGCTGGCGGTGTCGATCGTGACGTTCATGGTGTGGTTCTTCAGCCGCCGTGCCGAAGAAGCGCGCAAGAAAGCCATCCAGCAAGCCATCGAAGAAGGCGCCGCCGATTCGTGGAAGCAACCGGACGTGCGCCGCGCGCCTGCGCCGGAAGCGGCCTGACAGGCAAAAAGATCGCAGCCTGCGGCAGCTCCTACAGGGATCGCATTCCACTGTAGGAGCTGCCGCAGGCTGCGATCTTTTGCTTTTGGAGCTCAGGAAATCCAGGGAGATTGGCGGATGACCTCAACAAAGTTCATCGGTTTGAACCCCGGCTCCTGATCCACCAGCACATCGGTCTTCACGTTGCCGAACGTGGTCTGCGGACGATGGCGCAAGCCGTCGGCAAACGCGCAGATGATGCACTCCTTGAAACCTTCTCCGCGTGGATGCGCATGCACCACCGCCTCGCGCTGGGTGCTGCTGAATGCCGCGTAATCCATGCCCAGCACGTCCATCTCAACCCCGGCGGTGACCAGCGCCACGGTCGGCCGCAAATGCTTCGGCACCCCCGGCGTGGTGTGCAGGGCAATCGACAGCCACACCTGCTCGATATCGTCATCGCTCAGACCGTACGGCTTGAGAAATGCCGCTGCCGCGTTGGCGCCATCCACTTCGAAACGCTCGTCGGCGCTGCGATAGCCTTCGACCAGCCCGAGGTCATGGAACATCGCGCCGACGTACAGCAGCTCCGGGTTATAGGCCAGTTGCCGGCGCTCACCGCTCAATGCGCCGAACAGAAACACCCGGCGCGAATGGTGGTAGAGCAGGTCGGATTCAATGTCGCGAATGTACTCGGTGGTGGCCCGGGCGAGGGCGCTGTCGGGGATCTTGATGCCGGCAATGGTCGTGCTCATGAAGGTATCCTCATCGAAAACGCCGTCGTGGCGCTGATGGACGAAGTCTGTTCCCCAAGGCACTAAACGGACAATCAACGCATGGCTGCGATCCTTGCCAATCGACCTGCAAATCGTGCCAACTCACCTTACACGACAGAGTGCGGTCCAGTTGTTGCGAGGGAGCTTGTCGAATCGTCGCACCGTCCCGCTCGGCTGCGCAGCAGTCGTAAACCGACGTCCGCGTTTTGACTGACATAATCCGGTTGAATGGTATTGGGACTGCTTCGCAGCCCAGCGGGAGCAAGCTCCCTCGCCACAATGATTGCCTGGAGGCTTATGAACAAAACCATCGCCATCGTGGTGTTCCCCGGCGTGCAGGCGCTGGATGTCAGCGGGCCGATGGATGTGTTTGCCGAGGCCAATCGTTTTCTGCCGCCTGAGGATCACTATCGGCTGGAGGTGATTGGCCTCGAACGTGGGGCGATGGCTTGCTCCAATGGCCTGAACCTCAGCGCACACCGGCATTTCAGCGAAGCGCCGGCTGCTTATGACTTGTTGCTCGTCGCCGGCGGCCCGCAGTTGCCGTTCATGGATTTCGGCAAGCCTTTCGACACATGGCTGCGTGAGGCCTGCGCCCGTGCGCGGCGCTTCGGCTCGATCTGCAACGGCGCGTTCATGCTGGCGCGGGCGGGACTGCTGGAAGGACGCACGGTGACCACCCACTGGAACGATGCCGAAGCCTTGGCACAGTTGTGTCCATCGACCCAAGTCGAGGCCGATCGCCTGTATGTCGAGGACGGTGCGCTCTACACCTCGGCCGGGGTCACCGCCGGGATTGATCTGTCGCTGTACCTGTTGGCCCGTGATCACGGCGCCGAGGTGGCGCTGAGTGTGGCCAAGCGGCTGGTGGTGTTCACCCAGCGTTCGGGCGGGCAGTCGCAGTTCAGTCCGTTCCTCACGCCGCATGCGGAGCCGACCTCGGCGGTGGCCATGGTGCAGTTGTATGTGCTGGCCAACCTCACCGGGGATTTGACGATTGCCGATCTGGCGAATGCGGCGAACATGAGTGCGCGCAATTTCTCAAGGGTGTTCGCCCGCGAGGCAAGGGTCACCCCGGCGGAGTTCGTCGAAAGTGCGCGGGTGGATGCGGCGCGGGTGCTGCTGGAAAGCACCACGGTACCGCTGAAGACCGTGGCCTATCAGTGCGGGTTTCGCGATGCGCAGCACATGCGCAGTGTGTTCAATCGCCGGTTGGGGGTGACGCCGCAGCAGTTTCGGCTGAATTTTGCTGGGCTGCTCTGAAGGTCTCTTGCGTTCTTAAGGACCCCATCGCTGGCAAGCCTGCACAAATTTATTGGGCAGCCCTTGCCGGCAACAGCTTCAACGTACTGCGGGTATTGGCCGTCACCTCTTCCTCGCTGAAGTGTGCCTGCACATACATCCCCTCGACGTACTCTTCGGCCTGATCATCATAGTGGCTGTCGAACGGCACGCCGCTCTGGCCGACCGGGTTGATGGTCAGGCTGTGCGCCGGGTCGGCGAAATACACCAGACGCCGCGTCGAAGGCCCATAGGTCACCGGCCATGGCGCCGGACCGAGCTTGGCCGAGAGGTTGTTCGGCACTTCATGACTGCCCGGCGCGGCGAACGGCCCGACGTTGACGATGCGGTCCAGTGGCTTCTGTTGTCCCAGTGGATGGCCATGGGTCAGGGTGTGCGCCGTACCCCATTGCCAGTCCGACGGATTGTCGCCGAGGCTCTGTTTCAGGTGCGCCATGCTCGTCTGCCATGCCGCTTTGACGATGTCGGCACGGGTTTCCTTGTTCGGCGTGTTGCGGTTGTCCCACCAGGGCGAATCCGCGTTCGCCGCCAGGCGCGGCAGGGCTGCATCGATCACCCGGGTCGACAGCAGCGTTTCGAAGAAATCGTTGCCCAGCTCATCACGCATCGCCGCATCGGCGAGGTCGTAGAGGAACTGGTTGAACACTGTGGCGTTGACCGAATCCAGCGGATAGTCGCCTTGCCACTGTGCCAGTTGCTCGACCAGTTTCAGCTGCGCCGGATCGCTCACCACTTCTCGCAGCACCGGCAGCAGCGGCGCCAGGGTGCGCGGGCCGTAGGCGGTGGTGGTGCCCAGTTGCAGCTTCTGGTTGGCCTCGTTGCTCCATTTCACGTTCTTGTCGCTGAGCTGGCGATTGAGCTGCTGACCGCGATCGGCGAGGTTGTAGTAGCCGGGAATCTCCATCCCGGTCGGTGACAGCGGCTGGAAGTTGGCCGAGACGATGTAGCCGCGCGGCGGATTTTCTTCCTGCGGGTTGGCGCTGAACGGGTAATAACCGTCCTTGTCCGCCTGATTGCCGCTGCCGTCGAGAATGAACTCCGGCTTGACCCCGGCCGGGCGCTTGGGCAACAGCGCCGAGGCCCACCAGGCGATGTCGCCCTTGGCGTTGGCGTAGACGATGTTCAGCCCCGGCGCCTGCACCTTGGCCGCCGCGGCGCGGGCCTTGGCCAGGGTATCGGCGCGGTTGAGCTGGTAGAAACCTTCGAGAATCGGGTTCGGTGTTTCGAGGAACGCCCACCACATGGCGATCGGTGTTTTCCCGGCAGCGGTGCCGAGGGCGTCGTTGACGATCGGGCCGTGGGGCGACTGGCGCAGGGTCAGCGTCACCGCTGCCTGGCCCTTCACCGCGATCTGCTGCTCGGTGCTGACCAGATCGGTCCACTGGCCGTGGTACCAGACCTGATTCGGGTTATCCGGGTTGACCTTCTCGGCGATCAGATCCAGATCGTCGTTTTGGAACATGGTCAGGCTCCAGCCGAAATCCAGGTTGTGCCCCAGGAACGCGAACGGCACCAGCGCCTGGTGATGGCCGTACAACTCAAACCCCGGCGCCGACAGTTGCGCCTCGTACCACACCGACGGCACCGAGAAACGAATGTGCGGGTCACCGGCCAGCAGCGGTTTGCCGCTCTGGCTGCGACTGCCGGCGATCACCCAGGCGTTGCTGCCTTCGAATTGCGGCAGGCCGTTTTCAATCAGCGCCTGCTCGCTGAGGCGGGCGAGGGCGTTGAGGTCTTGCCAGTCGCCGGCGGCGAGGGCCGGCGTCTTTTTGGCGTGACCTTTGGCAAGCACGCCCTTGGGCTGCCAGTCGAGGTCGAAGACGTTGAGGTAATCGGCGCCGAGTTGATCGCGCACGTAGGTCAGCAACGGCTCGGTGCGAAACGCGGCGGCAAAGCTGTAGGCCATGTAACCGGCGACGCTGATGCTGTCTTCGGCGGTGAACGGCCGCTTGGGGATGCCCAGCACGTCGAACTCGATCGGCGCGGCGTGGCTGTCCTGATACTGATTGATGCCGTCCAGATAGGCTTGCAGGGCCTTCCACGCCGGTGACTGCTTATCGAGGCTGGCGACATAGCTGGCAGCGCGCTCACGGATGCGCAGGCTGCGGAATAGTTTGTCGGTGTCGAGCAGCTTCGGCCCGAGCACTTCGGCCAGCTCGCCGCGTGCGAGGCGGCGCATGGCTTCCATCTGGAACAACCGGTCTTGAGCGTGCACGTAGCCGAGGGCGCGATAAAGATCGGTTTCGTTCTCGGCACGAATATGCGGCACCCCGCGTTCGTCGTAACGCACGGTCACCGAACCCTGCAGACTGCGCAGCTCCACCTGGCCCTGACGCGTCGGTTGCTTGCTATAGACGTACCCGCCGACGCCGGCGAGCAGGACAACGATGAGCAAGGCAAGAACGGTGAAGACGCGTTTCATGGTGACTCCTTGTGCATGCGGGATTGCCGCCCGTCGGGCTGCAAACAATTAGCACAGACCTTCCGTGCCGTGCATCGCTGTCCTCGAAAAGTCCGGAATGCCTTACTGCGCCACCACCGGCCACGGGCAATAACAACCGACCGCCAGGGTGTGCGTGGCGTTGACCGGGCGATCATCGGTCAGGGCATTGAGGATCGGTTCGATAAAACTGTTGCTGGAATTGCAGGTCAGCCCTTCGCTGTACGGCCCGAAGTACGCCAGTTTGCCGCTGTGGTCCCAGATCGCCACGGCGGGGCTGGCGGGGATCTGCTCGGAGCCGGGCAATACCGTGATGGTTTTCAGATTGCTCAGGGTGGCGGGCAACTGGCCGTGGCTGCCGGCGCGCTGCACGGCGAAGAATTCCACACCGCGCGGGCCGAACTGTTCGACCATTTCCGTCAGGTGCTGTTGATTGCCGACGTTGCATGGGCAGGCCGGGTCCCAGAAGTGCACGAGGCGGATTTTGCCGGGGCCGGCCAGCTCATCCGGCAAGCGCAACGGATCGCCGGAAAACACCGCCGTGTGCTGGCTGAACGCGCGCAGATAACGCCCCTGAAACCAGTCGTACGCCGCCCACAGCACCCCGGCACACACAAGCGCGAGCAGGCTGGCAAACAGTGCGGTGCGGTAGGGCGAGCGCATGGTTTTTGGGTCCTCGAAGGTGGGCTAGCTTGCCATGCTTGTCGCAACAGATGAATATCGCAGGCCGATAAAGTCTGTTTACCGCTTTGGAATACCCGCATGCCTGACACTTTCGATGCCGATCATTTACGCGCCAGCCTCAAGCCTTTGGCCCAATGGCAGCCGTTGTCGGACGAGGCGAAGGCGTATCAGCGGTTCTATCAGACCGACTTCCCCGAGCGCGATGTCTGGCGCGGCATGGGCCGGTTCGAAGTCGATGGTTATGAACTGGTCAGCCATTGCTGGTGGCCGGAAAAGGTCAAGGGCACGCTGTTTCTGCTGCACGGTTTTTACGATCACACCGGGCTGTATCGGCATGTGATCGAGTGGGCGCTGGATCAGGATTTTGCCGTCATCGCCTGCGACTTGCCGGGCCATGGCCTGTCGAGCGGAGCGCGGGCGAGCATTCGCGACTTCTCCGAATATCAGGACACCTTGCAGGCGTTGTTCGCTGAAGCCAGTTCGATCGCCCTGCCGCAGCCCTGGCACCTGTGCGGACAAAGCACCGGCGGCGCGATTGTCGTCGATCATGTGCTTAATCATGGCGAGAACAGTCCGGCGCAGGGCCAGCTGATTCTGCTGGCGCCGCTGGTGCGTCCGCGTGCCTGGGGTTGGTCGCAGCTCAGTTATTATTTGCTGAGGCCTTTCGTGCGGGGCGTCACCCGGCGCTTCAGCGAGAACTCCAACGACCCCGATTTCCTGCCGTTTCTGCAAGCTGATCCGTTACAGCCCAAACGCTTGCCGACCGCATGGGTCGGTGCGCTGTCGCGCTGGATCATCCGGGTCGAACACGCGAAGAAAAGTCCGCGACGGCCGCTGATCATTCAGGGGCAGGCAGACATGACCGTGGACTGGCAGCACAACTTGCAGGTGCTGAAGTGGAAGTTCGACCGGCCGCAGATTCTGCTGCTGCCGGAGGCGCGGCATCATCTGGCGAACGAGACGCTGGAGATGCGCGAGGAGTATTTCGAGTTTCTGAACAAGCGGATCAGGGGGCGGAATCTTTAGGGGATTTGCTGGCCACATCGCTGGCAAGCCAGCTCCCACAGGTTTTCCGGCGTTCACAAACTCTGTATTTGATGAAAATCCTTGTGGGAGCTGGCTTGCCAGCGATGGCGGTCTGAAAGGCGATAAAGCTTACTGGCCAAGGTTCGAGGAGCTTTGCCCCACCGCCAGCCCCGCCCGAATCGCCGCCAGCGCCGCCTGGTAATACGCCTTGCCCTCGGTGGATTCGGCAAAGGTCGCGAACTGCTCCAGTTCGTCATCCGACAGATCGCGATAAACGTAGAGCAGCGTGTTGTTCAAATCGGCGCCGATCTGGTCCATCAGGCGCTGGCGCTGGCCGTTCAACATGCCTTGCGCCTGACCGCCGCCGAGCAGGCCGGGAATCATCGAACTCAAACTGTCCGCCGCCACGCCGGCAATCGCCAGGCTGACCTCGGCACCGGCCTCGCGGGCGGGCAGCGCCTGGGCCAGATGGCCGATGATCAGCAGGCGGCTGTCGCTGGCCTGCATCTTCGGCAGGCCCTTGGCGTTTTTCGCCAGTTGATCGCGACGGGTGGCGAGCAATTCAGCGGCGACGATTTTCTCGCCCAATGGCGATTGAAAAAAGGTCAGTGCCGGTTGTGGATCGGCAAGGTGCTGGCGCAATTGCGCTTCGGCACGCTGATCCATGGCCTGGGGGGCGAAGCGCTGGTTGCTGTTGTTGACCAGGGCTTGAAACACCGCCGGTGGCAGGTTGTTCTGGTAGCGCTGCTGCGCGGCACTCAGGGCATCATTGAAATGCGCACGTTGATCTGGCCAGCCGGCGATCTTGTACAACTGATCGTGGCCGTCCGCCCAGGCGGGCAAAACACAAAACATCAACAGTGAAAAAAGCAAACGGCGCATAGGGACTCCTGTCAGCAGCGGACTATTCTCCGTGCGGTGCCGGTACTTGTCGAGAATTCGTAGCCAGCCGCTGCGTGGCTCTGTCGGATTTCTTGCCGCCGGCATACTATGCGCGCCATGCAAATATCCTCCGAACACCCGCTGCTGTTACGCATCGTCGACGACCTGGCCGAGCATGGCTGGTCGCAGCAGAACATTTTCCTGCCCGCGGGTTTGACCCGTGAGCTGGCGGCCGAGTGCCGCAAACGTGAGGCCGAGGGTGAACTGGCGCCGGCGGCGGTGGGTCGTGGGCCGTTTTCGGAGATTCGCGAGGGCATTCGTGGCGACCACATCCAGTGGATCGACCCGGGCCAGGCCGAGGCCAGCGACCGTTATCTGAACCTGATGGACAGCCTGCGCGAGGCGCTCAATCGCGGCTTGTTCCTGGGGCTGGAGGATTTCGAATGCCACTTCGCCCTGTATCCGCCGGGCGCGTTTTACCGCAAGCACGTTGACCGTTTCCGCGATGATGACCGGCGTATGGTCTCGGCGGTGGTCTACCTCAATGACGCGTGGCTGCCGGAAGACGGCGGTCAGTTGCGCATGTATCTGGACGAAGAGCGGGTCCACGATGTGCAACCCACTGGCGGCTGTCTGGTGGTGTTCCTCTCCGGTGAGGTACCCCATGAAGTGCTGCCGGCGCACCGCGAACGCCTGTCGTTGACGGGCTGGTTCCGCCGCCGTGGCAACGAGCCGTTCTGATATGCAGAAGATTCTGGTCAGCCGCTGCCTGTTGGGCCACCGGGTGCGCTACGACGGCGGGGCCAGCGGGCCATACAATCTGCTCGAACAGTGGATCGCCGAAGGGCGTGTGGTGCCGCTGTGCCCGGAAGTCGCCGGTGGGCTGCCGACTCCACGGGCAGCGGCGGAAATCCCCGGCGGGCAGGGCGCCGAAGTGCTCGATGGCAACGCGGCGGTGATCACCACCGAGGGCGAGGACGTCAGCGCGCAGTTTCTCGACGGCGCGCGGCAGGCGCTGGCGCTGGTGCAGGAGCACGGTATCCGCGTCGCGGTGCTTAAGGCCAACAGTCCTTCCTGCGGGAATTTGCTGACTTATGACGGGGCGTTCAGTGGGGTGAAGGTCTCGGGAGAGGGTGTGACGGCTGCGCTGCTCAAACGCCATGGGGTTCAAGTCTTCAGTGAACTCGAACTGCCGCAGGCCGCAATGGCCCTGCCCCCACTCGACTAAAAGCCCACTGCAGACCGTCTGTAGGAGCTGTCGAGTGAAACGAGGCTGCGATCTCTTGATCTTCAAAATCAAGATCAAAAGATCGCAGCCTGCGGCAGCTCCTACGGTTCGGTGAACCACTTCGCGGACAATGCCGCCAAGCGCCCATCCGCTTTGATCCGCTGCAACGCACCCGCAAGGCTCGCCTGAAACGCCGGATTACCCTTCTGAAACGGAATCGCCAACTCCACCGGGGTCGCCTTCGGTTTCTCCTCGGTCAGCGCCTGGACCAGCACCATCGGCCGTGGTTGCTCATCTTTCTTCGCCCATAGCTGCGAATCGACCTTGCCGTAAGACTCGCTGACGTCGAAACGATCCTTGAGTTCAGGTGTCAGTGCTATGTGGTTGAGCGCGACGTCGTACTTGCCGCTTTCAACGCCCTGGAGCAGGTCGGCTTCGTCGGTGACGATAAAGTCGGCGCGCACATCCAGCTCGTTGGCCAGCAGTTGCCCAAGCTCGACCTCGAACCCCGTGAGTGTGTCGCCATCCTTGAAATTGAAGGGCGGTGTATTAGCCTCAAGGGCTATGCGCAACTCGCCACGGTCGTTGACGTCATCAATCAGTTCGGCGTGAGCCAGAGGGCTCAAAAGGGGTAGCAGGCAGATCAGGCCAGGCAGAAAACGCATGGTCACTCCTTTGAAATCATTATCGCGATGCTCTGAGTCAGGCTCGCTTTGCTATGGTTGTCGAGTGCCTTCGACAACGAATGGTCATGAAGTTGTCATGACCGCGCGGATTTTACGGAAAAACTGGAGAAGAGAATGAAAACGTTTATGTCACGAGCAGCCTTGGCTGGCCTGTTGATGGGTGTTTCAGTGCTGGCCAGTGCAGCGACCCCGGCACCCAAGGGCGCCGAAGTGTTCATCGTTTCTCCCGAGGACGGGGCCACGGTTTCTCAGGAGTTCAAGGTCAAGTTCGGGGTCAAGGACGTCGCGCTGGCACCGGCCGGTGACGTCACCAAGAACACCGGTCACCATCACCTGCTGATCGATGCCAAGGAAATCGTTCCGGCCGGTTCCGTCGTGCCGACCGACGCCAACCACATGCACTTCGGCAAGGCGCAGACCGAGGCCACGATCAAACTGGCCCCGGGCAAGCACACCTTGCAACTGGAACTGGGTGACAGCGGCCACATGGCGTTCGATCCGCCGATCGTCTCGAAGAAGATCACCGTCAACGTCGAATGACGTTTTCGCACGCATGAAAAAGGGAGCCCGAAGGCTCCCTTTTTTTGTCGCTCAGCGTCGGATCAGAACAGCACGCGGCTACGGATAGTACCGTTGACGTGTTGCAGCTTCTCTTGTGCCAGCTCCGAGTACTCGGCGTCGACGTCGATCACCACGTAACCGACTTTCTCGTTGGTCTGCAGGAACTGACCGGAGATGTTGATACCGTTTTCGGCGAAGACCTTGTTGATCTCGCTCATCACACCCGGGATGTTCTCGTGGATGTGCAGCAGGCGGTGCTTGCCAGGGTGAGCCGGCAGGGCCACTTCCGGGAAGTTCACCGACGAAACGGAGGTACCGTTGTCGCTGTACTTGACCAGTTTTTCCGCCACTTCCAGACCGATGTTGGCCTGCGCTTCGGCAGTCGAGCCACCGATGTGCGGGGTCAGGATCACGTTGTCCAGGCCACGCAGCGGGCTTTCGAACTCTTCGTCGTTGGAGCGTGGCTCCACCGGGAATACGTCGATGGCCGCGCCGATCAGGTGCTTGTCCTTGATCGCGTCCGCCAGGGCGTCCAGCTCGACCACGGTACCGCGCGCGGCGTTGATCAGGATGCCGCCCTTCTTGATGGCGCGGATTTCCTTCTCGCCGATCATCCACTGGGTCGCGGCGGTTTCCGGAACGTGCAGGGTGACGATGTCGGACATGCCCAGCAGCTCGTGCAGGTTGCCGACCTGAGTTGCGTTGCCCAGCGGCAGTTTGGTCACGGTGTCGTAGAAGAACACCTGCATCCCTAAGCCTTCCGCCAGAACCGACAGCTGCGTACCGATCGAGCCGTAGCCGACGATACCGAGTTTCTTGCCACGAATCTCGAAGGAGTTGGCTGCGGACTTGATCCAGCCGCCACGGTGGCAGGAAGCGTTTTTCTCAGGGATGCCGCGCAGCAGCAGGATCGCTTCGGCCAGCACCAGTTCCGCGACGGAACGGGTGTTGGAGTACGGCGCGTTGAACACGGCGATACCGCGCTCGCGGGCAGCACTCAGGTCAACCTGGTTGGTGCCGATGCAGAAACAGCCGACTGCCACCAGCTTCTTCGCGTGATCGAAGATCTCTTCGGTCAGTTGGGTGCGCGAACGAATGCCGATGAAGTGAGCGTCAGCGATCTTTTCCTTGAGCTGGGCTTCCGGCAGGGAGCCTGTCAGGTATTCGATGCTGGTGTAGCCCGCCGCCTTGAGGACGTCGACAGCCGATTGGTGGACGCCTTCGAGAAGAAGGAACTTGATCTTGCTCTTATCGAGAGAAGTCTTGCTCATCTGCGTAAACCTGTATCCCGGAGAAAAATGGCAGGGAGGGGAGCAGCCTGGAGCTGACCCAAACGGCAGGAAAGCCGTTACCGCAGAACCGGCCTTGGGCACTGGTCTGCGGGGTCGGTATGCTAGCATAGCCGCCCCGCTAATCACTCATTCCTGCGACGTGAAGCGTTCTCAGGATGACCATGAATTGTTCGAGAGTTCTGTCGATGACCAATCCTGCCCTGATTGATGAACTGAAGACCCTGGTCGAGCCTGGCAAGGTCCTGACCGACGCCGACTCCCTGAACGCGTACGGCAAGGATTGGACCAAGCACTTCGCGCCCGCGCCGTGCGCCATCGTGTTTCCCAAGACCATCGAACAGGTGCAGGCCATTGTCCGTTGGGCCAATACCCACAAAGTGGCGTTGGTGCCATCCGGCGGACGCACCGGGCTGTCCGCCGCCGCCGTCGCCGCGAATGGCGAAGTGGTGGTGTCGTTCGACTACATGAACCAGATTCTCGACGTGAACCTCACCGATCGCACCGCCGTGTGTCAGCCGGGCGTGGTCACCGAACACTTGCAGAACGTCGCCGAAGAGAACGGCTTGTATTATCCGGTTGACTTCGCCTCCGCTGGTTCCAGCCAGATTGGCGGCAATATCGGCACCAATGCCGGCGGGATCAAGGTGATTCGCTACGGCATGACCCGCAACTGGGTCGCCGGCCTGAAAGTGGTCACCGGTAAGGGCGATGTGCTGGAGCTGAACAAAGACCTGATCAAGAACGCCACCGGCTACGATCTGCGCCAGTTGTTCATCGGCGCCGAAGGCACCCTCGGGTTTGTGGTTGAAGCGACCATGCGTCTGGATCGCGCGCCGAAAAACCTCACCGCGATGGTCCTCGGCACCGCCGACTTCGACTCGATCATGCCGGTGCTGCATGCGTTCCAGGGCAAGCTCGACCTGACTGCGTTCGAATTCTTCTCCGACAAGGCGCTGGCCAAAGTGCTGGGCCGTGGCGATGTGCCGGCACCGTTCGAGACCGAGTGTCCGTTCTACGCGCTGCTGGAATTCGAGGCGACCAGCGAAGCAGTGGCCAACACGGCGCTGGAAACTTTCGAACACTGCGTCGAGCAGGGCTGGGTGCTGGACGGTGTAATGAGCCAGAGCGAAACCCAGTTGCAGAACCTGTGGAAGCTGCGCGAGTACATCTCCGAGACCATCTCGCACTGGACGCCGTACAAGAACGACATTTCGGTCACCGTGTCGAAAGTGCCAGCGTTCTTGCAGGAAATCGATGCGATCGTCGGCGAATACTACCCGGACTTCGAAATCGTCTGGTTCGGCCACATTGGCGACGGCAACCTGCACCTGAACATTCTCAAGCCGGATAACCTGAGCAAGGACGAGTTCTTCGCCAAGTGCGCGACCGTCAACAAATGGGTGTTCGAAACCGTCGAGAGGTACAACGGTTCGATTTCCGCCGAACACGGCGTGGGCATGACCAAGCGCGACTACTTGACGTACAGCCGTTCGCCGGTCGAAATCGAGTACATGAAAGCGGTCAAAGCGGTGTTCGACCCGAATGGCATCATGAACCCGGGCAAGATCTTCGCGGTTTGATTGGCAATCCCCTGAATCAATGAAGGCAGGAGTCGGTAAATGAGCTATCAGCACCAGTATGTCGACGGCACGCGCATCCACTTCCCGATCGGGAAGGTGGTATGCATCGGGCGTAATTACGCCGAACACGCCAAGGAACTGGACAATCCGGTTCCTACCGAACCGTTGCTGTTCATCAAGCCGGGCAGTTGCGTGGTGCCGCTCGAGGGCGGTTTCAGCATCCCGACCGAGCGCGGTTCGGTGCACTACGAAGCGGAAATCGCCGTGTTGATCGGCAAGCCACTGTCGACCAAACCGAGCCGCGAAGAAGTGCTGGATGCGATCTCCGGTTTCGCCCCGGCGCTGGACCTGACCCTGCGCGACAAGCAGGCCGAACTCAAGTCCAAGGGCCTGCCATGGGAAATCGCCAAGTCGTTCGACGGCGCCGCGGTGATTGCCCCGTTCGTGGTCGGCAGCACTTTCCCTGACCTGACCGACATCGGCATTCGCCTGACCATCAACGGTGAAGTGCGCCAGGACGGCAACAGCAGCGCCATGCTCAACCCGATCGTGCCGATGATCCAGCACATGGCCGGCTGCTTCTCGCTGCAGGCCGGCGACGTGATCCTCACCGGCACGCCAGTGGGCGTCGGCCCGCTGAACGTCGGCGACGACATCGTGCTGGAACTGGTTGGCGCGAGCAGCTTCAGCAGCAGCGTGCGCTGACCGAACGCATCCGATACACAGCAACTGTGGCGAGGGAGCTTGCCCCCGCTGGACTGCGCAGCAGGCCCCTGCTTTTTGAAGTGAAAAGCAGGGTCGCTTCGCGCCCTAGCGGGAGCAAGCTCCCTCGCCACAAGTGCCGCTCCTGCATTGGCTCTGTGTCGCGGCTCGCAAAGCCGCACGACAATCCCGCCATTTGCCGTTTTTTTCACATTCTGTCCGGATAATTCCTCTCATTCTGGCGTCTGAGCCGGCCTCTTTGTGCTATTACCCATAGCCTGAATTTTCGGAATGCGTCCCTGATGTCAGCTCACACTCAGCTCAATCCTCCTCGTCGCTCACGTTTCGCCCTGCGCTGGTATGTCTGGCTGTTGCTGGTGCTCGCTGTCGCTTATGGCGTGGCGCATATCATGCATTGGGACGACCGTGGTCTGCTGTGGCTGCGCGAGCGCCTCGAGACTCAGGCTGAGCAGAAGGCAAGCATCTGGCTGCCGGACTATCGGGCGGTCATCGACGGCAAACTGCTGCCGGGCATGGAAAAGGACGAGGCCTCGGACCTGTCCTACAACCCGCAGACCAAAACCCTGTTTTCGGTGATGGGCAAGAATCCGTTCCTGGTCGAGCTGACTCTGCAAGGTGATGTGCTGCGCAAGATGCCGCTGGTGGGCTGGACTAACCCGGAAGGCGTGACCTTGATGGAAAACGGCCTGATGGCGATCGTCGATGAGCGCGAGCACCTGCTGACCATCGTCAAGGTCGATGCCAGCACTCGCGAACTGAATATCGCCGATTTCCCGAAATACGACCTCGGCCCGTCGAAAAACCAGAACAAGGCGTTCGAAGCAATCACCTGGGATCCGCGCAATCAGCAGTTGCTGCTGGGCGAAGAACGGCCGCCGGCGCTGTTCACCTGGAAAAGCGACGGTAGCCAGATCCTCAAGGGCGACAAGCAGAAGCTGGCCAATGATGAACTGGATATCCGCAACCTCTCGGCACTGGCCATCGACCCGCGTACCGGCCACACCCTGGTGCTGTCCGCCGATTCGCACCTGTTGCTGGAGCTGGACGAGAAGGGCGAGCAGGTCAGCTTCATGACCCTGCTCGGCGGCTTCAATGGCCTGAAGAGCACTATCCCGCGCGCCGAAGGCGTGACCATGGACGACGCCGGTACGCTGTACATGGTCAGCGAACCGAACCTGTTCTATCGCTTCGAAAAGCAAAAGTAGCAGCCCGAATCTCTCCCCTGTAGGAACTGCCGCAGGCTGCGATCTTTTGCTTTTGCTTTTCAAGATCAAAAGATCGCAGCCTGCGGCAGCTCCTGCACGGTTCTGTTGTGGGAAAGGGCAAGTGGCCATTAAGCTTCAGTTCAGACAGGCGTGATATTTCATCCGCCTGTTTTGATCCCGAGCCTGCCTGAATGCGTCGACTTGCCCGCCCCAAACCCCTGATCGTCATCCTGTCGGTGATTGTCCTGATCGCATTGGTCGCGATCGGCCAATACCTGCGCCTGTTCGAGCGCGCCTGGTTCAATCTGTACAGCCTGTGGCAACCGTTGAGCAGCCAGGCCATTGGTCTGGATCAATACCGGGTCGAGGTGGAAGCCCGGGTCATCGACGGCCTGAACGACGATGTCTCGGCGTTGACCTTCGATCCGGTGCGCAAAAGCCTGTTCACCGTGACCAACAAGAATGCCGAACTGGTCGAGTTGTCGCTGGAGGGCAAGATCCTGCGGCGCATCGCATTGATTGGCTTCGGCGATGCGGAAGCCGTTGAGTTCATCAGCGCCGACACTTACGTGATCACCGACGAGCGAGAGCAACGCCTGATCAAGGTGCATCTGGAGCGGGACACCACGTTCCTCGATGCAGCAGACGCCGAACAAATGACCCTCGGCGTGCATATGAGTGGCAACAAGGGTTTCGAAGGTCTGGCCTATGACTCGGTGGGCAAACGCCTGTTCGTCGCCAAGGAGCGTGACCCGATGCTGATTTATGAAGTGCATGGCTTCCCGCACTTCAATCCGGAAAAATCCTACGCGGTGCACGTGATCAACAACCCCAAGCGCGATGCCGGGATGTTCGTGCGCGATCTGTCGAGCCTGCAATACGACGAGCGCAGCGGCCATTTGCTGGCGCTGTCCGACGAGTCGGGGCTGATTCTGGAGCTGGATGTGGACGGGCGGCCGTTGAGCACGCTGTCGCTGAACAAGGGCCGGCAGGGCTTGCGCAAGAGCGTGCCGCAGGCCGAAGGCATTGCGATGGATGATGACGGGACGTTGTATCTGGTGAGTGAGCCGAATCTGTTTTACGTCTTCAGGAAACCTATCCAACCCTAATCAACACCATAAAACACTGTGGGAGCTGGCTTGCCAGCGATTGCGGCCTGTCAGTCAACATTGTTGTTGAGTCTGACGGCCTCATCGCTGGCAAGCCAGCTCCCACAGGTTTATCCGTCTGCCCACAAAAATGTGGGTGACTGGGATTACTCAGCCTTCAGCGTCTTCACACCTTCGCTGGTGCCCAGCAGCAACAGATCCGCCGGACGCGCCGCGAACAGGCCGTTGGTGACCACACCAACGATCGCATTGATCTGCGCTTCCAGCTCCACAGGGTTGGTGATCTGCAGGTTGTGCACGTCGAGGATGATGTTGCCGTTATCGGTCAGCACGCCTTCGCGGTACACCGGGTCGCCGCCCAGTTTCACCAGTTGGCGAGCCACATGGCTGCGGGCCATCGGAATCACTTCCACTGGCAGCGGGAATTCGCCCAGCACCGGCACCAGTTTGCTGGCGTCGGCGATGCAGATGAAGGTCTTGGCCACGGCCGCGACGATCTTCTCGCGGGTCAGGGCCGCGCCGCCGCCCTTGATCAGGTTCAGGTGTTCGTCGCTCTCGTCGGCGCCGTCGACGTAGAACTCCAGGTCGCTGACGGTGTTCAGTTCATACACCGGAATGCCGTGGCCCTTGAGGCGCGCGGCAGTGGCTTCGGAGCTGGCAACCGCGCCATCGAACGCGCCCTTGTGCTGGGCCAGGGCATCGATGAAGCAGTTGGCAGTGGAGCCGGTGCCGACCCCGACGATGCTCTTGTCGTCGAGTTTCGGAAGGATGAAGTCGACGGCGGCCTGAGCCACTGCCTGTTTGAGTTGATCCTGGGTCATGCGGGCTCCGGAAGCGGGCAAGGGGAGAACGGAAAGGCCGGCATTATAGGCGCCGAGGTGGTGAAGGGGGAAACACCCTGTGGTGAGGGGATTTATCCCCGATGGAGGGCGAAGCGCTCCCCGGCACTCCTGCCAAATATTGCGCTCTCCGGTTGACGACGGCTGCGCCGCCGATCGGGGATAAATCCCCTCACCACAATGAGGTTTACATCACAAAGTGTTCGCCCCGGCTAAAACCCCCTGTTCAGTGTGGTCGTCCGGGCAAAAGCCGGGTTAGACTCGTCGGTCCCGCCCAATCGCCAGTGATGCTTTCCGATGCTCGAACAGTACGTCAAAAAGATCCTCACCTCGCGCGTTTATGACGTTGCCGTAGAAACCCCGCTGCAGAACGCTCGCCAGCTCTCCGAGCGGCTGGGCAATGACATCTGGCTCAAGCGTGAAGACTTGCAGCCGGTGTTCTCGTTCAAGATTCGCGGCGCCTACAACAAGTTGACCCAGCTGACGGACGAAGAGCGCGCCCGTGGCGTGGTCACCGCGTCGGCGGGCAACCATGCGCAGGGTCTGGCGCTGGCGGCGAAAGTGCTGGGTGTGAAAGCGACCATCGTGATGCCCAAGACCACCCCGGAGATCAAGGTCGAAGGCGTGCGTTCGCGCGGCGGTAAAGTCGTGCTGCACGGCGATTCGTTCCCGGAGGCGCTGGCCTATTCGCTGAAACTGGTCGACGAGAAGGGCTACGTCTACATCCACCCGTACGACGATCCACACACCATTGCCGGGCAGGGCACCGTGGCGATGGAAATTCTGCGCCAACACCCGCAACCACTGGACGCGATCTTCGTGCCGGTCGGTGGCGGCGGTCTGATTGCCGGCATCGCGGCGTACGTGAAATACCTGCGGCCGGACATCAAGGTCATCGGCGTCGAGCCGGACGACTCCAACTGCCTGCAAGCGGCCATGGCCGCCGGTGAGCGCGTGGTGCTGCCGACCGTGGGTATCTTCGCCGACGGCGTGGCGGTGGCGCAGATCGGTCAGCACACCTTCGACATCTGCAAGGATTACGTCGACGAGGTGATCACCGTCAGCACCGACGAAATCTGCGCCGCAATCAAGGATATCTACGACGATACCCGCTCGATCACCGAGCCTGCCGGCGCTTTGGGCGTGGCCGGGATCAAGAAGTACGTCGAGTCGCGTGGTGTCAACGGCCAGACCTTCGTCGCCATCGACTCCGGGGCCAACGTCAACTTCGACCGCCTGCGCCACGTCGCTGAGCGCGCCGAGCTGGGTGAAGGTCGCGAGGCGATCATCGCCGTGACCATTCCGGAGCAGGCCGGCAGCTTCAAGGCCTTCTGCGAAGCGATCGGCAAGCGCCAGATCACCGAATTCAATTACCGCTACAACACCGGCAGCGAAGCGCACATCTTCGTCGGCGTGCAGACGCACCCGGAAAACGATCCGCGCAGCGCACTGCTGGCGAGTCTGGCCGAGCAGGGCTTCCCGGTCATCGATCTGACCGACAACGAGCTGGCCAAGCTGCACATCCGCCACATGGTCGGCGGGCGCGCGGCGCAGGTGGTCGATGAAGTGGTGCTGCGCTTCGAATTCCCGGAGCGCCCGGGCGCGCTGTTCAACTTTCTCAACAAGCTCGGCGGACGCTGGAACATCTCGATGTTCCATTACCGCAACCATGGTGCGGCGGATGGCCGTGTCGTCGCAGGTCTGCAAGTACCGCATGACGAGCGTCATCTGGTGCCGGCGGCGCTGGCGGAGATCGGCTACCCGTACTGGGACGAAAGCGACAACGCGGCCTATAAGCTGTTTCTTGGCTGAGCGGCTACGCTGATGGGCAGGCCTTAAGGAAATCGAACAATGGAAACGTTAACCGCCCTGAAAACCGCGCACATGGTCGCCACTGTGGTGTTGCTGGCCAGTGCGCTGGGGCTGGGGATCTGGGTTTTTCTGGCGCGCCGCAAAGGTGATGCAACGGCCGGTAGTCGCACCTTGCAACGGCCACGGGTGTTCATCTGGCTGTTGATGGGCCTGGCGCTGTTGAGCATGCCCTTCACCGGCTGGGGCATGGTGCATCGGGTCGGCTGGCCGCTGGGGCAGACCTGGCTGCTGGCCTCAAGCGTGCTGTACACCGTGGCGGCGCTGGCGTGGTTCTGGTTGCTGGTGCGGTTGAATCGGTTGCGCAAGGCGCCGGGTGGCGTTGGCAAGTTCACGTTTGCCTTGGCGTTATTCAGCTTTGTCTGTTTTATCGCCATTGCCGGGCTGATGGGCGCCAAACCTGTTTAGGGCTTGAGACCGCGTCGCTTCAATCGCTGGCAAGCCAGCTCCCACAGGATCTGTAGCGAACACAAATGGTGTGATCACCTGGAAAACCTGTGGGAGCTGGCTTGCCAGCGATAGCTATATCAGCCGCGCAGACTAATGACTGGCCAGCCACGCTTCTCGGCCTCGGCCCGCAGATTCGGATCCGGGTCAACGGCCACCGGGTTCGCCACCTGCTCCAGCAGCGGCAGATCATTCATCGAATCGCTATAGAAATAGCTGTCATCCAGCGAATACCCGGTTTCCTCCAGCCAGCGATTGAGGCGCGTCACCTTGCCCTCACGGAAGCACGGAATGTCGGTGCTGCGCCCGGTGTAGCGGCCATCGACCATCTCGCACTCGGTGGCGATCAGGGTTTCGACGCCCAGGCGTACGGCAATCGGTGCAGTGACGAAGCGGTTGGTGGCGGTGATGATCACCAGTTTGTCGCCGGCGTCGCGGTGCTGTTTCAGCAGTTCCAGCGCCTTGGGCAGCACGATCGGTTCGATGCAGTCGCGCATATAGTCGTTGTGCCATTGATCGAGCACGGCCATGTCGGTGCGACCGAGGATCTCCAGGCAGAAGTTCAGGTACGCGGCGTTATCCAGCTGGCCGGCCAGGTAATCCTGATAGAACTCGTCGTTGCGCGTCTTGTACGCCACCGGATCGAGGAAGCCGCGTTCGCACAGATAGTCGCCCCAGGCGTGATCGCTGTCGCCGCCCAGAAGGGTGTTGTCCAAATCGAATAGAGCCAGGCGCATTGCAGTTACCCGCTGAAAAGTCAGTAAAAAGGCGACAAGAATACGGTCTTTTCACAAGAGTGCACATAAGGTAGGAACCTTCGTTGCCGCCTTATCAAGCTTTGTGGAACAATGCGGCGACATGCGTTTGCGAGGTTGTTGCCGTGATCGACCCCGATGGTTTCCGCCCCAATGTCGGGATCATTCTGACGAATGACGCCGGCCAGGTGCTATGGGCTCGCCGTATCAATCAGGATGCCTGGCAGTTTCCGCAAGGGGGAATCAACCCCGAGGAGACGCCGGAAGACGCCTTGTACCGCGAGCTGAACGAAGAAGTTGGCCTGGAACGTGAAGATGTTGAAATACTGGCCTGTACCCGGGGCTGGTTGCGCTATCGTTTGCCGCAACGTCTGGTGCGTACCCACAGCCAACCGCTGTGCATCGGCCAGAAGCAGAAATGGTTTCTCCTGCGCCTGATCTCCAACGAGCAGCGGGTGCGGATGGATTTGACCGGTAAACCGGAGTTCGATGGCTGGCGCTGGGTCAGTTATTGGTATCCGTTGGGCCAGGTGGTGACATTCAAGCGCGAGGTGTATCGACGCGCCCTCAAAGAGCTTGCCCCGCGCCTTTTAGCGCGCGACTGACGACGGAGTTCGACCCCGAGCCATGCTCAATACGCTGCGCAAGATCGTCCAGGAAGTTAACTCCGCCAAGGATCTCAAGGCGGCGTTGGGGATTATTGTGTTGCGCGTCAAAGAGGCCATGGGCAGCCAGGTCTGCTCGGTCTACCTGCTTGATCCCGAGACCAACCGCTTCGTCCTGATGGCCACCGAGGGCTTGAACAAGCGCTCGATCGGCAAGGTCAGCATGGCACCCAACGAAGGTCTGGTGGGTCTGGTCGGCACGCGTGAAGAACCCCTGAACCTCGAAAACGCCGCGGATCACCCGCGCTACCGCTACTTCGCCGAGACCGGCGAGGAGCGCTACGCCTCCTTCCTCGGGGCGCCGATCATTCACCACCGCCGCGTCGTCGGCGTGTTGGTCATCCAGCAGAAAGAACGCCGCCAGTTCGATGAAGGTGAAGAAGCCTTCCTCGTGACCATGAGCGCGCAGCTCGCCGGCGTAATCGCCCACGCCGAGGCCACCGGTTCGATCCGCGGTCTGGGCCGTCAGGGCAAGGGCATTCAGGAAGCCAAGTTCGTCGGCGTACCGGGTTCACCGGGTGCGGCGGTCGGTACTGCGGTGGTGATGCTGCCGCCGGCGGACCTGGACGTGGTGCCGGACAAGCACATCACCGACATCGACGCTGAGCTGGCGCTGTTCAAGACCGCCATCGAAGGCGTGCGCGCCGACATGCGCGCGTTGTCCGCCAAACTCGCGACCCAGCTGCGCCCGGAAGAGCGCGCGCTGTTCGACGTCTACCTGATGATGCTCGACGATGCCTCGCTGGGCAGCGAAATCACCACCGTGATCAAGACCGGCCAGTGGGCCCAGGGCGCGCTGCGTCAGGTGGTCACCGAGCACGTCAACCGTTTCGAACTGATGGACGACGCCTACCTGCGTGAGCGTGCGTCGGACGTCAAGGACCTCGGCCGGCGCCTGCTGGCCTACCTGCAGGAAGAGCGTCAGCAAAACCTGGTCTACCCGGAAAAAACCATTCTGGTCAGCGAAGAGCTGACTCCGGCCATGCTCGGCGAGGTGCCGGAAGGCACGCTGGTCGGTCTGGTGTCGGTTCTCGGTTCGGGTAACTCGCACGTCGCGATCCTGGCCCGGGCCATGGGCATTCCGACGGTGATGGGCCTGGTCGACCTGCCGTACGCCAAGGTCGACGGCATCGAAGTGATCGTCGATGGCACCCGCGGCGAGGTCTACACCAACCCCAGCGATGTGCTGCGCAAGCAGTTCGCCGAGGTTGTCGAAGAAGAGAAACAACTGGCGCTGGGCCTCGACACCCTGCGTGATCTGCCGTGCGTGACCCTCGATGGCCATCGCATGCCGCTGTGGGTCAACACCGGCCTGCTGGCGGATGTGGCGCGGGCACAGAAGCGCGGCGCCGAAGGTGTCGGCCTGTACCGCACCGAAGTGCCGTTCATGATCAACCAGCGCTTCCCGAGCGAAAAGGAACAGCTGGCGATCTACCGCGAGCAGCTCGCCGCGTTCCACCCGCAACCGGTGACCATGCGCAGCCTGGACATCGGCGGTGACAAGTCGCTGTCGTACTTCCCGATCAAGGAAGACAATCCGTTCCTCGGCTGGCGCGGGATTCGCGTGACCCTCGACCACCCGGAAATCTTCCTGGTGCAGACCCGCGCGATGCTCAAGGCCAGCGAAGGCCTGAACAACCTGCGGATCCTGCTGCCGATGATCTCCGGCACCCACGAACTCGAAGAAGCCCTGCACCTGATCCACCGGGCCTGGGGTGAAGTGCGCGACGAAGGCACCGACGTGCCGATGCCGCCTATTGGCGTAATGATCGAGATACCGGCCGCGGTTTATCAGACCAAGGAACTGGCGCGGCAGGTGGACTTCCTGTCGGTCGGCTCCAACGACCTGACCCAGTACCTGCTGGCCGTCGACCGCAACAACCCGCGAGTGGCCGATCTTTACGACTACCTGCACCCTGCGGTGCTGCAAGCCCTGCAAACCGTGGTGCGCGACGCACATGCCGAAGGCAAACCGGTGAGCATCTGCGGCGAAATGGCCGGTGATCCGGCAGCGGCGGTGCTGTTGATGGCGATGGGCTTCGACAGCCTGTCGATGAACGCCACCAACCTGCCGAAAGTGAAGTGGATGCTGCGTCAGATCAACCTGAGCAAGGCCAAGGATCTGCTGGCGGAGCTGATGAAGATCGACAACCCGCAAGTTATCCACAGCTCGCTGCAACTGGCGCTGAAGAATCTCGGGCTGTCGAAGATGAACCCGCCGGCGGTCAACAAGGCCCTCTGAAAGGCTGATGACCCTGTGGCGAGGGAGCTTGCTCCCGCTGGAGTGCGGAGCGCTCCCAATTCGGTCAATGAGACTCTTCTGAGAGATCGCATTGACTGGGTTGCGGCTGCTTCGCACCCGAGCGGGAGCAAGCTCCCTCGCCACAATGGTTGCTCACTTTCAGGTATTGATCTCCACCTCGCCCAAATGCCCGCCATACGGCCCGAAACTGCGCTCCACCATCCGCCGCGTGCCATCCGCCTGCACGATCAACGCCGTACTCGCCCGCGTCCCGTAACTTTGACTGGCAATAAACACACTCGACAGCAGTGATTCAGTGGCCAGCCCGACCCCGGTGTCCGGCAGCTCGGCGAATGGCGCGGTTTGCGCATCGCCCAGCAATTCCAGCAACCGCGCAGGCTGTGGATCATCCAGCACCGCATTCAACGCAGCCTTGGCCTTGAGCAGCTTCGGCCACGGCGTATCCAGCCCGGCATTCGATAGCCCGTAAACTCCTGGCTCGAGCATCACCGGTTCCGACGTCCGCGCATTGAAGTGCCACAGCTCATGGGCATTACCCAGCAGCAGGTTGAACCCGGCGTACTCCGGCGAGCGCGCGACCACATCGCTTAAGTAATCATCAATCGACGCATCGCCCGTGAGAAACCGCGCCACCAGTTCCCCTCGTGACTTGCGCGCCGGCGGCTGGTGCGGGTCGCGGATATTGGTCAGTGCGGCGAAACGTCCGTTGGCACCAATCCCCAGCCACGTGCCGCCAGCCTCAAGATCGCGGCCGGCATGCACATGCGGCGCGTCGGCCCATGGCGCCAGCGGCAGGCTCGGGCGGGCGTAGAACTCGTCACGGTTGGCCGCGACGATCAGCGGCTGGGCATGGCCCGGGCGCCAGGCGAAAACGATCAGGCACATAAGGTGGTCCTTGTGTGTTTTCTGCTCACTCTACGCAGTCGTCGTCCGTGCATCCATCGCAAGTGGAGCCAAAGGCCATGCATCCGTTACCATGCCGCTCCGGTTTTGGGGATGCGTCGGGGAGACGGCCGTGGAATTTCTGCTCTATCTGGCGCTGGGCGCCTGTGCGGGCGTGCTGGCCGGGCTGTTCGGGGTGGGCGGCGGGATCATCATTGTCCCGGTGCTGGTGTTCAGTTTTACCTTGCAGGGTTTCGATCAGTCGATCCTTACGCATCTGGCGGTTGGCACGTCGCTGGCGACGATCATTTTTACGTCGGTCAACGCCGTGCGTGAACACCATCGGCGTGGCGCCGTGCGCTGGCCGATCTTCAAGTGGATGGCGGTGGGCATACTGCTCGGCGCCGGTTTCGGTGCGCTGACGGCCGAGGCGATTTCCGGGCCGAATCTGCAAAAGATCATCGGCGTATTTGCCTTGGTGATCTCGCTGCAGTTGGCGCTGGACATCAAGCCCAAGGCCAGTCGAACCGTCCCCGGCAAACTCGGTCTGACCGTGGCGGGGAGCGTGATCGGTTGGGCGTCGGCGATTTTTGGCGTCGGCGGCGGTTCGCTGACCGTGCCGTTTCTGACCTGGCGCAGCGTGCCGATGCAGCAAGCCGTGGCGACCTCGTCAGCCTGTGGCCTGCCGATCGCCCTGGTCAGTGCATTAAGTTTCATGATTCTGGGCTGGCACGATTCGTTGTTGCCGCCGCATAGTCTCGGTTTTGTTTATTTGCCGGCGCTGTTGGGCATCGCCCTGACCAGCATGGTCTTCGCCCGTCTCGGCGCGCGATTGGCCCACAGGTTGTCGCCGCGCTTGCTGAAAAGACTGTTCGCCGCTTTGCTGTTCTGCGTGGGTTTGAATTTCCTGCTCTGACACATTTGGCAATCCTGGCTTAATCCTGAGGTGGCAGCGTCGCCCGGGAATTTTGGTTTCAACTCTAACGAGGAGTCGCAATGCTGCCTTACCCGCAGATCGACCCGGTGGCCCTGGCCATCGGTCCGCTGAAAATCCACTGGTACGGTCTGATGTACCTTGTCGGCATCGGCGGCGCATGGCTGCTGGCGTCGAGCCGGCTCAACCGCTTCGACCCGACCTGGACCAAGGAGAAGCTCTCCGATCTGGTGTTCTGGCTGTCGATGGGGGTGATTGTCGGTGGCCGTCTGGGTTACGTGCTGTTCTATGACCTGAGCGCCTACATCGCCAACCCGACGCTGATTTTCGAAGTGTGGAAGGGCGGCATGTCGTTCCACGGCGGGTTCATCGGGGTGATGCTCGCTGCGCTGTGGTTCGGCAAGCGTAACGGCAAGACCTTCTTCCAGTTGATGGACTTCGTTGCGCCGATGGTGCCGATCGGTCTGGGTGCCGGGCGTATCGGTAACTTCATCAACGCCGAGCTGTGGGGCAAGCCGACTGACGTGCCGTGGGCGATGATCTTCCCGCCGTTCAGCGATCCGGCGCAGTTGCCGCGTCACCCGTCGCAGCTGTATCAGTTCGCGCTCGAAGGCGTGGCGCTGTTCCTGATCCTGTGGCTGTTCTCGCGTAAACCGCGTCCGACCATGGCAGTATCCGGCATGTTCGCGCTGTTTTATGGCATTTTCCGTTTCATCGTCGAGTTCGTCCGCGTACCGGACGCGCAACTGGGCTACCTGGCCTGGAACTGGCTGACCATGGGTCAGGTGCTGTGCGTACCGATGATCGTCGGCGGGCTGTTCCTGATCTGGCTGGCCTATCGTCGTGCGCCGGCAGCGCCGCTCGCGCCGACCGCTTAAACTACGAACCCCGGCGCGCGACGCCGGGGCTCAAAGGACACAGGTAACTCATGAAGCAATATCTCGAACTGGTCTCGCACGTCATCAAGAACGGCAGCAAACAGGCCAACCGCACCGGCATCAACACCATCAGCTTCCCGGGTGCGATGCTGCGTTTCGATCTGCAGGAAGGCTTTCCGGCGATCACCACCCGCAAGATGGCGTTCAAATCGGCCATCGGTGAGATGTGCGGTTTTCTGCGTGGGGTGAACAACGCCGCTGAATTCCGTGCGCTGGGCTGCAAGGTCTGGGACCAGAACGCCAACGAAAACGCGCAGTGGCTGGCCAACCCGTTCCGTCAGGGCGAAGACGACCTCGGCGAAATCTACGGCGTGCAATGGCGCAAATGGCCGGCGTACAAGCAGATCCCGCTGAGCAACACCGCCGCCATCGAACAAACCCTGAGCAACGGCTACAAGCAGATCGCTCAAGGCGAAGAAGACGGCCAGGCCTATGTGGTGCTGTACAAAGCCATCGACCAGGTGCGCCAGTGTGTCGACACGATCATCAAGGATCCGGGCAGCCGCCGCATCCTGTTCCACGGCTGGAACGTCGCCCAGCTCGATGAAATGGCCCTGCCGCCATGCCATCTGCTGTACCAGTTCCACCCGAATGTCGAGACCAGAGAGATCTCCCTGACCCTGTACATCCGCTCCAACGACCTGGGCCTGGGCACGCCGTTCAACCTCACCGAAGGCGCTGCGCTGCTCAGCCTGATCGGGCGCCTGACCGGCTACACGCCGCGCTGGTTCACCTATTTCATCGGTGATGCGCACGTCTACGAGAACCACCTGGACATGCTTAACGAACAGCTCAAGCGCGAGCCGTTCGCCATGCCGAAACTGAAAATCTCCGACCGCGTGCCGGAGTTCGCCAAGACCGGTGTGTATCAGCCGGAGTGGCTGGAGCTGGTGGAACCGAGCGATTTCTCGCTGGAAGGTTACGAGCACCATGCGCCGATGACCGCGCCGATGGCGGTCTGACAGACTGCCATTAAACCTGTGGGAGCTGGCTTGCCAGCGATGACGGCAGCACATTCAACATTGATGTGTCTGTAAAACCGCTATCGCTGGCAAGCCAGCTCCCACAATATTTTGTGGTGTTGTCAGTGGCCGTGGCTGCGGCCTACGTGGGAGTGTTCGACCTCCGTCGCCACAACCCCGCCACTCACCTCCAGCCGCTGCAAAATCCCGCACTGATCCGCCCCCGGCCCTTCGCCGCAACGTTGGCGCAGGTCGAGCAGTTGTGTCTGCAACGCCAGCAACCCATCAATCCGCGCTTTCACATGCTGGATGTGTTCGTCGATCAGCGTATTCACGCTTGCACACTGATCCTGCGGGCTGTCACGCATGGCCAGCAGGCTGCGGATTTCTTCGAGGGTCATGTCGAGGGTGCGGCAGTTGCGGATGAAGGTCAGGCGTTCGGCGTGGGCCTGGGTGTAGACGCGATAGTTGCCGTCGCTGCGCGCCGGTTCCGGCAGGAGGTTTTCGCGCTCGTAGTAGCGGATGGTCTCCACGGCGCAGTCGGTGAGTTTCGCCAGTTCGCCGATCTTCATGACGGCCATCTCCAAATGGGTGCTTGACCCTATAGTGGCTACAGGGTCTTTACTTGGCAACAGGCACCTTCATGGACGCGACCAATGAGCGATTCCCAGCACAACCACAAATCCCACGCGGGACACGACCACAGCCCCAAATTGCAGCCTGTGCACAAGCACGACCACGGTGGCGATGCCTGCTGCGCGTCGAGAGCCCCCGCACCTGCGTTGGTGCAACTGAGCGAAAAGACCAGCGCCGACGCCCGGTTGAGCAGTTTCCGCATCGAAGCGATGGACTGCCCGACCGAGCAGACGCTGATCCAGAACAAGCTCGGCAAACTGGCCGGCGTGCAGCAACTGGAATTCAACCTGATCAACCGTGTGCTCGGTGTGACCCACAACCTGTCGGACACCGCGCCGATCACTGAGGCGATCACCTCGCTGGGCATGCACGCCGAACCGCTGGAGGCGGGCGTCGAATCCCCGGCCCCGGCGCCGGTGAAGAAACACTGGTGGCCACTGGCGCTGTCCGGCGTTGGTGCGCTGGCGGCTGAAGTGATCCACTTCACCAACGCCGCGCCGACCTCGGTGGTGGCGATCATTGCGCTGGTGTCGATCCTCAGCGGCGGCCTGACCACCTATAAAAAGGGCTGGATCGCCCTGAAGAACCGCAACCTCAACATCAACGCGCTGATGAGCATCGCGGTGACCGGTGCGGTGCTGATCGGGCAGTGGCCGGAAGCGGCGATGGTGATGTTCCTGTTCACCGTGGCCGAGTTGATCGAGGCGCGCTCGCTGGATCGTGCGCGCAACGCCATCAGCGGTCTGATGCAGATGACCCCGGAACAGGCCACGGTGCAGCAAGCCGATGGCAACTGGATCGAACAAGAGGTCAAAAGCGTCGAACTTGGCGCCCGCGTGCGGGTAAAGCCCGGCGAGCGCATCGCGCTGGACGGCGAAGTGGTCAGCGGCAACTCGAGCATCGACCAGGCGCCGATCACCGGTGAAAGTCTGCCGGTGGAGAAATCCATCGGCGACAAAGTCTTCGCCGGCACCATCAACCAGGCCGGTTCGCTGGAGTACACGGTGACTGCGGCGGCGAACAACTCGACCCTGGCGCGGATCATCCACGCCGTCGAGCAGGCGCAAGGTGCGCGGGCGCCGACGCAGCGCTTCGTCGATCAATTCTCGAAAATCTACACCCCGGTGGTGTTCGTGCTGGCGCTGGCCGTGGCGATCATTCCGCCGATGTTCATGGGCGCGGCGTGGTTCGACTGGATCTACCGTGCGCTGGTGTTGCTGGTGGTTGCCTGTCCGTGCGCGCTGGTGATCTCCACCCCGGTGACCATCGTCAGCGGCCTCGCGGCAGCGGCGCGCAAGGGCATTCTGGTCAAGGGCGGCGTGTACCTGGAGGGCGGTTTCAAGCTCGACTACCTGGCGCTGGACAAGACCGGCACCATCACCCACGGCAAACCGGTGCAGACCGATTACCTGTCGCTCGACCCGACTGCCGACGCCACGGCTCCGGCCATTGCTGCCGCGCTGGCCGGGCGTTCCGATCACCCAGTGTCGCTGGCGATCGCCAATGCGGCTGTGGATAAAAACCTCGCCGTGCTCAGTGTGGATAACTTTGAAGCGCTGGCGGGTCGCGGTGTGAAAGGCCAAATCAATGGCCAAACCTATCACTTGGGCAACCACCGTCTGGTCGAAGAGTTGGGCCTGTGCTCGCCGCAACTCGAAGAGAAGCTGTTTGCGCTAGAGAAACAGGGCAAGTCCGTGGTGTTGCTGCTCGACAGATCCGGCCCGCTGGCGCTGTTTGCCGTGGCCGACACGGTCAAGGAAAGCAGCCGCGAAGCGATCCGTCAGTTGCACGCCCTCGGGGTGAAAACCCTGATGCTCACCGGCGACAACGTGCACACCGCGCAAGCCATTGCGGCGCAGGTCGGCATCGACCAGGCCCAAGGCGACTTGCTGCCGACGGACAAGCTGCAAGCCATTGAAGCGCTTTATGCACAGGGTCACCGGGTCGGCATGGTCGGCGACGGCATCAACGACGCCCCGGCGCTGGCGCGGGCCGAAATCGGTTTCGCCATGGCGGCGGCCGGCACCGACACCGCGATTGAAACCGCCGATGTCGCCCTGATGGACGACGATCTGCGCAAGATCCCGGCGTTCATCAGCCTGTCGCGCGACACCGCGAGCATCCTGAAACAGAACATCGCCTTGGCCCTGGTGATCAAGGCTATCTTTCTTGCGGTAACCTTCGCCGGGCTCGCCACCATGTGGATGGCGGTGTTCGCCGACATGGGCGTGAGCCTGCTGGTGGTGTTCAACGGTTTGCGCCTGCTGCGCAAATAAACGATGAGGGATGGTTGTGCTGAGTGCCGAGCTGAAAGCGTTTTACATGGTCGCCCGCCTGGGCAGCATCACGCTGGCGGCGAAAAAGCTCGGCCTCAGCCAACCCACCGTGACCACGCAGATCCGCAATCTGGAAAGCCAGTACTCGGTGGAGCTGTTCTACCGTGGCGGTCGGCGCCTGAGTGTCAGCGATGAAGGCGCGCGACTGCTGCCGATGGTCAAGGCGCTGTTGCAGCAGGAGGCCGACATCGAGTTCTTCCTGCGCAACAGCGGTCAGGTGCAGGGCACGTTGCGTATCGCTGCGACCGCGCCGTATTACATCCTCGATCTGGTGAAGACCTTCCGCGAGCGTCTGCCGCAAGTGGAAGTGTCGGTGGAAATCGGCAACTCGCAGCAGGTGCTCGAAGCGCTGGAGGATTACCGGGTGGATGTCGCGGCCTCGTCGCAGTTGCTTGAGGATGCGCGCTTGATTCGCCGGGTATTGGGTAGCGATCCACTGGTGCTGGCGGTGCATCGCAACCATCCGCTGGCGGCACAGGAGCATGTGGCGTTGAGTGCGCTGGCCGGGCATACGTTGTTGATGCGCGAATCCGGCTCGACCACCCGCCGGTTGACCGAGGAGTTGCTGGAAAGCGCCGGGGTCAGTTTCGGCCCGTTGCTGGAGATCGGCAGCCGCGAATCGATCCGCGAGGCGGTGCTGCGCAATATCGGCATCAGCATCATTGCCCGCCAGGAAGTGCCGCATGATCCGCAACTGCGGGTGCTGACCATCGAGAATGCGCCGCAGATTCCCGAGTACCTGTATTGCCTCAAGGAGCGCAAGGGGGCGCGGTTGCCGGCGGCCTTCCTCGGCTTGGCTCAGGAAATGTCCCCGGCCTGATTTCTTCACTGCTCGAACTGGCCCCATCGCTGGCAAGCCAGCTCCCACAGGTATTTCAGGTGTTCACAAAATCTGCATTCACTGAAGATCCTTGTGGGAGCTGGCTTGCCAGCGATGAGGCCAGACCAGGCAACACATGACTTGAGGCCTGAACCAAAATCCCCGAATACCACTATCGGCCGTTTTTGCCTCACTGCCACATGACGGACGCATTACAACTCTAGGATTGGCCCCATCTGCTTGATGAGGTCTGTCCATGAATCCTGCCATCGCAACTGCCCTGACCAACCCCGGTGCGCCGATGAAAGTGCGCGGCGTACAGAAGCGCTTCGGCGCGTTCACCGCGCTGGATAACGTCTCCCTCGATGTCGCCGCCGGCGAGCTGGTGTGCCTGCTCGGCCCGTCGGGTTGCGGCAAGACCACGCTGCTGCGCTGCATCGCCGGGCTGGAGAAGCAGGACAGCGGCGAGTTGTACCTCGGTGATCGCGATGTCTCGCACCTTGCACCGCAGGCCCGGGACTACGGCATCCTGTTCCAGTCCTACGCGCTGTTCCCCAATCTGACGGTCGAAGCGAACATTGCCTACGGCCTCGCCGGCAGTGGTCGCGACGAAGTGCGCCGTCGCGTCGGGCAGATGCTGGAACTGGTCGGCCTCAGCGGCAGTGAGAAAAAGTACCCGGGCCAACTGTCCGGTGGCCAGCAACAGCGAGTCGCGCTGGCTCGCGCCCTGGCCCCGGCGCCGTCGCTGCTGTTGCTCGATGAACCGATGTCGGCCCTCGACGCCCGAGTGCGCGAGCATCTGTGCACCGAGCTGCGCCAACTGCAGCGCAACCTCGGCATCACCACCCTGATGGTCACGCACAATCAGGACGAAGCCATGCTGATGGCCGACCGTATCGCCGTGATGAACAACGGCCGCGTCGAGCAGTACGCCACCCCGCAGGAAATCTACAACCGCCCGGCCACGCCGTTCGTGGCCGAGTTCGTCGGGCAGGGCAACTGGCTGCCGTTCCAACGCAGCAGCGCCAGTCACGCCCGGGTTGGCGGGATGGATGTGCGTCTGGCCGATGGGAGCGTGAGCGGCGCTTCGGGCCGGTTGTTCTGCCGCCCGGAAGCGATCAACGTCAATCCGCTGGTGCACGAAGAAAACCTGTTCCCGGCCAGGGTGCGCGAGATCACTTTCCTTGGTAACCGCTGCCGCATGAGCTTTGAACTCGACCAGTTGCCGGGCCATTCGCTGCTCGCCGAACTGGCGCCGGAAGCCATGCCGCGCCTCGGCGCCCAGCAGATCATGGTCGCCTTGCCACCGCGCAGCCTGCAGGTGTTTGCCTGATGAGCGCGAACATCGCACTGCCGCTACCGCACAAGCAGGCGCGGCAGGTGTCCGGCGCCGAGGTCGGTGACCGGATTTTTGTCCTCGGCGGCAAACTCCTGCTGCTGTTGCTGCTCGGTGTCGCGGTGCTGCTGCCGTTGCTGGCGATCTTTTGGCGCGGTTTCAGCAGCGAGGCCGGGCAGGGCGGTGGCTGGCTCGCCGCCAAGGAGCTGGTGAGCAGCGACAATTTCCACTGGCTGCTCGGCAACAGCCTGAAAGTTTCCCTCAGCGTCGCGGCCATCGTCGTACCGCTGGCCTACCTGTTTGCCTACGCCCTGCAACGCACCCTGATTCCGGCCAAGGGCATCTGGCGCGGGATTTCCCTGCTGCCATTGATGGCGCCGTCGATGCTGCCGGGGATTGCGCTGGTTTATCTGTTCGGCAACCAGGGCATGTTGCGCGGGCTGCTCTCGGACAACATCTACGGGTTCTGGGGGATTGTGCTGGGCGAAGTGATCTACACCTTCCCGCATGCACTGATGATTTTGCTTTCGGCGCTGTCGCTGGCGGATGCGCGGCTGTTCGATGCGGCGTCGAGCATGGGTGCCAGTCCGGCCAAGGCGTTCCGCAGCATCACCTGGCCGGCGACCCGGCAAGCGGTATTCGCTGCGTTCTGTCTGGTGTTCACCCTGACCATCACCGATTTCGGTGTGCCGGTGGTGGTCGGCGGCGACTATCAAGTGCTGGCGCTGGAAGCCTACAAAGCCGTGGTCGGCCAGCAACAATTCGGACGCGGGGCGCTGATCGGCATGGTGCTGTTGCTGCCGGCGCTGTTCAGCTTTGGCGTCGATGCCTGGCTGCGTCGTCGTCACGGCGACTCCATGAGCGGCCGCGCTCAAGTGTTCAAACCAGCGCCGTCGAAATTGCGCGATGCCTGCTATCTGGCGATTGTTTTGCTGATCAGCGCGGCGTTGCTGCTGGTGTTCGGCATGGCGGTGTTTTCGTCGCTGGTGAAGTTCTGGCCGTACAACCTGTCGCTGTCGCTCAATCACTACCAGTTCAACGAGACTGCCGGCGGTGGCTGGCTGGCCTACGGCAACAGCTTGAAGATGGCGCTGGGCACGGCATTGATCGGCAGCGTGCTGATCTTCACCGGCGCTTACCTGATGGAGAAAACCCGCAGCCAACGCGGCCTCAACCTGACGTTGCGCATGCTCAGTTTCATCCCGATGGCAGTGCCGGGGCTGGTGCTCGGTCTGGGGTACGTCTTCTTCTTCAACCTCAGTGGCAACCCGCTGCACGTGCTGTACGGCACGATGACCCTGCTGATCGTCTGCACCATTGCGCACTACCTGACCACCGCACAAATGACCGCCACCACCGCGCTGCGTCAGCTCGACGCCGAGTTCGAAGCCGCCGCGCTGTCGCTCAAGGCGCCGCTGTACCGCCATTACCTGCGGGTCACCGTACCGATCTGTTTGCCGGCGCTGCTGGATATCGTGCGCTACCTGTTCGTCTCGGCGATGACCACGGTGTCGGCGGCGATCTTCCTCTACAGCCCCGACACCATCCTCGCAGCGGTCGCGGTGCTGAACATGGATGACGCCGGCAACGTCGGTGGTGCGGCGGCGATGTCGACCCTGATTCTGTTCACCTCGGCGGGCGTGTCCTTGCTGCTGGCGTGGGCTTCGCGCGGCTTGCTGCGCCGTTCCCAGGCCTGGCGGCAAACCGCGCCCGGTCACTGATTTTCCCAACCTCAACTCAAGACAGGAAAACGATCATGTTCAAGCCTATGGCCCTGGCCGCTGCTGTGCTCGCTACTTTCAGCCTGAATGCCTTCGCGGCAAAAACCGAGTTGACGGTGTACACCGCCCTCGAAGCCGAGCAACTGACCGCCTACAAGGCTGCGTTCGAAAAGGCCAACCCGGACGTCGAGATCAAGTGGGTGCGCGATTCCACCGGGATCATCACTGCCAAACTGCTGGCCGAGAAGGCCCGTCCGCAGGCTGACGCGGTGTGGGGCCTGGCCGCGTCGAGCCTGGCGATCCTCGACCAGCAGGGCATGCTGCAAAGCTATGCACCGAAGGATCTGGGCAAGATCGGCGCGAACTACCGCGACGCCGCCAACCCGCCAGCCTGGGTCGGCATGGACGTGTGGGCCGCGACCATCTGCTTCAACACCGTCGAAGCCGAGAAGCAGGGCTTGAGCAAACCGGTGAGCTGGCAGGATCTGACCAAGCCTGAGTACAAGGGCAAGATCGTCATGCCGAACCCGGCTTCGTCCGGCACCGGTTTCCTCGACGTCAGCGCCTGGCTGCAAACCTTTGGCGAGAAGCAGGGTTGGGCCTACATGGACGGTCTGCACCAGAACATCGGCCAGTACGTTCATTCCGGTTCCAAGCCATGCAAACTTGCGGCGGCGGGTGAATTCCCGATCGGCATTTCCTTTGAGTATCCAGCCGTACAGCTGAAGCGCCAGGGCGCGCCGCTGGACATCATTCTGCCGAAGGAAGGCCTGGGCTGGGAAATCGAAGCCACAGCGGTGATCAAAGGCACGCCGCATGAAGAGGCAGCGAAGAAACTCGCGGACTTCTCCGCCAGCGCCGAGGCGATGGACCTGTACAAGGAGAACTTCGCGGTTCTTGCCCAGCCGGGCATCGCCAAGCCGCAGACCGAACTGCCGGCCGACTACGAGCAGCGCCTGATCAAGAACGACTTCGCCTGGGCCTCGAAGAACCGCGACGAGATCCTCACCGAGTGGCGCAAGCGGTATGACGGCAAGTCCGAGAAAGTCGTTGCGAAATAACCGACTCACACAGCCTGTGGCGAGGGAGCTTGCTCCCGCTGGAGCGCGAAGCGGTCCCAAATTCTGCAAACGAGTAGTGTCAGGCACTGCGCACCTGCCGAATTTACGACTGCTGCGCAGCCGAGCGGGAGCAAGCTCCCTCGCCACACAAGCGGGATTGCTTTTATGACCCAACACAAAGACCTGCTGATCGTCGGCGCCGGCATCCTCGGCCTGTCCCACGCTTACGCCGCCGCCAGACGCGGCCTCAAGGTCAGCGTTTTCGAACGCACCGCCACGCCCCTCGGCGCCTCGGTGCGCAACTTCGGTCAGGCGCTGGTCACCGGCCAGCCGCCGGGCCAGATGCTTGAACTCGCCAAGGCCAGCCGCGACATCTGGGGCTACTGGGCGCAACTCGCTGGTCTCAAGATCAAGCGCAACGGCTCGTACCTGTTCGCTCGCACGGAAGCCGAAGAGCAACTGCTCGAAGCGTTCTGCGCCGGTCGCGCCGTGGAACACGGCTATAACGTCGACTTGCTGCGCGGCGCCGCACTGCGTGATCTGTACCACGGCCAGTTCAGCCACCACCGCGCCGCATTGCACGGCCTCGACGATCAACAGCTGTACTCGCGCGAAGCAATCCCCGCGTTGATCGACTATCTGCGCCGCGACCTCGGTGTCGAGTTTCACTTCAGTACGCTGGTGCGCGACGTCGAACCGGGGCACCTGCACAGCACTGCCGGCAGTTACACGGCGAAGCAGATCATCGTCTGCTCCGGCCACGATTATCAGACCCTGCTGGCCGAGCCGATTGCCGCGCTCGACCCGCAGATCTGCCGCCTGCAAATGCTCCGCGCCAAACCGCAGATCGAGCTCAACCTGCAACACGCCTTGCTCACCGGTCTGAGCTGCGTGCACTACGGCGCCTTCGCCGATCTGCCGCAAGCGGCGGCGGTGCAGGCGCAGATCCTGCGCGAGCAACCGCACTTGCACGACAACGGCATTCACCTGCTGATCAGCCCGACGCCGTATGGCGAGCTGATCATCGGCGACTCGCATCATTACGGCAGCGATCCGTCGCCGTTCAACGCCGAGCAGATCGACAACTGGATGCTCGAACTGGCCGAACAGACGCTGGGCTGCAAGGTGCAAGTGGTCGAGCGCTGGCAGGGCGTCTATGGTGCACGGGGGCCGGGGCCGTTTTCGTTGCTGCGCCCGGCCCCGGGGCTGAGTGTGGCGCTGATGCACACCGGCGTCGGCATGAGCGTCGGCCCGGCACTGGCCGAACGCAATGTCGCGCAGCTGCTGGAGGAAATCTGATGGATCACCAACAAGTCGTCGCTCGGGTATTCGGGTTGTACGAGCGCTTCGGCACCAGCGATTACATCGGCGAGCCTGTGTCGCAGATCGAACACATGTCCCAGGCTGCGGAACTGGCGATTGCCGAAGGCTTTGATGATGAAGTGGTGCTGGCGGCATTCTTTCATGACATCGGCCATTTGTGTGCCGAGGGGGCCGAGAACATGGGCGGTTATGGCGTGGTCAGCCATGAACGACTGGGTGCGGACTATTTGCGTGAGGCCGGATTCAGCGAACGCATGGCACGGCTGGTGGAGTATCACGTACAGGCCAAGCGGTATCTGACGCTGCGTGAGCCGGGGTATTTCGAACGCCTGAGTGAAGCGAGTCGCCGGACGCTGGAATATCAGGGCGGGGTGATGACGGAGGCCGAGGCGGATGTGTTTGAGCGCGATCCGTTGTGTGCCGTGAGTTTGCGCATGCGGCAGTGGGATGAGTTGGCCAAGGAAATGGCGGTGCCGGTGATGGATCTGGGAGTATTGAAGGAGAAGGCGGTGCGCCTTTTGTCTTCTTAGGTCTTGGAATCGAGTGGCTGCCATCGCTGGCAAGCCAGCTCCCACAGGTATCTCGGTTGATCACAAAAATAGTTTTCACCGAGAGCTCTGTGGGAGCTGGCTTGCCAGCGATAGCGTCAGTCCGGGCGCTACAGATCTGCAGCCAGAGACTCAATCTGCTCCTGCCGCTCCGCCTGATTCAACTTCGCTTGCGGATTGAGCGAAGACCACTGCGGATGCGCCCGCGCCTTGCTCAGCGCATCCGGCAACTTGCCCTCGCGCCAGGTCTTGTCCTGCGGGGTGGCGACCTGAATCGCGTCCATGGCTGCATGCCCGCGCTGATCGAGCGCCAGCAGCAACTGCCGCTGACGCAGCGCCAATAACCGCAACACCCCGTCATCCACGGTCAATTCGCGCTGGCCCTTGATCTTGCCGAGCAGGCGGCTGCCATAACTGCGCGCAGTCTGTAGCGCGCCGCCGGCAATCGCACCGGCCAATGCCGCCGCACCGAGGGTAATCCCGCCCACCAGCAAATCCACGCCAGCCCCGGCTGCAGCGCCTGCTGCAATTCCGCCGCCAACACGCACGCCGAGTTGCTTCAGGGTTTCCGGGTTGAACAGGTCATCGCCCCAACGCCCATCCAGCAGCGGCAAGTCACTGGCCGCCGCGTCCTGCGGGCGAAACGCGTAGAGCTTGAGCAATGCCTCGACGCATTTCTGTTCGCGCTGGCGCACGGCTTTGCGCAGGTCGCTGATGGCTTGCTGTTCCTGCTCGGCCTCGCTGACCACACTGCGCCGGCACGCCGCGCAATCGATCAGCAGTTCAGCGATCAGGCGCGCCGCACTTTGCTGGCGGGCAAGACGCTGGGCCTGTTGATCGGCGATCAGACGTTCCAGTTGCGGACGGGCGTTTTCCAAGAGCAGCGCGAGGCTTTCGTACAGGCGCCGCTCGCCATCTTCCGGCGGCGCCACGCTGTCGAAGCGCACCAGCGCATGCAGGCCAAGCCGCGCCAACGCTTCGCGCCAATCCGGCTCGCGATGATTGGCGCTGCTGACGAAGTTCAGCACCGGCAGCAGTGGTTTGCCGCAACTGGCGAGCACTTCCAGTTCGTCGCGATATTTGGCCAGCACCGGTTCGCGGGCGTCGATCACATACAGGCCGGCGTCAGAGGCGAGCAGTTGCCGCAGCACTTTGGCTTCCTGTTCGAAACGCTGGCGCGCCTCGCTGCCGTCGAGAAACCGTGCCAGTCGCGCCGGGCCGTCGAGGCGTTCGCCGGGCCGCTCCAGACGCTCGAGGAAATCCAGCAGGGCAATGGCGTCTTCCAGCCCTGGCGTGTCGTAGAGATCGAGCAGCGGCTCACCGTCCACCGACAACCGCGCCCCTTCGACATGCCGGGTGGTGCTCGGGCGGTGTGAGACTTCGCCGAAGCCGACGTCGCGGGTCAGGGTGCGCAGCAGCGAAGTCTTGCCGACGTTGGTGTGGCCGACCACCGCGAGTTTCAGCGGCGCTTTGTGGGCATCAGTCATGACCGTTCTCCAGCCAGTTCATCGGCGCGCAATCGGCGAACGGCAGCTCCAGTTGTTGCAGCGCCACATGCCAGTCGCCGAGGCGGGCGCTGTCCAGCGCTTCACCGGGCGGTGCTTGCAACAGCCAGACCCGGGTGGCGCCGGCGTTGCGCGCCAGTTCGGCGATCAACGCGAGGCTGCCGCGATCCGGCGAGCGTCGTGGATCGCAGGCGATCAGCAGACGCGCCGGGGGGAAGCGACTGAGTTGTTCCAGGAGTTTGTTGCGCGATTCGCGGCTGTCGAGGATTCCGGCGTTGCTCACGGTTTTCGGCAGGGCCGGCGGCCACGAGCGTTGATCGTCGAGTTCGATGCCGACCAGCAGGGCGCCGTCGCTGGCGTGTTCGCTGACGCTGCTTTCGACCCGATGCAACTGCTGCGGTGCGGCGTCGTTGATGCCCAAGCGTTCGCTGGTGGGCATCAGGCGTTCGCGCAACTGGGCATAACCGGGCAGGTTCAGGTCCAGGGTCAGCGCGGCTTTGCCGCGATTCCAGCGCCAGAAACACAACGCGGCCAGCAGCAGGCGCGGCAGCACGCCGTAGACCACCAGCACGCCGACCAGCCAGGTCGCCCAGGCCTGTCGCGCGCTTTCGATGTCCAGCGCGGCGGCGCCGCTGGCGCGGATCATCTCTACGGTCGGCACGTTGAAGCCGAGCAGCGCCGGCAGCGCGCCGAGGGCTTGGGTCAGGTTGATAAAGGTGTCGGCGCTGAGGATTGTGGTTTCCCAGACGAAGCCGTAGCGCCGGGTCGCCATCAGCGTCAGCAATAGCACCAGTGCGCTGAGCATCGCCAGCAACCACAGGCCATTGACCAGTGTACCGAGGACCCAGTGATTGAGTTTCCTGCGTTGCAACATCAGCAGCAGGGCCGGCGCCAGTTGCGCAGCTTTCGCGTCACGGGCGAGTTTTTCACTGAGCCACAGCCACAATCGGCCGAGGGTGGCGCCGTGTTCGCCGGCAAAGACCAGCCCCAGCGCCCAGCTCAGCAGCAGAATCAGGTTCAATCCGAGCAGGCTGCCCAAGGCCCAGAATACATTGACCGGTGTCTGGCTCAGCGCGGCGAAGGCCAGACCGGCACCGCTCAGCAGCGCGAAAATCACCAACAGCACCAGCGCCAGACGCGCGCCTTGCAGCCAGTGCTTGAGTGCTGCGCTCAGCCCGTCACGCTCGGCCAGCCACACGGCGCGGCGCTGAATACGGCCCGGCAGATCGCCGCCGGCCGCGCGGGCCAGTCGATTGGCTTCCAGATCCTCCAGGGGACCTGCGTGTTCTTCGCGCAGGCGGATGGTTTCAGTCAGCCAGAGGTTTTGCAGTGGAGTCAGTTCAGTCACGCGCCATTCCGTTGCTCGATTGAGCAGTGAGCATAACCGCTGTGGCGCTTATCGGGTCAAGCGAGGCTCTGGTATCCTCGCCGGCATGACTAAATCACTCCCCCTCAGCCTGATCGCAGCCCTCGGTGAAAACCGCGTGATCGGCGTCGATAACAGCATGCCCTGGCACCTGCCGGGGGACTTCAAATACTTCAAGGCCACGACCCTTGGCAAGCCGATCATCATGGGCCGCAAGACCTGGGATTCCCTCGGCCGTCCGCTGCCGGGCCGCTTGAACATCGTGGTCAGCCGTCAGCCGGATCTGCTGCTGGAAGGCGCGGAGGTTTATCCGTCGCTGGAAGCCGCGGTGGTGCGCGCCGAAGAGTGGGCGAAAGCGCAGGGCGTCGATGAGTTGATGCTGATTGGCGGCGCGCAGTTGTATGCGCAAGGGCTGGCGCAGGCCGATCGTCTGTATCTGACCCGTGTGGCGCTTAGCCCGGAAGGCGATGCGTGGTTTCCGGAGTTCGATCTGAACCAGTGGAAGCTGGTGTCGAACGTGCCGAATCCGGCTGAGGGCGACAAGCCTGCGTACAACTTTGAAGTCTGGGAAAAGGCTTGATTAACCTGTGGCGAGGGAGCTTGCTCCCGCTGGCCTGCGCAGCAGGCCCAAGATGTTGGGGTCGCTTCGCAACCCAGCGGGAGCAAGCTCCCTCACCACAAGTGTGTGTTGCTGTCAGGCCTGAGCAAGCTCCGCATGCTCATCCGCATCCAGCAGTTCTTTGTCCGTCTGCTGCATCACCTGACTGGTAATCGCACCGGCGGTGATCGAACCACTCACGTTCAACGCCGTACGACCCATGTCGATCAGCGGCTCAACCGAAATCAGCAACGCCACCAGTGACACCGGCAAACCCATCGCCGGCAGCACGATCAGTGCGGCAAACGTCGCGCCACCACCGACCCCGGCCACACCGGCCGAACTCAGCGTCACAATCGCCACCAGCGTCGCGATCCACAGCGGGTCCAGCGGGTTGATGCCGACCGTTGGCGCAACCATCACCGCCAACATTGCCGGGTACAGGCCGGCGCAACCGTTCTGGCCGATGGTCGCACCGAACGAGGCGGCGAAACTGGCGATCGACTGCGGAATCCCCAGACGACGGGTCTGCGCTTCGATGCTCAGCGGAATGCTCGCCGCGCTGGAGCGGCTGGTGAACGCAAACGTCAGCACCGGCCAGATCTTGCGGAAGAAACGCAGCGGGTTGATCCCGGCGGCCGACACCAGCAGGCCATGCACGACAAACATCAGGCCCAGACCGAGGTACGAAACCACGACGAAACTGCCGAGCTTGATGATGTCCTGCAGGTTGGAACCGGCCACCACTTTGGTCATCAGCGCCAGCACGCCGTACGGGGTCAGCTTCATCACCAGACGCACCAGACGCATCACCCAGGCTTGCAGGGTGTCGATGGCGTTGATCACTTTCTGACCTTTTTCGACGTCATCCTTGAGCAGTTGCAGCGCAGCAACCCCCAGGAACGCAGCGAAGATCACCACGCTGATGATCGAGGTCGGCTTGGCCCGGGCCAGATCGGCGAACGGGTTCTGCGGAATGAACGACAGCAGCAGCTGCGGCACATTCAGGTCGGCGACCTTGCCGGCGTAGTCGGTCTGAATGGTTTGCAGACGGGCCATTTCCTGCGTGCCGGCGACCAGGCCTTCGGCGGTGAGGCCGAACAGGTTGGTCAGGCCGATACCGATCAGCGCCGCGATCGCGGTAGTGAACAGCAGGGTGCCGATGGTCAGGAAGCTGATCTTGCCCAGCGACGAGGCGTTGTGCAGGCGCGCCACCGCGCTGAGGATCGAGGCGAACACCAGCGGGATCACGATCATTTGCAGCAGCTGCACGTAGCCGTTGCCGACCAGATCGAACCAGCCGATCGAGGCTTTCAGTACCGGGTTGCCGGCACCGTAAACAGTGTGCAGGGCGACGCCGAACGCTACGCCGAGCACCAGCGCGAGCAGGACTTTTTTCGCCAGGCTCCACGTCGTGTGGCGGGTTTGCGCCAGACCGAAGAGCAGGGCGAGGAACACCAGCAGATTGAGGATCAGCGGCAGATTCATGAAGACTCCGATAAGACTTGTGCCAGTCGCCTTCTTGGGCAACTGCGAACCGGCAAGCCTAACAGTTTGATTTCCAATGAATTAATACCGAAATCGCAGGTTGTCCGTCGTTTTTGGAATAAGCGCTTGTCGCTCTCGGCAATGCAACTGGCGTTGAGGAGACGTAAGCGGTCGCTGACAGACGAGGACTGTCACACTTATTTGTTAGCGTCGATGTCTTTCAGTCAGGGAGAAAACGCCGATGAAGTTCGCACCGAAAATGCTCGCTGTGGTTCTTGGATTGGGCTTGGCCGCTCACGCATTCGCCACCGACCTGAAGCACTGGCCGGCGGATCAGGCCAAGGCACTCGACGCGATGATCGCCGCCAATGCCAACAAGGGTAACTACGCGGTGTTCGACATGGACAACACCAGTTACCGCTACGACCTCGAAGAGTCGTTGTTGCCGTTCATGGAAAACAAGGGCCTGATCACCCGCGACAAACTCGATCCCTCGCTGAAACTGATGCCGTTCAAGGACACCGCCGAGCATAAGGAAAGCCTGTTCAGTTACTACTATCGCCTGTGCGAAGTCGATGACATGGTCTGCTACCCGTGGGTAGCGCAGGTGTTCTCCGGCTTCACTCTCAAGGAACTCAAGGGCTACGTCGATGAGCTGATGGCGTCTGGCAAACCGGTGCCGGCGACCTACTACGAAGGCGATGTAGTGAAAAACATCGACGTGCAGCCGCCGAAAGTCTTCACCGGCCAGGCCGAGCTGTACAACAAGCTGATGGAGAACGGCATTGAGGTCTATGTGATGACCGCCGCCTCGGAGGAACTGGTGCGTATGGTCGCGGCTGATCCGAAGTACGGCTACAACGTCAAACCGCAGAACGTGATCGGCGTGACCACGTTGCTGAAGAACCGCGAAACCGGCGAGCTGACGACCGCGCGCAAGCAGATCACCGCCGGCAAGTATGACGAGAAGGCCAACCTCGGCCTCGAACTGACCCCGTACCTGTGGACCCCGGCAACCTGGATGGCCGGCAAACACGCGGCGATCCTGACCTACATCGACGAGTGGAAAAAACCGGTACTGATTGGCGGCGATACCCCGAGCAGCGACGGCTACATGCTGTTCCACGATGTGGATGTAGCCAAGGGCGGCATTCACCTGTGGGTCAACCGCAAGGACAAATACATGACCCAGCTCAACGGCATGATGGCCAAGCACGCGGCGGCGCAGGCCAAGGAAGGGTTGCCGGTGACGGCGGACAAAAACTGGGTGATCGTTAAACCCGAGGAAATTCAGTAAGACCGGGTCGCTCCCATCGCTGGCAAGCCAGCTCCCACAGGGTCCAAGGTCAAACACAAATGGTGAGAGCACCATAAATCCCTGTGGGAGCTGGCTTGCCAGCGATGGGGCCCTCATGTTCACCCATTGATTCGATCAGGCAAAAAAATGCCCCGCACTGGCGGGGCATTTTTATTCGGCGGCTAAAACTTACAGCCCGTCGAGCATCGCCTTGTTGCGCACCGCACCCTTGTCGGCGCTGGTCGCCAGCAGGGCGTAGGCCTTCAGCGCGGTGGTCACTTTGCGTGGACGTTGTTCGACCGGTTTCCAGCCTTTCTTGTCCTGCTCGACCCGGCGCGCAGCCAGTTCTTCATCGCTGACCAACAGGTTGATCGAGCGGTTCGGGATGTCGATCAGCACTTTGTCGCCGTCCTGCACCAGACCGATCGCGCCGCCGGCCGCAGCCTCTGGCGAAGCGTGGCCGATCGACAGACCGGAGGTACCGCCGGAGAAACGCCCGTCGGTGAGCAACGCACAGGCTTTGCCCAGGCCTTTGGATTTCAGGTACGACGTCGGGTAGAGCATTTCCTGCATGCCCGGGCCGCCTTTCGGGCCTTCGTAGCGAATGATGACGATGTCGCCTTCCTTCACTTCGTCGGCGAGGATGCCGCGCACGGCGCTGTCCTGGCTTTCGAAGATCTTCGCGTTGCCTTCGAAGACATGGATCGACTCGTCGACGCCGGCGGTTTTCACCACGCAACCGTCGAGAGCGATGTTGCCGTACAGCACGGCCAGGCCGCCTTCTTTCGAATAGGCGTGTTCGAAGCTGCGGATGCAGCCGTTTTCACGGTCGTCGTCGAGGGTTTCCCAACGGGTCGATTGACTGAAAGCGGTCTGGGTCGGGATGCCCGCCGGGCCGGCCTTGAAGAAGTGATGCACGGCTTCGTCGGTGGTCTGGGTAATGTCCCACTTGGCGATGGCTTCTTCCATGCTGCGGCTGTGCACGGTCGGCAGGTCGATGTGCAGCAGGCCGCCACGGGCCAGGGAACCGAGGATGCTGAAGATGCCGCCAGCGCGGTGCACGTCTTCCATGTGGTACTTCTGGATGTTCGGCGCGACCTTGCACAGTTGCGGCACGCTGCGCGAGAGACGGTCGATGTCGCGCAGGTCGAAATCGATCTCGGCTTCCTGGGCGGCAGCCAGCAAGTGCAGGATGGTGTTGGTCGAACCGCCCATGGCGATGTCGAGCATCATCGCGTTCTCGAACGCCTTGAAGTTGGCGATGTTGCGCGGCAGTACCGATTCATCGTTCTCGCCGTAGTAACGCTTGCACAGCTCGACGATGGTGCGGCCGGCCTGCAGGAACAGCTGCTCGCGGTCGCTGTGGGTGGCCAAGGTCGAACCGTTGCCCGGCAGTGCGAGACCGAGGGCTTCGGTCAGGCAGTTCATCGAGTTGGCGGTGAACATGCCGGAGCAGGAGCCGCAGGTCGGGCAGGCGCTACGTTCGTATTCAGCGACTTTCTCGTCAGAAGCGCTGGAGTCGGCGGCGATCACCATGGCGTCGACGAGGTCGAGGCCGTGGGAAGCGAGTTTGGTCTTGCCGGCTTCCATCGGGCCGCCGGAGACGAAGATCACCGGAATGTTCAGGCGCAGGGCGGCCATCAGCATGCCCGGGGTGATCTTGTCGCAGTTGGAGATGCAGACGATGGCGTCGGCGCAGTGAGCGTTGACCATGTATTCGACGGAGTCGGCGATGATCTCGCGGCTCGGCAGCGAATACAGCATGCCGTCGTGACCCATGGCGATGCCGTCATCCACGGCGATGGTGTTGAATTCTTTCGCGACGCCACCGGCACGTTCGATTTCCCGGGCAACCAGTTGACCGAGGTCCTTGAGGTGCACGTGGCCCGGCACGAACTGGGTGAAGGAGTTGGCAATGGCGATGATCGGCTTCTTGAAGTCGTCATCTTTCATCCCGGTGGCACGCCACAGTGCGCGGGCGCCGGCCATGTTGCGGCCGTGGGTGGATGTTTTCGAGCGGTAATCTGGCATGGAGCACTCCGGGCGGCTAATCAGGTATCAAAAGGGAGTGAGCTTCTATTGACGTCTGGAACACTCAGAAATGGCCGTGTGTCCTGGATGTTGCCGATGACTTTGCGGGATCGCCGCTTGCCTCAGCCTGAGCTCATAAACCCGCCGGGGGATGAATGGCGATGAATCAGCCGATTCTACACCGCTGGCGTCTGGAGGGAATGGCGCAAAGCATTGTTCCAGTGCCGACGGTGCGTGTGGCATGACGACCGGCAGGCTCAATCGCTGCCAGAGGGCGTGACGGCGCCGTTCTCAATGATGCTGGCGCGATGGCTGATCCGCTTGTTCAACGCCAGCGCGATGCCGCTGAGCAGGACAAAACAGTAGCCGAGGGTGGCTTGCAGGTTGCTTGGGCTCAGGCTGATCAAGGCACTGATCAAGCCACCACAAATGAAAATGATCGTACTGCCTGCCGAAGCCGAGGTGCCGGCATTCTCGGGAAACAGGCTCATGGCCCGCGACGTGGCTGCGGGGCGTGCGATGGTGGTGCCGGCGGTGCAGATCAACATCGGAATCAGCACCGTGGCCGCCGAGAGCGCAAGGTGCCTGGCCATGAACAGCATCACCAGCCCCGCCAGCAGGATCAGGCTCAGCCCGACCACCATTTGCTGTCCGGGCGAGATTCGCCGGCTCAACAGCGTGGCGACGATCCCGCCAGTGACATAGGCCGCACCGTAGATCAGCAGGATCAGCGAGAAGTCGTAGGCTGAGAGCTGCAATTGATCCATGAAGATCAGCGGCGAAATGACGATGAAAGAGAAGTGGCAGGCGAATGCGAAAGCCGAAATCAACCAGTAGCCGACGAACTCGAAATCCCCCAGCACCCGTCGATAGGCGCGGAGAAAGTTGAGCGGTGTAGCTTTGACGGCGGGCCGACCACCGTCCAGAAACAGCCAGGCCTTGAGCAACACCACCACTGCCAGAGCGATGAACAGCCAGAAACTGCCACGCCAGCCCAGGGTCGCCTGCAGAAAGGTGCCGGCCAGCGGTGAGATCGAGATAAAGATCCCCGATGCCGTGACCATCAGGATCCGCAGACGATCACGCTCGGCGCCCTCGAACAGATCCTGCACCAGAGCCTGTGACAGGACGAAACAGCCACAACCGATGGCCTGCACGATGCGAAAGGTCATGAACAGCATGTAGTCACTGGTCATTACACAACCGATGGCGCCGAGGATCGAGACAGCCATGCCGGCGAGCAACAAGCCCTTGCGCCCGATAACGTCGGACAACGGCCCGATCAACAGTTGGGCAAAGGCAATCCCCACCGCGAACAGGCTGATCGACAGGGCGATGTCGGTCGGAGTGCTGGCGAAGTGTTCAGCCAGCGCCGGGAACGACGGCAGCAGGACGTCCAGCGGAAACACCCCCAGCAGCACCATGGCCAAAAGCAGGCTGACCGCCCCGCGTCGTTGTCGGGTCGTTACCACTGTTCTTCCTTCAAGCATCGATCAGTCCTGCCTTGGCGAAAAGTTTGCGGTTGTTGGGTAGCGCGAAGAATCCGGCTTTTTCGAGTGCAGCAAGCGTAGCCGTTGCTCCGGATCTGGCACGCTCACGGCTGGCCTGTTCGTTGGTCAGGCTTTCGAGGATTTCCCTGATTGCGCCTTCGCCAATGCCGGCACGGCGCAGGCTTTGGTGCAGCCATTGCTCGTCGACTTCGAAGAAGGTCGCCAGGGTCTCCAGCAAGGTTCTGGCCGCGAAGGCGCGCTGGCGGCTGTTCAGGGTCAACCAGAGGTAGTGGAAGACCTCGGAAAAAAACCGGCTGTGGCGCGCTTCATCAGCGAGATGGTCGCGCAACATGTCATTCACGCTGCTGACCAGCGTTTCCCGACACACATCCAGCAGTTCCCGGGCAATGATGGTTTCTGAAACGAAACCGAGCAGAAACCATGCCAGCGGGCGTTTGCTTTCCGGCGTTCGGGCGATCTGACCGGTCAGGCGGGTAATGCGCAGCGGTATCTGCGGACGACCGGTGAAACCATGCAGTTCGGCGATCTGTTCGGCCAGACGATGGGAGAACAGCGCGTGATAACCCTCGTCGGTATAGAGCTGCAGCGCGGCGGTTTTCATCCGTGAAGGAATGTATGCGGGTAACTCGCCGTGGACGATGGTTTCCACGGCGCGGTTGACGATGCGGTGCTCGAGCAGCGTGGTGTAGTCGAGAAAGTGCACCAGGTGACTGGCTGCGAGCCGATGCATGACCCTGCTGCCTGCGGCTTCGATGGCCGGGTGGGACAGGTACGGCAGGAATGCCGGCGGAAACCAGAAGCGCGTTTGCAGTTGCAACGGCAGGTCTGCGGGTAACTGGTAGGCGTGCCGGCTGTTGCGCACCGAAGCGTGGTTGTCCCAATCGCCGAGGGTGAATCGAAGCGCCGAGGACTCTGGCGCTTCGGGCTGATCCGCGGTTGGCGCACTCATGGACGCGTCTCCTGCAACAGGTCGCGCATTTCCTGACACATCGCCTGACCGTCACTGGCACCGCAGCCGACAAAGAACAATGGTTGTTCAGCGCTGCCTTCGAGTTTGAGCAGGGCTTCGACCTGACGATCGGCAAACGCCCCTGTCAGCCACGTTCCCAGGCCCAGCGCCGTGGCCACCAGTTGAAAGGTCTGCGACAAGTGACCGGCCTCGACGAACGCCATGCGATAGGCGCGCGAGTGTTCATACTTCCACCAGAGCTTGTCGAAACGAGCGGTGATGAACAGACCCAGCGGCAGATTGTTGATGAAGTGCTGACCCGCCAGCAAATGGCCGAGCGCGGGTTCGGGCAATGGATTGACCCGGCTGAGCGCATGTTCTGCCGGGTGATAGGCGTAAATGCCCGGTTCCAGGCCCTCGATATTGCGTGCCAGAAGAAATCCTTCACAGGCATTCAACCCGCCACCTGAAGGACTGCTGCGACGGGCGCCGAGTCCTTCGGCGATGCTCTCGTCGCGGTCATTGTCGCGATGGCGAAGAAAGCCCAGCGAGAGATACAGCAGCGTGCCGACGTCATTGAGGGTGATCGCTGCGCCAGTGAATGAGCGGCAGGTTTTTCTCAGGCGCAGGACATTGCCCAGGCTGGCGACGGTCAGGGCCGCAGAGGCGGGCAGGGTGATCAGAGGTTTGTCTTGCTGGATCGGGCGATCTTGCGCAGGTGCCGGTGTGGTCAGCACAGCGCTGCAATGGTTCAGGTATTGCCTGGACCACTCTTGAATATTCTGGGGTATCTGTTCGCAGGGAATGTTCTGGGTGCCGATATGATAAATCTTCGACAATTCATCCCAGCCCCATGGCGGACTGTCTATTTTTGCAACGGTTAATATGCCCGCGTTCAGAAGTTGTGAGTCTATTATGTTGCGTCTGTCGAACTGTTCCGGGTTATTGATAAGTTGTGCAAGTCGACAAGAATAAGTCAGGTCAAGTTCATGTTGGGTATGATCTTTATAGTTCCAGACGATTTGTCCGGGTGTGCGCGGCAATATGAATAAATAAGGATTGATGTGCATGTTGTATTGATCACTCTGGAAAAGGGTCGAAAGAACGCTGGGGTGCCGGCACTCCCCAGCGTTCTGGCTCACTTAGCGGGCTTTAGGCGCAACCAGGAAGGCCAGGTTTGCGATTTGGTTGGTTTCCAGAGTAATTGCTTTCATAAGTATGAACTCCTTGTTCATTGAGAGTGAATGTCACCGTCGTGGTGACAACTTAATAATAGGTTGTAATGAATTATTGGCAAGCGATACTTGGGTAGGAAATTTCTATTAATTTTGTCGGAGTGGGCGTGTTGCAAAGGCGGGCTTGTAAGTTTTAACTCTTGAAATTTAACGCGCAGGGAAATGTCCTGCGTACAGGTAGGAAGTTTGTTGTAGGAAAAGGAAGTGAATTCGACGACATTGCATCGTCGTTAGGCCAACGGGGAGCCCGCAGGCTCCCCGTTCATGGGCCGATCAGCTGTTCGGCAGCAGGCGGCAGGTGATGCTCTTGATGTAGCGGGTCTCGGCGATGGCCGGGTGTACCGGGTGATCCGGGCCCTGACCGCCGCGCTCGAGCATCTGGATGTTGCGGTCCAGGTGACGGGCGCTGGTCAGCAGGATGTTTTGCAGATCGTCCTCCGGCAGGTGCATGGAGCACGAAGCGCTCACCAGAATGCCGTCCTTGGTCAGCAGGCGCATGGCTTGCTCGTTCAGACGACGGTAGGCACCTTCGCCATTCTTCATGTCTTTCTTGCGCTTGATGAACGCTGGCGGGTCGGCAACGATCACGTCGAAACGTTCTTCGCTGGCCTTGAGTTCCTTCAGCGCTTCGAAGACGTCGCCTTCGATGCAGGTCATCTTGTCGGCGAAGCCGTTCAGCGTGGCGTTACGCTCAACGCCGTCGAGGGCGAAGCCCGATGCGTCGACGCAGAACACTTCGCTGGCGCCGAACGCGGCAGCCTGCACGCCCCAGCCACCGATGTAGCTATAGAGGTCGAGGACGCGTTTGCCTTTGGCGTAAGGTGCGAGGCGGGCGCGGTTCATGCGGTGGTCGTAGAACCAGCCGGTTTTCTGGCCACCAATGACCGGCGCTTCGAACTTCACGCCGTTCTCTTCCAGTGCGACCCATTCCGGCACCAGGCCGAACACGGTTTCGACGTAGCGGTTGAGGCCTTCGGCATCACGTGCGGCAGAATCGTTCTTGAACAGAATGCCGCTTGGCTTGAGCACTTGGGTCAGCGCTGCAATCACGTCATCTTTATGCGCTTCCATGGTCGCCGAGGCGATCTGCACCACGAGGATGTCGCCGAAACGGTCGACTACCAAGCCTGGCAGCAGGTCGGAGTCACCGTAGACCAGGCGGTAGAACGGCTTGTCGAACAGGCGCTCGCGCAGCGACAGGGCCACGTTCAGGCGGTGCACCAGCAGCGACTTGTCCAGCGCCAGTTTGATGTCGCGTGACAGCAGACGCGCGCAGATCAGGTTGTTCGGGCTCATCGCGACTACGCCCAGCGGCTTGCCGCCAGCGGCTTCGAGGATTGCCTGATCGCCGGCCTTGAAGCCGTGCAGTGGCGTGGCGGCCACATCGATTTCGTTGCTGTAGACCCACAAGTGGCCGTTGCGCAGGCGACGGTCGGCGTTGGCTTTGAGGCGCAGGCTAGGCAGGGACATGACGTCGCTCCGGAAAAAAGAGCGGGAGTATACCGTGTTGATGCGTGTGCAGGTTCAGCGCTGGACATGTGGCGAGGGAGCTTGCTCCCGCCGGGCTGCGAAGCGGCCCCAATTCATGCAACTCGATTCATCAGGAAGAACCGGTTGGCAGGGCTTGCGACTGCTGCGCAGCCGAGCGGGAGCAAGCTCCCTCGCCACAGAGGCGGGTCAGGCCGACAGCGCGTCGATCAACTCACGGCTGAACGCTGGAATATCGTCCGGCTGGCGGCTGCTGATCAGGTGGCCGTCCTTGACCACTTCTTTATCGACCCAGTTGGCGCCGGCATTCACCAGGTCATCCTTGAGTGTCTTGAAACTGGTCATGGTCTTGCCATTGACCAGCCCGGCGGAAATCAGCAGCCAGCTGCCGTGGCAGATCACCGCGATCGGTTTACCGGCGGAGGCGCCGGTCTTGACCAGGTGCTGGGCGTCCTGATCGATGCGGATGGTGTCGGAGTTCTGCACGCCGCCCGGCAGGACGATCGCGTCGTATTGCTCGCTGCTGGCGCCTTGGAAGGTCTGATCGACCTTGAAGTCATCCGCCGGCTTGTCGTGGTTCCAACCTTTGACCTTGCCGGCCTCGGCCGAAAGGATGTCGACCTGAGCGCCGGCCTGCTCCAGTGCTTGTTTTGGCCCGGTCAGTTCGACCTGTTCGAAACCGTCTGTTACTAAAATGGCGACGCGTTTGCCAGTGAGGGAAGTAGCCATCGATAAGCTCCTGAGTCTGCGGGAAATTACCGCCGAGCCGGTGCTTGATTGTCCGGTCGGCCTTACAAAGTCCGAAGCCTGAGCGTGAATGAAAGTTCCTGACAATTGCCCACTGGTGTGTCTTCGTGCGGTTTTTAGAGGTTAGAATCGCCGCCTGTCCCAGAGTGTGTACTTATGTCCCAAGAGCTGACCACCGAACAGATTCAACAATCCCTGCAAGGCATCAGCGTGCCCGCGCAGCCGCAGATCATGGTGGATCTGCAAATGGAGCAGTACATGCCCGACCCGGATCTGGAGGTGATCGCCAAGCTGATCGCCCAGGATCCCGGCCTGTCCGGTTCTCTGCTGAAAATCGTCAACTCGCCGTATTACGGCCTGAGCAACAAGATCACTTCGATCCAGCGCGCGGTGAATCTGTTGGGCAGTCGGTCGATCATCAACCTGATCAACGCGCAGTCGATCAAGGGCGAGATGAACGACGACACCATCGTCACCCTCAACCGTTTCTGGGACACCGCCCAGGACGTGGCGATGACCTGTCTGACCCTGGCCAAGCGCATCGGCACCCAGGCTGGCGATGAAGCCTACGCCTTGGGCCTGTTCCACGACTGCGGTGTGCCATTGATGCTGCAACGCTTCCCCAATTACATGTCGGTACTGGAAAAAGCTTACGCCAACGCCAGCGCCGAATGCCGGGTGGTGGATACCGAGAACGCCGAGTTCAATACCAATCACGCCGTGGTCGGCTACTACACCGCCAAGTCGTGGCGCCTGCCGGAACACGTCAGCACGGCGATCGCCAATCACCACAATGCGCTGGCAATCTTCAGCGACGAGTCCTCGCGCAACAGCCAGATGAAGAATCTGCTGGCGATCCTGAAGATGGCCGAGCACATCTGTGCGTCTTACCGGGTATTGGGCAATCAGACCGAAGACCACGAATGGAACAGCATCGGCGCGCTGATTCTCGATTACGTGGGCCTGTCGGACTACGATTTCGAAACCCTCAAACAGACGATCCGCGACCTCGGCGCGCATTGATTCGAGAACGCCATGCCTGAATTGCCGGAAGTCGAAACCACCCGCCGGGGCATTGCTCCGCACCTGGAAGGCCAACGCGTCAGCCGGGTGATCGTGCGTGACCGCCGGCTGCGCTGGCCGATCCCCGAAGACCTCGATGTGCGCCTCTCCGGGCAGCGCATCGTGCTGGTCGAGCGGCGCGCCAAGTACCTGTTGATCAATGCCGAAGTCGGCACTTTGATCAGCCATCTGGGCATGTCGGGCAACTTGCGGCTGGTGGAAGTCGGGTTGCCGGCGCTCAAGCATGAACACGTCGATATCGAACTGGAATCCGGTCTGGCGCTGCGCTACACCGATCCACGCCGTTTCGGCGCGATGCTGTGGAGTACCGATCCGCTCAATCACGAGTTGCTGATTCGCCTCGGGCCGGAGCCATTGACCGATCTGTTCGACGGCGAACGGCTGTTCCAGTTGTCGCGCGGGCGTTCGATGGCGGTCAAGCCGTTCATCATGGACAACGCGGTGGTGGTGGGTGTCGGCAATATTTACGCGACCGAAGCGCTGTTTGCCGCCGGCATCGATCCACGCCGTGAGGCCAAAAGCATCTCCCGGGCGCGGTATCTGAAGCTGGCGATCGAGATCAAACGCATCCTGGCCGCAGCCATTGAGCGCGGCGGCACTACGTTGCGGGATTTCATCGGCGGCGACGGGCAGCCCGGCTACTTCCAGCAGGAACTGTTTGTCTATGGTCGCGGCGGTGAGCACTGCAAGGTCTGCGGCACCGGCCTGCGCGAAGTGAAGCTCGGTCAACGGGCCAGTGTGTTCTGTCCGCGTTGCCAGACCTGAGGCAAAAAGCTGAAAAAGTCCTACGGTCTATAGTGAGTTGTCTCACTGTTCAGCCCGAAGGATCGTGCCATGAAGTCCTTGCAAGTCCTGTTTGCCACACTGCTGCTGTGTTCCAGCCTGGCTGTTCAGGCCGCGGAAAACGGCAGCGGTGATCCGCGCTACGCCATCCAGAACCCTCCCGCCTACGCCATGATTGGCGATTTGCTGATTGCCCGGCCTTTATTGGTGGTGGCAACAGTACTGGGTGCGGGGGTGTTTGTGGTGTCATTGCCGTTCACCGCGCTGGGTGGCGGGGTGGGCGATGCGGGGCAGGCGTTGGTGGTGGACCCGGCGAAAGCTGCGTTTGTGCGGTGTTTGGGGTGTACGGGGGAGGGGTTTGAGCAGCGTGAGTGAGCTGATCCGAGATCAGTGGTGTTATTGATGGCCTCATCGCGGGCAAGCCCGCTCCCACAAGGATTTCGGTGTTCACACGATTTGTGTATCACCACACAACCCTGTGGGAGCGGGCTTGCCCGCGATGGCGTCGGAACAGGCGCTGAAGAACTCAGGCCTTGCCGGTGATCTTGCGGTACTTCTCCATCAACTGTTCTTCAGTCTCTGGATGCGCCTCGTCCAGTGGAATGCAATCCACCGGGCAGACCTGCTGGCACTGCGGTTCGTCGTAGTGGCCGACGCACTGGGTGCACAGGTTCGGGTCGATCACGTAGATCTCTTCGCCTTGGGAAATGGCGGCGTTCGGGCACTCGGGTTCGCAGACGTCGCAGTTGATGCAATCGTCGGTGATGATCAGGGACATGCTAACTCCAGCCGGGGCGGCAGGCCCGGGCGCTATCAATCAATGCGCGCAATTGTGCCGCATTGGCGAGCGCAGTGCACGCGGCTGCGATCAAGGGCACAGACAGCTGCGATCAAAAAACAAAGATCGCAGCCTTCGGCAGCGCCTACTTTTTGAAGCGCAGGGTCAGCGCGTCAGCCACGGCGGGGTGGACGAATTTGCTGATATCGCCGCCCAGCGCCGCAATTTCCCGCACCAGGGTCGAGGAAATGAACGAATAACGCTCGGACGGAGTAAGAAACAGACTCTCCACGTCCGGGGCCAGTTGGCGGTTCATGTTGGCCAGCTGGAATTCGTATTCGAAGTCCGACACCGCACGCAGGCCACGCAGGAACACATTGGCGTTCTGCTCTTTGGCGAAATGCGCCAGCAGCGTCGAGAAGCCGACCACTTCGACGTTGGGCAGGTGCTTGGTGACCTCGCGAGCCAGTTCAACCCGTTGTTCCAGCGGGAACAGCGGGTTTTTCTTGGGGCTGGCGGCGACCGCAATGATCACGTGATCGAACAGGCGCGAGGCGCGTTCGACCAGATCGCCATGGCCCTTGGTAATAGGGTCGAAGGTACCTGGGTACAACACTCGGTTCATCGCGTCGTCCTGGCGGGAGTCCGTTGGGGAGTCGGATGGTATCGCAGCCGTCCCGGTCGGCCAAGTCGCCTGTTGGGTAAGAAAGCACTATAGACGCCGCGATAAACCGGTTTTTTCACGGATTTCTCAGTCGATCGGCGAGGGATGTCGCCAATTGCGCTGTCAGGCCATACACCGACAATTGCGGGTTGGCGCCAATGCTGGTGGGGAACAGCGAGCCATCGTGAATCGACAGATTGCTCAGTTGATGATGCCGACCGAGGCTGTCGGTGACCGCGCTTTTCGGGTCTTCGCCCATCGCACAACCGCCCATCACGTGAGCACTGCCCAGGCGCGTGCGATACAGCTCAAGGCTCAGACCGTTGATCAGCGTGCGGGCTTCGGCCAGGGTTTTCACGTAGCGCGCATCGGCGTGCATCGGCATCACGGCTTTGGCGCCGCCGGCAAACTGGATCTCGGCCATGCTGTGAAAGGCGCGGCGCAGGCCTTCCCAGGCGTAAGGGGAGACCTGATAGTCAAGCACTGGCGAGCCATCGCCGCGCAACTCGACACTGCCGCCGGGGCTGTCCGGATGGAAACCGTCGCGCAGCAACGCGAGCATCGCGTGGGTGTGCGGCAGATCAGCCATGTGTTCGGCGTTCTGCTGGCCGAAGCCACCGAGCAGCGTCGCCGCCAGCGCGGGTTGCAGCGGCGGCACTTCGAGTTTGTAGCCCATCGGCCCGCTGGTGCCGTCCTTCCATTGGAAATGATCCGAGTAGATCGACTGCGGCGCGCCGTAGAACGGGTTGATCACTTCGTCGAAACGCCCAGCGGACATGTTCACCAGATGCAGAAAGGTACGTTTGCCGAGGCGCTGATGCGGATCCGGTGCATCCGAGCGCAGCAACAGGGCAGGACTGTTGATGCCACCACCGGCCAGCACGTAATGCCGCGCCTTGATCGTGATTTTGCGTCCGGTCGGCGCGACGCAACGTTCGTCCATCGCCACGCATTGCAGGCCGGTGATCTTGTCGCCGCTGATCAGCAGTTTTTCCGCGCGGGCCAGGTACAGCAACTCGCCGCCCTTTTCCAGGGTTGCCGGGATGGTCGTGACCATCATCGACTGCTTGGCGTTGGTCGGGCAGCCCATGCCGCAGTAACCGAGGTTCCAGCAGCCGCGCACGTTGCGCGGGATCACGTGCCAGCTGTAGCCGAGTTGTTCACAGCCTTTGCGGATTACGTCGTTGTTGGCATTGGGCGGAACCATCCACGGCGCGACGCCCAGACGCTGTTCCATTTTCTCGAACCATGGCGCCATTTCGGCAGGGCTGTGGCCTTTGACGTTGTGCTCTTTCGCCCAGTGTTCGAGGGTCGGCTCGGGTGTGCGGAAGCTCGATGTCCAGTTGATCAGCGTGGTGCCGCCCACCGCACGGCCCTGGAGGATGGTGATCGCGCCGTCCTTGCTCATGCGGCCGATGCCTTCCTGATAGAGGCTGCTGTAGGCCTGGTCTTCGAGCATCTTGAAGTCGGAGCTGGTCTTGAGCGGGCCTTCCTCGATCAGCAGCACCTTGTAGCCGGCGGCGCTGAGGATTTCTGCGGTGGTGCCGCCACCGGCACCGCTGCCGATGATGGCCACGTCGGCTTCCAGCGTCAGGTCGCCGGTCAGTTGTGCGCCGTTGTAGGTTTTCCAGCCACGGGCGAGGCCTTCGCGGAACGGGTCGGGTACGGGCATTGATCAGGTTCTCTTTATTATTCTGGGTGCGGTGGTGTGCCGGCTGGCGCCTTCGCGAGCAAGCCCGCTCCCACATTGAAATGCATTCCCTTGTGGGAGCGAGCTTGCTCGCGAAGGGCCCGACTCGGTTTCAAACAGTAGGCGGGCCGGGATAACCGCAATGGCCCCAGGACTCGGCGCGGGTGTACCAGGCCATCATCACCATCTGCTGCAATGAGCTGTGGCCCATGCGCAACAGGCTCAATGAACTGTTCTGCCAGCGCTCGAGGAAGTTGCGCATCGCCTCGGGGCTGGCGTTTTCCCAGCTGCCCCAAATGCCCGTGAGCGGCCCGCGGGTGACCGCCATGCCGAGCACATCGAACAATTGCCGGGTGAGTTTGAGCATCTCTGGCGACAGTCGATCGAGGCTGTAATCCAGCGACTTCAAGGTCCCATCCACCGCGCCGGGCATTTTTTCGCTCGCCACGGCGCCTTCGAGCATCACCGGAATCAGTGCGCGCAGAAACAGCAGGTCGCCGTCGCGCAGGGTGACGAAGCCATTGGCCGCGACACTCGATGAACAACCACTGAGGCTGGCGCCGAGGCCGGCGGTGGCGAGAAATGCTGTGGCGCCGAGGCTGAATTTCAGCAGGCCACGGCGTGACAGGGCAGGTGTTTCGGTCAGGCTTGGGTGCATTGTTGTTATTACCCGGCGGTGACGACGATTAGCGGATGAACAGCTTCTGGATCAGTTTCTGGATCGATTTGCCGTAAGGCGGGTAGATCAGCTTCGCGGCATTGAAGCGCTGTTTGATCAGCACGCCCTTGGCCTTGCTGAAAGTCAGGAAACCTTCGTGGCCGTGATAGTGGCCCATGCCCGACGGGCCGATGCCGCCGAATGGCATGTCATCCTGCGCCACGTGCAGCAGGGTGTCGTTCAGGCACACGCCACCGGAATGGGTTTCGTGCAGCACGCGGTTTTGTTCGCGCTTGTCGTAGCCAAAGTAATAAAGCGCCAGAGGTCGCGGGCGTTGATTGATGTAGGCAAACGCCTGATCGAGATCCTGATACGGCACGATCGGCAGCAACGGGCCGAAGATTTCGTCCTGCATCACGGTCATCTCGTCAGTGACGTTGAGCAGCAGGCTGTGCGGCATGCGCCGGCCCTGGCCCTGTTCGAACAGCGGGATCAGCAGCGCGCCCTTGCTCGTGGCGTCGCTGACATAACCGTTGAGCCGGGCCATTTGGCGCTCGTTGATGATCGCGGTGTAGTCCGGGTTGTCAGCGAGGGTTGGATAGAAATTGTTCACTACCTGGCGATAGGCTTCGACGAACGCACCGACGCGGTCTTGCGGCACCAGCACGTAATCGGGGGCAACGCAGGTCTGGCCGGCATTCAGGGTCTTGCCGAAGGCGATGCGTTCGGCGGCGTCCTTGAGCGGCACGTCGCGGGAAACGATGGCCGGGGACTTGCCGCCCAGTTCGAGGGTCACCGGGGTCAGGTTTTCCGCCGCCGCACGCATCACGTGTTTGCCGATGCTGGTGGCGCCGGTGAACAGCAGGTGATCAAAGCGCAGACGGGAAAACGCCACGCCGATGTCGGCCTCGCCGAGCACCACGCAGACCAGGTCTTCGGGGAAAATCCGCCCCAGCAGCGTCTTGAGCAACTGGCCGGTGGCCGGGGTCGATTCGCTGAGCTTGAGCATCACCCGGTTACCCGCCGCCAGTGCGCCGACCAGTGGACCGATGGCCAGATACAACGGGTAGTTCCACGGGACGATGATGCCGACCACCCCGAGCGGCTGGTACACGACCTTGGCCGACGCCGGCTGGAAGGCCATGCCGACTTTGCGCCGCGACGACTTCATCCAGCCCTTGAGGTGGCGGCTGGCGTAATGGATGCCGTGCAGGCTGGGCATCAGCTCGGCAAGCAGGGTTTCATCAGCGCTGCGATGACTGAAATCCGCGCTGATGGCATCGACCAGCGCCTGCCGCTCGTTGCTGAGCAACTCACGCAACGCCTTGAGCCACTGTTGGCGTTGTTCTGCCGCTGGCATGGGGTTGGCGGCATAGGCGGCGCGTTGTGCCGCGAACAGCCGATCAAGCTCTTCCAGAGGCTGTTGCAGCGTTTGCAGATAAGCAATGTCGGCAGTCATGGTCGGCTCCGGATTTATTGTAGTGATGACTTTCTAGAGTCTATGCTCTAGAAAGTCAAATGACTTCCCGACACAGCTTTGTTTTATCAAGTTCCGGTTAGGTCGTAAGATGCCCCTCACCGCACTCTGAATTAAAGCTCAAGCCATGGCCCCACGAATAAAAACCAGCGAGCGCATCGTGCAGAACAGCCTCGAACTGTTCAATCAGCAGGGCGAGCGCAGCATCAGCACCAATCACATTGCCGCGCACATGGAGATTTCTCCGGGCAACCTGTACTACCACTTCCCCAACAAGCAGGCGATCATCGCCGTGCTGTTCAGTGAGTACGAGAGCCTTGTGGACAGCTTTCTGCGCCCGCCGCAGGGGCGCGCCGCCACGGTCGAAGACAAGCGCTATTACCTCAAGGAGTTGCTGTCGGCGATGTGGGGCTACCGCTTTCTGCATCGCGATCTCGAGCACCTGCTCGACAGCGACCCGGACCTGGCCGCGCGCTACCGGCGTTTCTCCCAGCGCTGCGTGATCCAGGGCATGGCGATCTACGAGGGCTTCGTCGCCGCCGGCATCCTCAAGATGGATCGGGTGCAGATCGAATCCCTGACGATCAATGCCTGGATCATCCTCACCTCGTGGGTGCGTTTTCTGTGCACCACCCGGGAAAACTCCAACCACCTCAGCGAACAGGCCATCAAGCGTGGCGTGTATCAGGTGCTGGTGCTGGAAGCCGGATTCGTCACCGATCAGGCCCGCGAAGAGGTGAATGCCTTGTTCGACGAGTTCTACGTGCCGCTGGCCCAGGCCCTCGAGGAAGGGCGGTAAACCATTTCGAAGTCGCTCACAGGAGTCCGTTATGCCGATTGCGCAACTGCTCAGCCCGAATGCACTGGATGCCCGCAAGGAGCAGCCGGGGCTGGTGATTCTCGATTGTCGTTTTGCCCTCGAAGACCCGGACTACGGGCAGCGCAGCTATGCCGAAGGACACATCGCCGGTTCCAGCTTCGCCGACCTTGAGCGCGATCTCAGCGGCAAGGTGATCAAAGGCGTCACCGGACGTCACCCGCTGCCTGAGCCGGCGGCGATGATCGAGCGTCTGCAGGCCTGGGGCATCAATGCCGACAGCGATGTGGTTTTGTACGACGACGGCCCCGGTGCCTATGCGGCCCGCGCCTGGTGGTTGCTGGCGTGGCTGGGCAAGCGCGATGGCGTGTTCATTCTCGACGGCGGGCTCAAGGCCTGGCACGCCGCCGGTCTGCCGCTGAGCCTGGATGCACCGTCGGTCAGCCGGGGCAATTTCAGTGGTCAGCCGGACATGAAACTGCTGCTGAGCGCCGAACAATTGCACAAGCGCCTTGCTCAGCCGTCGCTGACGTTGCTCGACGCCCGGGCCTTGCCGCGCTTCAAGGGTGAGGTCGAGCCGATCGATCCGATCGGCGGGCACATTCCCGGTGCACAATGCGCAGCGTTTACCGAAAACCTTGGCAGCGACGGACGCTTCCTGCCGGCGGAGCAGCTCAAGCAGCGCTTTGCCGCGAAACTAGGTGATCGTTCGCCAACAGAACTGGTCGCCTATTGCGGCTCCGGGGTGACGGCGTGTCACAACCTGTTTGCGTTGTGCCTGGCGGGGTATCCGCTGGGTTCGCTGTATGCCGGGTCGTGGAGTGAGTGGATCAACGAGCCTTCCCGGGGCATAGCCACGGGCGAGTAATCCCGACTGTAGGAGTGAGCCTGCTCGCGTTAGCGTTGTGTCTGTCGACATCAATGTTGCCTGATCAGCCGCCATCGCGAGCAGGCTCACTCCTACAAGGGTTATTCGGTGTTTGAAGGGGGGCGTCGGGCACTGCGATACGCCGCTGGCCCAACCCCGTAAACCTGCTTGAACTGCCGGCTCAGATGACTCTGATCGGCAAAGCCCAACTGCATGGCGACTTCCACCGGCAGACAACCACCCTGCAATAAACCCCGGGCGGTGGCGATGCGTTGCTGCATCAGCCAGGTGTGCGGCGGCATGCCGGTGGCGCGGCGGAATACCCGGGCGAAGTGGAAGGGCGACAGATTCACCGCGGCCGCCAGTTCTTCCAGCGATGGCGGCGCCGCGAGTTGCGCGTGCAGCAGCTCCTTGGCCATCACCACCGCGCGGTGCTCCTTGCCCGGTTTGCCATTGATCTGCACCGCCGCATGGCGCTGCAACAGTAGCAGCATCATTTCGCGCCACATCGTCTGCTGTTGCAGGGCGGTGGCCGGGCTTTCCAGCAAACGATGCAACTGACAGAAACCGTTGACCAGATCCGGGTCGCGGTACAGCGTCGCGCCAAACGCCGGCATCGGCGCAGTGGGCAGTTCCAGTTCTTCGAGCAGGGACACGATCTGCCCGGTATCGGGATAAAACGCCCGGTACAGCCAGCCGTCCTCGGTGCCCTTGTGCCCGGTGTGCAATTCGTCCGGGTTGATCAGCACCAAGGTGCCGCTGCCGGCCAGGTGTTCGGCGCCACGATAGCGATAACGCTGGGCGCCGGCCATGATCATGCCGATCACATAACCGTCGTGGACGTGCGGGGCGAAGCGATGCTCGATATAGCGCGCCGACAGCAACTCGACCCCGGCCAGCGGCGCGGTTTGCCAGAAGCGGATCGACTCGCCCTGATCGCTCATGACGTCACACGGGCCAGCCATTGCGGGATGCGCCGTTCCAGGTAGTAACCGGGCTGGCGGAACGTGCCATCGACAAACCCGACATGCCCACCCTTGGCCTGCAACTCGAACCGGGTGCTGGCGGACAACTCCTCGGCGGTCGGCAGGCTGTGGGGAAACACGAACGGATCGTCAGCGGCCTGAATGATCAGGGTCGGCGTGCGGATTTCGCCGAGAAAGTAGCGACTCGACGCCCGGCGATAGTAATCCTCGGCATCGGTAAAGCCATGCAACGGTGCAGTGATTCGGCCATCGAAGTCCCAGAAGGTGCGCATGTTCTCCAGCGAACCGAGCGCCGCCAGAGCCGCCAGGCCATCCTCGCGCCCGTCGTGCTGGAACTGGCGTTGCTTGTTCTTGATGTAGGCGACCATCTCGCGCATGAAGTGCGCCTGATAGACCTTGGAAAACCCCTGGCCAATGCGGTCGGCACACTGATCAAGCCGAAACGGCACCGACACCGCCACTGCACCGAGCACGCCGCTGTCGCTGCCGGTCTCGCCCAGATGCTTGAGCAACACATTGCCGCCCAGGGAATAGCCCACCGCATACAGCGGCGCCAGCGGGCGCTTGGCGCGCAGGTGTCGGATGGCTTCGGCGAGGTCTTCGCTGGCGCCGGAGTGATAGCTGCGCGGCAAAAGATTGGGTTCGCCGGAGCATCCGCGCCAGTTCAGCGCGACACTGGCCCAGCCTTGCGCGGCGAGTGCCGCCTGGATCCCGGCAACGTAAGGCGAATTGGATGAACCGGTCAGCCCATGCAGCACCAGCACCAGCGGCGCCTCGGCGCTGTGCGGGCCGTGCCAGTCGAGATCGAGGAAATCCCCGTCGTCCAGCCACAGGCGTTCACGCTTGCTATCAAGGTGCACGGTTTTGCGCCACAGCGGCCCCCACAAGGTTTGCAGGTGCGGATTGCCGAGGCCGAAGGCGGGGGTGAAGCGTTCAGTTTCCAGAGGGCACACACCTTTTGTGGCGAGGGAGCTTGCTCCCGCTGGGGCGCGAAGCGGCCCTTTTTTGGGACTGCTGCGCAGTCCAGCGGGAGCAAGCTCCCTCGCCACAGGGTTGTTCAATACGTTCAGTTAACAGCCATACGTTGCCACAACGCGTAGTACACCCGCCCGGATTTCTGTTCGCGGTGCAGGCGCCAGTTGCCCGGCAGGCCCAGCGTCGAAGGCGCGGTTTCGCTTTCAGTGTAGATCCACGAATCCGGCGCGAGCCATTGGCGCTCTTCCAGCAAAGTGCAGACCGCTGGCAGCAGGTTCTGGTTGAACGGCGGATCGAGAAATACCAAGTCGTACGGCGTGGCGACCTGGGTTTCCAGATAGCGCAGCGCGTCCGCGGTCTGCACCTGGCCGTTGGTGCAGCGCAGGGTGCCGAGGTGTTCCTTCAGGCTCGATACCGCGACGTGGCTGGCATCCAGCGCCTGACCCATGGCTGCGCCACGCGACAGTGCCTCGAGAAACAGTGCGCCGCTGCCGGCGAACGGGTCCAGCACCTTGGCCCCGGCCACATACGGTGCGAGCCAGTTGAACAGGGTCTCACGCACGCGATCCGGTGTCGGGCGCAGGCCCGGCGCATCGGGGAAGCTCAGTTTGCGGCTGCGCCATTCGCCGCCGATGATGCGCAACTGGTTCACACCGTTGTGAACGTTCTGCGCAGGTTTTTTAGGACGAGTAGCCATTAATGCTCCGGAACCCCGAGCGGTTGCTCGGCAGGTTTATCAGATGGGGCCGGTAACGGCTTTTGCGGCACGGTCGGGCCAGCGCTGACGATGACCAGTTTGTCCGTGCTCAGGTGTTTGTTCATCGCGTCTTTGACCTGCTCGACAGTCAGGCTCTGGGACTGACGCATGAAGTCATCCAGATAGCTCAACGGCAGATTATAGAAGCCCATGGCGCCCAGCTGGCCGACGATATCGGCGTTGCTCGCGGTGGACAGCGGGAAGCTGCCGGCCAGTTCGCGTTTGGCGTCGTCGAGTTCTTTCTGGGTCGGGCCGGTCTTCAGATAATCGGCGAGCACGTCCTGCACCAGTTTCAGGGTGCCTTCGCTCATTTCCGCGCGGGTCTGCAGGTTGATCATGAACGGGCCGCGAGCCTGCATCGGGCTGAAACCCGAGTACACGCCATAGGTCAGGCCGCGCTTTTCGCGCACTTCGCTCATCAGACGCGTGCCGAAACCGCCGCCACCGAGGATCTGGTTGCCCATCGACAGCGCCGCGTAATCCGGGTCGTCACGGTCGATGCCCAGTTGCGCGAGCAACAGGTTGGTCTGCTTCGACGGGAACTCGATGTGATTGACGCTGGCCTTCGGTTCCTGCGGCTGGGCGATCTTCGCCAGCGCCGGGCCTTTAGGCAGGGCGCCGGAGACCTGATTGGCAATCGCCTCGGCTTCGGCGCGAGACAAGTCACCGACCAGCGCGATCACCACGTTGCCCGCGGCGTAGGCCTTGGCGTGGAATTCACGTAGTTGCGCCAGTGTGATCTTCGGCACGCTCTGCGGGTTGCCGTCGCTGGAATGCGCATACGGGTGGTCGCCGTACAAACGCTTCATCAACTCAAGGCTGGCGAGTTTGCCGGGGTTCTGTTTCTGGTATTCGAAACCGGCGAGCATCTGGTTCTTGATGCGCGCAAAGGAATCGGCCGGGAAGGTCGGTTTGCCCACCACTTCGGAGAACAGCTTCAGCGCCGGTTCACGTTGCTCGGCGGCACTCAGGCTGCGCAGCGAAGCCAGCGCCATGTCCTTGTAGGCACCGTTGCCGAAATCCGCACCGAGGCCTTCGAAGCCCTGAGCGATGGCGCCGACGTCCTTGCCGGCCACGCCCTCGTTGAGCATGGCATTGGTCAGAACTGCCAGGCCCGGCGCATTGCCGTCCTGGCTGCTGCCGGCGGCGAAGATCAGGCGCATGTCGAACATCGGCAGCTCATGGGCTTCGACGAACAGCACCTTGGCGCCTTCGGCAGTGTTCCAGGTCTGCACGTCGAGCTTGCGGCTGGCCGGGGCCTTGCCGTCGAGTTCGGCCAGCGATTGCAGTTTCTGGCTGGTCTTGGCGTTATCCAGCGCTTCGCTGGCGTCGGTTTTGACACCGGGCATCAGGTAGAACGCGGCGGAGCCGATGACCGCCACGGCGATCAGGCCGAGCAACAGGCGTGGGGATTTGCGCTCACTCATGAGTCGTCTCCAGTGGCAGGACATGGGCGACGCTGAGACGTTCGCGGGTGAAATACAGCTTGGCGGCGTTCTGGATGTCTTGCGGGGTCACGCTTTCCAGATCGGCGAGTTCGGTGTCCATCAACTTCCACGACAGCCCGACCGTTTCCAGTTGGCCGATGGCGGTGGCCTGGCTGGTGATCGAATCACGTTCGAACACCAGGCCGGCGATCACTTGTGCCCGCACGCGCGCCAGTTCTTCGGCGGACGGTGCGGTGGTTTTCAGCTGTTCCAGCAATTTCCACAGACCGGCTTCAGCTTGCGCCATGGTCTTTTTCTTCTGCGTGTTCGGTGTCGCCGACAGGGTGAACAGGCTGTCGCCACGGGTGTAGGCGTCGTAACTCGACGAACCGCCGGAAACCAGCTCTTCGCCGCGTTCCAGTTGCGTCGGGATGCGCCCGCTGTAACCGCCGTCGAGCAGCGCCGAGATCAGGCGCAGGGCGTTGACCGAGCGCTTGTCTTCAGCAGTGGCGATGCTGGGCACGTTGAAGCCGAGCATCAGGCTGGGCAATTGGGTTTGCACATGCAGGGTGATCTGGCGCTCACCCGGCTCGGCCAGTTCCAGCGGTTTCTTCGCCGGTGGCACGTCGCGCTTGGCAATCGGCCCGAAGTAGCGCTGGGCGAGGGTCTTCACTTCGTCCGGGGTGACGTCGCCGACCACCACCAGCGTGGCGTTATTCGGCACATACCAGGACTGATACCAGTGGCGCAGCTCTTCGACCTTCATCCGGTCCAGGTCCGCCATCCAGCCGATGGTCGGCGTGTGGTAGCCGCTGGCCGGGTAAGCCATCGCCTTGTAGCGCTCGTAGGCCTTGGACATCGGCTTGTCGTCGGTGCGCAGGCGACGCTCTTCCTTGATGACTTCGATTTCCTTGGCGAATTCGTCGGCCGGCAGGCGCAGATTGGCCATGCGGTCGGCTTCCAGTTCGAAGGCCACGCCCAGACGGTCGCGGGCCAGCACCTGGTAATAAGCGGTGAAGTCGTCGCTGGTGAACGCATTCTCTTCGGCGCCGAGGTCGCGCAAGATCAACGAGGCTTCACCGGGGCCGACTTTCTCGCTGCCCTTGAACATCATGTGCTCGAGCGCGTGGGACAGACCGGTCTGGCCCGGGGTTTCGTAGCTGGAACCGACCTTGTACCAGACCTGCGACACCACCACCGGCGCGCGATGGTCTTCGCGCACGACGACCTTGAGGCCGTTGTCGAGGGTGAATTCGTGGGTCGGTTGCGGGTCGGCCGCCAGGGCCGAAAGGGGCAGGCAGACTGTGCTGAGCAGCAGGCCTGCAGCGCGGCGGGCTAGAGCATTCATTCGTTTTTTAACCTGTTGGGCTGCCCGCTTGGTCTTAGCGTCGGCGGGCGAGAGGGTGCTAGGATACTGATCCGTTTTACCGGCGACCACGCCTATCAGGTTTTCAGGCCTGATGCGGTTGTATAGGTTGGCGGCAGAAAGCTGCGGTTTATCGACTAGACTTCGCTTTTTCGCCGATTTTGCCGGTTTAGTCCTTCGTTAATACGAATCTTTGGGGTGCCGCTGGCGCCTCGACAAAATGTTGCGCGTGAACAAGCTGGATGAAACACAGTCTGTTCTGCATCGAATATTTATTTGCCGGGGCGCCCTTATGGCGCGTCGCTACCGTGAGATAGCCGTCCTCCATGTTTGGTTCCAACGACGACAAGAAGACCCCAGCTGCGGCTGGCGAGAAGAAAAGCCTGTTCGGATGGCTGCGTAAGAAACCGCAGGAACCCGTCGTCGAACAGCCGCCCGCGATTCCTGAACCGGCTCCGACGCCAGCGCCTGCCATAGAAGAAGAGCCGGCGCCGATTGTGCTGCCGATTGCCGAGCCGGTGCTGCAACCGGTCGAGCCCGAGCCAGAACCTGAAACTCCGGTGGCGGCCGAGCTGCCACTGACTCCGCCTGCCGAGCCATGGCTCACCCTGCCAGTGGCAGAGGAGCCGGTGGCCTTGGTCGAAGAGGCCGCGCCGCATGTGACACCGCCGATTCCGGCGCCTGCCGCGTTCGTCCCTGAAGTCGCTCCGGCGCCAGTGGTTGAGCCGGTTGTCGAGCCTGCGCCAGTTGTTCCCGAGCCAGTGGCCCCGGTGTTCGTTGCCCCTGTTGCGCCGGTCGTGCAGCAACCCGAGCCTGCACCTGCACCTGCACCTGCACCTGCACCTGCACCTGCACCGGTCGTCGCTGCTTCCGTCGTGCCGGTAGATGCAGTGGTTGAAACGCCAGTCGAAGCCCCGCGCAGCGAAGAAACCAAAGTCGGCTTCTTCGCCCGCCTCAAGCAAGGCCTGTCGAAAACCAGCGCCAGCATCGGCGAAGGCATGGCTAGCCTGTTTCTCGGCCGTAAAACCATTGATGACGATTTGCTCGATGAGCTGGAAACCCGTCTGCTGACCGCCGACGTCGGTGTCGAAGCCACCACGCAGATCATTCAGCGTCTGACCCAGAAGGTCGCACGCAAAGAGCTGGCCGACGCCGATGCGCTGTACAAATCGTTGCAGGCCGAGCTGGCCGCGATGCTCAAGCCGGTCGAACAGCCGCTGAAAATCACCTCGCAGAACAAACCGTTCGTGATTCTGGTGGTCGGCGTCAACGGCGCCGGCAAGACCACCACCATCGGCAAGCTGGCGAAGAAGCTGCAACTGGAAGGCAAGAAAGTCATGCTCGCCGCCGGCGACACCTTCCGCGCCGCTGCCGTTGAGCAGCTGCAGGTCTGGGGCGAGCGCAACAAGATCCCGGTGATTGCCCAGCACACTGGCGCCGACTCCGCGTCGGTGATCTTCGACGCCGTGCAGGCCGCCAAGGCCCGTGGCATCGACGTGCTGATCGCCGACACCGCCGGTCGTCTGCACACCAAAGACAACCTGATGGAAGAGCTGAAGAAAGTTCGCCGGGTGATCGGCAAGCTCGACGCCGACGCGCCGCACGAAGTGCTGCTGGTGCTCGACGCCGGCACCGGTCAGAACGCGATCAACCAGGCCAAGCAATTCAACCAGACCGTCGAACTGACCGGCCTGGCGCTGACCAAGCTCGACGGCACCGCCAAGGGTGGGGTGATTTTCGCCCTGGCCAAGCAGTTTGGTTTGCCGATCCGCTACATCGGTGTCGGTGAAGGCATCGACGACCTGCGTACCTTTGAAGCCGAACCCTTTGTCCAGGCACTGTTTGCCGAGCGGGAGCGTTCATGATTCGTTTCGAACAGGTCGGTAAACGCTACCCGAACGGTCACGTCGGCTTGCATGAGCTGAGCTTTCGAGTCCGTCGTGGCGAATTTCTGTTTGTCACCGGCCACTCCGGTGCCGGTAAGTCCACGCTGTTGCGCCTGTTGCTGGCGATGGAGCGTCCGACCAGCGGCAAACTGCTGCTGGCCGGGCAGGATCTGAGCACCATCAGCAATGCGCAGATTCCGTTCCTGCGTCGGCAGATCGGCGTGGTGTTCCAGAATCACCAGTTGCTGTTCGATCGCACGGTGTTCAACAACGTCGCGCTGCCGCTGCAGATTCTCGGGCTGTCCAAGGCCGAGATCGCCAAGCGCGTCGATTCGGCGCTGGAGCGCGTAGCGCTGTCGGATAAAACCGATCTGTACCCGGGCGACCTGTCCACCGGTCAGCAACAGCGCGTCGGCATCGCCCGCGCCATTGTCCACCGTCCGGCGCTGCTGTTGGCGGACGAACCGACCGGTAACCTCGACCCGCGTCTGGCGGCCGAGATCATGGGCGTATTCGAAGACATCAACCGGCTGGGCACCAGCGTGCTGATCGCCAGTCACGACCTGGCCCTGATTGCGCGCATGCGCCACCGCATGCTGACCCTGCAACGCGGCCGCTTGATCGGCGACGGGGAGGCCGGCGTATGAGTGCAACACGCAGTCCGAAGGTTTCCGAGCGCGTGGCCCCGAAAGCCGCCGATCCGCAGCCGCCAAAGAAGAAAAAACACGACGATGACGACGGCCCGGACTTTTCCACGCTGCTGCGTTCGTGGATCGAAAGTCACCGCGCCAGCCTGCTCGACAGTCTGCGGCGCCTCGGCAAGCAGCCGATCGGCAGCTTTTTCACCTGCATGGTAATGGCCGTGGCACTGAGCCTGCCGATGGGCCTGTCGCTGCTGATCAACAACGTCGAGCGTCTCGGCGGTTCGTGGCAGCGTGCGGCGCAGATTTCGCTGTATCTGCAACTGGACGCCACGCCCGCGCAGGGCGAATCGTTGCGCGAGCAGATCAAAAGCATGCCCGGCGTTGCTGATGCCGAATATGTCGGCCGCGATCAGGCGCTGGAAGAGTTTCAGCAGCAGTCCGGTCTGGGCGAAGCCCTGCGCGAGCTGCCGGAGAACCCGCTGCCGGGCGTGGTGCTGGTGACCCCGAACGAGGTCGACAAGCCGACGCTGGAAGCATTAAGACAAAAACTTTCCGAGCTGCCCAAGGTACAACAGGCGCAACTTGATCTAGTCTGGGTCGAGCGTCTGGCCGCCATCCTCAAGCTCGGTGATCGTTTCGTCTTCGGTCTGACGGTGCTTTTGGTTTCCGCATTACTTTTGGTGATAGGCAATACCATTCGTCTTCATATTGAAAACCGCCGCACAGAGATAGAAGTGATTAAACTCGTCGGCGGCACTGACAGCTATGTGCGTCGTCCCTTTCTGTATATGGGCGCGCTGTATGGCTTCGGTGCGGGTGTCTTGTCCTGGGGTGTGCTGGCGTTCGGCCTGAACTGGCTTAATGACGCGGTGGTAGGGCTGGCCGGCTTGTACGGCAGTGATTTCGCGCTGGCCGGAGTGCCAGTTGCCGACGGTCTGTCGCTCTTGCTTGGCGCGGTGCTGTTGGGTTATATCGGTGCATGGATTGCAGTCGCACGTCATCTCAGGGAGCTGGCGCCGAAGTAGAATCTTTTTTGCGCGTGATTGACCTTGCGGTTTTTTTGGGAACTTGTACTTGAATTCCCGGTCAATTTTTCGCAGTGCCGAGAGGCACGAGTATGTAAGTGGGAGGTTTTTTCGCATGACCAATTCTTTGCAACCTGCGTACGCGTTGGTTCCGGGTGCGAACCTGGAAGCCTATGTGCACACCGTCAACAGCATTCCATTGCTGACGCCGGAGCAGGAGCGTGAACTGGCCGAGAGTCTCTACTATGAGCAGGATCTGGGGGCGGCTCGGCAGATGGTGCTCGCCCACCTGCGATTTGTCGTACACATCGCCCGTAGCTATTCCGGCTATGGTCTGGCTCAGGCTGACCTGATCCAGGAAGGTAACGTCGGCTTGATGAAGGCGGTAAAACGCTTCAACCCGGAAATGGGTGTGCGTCTGGTCTCGTTCGCCGTGCACTGGATCAAGGCGGAAATTCACGAGTTCATCCTGCGCAACTGGCGCATTGTGAAAGTCGCGACCACCAAGGCCCAGCGCAAGCTGTTCTTCAACCTGCGCAGCCAGAAGAAACGTCTGGCGTGGCTGAACAACGAGGAAGTCCACCGTGTGGCGGAAAGCCTCGGCGTCGAACCGCGTGAAGTGCGCGAGATGGAAAGTCGCCTGACCGGCCATGACATGGCCTTCGACCCGGCTGCTGAAGCCGATGACGACAGTGCTTTCCAGTCGCCGGCCAACTACCTGGAAGACCACCGGTACGACCCGGCGCGTCAACTGGAAGATGCCGACTGGAGCGACAACTCCAACCACAACCTGCACGAAGCGCTGGAAGTGCTGGACGAACGTAGTCGCGACATCCTCTATCAGCGCTGGCTGGCAGAAGAGAAAGCCACGCTGCACGACCTGGCGCAGAAGTACAACGTATCGGCCGAGCGGATCCGTCAGCTCGAGAAGAGCGCGATGAACAAGCTCAAGTTGTCGATCGCCGCCTAACTGGCGCCTCGGCAAATAAAAACGCCCCGATCAGTGATGATCGGGGCGTTTTTGTTTAGAAGATCAAAAGATCGCAGCCTGCGGCAGCTCCTACACGGGACTGCTTTGCACCTGTAAGAGCTGCCGCAGGCTGCGATCTTTTGCTTTTAGCTACTGCGCCCAAGGCGCCCGGCGCGAATCATCCAGCCCCAGCAAATAACTGGTCCCGCCCAACTGATTCATTTGCTGCCGAATCCACCCGGCCCGCCGCGATACATACGCTGTCGGATGGCTGGCGCTCCACACTCGCGGGTTAGGCAACACCGCCGCCAGATAACTCGCCTGCTGCCGCGACAGTGACTTCGCGCTCACACCAAAGTGATGGCGTGCTGCGGCTTCGGCACCAAACACCCCGTCATCCCACTCGACGCTGTTCAGGTACACCTCAAGAATCCGCTGCTTGGGCCACAGCACCTCGATCAGTGCGGTAAACCACGCTTCCAGGCCTTTGCGCAGATAACTGCGACCGGACCACAGAAACAGGTTCTTGGAGACTTGCTGACTCAAGGTACTGGCACCGCGAATCGAGCCGCCGAGTTCGTTGTGGGCCAGCGCAGCCTGAATCGCGCCGAAGTCAAAGCCCCAGTGCTCGGGAAACTTCTGGTCTTCACCGGCCATGACCGCGACCTTGAGATCGTCGGAGATTTCGTCCCACGGTTTCCAGGTGCGCTGCAGGTCAATCGGCTCGCCGTCGATCCAGGATTCGACCTTGCGCTCGACCATCAGCGCCGTGCCCGGCGGCGGCACGAAGCGAAACAGCAACACCAGCAATACACTGCCGCCCGCGAACCAGAGTAGGGCCTTCGTGAGACGACGCAAAAGTGAACGCAGCATAGAGATGGCTTGGCCGAACCGATAGAGCGGGCCATTATACAGACCCTGCCGAACGAGTCTGACTGGAGTTCCACATGCTGCGTGGCTTTCTGATGCTGGCCGCTTTCTTTGGTTTTACCGGTGTCGCCCTCGGCGCATTCGCCGCCCATGGCCTGAAAAATCGCCTCACGCCTGAGTATCTGGCGATCTTCCACACCGGCGTGACCTATCAACTGGTGCACACCCTGGCGTTGTTCGGTGTGGCGCTGCTCGCCACGCAGATTCAGGGGCGGCTGGTGACCTGGGCGGGTATTTCGTTCACTGTCGGCATTCTGCTGTTCTCCGGGAGCCTGTATGTGCTGACCACCACCGGCATCAGCAAGCTCGGCATCATCACTCCGTTCGGCGGTCTGGCGTTTCTGGTTGGCTGGCTGTGTCTTGGACTTGCCGCCTGGCGCCTGCAGTAAACCGCTTGACGCTTGGTGCTGACCTTTAGGTCATGATCGGGCTAGAATGCCAGCCCCTAAAAATGATGGCGGCCTGGCGCATGCGCATTCAGTTGAACGGCGAATCCTTTGAACTGCCCGACGGTGAAACCGTTGCGGCCCTGATCACTCGACTGGACCTGACCAGTCGCCGGGTGGCAGTCGAACTCAATCTGGATATCGTCCCGCGCAGCCAGCATGCCGACACCGTGCTCAACGACGGCGACAACGTCGAAGTGGTGCACGCCATCGGCGGCGGCTGATCGCCGGCCCGCAAGGGCACAGAATTCTGCAAGACCCTCACCCCTAAAGAGGATTCCCCATGAGCATCGTTCGCAGCGACAAGCCTTTTGTTCTGGCCGGTCGTACTTACCAGTCGCGTTTGCTGGTTGGTACCGGCAAGTACCGTGACATGGAAGAAACCCGCCAGGCCATCGAAGCCTCGGGTGCCGAGATCGTCACCTTCGCCGTGCGCCGTACCAACCTCGGACAGATCGAAGGCGAGCCGAACCTGCTCGAAGTGCTGTCGCCGGATCGCTACACCTTCCTGCCGAACACCGCCGGTTGCTACGACGCTATCGAGGCCGTGCGCACTTGCCGCCTGGCGCGTGAGCTGCTCGATGGTCACAACCTGGTGAAGCTGGAAGTGCTGGCCGACCAGAAAACCCTGTTCCCCAACGTGATCGAAACCCTCAAGGCCGCCGAAACGCTGGTCAAGGAAGGCTTCGACGTGATGGTTTACACCAGTGATGACCCGATCATCGCTCGCCAACTGGCGGAAATAGGCTGCATCGCGGTCATGCCGCTGGCCGGTCTGATCGGTTCCGGTCTGGGGATCTGCAACCCGTACAACCTGCAGATCATCCTCGAAGAAGCGAAAATTCCGGTGCTGGTGGATGCCGGTGTCGGCACCGCCTCCGACGCCACTATCGCCATGGAACTGGGCTGTGACGCGGTGCTGATGAACTCGGCCATCGCCCACGCCCAGCAACCGGTGATGATGGCCCAAGCCATGCAACACGCGATCGTCGCGGGCCGTCTGGCCTATCTCGCCGGTCGCATGCCGAAAAAACTCTATGCCAGCGCCTCTTCGCCGCTGGATGGTCTGATCAAGTAAGAGCCATTGATGACTGAATCGAACGACACGCCTCTCCAGACGGAAGAGGGCGACGAGCGCCAACACCGCCGCATCAAGAGTTTCGTGATGCGCGCCGGGCGCATGACCGAAGGCCAGCAACGCGGTCTGGATCAGGGCGCGCCGCTGTTCGTGCTGCCGCTGGCCGACGCGCCGGTGGATTACGATCAGGTGTTCGGCCGTTCGGCACCGCGTTCGCTGGAGATCGGTTTCGGCATGGGCCACTCGCTGCTGGAAATGGCTGCGGCGGCACCGGATCAGGACTTCATCGGTGTAGAAGTGCACCGTCCGGGTGTTGGCGCGCTGCTCAATGGCGTGCTGACTCAGGGCCTGACCAACCTGCGGGTCTACGATTGCGATGCGATCGAAGTGCTCAACCGCTGCATCGCCGACAACAGCCTCGATCGCCTGATGCTGTTCTTCCCGGATCCATGGCACAAGAGCCGTCACCACAAGCGTCGCATCGTTCAGGCGTCCTTCGCCGAGCTGGTGCGCAGCAAGCTGAAGGTTGGCGGCATCCTGCACATGGCCACCGACTGGGAACCGTACGCCGAGTACATGCTGGAAGTGATGAACGTCGCTCCGGGCTACCGCAACCTCGCCGAAGACGGCAAATGCGTACCGCGCCCGGCCGAACGGCCGATTACCAAGTTCGAACGCCGCGGCGAACGTCTGGGGCATGGCGTGTGGGATCTGAAGTTCGAAAAACTGTCCTGAGCCCCGCGCAATATCCAATGTAGGAGCTGCGGCACGCTGCGAGCTTTTGATCTTGATTTGAAGATCAAAAGATCGCAGCGTGCCGCAGCTCCTACAGTTGTTTTGGGGGTGGCGAAAGATCAGCGGCGGTCAGCGACGACGCCGATAAGGACGAGCACCACCAACAACACCGGCGCCAGGCTGTAGTTGTTGAACTGGCTCAGGCCCTTGACCACCCACGGTGTTGCATAGATCAGCGCGGCGCCGCTGCCGATCACGCACAGCAGGGCCATCAACGGTACGCGCAGGGCGCCGGCGATGCTGCCCAGGCGTTGTTCGACCCAGCCTTTGAAGTCGGCGCCGAACAGCACCAACAGGCAGCCCACCAGGGCCAGGGCGATTTCCGAGAGGTTGCTGCGGCTCCAGCGGGACACGGTGGCGAGCAGATCGAGTATCAAATCCATGGGTTTTTCCTTGGGGCGGCCTTTGGGCTCAGCTCAGAAATTTCTGCAGCAAGTCGTTGAGAAACAGTTGTCCGCGCTCGGTGGCCGCCAGACGTGACGGTTCGACCTGCATCAGGCCGCTTTGTTCGGCCTCGCGGCGGTGTTCGGCGAGACTTTCCAGCGGCAGGCCGGTGCGCTCGGGATACAGGCGGGATTCCACGCCTGCCGTCAGACGCAAAGCGTTCATCAGGAACTCGAACGGCATCTCGTCGTTGGTCAGGGCTTTCTCGCCGGCCTGGAAACTCTTGGCTGGGTTGAGATAGTCCTTCGGCAGGCGTGTCTTCCAGGTGCGGACGATGCGCCCGTCCGGATGACTGAGCTTGCCGTGGGCGCCAGCACCGATGCCGATGAAGTCGCCGAAACTCCAGTAATTGAGGTTGTGCCGCGCCGGCCGCCCGGGCTGGGCATAGGCCGAGACTTCGTATTGCGCGTAACCGTGCGCGGCCAGCAGCGCTTGCCCGGCTTCCTGAATGTCCCACAGCGTATCGTCTTCCGGCAGCACCGGCGGCTGGTTCCAGAACACCGTGTTCGGTTCCAGCGTCAGCTGATACCAGGAGATGTGCGTCGGTTTCAGCTCAATCGCCTGGCGCAGATCGCTCAAGGCATCGTCCAGCGACTGATCGGGCAGGCCGTGCATCAGGTCTAGGTTGAAGTTATCGAACCCGGCCTGACGCGCCATTCCCGCCGCGCGCACCGCTTCGTCGCCGTTATGGATACGCCCGAGGGCTTCGAGTTTCTGCTGCTGGAAGCTCTGGATGCCGATCGACAGGCGATTGATCCCCAGCTTGCGATACGCGACGAACTTCTCTTGCTCGAAGGTGCCGGGGTTGGCTTCCAGGGTGATCTCGATGTCGTGCGCAAACGGGATGCGTTGCTCGACGCCTTTGAGCAAGCGCCCGAGGGCTTGCGCGCTGAACAGGCTCGGCGTACCGCCGCCGAAGAAGATCGAACTGATTTCACGGCCATACACCGCGTGGAGATCCTGATCGAGGTCAGCCAGCAACGCGTCGACGTATTCCTCTTCTGGCAGCACCGGGCTGGCAGTGTGCGAGTTGAAATCGCAATACGGGCATTTGCGCACACACCACGGAATGTGGATGTACAGCGCCAGGGGCGGCAGCGTTGGCAGCGGCGCCCGAGGCGAAGAGGCGGCGCCGCCGATGATCAGCGACGACGCGGGGTGGCTGTCGGTCATTTCAGGCCCAGACGCTGGCGCAGCAGATCCATTGCACGGGCGCGGTGGCTGATCTGGTTCTTGTCGGCCGGGCTCAGTTCGGCGCTGGACACGTCACGCTCCGGCACCCAGAACAGCGGGTCGTAGCCGAAACCGTGCTCGCCACTGGCGGCGGTCAGGATGCGCCCGTGCCACAGGCCTTCGCAGAGAATCGGCAGCGGATCATCGGCATGCCGCACCAGTGCCAGCACGCAGACGAACTGCGCGCCGCGCTCGGCTTCAGGCACGTCTTTGAGGGCGTCGAGCAGTTTGGCGTTGTTCGCCGCATCGCCCTTGCCATCGGCATAACGCGCCGAGTAGATGCCCGGCGCACCGCCGAGGAAGTCCACCGCTAGACCGGAATCGTCGGCCAGCGCCGGCAGACCGGAGATGCGCGCGGCATTGCGCGCCTTGAGGATCGCGTTCTCGACGAACGACAGACCGGTTTCCTCCGGTTCGACCTTGCTCCATTCGCCGATCGAGCGCAGTTGCACCGAATCGCCGAGCATGGCCTGGAGTTCTTTGAGTTTGCCGGCGTTATGGCTGGCCAGTACGAGCTGCTTGAGGTTCATCATTCGCCGGGGAAAAGTTCTTGGTTGAAGTTGATGGTGTTGATCTTGTCGCCGTTCTGCACCTTGATTTCAAAGGTGCGGGTTTCCTGCTGCTCCACCGGATACTGGGCGATGTAGTAGATCGCGCCCTGTTCGGTGACCTGGCGGAAGTTCAGCGGCACGCTCTGGCTGGTCAGGTCCTTGACTGTGCCGGTGACATTGGCGCTCAGCGGTTTGCCGTCCTTGATCACCGAGACGTTGATCACGCCCTGGTTCTTGCTGCGGATCAGCTCGGCTGCTTTGGCGATGTCCGGCTGCAAATACGTGGAGTTGAAGGTGTTGTAGTGCACCGTCACGTCGCCGAAGGTTTCCTGGCGCTCGCTTTTGATGACGTCCGCTGCCATGGCGCTGGCGCTTAGGCAGGCGGTCAGTAACAACAGGGCTAGACGAGCCATGATCGTTCTCCTCGAAATGTCGTGGTTCAGACCGCGATCCGGTGATCTGCAAGGCCCGGACTGCTGACGCGGTAGATACCGATCTCACCTAACAGATTAGGCCATAGCTTACTGGCCCACCCGTGGCGGTGCTGTTGATCCACGGCAAGCCGATCAATGACCTTCGCATCACGTTCGCGACAAAGTTCTTCAAAGTCTTCGAAGGTGCAGAAGTGAATGTTCGGCGTGTTGTACCACGTGTACGGCAGGAACTCCGACACTGGCATGCGGCCCTTGCTCGCCAGATACCAACGGCAGCGCCAGTGACCGAAGTTGGGGAAGGTGATGATGCATTGACGACCGACCCGCAGCATTTCGTCGAGGATCTTGTCCGGGTAGTGCACGGCCTGCAGGGCCTGGGTCATGACCACGATGTCGAAACTGTTGCTGGCGAAGTTGCCCAGGCCCTTGTCCAGGTCCTGCTCGATGACGTTGATGCCCTTGGCCACGCACTCGGCGATGTTGTCGGCGTCGTTTTCCAGGCCATAGCCGGTGACGTTCTTGTTGTCGCGCAGCCAGGTCAGCAGTTCGCCGTCGCCGCAACCGAGGTCGAGCACGCGGCTGCCGGCGGGGATCCATTCCTGGATGATTTCCAGATCAGCTCTCATGGCTTGTTCACACCGTAATTCGGTTCATGTAATTGCCGAACGCCTGCAAATAGCGCGGGATCGGAATCAGGAAGGCGTCGTGGCCCTGGGGGGCATCGATTTCCAGATAGCTCACGTCTTTGCGTGCCGCCATCAGCGCGTCCACCAGTTCTCGCGAGCGGGCCGGGGAGAAGCGCCAGTCGGTGGTGAACGACATCACGCAGAACTTGGCGGTGGCGTTTTCGAAAGTTTTCGCCAGGTTATCGTCGAAGTTCGCCGCCGGATCGAAGTAGTCCAGCGCCTTGGTCATCAACAGATAGGTGTTGGCATCGAAACGACCGGAGAATTCTTCACCCTGATAACGCAGGTAGCTTTCAACCTGGAACTCGACGCTGTGGAAGTCGTAGTTGAGCTTTTCGCTCTTCAGGCCACGACCGAATTTCTCGCCCATCGAGTCGTCGGACAGGTAGGTGATGTGCCCGACCATCCGCGCCAACATCAGCCCGCGCTTGGGGATCACGCCCGCTTCCTGGAACGAGCCGCCGTGGAATTCCGGGTCGGTGAGGATCGCCTGACGCGCGACTTCGTTGAAGGCGATGTTCTGCGCCGACAGCTTGGGCGCCGAAGCGATGGCCAGGCAGTGACGCACCCTATCCGGATAGGTGATGGTCCATTGCAAGGCCTGCATGCCACCGAGGCTGCCGCCGATCACGGCGGCGAACTGGCGGATGCCGAGTAGATCGGCCAAGCGCGCCTGACTGTGCACCCAGTCTTCCACGGTGAGCACCGGGAAGTCGGCACCGAACGGCTTGCCGGTCTCCGGGTTGATACTGCTCGGGCCGGTGGAGCCGTTGCAGCCGCCCAGATTGTTCAGGCTGACCACGAAGAACTTGTTGGTGTCGATCGGCTTGCCTGGGCCGATGCAGCTGTCCCACCAACCGGGTTTGCGGTCGTCGACGCTGTGATAGCCGGCGGCATGGTGATGCCCGGACAAGGCGTGGCAGATCAGCACGGCGTTGCTCGCCTGCGCGTTCAGCGTGCCGTAGGTTTCGTAGATCAGGTCGTAGGCGGGCAGCGAACGGCCACAGGCCAGAGCCAGAGGTTCACTGAAGTGCGCCGTTTGCGGCGTCACCAGACCAACAGAATCGGGGGGAAAGGCAGCTGGCATCGACCCTGCTCTCGTTGAAATGAGGCGTAAGTCTAAAGACCGGGGGGGTTAGCGGCAAGCGGCCCTCACCCTAGCCCTCTCCCAGAGGTAGAGGGGACCGACCGAGGTGTTCTTTTGAGCTACACCGACCTGATCTATCCGGGGTGAACTCAGGTTCTGAAAACACCCTGGATCGGCTCCCTCTCCAGGGGGAGAGGGCTGGGGTGAGGGGTACAGACGCCGCAAAAACTCAAGACAAGCGCCCAACCAACCCAGGCAACTCCGGCAGCTTCTTAGGCGCACAGATCTTCACCCGTTTCTGCCGGTTCAACTCGCCGCTGAGCAAGCTGACCTGGCTCTTGGACACGCCAAACGCCTTGGCCAGAAAACCCATCAAATAAGCATTGGCCTTGCCCTCGACCGGCGGCGCGGTGAGGCGGATCTTCAGGCGGTCACCGTGCAGCCCGGCGAAATCATCGCTGCGGGCTGCCGGTTGCAGATGACATTCGAGGATCAAGTCGTCCCCGTCCCAGCGAAACCAGCTCACATCAGCAGGCGCAGGATTTCCGGCATCATGGTCATCGCCGCCAGATTATTGATCACCAGCATGTCGATCAGCTTCAGCGCGAGAAAGGCGAAGATTGGCGACAGATCCAGACCGCCGAGGTTCGGCAGAATCCTGCGGAACGGTGCCAGCGCCGGCTCACAGATCTGGTTCACCAGTTCAGCGCCCGGGTTGTGGCTGCCCGGAGCGATCCACGACAGGATCACGCTGATGATCAGGGCGAAGAAGAAGATCTTCAGGAACAGCGCGGTCACGCCGATGATCGACCAGATGAACAGCTGCAGCGGGTTGCCGGTGGTGCCATAGGTCAGCAGCAGGGTCAGGGCCATCAGCGCCAGTTGCACGAGGATCGCCAGCACCAGCGACGACATGTCTAGGCCGAACAGGCTCGGGATGATCCGGCGCAGTGGTTTGAGCAGCGGCTGGGTGGCCTTGACCACGAACTGGCACAGCGGGTTGTAGAAGTTCGCGCGCACCAGTTGCAGGACGAAGCGCAGCAGCACGATCAGCAGGTACAGACTGCCGAGGGTTTGCAGCACGTAAACCGCTGCGGTGTTCAATCCAATCATGTAAGGCTCCTTATTTGCCCAGTTGTTCGGCCATTTCGGCCGAGCGGTGCGCGGCGGCGCCGAGTGCTTTTTCTACCAGGGCTTCGAAGCCATCAGCCTGGAATGATTTGATCGCGGCCTCTGTGGTGCCATTTGGCGAGGTCACGCGGCGGCGCAGTTCGGCGGCGTCGACATCGCTGGATACCGCCATGTGCGCGGCGCCCAAGGCCGTCTGCACAGTCAGTTGCTCGGCGATTTCCCTGGGCAGACCGAGTTTGACGCCAGCGGCGGTCATCGCTTCGATCAGCAGGAAAAAATACGCCGGGCCGGAGCCGGAGACCGCGGTCACTGCATCGAGTTGCTGCTCTTCGTTCAGCCACAGCGCGATGCCGACGGCGGACAGCAGCTCTTCAGCCTGCTGACGCTGTTCAGCGGTCACTTCGCTGGTGGCGTACAGGCCGCTGACGCCCTGACGCAGCAGCGCCGGGGTGTTCGGCATGCAGCGCACGATTGGCTGCTCGCCGAGCCACGCAGTCATGCTCGCGCAGGTGATGCCGGCGGCGATCGACACCACCAGTTGCTGCGGTTTCAGGCTTGGGCGGATGGCTTCGCACACGGCTTTCATCGCCTGTGGCTTGACCGCCAGCACGATCACGTCAACGCCGTCGATGGCCTGGGCGTTATCGGCGAAGGTTTCGATGCCGTGTTCGGCGCTGACGCGTTGGCGGGTCTCTTCGCCCGGATCGCTGGCGCGAATGTGGCTGGCTTGCAGACCCTTGGCCCGCAGGCCGCCGATCAGACTGGCGGCCATGTTGCCGGCACCGATAAAGGCAATGCGTGTGTTGCTCATGTCAGGTCCTTTTTCAGATGGCTGTCGGTCATTGCTGACCGTAATCTCTGGCGCCAAACAGGGCGGTACCGATCCGCACCCACGTGGCGCCCTGGGCGATGGCCGACTCGAGGTCGTGGCTCATGCCCATGGAAAGTGTGTCGAGCGGCAGATTCAGGCTGGCCTGCAAACGTTGCACGGCAGCAAAGGCGGCATCTTGTTCGGCGCGATCTTCGGTCGGCTCGGGAATCGCCATCAGCCCGCGTAGTTTCAGGCGGGGCAGGGTGCTGATGGCCTCGGCCAGCGCCGGCAGGTCGGCCGGGGTGCTGCCGGACTTGCTCGCCTCACCACTGACGTTGACCTGAATGCAGATGTTCAGCGGCGGCAGCTCGGCCGGGCGCTGTTCGGACAGGCGTTGGGCAATTTTCAGGCGATCCACGGAGTGCACCCAGTCGAAATGCTCGGCGATGGCGCGAGTCTTGTTCGATTGAATGGGGCCGATGAAGTGCCAGATCAAGGGCAGGTCGGCCAGTTCGAGCTGTTTGCCCAAGGCTTCCTGCAGATAATTCTCGCCAAAGTCACGCAAGCCGGCGGCGTAGGCTTCACGCAGGTCCTGCGCGGGTTTGGTTTTGCTGACCGCCAGCAACTGCACGCTGTTTTCACTGCGCCCGGCCGCTGCGGTGGCAGCCTGGATGCGCGAACTAACCAGTTGGATGTTGTCTGCTATCGTGGACATCAAGAGGCGCCGGCGGTCTGAAGGTTCGCGGCATTCTACTGGAATTGAGGGACGCTATGGATATCACTGAACTGCTGGCGTTCAGCGCCAAACAGGGCGCTTCCGACCTGCACCTGTCGGCGGGGCTGCCGCCGATGATCCGCGTCGACGGCGATGTGCGGCGGATCAATCTGCCGGCGCTGGATCACAAGCAAGTGCACGAATTGATCTACGACATCATGAACGACACCCAGCGCGTCGACTTCGAGAAACACCTGGAAACGGATTTCTCGTTCGAAGTCCCCGGCGTGGCGCGCTTCCGGGTCAATGCGTTCAACCAGAACCGGGGCGCCGGCGCGGTGTTCCGCACCATTCCCTCGAAAGTGCTTAGCATGGAAGACCTCGGCATGGGCGACGTCTTTCGCAAGATCACCGATGCGCCGCGCGGGCTGGTGCTGGTGACCGGGCCGACCGGTTCCGGCAAATCGACCACGCTGGCGGCGATGATCGATTACCTCAACATCCATCGCCATCACCACATTCTCACCATCGAAGACCCGATCGAGTTTGTCCACGAATCGCGCAAATGCCTGATCAATCAGCGCGAAGTCCATCGCGATACCCGCAGCTTCGCCACCGCGCTGCGTTCGGCGCTGCGCGAAGACCCGGACGTAATTCTGGTGGGCGAGATGCGTGATCTGGAAACCATCCGTCTGGCGCTGACCGCTGCCGAGACCGGGCATCTGGTGTTCGGCACGCTGCACACCACATCGGCGGCGAAAACCATCGACCGTGTTGTCGATGTGTTCCCGGGTGACGAGAAGTCCATGGTGCGTTCGATGTTGTCCGAGTCGCTGCTGGCAGTGGTATCGCAGACCCTGATCAAGAAGATCGGCGGCGGGCGGGTGGCAGCCCACGAGATCATGCTGGGAACGTCGGCGATCCGGAACCTGATCCGCGAGGACAAGGTGGCGCAAATGTATTCGGCGATTCAGACCGGTGGGTCGTTGGGTATGCAGACACTCGACATGTGCCTGAAGGAGTTGGTGACCAAAGGCTTGATCAGTCGCGAGCATGCGCGGGAGAAGGCGCGTACGCCGGATAATTTCTAAAGGCTGGAATGCACCTGTGGCGAGGGAGCTTGCTCCCGCTTGAGCGCGTAGCGCTCACAAGATTTTGGGGCTGCTGCGCAGCCCAGCGGGAGCAAGCTCCCTCGCCACAGTTGATCGTGTTTCAGCGTTGAACTACACGCATCTGCTTGCCAGCCGGTTCTTTCGGCAGCACACGCTTGGCAACCACGTAATGCTGTTCCCAGTACGGCTTGTTCAGCGTATCGATGCTCACCGCTTTGCCACGGCGCGGGGCGTGGATGAAGCGGTCGTTGCCCAGATAGATGGCAACGTGGTTGACCCGACGGCTCTTGATGTTGAAGAAAATCAGATCGCCCGGCTTCAGGTCCTTGCGTTCGACTTTCTCGCCATGTCCGCTGGCCATCGCGTTGGAGGTGCGTGGCAGGTCGAATGTGGCGTCGTTGAACGCATATTTCACCAGACCGCTGCAGTCGAAGCCTTTACTTGGGCTGCTGCCGCCCCAACGATAGGGAGTACCGAGGACGTTCACCGCACGGCTCAGGACGTTGCTGCTTTCCTTGTTGGCCATCGGTGGCACCAGCTTGCCGTGACTCTTGCTGGCGAGCGTGGTGTGTTTCGTTTGTTTGCTGCTCTTGCTCGAAGGAGCCGAAGCATGGGATTTAGGGGTGAAACCGTTAACGTTGGGAAGACGTTGCTCACGATTGGTGGCGTGGGCGGCCAGTGGCATTAATAGGCAGATGGTTAGCCATGTCTTGAAAAATGGTCGCATTAGGCGTGGCTCTTATGTGTTAGCGCGCAACTTTATAACAGCTTTTTTGTCCCTTCCGAGGCCGTTGGTCGATTCCATCGGAGGGCAACGGAACCAAACAAGAGGCAAATGGACGCAATTGTCGGACAGAAGTCCGGTGCTACAAGGCTTTGACGGACGACACGGTAACATTTGCCGTACGTCGGCTACATGTAAAAAAGTCACAAAGAATTAAAGAAAATTTATCTATCGTGTGAATCGAGGTCTTCATGAACCGCTATCAGCAGGTCGCTGCACCGCAGGATACACACAGCAAAATCATCGGTTATCTGCTGTGGATTTTTGGTTTTACCGGCGCTCACCGCTTCTATTACGGCAAACCGGTGACCGGCACGATCTGGTTTTTCACCTTCGGTCTGCTGGGCATTGGCTGGCTGATCGACGTGTTCCTGATCCCGGCAATGGATCGCGAGGCGGACCTGCGCTTTGCCGCAGGGCCGATCGAATACAACGTGGCGTGGATACTGCTGACGTTCCTGGGCGTATTCGGCGTGCACCGGATGTACCAGGGCAAGTGGATCAGCGGGTTGCTGTATCTGCTGACCGGCGGGTTGTTCTTTATCGGGGTGCTGTATGACTTCTGGACCCTGAATGATCAGGTTTCGGTGCGCAATGCGCAGAATCGCGGCGCTTTCCAGTAAGTGAAAGGAGGGGCAGGCCGCGGGCGCAGTTCGCGCGCTGGCAGGCCCCTCGAATTCCGGTGGTGGATCTGTGTTATTTCAGATGCGCGAAGGTTTGCATTTGAAAAACGACAAACGTAAGGGCAGTGACACCATAAAGTATTGCAATGATGGCGTGATGGGGCATGGACCAGTACACAATCCGGTCAACCAGAATCATCAGCGATATTGTTGCAATCAAGTAGGCTGATATTTTCAATAACAGACCTGCGAACGATTTAGTGTGTGCTCGGCGTAATAAGAGAATCTGCAGTAGGTGTGTTAGCGTCAGCGTAAGAAAAATAATCAGCGTTACACCAATGGGCAGGCCGATCGAGTCCTGATTTACACTATAAATTCCTGTTTCGAGATTCTTTAATAGTATGAGTGCTCCTGCGCCAGATGTCAGTGCGAGAGCGATCAGGTATATGTAGCTTGGTAGCTTGTAAGTTCTGCTCATTCGCTCTCCGTTGTGCAGGTGTCTGTAACAATATTTGTGTTTATGGGGTGGGATTAAACCCAGTTCCACTTAGCCTTATTTTATGGTTACCGAAAATTTCGATTTCATAATGCGTTCCGGAAAATACCCTGCCTGCTGTCGTTAATAACTCAAGGGCGGTTGATCTGTTGCTTGCGTCGAAGTCGTAAGTATCCGTGTAGGCTCTGATGACACCATCGAAAACCCAGGATCCAGTATTGTCCCGGGTAAAATTTCCTTCCATTTTTAACGTTATTCTTCCTAGATAAGCTCCCGTGACGCTGCTGTCATTGATAGTGGCGTAAGGAATCTTTGGGTCGGATAAGTAATAGGTGCCGGCCTGTCGAGTGCTTGCGATAGAGCTTGCCAATAATGGCAGTTCATTGGCCCTGACATTCAGACCGATATTATTGATGTTAACCCTCATCCTTTCACCATTACCCCAAAGATAATGAGCGAAAGCTTTGATCGGGCTAAAGGTGCCTCCTGAGAGCTCTGTTGTGAGTGTTTCGTAATTCAGGTTGTACGGGGCAGTGGCTGAGACTTTGATCAACGCTTCTATGGGGCTTAGTTTTTGCTGTGCCGCGAATGAATCAGCCAGGCTGAAGTTGATGACTTTGTTCTTGAAGTAACCATGGCTGATAATGGTGAAGCTGTTTAGTAAGTAGTTGTCGCTTTCTGTGATTCTCCAAAGTTCTCGAATTCCACCCAAGGTATCGTTATTAATTGCCTTGCTGACCATTTGCAGTTCATAGGTGAAGGCTTTGATTCCGGATTTCATTTCAAGCCAGGCATGAAACATATCCATTTCTGCTGAGGTTATTACGGGGCCAGTGCTCATTGGTAGTGAGTAGGTTTGGCCGTTATTTGTAATGATGGCTTCTCCGGCGCCTTGCCAATCTGCTCCTGCGTAGGTCCCCCAGCTGAATCCGGTGTCGACTGTAAAGCCGCCAGAGTTTCCTGTTGTACCCTTGGTGACAATAGGGGGAAGCGTAAGTCCATTTTTCATAGGTTCATCCTTGTGGGTATTGGTTGTCCTTCTGACGGTTTGATATTAATGGCTGTGCGTATATGTCGCCTAAAGTAACTTTGTAGGCTGTTTCTGATTGTGTGGAAGCTGTTTTTACAGGCGGGTAAAGCGTCGGATATTTCTTTACGGCGGGTGGCCGCTTTCCTACGCCACTTGGTGTAGATCTATCGGCGGGAATGGTGGGAAGGAGATGTCTGTTGCGAACAATGATTTTGAGTGAAGCTTATTAGTAAGAATGTTTGTCGCAAATCAAATGACACTCAAGAGATAGCAGGCCGTTGCAGCCTGCTATCTCTTGTCTTCAGGCCTGGTGGCTGATCCGCCCGTCCACCAGCGTATAGCGCACCACACCCGGCAGGGTGTGACCGAGGAACGGGCAGTTCTCGCCCTTCGACAGCCAGCCTTCGCCGGCCACGGTGGATGCCTTCGGATCGAACAGCACGATATCCGCCGCACCGCCCACCGCCAGTTTGCCCGCCGGCAGACGTAGCGCGTCCGCAGGGCCAGCGCTCAGGCGCGCCAGCAGGGTCGGCAGATCCAGCAAGCCGTCTTCAACCAGCGTCATCGCCAGCGGCAACAGCAACTCCACACTGCTGATGCCCGGCTCGGTCGCGCCGAACGGCGCCAGTTTGGCGTCGCGTTCATGCGGCTGGTGATGGCTGGAGATCGCCGAAATCACCCCGGACTTCACCGCTTCACGCAGGCCGTCGCGGTCGGCGCGCGTGCGCAGCGGCGGTTGCACGTGATACAGGCTGCTGAAGTCGATCAGCGCTTCATCGGTGAGGATCAACTGATACAGGGCGACATCCGCCGTGACCTTCAAACCACGGGCCTGCGCCTGAGCGATCAGGGCCACGCCGCGTGCGCTGGTCAGTTGGCTGAAATGCGCGCGCACGCCGGTCTGCTCGACCAGCAGCAGATCGCGGGCTAGGGCCACGGTTTCCGCAGTTTCCGGGATGCCCGGCAGACCGAGGAAACTGGCGACCGCGCCCTCATGGGCCAGACCGCCATCGGCCAGATCGTGATCCTGCGAATTGAAGATCACCGTCAGGTCGAAGGTGGCCGCGTACTCCAATGCCCGGCACAGGGTGCGGGTGTTGCGGAAACTCTCCAGACCATTGCCGAACGCCACGCACCCGGCGTCGCGCAGCGCCACCAGCTCTGCAAGCTGTTCGCCGTCCAGCCCTTTGCTCAGCGCGCCGATCGGGAACACCTTGGTGTTGCCGGCTTCGCGGGCGCGGTCGAGGATCAGTTCGGCCACGGCCGAGGTGTCGAGTACCGGTTTGGTTTTCGGCGGGCAGCACAGGCTGGTCACGCCGCCAGCCGCCGCGGCGCGGGTTTCGCTGGCGATCGTGCCTTTGCGGCTGTAGCCCGGCTCGCGCAGGGCCACGTTCAGGTCGACCAGGCCCGGTGCGGCAACCAGACCATTGGCGTCGATGGTTTCCACCGCGGTGAAACCGGCCGGCGCGGCGCCGAGGGCGACGATCTTGCAGGCTTCTACGTGGATGTCGGTGATTTGATCCAGGCCGCTGCTTGGATCGATGACGCGGGCGCCGAGAATGCTGAGCTTCACTGGGCGTTCTCCTGCTCGAATTGACGTTGCGCTGTTTGCCCGCTCATGGCCATCGACAGCACGGCCATGCGGATGGCAATGCCGTAGGTGACTTGATTGAGGATCACCGAGTGCGGGCCGTCGGCCACTGCCGATTCGATCTCCACGCCACGGTTGATCGGCCCCGGGTGCATGACGATGCAATCGGGTTTGGCCCCGGCCAGACGCGCAGTCGTCAGGCCGAACAGGCGATAGAACTCGCCTTCGCTCGGCAACAGGCCGCCGGTCATGCGCTCACGCTGCAGGCGCAGCATGATCACCACGTCGACGTCCTTCAGGCCTTCGTTCATGTCGGTGTAGACCTTGACGCCGTACTGCTCGATGCCGATCGGCAGCAGGGTCTTCGGCGCGATCACGCGGATGTCCGGGCAGCCGAGGGTCTTCAGCGCGAGCATGTTCGAGCGCGCCACCCGCGAGTGCAGGATGTCGCCGACGATCGCCACCGAGAGGTTTTCGAAACCACCCTTGTGCCGACGGATGGTGAGCATGTCGAGCATGCCCTGGGTCGGGTGCGCGTGACGGCCGTCGCCGCCGTTGATGATCGCCACCTGCGGGCAGACATGCTCGGCGATGAAGTGTGCGGCGCCGGAATCACCGTGGCGCACGACGAACATGTCGGCGGCCATCGCTTCGAGGTTGCGCAGGGTGTCGAGCAGGGTTTCACCTTTGCTGGCCGACGAGGTCGACACGTTCAGGGTGATCACGTCCGCCGACAGCCGCTGGGCCGCCAGTTCGAAGGTGGTGCGGGTGCGGGTGGAGTTTTCGAAGAACACGTTGCACACGGTCTTGCCGCGCAGCAACGGGACCTTCTTCACCGCCCGGGCACCGACTTCGAGGAACGAGTCGGCAGTGTCGAGGATTTCCGTCAGCAACTCGCGGCGCAGGCCATCGAGCGAGAGGAAGTGGCGCAGCTGGCCCTGATCATTGAGCTGCAGCGGGCGCTTGGTATCTAGAGGCGTCATCGCGAGGGGGACTCTCAATAAGGGCGGGTTAGGAATTCAGGTCTTGCAGTTCGAGCGTCAGCGGCTCCGGGCCGGACAGCTTGACCCGCTCATTGGGGGCCAGCGACAGGGTCGCGCCGACCACGTTCGGGCGGATCGGCAGCTCGCCGGCGTCCAGGTCGAGCAGGCAGACCAGGGTCACGCTGGCCGGGCGGCCGTAGTCGAACAGTTCGTTCATGGCGGCGCGGATGGTCCGGCCGCTCATCAATACGTCATCGATCAGCACCAAGTGCTGGCCTTCGATCTCGAAGGGCAGGGCCGACGGGCGCACTTGCGGGTGCAGGCCGTTCTGGCTGAAGTCGTCGCGGTAGAAGGAAACATCCAGCGTGCCCAATGGCGCGTCGCTGGCCAATTCCTTGAGCAAGGCCTGCGCGACCCAGATGCCGCCAGTGCGGATGCCGATGTAACGCGGTTCGCTGATATCACGCTGTGCAAGGTGCGCCTTGAGGCGGGTCGCCATCTGGCTGATCAGATCGGCGGGATTGGGCAGGCTCATGGTTGCTCCTTCGTGATTCCGAGCCGCGTCCTGCCGGACGTGGCTGGGTTTATAACCAAAAGAAAAGCGCCGAAGCGCTTGTCAGGATTCAAACAATGCAGTGTTTTCATCGAGCCAGCCCTGCAACAGCAGGGCGGCGGCGATGGCGTCCACCGGGTTGTCGCGGTAACTGCCTTTCTGCCCGCCGCGCACCAGTCGTTCACCCTTGGCTTCAAAAGTGGTCAGGCGTTCGTCGTGGGTATAGAAGGGCACATTGAAGCGGCCATTGAGGCGTCGGGCGAATTTTTCGGCGCGCAGGCACATTTCGCTGGGCGTGCCGTCCATGTTCAGCGGCAGGCCGACCACCACGGCGTCGGGTTTCCATTCCTTGAACAGCGCTTCAACCTGATTCCAGTCGGGTACGCCGTTCTGCGCTTTCAGGGTGCACAGCTCGCGGGCCTGGCCGGTAATCACCTGGCCGACCGCAACGCCGATCTGTTTGGTGCCGTAGTCGAAGCCGAGAATCAGGCGCAGGGCCATCAGGCGTGCCCCGCCTGACTGGTCAGCAGGCTGAGGTTGATCCCCAGGTGCCGGGCCGCCGCTTCCAGACGCAGTTCGCTGCTGGTGTTGAACAGGATGTCGGCGTCGTACGGGCAGGTGAGCCAGGCATTGTCGGCCAGCTCGGCCTCCAGTTGCCCGGCTTCCCAACCGGCGTAACCGAGGGCGATCACGCTTTTCGCCGGGCCTACGCCGTCGGCGATGGCGAACAGCACGTCCTGCGAGGTGGACAGCGCCAGATCACCGTCCAGCTCGACGGTGGCCTGAAAGGTCTTGCCCGCCGGGTGCAGGACGAAACCGCGATCGGTCTGCACCGGGCCGCCAATGAAGATCGGCACATGCTGGCACAGCGCTGGCGGATCGATGTCCGGGCGCAATTGCTCGAGGATGTCAGCCAGATTCAGCTCTTGCGGTCGATTGACCACCAGCCCCATGGCGCCATTGGCCGTGTGCTCGACGATGTAGGTCAAGGTGTGGGCAAAGTTCGGGTCGGCCATGTGCGGCATGGCGATCAGGAAATGATGCTTGAGGTAGCTGGGGCTGACGTTTTTCATGAGCGATAGTGTGGCGTCGTAGGGGCAAACTGACAAGCTGACGATGCGTTGCAACTGGTCTTCACCGGACCTCTGTGGCGAGGGAGCTTGCTCCCGCTCGGCTGCGCAGCAGTCGTAAAACCTGACAACGCGGTGTGTCCGGAAAAAGCAGGGGGCCGCTTCGCAGCCCAGCGGGAGCAAGCTCCCTCGCCACAAAAGCTCGCTTGGCGCTGGTCAGTTACTGGACAGCTTGTCGCCCCGGGCAAATTTCCAGGTGCGGATGATTTCCAGTCGGTCGATATCCGACAGATCGCCGGTAAACGGTGCAAACGGTGCCGCCAGCCGGACGATGCGCTGCGCCGCCTGATCCAGCAACGGCTGGCCGGACGATTCCAGCACCAGCACTTCATACAGCGAGCCATCGCGGTTGATCGAGACCATCAGCCGCAGGTTGCCGTAGATCTGCTTGCGCCGCGCTTCTTCCGGGTAATTGAGGTTGCCGATGCGCTCGACTTTCTTGCGCCAGTCATCCTTGTACCAGGCGCCCTTGTCGCGCATGGTCGAGGCTGCGCTCAAACGGTGGATACGCGGGCGCTTGGCATACAGCTGTTGTTCGTTGGCCAGTTCCGCTTCGAGGCTGGCGATGTCGCTGGACAGCTGCGAGCTGTCGAACGTCGGTGCGTTGACCGCAGGTTTGGTCTCGGTCTTGGTTTCTTCTTTCTTGGTCGGCGCCTTTTGCTGTTTCGGCGCCACGGTGGTCACCGCAGCCTTGGGCGCCGCTTCGCGGACTTCCGGTTTGGCGGCCGGTGGCGGGGTGACCTTCTTGACCTGATTGTCCTGGAACGGCGCGACCTCGGTGGTCTTGGGGATCGCCTTCTTGTCGAGGGTGCCGCTGCCTTCCTGGTTTTCCTGAGCGAGGAAATCAGCCTTTTTCGGCTTGGTCTCACTCTTGAACGTGGCGAGGGTGATTTCCAGAGTTTTGCTGATCTGCTTGGGCTCGACCATGGTGAAGCCAACGCCAAGCAGCAGCGCCAAATGAATCAGCGCCGCGAGAAACAGGGTAAATCCGAGGCGATCGGCCGGGCGCACGCCACGATGGGCGAGTTCTGCGGGCAGATCGGACGGGAGGGTCATGACAAGAAAACCAACATCGCGTTTTTCAGAGGCTGCGCATGATAACGCAATGTTGGTTTCGCGCCTTGGGCTTCACGCTTCAAGCGACAGACTGCATGTGACACACGTCAAGCTTGCGGCTTTTTGCCGGCGGCTTGCAGCTTCTTGTCGATCGCATCCATCAGCATGCCGCCGATGTCGGTGCCGAAAGCATTGTCGATTTCGCGGATGCAGGTCGGGCTGGTGACGTTGATTTCGGTGAGGTGCTCACCGATCACGTCCAGACCGACGAACAGCAGGCCTTTCTCGCGTAAAGTCGGGCCGACTTGCGCGGCGATCCAGCGATCCTTGTCGGTCAGCGGACGCGCTTCTCCACGACCACCGGCGGCGAGGTTGCCACGGGTTTCGCCTTGAGCCGGAATTCGCGCCAGGCAGTAATCCACCGGCTCGCCGTCGATCATCAGGATGCGTTTGTCGCCATCGACGATGGCCGGCAGGTAGCCCTGAATCATGATCTGCTGCTTGCCGTGCAGGGTCAGGGTTTCCAGGATCACCGACAGGTTCGGGTGACCGGAGGTGTGGCGGAAGATCGACGAACCGCCCATGCCGTCCAGCGGCTTGAGGATCACGTCGCCATGGTGGTCGGCGAATTCGCGCAGCACATCCGGGCGACGGCTGACAATGGTCGGTGGCGTGCACTGCGGAAACAGCGTGGCGAACAGCTTTTCGTTGCAGTCGCGCAGGCTCTGCGGCTTGTTGACCACCAGCACGCCGACGGTTTCGGCCTGTTCCAGCAGGTAGGTGGAGTAGACGAACTCCATGTCGAACGGCGGATCCTTGCGCATCAGGATCACGTCCAGATCACTCAGCAGGTTGTCCTGCTCGGCGTCCAGTTCGAACCATTTTTCCGGGTTGGCGAAGACTTTCAGCGGCTTCATGCGTGCCCGGGCCTGACCTTCGGCCTGATACAGGTCGCGCTGCTCCATGTAGAACAGTTCCCAGCCCCGTTTCTGCGCGGCCAGCAGCATGGCCAGCGAGCTATCCTTTTTATAGGAAATGCTGGCGATAGGGTCCATGACAATCCCGACGCGAACGCTCATTGGGTTTTCCTCGAAAATTGGCTACCGGATCGGTATTGAAAAAGTGCCGCCAGAGTGGCTCCGGGCGGGTTTTCGGTCAAGGGAAAACCCGTCGATAGATTGGACCGGGAGACTGTGCTAAAAAGGCTGCCATGCGGTGCTGGCCCTTGAACATCAAGGGTTTCCAGCCATTACTCATCGCAAAACGGACAATTTGATTCGCAAAGGCGACGGTAGAGCCCCCTTATGGAACAGCAGTCCAGCGCCTTGAAGGTCATGGTCATCGACGACTCGAAAACGATTCGTCGCACCGCCGAAACGCTGTTGAAGAATGTGGGCTGCGAAGTCATCACGGCCATCGACGGTTTCGACGCCCTGGCGAAGATCGCCGACCACCACCCCGGGATCATTTTTGTCGACATCATGATGCCGCGTCTGGATGGTTATCAGACCTGCGCTTTAATCAAGAACAACAGTGCGTTCAAGGCCACGCCGGTGATCATGCTGTCGTCGCGTGACGGGCTGTTCGACAAGGCCAAGGGGCGGATTGTCGGTTCTGATCAATTTTTGACCAAGCCTTTCAGCAAGGAAGAGCTGCTTGACGCGATTCAGGCCCACGTTCCGGGCTTCGCCGCCGTTTTGCCGCAGTAAGACACGTACAGTGACGCTCGGCCAGCGGGCCGGATGTCGACAAGAAAAATGGGGAAGACCATGGCACGTATCCTGATCGTCGATGATTCGCCGACTGAAATGTACAAACTCACCGGCATGCTGGAAAAGCACGGCCATGAAGTGCTCAAGGCCGAAAACGGCGCCGACGGCGTGGCCCTGGCCCGCCAGGAAAAGCCCGACGCGGTGTTGATGGACATCGTCATGCCCGGCCTCAACGGCTTTCAGGCTACCCGGCAGTTGACCAAGGATGCCGAGACCAGCCACATCCCGGTGATCATCATCACCACCAAGGATCAGGAAACCGACAAGGTTTGGGGCACCCGTCAGGGCGCCAAGGATTACCTGACCAAACCGGTCGAAGAAGACATGCTGATCAAGACTCTGAACAACGTGCTCAAAGGCTGATCGCGTCGCCATGAACGAATCGCTGACCGCGTTCGAACTGCTGTGGCAGATCGACCAGCGCTGCCGCCTGCTGGCGGCGGACCTGCCGTCGCAACCCGGCCGTCAGGACCGCTGGAGCGGCATCGGCTTTCGCTTGGGCGAGCATTGGTACGTGACGCCGATGGGCGAAGTCAGCGAAGTGCTGCACGAACCGCGTTGCACTCAGTTGCCCGGGGTCAAGCCGTGGGTCAAAGGGGTGGCTAATCTGCGTGGGCGCTTGCTGCCGATCATGGATCTGTGCGGATTTTTCGGCCACGAGCTGTCGCCGTTGCGCAAACAGCGCAGGGTATTGGTGGTGGAGCACAACGATGTGTTCGCCGGGTTGCTGGTGGATGAGGTGTTCGGTTTACAGCACTTCGAGCAGGACAGCTTCGAGCCGATCTCGATCAGCAAGCGCCAGGGCTCCAAGGCCGAGTTCGTCAAAGGCTATTTCCGGCGCGAGCAGAACTGGCGGGTGTTCAGCCTGTTTGCACTGGCCAGATCGCCGGTGTTCATGAGCGTCGCGATTTAGTCGAAACACCACCCAAACCTGTGGGAGCGGGCTTGCCCGCGATGGCGTCAGATCAGTCGCCATAGATGTCGGATGTGCTGGCCTCTTCGCGGGCAAGCCCGCTCCCACAGGGTTTTCGGTGAGCTTTAAATGGCGCGGGAATAGGCGAGGACCGATGACAAAGGCAAAAACAGGCAAGTCGGCAGAAGGGTCGCGCAGTCGCTCGCAGATCATCGTGCTGTTCATCGCACTGATCGTGTTCATCATGCTGCTGTTCGCCAACTTCGCCTACCTCAACACCCAGGCCAACTACGACAAGCAGTACATCGGCCACGCCGGTGAGCTGCGCGTGCTGTCGCAACGCATCGCCAAGAACGCCACCGAGGCGGCTGCCGGGAAGGCCGCTGCGTTTAAGCTGCTGAGCGATGCGCGCAACGATTTTGCCCAGCGCTGGGGTTACCTGAAGAAGGGCGACCCGGCCACCGGCCTGCCACCCGCGCCGGCCACCGTGCGCCCGGAAATGCGCGCGGTGCAGCTGGACTGGGAACGCCTGCTGAAAAACACCGACGCGATTCTCTCCAGCGAACAGACCGTGCTCTCGCTGCATCAGGTCGCCGCGACACTGGCCGAAACTGTGCCGCAATTGCAGATCGAGTACGAAAAAGTCGTCGAGATCCTCCTGCAACGCGGCGCCCCGGCAGCGCAAGTGGCGATGGCCCAACGTCAATCGCTGCTGGCCGAACGCATCCTCGGCGCGGTCAACACCGTGCTCGCTGGCGACGAGAATTCACAGCAGGCCGCCGACGCTTTCGGCCGCGATGCCACCCGTTTCGGCCAGGTGCTCAACGGCATGTTGCAGGGCAACCCGGCGCTGAAAGTCAGCCAGGTCGAAGACCGTGATGCCCGCGCCCGTTTGAGTGAAATCTCCGAGCTGTTCCAGTTCGTCTCCGGCTCCGTGGATGAAATCCTCGAAACATCGCCGGAGCTGTTCAAGGTTCGTGAGTCGGCGAGCAACATCTTCAGCCTGTCGCAGACCCTGCTCGACGAAGCCTCGCACCTCGCCAGCGGTTTCGAAAACCTTGCCGGCGGGCGCAACACCGACACCATCGGCGGCTACGTCCTCGGTTTGCTGGCGCTGGCCTCAATCATCCTGATCGGCATGGTCATGGTTCGTGAAACCAACCGCCAGTTGCGCGAGACCGCCGAGAAGAACGAGCGCAACCAGAACGCGATCATGCGCCTGCTCGACGAAATCGAAGACCTCGCCGACGGCGACCTGACGGTGACCGCCTCGGTGACCGAAGACTTCACCGGGACCATCGCCGATTCGATCAACTACTCGGTCGATCAACTGCGCGATCTGGTCGCCACCATCAACCTCACCGCCGGCCAGGTGGCCGCCGCCGTGCAGGAAACCCAGGCCACCGCCATGCACCTGGCCCAGGCCTCGGAGCATCAGGCGCAGCAGATCTCCGAAGCCTCGACGGCGATCAGCGACATGGCCCAGTCGATCGATCAGGTCTCGGCCAACGCCGCTGAATCCTCGGCGGTGGCCGAGCGTTCGGTGGAGATCGCCAACAAGGGCAACGAGGTGGTGCACAACACCATCCACGGCATGGACAACATCCGCGAACAGATTCAGGACACCGCCAAGCGCATCAAGCGTCTGGGCGAGTCGTCCCAGGAAATCGGCGACATCGTCAGCCTGATCGACGACATTGCCGACCAGACCAACATCCTCGCCCTCAACGCGGCGATTCAGGCATCGATGGCCGGGGACGCCGGGCGTGGCTTTGCCGTGGTTGCCGATGAAGTGCAGCGACTGGCCGAACGTTCGTCCGCCGCCACCCGGCAGATCGAAACCCTGGTGCGGGCGATTCAGACCGACACCAACGAAGCGGTGATTTCGATGGAGCAGACCACCACCGAAGTGGTGCGCGGCGCGCGACTGGCGCAGGATGCCGGGGTGGCCCTGGAAGAAATCGAAGGCGTTTCGAAAACCCTTGCCGCGTTGATCCAGAGCATTTCCAACGCGGCGCAGCAGCAGACCTCGTCGGCCGGGCAGATTTCCCTGACGATGAACGTGATCCAGCAGATCACCACGCAGACCTCGTCCGGCTCGACCGCCACCGCCGAGAGCATCGGCAATCTGGCGAAGATGGCCAGTCAGCTGCGTCGTTCGGTATCCGGTTTCACCTTGCCGTCGGCGTCCGCGACGGACAAGGCGTGAGTGGAGTGGTTATGGGTGACCGGCACGACTACGTGGCCCTCGAATGGGTCAAGGGTGAAATTGCCGAAACGCTGAGGCTGGCGCATCAGGCGATTGAAACCGTGCTCGATGACCCGCAGGTCACGCCGGGGCTGGATGAGTGTCTGGCCTATATCCATCAGGTGCACGGCAGTTTGCAGATGGTCGAGTTCTACGGCGCCGCGTTGCTCGCCGAAGAAATGGAGCATCTGGTCGAAGCCTTGCAGCAGGGGCACATCGCCCATCGCGACGAAGCCCTGCACTTGCTGCTGCAAGCCTTCGGGCAATTGCCGATCTATCTCGATCGGGTGCAGAGTGCCCGCCGCGATCTGCCGCTGGTGGTGCTGCCGCTGATCAATGACCTGCGCAGTGCGCGCGGCGACAGCCTGCTCTCGGAAACCAGCCTGTTCAGCCCGCCACTGCCGGATTTGCCGCCGTTGAGCGCAGAAGCCCTGGCCGCGCTGGAGCCGGCCGACCTGCCCAACGTATTGCGCAAGTTGCGCCAGATGCTGCAAATGGCGCTGGTCGGTTTGCTGCGCGAGCAGGATGACCAGACGCACCTCGAATACCTGGCGAAAGTCTTCCAGCGCCTCGAAGCGCTCAGCGCCGATGCGCCGTTGAGCCCGCTGTGGCAGGTCGCTTCCGCGCTGGTCGAAGGCATGCGCGAAGGCGCGATTGCCAACAGTCCGGCGTTGCGCAGTCTGTTCAAGGACGCCGACAAGGAACTCAAGCGCCTGCTCGAACAAGGCCTGCGCGGCCTCAATCAGCCGCCCCCGCCGGAGCTGCTGAAAAGCCTGCTGTTCTATATTGCCAAAGCCGAACATCCCACCGGGCAGATGCTGACCATGAAAGATCGCTACTCCCTGGACGACGCGTTGCCCGACAGCGCGATGGTCGACGAAGAACGTGCGCGTCTGGCCGGCCCCGACCGCGATGCGATGCGCTCGGTGCTGGCGGCGCTGTGCGAAGAGCTGGTGCGGGTCAAGGAACGTCTCGACCTGTTCGTCCGTAGCGACCGTCAGCACACCTCCGACCTGGAGAGCCTGCTGGCGCCGTTGCGGCAGATCGCCGACACCCTCGCGGTGCTCGGTTTCGGCCAGCCGCGCAAAGTCATCATCGATCAATTGGCGGTGGTGCTCAGCCTCGCTCAGGGCCAGCGCGAACCGAATGACGCGACCCTGATGGACGTGGCCGGCGCGCTGCTCTACGTCGAAGCCAACCTCGCCGGAATGGTCGGCACCGTCGAGCCGGAAAGCCCCGAAGACGCGCGCCTGCCGACCACCGACCTGACGCAGATCCATCAGATCGTGATCAAGGAAGCACGCATCTGCCTGCAACAGGCCAAGGACATGATCGTCGATTACATCGACGCCGACTGGGATCGCCAGCAACTGCAACCATTGCCGGAACTGCTGACTCAGGTGCGCGGCGCGCTGGCGATGATTCCGCTGAGCCGGGCGGCGAGTCTGGTCGAGGCCTGCAACAGCTTCATCCGCGAACACCTGCTGCTCGATCCGCACCAGCCAGGCTGGCAGCAACTGGATAATCTGGCCGACGTCATCACCAGCCTCGAGTATTACCTCGAGCGCCTGAGCGACGACCCGCAAGCGCCGAATGAACAACTGCTGGATGTCGCACAAAAGAGCCTCGCCAGCCTCGGTTTCTTTCCACATGAGCCACACGTACCGCTGCTCGACGATGTGCTCAGTCCCAGCGAAGCGCTGGTGATGCAGGACCTGCAAGCGCTGGATGACCCCGAGACCGTGCAGTCGCTGGCCGATGTATTGGCCAGCCCGGTCTCGGCGGTCAACCCGCCGGCCTTGATCACCCCCGGCAGCCTGATGCCACCGCCGGCCGATGAAGAACCGGTGGACGATGAACTGCGCGAAGTGTTCCTCGAAGAGACCGACGAAGTCCTCGAAGTCCTGCACGAATACCTGCCGCGCTGGTCGGCTGACACCCACGACCGCGCCGCCCTGACCGAACTGCGCCGCGCTTTTCACACCTTGAAGGGCAGCGGGCGCATGGTGCGTGCGCTGATCCTTGGCGAGCTGGCCTGGGCCGTGGAAAACCTGCTCAACCGCGTGCTGGAACACAGCGTCGAACCCGGCGCGCAGGTGCAGCAGTTGCTCACCGACACGGTGTTGCTGCTGCCGGAACTGATCAGCGAATTCGCCACGCACCGTCAGCGTCAGCGCAGCGATGTCGATCAACTGGCGGCCCGCGCGCACGCGCTGGCCAAAGGTGTCGAGCCGCTGGCGGCCGAAGACGTCGATGATGTGGCAGCCCTCGACCCGCTGTTGCTGGAGATCTTCCGCAACGAGGCCGAAACCCACCTCGCCAGCCTCAACCGCTTCCTCGATCAGGCCGCCGAGCATGTGCCGCTGCCGGCCAGCGACGAATTGCAGCGCGCCTTGCACACGCTCAAGGGCAGTGCGTCGATGGCCGGCGTGTTGCCGATTGCCGAACTGGCGGCGCCGCTGGATAAACTGGCGCGCGAGTTCAAGGCGCATCAGTTGCCGCTGGATCTCGATGAAGTGGAATTGCTCCTCGAAGCCGAAGGCCTGTTCCGCGTTGGTTTGCGCCAGCTCAAGCACGATCCGCTGGCGCCGATTGTCGGTGCGCAGTCGCTGATCAAACGCACCGAAACGCTGCTGGCCGAACGTCTGGAGGCGATCCTCAGCGCGCCGAGCACCGGCCTGCGGATCAAGCGCGATCCGCAACTGATCAACAACTTCCTCGCCCAGGGCATGGACATCCTGCTCGACGCCGAAAGCCTGTTGCAACGCTGGCAGCAACACCCCGGCGAGCGCCAGGAACTCAGCGCGCTGCTGGACGAACTCACTACTCTGGGCGAAGGCGCACACCTCGCCGATCTGCTGCCGGTGGATGTGCTGTGCGAAGCCTTGCTCGACCTGTATGGCGCCGTCGAAGAAAGCAGCCTGGCGGTCAGCGACCGGTTTTTCCACGAAGCGCAGAACGCCCACGAAGCGCTGATCAACATGCTCGACGAACTGGCTGCCGGCCAGGAAATCACCCCGCAGCCGCAGCGCATCCGCGCCTTGCACGAACTGCTCGATGAAAGCCTCGACCCGACGGCGATGGGGCTGATCCGCAGCGACGGCAGCCGCACCTTGAGCATCCATGAGCTGGGCGCCGCCACCACCGAACTGTCCCACGCCAATGCCGAGACGGCGCCGGACGACGAGATCGTCGAGATCTTTCTCGAAGAAGCGGTGGACATTCTCGACAGTGCCGGGCAAGCCCTGCAGCGCTGGTTGAGCGACCCGGACAACGCTGCGCCGCTGTCGTCCTTGCAGCGCGATTTGCACACGCTCAAGGGCGGCGCGCGAATGGCCGAGGTCGATGCCATCGGCGACCTGGCCCATGAGCTGGAAGGACTTTACGAAGGGCTGGTGGATCGTCGCTACAGTTACAGTGAGGCGCTGGGCCGATTGCTGCACAAGGGCCATGATCGCCTGGCCTTGTTGCTGGAGCAGTTGCAGGCGCATCAACCACTGCGCCCAGCGCAGGATCTGATCGAGACAATCCGCCAGTTCCGCCAGGGCGCCTCCGGCACTGTCGAAACGGCGCAACCGGCCGCCGACCACGACAGCGCCGCACATGACCCGGAGCTGCTGGAAATCTTCCTCGAAGAAGGTTTCGACATCATCGAAAGCTCCGGCGCGGCGCTGCAGCGCTGGCAGGCCGAGCCGGGCAATCGCCAGGAAGTGGAAACCCTGCTGCGCGATCTGCACACCCTCAAGGGCGGCGCGCGGATGGTCGAGATCGGCCCGATCGGCGACCTCGCCCATGAGCTCGAATACCTTTACGAAAGCCTCGCCACCGGCGTGCTGCAACCGTCCGCCGAACTGTTCGCGCTGGTGCAGCGCGGGCATGACCGGTTGGCGCAGATGCTCGATGGCGTGCGCGCCGGGCAGCCATGCCCGCCGGCGGATCGGCTGATCAATGCGATCCAGAATTTCAGCCACCCGGCGACCCCGGACACGCCGCCGTCGTTGCCGCTTCCGGCCAAAACCGAGCCCGCAACACCCGCAGCTGATGCCGGCGCGGACATGGTCAAGGTCTCCGCCGAACTGCTCGATGACTTGGTCAATCTGGCCGGCGAAACCTCGATTTTCCGTGGACGTATCGAGCAGCAAGTCAGCGATGCGCAAACCGCGCTGAACGAGATGGAAACCACCATCGAACGCATGCGAGATCAGTTGCGCCGGCTCGACACTGAAACCCAGGGGCGGATCCTCAGCCGTCAGCAAGTCGATGCCGAACGCCTCGGTTACGAAGAGTTCGACCCGCTGGAAATGGACCGGCATTCGCAGTTGCAGCAACTGTCGCGGGCACTGTTCGAATCCGCCTCCGACTTGCTCGATCTCAAGGAAACCCTCGAGCGCCGCAATCACGACGCCGAGAATCTGTTGCAGCAACAGGGGCGGATCAACACCGAGTTGCAGGAAGGCCTGATGCGCACGCGCATGGTGCCGTTCGAACGGATGCTCCCACGCCTGAAACGCATTGTGCGGCAGGTCGCCGAAGAGTTGAACAAAGACGTCGCGTTCATCATCGGCAACGCCGAAGGCGAGATGGATCGCAATGTGCTGGAGCGCATGGTTGCGCCGTTGGAGCACATGCTGCGCAACGCCGTCGACCATGGTCTAGAGTCAGCCGAAGTGCGGCTGGCGGCGGGCAAACCGGCGCAGGGCACGATCACCCTCGACCTGACCCGCGAGGGCGGCGACATCGTTTTCGATATTCGCGACGATGGCGCCGGGGTGCCGCTGGAAGCGGTGCGGCGCAAGGCGATCAAGCGTGGTCTGCTCGCACCGGACGCCGAACTCAGCGACCGCGACGTGCTGCAATTCATCCTGCAGCCGGGGTTTTCCACGGCGGAAAAGATCACCCAGATCTCCGGGCGCGGCGTCGGCATGGACGTGGTTCACGAAGAAGTCCGTCAGCTCGGCGGCACCATGAGCATCGACTCGGTGCCGGGGCAGGGCGTGCATTTCCGTATTCGTCTGCCGTTCACCGTGTCGGTCAACCGCGCGCTGATGGTGCAGTGCGGCGAGGATCAATACGCGATTCCGCTGAACACCATCGAAGGCATCGTCCGCGTGCTGCCGAATGATCTGGAAGGGCACTACCGCAACGATCCGCCGAGCTACCACTACGCCGGCCAGCGCTATGAGTTGTGCTATCTGGGCGAACTGCTGAAAACCGCGCCACGCCCCAAATTGCTTGGCCAGAGCCTGCCGTTGCCGGTGCTGCTGGTGCAGTGCAATGACCGGCACATCGCGGTGCAGGTCGATGCGATGGCCGGCACTCGCGAGATCGTGGTCAAGAGCCTCGGTCCGCAGTTCGCGGCGGTGCAGGGCGTGTCCGGGGCGACGATTCTTGGCGATGGCCGGGTGGTGCTGATTCTTGACTTGCTCGCACCGATCCGCGCGATGCAGGCGCGGGTTGCGCAGCGTCCGGCCCATGCGGAAATCGATAGCGAACCGCAGAAACCACTGCTGGTGCTGGTGGTCGATGACTCGGTCACCGTGCGCAAGGTCACCAGCCGTTTGCTCGAACGCCACGGCATGAACGTGCTGACTGCCAAGGACGGTGTCGATGCCATGCTGCTGCTCGAAGAGCACATGCCCGACCTGATGCTGCTCGACATCGAAATGCCGCGCATGGACGGCTTCGAAGTCGCTACCCAAGTGCGCAACGATGAACGCCTGCAACACCTGCCGATCATCATGATCACCTCGCGCACCGGGCAGAAACACCGCGACCGCGCGATGGCCATCGGCGTCAACGACTACCTCGGCAAGCCGTATCAGGAATCGGTGCTGCTCGAAAGCATTGCCCACTGGAGCAAGAAACATGCATGAGCGCCGCCACAACGCGCGCACCAGCCAACTCACCGGCCTGCTGCTGCCACTGGCCGACCGCAGTCTGATCCTGCCCAACGTCGCCGTGGCCGAGCTTATCGACTACCAGGCCAGCGCCTTCGATCTGGACACACCGCCGTGGTACCTGGGGCGGGTGAGCTGGCGTGAGCGACAGATTCCGCTGCTGAGTTTCGAGTCCGCCTGTGGGCAGAAAATCGTCATCGGCGAACGCGCGCGGATCGTCATCCTCAATGCCCTTGGTGGTTTGCCGCAGCTGAAATTCATTGCGCTGCTGGTGCAGGGGATTCCGCGTTCGTACAAGCTCGACAGTCAGTTGAGTTATGTCGATGTGCCGTTGTGTGCGCTGGAACAGGCAGCGGTGCAGGTCGGGGAGCAGGTGGCGAAAGTCCCGGATTTGTTGGGGTTGGAGCAGTTGTTGGTGGAGGCTGGGCTGGCTCACTGATCCTGCCTTTGTGGTGCTTTGACTGGCCTCATCGCTGGCAAGCCAGCTCCCACAGTGTCCGCGTCGTATTCGGATTTTGTGAATCACCCAAAACCCTGTGGGAGCTGGCTTGCCAGCGATAGGGCCAATTGAATCAGCAAATTCTCACAGGCAAATCCTCAATTCCTGCAGTGCAATAAACACCTTCCTGCACAGCTGTTTAAAGACACCCAGTGTTACGCCTCAACAGCCTACAAATCCTTGCGCCGCTGCCTACGCATGCACCAGAATCCGCCGGCTTGTGCGCCCCCGGCAGGCTGCGTAACTTGATCCCGTCACTGATTCCCAGTGATCGGGTTTAGCAGCCCGTCTAGTTGTCCGGTCGTACGAGTCTCATCCAGTCAGGTATTCGCCTGCGCTTGATGGTGGCTGTGCGCATGGCACCTTCGGGTGCGCCGGTATTGGATGACTACCGGTCTGCTAACTTGCGCGCAGCTGCCTCCCTATCGTTTAGCAGCGGGATGGTCGCAGCCTCAACAGAGGAAAGTCGTCCATGTTCAAAGTAACGCCAAACCCGCCGGCCACTGACCCGGCCTCCCCCTACGAAGCCCCCGAATCAAAGAAATTCCACGAAGCCGCCGAACGCGCGCTCGACCATTACCTCGGCCCGCCAAAACCCGACCTCATGGCCACGCCCTACACCCCCAATACGCTCTATATGGTCAATCCTGAAGCCGACAGCGAATCCCTGCTGGCCGACGCCAGCGAATCCCTCGGCTCGGCCACGGTCATGCTCAACAACCATGCGGCGCTGGTGCAAGGCACGCACCGCAAGACACTGCAGGGCATTGCTCAGGTGGTGATGGTGGCGGAGATGGCGGTCAATCGGGTGTTGGATAGGTTGGTGCCGACGGAGTGATTAAAAGCCGACCCTCACCCCAGCCCTCTCCCGGAGGGAGAGGGGGCCGACCGAGGTGTCTGGCGTTGTACATCGACCTGAAAAACCGAGTCGATTATGGATTTGGTAAACCTGGTGAATTCCGGATTCAGTACAACACTCCCAGGTCGGCGTATCCCTTGAGCAACCCCCAATCAGTCCCCTCTCCCTCCGGGAGAGGGCTAGGGTGAGGGCAGCTCTCGATCGTTACGCTCAGCGTAATGATTCACCTCTGCGCTTGATTGATGCGCCCCGCTCACACGCCTACCTTGGCTCCACGACAGCGAACCCCGTGGAGTGAGCATGACAACAACAATTTCCCCCGACTCGCGCTGGACGCGGCGGCGTGACGAGAAGCAGCGGCGTCTGGACAAGGTGCGCGGGCTGGCCGATGGTGTGGTGTTGCCCAGCGACAAGATCGTCGCCGCGCTTGAAGCGTTGATCCATCCCGGCGACCGTGTGGTGCTGGAGGGCAACAATCAGAAACAGGCGGATTTCCTTTCCCGTTCGCTGGCCAAGGCTGACCCGGCCAAGCTGCATGATTTGCACATGATCATGCCCAGCGTTGGTCGCTCCGAGCACCTTGATCTGTTCGAGCGCGGCATCGCCCGCAAGCTCGATTTCTCCTTCGCCGGCACCCAGAGTCTACGCATCAGCCAGTTGCTCGAAGACGGCCTGCTGGAAGTCGGTGCGATCCACACTTACATCGAACTCTACGCGCGGCTGGTGGTGGACCTGATCCCCAACGTCGTGCTCTCGGCCGGGTTCATGGCCGACCGCGCCGGCAACATCTACACCGGCCCGAGCACCGAAGACACCCCGGCACTGATCGAACCGGCGGCGTTCAGCGACGGCATCGTCATTGTCCAGGTCAACCAGTTGGTGGATGACGTCAGCGAACTGCCGCGCGTCGATATCCCGGCCTCGTGGGTCGATTTCGTGGTGGTGGCCGACAAGCCGTTCTACATCGAACCGCTGTTCACCCGCGACCCACGGCACATCAAACCGGTGCACGTGTTGATGGCGATGATGGCGATCCGCGGGATCTACGAAAAACACAATGTGCAGTCGCTCAACCACGGCATCGGTTTCAACACCGCCGCGATCGAATTGATCCTGCCGACCTACGGCGAATCCCTCGGCCTCAAAGGCAAGATCTGCCGCAACTGGACGCTCAACCCGCACCCGACGCTGATCCCGGCGATCGAGAGCGGCTGGGTCGAAAGCGTGCATTGCTTCGGCACCGAACTGGGCATGGAAAACTACATCGCCGCACGCCCCGACGTGTTCTTCACCGGCCGCGACGGCTCGCTGCGTTCCAACCGGATGTTCTGCCAACTGGCGGGGCAGTACGCGGTGGATCTGTTTATTGGCGCGACGTTGCAGGTCGATGGCGATGGGCATTCCTCGACCGTGACCCGTGGTCGTCTCGCCGGTTTCGGTGGTGCGCCGAACATGGGCCACGACCCGCGCGGTCGGCGTCACGGCACCCCGGCATGGCTCGACATGCGCCACGACGACGCGCAGCAACCGATGCTCGAACGCGGCAAGAAACTGGTGGTGCAAATGGTCGAGACCTTCCAGGAGGGCGGCAAACCGACCTTCGTCGAAACCCTCGACGCGGTGGAAGTGGCGAAGAAAAGCGGCATGCCGCTGGCGCCGATCATGATCTACGGCGACGACGTCACCCATCTGCTCACCGAGGAAGGCATCGCCTACCTGTACAAGGCGCGCTCGCTGGAAGAGCGTCAGGCGATGATCGCAGCGGTCGCCGGCGTGACCGCCATCGGTCTGCGCCACAACCCGAAAGACACCGAACGCATGCGCCGCGAAGGCCTGATCGCCTTGCCCGAAGACCTCGGCATCCGCCGCACCGACGCCACCCGCGAACTGCTGGCGGCGAAAAGCGTGGCCGATCTGGTCGAGTGGTCCGGCGGCCTCTACAACCCGCCCGCCAAGTTCAGGAGCTGGTAATGCACGCACTCAACCTGCAAGCGAAACCCCTGAGCCTGAGCGAACGCCTGGCCGATCTGGCGGTGGATGCGCTGATCGACGAAGCCGATCTATCGCCGAAACCGGCGCTGGTCGACCGGCGCGGCAATGGCGCGCACACCGATCTGCACTTGGGCCTGATGCACGCTTCGGCGTTGTCGTTGTGGCCGGCGTTCAAGGAAATGGCCGAAGCGGCGGCTGAAATCGGCGAAGTCGATTCCACGTTGCGCGAAGCGATTGGCCGTATTGGTCGCGAAGGCGAGCAAGCGATGCTCGCGACCACCAACGGCGTGAATACCCATCGCGGCGCCATTTGGGCACTGGGATTACTGGTGACCGCCGCTGCGCTGGAACCGAAATCCTCAAGCGCCAACGCCGTTTCTGTTCGCGCCGCACGTCTGGCATTACTCGATGACCGCTACGCACCAAAACCGCTGAGCCACGGCGCACAAGTCGCCCTGCGTTACGGCGCACGCGGTGCCCGTGAGGAAGCGCAACTCGGCTTTCCGTCCGTGCTGCAACGCGGCCTGCCGCAACTCAAGCGCAGCCGCGCCAACGGTCACGGCGAACAGAACGCCCGGCTCGATGCGCTGCTGGCGATCATGACCGATCTGGCCGACACCTGCGTGCTCTACCGCGCCGGTGAGCAGGGGCTGCAAACCATGCAACATGGCGCGCAAGCGGTGCTCGACGCTGGCGGCAGCGCCAGCCTCGGCGGGCGTCGGCGCCTGCACGAACTGGATCAACAACTCATCGCATTGAATGCCTCGCCCGGTGGCGCCGCTGACTTGCTCGCCGCCACGCTGTTGCTCGACCGTATCGAGCGCGACGGCATCCTTCAGGGAGCGTTTTGATGGAAACCTTATCCTTTGAATTCCCCGCCGGGCAGCCGCCACGCGGGCGCGCGCTGGTCGGTTGTGTCGGCTCGGGCGATCTGGAAGTGCTGATCGAACCGGGGCTGGCCGGCAAGCTGACGATCAATGTGCAGACCTCGGTCAACGGTGCGCAGCAGCGTTGGCAGCATCTGTTTGCGCGGATGTTCGACGGCACCACGCCACCGGCGATGGCCATCGATATCCACGATTTCGGCGCCACGCCGGGGGTGGTGCGTTTGCGCCTGGAACAAGGTTTCGAGGAGATCGGCCATGACTGACAGCGCAGCGCTGTTGCACAAGCACAGCTTCGTCGAACTCGGGGCGCGGCAACGGGCGAAAGCCTTGCTCGATGCCGGGACTTTCCGCGAATTGCTCGACCCGTTTCAGCGGGTCATGTCGCCGTGGCTCGAACGCCAGGGCGTGGTGCCGCAAGCCGATGACGGCGTGGTGATTGCCAAGGGCAGCCTCGACGGTTTGCCGGTGGTGATCGCCGCCATCGAAGGCGCGTTCCAGGGCGGCAGCCTAGGCGAAGTCGGCGGGGCGAAGATTGCCGGCGCGCTGGAACTGGCCGCCGAAGACAACCGCAAAGGCATCCCGACCCGCGCCGTATTGCTGCTGGAAACCGGTGGCGTGCGCTTGCAGGAAGCCAACCTCGGGCTGGCGGCGATTGCCGACATTCATGCGGCGATTGTTGATTTGCAGCAGTACCAACCGGTGGTTGGTGTGGTCGCGGGCAGTGTTGGTTGTTTCGGCGGCATGTCGATTGCGGCGGCGCTGTGCAGCTATCTGCTGGTGACCCAGGAAGCGCGTCTCGGTTTGAACGGGCCGCAGGTGATCGAGCAGGAAGCCGGGATCGAAGAATACGACTCCCGCGACCGGCCCTTCATCTGGAGCCTGACCGGCGGCGAGCAGCGTTTCGCCAGTGGTCTGGTGGATCGTTATGTCGCCGATGATGTGGCGCAGATCCGCCAGCAAATCGGTGAACTGTTGCAGCAAGGTTTGCCAGCACAACCGCGCAGTCAGCGTGCCGAATGGTTCCTGCAACGCCTGAACCGTTTGGACACTGCCAGGCAAATCGAACCGTCGGTGGTTCGCGACCTGTATCAAGGAGAGCGCTCATGAGTGGTTATTCCGTGCGCGGTTTGAACTGGTTCAATGCCCTGACCGGTGGGGCGAAAGCGGTCGAAGGTTTGCCGCCATCGTTGAAGGTCGCCGATGGCGAACTCGGGCGGTTTATCGCTGTGGTCACTGACCCCGACAACCGCTTTCCACGCGCTCGCAATGGCGAAGTCGGTTTGCTCGAAGGCTGGGGTCTGGCGAAGGCTGTGGATGACGTGATCACGGCGGATCGTGACAAAACACAGAAGCGCCCGATCATCGCCATCGTCGACGTCCCGAGCCAGGCTTACGGTCGTCGCGAAGAAGCCCTCGGCATTCATCAGGCCCTGGCCGGTGCGGCGGACAGTTATGCCCGCGCCCGTCTGGCCGGGCATCCGGTGATTGCGCTGCTGGTGGGCAAGGCGATGTCCGGGGCGTTTCTCGCTCACGGTTATCAGGCCAACCGTTTGATTGCCCTGCGCGATCCCGGGGTGATGGTGCATGCGATGGGCAAGGCCTCGGCGGCGCGAGTGACGCTGCGCAGTGTCGAGGAACTGGAAGCACTGGCCGCCAGCGTGCCGCCGATGGCCTACGACATCGACAGCTACGCCAGCCTCGGATTGCTCTGGGAAACCCTCTCGGTGCAGCAGATCGAGCAGCCGACGGCGGAGGATCTGGCGCGGGTGACCGAGTGCCTGAAACAGGCTATCGACGATATCTCCGGCACTGACTTGCGCAACCGTCTCGGCGCGAAAAATCGTGAGGCCTCCAGCCGCGTGCGTGAACTGCTGAGGGCGCAGTGGTGAACCTGCCACTGGCCCACGACCTGCTGTGGGGCATGACCCCGGCGCAGCTGCCGGCGGATGCGCCGCAGTGGGCGAACGAGTCGCTGGCTGCCGGGCAACCGGTGGTGGTGCGGCGGGCGGTGAGCGCTGAAGGTTTGATCGCGGTGGGCGTGCGCGGTGTGTTCCGTGAGCAGCGGCTGGCGGCGTTCATGGCGCTTGAGGCGGTTGTGCGTCGGGTCAGTCCGGAGGCGCTGTGTCATGTAGATTGCGAGCGTGATTTACCGGTGATGCAGGCACTCAAACAACTGCGGCCGATGCTCGATGATTGCGGTTGGGTCTGGGGCATCAGCGGCAGTGTCGGGTTTGAGTTGGCCAGTGGTTTTGTTGCGATGCATGAGGCCAGCGATCTCGATCTGATTCTGCGTACACCGCAGCTGATTACCCGCAATCAGGCACGCAAACTGGTCGAGCTCTTTGATCAAGCCGTGTGCCGGGTCGACATGCAATTGCAGACGCCGTTCGGTGCAGTCGCGTTGCGCGAATGGGCCAGCGGGTCTGCACGGGTGCTGCTGAAAAACGCCGATCAAGCGTGTCTGGTGGCTGACCCGTGGAACCCGCAGGAGCAGGCAGCGTGAGCAGCCTGTTGGTGTTCCCCGGCCAGGGCGCGCAGCAACCGGGCATGCTCCAGCGTTTGCCTCGGGCAACCTTGACCGAGGCCAGCGAGGTGCTCGGTGAAGATGTCGCATTGCTCGATTCTGCCGATGCGTTGCGCAGCACCCGGGCGGTTCAGCTGTGCCTGTTGATCGCCGGGGTCGCTGCCTCGCGGCAGTTGCTGCAGGACGGACTCACGGCGGATTACGTCGCCGGCCTGTCCATCGGTGCCTACCCGGCAGCAGTAGTTGCCGGGGCCTTGAACTTCAGCGACGCGTTGCATCTGGTCAGCCTGCGTGGCGAGTTGATGCAACAGGCTTATCCACAGGGCTATGGCATGACCGCAATCATCGGTCTGCAATTATCCACCGTTGAAACGCTGCTGGCGCAGGTGCACAGCGCGGAGTCGCCGGTGTACCTGGCCAACATCAACGCCGATAACCAGGTGGTGATTGCCGGCAGCGACAAGGCGATGCAAGCGGTGGCGGAGCTGGCGCGCAGTCAGGGCGCCGGTCTGGCCAAACGCCTGGCGGTGAGTGTGCCATCGCACTGTCCGTTGCTGGAGGCACCGGCGCAAACCCTCGCCGAAGCCTTTGCCAAGGTTGCACTGAAGACCCCGAAAATCGCTTACCTGAGTGGCAGTCGCGCGCGTCCGCTGATCAAGCCTGACGCCCTGCGCGACGATCTCGCGTTCAACATGTGCCGCGTGGTGGACTGGCGCGGCACCGTGCAAAGCGCTTACGAGCGCGGCGTACGTTTACAAATCGAACTGCCGCCCGGTGCGGTGCTGACCGGGCTGGCGCGCCGGGTGTTTGAATCGGGCACGGTCACTGCCTTCGACAGTGCGCGTCTGGACACCTTGCAGGCGCTGTTGCGAGAGGAGGGTGGTCGCCGACCATAAACCGCCGCGACTCAGGCTTCGAACAACAAAAACAACATTCGACGATGCACTTTGAGGACTACAACAATGATTATTTACGGTGTGGCGCTGTTGGCGATCTGTACGCTGGCAGGGGTGATCATGGGTGACATGCTCGGCGTGTTGCTGGGCGTCAAATCCAACGTCGGCGGGGTCGGCATCGCCATGATCCTGCTGATCTGCGCGCGGTTGTGGATGCAGAAACGCGGCGGCATGACCAAGGATTGCGAGATGGGCGTCGGCTTCTGGGGCGCGATGTACATTCCGGTGGTGGTGGCGATGGCCGCGCAACAGAACGTCGTCACCGCCCTGCACGGCGGCCCGGTGGCGGTGCTGGCGGCCATCGGATCGGTGGTGGTGTGTGGCTGCACCATTGCTCTGATCAGCCGCACCCACAAGGGCGAACCGTTGCCCGACGAACCGGTGGAAGTCACTCCGGTCGGCACGCCTGTAGGAGGTCGCTGACATGTGGGCACTCATTGAAAACGGTCTGGAACACAACGGCCTGATCACCGCGTTCGCCTTCGTCGGTGTGATCATGTGGGTCTCGGTGATTCTCTCCAAACGTCTGACCTTCGGGCGCATTCACGGCTCGGCGATTGCCATCGTCATCGGTCTGGTGCTGGCCTGGGTTGGTGGCACTATGACGGGCGGCCAGAAAGGCCTGGCGGATCTGACGCTGTTCTCCGGCATCGGCCTGATGGGCGGGGCGATGCTGCGTGATTTCGCGATTGTTGCCACCGCATTTGAAGTGCAGGCGACCGAGGCGAAGAAGGCCGGGTTGATCGGCGTGATCGCGCTGCTGCTCGGGACCATCCTGCCGTTCATTGTCGGCGCGTGCATGGCTTGGGCTTTCGGCTATCGCGATGCGGTGAGCATGACCACCATCGGCGCCGGTGCGGTGACCTACATCGTCGGCCCGGTGACCGGCGCGGCGATTGGCGCGACTTCGGATGTGATGGCGTTGTCGATTGCCACCGGGTTGATCAAGGCGATTCTGGTGATGGTCGGCACGCCGGTCGCGGCGCGCTGGATGGGCCTGGATAACCCGCGTTCGGCGATGGTGTTTGGTGGTCTGGCCGGGACGGTGAGCGGGGTGACCGCGGGGCTGGCGGCGACGGATCGGCGGTTGGTGCCTTACGGGGCGTTGACCGCTACGTTCCACACCGGGCTTGGCTGTTTGCTTGGGCCTTCGCTGTTGTTCTTCATTGTTCGCGGGATTGTGGGCTGAAGTTCAAAAGCCCCTCACCCTAGCCCTCTCCCGGAGGGAGAGGGGACTGACCGAGGTGGATGTTGGAGGTACGCCGACCTGAAATTCCTGAGTCGAACTCAGGTTTTGAAAAGCCCCCGATCTGCTCCCTTTCCCCCTCTACCCCTTGGGGGAGAGGGCTGGGGTGAGGGGGTTGCTCTTGTTCTAAACCCCAGCCTGCCGATTCGCATACATCCGACACTCCGCCAGCAACGCCAGCAGATTCGGATCACGCTCCTTGGCCTTCAAGAACACCACGCCAATGTGCTGCTGCAAGCGATACTTCTCCTGCAACGGAATCAGCTTCACGCGGTTCTCGTACACCGCCGCAATCCTTCCCGGCAGCAACGCATAACCCACCCCCGAACTGACCATGCTCAGCAGGGTGAAGATGTCGTTGACCTGCATCGCCACCTTCGGCTCGAAGCCTGCCTGCTTGAACACCCGAATGCCGTCCTGATGCGTAGCGAAGCCCTGGGTCAGGGTGATAAAGGTTTCGTCGCGCACTTCAGCCAGATCGACTTCCTGACGCTGGGCGAACCTTGAATCTGCCGGCGTGGCGAGGAAAATATCGTCGGAGAACAGCGGAATCTGCTCGCAGTCCGGATCGCTGACCGTGTCGTCCAGCGACACCAGAATCGCGTCGACTTCCATGTTCTTCAGCTTGTAGAGCAGGTCGATGTTCGAGCCGAGAATCAGGTCGATGTTGAGTTCGCTGCGGCGGATCTTCAGGCCCATGATCAACTGCGGTACGGTTTTCACCGTCAGCGAATACAGCGAGCCGAGCTTGAAGCGTTCAGCGGAGAACCCGGCGGCTTCGCGAGTCAGGCGCACGCTTTCGACCACGTCCTGAATCAGCTTCTGCGCGCGCTCTTCGAGCACGTAGGCGCTTTCCAGCGGCGTCAGGTTGCGCCCTTCATGCTTGAACAGCGGGCAGCGCAGGGCGCTTTCCAGCGAATGAATCGCCCGGTGCACGCTGACATTGCTGGTCTGCAACTCGACAGCGGCGCGCGCCAGGTTGCCGGTGCGCATGAAGGCGAGGAACACCTCGAGTTTTTTCAGGGTCAATTCTTCGTCGATCAGCATGGCGCGGACTCTTTTTAGAATGCGTCGATTGTGCCTTGAAGAGCAAAAGATCGCAGCCTTCGGCAGCTCCTACCTGTGGAATGCGATCTTCCTGTAGGAGCTGCCGCAGGCTGCGATCTTTTGATCCTGGCTTTGAACAGAAACATTGCGCTATTACGCTCAAGGGCCGAGCCTTGCGCGTTGCGGAACGAATCTTGAGGTGAGCGACACATGTATCACGGGGAAAAACTCAACGCCTGGACGCACCTGGTCGGGGCAGTGGCGGCGTTTATCGGCGGCGTGTGGATGCTGGTGATTGCCAGCCTCGACGGCAGTCCGTGGAAGATTGTCAGTGTGGCGATCTACGCCTTTACCTTGCTGGTGCTCTACAGCGCCTCGACCGTGTACCACAGCGTGCGCGGGCGCAAGAAAGCGATCATGAAGAAGGTCGATCACTTTTCGATCTACCTGCTGATCGCCGGCAGCTACACGCCGTTCTGTCTGGTGACGCTGCGCGGACCGTGGGGCTGGACGCTGTTCGGAATTGTCTGGGGGCTGGCGCTGATCGGCATCTTGCAAGAGATCAAGCCACGCTCGGAGGCGCGGATCCTGTCGATCGTGATCTACGCAGTGATGGGCTGGATCGTGCTGGTGGCGGTCAAGCCGTTGATCGCAGCGCTGGGCACGGCAGGCTTTGCCTGGCTGGCGTCGGGCGGGGTGCTGTACACCGTGGGCATCATCTTCTTTGCCCTGGATCACCGGTTGCGTCATGCGCACGGGATCTGGCATCTGTTTGTGATCGCCGGGAGTCTGCTGCACTTTGTGGCGATTCTGTTTTATGTCTTGTAGACCGAGTTGCTGCCAATCGCTGGCAAGCCAGCTCCCACAGGTTTTTATGTTGAACACATCAGCGTGTTCCAACCTCATTCCTGTGGGAGCTGGCTTGCCAGCGATGGGGCCCTAGAAGTCACCCCAAAGCTGCTGAGCCACCGCCAGTGCAACCACCGGCGCCGTTTCGGTGCGCAGCACCCGCGGCCCAAGGCGTGCCGCATGGAAGCCGTTGCCCTTGGCCTGCTCGACCTCGGCATCTGACAAACCACCCTCCGGCCCGATCAGAAACGCCAGCGTCGCCGGTCTGGCATGGCTGACCAACGGCTCGGCCACCGGGTGCAGCACCAGTTTCAGTTCGGCTTCGGTCTGCTTGATCCAGTCCGCCAACAACACCGGCGGATGAATCACCGGTACCCGCGAACGACCGCACTGCTCACAGGCGCTGATCGCCACCTGACGCCAGTGCAGCAGGCGTTTGTCGGCGCGTTCGTCCTTCAGGCGCACTTCGCAGCGGTCGCTGAAGATCGGGGTGATTTCCGTCACGCCCAGCTCGGTGGCTTTCTGGATCGCCCAGTCCATCCGTTCGCCCCGGGACAGACCCTGGCCGAGGTGGATCTGCAGCGGCGATTCGATCTGCCCGGCCAGTTGCTCGTCGATCTGCACGACGACGCGTTTCTTGCCGACTTCCACCAGTGCGCCGCGAAACTCATGGCCGGAACCGTCAAACAACTGCACCGCATCGCCCTCGGCCATGCGCAGCACGCGGCTGATGTAATGCGCCTGGGCTTCCGGCAGTTCGTGTTCGCCGGTGCTCAGGGGGGCGTCGATAAAGAAGCGGGACAGTCTCATGGTGGGTCTCTAAAAATTGGCTCAGAGTGATGGCTTACTGATGTCTTGCTTTTGTGGCGGGGGAGCTTGTCGAATCGTCGCACCGTCCCGCTCGGCTGCGCAGCAGTCGCAAATCCTGTCAGCGCGGTATGTCTGTAATACCGCATCGCTCGGGATAGGGAGTCCTTCGGCCTCCAGCGGGAGCAAGCTCCCTCGCCACAGGGGGCAAAGCGAAGGCTTAGCCCGGATCACGGAACCCCGGGTGGAAATCCTTCGGCACCGCCACGCTGATGCTGTCCCGTGTGGCGATGTCGATGCCTTCGCTGGCGACTTCGGCGAGGAAGTCGATCTGCTCCGGGGTGATCACGTACGGCGGCAGGAAATACACCACACTGCCCAGCGGTCGCAGCAGCGCGCCGCGCTCCAGCGCATGCTGGAACACCTTCAGGCCACGGCGTTCCTGCCAGGGGTAGGCCTCTTTGGTGGCTTTATCCTTGACCATCTCGATCGCCAGCACCATCCCGGTCTGCCGCACTTCCGAGACATTCGGGTGATCGACCAGATGCGCAGTGGCCGAGGCCATGCGCCGGGCCAAGGCCTGGTTGTTCTCGATGATGTGGTCCTGCTCGAAGATATCCAGCGTCGCCAGCGCCGCCGCACAGGCCAGCGGGTTGCCGGTGTAGCTGTGCGAATGGAGGAAGGCGCGCAGGGTCGGGTAGTCGTCGTAGAACGCGCTGTAAACCTCGTCGGTGGTCAGGCACGCCGCCAGCGGCAGGTAGCCGCCGGTCAGGGCCTTGGACAGGCAGAGGAAGTCCGGGCGGATGCCGGCCTGCTCACAGGCAAACATGGTGCCGGTGCGGCCGAAGCCAACGGCGATTTCGTCGTGGATCAAGTGCACGCCATAGCGGTCGCAGGCCTCGCGCAGCAGCTTGAGGTACACCGGGTGATACATGCGCATGCCGCCGGCGCCTTGAATCAACGGCTCGACGATGACTGCCGCCACGCTGTCATGATGTTCTGCCAAGGTTTGTTCCATGGCAGCGAACAGGTTGCGTGAATGATCTTCCCAGCTCATGCCTTCGGGGCGCAGGTAGCAATCGGGGCTAGGCACCTTGATGGTGTCCATCAGCAGCGCTTTGTAGGTCTCGGTGAACAGCGGCACGTCGCCGACCGCCATCGCTGCCATGGTTTCGCCGTGGTAGCTGTTGGTCAGGGTGACGAAGCGCTTCTTGTTCGGCTGGCCGCGGTTGAGCCAGTAGTGAAAGCTCATTTTCAGCGCGACTTCGATGCAGGACGAACCGTTATCGGCGTAGAACACCCGGTTCAGGCCTTCCGGGGTCATCTTCACCAGACGTTCGGACAGTTCGATCACCGGTTGATGGCTGAAACCGGCCAGAATCACGTGTTCCAGCTGATCGACCTGATCCTTGATGCGCTGGTTGATGCGCGGGTTGGCGTGGCCGAACACGTTGACCCACCAGGAGCTGACGGCGTCGAGGTAGCGCTTGCCTTCGAAGTCTTCGAGCCAGACGCCTTCGCCGCGTTTGATCGGGATCAGCGGCAGCTGTTCGTGGTCTTTCATCTGGGTGCAGGGATGCCACAACACCGCGAGGTCGCGTTGCATCCACTGGTTATTCAGGCCCATTTACAGTCTCCTCGAGGCGGCTCGCGTCAGGCGCGGGCAAACAATCGCGCAAGCCTATGCAATGCATCGCGTCGGGACAACCCATTGCGTCGATTGAGCTACTTTGTATGGGCCGATAGACGTCGCTGGCGGCGTTTTGATGGCTGACGTATTCTTCGCGGTTCTTTGGGTCGTCTGACCCGCAAAACTGCTTTTTTCCTACGTGTATTTCCGGAGTTCGCTGAATGTCTGTCGGTTGGCTGCGCGCCTGTGCGCTGGTGATGTTGGGGCTGTTCAGCGTTACGGCGCTGGCCAAGGATAAAACCGCAATCGTGATCGGCGGCGGCCTGTCGGGCCTGACCGCAGCTTACGAGCTGCAAAACAAGGGCTGGCAGGTCACGCTGCTGGAAGCCAAGCCGAGCCTTGGCGGTCGCTCGGGCATGGCCACCAGCGAGTGGATCGGCAACGACAAGACCCAGCCGGTGCTGAACAAGTACGTCTCGACCTTCAAGCTGAGCACCACGCCGGCCCCTGAATTCGTGCGCACACCGGGTTATCTGATCGACGGCGAGTATTTTTCCGCTGCCGATCTGGCGACCAAGCAACCGGCGACCGCCGATGCCTTGAAGCGCTACCAGAAAACCCTCGACGATCTGGCGCGCTCGATCGACGACCCGCAGAACCCGGCCGCGACCAACACTCTGCATGCACTGGACCAGATCAACGTGTCGAGCTGGCTCGACAAACAGAACCTGCCGGCCACAGCGCGTCAGTTGATCAACCAGGACATCCGCACCCACTACGACGAGCCTTCGCGGCTGTCGCTGCTGTATTTTGCCCAGCAGAACCGCGTCTACCGTGGCGTCTCTGACCGTGACCTGCGCGCCTCGCGTCTGGTCGGCGGCAGCCAGGTGCTGGCCCAGGCGTTCGTCAAACAGATCAAGACCATCAAGACCAACTCGCCGGTTTCCGCGATCACTCAGGACAAGGATGGCGTGACCGTCAAGGTCGGCAGTGTCGGCTACCAGGCTGACTACGTGGTGCTGGCCGTGCCGCTGCGTGCACTGAACAAGATTGCGCTGACCCCGGCGCTGGACGCTCAGCACCTGGCCGCGATCAAGGGCACCAACTACGGCTGGCGCGACCAGATCATGTTGAAGTTCAAGACGCCTGTGTGGGAAAGCAAGGCGCGCATGTCCGGCGAGATCTACAGCAACGCAGGTCTGGGCATGCTCTGGATCGAACCGGCGCTGAAGGGTGGCGCCAACGTGGTGATCAACCTGTCCGGCGACAATGCCCGCGTGATGCAAGCGTTCGGCGACAAGCAGATGGTCGATCAGGTGCTGATCCGTCTGCACGCGTTTTATCCACAGGCCCGTGGCTCGTTCACCGGCTATGAAATCCGCCGCTACAGCACCGACCCGTCGATGGGCGGCGCCTACCTGGCCTACGGCCCGGGCCAGATCAGCAAGTTCTGGCGCATGTGGGAGCGCCCACTGCAACGCGTAACGTTTGCCGGTGAACACACCGACACCTTGTACCCGGGCACGCTGGAAGGCGCGCTGCGCACCGGTCAGCGTGCGGCCAGTCAGGTTGAAGACCTGGCTGCCGGCAAGTCGTTTGAGCCGGTCAAAGTAGTTCCAGCCGCAGCAGCGGCAGGCGCGGCGGGTGCCGTGGCGGCGAAGAAAGGCAACTTCTTCAGCAACCTGTTTGGCGGTTCGGATGACGAGAAGAAGCCAGAGCCAGTGAAGGCACCTGAGCCGGCTCCAGCGCCAGCGGCTCCAGCGCCTGTACCGGCTCCAGCCCCTGCGCCAGCTCCGGTGGAAGCGCCGAAACCAGTCGCTCCGGTGAAGGCCGAGCCGGCGAAGAAAGCAGCGGCCAAGCCTGCGGCGAAGAAGCCTGCAGCGAAAACCGAGGCGAAGAAGGCCCCGGCCAAGCCTGCGGCGAAAAAGGCTGAACCGGCGAAGAAGCCTGCGGCGAAACCTGCTGCTGCTCCGGCTCCAGCAGCAAGCACCGACAGCAAAGCGCAGTAAGGCTTTGCGGTGAATGAAAAGCGCGGCTCAGGCCGCGCTTTTTTATTGCCTGTGAGAACCTCATCGCGGGCAAGCCCGCTCCCACAGGTTTTGCGGTGAACGCAGAGTTTGTGTGCGCTATTGTCCACTGTGGGAGCGGGCTTGCCCGCGATGAGGCCTGTTCAAACAGCACATCATCAAGATCTTCCACCTGACACCCCGCGACACTTTCGCCTTTAATCTTTCCTTAACACGCCACTTACAGACTCTTGATCGTATTTCTCGATCTTTCAAAGCGAAATTTTCCGCTTTAATTCGATAGATAACTCGCTAGTCTTGGTTCGCAGTTCTCACAGGATTTGGGCAATGCAGCTACGTAACTCTGCTTCACGCTATGGTTGGGTCAGCATCTTCATGCACTGGGGCGTGGCGCTGGCGGTCTACGGACTGTTCGCGCTGGGTCTGTGGATGGTGGGGCTGGATTACTACAGCAGCTGGCGCAAAGACGCGCCGGATCTGCACAAGAGCATCGGTCTGGTGCTGCTGGGTGTGATGGTGTTGCGGGTGTTGTGGCGCTTTATCAGCCCACCGCCACCGACGCTGCAAAGCTACAGCCGCATGACCCGCATCGGCGCGAAATTCGGCCACGGGTTTCTGTACGTCGGGCTGTTCGCTGTGATGCTTGCCGGTTACCTGATTTCCACCGCAGACGGTGTCGGGATCCCGGTGTTTGGCCTGTTTGAAGTTCCTGCACTGGTTTCCGGGCTACCGGATCAGGCAGATACCGCTGGGGTGATTCATCTCTGGCTGGCATGGGCGCTGGTAATTTTTTCCGGTCTCCATGCGTTGGCAGCATTGAAGCACCACTTTATCGATCGTGATGCGACCCTGACGCGAATGCTCGGTCGCAAAGCCTGAAATTCAACCTCGACTCAAAGGAAAAGAAAGCATGTTGAAAAAGACTCTGGCCGCTCTGGCAATCGGTTCTGCCGTACTGTCCGCGAACGTGATGGCTGCTGATTACACCGTCGACAAGGAAGGCCAGCACGCTTTCGTCGACTTCAAGATCAGCCACCTGGGCTACAGCTTCATCACCGGTACCTTCAAGGACATCGACGGCAAGTTCAGCTTTGACGCCGCCAAGCCTGAAGACAGCAAAATCGAATTCAACGTGAAAACCGCCAGCGTGTTCACCAACCACGCCGAGCGCGACAAGCACATCTCCAGCAAAGACTTCCTGGACGTGGGCAAATACGCTGACGCCAAATTCGTCTCCACCAGCGTCAAATCCACCGGCAAGAACGCCGCTGGCAAAGACACTGCAGACGTGACCGGCGACCTGACCCTGCACGGCGTGACCAAGCCAATCGTGGTCAAGGCTGTGTTCCTGGGTGAAGGCAAGGATCCATGGGGCGGCTACCGTGCCGGCTTCGAAGGCACCACCAGCATCAAGCGCTCTGATTTCGGCAAGATGATGGACCTGGGTCCACAGTCCGACAACGTCGATCTGTACATCTCGTTTGAAGGTGTGAAAGCGAAGTAATTTTCGCCGCCATACAAAAACGCCCCCGGTCGCAAGGCCGGGGGCGTTTTTTATTGCCCGCCACAATCCGGAGCCCCTGTAGGAGCTGCCGAAGGCTGCGATCTTTTGAGGTTGGTTTTTTCAGGATCAAAAGATCGCAGCCTTCGGCAGCTCCTACATAAAGCGGGTTCTGGGACATCCATAAAAAATGCCCCGGCTCTTTCGAGTCGGGGCATTTTTCAGGGCAGCGATAACTCAGCGATTGCGGGTCAGCAAGGCTGGTTTTTCACCGCGCGGGCGGGTCGGCAGTTGATCGAGCTGCTCGGGTGTCGGGAAGCGGTCGGCTTTCGATTCCTTGTGCATGATCTTCGGCCCGGTGCTGCGAGGGTTCTGCACGGCCGGTTCGGCGCGTTGCTGATCGTCGCGAGCCGGGCGGCGGTTGCGCGAGGACTCGTCACGACGGCCCTGGCCATCACGCGGAGCACCGTTGCGCGGGCCGCTGCGTTTGCCCGGTGGGGTGCCGGTGCTCGAACCGTTGCTGTTGCGCGGACCGTTCTGGCGACCCTGCGACTGACCGCCACGAGGGGCGCCTGCGCCTGCACCTTGTGCCGGTGCACCCGGACGACGGCCGCGGCCACCGGCTGGAGCAGCTTTCGGCACGTAATCCACGCGGTTACCGAAGTTATCGATATCGTCGTCGAGGAACTCGTCCGGTGCACGATCAGCCGCCGCACGCGGTGGCTGGCTTGGGCGCTGTTCGCGGCTCGGCGTGCCTTCACGTGGCTTCTGCTGACGGGCAGGGCGCTCGCCGCGTTCGCCGGCGGGTTTTTCCTTGCCCTTGTCTTTGCCTTTGTCCTTGCGGCCGCCGCCACCACCGCCGCCATTCGGACCGTCGCCACGCGGGCCACGGGAGTTGCGCGGGTTGCGCATGTCCGGGCGCTCGCGCACTTCAGGCTTCTCGGCCTCGATGGTGCTGGCGTCGAAGCCCATCAGGTCGCCGTCGGCGATTTTCTGCTTGGTCATGCGTTCGATGCTTTTCAGCAGTTTTTCTTCGTCCGGGGCCACCAGCGAGATCGCTTCGCCCGAACGACCGGCGCGGCCAGTACGGCCGATACGGTGCACGTAGTCTTCATCGACGTTCGGCAGTTCGAAGTTGACCACGTGTGGCAACTGATCGATGTCCAGACCGCGCGCGGCGATGTCGGTCGCGACCAGGATGCGCACTTCACCAGCCTTGAAATCGGCCAGAGCTTTGGTGCGGGCGTTCTGGCTCTTGTTGCCGTGGATCGCCACAGCCGGCAGGCCGTGTTTGTCCAGGTACTCGGCCAGACGGTTGGCGCCGTGCTTGGTGCGGGTGAACACCAGTACCTGTTCCCAGGCGCCGGCGGTGATCAGGTGCGCCAGCAGGGCACGCTTGTGGCTGGCCGGCAGACGGAACACGCGTTGCTCGATGCGCTCGACCGTGGTGTTCGGCGGCGTGACTTCGATGCGTTCCGGGTTGTGCAGCAGCTTGCCGGCAAGATCGGTGATGTCTTTGGAGAACGTCGCCGAGAACAGCAGGTTCTGCCGCTTGGCCGGCAGACGCGCGAGGACTTTCTTCACGTCGTGCACAAAACCCATGTCGAGCATGCGGTCGGCTTCGTCGAGGACGAGGATTTCGACGTGGGACAGGTCAACACTGCCTTGGCCGGCGAGGTCGAGCAGACGACCCGGGCACGCGACGAGGACGTCAACGCCACGGGACATGGCCTGGACTTGCGGGTTCATGCCGACGCCGCCGAAGATGCAGGCGCTGACGAATTTCAGGTCACGGGCGTAGATCTTGAAGCTCTCGTGAACCTGGGCCGCGAGTTCGCGGGTCGGGGTCAGGACCAGTACGCGCGGTTGGCGCGGGCCATGACGCTGGGATTTGTCCGGGTGACCGTTGGGGAACAACCGCTCCAGGATCGGAAGGGCGAAGCCGCCGGTTTTACCGGTACCTGTCTGTGCCGCAACCATCAGGTCGCGACCTTGCAACACGGCGGGAATGGCCCGCTGTTGCACCGGAGTAGGCTCGGTATAGCCCGCATCTTCGATGGCACGGACTAAAGCCTCGGAGAGACCGAGGGAAGCAAAGGACATGAGTAATCCTGTTTTAGTTAGGGCTTGGCCCAATGGGAGTCTTGCCTGGCGCGAATCGCGTTTAAGAGGACGCGATCCCGTCCGGTCCTGCTGCGGTTCCGAAGGCACGTCATGAGCGCTCGCGCGGGCTGAAAGCTGCGCTGTAGCGGGTCGAGAGGCCTGTTACGGTTCCGGGCGTCCGGGCGTGAGCCTGGCGGGAACGCCGGAGTATAACAGAGCAATCACTGCGCGCTGCTTTCCTACTGCTCAACGGTTTTGCGGCTGGCTGAGGCGTTGCCCAGCGGAGCGGTATCGGCAGGGGCCGCGCCGTAGCGGGCGCTGAGCTCGGCGTAGGCCGGTTCGCGCTTGAAACGCTTGAGCTCGGCGCCGAAACGCGCCACCAGCAGATCCATCCCGGCATTGCGGCGTACTGCCAGATATTGGCTCTGACGGCTGATGACCGTGGGGTTTTCGGTTATCTGATCGCGAATATTCAGTTGATCGAGCAAATGCTGACCCACGCGGCGATCGGTGATCAGCAAGTCGATGCGTCCGCGCAGCAATTTGCCGAAGTTGGCTTCGTGGGTCGGTGCCGGCTCGCGGGTGAACAGTGTCGACTGGCTGAAATCCGGGCTATACAGATAGCCCGGCGAAGTGCCGATGGTCAGGCCTTTGAGGTCTTCGAGCTGGCGGAACGGATGGGGTCGGTCGTTGGCGTAGAACATCACGAACTCGACGTCCGACAGCGGTTCAACGGGATAAAGCAGGGTGGCATCACGCTCGTCGCTGTGAAAAATGTCCAGCGCGCCGTCAGCCTGGCCGGTTTCTAGCATCGACAGGCAGCGTTTCCACGGCAGGAACTGCCACTCGACCTCGATCCCCAGGCGCTTGAACACGATGGCGGTGGTTTCGTAGTCCAGCCCGAGGTTCCTGCCATCCTCTTCGTACACGTACGGTGCCCACGGCTCGGTGACAATACGCAACTTCTCGCCCCGAGCGGCAAAGCTCAGGCAAGCAAAAACCAGCACCGTGAATAATTGCGCGATCAAAGGCATGGCTTGAGATTACGACGAGAAACGCGAAAGAGCCAGAAAGTGCCTGCACAAGCTCTAATTCGGGGATTCAAAAGCAAAAAATCGCAGCAACGACACCCCTGTAGGAGCTGCCGAAGGCTGCGATCTTTTGATCTTTCTTTCAATGCTTAGCGCGGCAACTTCAGGTTATTCCAGATCGCCAGACTAGGCTCAGCCTGGTTCATGGAATAGAAGTGCAGCCCCGGAGCGCCACCCTGCAGCAGGCGTTCGCACATTTCGCTGACAACTTGCTCGCCGAAGCGCTGAATGCTCTGGCTGTCGTCGCCGTAAGCTTCCAGCTGCTTGCGGATCCAGCGCGGGATTTCCGCACCGCAGGCATCGGAGAACCGCGCCAGCTTGCTGTAGTTGGTGATCGGCATGATCCCCGGCACCACCGGAATGTCCACACCCAGCGCCTGCAAGCGGTCGACGAAGTAGAAGTAGCTGTCGGCGTTGAAGAAGTACTGGGTGATCGCGCTGTCGGCGCCGGCGCGGGCCTTGCGCACGAAGTTGGCGAGATCGTCTTCGTAGTTGCGTGCTTGCGGATGCATCTCCGGGTAAGCGGCGACTTCGATGTGGAAATGATTGCCGGTTTCTTCACGAATGAATTCAACCAGTTCGTTGGCGTGACGCAGCTCGCCGCTGGTCATGCCCATGCCGGACGGCAGGTCGCCGCGCAGGGCCACGATGCGCTTGATGCCGGCAGCCTTGTACTCGTTCAGCAGGCCGCGCAGGTCGTCCTTGCTGTCGCCGACGCACGACAGGTGCGGTGCGGCCGGAACTTTGACTTCACTTTCCAGCTGCAGAACGGTGTTGAGGGTGCGATCACGGGTCGAACCACCAGCGCCATAGGTGCAGGAGAAGAAGTCGGGGTTGTACGTTGCCAACTGACGGGCAACGTTGAGCAGTTTTTCATGCCCAGCATCGGTCTTGGTCGGGAAGAACTCGAAGCTGTAGCGACGGTCTTGGGACATGGTCATACCCTTGGAAACACGAAAGCCTACGGTATGTTTCATCTGTAGGAGCGTGCTTATGTGGCGAGGGAGCTTGCTCCCGCTGGAGCGCGCAGCGCTCCCAAAATCCTGGGGCCGCTTCGCAGCCCAGCGGGAGCAAGCTCCCTCGCCACAACAAGCCAGTCCGACAAATAAAGCAGCCGGTTACTTAGTAGCGGTAAGCGTGCGGCTTGAACGGGCCTTCGACGGTCACGCCGATGTAGTCAGCCTGTTGCTTGGTCAGTTGAGTGACCACGCCGCCGAAGCCGCGCACCATTTCCAGGGCCACTTCTTCGTCGAGTTTCTTCGGCAGTACTTCAACGGTCAGACGCTCGGCTTTCTGGGCTGGCGATAGGTCGGCGTACTTCTGGCCGAACAGGAAGATCTGCGCCAGTACCTGGTTGGCGAACGAACCGTCCATGATGCGGCTCGGGTGACCAGTGGCGTTGCCCAGGTTCACCAGACGGCCTTCGGCCAGCAGGATCAGGTAGTCGTCGTTCTGTGCGTCGAAAGCGCCTGGACCGGTACGGTGGATCTTGTGGACCTGTGGCTTCACTTCTTCCCATGCCCAGTTCTTGCGCATGAAAGCGGTGTCGATTTCGTTGTCGAAGTGGCCGATGTTGCAGACAACAGCGCGCTTCTTCAGGGCTTTGAGCATGTTCGCGTCGCAAACATTGACGTTACCGGTGGTGGTCACGATCAGGTCGATCTTGCCCAGCAGCGCTTTGTCGATGCTTGCTTCGGTGCCGTCGTTGATACCGTCGATGAACGGCGAAACCAGTTCGAAACCGTCCATGCAGGCCTGCATGGCGCAGATCGGGTCAACTTCGGAAACCTTGACGATCATGCCTTCCTGACGCAGGGACTGGGCCGAACCCTTACCCACGTCACCGTAACCGATGACCAGCGCTTGCTTGCCGGACAGCAGGTGGTCGGTGCCGCGCTTGATCGCATCGTTCAGGCTGTGACGGCAGCCGTACTTGTTGTCGTTCTTGGACTTGGTCACCGAGTCGTTGACGTTGATCGCCGGGATCTTCAGCTCGCCCTTGGCCAGCATGTCCAGCAGACGGTGAACGCCGGTGGTGGTTTCTTCGGTCACGCCGTGAACGCGATCCAGTACTTGTGGGTACTTGTCGTGCAGCAGCTGAGTCAGATCGCCGCCGTCGTCGAGGATCATGTTGGCGTCCCATGGCTGGCCATCCTTCAGGATGGTCTGCTCCAGGCACCACTCGTACTCTTCTTCAGTCTCGCCTTTCCAGGCGAAAACCGGGATGCCGGCGGCAGCGATGGACGCAGCGGCCTGATCCTGAGTCGAGAAAATGTTGCAGGACGACCAGCGTACTTCGGCACCCAGGGCAACCAGGGTTTCGATCAGCACGGCAGTCTGAATGGTCATGTGGATGCAGCCGAGGATTTTCGCGCCCTTGAGCGGCTGCTCGGAAGCATACTTGCGGCGCAGACCCATCAGGGCCGGCATTTCCGATTCGGCGATGATGGTTTCGCGACGGCCCCAGGCAGCCAGGGACATGTCGGCAACTTTGTAATCGTTAAAATCTGCAGGCGTGATAACAGCGCTCATGAAGAGCCTCCATTCGTAATGTATGCGAATGGGCGCCGTTGTGCGTTTAGTGTCCGGCCGTGGCCAGTCAACGCCCCATCCGAGCCTGACAGGTTGATCCTGCTGCAGCGCCCCTCGGACAGGTGGCGGGAAAACGGTAGCAAGTGAAGGTTACCGTTTTGAAACGGGGGCGATTATAGCCGTCTAGACTGATCTTCCAAAGGGTTTCTGTCGGCCAGATGAAGATCGTTAATAGCGACCATAGTAGAAGGCTCATGGAGCCTGACCGCCCGGTCTGCCAAGATGGCGCCATCTTTCGGCAAACGCTCAGGAGTGAACATGAATTTCCACACCCGCAAATGGGTAAAACCCGAAGACCTGAACCCCAACGGCACCCTGTTCGGCGGCAGCCTGCTGCGCTGGATCGACGAAGAAGCGGCGATTTACGCCATCGTCCAGTTGGGCAATCAGCGCGTGGTGACCAAGTACATTTCCGAAATCAACTTCGTCAGCGCCTCGCGCCAGGGCGACATCATCGAACTGGGTATCACCGCCACCGAGTTCGGCCGCACCTCGATCACCCTGACCTGTGAAGTGCGCAACAAGATCACCCGCAAGAGCATCCTCACCGTCGAGAAGATGGTCTTCGTCAACCTTGGCGAAGACGGCTTGCCAGCGCCGCACGGGCGGACCGAGATCAAGTACGTCAAAGACCAGTTCAAGGAAGATGAGCTGGTAACCAAGTAGTCGGTGAATTGTGGCGAGGGAGCTTGCTCCCGCTGGACTGCAAAGCAGTCCCAAAACCGGTGAGTGTTGTTTATCTGAAACACGAGACGACTGCTGCGCAGCCGAGCGGGAGCAAGCTCCCTCGCCACAGGTAATAGTTTCGGTTGGGGGGAGTGAACAGCCAGGAACCGCAGGGGTCGTAGCTGAAAGCCCCCCACCGGTTACCACGCCATGACCACCCCGACAGACGGCAAGACCCCCAACCTCTCGACCGATGAACAGCACGAAGTCGAGAAAAACCAGCCGCCCCGCGCGGCGGTTCTGCATGAAATCATCCGCACCCAAGGCGATCAGGAACTGGAGCGCAGCATCGCCGCACTGTGGTGGTCGGCGCTCGCCGCCGGGCTGACCATGGGCCTGTCACTGATGGGTATGGGTCTGCTCAATTCGCGCCTGCCCGAGGGTGATGAATTCAAGGTCATCGCCAGCTTCGGCTACTGCGCCGGGTTCCTTGCGGTGATTCTCGCCCGTCAGCAACTGTTCACCGAAAACACCCTGACCGCCGTTCTGCCGGTGATGACCAAGCCAACCCTGAAAAACTTCGGCCGGCTGATCCGCTTGTGGGGCGTGGTCCTGTTCGGCAACTTGTGCGGGACGATTCTGGTGGCGTACGTGATGCTCGAGCTGCCGATCTTCGACAGCAAGACTGATCACGCCTTCCTTGAAATCGGCCGCAAGGTCATGGAAAACCACGCCAGTCAGATGTTCGCCAAAGGCATCGTTTCCGGCTGGATGATCGCCACCATGGTCTGGATGATCCCTTCCATGGAGAGCGCGAAGATGTGGATCATCATCCTCATCACCTACCTGATGGCGCTGGGCGACTTCACCCACATCGTGGTCGGTTCGGCGGAAGTGTCGTATCTGGTATTTGCCGGCGAGCTGCCGTGGAGTGATTTCTGGATGGTGTTTGCCGGGCCCACGCTGGCGGGGAACATCATCGGCGGCAGTTTCATCTTCGCCCTGATCAGCCATGCACAGATCCGCAGCGAGAGCGGCGCGCCGAAAGATACAGGAAAGGCGAAACAGGCTGCAGATCAGGCCGAAAAGCCCGATCCGCAGCAGATCAAGAAATGATCAGTGGTGCGCCGGCTCGGCCGCTGTGGCCGGCTCGTCACGGGTGGCGTGCTTGACCAGTTTGCCGATGGTCAGACCCTGCAGCAGGATCGACGACAGAACCACGATGTAGGTGATGCTCAGCAGCAGATCGCGCTCCGGGCCCAATGGCAGGGCCAGCGCCAGTGCCACCGAAACCCCGCCGCGCAAACCGCCCCAGGTCAAAATGCGAATGGTGCCGCGCGGCACCGTGCGCCAGCGCCGCAGCAGAACGATCGCCGGGGCCACGGTGAGCAGGCGCGACAGCAGAATTGCCAGCGCCAGCAAACTGGCCGCCGCCACGTGCGCCCAGTTGAACGGCAGCAGCAACAGCTCCATGCCGATCAGTGCAAACAGCAGCGCATTGAGCATGTCATCGAGCAGCTCCCAGAAGCCGTCGAGGTACTTGCGGGTCATGTCGCTCATCGCCAGGTTGCGTCCCAGGTTGCCGATGATCAGACCGGCGACCACCATCGCAATCGGCGCCGAAACGTGCAGCTCGGTGGCCATCGCCGAACCGCCGATCACCAGCGCCAGGGTCAGCATCACCGTGATCTGATGCTGCTGGACGCTTTTGATCATCCGGTACACCCCATAACCGATCAGCCCGCCGAACAGCACGCCGCCAATGGCTTCGTGCACGAACAGCATGGCCGTGGCGCTGAGGGTCGGCGTCTCGCCCAGCTGAGCGATGCCCAGCAGCACGGTGAACACCACCACCGCAGTGCCGTCGTTGAACAGCGACTCGCCGACGATGGTGGTCTTCAGTGGCTTTGAGGCATTGGCAGTACGCAGTACGCCGAGCACCGCAATCGGGTCGGTCGGCGAAATCAGCGCGCCGAACAGCAGGCAGTAAAGGAAGCTCACGTGCCAGCCAAACAGGGCAAAAATGTAGTAGGCCAGGCTGCCGATCACGGCGGTGGCGATCAATACGCCAAAAGTGGCCAGCAGGCCGATCGGCCAGCGGTAGCTGCGCAGGTCGTTGAGGTTGACGTGCAGGGCGCCGGCGAACAGCAGGAACGACAGCATCCAGTTCATCAGCAGATCGCCGAAGTCGATCTGGCCGATCAGTTGCTGCACGCGTTCTTCGAGGCCGGGATAACCGAGCACGCTCAGGCCTTGCAGCAACAGGGAGAACATCAGCGCGGTGACCATCACGCCGATGGTCGGCGGCAGGCCGATGAAGCGGTAATTGACGAAGGTGAGAAGGGTGGTGAGGCAGATAAAAGCGGCGACAAGTTCTAGCATCCGGGCTCCATTGGATGGGGGTGGAAAGACAGCGCCCCGATTCTTCGGTGCAAAGGTTGGATGGGCTGATTCGGGGTGGGGACACAATCGAGTCCCCTCGGTTGGTCAGCCGCAGACATTGGTGTAGGGTCAGCAAAAAAATCAAGGAGTGGGACGTGGCGGCGACAGTTCTGGTGTTAATGGCGGCGCTGTTGCATGCGACGTGGAATACCCTGATCAAGTTCAGTGCCGAACGGTTGCTGGTGGTGGCGTGCATGGACACGGTGGCGCTGCTGTTCGTGGCGCTGGCATTTCCATTCATCAGTCTGCCGCCGCTGGAGATCTGGCCGTGGATTCTGGCGTCGGCAGCATTCGAGCTGCTGTATCGCTATCTGCTGATACAGGCCTATCGGGTCGGCGACCTCGGGTTGGTTTATCCGTTGATGCGCGGCTTGTCGCCGCTGGTGGTGCTGGCGCTGACCCTGATCTTCGCCGGCGAAGTGCTCACCGCGCAGCAGATCTTCGGGATCATGCTGATTCCCTTGGGCATGGCTTGTCTGCTCTGGCAGGGCGGTGGCGGCAAGCATCTGCCGTGGTCGATGCTGCCGGTGGTGGCGCTGATCGGCCTGTGCATCGGCTGCTACACCTACATCGACGGTCAGGCTCTGCGGCGCTGGTCGCATCCACTGGATTACCTGGTCTGGGTCACGCTGCTCAGCGCCTGGCCGTTTCCGTTGCTGGCGTGGGTCGCCAAACGCCCGGCGTTCCTGGTGTTCTGGCGCGAGCAGTGGAAGCTGGGCCTGGCGGTCGGGTTCTGCGTGTTGTTCAGCTACGCTCTGGTGCTGTGGGCGATGCAGTTGGGCTCGATTGCCGAAGCGGCAGCGCTGCGTGAAATCAGCGTGATTCTGGTGGTGCTGTTCGGCATGCGTTACCTCAAAGAACCTTTCGGCAGACCGCGGCTCTTAGCCTGTGGGCTGGTGCTGATCGGCATGCTGGTGATGAAGTTCTGACTGCCCGCCATTTCTATCACTTGAAGAAGGACGGCTTTATGACGGTAGCTCTGTGGTGCGTGTTGATCGCGATTTTCCTGCCCTATATCTGCACGGGCGTGGCCAAGGCAGTGGGCGGCTACCGACTGAGCGACAACCATGATCCCCGGGACTTTCTGGAAAGTCTCAACGGGGTGGCCCGACGGGCGCATGCGGCGCAGTTGAACAGCTTCGAAGTGACCCCGGCGTTTGCCGCGGCGGTGATCGTTGCGCATCTGGTAGGCACCGCGCAGTTGGTGACGGTGAATGTGCTGGCGGTGATGTTTATCACCAGTCGCCTGCTGTACATCATCTGCTACCTGGCGGACTGGGCGATTCTGCGGTCGCTGGTATGGTTTGTCGGGATGGGGCTGATTGCTGCGTTCTTCTTTGTGTCTGCCTGAATCTCGGGTGTTGCTGCTGGCCTCTTCGCGGGCAAGCCCGCTCCCACAGGGTTCTTTGGTGTACACAGGATTTGTGCTCACCATGGATACCTGTGGGAGCGGGCTTGCCCGCGAAGGCGATAGCTCAGGCACCGAAGTGCTTAAGGTTTGCCCTTAACCGTATCAGCCACCTGCGGCACTTGCGGCAACGCCGCGCCTTTGGGCCAGAGCATCCAGATCTGCCCCTGCTGCTTCATGTCCCCGGCCAATTGCCCGGCCGCATCGCCAGTACCCCAGAACAGGTCCGCACGCACCTCGCCGGCAATCGCGCCGCCGGTGTCCTGCGCTGCGACCGGACGCACCAGCGCCGTGCCATCGGGGCGGGTGGTCGATAGCCACAGCAGGCTACCCAACGGAATCACCTTGCGGTCCACCGCCGCGCTATAACCCGCCGTCAGCGGTACGTTCAACGAGCCGCGCGGGCCTTCGTTGCTGTCCGGGTTGCGGGTGAAGAACACGTAGCTCGGGTTGCTGCCCAGCAGTTCCGGGATGCGCGACGGGTTGGCCTTGGCCCAGTTGCTGATGGCGCCCATGGTCACATCTTCTTTCTTCAGCTCGCCTTGCTCGACCAGCCAGCGGCCGATCGGTCGATACGGGTGGCCGTTCTGGTCGGCGTAGGCGATGCGCAGTTGTTTGCCGTCCGGTGTCTGGATCCGCCCGGAACCCTGGATCTGCAAAAATTGCAGGTTCATCGGATCGGTCAGGTACGCCACCACCGGGGCTTTGACGCCTTTGGACTCAATGGTCGCCGCGTCGTCGTAAGGCTTGAGTACCCGGCCTTCAAGGCGACCACGCAGGCGTTTGCCCTTGAGCTCCGGGTAAATGCTGTCCAGCGAGACGATGATCATGTCTTCCGGCACGCCGTACACCGGCACGTTTGCCACCTCGGTGGGCGTCAGACTGCCCGGGTAGACCGGTTCGTAGTAACCGGTGATCAGGCCGTTCGGGTTGTCATGCTCGGCGCGTAGCCCGAACACGTCGAGGTTCTGCTTGAGGAAGGCGCGAATCTCGTTGGCACTCTGCGGCACGTTGGCGGCTGCGGCGCAGGTGCCGCCCCAGACCGGATCAGCCTTGAGCCGGGTGCAGGCACTGCGCCATGAACCGAAACCGGCGACCAGATCGCTGTCGGATACGGTCGGCAGGGCTTCCCAGCTAGCGCTGGAGTAAGTAGCCAAGGCGTGGGTTTTCGGTTTGCCGGTATCGCCGCCCGTGCAACCGGCAAGAATTGCCAACAGCGGCAGGGTTGCGATCAGTGGGTGACGCCAGGCCTTGAAGCGGCTGTTCATGGAGTGATTCCTGTGCCGGTTGCCGAAGTGCTCCATGCGCTCCGGCAACCCGTATTTTTAATAGGGCTATTGGTGTTTGTCAGCGACGCGAGGATACTGGCCGCCGAATTCCGTGACCTGAAGCCACCATGACTCTTAAAAGAATTGCTGTTGTATTGCTGGCCTGTCTGACCTTGTCCGCCTGTGGCGGCGTCGATCCGAACTCTCCGCTGGGGCAACGCAAGGCGATCTTCAAACAGATGCTCAAGACCGGCGAAGACCTGGGTGGCATGTTGCGCGGACGCATTCCGTTCGACGGGCCGAAATTCGCCGAAGGCGCGGTGAAGCTCGATGCGTTGTCGCATGAACCGTGGAAGCATTTCCCGCAGGTGCGTGAAGAAGATCACACCAGTGCCAAGGACGATGTGTGGCTGCGGCAGGCACGTTTTCAGGAACTGGCCCGCAACCTTGAGGCGGCCACCGGTGAACTGGTGATCGCCAGCAAGGTTCAGCCGTACAAGGCCAGCAACCTCGGGCCGGCGGTGCAGAAGGTTGAGGATGCCTGCAGCGCTTGCCATAAAGAGTTTCGCGATCATTGATTGTCGGAGACTGCCGGACGATTGTGGCGAGGGAGCTTGCTCCCGCTCGGCGGCGCAGCCGTCGTAAACCCATTCAACCGAGTTGAGTCTGCTGCAGCGCCATTGAATGGAGTTGGGGCCGCTTCGCGACCCAGCGGGAGCAAGCTCCCTCGCCACAGGAAATCTCATTCAACGCTGGTTACTTGTCGATCTGGTCCAGCGCATCCTGCAGCTCTTTGCGCGACTCGGCGAGCTTGTCCTTGCGCTTGTTGATCTTCTCCGGATCACCTTTCTTCATCGCCTTGTCGAGATCCGCCTGACGCTTGCTCACTTCGTGCTTGGCTTCCAGCACTTTGTTTTCGCGTTCTTTCTTCAGCCCGGCATCGGTGCAGTTCTTTGTCACTTCATCCAGCGCGGTCTGCAGACCGGCCTGCTGGTCGGTGTTGCCACGGGACTTGGCCTGTTCGAGCTGATTGATGATGCCCTGCTTCTTGGCGGCGCAACCGGTCAGGCCCGGTGCATCTTCGTCGGCCATCACAGGCGCGGCCAGGACGCCACAGAGAGTCAGCAAGGCAAGCGGTGCAAGAAATTTCATAAAAGCTCCATGTGCAAAGGCAGTCGGGTCGGGGGCACTGCGCTGTTTGAGCGTCTGGTGGCCCTTGGGTTCCCGGCTGCCGGGGATTGCGTGATCAGAAACCGTCGATTCCGGCGGCGCGTAATGTGTCACTCAAGGCCAGCACCTGCGGGTCGCGGAAGAATGCGCTCAATTGCGCCGCGCGGCCCGGGCCGATTCCGGCTTCTGCCTGCCATTGTTCGGTGTCGCGTTGTGCCAGCGCCTGCCACGAGTCGGCCAGTTGTGCCTGCCCCGTCGGCGGTAAACCCAATGCTTTGAGCCACTGGGTGAACGGCCGTTGGCGGGCGCTGTGAAAGCTGTTGATCAGACGTGCGCTGCTGCGTTCGCCGAAGCCGGCAATGTTAGCAAGCTCTGGCTCGTCGAGGGTCAACCAATCCAGCAGGTTGTTCAGGCGGCCTGTTTCCAGAAGTTTCTCCCAGGTGCCGCGTCCGACATTCTGCAGCGCCAGCCCTTGCTTGCCACTGAGCCAGGTCAGGCGCGCGAGAAACTGGCTTTCGCAACCGGGTGTCGGTTGCCAGCAGCTCAAGGCGTGAAAGTCGCCACTGGCCGGAATGTCGATGTCTGCGCGCTCGGTGGTTCGTAGCACCACGCTGTCGAGACGCGGAATCGTCAGCCCGGCCAGGCTGATTGCCACCTGATCACCGGGGCGGATGTCCAGGGCCTGCCAGCGCTTGAGTGAACCGGCGCTGACCCGTTTGATCTCGCGGTCATCGAGCCTGACGGGCGACAACTCCAACACCGGCGTGATGCGTCCGCTGCGGCCGATCTTGAAATTCACTTTACGCACCTCGGCCAGCGCTCGGACAAACGGATATTTCCAGGCGATGGCCCAGTAGGGCGCGCTCGCCTGCCAGCGCTCGGCGGGTGGGCGCTGGCTCTGGCGCAGGACAATGCCGTCAGTGGCGAAGGGCAGGGGCGATCGATACCAGTGCTCGCGCCATTTTTGCACGTCGGCAAAGTGGGCGATGACCTGACTGAATGGCGCTGTCGTGGCGAAGCCCAGCGTCGCTAGCGTCGATATTCTTTCAGGCAGATTCGCCGGGCCCTGCGGCCAGTCCCAGACGAACAGACCGATCCCGGACGCCTGTTCTGCGCTCAAGGTTTTACGGCTCATCAGCCCGGCAACGGTGGCGCGCGCGTTGACGCTGCCGGCGCTGGCTTGCACATGTTGATCAAGGCGCCAGTAGAGTTCGCCCTGCACCAACAGGTCCAGCGGTTGGGTCAGTTGTTGCGGAATGGCAGCGATCTTTTGCGCCGCTGCCGTCCAGTCCTGACCGCTGATCCCGTCGCCGCGACTGATCGCCTGCTGCAACAGGCCGCGACGGTAAATCAGCGTCACTGCGACGCCATCGACCTTGGGTTGTACCCAGACGTCCTGGCGATCCTTTAGCCATGCTTGAACGGCGGCCGCTTCGTGAAGCTTGTCCAGGCCGGTGTGGGCGATTGGATGCGCGAGGGAGCCAGACGCACTGCGCAACGGCTCGGGCGCTGCGGGCTGCTGGAAGCACTGGCGCCATTCGTTGAGCCGCACGCGCGATTGATCGTAGAGTTCGTCGGCAATCAGCGAGCGGCCTTCGCGGTGGTAGGCGTCGTCCCATTGGTCAATCTGCTGTTGCAGAGCCGAGATTTCAACTTGCGCTTTGCCGAATGGCCAGTCGGGGCAGGCTGCATGGGCGATCAGAGGGGTGAAACTCAGCAAAAGAACTGAAAACAGGCGCAGCGTGACAAGCATTTTGAGCGTCCTTGCTCAGGGGGAATGCTTTAAGGCTAGGCGAGGATTCAGAGAGGCACCGGGTGGGTGTTTTGCATCGTGTTTCCGTGCCCATACAGGGGGCGCATGGGCCGGCCTCTTCGCGGGCAAGCCCGCTCCCACAGGGTTCTTTATTGATATTGGAAGGGTATTTCAGGCATGAAAAAGCCCCGCATGGCGCGAACCGTGCGGGGCTTTTTTTGCAGCCGGGGAGGGCTTACAGACCAGCGGCGGAACGCAGAGCGTCGGCGCGGTCGGTTTTTTCCCAGGTGAAGGTGGTGAAGGTGTCTTCGCCAACAGTCTTGGTCTGCGGAGCACGACCGAAGTGGCCGTAGGCTGCAGTTTCCTGGTACATCGGGTGCAGCAGGTCAAGCATGGTGGTGATCGCGTATGGGCGCAGGTCGAACACTTCACGCACCAGTTTGATGATCTTGTCATCGCTGATCTTGCCAGTACCGAAGGTGTTCAGCGAGATCGAAGTCGGCTGGGCCACGCCGATGGCGTAGGACACCTGAATCTCGCAACGCTCGGCCAGGCCGGCAGCGACGATGTTCTTGGCAACATAACGGCCAGCGTAGGCCGCCGAACGGTCAACCTTCGATGGATCCTTGCCGGAGAATGCGCCGCCGCCGTGACGGGCCATGCCGCCGTAGCTGTCGACGATGATCTTGCGACCGGTCAGACCGCAGTCACCTACCGGGCCGCCAATGATGAACTGGCCGGTCGGGTTGATGTGGAACTGGGTGTCTTTGCTCAGCAGTTCGGCAGGCAGCACGTGCTTGACGATCAGCTCCATCACGCCTTCGCGCAGGTCTTTGTACGACACTTCAGGGTTGTGCTGGGTCGACAGAACCACGGCGTCAATACCAACCACCTTGCCGCCTTCGTAACGGCACGTCACTTGCGACTTGGCGTCCGGACGCAGCCAAGGCAGCAGACCCGATTTTCGGGCTTCGGCCTGACGCTGCACCAGCTGGTGCGAGAAGGTGATCGGTGCTGGCATCAGCACGTCGGTTTCGTTGCTGGCGTAGCCGAACATCAGGCCCTGGTCGCCGGCGCCCTGATCTTCAGGCTTGGCACGGTCAACACCCTGGTTGATGTCAGGGGACTGCTTGCCGATGATGTTCATCACGCCGCAGGTAGCACCGTCGAAGCCGACTTCGGAGCTGGTGTAGCCGATGTCGCAGATCACGTCACGAACGATCTGCTCCAGGTCGACCCAGGCGCTGGTGGTCACTTCACCGGCCACGATGGCCACGCCGGTCTTGACCAGGGTTTCCACGGCAACGCGTGCGTGTTTGTCCTGGGCAATAATGGCGTCCAGCACCGCATCGGAAATCTGGTCGGCGATTTTGTCCGGATGTCCTTCAGACACGGACTCGGAGGTGAAGAGGGAGTATTCGCTCATCTCGATGTTTTCCTGAATTTACCGATGGTGAGTGTCGCCAGCCGGTCGCTGAAAGTGGCGAACCTGGATCTGGAAACCATTACGTAAGCCTACATAGAGGCTTTCCCCGGGAACGAGTCCCGCAGCGGTGGCCCAACGGGCCAAATCGTCCTGTTCAAACCCCAACCACAGATCACCGCAGGCCTCCCTGGCCCAACTCTGGTTGTGGCTACATAACTCTGTCACGAGCAGGCTACCGCCCGGTTGCAGCAGGCCGGCCATGTGCTTGAGCGCTTCGGCCGGCGCGGCGAAATGGTGCAACACCATGTTCAGTACCACGCAATCGGCCGTCAGGCTTGTGCCATTCAATGCATCGGCCAATTGCAGGCTGACGTTAGCCAGCCGTTCACGTTCACATACCTGACGCGCCAGTTCGAGCATCGCCGGGCTGTTGTCCAGCGCGGTTACGTTGCTGAAGCGACGGGCCAGTTCCGGCAGAAAAGCACCATCGCCGGGGCCGACTTCAATGGCCGTGGCAGCACCATTGAAGTTCAGTTTGTCGAGCAGGGCCAGCACGCTGTCGCGGTACTGCGGCAGGCCTGCGATCAAGTCTTGCTGGGCGCGGAATTTCTCCGCAACCCGGGTGAAGAAGTCCTGGCTGGCGGCTTCACGTTGTCCGTGGACCTGAGCGATGCGCGCCTGCACGTCGTCCGGCAGCACCAGATTGTCGACTTCTTCTAACAATGCGGCGTGCAACTTGCCACCCAGCAATTCAGTGTGGGGCAGGGCGCGGCGATAGAAAATCGCGTTGCCTTCACGGCGTGTCGCCACCAGATCGGCCTGGGCCAGCACCTTGAGGTGGTGGCTCATGCCGGACTGACCGATGCCGAAAATCTGCGCCAGCTCCAGTACGCCGAACGAGTCGTTGGCCAGCGCGCGCAATACATTCAGGCGCAGCGGATCGCCACCGGCCTTGCACAGGGCCGCCAGCTCGTCGCAGTCGTCATGGCGAATGGAAGGCACGCGTAAGTTCATGGGGCAGCAGTCTAGTGACGGTGGGAAAGCGCCGCAAGGGCAATATCAAAAAGTTTTGATATTGCTCGATAGATGGCACTTCTCACTGGCTGGTTAACTCTACAAACGAACAGCGGAAAGGTTTCACCAGACGAAACCGCCGCCCAGCACGGGAAAAACGCCTCTGGATGACTATCTGTCATTGCCCCGAAGCGCTCCGGTGAGGGAAAATGCCCTCCTTTTTTCCGTTTCAATCTATTCACACCCAGGAGATCAGCGATGCCTAGCCGTCGTGAGCGTGCCAACGCCATTCGTGCCCTCAGCATGGATGCCGTGCAAAAAGCCAACAGCGGCCATCCCGGTGCCCCTATGGGTATGGCAGATATCGCCGAAGTACTTTGGCGCGACTACCTCAAGCACAACCCGAGCAACCCGTCGTTCGCCGACCGTGACCGCTTCGTGCTGTCCAACGGCCACGGCTCGATGTTGATCTACTCGTTGCTGCACCTGACCGGTTACGACCTGTCGATCGACGACCTCAAGCAGTTCCGTCAACTGCACAGCCGCACCCCGGGTCACCCGGAATTCGGCTACACCCCGGGCGTCGAAACCACCACCGGCCCGCTGGGTCAGGGTCTGGCCAATGCTGTCGGCTTCGCCCTGGCGGAAAAAGTCCTGGGCGCGCAGTTCAACCGTCCTGGCCACGATATCGTTGATCACCACACCTATGTGTTCCTCGGTGATGGCTGCATGATGGAAGGCATTTCCCACGAAGTCGCTTCCCTGGCCGGTACGCTGGGTCTGGGCAAGCTGATCGCCTTCTACGATGACAACGGCATCTCCATCGACGGCGAAGTCGAAGGCTGGTTCACCGATGACACGCCGAAGCGTTTCGAATCCTACAACTGGCAGGTAATCCGCAACGTCGACGGTCACGATCCGGAAGAGATCAAGACCGCCATCGAGACCGCGCGCAAGAGCCCGCTGCCGACCCTGATCTGCTGCAAGACCACCATCGGTTTCGGTTCGCCGAACAAGCAGGGCAAGGAAGATTGCCACGGCGCCCCACTGGGTGACGCGGAAATCGCTCTGACCCGTCAGGCGCTGAACTGGAACTACGGCCCGTTCGAAATCCCGGCCGACATCTATGCCGAGTGGGATGCCAAGGAAAAAGGTCGCGCTGCCGAAGCCGAGTGGGATCAGCGTTTCGCTGCCTACTCCGCTGCGTTCCCGACCGAAGCCAACGAACTGATCCGTCGTCTGAGCGGCGAACTGCCGGCTGACTTCGCGGAAAAAGCCTCGGCTTACATCGCTGAAGTGGCGGCCAAAGGTGAAACCATCGCCAGCCGTAAAGCCAGCCAGAACACCCTGAACGCGTTCGGCCCGCTGCTGCCGGAACTGCTCGGCGGTTCGGCTGACCTGGCCGGTTCCAACCTGACCCTGTGGAAAGGTTGCAAGGGCGTCAGCGCTGAAGACGCCAGCGGCAACTACATGTACTACGGCGTGCGCGAATTCGGCATGACCGCGATCATGAACGGCGTATCCCTGCACGGCGGTCTGGTGCCTTACGGCGCGACCTTCCTGATGTTCATGGAATATGCGCGCAACGCCGTGCGCATGTCGGCGCTGATGAAGAAGCGTGTGATCCACGTCTACACCCACGACTCCATCGGTCTGGGCGAAGACGGCCCGACGCACCAGCCGATCGAGCAACTGACCAGCCTGCGTACCACGCCGAACCTCGACACCTGGCGTCCAGCCGATGCCGTTGAATCGGCGGTGGCCTGGAAAAATGCGCTGGAGCGTAAAGACGGTCCTTCGGCGCTGATCTTCTCGCGTCAGAACCTGCAGCACCAGGAACGCGATGCCGGCCAGATCGCCGATATCAGCCGCGGTGGCTATGTACTGAAGGACTGCGCAGGCGAGCCTGAGCTGATCCTGATCGCCACCGGTTCGGAAGTGGGTCTGGCCGTTCAGGCCTACGACAAACTGACCGAGCAAGGCCGCAAGGTGCGTGTGGTTTCCATGCCTTGCACCAGTGTGTTCGATGCGCAGGACGCCGGCTACAAGCAATCGGTTCTGCCGTTGCAGGTCAGCGCCCGTATCGCGATCGAAGCGGCTCACGCCGACTTCTGGTTCAAGTACGTGGGTCTGGAAGGTCGTGTGATCGGCATGACCACCTACGGCGAGTCGGCTCCGGCTTCGGCACTGTTCGAAGAATTCGGCTTCACCCTGGAAAACATCCTGGGTCAGGCTGAAGAGCTGCTGGAAGACTAAGCCGCAACACGGTGATCGAGCGGTCACCGCAATTCCCTGTGGGAGCTGGCTTGCCAGCGATAGCGTCCTATCAGTCAGCATTTATGTTGAAGCGGATGGCCCTATCGCTGGCAAGCCAGCTCCCACAAGGGATGTGTCGCAAATAAGCACTGTGTCTGCCCGCGTACTATCGAGAACCCCATGCCTCAACCGCGTCCCTACAAAGTTGCACTCAACGGCTACGGCCGGATTGGTCGTTGCGTCTTGCGTGCGTTGTTCGAACGAGGCGAGAAGGCCGGGTTTGAAATTGTCGCGATCAACGATCTGGCGGACATGGCCAGCATCGAATACCTGACACGCTTCGACTCCACCCACGGCCGCTTTCCCGGCGAAGTGCGAGTAGAAGGCGATTGTCTGCATATTAATGGCGACTGCGTGAAGGTCCTGCGCAGTGCCACCCCCGAGGGCATCGACTGGGCGGCGCTGGGTGTCGACCTGGTGCTCGAGTGCTCCGGCGCTTACCACACTCGCGAAGACGGCCAGCGGTTCCTCAATGCCGGCGCGCCACGGGTGCTGTTTTCGCAGCCCATGGCCAGCGAGGCGGATGTGGACGCCACCATCGTCTACGGCGTCAATCAGGATTGCCTGACCGGCGATGAGCTGCTGGTGTCCAACGCCTCCTGCACCACCAACTGCGGTGTGCCGCTGCTGCGCTTGCTGGACAAGGCGATCGGCCTGGATTACGTGTCGATCACCACGATTCACTCGGCAATGAACGATCAGCCGGTGATCGACGCCTATCACCACGAAGACCTGCGCCGCACCCGTTCGGCGTTCCAGTCGGTGATCCCGGTGTCCACTGGTCTGGCGCGTGGCATCGAGCGTCTGCTGCCGGAACTTGCCGGGCGAATTCAGGCCAAAGCCGTACGCGTGCCAACGGTCAACGTGTCCTGCCTCGACATCACGATGCAGACCGCCACCGCGACCGATGCCAACGAGGTCAACCGGATCCTGCGCGAAGCCGCCACCAACGGCCCGCTCAAAGGTCTGCTGGCCTACACCGAGCTTCCCCACGCAAGCTGTGATTTCAACCATGACCCACATTCGGCCATCGTCGATGCCAGTCAGACCCGTGTTTCCGGCCCGAAGCTGGTGAACATCCTGGCCTGGTTCGACAACGAATGGGGTTTTGCCAACCGAATGCTGGACGTTGCAGAACACTATCTGCAAACAGCGATTTCAAAAAAACCTGCTCTCTAAGAACAGTTACTCAGGAAGTGCGACCCATGACCGTGTTGAAGATGTCCGACCTCGATCTGCAAGGTAAGCGCGTATTGATCCGCGAAGACCTCAACGTCCCAGTCAAGGACGGTGTTGTCACCAGCGATGCGCGTATCCTGGCTTCGCTGCCGACCATCAAGCTGGCCCTGGAAAAAGGTGCGGCGGTGATGGTGTGTTCGCACCTGGGCCGTCCGACCGAAGGCGAGTTCTCCGCCGAGAACAGCCTCAAGCCAGTCGCCGACTACCTGAGCAAGGCCCTGGGCCGCGAAGTGCCGCTGGTGGCCGATTACCTGGGCGGCGTTGACGTCAAGGCCGGCGACATCGTGCTGTTCGAAAACGTACGCTTCAACAAGGGCGAGAAAAAGAACGCCGACGAGCTGGCCCAGCAATACGCCGCCCTGTGTGACGTGTTCGTGATGGACGCCTTCGGCACCGCGCACCGCGCCGAGGGTTCGACCCACGGCGTGGCCAAGTTCGCCAAAGTTGCGGCGGCTGGCCCGCTGCTGGCCGCTGAACTCGACGCACTGGGCAAAGCCCTGGGCGCGCCGGCCAAACCAATGGCTGCCATCGTTGCCGGTTCCAAGGTCTCGACCAAGCTCGACGTCCTCAACAGCCTGAGCCAGATCTGCGATCAACTGATCGTCGGCGGTGGCATCGCCAACACCTTCCTGGCTGCAGCCGGTCACCCGGTCGGCAAGTCGCTGTACGAGCCGGACCTGCTGGACACCGCGCGCGCCATCGCCGCCAAGGTCAGCGTGCCGCTGCCGGTGGACGTGGTGGTGGCCAAGGAATTCGCCGAAAGCGCCGAAGCCACCGTCAAGCTGATCGCTGACGTTGCCGCTGACGACATGATTCTGGACATTGGCCCGCAAACCGCGGCCAACTTCGCCGAACTGCTGAATTCTTCGAAAACCATCCTGTGGAACGGCCCGGTCGGCGTGTTCGAATTCGACCAGTTCGGCAACGGCACCAAAGTGCTGGCCCAGGCCATCGCTGACAGCGCCGCGTTCTCCATTGCCGGCGGTGGCGACACCCTGGCGGCCATCGATAAATATGGCGTGGCCGAGCAAATCTCCTACATTTCCACCGGTGGCGGCGCGTTCCTCGAATTCGTCGAAGGCAAGGTGCTGCCGGCCGTTGAAGTCCTGGAAAGCCGGGCCAAGGCCTGAGGCCGCCCGTTTGGCCAGGCAAAGGAGTGTTCACATGGTCAAGTCGTTAGCGCTGTTGTTGCTGACCGGTACGCTGGCGGCCTGCGGGAGTAACCCGAAGGCCGAAGCGACGCCTGCGCCGGATGCGGCACAGAAAGGCTGCTATCAGGCCGACTGGCAGGCCGAAACCAACCCGGTGCTGAACAAGCGCTCGGGGCCGGACGGTCTGGACAAATACGAGACGCAAACCCCGGCCAAGGAACATGGTTGTCCTTGACCGGTCTGACTCTTTAACTCAGGGCTAGCGGCGTTGGCTGTCAGTCGAGGAACACGGATGAAAGGCTTGATCGCCATTGCGGCGTTGGCATTGTTGGGCGGTTGCGCGCAGATGAACCTGTTTCAGTCGTCCGCCCCTGCGGACAACTGGACCACCTGGACCTGCGACAGCCAGGCCAAAGTGCTGTGGCGCTACGCCGATGCCGGCCAGAAGGAAGTCGATGTACGGCTGGGCGGCGGTGATCAGGTCTATCGCCTGAAAGAAGAGCCGGGCGCCTCGGGCGTGCTGTACAGCGATGGCATGCTGGCGTTTCACGTCAAGGGTGACGAAGGCCTGGTGTACTGGGTCGCCACCAATGACCTGATTGGCCGCGGCTGCAAGGCCGAGTAAACGAATACGCCGCAGATTCATTGTGGCAATGGCTTTTGTGGCGAGGGAGCTTGCTCCCGCTGGAGCGCGAAGCGATCCCAAAACCTTTCGGCGCGGTGTTTCGGAATGACCGTGTTGGCAGGTTTGACGACTGCTTCGCAGCCGAGCGCGAGCAAGCTCGCTCGCCACAGGTCGGTACACCTGCAGGTTTGGCTTTATCGAATCACCAGACCGGGCCTCAACCCCCGATCTGCAATCACTTGAATAGCCGCCGCCGCTCCGGCAGGCTGGCACGATTAACGACCCTCAACCGGGAGAGACACACAAAATGGCACTTATCAGCATGCGCCAGATGCTGGACCACGCAGCCGAGTTCGGCTACGGCGTTCCAGCCTTCAACGTCAACAACCTTGAGCAGATGCGCGCCATCATGGAAGCCGCTGACAAGACTGACTCCCCGGTGATCGTCCAGGCTTCGGCCGGCGCCCGCAAATACGCAGGTGCTCCATTCCTGCGTCACCTGATCCTGGCCGCGATCGAAGAATTCCCGCACATCCCGGTGTGCATGCACCAGGACCACGGGACCAGCCCTGACGTCTGCCAGCGCTCGATCCAGCTGGGCTTCAGCTCGGTCATGATGGACGGCTCCCTTGGCGAAGACGGCAAGACCCCGACCGACTACGAATACAACGTCCGCGTGACCCAACAGACCGTAGCCATGGCTCACGCCTGCGGCGTTTCGGTAGAAGGCGAGCTGGGCTGCCTGGGTTCGCTGGAAACCGGCATGGCTGGTGAAGAAGACGGCATCGGCGCCGAAGGCGTTCTGGATCACAGCCAGATGCTGACCGACCCGGAAGAAGCCGCTGACTTCGTCAAGAAGACTCAGGTCGATGCCCTGGCCATTGCCATCGGCACCAGCCACGGCGCCTACAAGTTCACCAAGCCACCGACCGGCGACGTGCTTGCGATCGACCGCATCAAGGAAATCCACAAGCGCATCCCGAACACCCACCTGGTGATGCACGGCTCCTCCTCCGTGCCACAAGAGTGGCTGGCGATCATCAACCAGTACGGCGGCGACATCAAAGAAACCTACGGCGTACCCGTTGAAGAAATCGTCGAAGGCATCAAGTACGGCGTACGCAAGGTCAACATCGACACCGACCTGCGCCTGGCGTCCACTGGCGCCATGCGTCGCCTGATGGCCACCAACCCGAGCGAGTTCGACCCACGTAAATTCTTCGGCGCTACCGTGACGGCGATGCGTGACGTGTGTATCGCTCGTTATGAAGCGTTTGGCACTGCCGGTAATGCTTCGAAGATCAAGCCGATCTCGTTGGAAGCGATGTATCAGCGTTATCTGAAGGGTGAGTTGAACGCGAAGGTTAACTAAACCTGGGCGTTTGATCGCGTAAATGAAAAACCCGCCGAGTGGCGGGTTTTTTTATGTGAGTTTTTCATTGTGAACAAATTAACGGCTGGCGGCTAAAAATGTCGTTAAAAAAGTTTTTTAAATTTTCTCTCGATAAGCCCGATATGTGTGACATTTTCCCCGCACGTGATGTGGTCGAATGCATAGTTATTTTTGAGAGAAAAATAAATTTCGTTAACGGCTGCATAAATTGTTTTGCTTATTTCGAAATCGTATAAAAAACTGTCATTTCTGACAGGTGATTTGAAATTCATTGCAGCCTATCGTCTCAATGCAATCAGAGAGGAAGTAACGATAAACATATTTATCCCTCCCTTTACTGATTTTGTTCCTTCTATGTAATGGAGAGATTGATATGTCAGGCATTGATGTCCGTGAGAAATTTAAAAAGCATGAGCTCAGTGGGGAGGTCAGCTGTATCTTGTACGGCAAAGATGGCGAAAGTGGTGAAGAGAAAGCTGAGTATAAGTCTACCCATCTTTATGGAGATTACTCTGACAACATTTATGTGCATTCAAGTAGCCATACTGAACATTATTCTGAAGATATTTTGTTTTTATTCTCCAAGGATCTTGTTCCAGGTACATATCACTATTATCCCGATTTCCCCAATGTAATTGATTTTGTATGCGACGCGCGATATGCCCCTGCATGGAGGCCTCAATCTGGATTATTTGTGCTGGAAAAAAATAGCTCTGGAGTTGTTAAAGGGAAGTTTAGATTTCATAAGGAGCCAGGGGATAAGGGGTTCGCAGTTTCGAATGGTGAGTTTTTTATAAATTTCCCTACTTCCGTTTCGTAGGAAAGGGCGGGAAAGGAGAATCAGGTGTCTAGTCCTGAAATAGGTTTAAACCGTTGCAAGACTAGACCTCCCTGGATCTTCATCACGCAGTTGATCCCCTGTGGGAGCAGGCTTGCTTGCGAATACGGTGGGTCAGCAACATTGATGTTGAATGACACTCCGCATTCGCGAGCAAGCCCGCTCCTACAGGATTTTGCGTAAGTATCGAGGCCGTCGATGTCACTTGTCGTGATCGATATCCAGCTTGCTGAAGGTCACCTGCCCACCCTCACTGGTATACCCGGTGTTGTCCTGCACATACACCCCGGCCTTGAAGTACAGCGGCTTGTTGCGCCAGGTGGCGCTGATCTGTGAATCCCACTGGTAACCCGCCGCGCTCACGCCGAGCGCACCGCCGGGGCTCAAGTGGATGAGGTAGTTGAATTCGTTGTCCAGTTTGATGCCGGTGGCGAGGGTAATGACGCGGCTTTCCTTGTCGTCGGGGTGCATGCGGACCTTGATCACCAGGTTGCCGTTCTGGGTCTTTTCCTTGTACTGGTATTCGAGCTTGACCATCGGGCGCTGGCTTTCATAGGCGTGGATCTGGCCGATGACGATCTTGCCGGAGCTGGGCACCTTGTTCACCGCGAGGGTCGCGCGCAGGGTGTTGTCCGCATCCGGGTAGTACCAGTTGCGCAAGGTGCCGTTGCTGAAGGTTTCGCGCAGTTCGGTGCGCGGGTAGATGGCGTTTTCGGTTTTTGACCCGGTCACCGGTGACCAGAAAAACAGCGTGCCGGTATCGGAATGGAAGTACTGATCCTTGAAGCCATTCACCAGTTTGGAGGTTTCGACGGTGTACGGCGGACTGCCGACGGGAACGCTGAGGTTCCAGGTTGCGAGATCGATCATGTCGGTTCTTCCACTCAATTCATCCTGAACGCGAGTGCCAGAAGCTCTAGCCCGCGCCTTTTCGGGCGGCAGTTATAAGCGTAGAGGAGTTTTTTGTTAACGCCCGTTTGGCAGATGATTGGCGTCAACATCCTGTCGAAATGCCATCTACGCCGGTTTTCGGGGGCTGCAGGGGTGACCGTTAGTCGGTAAGTCGCCGCTTTGGCTAAATGATGGCGGCGTGACAGCTTCTGCTTTCACAGATCCGCGACTAGAGTGATGGCTCAGTAACTGTACGGTTTTCACGAGAAACCGGCCGATAGTCCGACAAGAGATGTCCCGACAAGAGAAGCAGCATGGAATGCGCGCAACCCCAGCCAGGTGAAGGCAGCTCTGTCCTTTTGATCGTTGATGATTACCCTGAAAACCTGATCAGCATGCGCGCGTTGCTGCAGCGTCAGGATTGGCACGTCATGACCGCCGCCTCCGGCTTCGAGGCACTCAATCTGCTGCTCGAACACGACGTCGATCTGGTGCTGCTGGACGTGCAGATGCCGGGCATGGACGGTTTTGAAGTCGCGCGACTGATGCGCGGCAGCCAGCGCACACGCCTCACGCCGATCATTTTCCTCACCGCCAACGAACAGTCCCAGGATGCCGTAATCAAGGGCTATGCCAGTGGCGCGGTGGATTACCTGTTCAAGCCGTTCGATCCGCAGATCCTCAAACCGAAAGTCCAGGCGTTGCTCGAACACCAGCGCAACCGCCGCGCCTTGCAGCGCCTGAGTCATGATCTGGAGGTCGCGCGGGCCTTCAATGCCTCGGTGCTGGATAACGCGGCAGAAGGGATTCTGGTACTCGGCGAGGACGGTTTGATCCGCTTCGCCAACCCGGCGATTTCGCGATTGCTCAACGCGCCGGTGAAGGAGCTGGAGGGCAAGGAGTTTCTCGATTTCCTGCAGAAACCGCACATTCCGCTGTGGGCCGATTCCGAATTGTTGGCCGGTTATAAACGCGGTGAGACCTTGCGTCTGCACGACGCGCTGTTGCGCACGGCGCCGGGGCAGCAAGTGCCGGTGGCGTTGTCCTGTGCGCCGTTGCCCGCCGAGCAGCGGGCGATGGTGGTGACGGTGCTGGACATGTCGGTGGTGCGTCACCTGCATCAGCAGCTGGAATTTCAAGCGGTCACCGATCCGTTGACCGGTCTGCTCAATCGCCGGGGTTTTTATCAGACGGTGGAAAACCTGCTGCTGCGCGGTGAGCGCAGCGACAGCAGCTGGGTGCTGCTGTATCTGGATCTCGATGGCTTCAAACGGGTCAATGATTCCCTTGGTCATGATGCCGGAGACCGGGTGCTGCGCTGGGTCTCCGAGCAATTGAAAGCCTGTCTGCGGCCGTTCGACATTCTGGCGCGCATGGGCGGTGATGAGTTCACCGCGCTGCTCGATCTGGAGTTTCCCGAGCAGGCAGCGAAGATTGCCGAGAAGCTCATCGAACGGGTATCGGTCTGCCAGCAGATCGAAGGACTGGACATCGCCCTCGGCGCGAGTATCGGCATCGCCACCTACCCGGATTGCGGTTCTAACCTCGACGGCTTGCTGCGCGCCTCGGACATCGCCATGTATGAGGCGAAGCGCGCCGGGCGTCAGCAGTATCGTTTTTATGATCACGAAATGAACGGTCGCGCCCGCTCGCGGCTGATGCTTGAGGAAAGCGTGCGCAACGCCATCGAGAACCGCGATTTCAATCTGGTGTATCAGCCGCAAGTGGCGATCGACAGCGGGCAGATCCGCGGTTTCGAGGCGCTGCTGCGCTGGCAGCACCCGAGCGTCGGCGATGTGCCGCCGGGGCTGTTCCTGCCGTTACTGGAAGAGGCGCGGCTGATCAGTCGGCTCGGCAGCTGGATCTATCATCGCGGCGCCGGCCAGCGCAAAGCCTGGGAGACCCTGTTTGCCGAGGATCTGGTGCTCGGTGTGAGTTTGAGCAACACCCAGTTCGGTCTGCCGAACCTGGTCACCGAGTTGCGTCAGGTGCTGGAGCGGCACGCGCTGCAGCCACGGCAACTGGAGGTCGAAGTCACCGAAGACGCGCTGATGCACAACCCCGACGAAACCCGCAAACAGCTGCGTTTGCTGCGCAATCTCGGGGTGCGGGTGGCGCTGGATGATTTCGGTTCAGGGCCTTGCTCGCTGGCGCATCTGCGTGATCTGGAACTGGACACGCTCAAGCTCGATCGACACCTGATTGCGCGGCTGCCGGATTCGACGCGCGACGCGGCGCTGGTCAGCAACGTGATCAATCTCTGTAAACAATACGGCTTGCTGGTGATCGCCGAAGGCGTGGAAACCATCGAACAGTATCAATGGCTGCAGGCGCATGGCTGCGAATATGTGCAGGGTTTCCTGGTGGCGCGTCCGCTGACCTCCGAAGACGCCGCCAGCTTCGCCGAGCCCTTCGACTGGAGCGCGCTGCCGGTTTGAATTCGTTACACTGGCGCTCTTTTCGAACCGTATTGCCGTGCCCATGACTGCGTTGAAATACCTCCAGGCCTATCCCGCGCAATTGCAGGATCAGGTGCGCCAACTGATCGCTGAGCAGCGTCTGGGTGATTACCTGAACCAACGCTATCCGGGGCGTCACGATGTGCAGAGCGACAAGGCGCTGTACAGCTACGCGCTGGACCTGAAGCAGGAATACCTGCGCAACGCACCGGCCATCGACAAAGTGCTGTTCGACAACCGCCTCGACCTGACGCACCGCGCGCTGGGCCTGCACACCACGGTTTCAAGGGTGCAGGGTGGCAAGCTCAAGGCCAAGAAAGAGATTCGCATCGCCTCGTTGTTCAAGGAGGCGGCGCCCGAGTTTCTGAAGATGATCGTCGTGCATGAACTGGCGCACTTCAAGGAATCGGACCACAACAAGGCCTTCTACAAATTGTGCGAACACATGCTGCCGGGGTATCACCAGGTCGAGTTCGATCTGCGGGTGTACCTGACGTGGCGTGATATGCAATGAAGATCAAAAGATCGCATTGCATCTGTAGGAGCTGCCGCAGGCTGCGATCTTTTAACGTTGGGAGTGTTTAGATGGACGTAAGCAAGACCAAAAGCAGTTTTTACCGGCGCCTGTACGTGGCCTACCTGATCGACAGCGGCCTGGCCCCAAGCGTCCCGGCGCTGACCGAAGTGACCGGCATGCCCCGGCGCACGGCGCAGGACACCATCGCGGCGCTGGCGGATCTGGATATCGTATGTGAGTTCGAGCAGGAAGAGGGCGCGCGCAATCATGCCGGGCGCTATCGGATTCGCGAATGGGGGGCGATCGATCGCGGGTGGATCGAGCGCAATCTGCGGCAGATCAAGGCTGTGCTGGATTATCCCTGAGTCTTGCGTTGTTTGAGCTGACACAATCGCTGGCAAGCCAGCTCCCACAAGGATCTCCAGCGAATACAGTTATTGTGAACAACCGCTGAACCTGTGGGAGCTGGCTTGCCAGCGATGAGGGCCTCAGGAACGACGCATGCCTATGTGCGGAATGTCATCCTCCAGATACTCCTCACCCACCGCCACGAACCCGTACCTGCCGTAATACCCCTGCAAATGCGCCTGCGCCGACAGATAGATCGGCACCTGAGGCCAATGCTTCTCGGCCTGTTTCAACGCGTGTTCCATCATCACATGCCCTAGCCCTTTGCCACGGCCCTGCGGCGCAATGATCACGCGCCCGATCACCACGTCACCGCCTTGGGACTCTGGATCGAGCAGGCGCAGATAGGCCAACAGTTGATCCTCTTCCCAACCCATGAGGTGATGGGTGTCGCCGTCCAGATCCTGGCCGTCGAGGTCCGGGTAGGCGCATTTCTGTTCGACCACAAATACGTCCGAGCGCAGTTTCAGCAACGCGTACAACTGTTCTTTGCCCAGATCGCTGTGATGCTTGCAGATCCACTCGATTGTCATCTTCCGACTCCTTGAAATCCGTCGCCCGATACTAAGCGCACAGGCCCTGGATGTCTGTATGGCGGAACAGTCTGTGACAAAGGTCAAAATGCCATCATTCCTTTCTCGCGACCTTCGCTGCTTTGTGTAATCTGCTGGAAAGCGCTGTGCACTGGCTTCAATGAGCTAATGTTAGGGCCTGGGTTTCGCCGGTAAGGGGCCTTTAGGTTTTGACTGAAAACACGCCGGGCAGCCCGCCCGCTAAGGATTTTCAAGCATGCCGCGACTGCATCGAGCCTTTGCTTTGATCGGATTGCTCTTGCTGGCCCAAACCGCCGCAGCGGACAAGTTGCGGCTGGTGTTCGATATCTGGCCACCCTTTACCGACGACACGCTGGTCAACGGTGGCCTGGCCACCGACATCGTCAGCACCGCGCTGGCGCGGGCCGGTTATGCCAGCGACTACGAGCAGGTGCCGTGGGCGCGGGCGCTGCTGGGGGTGGGCGAAGGACGATACGACGTGCTGGTCAACGCCTGGTACAACGACGAACGGACCAAGATCGGCCAGTTCTCTGGCGAGTACCTGCTCAATCGCATCCGCTTTCTCAAGCGCAAGGACACGCCGCTGGACTACAGCAGTCTGGAACAACTGCACACTTACCCGGTGGCGGTGGTGCGCGGTTATGCCTACTCGCAGGCGTTCGATGCCGATACCGCGCTGGAGAAAGTCCCTGTGCATAACTTCGCCATGGCCGTGCGCATGCTGGCGGCGGATCGGGTCAAGCTGACCCTGGAGGATGAATACGTCGCGCGCTATTACCTGGCCCGTGAATCAGCCAAAGTGCGCAACGCCGTGGAGTTCCTGCCCAAGCCGTTGAGCGAGAACAGCCTGCATATTCTGGTGAGTCTGAAGAATCCGCAGCATGAGCAGATTGTGGCGGGGTTCGACAAGGCGATTGCGGCGATGAAGGCGGATGGGAGTTATGACAAGTTGCTGAGGCAGCATGGGATGTGAGCATCTGATACCAGAGTTGTGTTGTTGCTGATGCCCTCATCGCTGGCAAGCCAGCTCCCACAGGTTTTGCGGCGTGCACAAGTCAATGTGGGAGCTGGCTTGCCAGCGATGGGGCCAGTCCGGTCACCTTAAGCCTCGCTGGTGTCCTTGATCAAATGCGCCGCCAACGTCCGCAATGGCCCCAACTGCCGGCAGATCAACGCCAGTTGCGTCTGCACCAACCGCTGCCCTTCATCGATCTCGTCCGGCATCTGTTCCAGCTCGTTGGCCAGCGCTTCTTCTTCGTCACTCTGAATCGCCACCGGTTGCTTGTTCGCCAGGCCCTGGGCGATGTCGTCGATGCTCGTCGCCAGCTTCACCCCGGCACCATCAATCAAATGCTCACGCACATCGGCTGGTAATTGGGTTTCCCTGTGTGCGCCAAGCCCTGACAGGTAACTCAATAAGGTGTGCGACAGCACCAGAAAACGGAAACCGACATCCGCTTCCTTCCGGAAATGTCCCGGCTCCATCAGCATGTTGGCCAAGGTGGTCGACAGCGCCGCGTCGGCGTTGTGCGCGTTGCGCCGGGCCAGGCGATAGGCGAGGTCGTCGCTCTTGCCGGCGGCGTATTGCTGCATGATCTGGCGCAGGTAGATGCTGTTGCAGGTCAGGGTGTTGGCCAGCACCTTGTTCAGGCGCCGACCCTGCCAGTCCGGGAGGAACAGGAACACCGTCAGGCCGGCGATCAGGCTGCCGAGCAGGGTATCGAACAGGCGCGGCAGGAACAGCCCGTAGCCATCGCCGATCTGGTTGAAGCAGAACAGCACCATGATCGTGATCGCGGCGGTCGCCAGGGTGTAGCGCGTGGTGCGGTTGGTAAAGAACACCACCCCGGCGGCGATCGCGAAGCACGACTGCACCAGCGGGCTGGGGAACAGATCGAACAGTGCCCAGGCCACGGTCAGGCCGATGGCGGTGCCGAGAATCCGCTGCCCGAGTTTGCGCCGGGTCGCGCCGTAGTTCGGTTGGCAGACAAACAGCGTGGTGAGTATGATCCAGTAACCCTGCGACGGGTGAATCAGGTGCACCATGCCGTAGCCGATACTCAACGCCAGCGGCAGGCGCAGGGCGTGACGGAACAGCAAGGACGTCGGTGTCAGTTGCGTACGCAGGCGAATCCACACGTCCTTGAGGTTGCGCGGCGAGCGATCGAGCAGGCTGCTGTCGGTGGCGTCCGCCAGGGCGTCGGGGTTGCTCGCATCGCTGAGCAAACGGTCGAGGGTGCCGAGGTTGGCTGCCAGGGCACGCAGCGAGCGCAGGAGGCCGCGCCACGCCGGATTGCTCTGGATGCGCAGGTGTTCAAGGGAGGCATCGAGGTCAGTCAGTGCTTCGGCAAAACTGGCGTCGTAGACGAACGGCTGGCGCATCTGGATCGATTCGGCCAATGCGCGGCAGGCCTTGCCCTGCTGGCGCAACAAACGCTGGCAGCGGAACAGCACATCGCTGTGGAAGAACGCATCGGCCAGCGCGTTGTACGGATAGTGCGAGGAGCTGGCGCGTTCGTGAATGTCCTGGGCGAGGAAATACAGCTTCAGATAACGGCTGACTTTCGAACCCGGACGGCCGTTGCCGACCCGGTGCAGAATGATTTCCTTGGCACTGTTCAGCGCGGCGACCACACGGCCATTCTGCTGCGCCAGTTCCAGCCGTCGGGCTTCGACGTCCAGTTGGCGGATCGGCTCGAACAGCGAGGCTTTCAGCTTCAGATAGAAACCCAGTTCACGGAACAGCCGCGCCAGACTCTGCTGCACCGGCTGGTTGGAAAACAGCGCCTGCCACAGCACCGACAGCAGTCCGTACCACGCGGCACCCGCCACCAGCAGCATCGGCTCGTGCCAGAAATCGGTGACCGCGCCGCCGCGCTGATCCACGCCGATCATGGTGTAAACCGACAGAATCAACGTCGCCGAGGCAATCGCGCCGTAACGCTCGCCGAGCGCACCGAGCATGGTCAGGCCGAAGCTGGCCAAGGCCAGGGCGATGGCGAATACGATGGGGTAGGGGAAGAGCAGTTCCACCGACAGCGCGGCGATACTGAAACACACCAGTGTCACTGCCAGCGCGTTGAGGCGGCCCTGCCAGCTGTCGTCGGTCTCGGCCAGGGCGCTGGCGATGATCCCGAGGAACAACGGGATCAGCAGGCCCATTTCATCCTGATACCAGCACAGCGCCATGCTGCCGGTCAGGGCGATGAACACCCGCACGCTGTAGCTGAATTTATCCAGCGCCCACAGGCGCCGCAAAGACTGACGAAACGAGGTCGAGGACATGAAGTGCGAAGGCCTTCCGAGGCGATGCCGCTAAATTGAGCCAGTAATGACGCCGACGCAATGGCGCCGATCACATCTGACAGCAAAAAGTGTTCCTTTAAGCCGTTGTGCCGATCTCAATTTCCATGGCTGGACAAAGAAACTGTGGGAGCTGGCTTGCCAGCGATGAGGCCGGCAGCTCCAACATCACTGTTGAATGTCAGCCCGCCATCGCTGGCAAGCCAGCTCCCACAGGGATTGCATTTCAGGTCTGAAGAGTGGAATCAGACGTACTGCGCAGCCGCATACCCCGAGGCCCAGGCCCACTGGAAGTTGAAACCGCCCAGATGCCCGGTGACGTCGAGCACTTCGCCGACAAAATACAGCCCCGGGCTTTTCAGCGACTCCATGGTCTTGGACGACACTTCGCGGGTATCGACGCCACCCAGCGTGACCTCGGCGGTGCGATAGCCTTCGGTGCCGGCCGGGACGACTTTCCAGCTGCCGAGCTTGTCGGCGATCTGCGCCAGTTCTGCGTGGGTGTACTGCTTCATCGGTTTGGACACGAACCAGTTGTCAGCCAGCAGGTTGGCCATCTTCTTGGTGAAGATTTCGCCGAGCAGGGTTTTCAGTTCGCTGTTCGGGCGCTCGGCCACTTGCTGTTGCAGCCACGCGGCGGTGTCGTGATCCGGCAGCAGGTTGATCTCCACGGTGTCGCCCGGCTCCCAGAACGACGAGATCTGCAAAATCGCCGGGCCACTGAGGCCACGGTGGGTGAACAGGATGTTCTCGCGAAAGCTCTGCTCGTTGCAGCTGACCAGACAATCCACCGAAGTACCGGACAGCTCGGTGCAGAGTTCCTTGAGCTGGTCGGTGATGGTGAACGGCACCAGCCCGGCGCGGGTCGGCAGCAGTTCATGGCCGAATTGCCTGGCGACCTGATAACCGAAGCCGGTAGCGCCCAGCGTCGGGATCGACAGCCCGCCGGTGGCGATCACCAGTGACTGGCACTGCAACTGGCCGAGCGTGGTGTCGAGCAGGTAACCGCTTTCGACCTTTTCGATGGTCTGGATCGAGGTGTCGAGGTGCAGCTCGACGCCGACCTGATCGCACTCGTCGAGCAGCATGCCGAGGATGTCGCTGGATTTGTTATCGCAGAACAGCTGACCGAGTTTCTTCTCGTGATACGGCACGCCGTGCTTGGCGACCATGCCGATGAAATCCCACTGGGTGTAGCGCGCCAGTGCCGATTTGCAGAAATGCGGGTTACCCGAGAGGAAATTGCTCGGCTCGGTGTACATGTTGGTGAAGTTGCAGCGGCCACCACCGGACATCAGGATTTTCTTGCCGGCCTTGTTCGCATGATCGAGCAGCAACACCTGACGCCCACGCCCGGCGGCGGTCAGTGCACACATCAACCCTGCGGCGCCAGCGCCAATGATCACGACTTCGGTAGAGCGCAAAACGGTGTCCTCTGAAATATCACCACAAAACGAACCGTAGGAGCTGCCGCAGGCTGCGATCTTTTGATCTTGCTCTTTAAAAACAAAGTCAAAAGATCGCAGCCTGCGGCAGCTCCTACAGGGGGGCGTGCGTTGTTTTTACAAAACGCGAACGCGCAGCGAACGGCCCTTGATCTTGCCGTTGTTCAGGCGCTGCAACGCCTGCATGACCACGGTGCGTTCAACGGCGACATACGACTGGAAGTCGAAGATCGCGATCTTGCCGACCTGCGCGCCGGGGATGCCGGCGTCACCAGTCAGTGCGCCGAGGATGTCGCCCGGACGCACTTTGTCTTTACGCCCGCCGGCGATGCACAGGGTGCTCATCGGTGGCTGCAGCGGGGCGCCGCCCTGGGACTTGAGGTTATCGACCTGATCCCAGTTCAGCGGAGCTTTCTGCAACTGTTCGATGGCTTGCGCGCGATGCGCTTCGGACGGCGCAACGAGGCTGACCGCGATGCCTTTCTCGCCGGCACGACCGGTACGACCAACGCGGTGAATGTGGATTTCCGAGTCGCGGGCCAGTTCGACGTTGATCACCATGTCCAGCGCATCGATGTCCAGGCCACGGGCAGCAACGTCGGTGGCAACCAGTACCGAAGTGCTGCGGTTGGCGAACATCGCCAGCACCTGATCGCGGTCACGCTGTTCCAGATCGCCGTGCAGGCCGACGGCGGAAATGCCTTTGGAGGTCAGGTGGTCAACGGTTTCCTGCACTTGCTGCTTGGTGAAGCAGAACGCCACGCAGGAGGCCGGGCGGAAGTGGTGCAGGACTTTGGTCACTGCGCTCATGCGCTCTTCCGGGGAAATCTCGTAGAAGCGCTGCTCGATCTGCGTGTCGTCGTGGAACGCCTCGGCTTTCACCGTTTGCGGATCGCGCATGAATTTCGACGCCAGTTGCTTGATGCCCACCGGGTACGTGGCGGAGAACAGCAGGGTCTGACGGCGTGCCGGAGTCTTTTCGATGATGTCTTCGATGGCGTCGTAGAAGCCCATGTCGAGCATGCGGTCGGCTTCGTCGAGGATCAGCGTGTTCAGGCCGTCGAGCACCAGCGAACCCTTGCGCAGGTGTTGCTGGATACGCCCCGGGGTGCCGACGATGATGTGCGCGCCGTGTTCCAGCGAAGCGATCTGCGGGCCGAACGACACGCCGCCGCACAGGGTCAGGACCTTGATGTTGTCTTCGGCACGGGCCAGACGCCGGACTTCCTTGGCGACCTGGTCGGCCAGCTCACGGGTCGGGCAGATCACCAGCGCCTGGCAACCGAAGTAACGCGGGTTGATCGGGTTGAGCAGGCCGATGCCGAACGCGGCGGTCTTGCCGCTGCCGGTCTTGGCCTGGGCGATCAGGTCCATCCCCTTGAGGATCACCGGCAAGCTCTGCGCCTGGATCGGCGTCATCTGGGCATAACCGAGGGATTCGAGGTTAGCCAGCATGGCGGCGGACAGCGGCAGAGTATTAAAAGCGGTGGCGATGGTGGTCACGGGAATGGCCTGCAAAACAAAATGTCGCGCAGTGTAGCAGCCCCGTGCCACTTTCCTCGAAAGTTCTGGACGAACAGTGCCTGATTTCATTCCTCCAAGCTTTCCTTGAATGAAGATAAACCTGTGGCGAGGGAGCTGTTGTGGCGAGGGGATTTATCCCCGATGGGGTGCGCAGCACCCCCTGAAAAGGTTGAACGCGATCAGCCAGATGTACTGAGGCGGCAGATTCTGGGGCTGCTGCGCAACCCATCGGGGATAAATCCCCTCACTACAAAAGCCTCCACCAGTCATGACACTGTTCAGTGTTCGATGTGCTCATCGGGATGTTCATCCGGGCGTTTGACCCGGCGGCCGTCCTCTTTCGACAGTTGCGAGAAGATCGTCGCTGCCAGCATCGCCATGATTCCGACCGTGACAAACGTCAGCTGGAACGCGCCCAGTACAGTCTCGACGCCATCGTTGCCGATCTCCGCCGTAAACCCGCCGAGCAACGCACCGGCACAGGCCACGCCCAGGCTCAGCGACAATTGCGCCACCACCGACAGCAAACTGTTGCCGCTGCTGGCGCTGGCGTCGTCGAGGTCGATCAGGGTGACGGTGTTCATCGCGGTGAATTGCAGCGAGTTGATCGCGCCGAGAACCGCCAGCAGGCACAACAGCAGCCAGTACGGCGTCTGCTCACTGACCAGGCCCATGCTCGCCAGCATGATCCCCAGCGCCAGGGTGTTGCCGGTGAGCACGATGCGATAGCCGAGGCGTTCGATCAGCGGCCGCGCCATCCACTTGGCAAACATCGCCGCAGCAGCCAGCGGCAGCATGCTCATCCCGGCTTGCGACGGCGAATAACCCAGCGCCACCTGCAGCAGCAATGGCACCAGAAACGGCAGGGCGCCGCTGCCCAGGCGGGCGAACAGGTTGCCGATAATTCCGACCGCGAAAGTCCGCGTCTTGAACAGCGAAGGGGCGAACAGCGGATTTTCGACACGCCCTGCGCGCAGCCAGTACGCCGCCAGACAGGCCAGACCGCCGAACAGCAGCAACATCACCCGCAGGTGCGGCAAGTGCAATTCGCCCAGACCTTCCATGGCGATGGTGATCAGGATCATCGCTGCGCCGAACAGCAGGAAACCGAGGCTATCGAAACGTGTGCGTTCGCTGCCGCGCAGGTCGGGAATGAATTTCCACACCGCGTAGCAGCCGATGGCGCCGACGGGCAGGTTGATCAGGAAGATCCAGTGCCACGTCAGGTATTGCACCATCCAGCCGCCCATGGTCGGGCCGATCAACGGGCCGAGCAGGCCGGGGATGGTGATGAAACCCATGATCCGCACCAGCTCCGAGCGTGGATAGGCGCGCAGCACCACCAGCCGTCCGACTGGCAACATCAATGCACCGCCCAGGCCCTGGATCACCCGCGCGCCGACCAGCATGGTCAGGCTGCTGGATAACGCGCAGAGCAGCGAGCCGATGCTGAACAGCAGGATCGCGCCGAAGAAGATTTTCTTGGTGCCGAAGCGATCGGCGATCCAGCCCGAGGCCGGAATCAGCAAGGCCACGGTGAGCATGTAGGCGATGACCACGCCTTGCATGCGCAATGGGTCTTCGGCCAGATCCCGGGCCATGGCCGGCAGGGCGGTGTTGAGGATGGTCCCGTCGAGGGACTGCATGAAAAAAGCGATAGCGACGACCCACGGCAACCAGCGGGCGGTGATGGCGTCGAGAGGCGGGCGTGTGGGCATGGAACCTCTTGTGGGTGGTTAATCCAAATGGCTTGTTGTGCATGAAACCCTGTGGTGAGGGGATTTATCCCCGATGGACTGCGCAGCAGTCCCCTGCATTTGATTTTAAAAGCGGGGCCGCTATGCGACCCATCGGGGATAAATCCCCTCGCCACAGGGTTTACTCCAGTACTTGATTCCAAGGTGTGCTGGAGGTTTGCGTTTACAGGGTCAAGGTCAGTCGGCTCACCAGCGCCCCCGGCAGCAACGCCGACGACGTATTGCGCTGACTATACGTGCTCGCCGACAGCAGCAACTCGCGCTCGGCGGTCAATGCTTCCAGCTGCGAACCCAGCAGGCTGTAGGCGCTGTCGTCGAAGCGCATGGTGCTGACCGGCGCCTGAATCTCGCCGTTCTCGACCCAGAAAGTTGCGAAGCGAGTCATGCCGGTCAGGCGCGCCGCCGGTTGATCCGAGTAGTTCAGGTACCAGAGGTTGCTGATGTACAGCCCGGTGCCCAACTGCTTGAGGATCTCTGCCTGTGACAGATCACCGGCCGCCATGTTCAGTGCACTCGGCATTTCACCGCCGCTGGCGCCATTGGCGGTCAGGCCGTATTCGGCGGCACTGCGCGAACCGACCAGTTGCTCACCGGCTTTGCCTTCGACGATCAGCCGCAGATCGCTGCGCGGATAACCCTCGCCGGAGAACGCCGGGCTCAACGAACCGCTGACTTGCTCATCCAGCGAGACCAGCGGACTGAACGTCTGATCGCCGACATACAGCTTCTGCAGGGGGCTGCTTTTACTGGCAATCGACTGCGCCGAGAAACCGCCCCAGCTGAGCATGCCCATGATTTCTTCCAGCGCGGCCGGCGCCAGGTAGGCGCGGTATTGCCCCGGTGCCAGAGTCCGCAACGGTCGACCGAGAAACGCCAGTTGCTCGCGCGCCTGCTGGAAGCGGCGGGCGAAGCCTTCGCTGCTCCATTCGTGTCCGGCGTAGCTGGCCTTTACTGCTTCGCCATTGTCGTGGAACAGGCTGAAGTCGAAGTTGAAACTGTTGGCCTGATGCCAGCCGAACGCCCCCGAGGAGCTGGCGAAACCGCGGCTGATCGGGCCGGCAGCATAAAAGCCGACCAGATCCAGACCTTCAGCAGCGGTGCAGATTTCCTCGACCACCTGCTCGGTGTCCGGCAGCGGATGGGCCTGCACGTTGTTGCTCTGCCAGCCGTTGTGATTGAGCAGCAGGTATGGATCCTGTGGCAGCAGCGGCAGGGTTTCGCGCAGTTGTTGCAGGCCTTCGGCGAGGCGTTGCAGATCGGCTTCCTGATCACCGGACAGGGTGATGTGCAGGTCGGCGTGGCGCCCGTCATTGATCAGTTTCAGTCCGACGTCGGCCTGCTGCACCTGACCGGCCTGACGCACCTTGGCGTGATTGAAACGCACGAACGCCGAGGATTCGGCGGCATAGCTGAGGGTGAATTGTTCCGGCTCGCGCACACTGTCGCGCAGCCAATTGACCATGACCTTGAAGGCGTCGGACTGACTCTTCGAAATGCTCATCAGGCGTCTCCCCCAAACACATCAACGTTGCTGAATACGCAGGCCGGCGAAGCGTGGCCGACGCGGATCACCTGGTTCGGCTCGCCCTTGCCGCAGTTTGGCGTGCCCAGCACCATCCGGGTGCCGGCATCGCCCACCGCGCGCAGACTCTTCCAGAAGTGCGCGGAAATGCCTCGGTAATTCGGATTTTTCACCACACCCTTGAGTTCACCGTTTTCGATCAACTGACCCCACTCGCAACCGAACTGGAATTTGTTGCGCGCATCGTCAATCGACCACGAACGGTTGGTGCTCATCAGAATGCCATGCTCGATGCCGCTGATCAGTTGCGTCAGCGACTGATCGCCCGGCTCGATGTTGAGGTTGGCCATGCGGTCGATCGGTGGCCGGTTCCAGCCGCAGGCGCGGCTGTTGGCAACCCCGTCGAGACCGGCGCGGAACTGCGACAGCGCGCCACCCAGTGGCCGCAGCAGCAAGCCTTCGCGAATCAGGAATTGTTTGCTGGCCTTGCTGCCGTCGTCATCGTGGCCGTAGCTGGCCAGCTCTTCGGGAATGTCCGGATCGAAGGTCACGTTGAGCAGCTTCGAACCGTATTGCAGGCGGCCGAAGTCACTGGTTTTGACGAAACTGGTGCCGGCGTAATTGCGCTCGTCACCGAGGATCCGGTCGAGCTCCAGCGGGTGGCCGATGGACTCGTGGATCTGCAGCATCATCTGGTCAGGCATCAGCAACAGATCGCGCGGGCCTTGCGGGGTGTTCGGCGCGAGCAGCAATTGCAGGGCCTGATCGGCCACTTTCGGGCCGGCGCCGACCAGGCCGCAACGGCTGATCACGTCCGCGCCGCCCTGCTGGCCGAAGTTCTCGCGACCGAGGGAGCGGGTCTGGCTGTCGTTGCCGTCGTAGGCGGTGACGTCGAGGCCCGGATAGACGAAGCGCTGGGCCTGGCGCAATTCGGCGCCGGCGCTGCTCAGGTAGATCTGCTCGACGTGGGTGATGCCGATGCTCGCTTCCCAGTTCACCAGGCGCTCATCCTTTGGCACCGAGGCGGACTCCGCGCCGAGCAGCTCGAAGCATTCGCTCAGGGACGGGAAGGGTTGCTCGAGATTGGGCGAAAAGTAATCAGCGCGATCGCTCGACACCGGCTGGTCGCGCAGGTCGAGCAAGGCGTGCGGCTTGAGGCGCCGGGCCTGCTGTTCGGCGCGCTCAAGGGCGGCTTGCAGGCCTTGCTGCGACAGATCATTGGTGGCGGCGTAAGCCTCGACACCGTTGACCCGCACAGTGAGCATCGCGCCTTCGTCGCGGCTCAGGCTTGGCGGCTCGGCGACGTTCTTGCGCACCGACAGATACTGGCCGGACTCGCGTACATACCGCAGGGAAAAAAACTCGGCGCCCGTGCGCAAGGCAGCGAAGCGCTGCTTGAGCTGGGGGTGGAAATCAAACATTCGGGAACCTCCTTGTTATGGAGTTGCGGGGTGAAGCGATTCGGCGGGGAGGGGTGAAACGATTGCGCGAGGTCTAGAGTAGGCCTGCGTGGGGGTAGGATCAAGTGAAGAGGGGGTGTAGGAGGATTTACTGTGCAGCAGGGGAGGGGGGGCTGATTTGCAGGGCCTCATCGCTGGCAAGCCAGACTCCCACAGGTTTCTCGGTGACCACAATATCTGTGAACGACGCAAAACCCTGTGGGAGCTGGCTTGCCAGCGATTAGCCGTGACGCGGTATCAAGTCTTACTGGGCAACAGGCGTGATATCACGCATCGGCTTGCCCTTCACCGGCGCACCGCCAGCCACGTAGTAGTCAGCGGTGCTACGCGGCAGTGGCTTGCGGCCACGGATCTTGTCGGCGATTTTCTCGGCGATCATGATCGTCGGCGCGTTCAGGTTGCCGGTGGTGATGATCGGCATGATCGAAGCATCGACCACACGCAGGCTCTGCATGCCGTGCACGCGACCTTCGCCATCGACTACGGCCATCTCGTCGGTGCCCATCTTGCACGAGCAGGACGGGTGGAACGCGGTTTCGGCGTGTTCGCGGATGAACTTGTCCAGCTGCTCATCGGTTTGCACCTCGATGCCCGGGCTGATTTCGCGGCCACGGAAGGCGTCCAGTGCCGGCTGTTGCATGATTTCGCGGGTCAGGCGGATGCCGTCACGGAATTCCTGCCAGTCCTGCTCGGTGGCCATGTAGTTGAACAGGATGCTCGGGTGCTGACGCGGATCCTTGGACTTCAGCTGGATGCGGCCGCGACTCGGCGAACGCATGGAACCCATGTGCGCCTGGAAGCCGTGCTCTTTCACACCGTTGCTGCCGTTGTAGTTAATCGCTACCGGCAGGAAGTGGTACTGGATGTTCGGCCACTCGAATTCCGGACGCGAACGAATGAAACCGCCGGCTTCGAACTGGTTGCTGGCGCCGATGCCGGTGCCGTTGAACAGCCACTCGGCACCGATGGCCGGCTGGTTGTACCAGAGCAGCGACGGGTACAGGGAAACCGGTTGGGTGCAGGCGTATTGCAGGTACAGCTCGAGGTGATCCTGCAGGTTTTCACCGACGCCCGGCAGATCATGGACGACCGGGATGTCGAGGCTTTCCAGCAGTTTTGCCGGGCCGACACCGGAGCGCTGCAGAATCTGCGGCGAAGCGATGGCGCCGGAGCACAGCAGGACTTCCTTGCGCGCTTTGGCTTCAACGCGCTCTTCCGCCGAACCGACCAGGTAACGCACGCCGACCGCACGCTTGCCTTCGAACAGAATCTTGTCGGTCAGGGCGTGGGTGACGATGGTCAGGGTCGAGCGCTTTTTCGCGACGTCGAGGTAGCCACGGGCGGTGGAAGCACGACGGCCGTTCGGCGTCACGGTGCGGTCCATCGGGCCGAAGCCTTCCTGCTGGTAGCCGTTCAAGTCTTCGGTGCGCGGGTAACCGGCCTGCACGCCGGCTTCAACCATGGCGTGGAACAGCGGGTTGTTGCCCGCCTTCGGCGTGGTCACGCTGACCGGGCCGTCGCCACCGTGGTAGTCGTTCGGGCCGATGTCGCGGGTTTCCGCTTTACGGAAGTACGGCAGGCAGTCGAGGTACGACCAGTCTTCCAGGCCTGGCAGCTTCGCCCAGCCGTCGTAGTCCATCGCGTTGCCACGGATGTAGCACATGCCGTTGATCAGCGAGGAGCCGCCGAGGCCTTTGCCGCGACCGCATTCCATCCGGCGGCCGTCCATGTGTGGCTCCGGATCGGTTTCGTACGCCCAGTTGTAGCGACGACCTTGCAGCGGGAATGCCAGTGCAGCCGGCATTTGCGTGCGGAAGTCAAAACGGTAGTCCGGGCCGCCTGCTTCGAGCAGCAGAACGGTGACGCCTTCGTCTTCAGTCAGACGGGTCGCCAGGGTGTTACCGGCCGAGCCGGCACCGATGATGATGTAATCGAATTCTTGGGACATTGAATGCACCCTCTTTAGATGTGGTCAGGTCAAGATCGCCGGAACACTGCAAAACCTGTGGTAAGGAGAAAATCCCCTGTGGTGAGGGGATTTATCCCCGACCGGCTGCGCAGCAGTCGTAAAGCCAGCGAATGAGTTCTGTCTGGAGAGTTGCAGGGTCTGGATGGGGGCTGCTTCGCAGCCCATCGGGGATGAATCCCCTCGCCACAAAGGCCCCATCCAGACTCTGCGTCAGATCAGAACACCGAGACGTAATCGCCCAGCTCGACCTGTACCGATTTGATGCGTGTGTAGTTGGCCAGCGAGCTGATGCCGTTTTCACGACCCACGCCCGACTGCTTGTAACCGCCAACCGGCATCTTCGCGTCGGACTCGCCCCAGGCGTTGATCCAGCAGATACCGGCTTCCAGTTGATGAATCACGCGGTGCGCGCGGTTCAGGTCTTTGGTGACGATACCGGCGGCCAGGCCGAAGTCGGTGTCGTTGGCGCGGCGGATCACTTCTTCTTCGGTCTCGTAGGAGAGGATCGCCATCACCGGGCCAAAGATTTCTTCACGAACGATGGTCATCTCGTCGGTGCAATCGGTGAACACGGTCGGTGCAACGAATGCGCCTTTGGCGAATTCGCCGTCGGTCAGACGCTCGCCGCCGCACAGTACGCGGGCACCTTCTTCTTTACCTTTGGCGATGTAACCCAGCACGCTTTCCATGTGCGGGAAGCTGACCAGCGGGCCGAAGTTGGTGTTCTCGTCTTCCGGGTTGCCGATGCGGATGCGCGCGACGCGCTCGACGATCTTGGCTTCGAAAGCGGCTTTCAGGTGGCTTGGTACGAATACGCGAGTACCGTTGGTGCAAACCTGACCGGAGCTGTAGAAGTTGGCCATCATCGCGGTGTCGGCGGCACGATCCAGGTCGGCGTCGTCGCAGATGATCAGCGGCGACTTGCCGCCCAGTTCCATGGTCACGTCTTTGAGCGACGAAGCCGAAGCGCTGGCCATGACTTTCTTGCCGGTGTCGGTGCCGCCGGTGAAGGAGACTTTCTCGATGCGCGGGTGCTCGGTCAGCCAGGTGCCGACTTCACGGCCGCTGCCGGTCAACACGTTGAACACGCCGTTTGGCAGGCCGGCTTCGGTGTAGATCTCGGCCAGTTTCAGGGTGGTCAGCGAGGTGACTTCGCTTGGCTTGAAGATCATCGCGTTACCGGCGGCCAGGGCCGGTGCGGATTTCCACAGCGCGATCTGGATCGGGTAGTTCCACGCGCCGATACCGGCGACCACGCCCAGCGGCTCGCGACGGGTGTAGACGAAGGAAGTGTCGCGCAGCGGAATCTGCTCGCCTTCGATCGCCGGCACCAGGCCTGCGTAGTATTCCAGCACGTCGGCGCCGGTGACGATGTCGACGTATTTGGTTTCGGAGAAGGCTTTACCGGTGTCCAGGGTTTCCAGAGCAGCCAGCTCATCGTTGCGCTCGCGCAGGATGTCGACGGCGCGACGCAGGATGCGCGAACGCTCCATGGCGGTCATCGCGGCCCAGATTTTCTGGCCCTTTTCAGCGCTGACCACGGCGCGCTCGACGTCTTCCTTGGTCGCACGTTGCACTTGGGCGAGGACTTCACCGTTCGCCGGGTTGATGGCTTCGAAGGTGGCATCGCTGCCAGCGTCGGAGTACGCGCCATCGATGTAGAGTTTTTGCAGTTCGAAACGGGCCATAGTGTCCTCGCAAGTGCATTAGTGGTTGGCGTCGACCACCGCGCTGAAACTGCGGTGGCGGTTCAGGTACCGAGCGTTTTCTGTGTGCTCTGGCTCACCTGCTTGGCCAATTGGAAATCCATGTATTCGTAAGCGATCTGTTGCGCCTGCGCCGTGTCGAAAGCGTCTCCCGACAGCGCGCCGCGCAACCACAAGCCGTCGATCAACGCTGCCAGTCCACGCGCGGCGCTGCGCGCATCTTCGAGCGGCAACACACGGCGGAACTCGCAGCACAGGTTGGAATACAGACGGTGATCGTTGATCCGCTGCAACCTGTGCAAAGACGGCTGGTGCATGCTGGTGGCCCAGAAGGCCAGCCAGGTTTTCATTGCCGGGCCATTGACCTGGCTGGCGTCGAAGTTGCCTTCGATGATCACCTGCAGATGCGCCCGTGGGCTGCTGTCTGCCAGCGCCTGACGGCGCGCGGTGACGCTCTCGCTGAGGGCGGTCATCAGATACCGCATCGTGGCGGCGATCAGGCCATTCTTGTCCTGAAAATAGTGACTGATGATGCCATTCGAGACACCGGCCAAACGGGCGATCAGCGCAATGCTGGCGTCCCCCATTCCGACCTGATCGACCGCTTGCAACGTGGCTTCGATCAGTTGTTGGCGGCGGATGGGTTGCATACCGACCTTGGGCATCTTGCACATCTCCTTAGGCCTTCCGACGGGCGATAAACGCCTATCGGATTGAGGGCCAGTCTATTTTGTTTTGATTGAACGTTCAATCAACAAAGAATAAGATCTGCGACAAATCGTCGCTGCCTACAGATTATTTCTGCTTGTAAATGGCGATAAAACGACATCCGAAAATGCTTGAAACCTGCGTGGAGCATGGCGCGGTTCTCTGTTCGATGGACGTGTTGAATGGGCAAGACGCTCGGGGCCAGGTTTCGGATGAACGTCCGCACAGCTTTGGCCACGAAAGCGATTCGCAACGCCATTTCGGCAAGTTCGGGCTTTTTTCGGGGTGTCTTTATATCACCCGCCGGTCGGCTGCCAACTAACCGATTGGTCGGGTTCCGTGTTGCCTTGTGTTCTTCTCTCGCACTGCCTGGAGCATTTGTGCCATGAGTTCTGCCTCTCTTATAAAGACCCCGCCCGAGAAGGTGACGGTCAACGGTTGGGTGTTTTACACCTCTACCGCGTTGATTCTGTTGTTGACCGCCATTCTGATCATCGCCCCGCAAGAGGCCGGCAGAATGTTGGGTATGGCTCAGGCCTGGTTGTCGCGCAGCTTCGGCTGGTACTACATGGTAGTGATCGCCGCCTACCTGGTGTTTGTGGTGGGGCTGGCGTTTTCCTCCTACGGCAAACTCAAACTGGGCAGCAAGGACGACACTCCGGATTTCAGTTACGGCGCCTGGGCGGGGATGTTGTTCTCGTCGGGTATCGGTATTTCGCTGCTGTACTTCGGCGCCTCCGAGCCGCTGGATCACTACTTCAATCCGCCGGAAGGCGCGTCCGCTACCAACATGGCGGCACGTCAGGCTGTACAGCTGACCTTCCTGCACTGGGGCCTGCACGGCTGGGCTATCTATGCGCTGGTCGGTCTGGCCGTGGCGTACTTCGCTTACCGTCATAACCAGCCATTGGCCCTGCGCTCGGCGCTGTATCCGCTGGTGGGCGAACGTTGGGTCAAAGGCGCGGCCGGTCACGCAGTGGATGGTTTTGGCATGTTCGTGACCCTGCTGGGTCTGGTGACCAACCTGGGGATCGGCTCGCTGCAAGTGTCCTCGGGCCTGGAAAACCTGTTCGGCATGGAGCACAGCAACACCAACCTGCTGATCGTGATCATCGTGATGAGCACCGTGGCGACCATCGCTGCCGTGTCCGGTGTGGAAAACGGCATTCGTCGTCTGTCCAACCTGAACATCGTGCTGTTCAGCGGTCTGCTGATTTTCGTTCTGCTGTTCGGCCCGACTTTGCACTTGCTCAACGGCTTCGTGCAGAACATCGGCGACTACCTCAACGGCGTGGTACTGAAGACCTTTGACCTGTACGTCTATGAAGGCGACAGCGCCAAGTCCGACCGCTGGCTGGGCCTGTGGACCCTGTTCTACTGGGCGTGGTGGATTTCCTGGGCACCATTCGTCGGCATGTTCATTGCGCGTATTTCCCGTGGTCGTACCGTGCGTGAACTGGTCGCTGGCGTGCTGCTGATCCCGCTGGGTTTTACCCTGGCATGGCTGTCGATCTTCGGTAACTCGGCACTGGATCTGGTGATGAACCAGGGCGCGGTGGAACTCGGCAAGACGGCGCTGGAACAGCCATCTATGGCGATCTACCAGTTGCTGGAACACTACCCGGCGTCGAAAGTCGTCATCGGTGTGTCGATCTTCGTCGGTTTCGTGCTGTTCCTGACCCCGGCCGACTCCGGCGCGGTGATGATGGCGAATCTGTCCTGCAAGGGCGGCAACGTTGATGAAGATGCGCCGCACTGGCTGCGGATCTTCTGGTCGGTGGTGATCACCCTGGTGACCATCGGTCTGCTGTTTGCCGGTAACTTCGAAGCCATGCAGACCATGGTGGTGCTGGCCGGTCTGCCGTTCTCGGTGGTGTTGATCTGCTTCATGTTCGGCCTGCACAAGGCGATGCGTCAGGACGTGCACATCGAACAGGAGCAGGCGCAACTGGCTGAACGCGGTCGTCGTGGTTTCAGCGAGCGTCTGACGCAACTGGACCTGCAACCGAGCCAATCGGTGGTGCAACGCTTCATGGACAAACACGTGACCCCGGCACTGGACGACGCTGCTGCGCAGCTGCGTGCACAGGGTCTGGAAGTGCAGACGCTGCTGGGCAAATCCAAGCGCTGCATGGGCGTGCGCGTCGAGATGGAAGAGGGCAACCCTTTCGTCTACGAAGTGAGCCTGGACGGCTACCTGGCGACCCCGACCGAATCGGCCCAGTCCGATGAAGCGCGCCAGCGTTACTACCGCGCCGAGGTGTATCTGCACAACGGCAGCCAGGATTACGACCTGATGGGCTTCACGCAGGATCAGATCACACGCGATGTGCTCGATCAGTTTGAAAGCCATCGGCAACTCCTTGGCCGGGTGTATAGCTAACCCTTGAGTTAATGGTGAAGCTGTTGTGGCGAGGGAGCTTGCTCCCGCTGGGTTGCGAAGCGACCCCAGGAATTTGTGAGTGCTGCGCACTCAAGCGGGAGCAAGCTCCCTCGCCACAGTTGTCCATGTCTCATGTCAATTTCTGTACCAACAAAAACGCCGCGATCCTCTCGCGGCGTTTTCGTGTCCGGGGTGTTTACCCCAGGTTCTTGCCCAGCAACGCGTGATACAGCTCGCTGTCGCCAAGAATCCCCACCACATGGTTGTTGTCGTGCAGCACCAGTTTGTTGCCGGTCTGGTAGCGAATCTGCAGCGCGTCGCGCATGCCGATGTTCGAGTCCACCAGGGTCGGCTTGCGCTCCAGCGCTTCCACCGCTTGGCCCGGTGCCCAGTTCTGCAGGTTCAGCACCGAACCGTTCTGCCGCGCACCCTTGATCGTGTTGCCTTCAGCCAGGTCCAGCCACGAATCGCCACCCGGGTCGAGGCACACCGAACCGTTGATGCGTTTGCAGTTGTCCAGCGTGCGCATCAGGCTGCGACCGCAGAGCACGTTGAGCGGGTTGGTGTGGGCCACGAAGGTGCGCACATAGTCGTCCGCGGGGTTGAGCACGATCTCTTCCGGCACGCTGTACTGGATGATCCGGCCGTCCTTCATGATCGCGATGCGGCTACCCAGTTTCAGCGCCTCGTCGAGGTCGTGACTGACAAACACGATGGTCTTGCTCAGCTTGCGTTGCAGTTCCAGCAGTTCGTCCTGCAGGCCTTGGCGGATCAGCGGGTCGAGTGCCGAGAACGGTTCGTCCATCAGCAGAATGTCCGCGTCCATCGCCAGCGCCCGCGCCAGGCCCACACGCTGCTGCATGCCGCCGGAGAGTTCATCGGGTTTCTTGTTGCGCCACTGGGTCAGGCCCACCAGTTCAAGCTTGTCGTCCACCAGTTTGCGCCGTTCCTTCTCCGGGCGACCCTGCATCTCCAGACCGAAACTGATGTTCTCGCGCACCGTCAGCCACGGCATCAGGGCGAACTTCTGGAACACCATGGCGATGCGTTTGGTGCGCATCATTTTCAGTTCGGCCGGGGTGCAGGAAGCGATGTCGATCTGCTTGCCTTCGTGCTCGACGAACAGCTTGCCGCGGCTCACGGTGTTGAGGCCGTTGATGCAGCGCAGCAGGCTCGACTTGCCGGAGCCGGACAAGCCCATCAGTACACAGATCTCGCCCTTATTGATGTCCAGACTGGCCTTTTCCACGCCAACGATCTGCCCGGTCTTTTTCAGGATCTCGTTGCGCGTCATGCCCTGATCCAGCAGCTTGAGTGCCTCGCGTGGATCCTTGGAGAAGATTACGTCGACGTCTTCGAAGCGAATTATGCTCATGCGTCACCCCCTACTTTGGCGTCGGGTTGTTTGCAGATACGGTCGAGCATGATCGCCAGCAGTACGATCGCCAGGCCTGCTTCGAAGCCCAGGGCGATATCAGCAGTGTTCAGTGCGTTGACCACCGGTTTGCCGAGTCCGTCGGCGCCCACCAGTGCCGCGATCACCACCATCGACAGCGACAGCATGATGCACTGGGTGATGCCGGCAGCGATGCTCGGCATGGCGTGAGGCAGTTCGATCCGTGAGAGCAATTGGCGACGCGAGCAGCCGAAGGCTTTGCCGGCGTCCATCAGTTCTTGCGGGACATCGCGGATGCCCAGGTAGGTCAGGCGGATCGGCGCAGCGATGGCGAACACCACCGTGGAGATCAGGCCCGGCACCACACCCAGCCCGAAGAGGGTCAGGGTCGGAATGAGGTAAACGAAGGTCGGTACGGTCTGCATCAGATCGAGTACCGGCCTCATCAAAGTGTAGAACATCGGCTTGTGCGCGGCGACGATGCCCAACGGCACGCCGATGACCACGCAGACCAGGGTCGCGAACATGACCTGGGCGAGGGTTTCCATGGTTTCCTGCCAGTACCCCAGATTGAGGATCAGCAGGAACGAGGCAATCACAAAAACAGTCAGCCCCCATTTGCGCTGGATGAAATGCGCGAGCAGGGCGATGAGGCCGATCAAGACGAAAGGATTGAACCAGGTCAGCGCAAACGTCACGCCGTGGATCATCGTTTCCAGGGTCACGGCGATTGCGTCGAAGGTGCTGGCGCCGTGTTGCGTCAACCATTCGACGAAGCCCGCGATGTACTGGCCTAAAGGGATTTTCTGATCAATCAGCATGGTAGTGAACGTCCGCATGCAAGGAATAAACAGCCCGGGCGAGCGAACTCGCCCGGCGTAAGGCAATTACTGTGCGAGCTTGGCTTTCACGGCTTCCAGGCCAGGTTTACCGTCAATGGTGGTCACGCCAGCGAGCCAGGTATCGAGCACCTGTGGATTCTTTTTCAGCCAGGCCTTGGCGGCCGCTTCAGGCTTCATCTTGTCGTCGAGGATGTTGCCCATCAGCTCGCTTTCCATGTCGACATTGAACTCCAGGTTTTTCAGCAACTGACCGACGTTGCTGCATTCGGTGGAGTAGCCCTTGCGGGTGTTGGTCGCCACGGTGGCGGCACCGAAGTCGGGGCCGAAGAAGTCATCGCCGCCGGTCAGGTATTGGATCTTGAAGCGCTTGTTCATCGGGTGCGGCGCCCAGCCGAGGAAGACCACGGCGGTGTCGCGTTTCTGCGCGCGATCAACCTGCGAGAGCATGCCCGCCTCGGACGATTCGACGACCTTGAAACCGGCGTCCTTGAGACCGAAGGCGTTCTTGTCGATCATGCTCTGGATCAGGCGGTTGCCGTCGTTGCCAGGCTCGATGCCGTAGATCTTGCCGTCGAGTTCCTTCTTGAATTTGGCAATGTCGGCGAAGTCATGCAGACCCTTGTCATACAAGGCTTGCGGCACGGCGAGGGTGTACTTGGCGCCCTTGAGGTTGGTGCGCACGGTTTCCACGGTGCCGGCATCGCGGTAGGCCTTGATGTCGTTTTCCATGGTCGGCATCCAGTTGCCGAGGAACACGTCCATGTTCTTGCCGTCGGCCAGCGACTTGTAGGTCACCGGCACGGAAATCATGGTGGTCTTGGTCTTGTAGCCGAGGGCGTCGAGCACCACCGACGTGGTGGCGGTGGTGGCGGTGATGTCGGTCCAGCCGACATCGGAGAAATTCACGGTACTGCACTGCGCCGGTTCTGCGGCTTGAGCCAGTAACGGCAGACTCAGCATGGCGGCCAACAACAACGACGGGGAACCTTTCATGGATGGACTCCTTGGTGTTTTTTTTGGCAGTGTTCCGACTGTGGACCACCGCACTTATAGGTTGCGGTTGGATGGCGTTCTGGAGACAGCTCTACCACGGCGCCTTGCAATCGAGTCATAACGATCATGTACCAGTGAAAATCTGACGCCTACAGGGTGGGTCGTATCCAGTACAGGGATGGTCGCATCCAGTGTCAGTGACGTCGTTTACAGCTTTTTTCCGCCCCGTTTGGCCATCTGAACCGCATAAAAACGGCGAAAACACGGGAGGAAACCGGCACGGCGTTGGTGGGCATGAGTGCGTCGGTGTCAGACGCCGAGCGACCTGACAAAAGCCTGATGATGCGGGCATTCCGGCGGATCGCAGCTTGAGCGTAGCAGCTCCGCCAGCGGGCGCTTAACGCCCGGGAACGGCATCCTCAGGAGCTCTGCAGCAATGGCTATCAGCGTTTTCGACCTGTTCAAAATCGGCATCGGCCCGTCCAGTTCCCACACCGTCGGCCCGATGCGCGCCGCCGCCCTGTTTGTCGAAGCGCTACGCGACCGGCACCTGCTGGAGCAGGTACGGCGTATAGAAGTGCAACTGTTCGGCTCGCTGTCGGCTACCGGTATCGGCCACGGCAGCGACAATGCAGTGATCATGGGCTTGATGGGCGAGTGGCCGGACGCAATCGACCCGTCGCAGATCGGCCCGCGCATTCAGGCGCTGCGCGAAACTCACACGCTGTTATTGGATGGTCGTCTGTCGGTGCCGTTTGTCTGGGCCCGCGACATGCGCCTGATCGACGAAAACCTGCCGTTCCATCCCAACGCCATGACTCTGGTTGCCGAAGGCGATCACGGCGAGATTCATCGCGACACTTACTATTCGGTCGGTGGCGGTTTTGTGGTGGATCAGGCGCAGGCGTCCAGCGGCGTGGTCGATCTGGATCGCACCGAATTGCCTTATGACTTTTCCAGCGCGGTGGAACTGCTGCAGCTGTGCCAAAAGAACAACCTGCGTGTCGCCGAACTGATGATGGCCAACGAAAAGGTCTGGCGCAGCGAAGAGGAAATCCGCGCCGGACTGATGAAGCTGTGGCGGGCGATGCAGGATTGCGTGGAGCAGGGCCTCAAGCACGAAGGCATCCTTCCCGGCGGTCTCAATGTGCGCCGGCGCGCGGCCAAGTTGCATCGCAGCCTGCAGGAGTTGAACAAGCCCAATGTGATCGGCTCGACCCTCAGTGCCATGGAGTGGGTCAATCTGTTTGCCCTCGCGGTCAACGAAGAAAACGCGGCGGGTGGGCGCATGGTCACCGCACCGACCAATGGCGCGGCAGGGATCATTCCGGCGGTGTTGCACTATTTTATGAAGTTCAGCGAAGCAGTCACCGACGCCAACGTCGTCGACTACTTTTTGGGTGCGGCAGCGGTGGGGATTCTGTGCAAGAAGAACGCCTCGATCTCCGGTGCCGAAGTTGGCTGCCAGGGCGAAGTCGGCTCGGCCTGCGCGATGGCGGCAGCGGGTCTGGCGGAGATCTTGGGCGCGACACCGGAGCAACTGTGCAACGCGGCGGAAATCGGCCTGGAACATAACCTTGGTCTGACCTGCGATCCGGTCGGCGGTCTGGTGCAGGTGCCGTGCATCGAGCGCAACGCAATTGCCGCTGTGAAGGCGATCAACGCGGCGCAGATGGCCCTACGCGGCGATGGTCAGCACTTCATCTCGCTGGACCGGGTGATCCGCACCATGCGTGATACCGGCGCCGATATGCATGACAAATATAAAGAGACCTCGCGGGGTGGTCTGGCGGTTAGCGCCGTTGAGTGCTGAGACATTTTTCTGTGGCGAGGGAGCTTGCTCCCGCTCGGCTGCGCAGCAGTCGCAATCAGCTTGGTGCGTTTCAACTGAGGGACCGCGAAGTCTGGTTTGGGCCTGCTTCGCAGTCCAGCGGGAGCAAGCTCCCTCGCCACAAGAACCTGTAACCCTCCCTGGGAATATGAGCAGACCAGTCAAAACTGCTCACCAAGTGCACACGCTAATCAAATCACGCCACCTTTTAGCGCGTCGCAATCAGACAAGAGTGTTTCCCTCCCACAGCGCACCCTTCGCGTTGCCTACCGTCCGTCACCCGTGCTTGCGGTGACACTCTGAAACAACCCCGCGCAAGCCTGTTCCCACAAGTGCTACCGATCTGCTCACAGGCAGCGGGGCAGGGCTCTCGACGCCGCTGATGGCACTTCGAAACACCCTGTGTCCGACGTCTTGAATAGACACGTCGCGACGTCGTTTTCAGGAGTTATTGAACAGCCATTCAATTTTAGGCATGGCAATTGCTCTGTCATAACAAAGCCCGTCTCCCACGCGAGAACGCCGGCAATAACAAGAGCCTCCGCCTGAGGCCATCACCCGCTTTGTGTGAGGAGATACCGCGATGACGTCGTTCAACTCCGGGGCCCAACCCCAGAACCGTGCGCCTCAATCCATCGGCTTTCTGCTGCTGGACAATTTCACGCTGATTTCCCTGGCCTCCGCAGTCGAACCCCTGCGCATGGCCAACCAATTGTCCGGTCGCGAGTTGTATCGCTGGAGCACTCTCACCGTCGATGGCGGCCAGGTGTGGGCCAGTGACGGTCTGCAAATCACCCCTGACGCCTCCATGCACAAAGCCCCGCCGCTGGACACCGTGATCGTCTGCGGCGGTATTGGTATTCAACGCACCGTGACCCGTGAACACGTGTCATGGCTGCAAAGCCAGGCGCGTCAGTCCAAGCGTCTCGGCGCCGTGTGCACCGGCAGCTGGGCTTTGGCGTGCGCCGGGCTGCTCGACGGTTTCGATTGCAGCGTGCACTGGGAATGTCTGGCAGCGATGCAGGAAGCCTTTCCGCGCGTGGCCATGAGCACGCGCCTGTTCACCCTCGACCGTAACCGTTTCACCAGCTCCGGTGGCACCGCGCCGCTGGACATGATGCTGCACCTGATCAGCCGCGATCATGGTCGTGAGCTGTCTGCCGCGATCTCGGAAATGTTTGTCTACGAACGCATCCGCAACGAGCAGGATCACCAGCGCGTGCCGCTCAAGCACATGCTCGGCACCAACCAGCCGAAGCTGCAGGAAATCGTTGCGCTGATGGAAGCCAACCTCGAAGAGCCGATCGACCTCGACGAACTGGCAGTGTACGTCGCCGTGTCGCGTCGACAGCTGGAGCGGCTGTTCCAGAAATACCTGCACTGCTCGCCGTCGCGCTACTACCTCAAGCTGCGCCTGATCCGCGCGCGGCAGCTGCTCAAGCAGACGCCGATGTCGATCATCGAAGTCGCGTCGGTGTGTGGTTTCGTCTCGACGCCGCACTTCTCCAAGTGCTACCGCGAATACTTCGGCATTCCGCCGCGTGACGAACGCGTAGGCTCCAACACCACCCAGCAAGTGGCGATGCTGCCGCTGCCGCAGGCGATCGTGATGTCGCCGCTGTCGGGGCCGATGTCGGCGTTGAGTCAGGCGCGTAATGAGTCGACGTTTGCCAGCGTAAGGTTGTAGACCGGAAAGTTTTTGTGGCGAGGGAGCTTGCTCCCGCTCGAGCGCGAAGCGCTCGTTAAACCTGCGAATGCGATTTATCTGGAACAGTGCATCTGCCGGTTTGGGGCCGCTTCGCGGCCCAGCGGGAGCAAGCTCCCTCGCCACAGTTACTTGTCAGGCGCTGTGGCTTTGCTGGTAATCCGCCAACGCCGGCAACAACTGCTTGTCGATCGCCTGGCGCACCGCAGGCTGGATACTGGCGCCGCTGGTGTACATGTCCTTGACCATCTTGCGCAGTTCAAACGCGCGAACATTGTCCAGACCACGTACCGCACACTCGCAGGCCTGCTCCGCTGTGGAGCCGCTCGGCACCTGAAACCCCAATGCCTTGAGCTGGCCCAACAGGTCTTCCTGATCGATCAAATCGGCGTACATCATGGCGCGCATCCTTCTTCGGTAACGGAGGTCGTGGCTCGATTCTGGTAGGCATGCGGAGGGACGGCAAGGGCGATTTGTCGCAGTGGCTGCGACGGCTATGAACAGGTCGTTTTCGGCTAACTGACCGCCCTGGGGAGTGGGCACACTGGACTCAGCTCGCTACACGACGGTTTGGTCACCCTCGACTGGCAGCTCCTCAACAGTACCCTCTGCCCCGATCCTGTCACGGCTTGTATCGGGGCTTTTTTTAGTTTCATGAAAGTCAAAAGATCGCAGCCTGCGGCAGCTCCTACAGTTGAAATGTGATCCCCTGTAGGAGCTGCCGAAGGCTGCGATCTTTTCTAGCGTTGCAACACCAGAATCCGCGACAACAACTCATCCCGATCGATGTAGCAGCCCTGGAAATGCCGCGCCCCGCTGGCAGGATCAAATGCGTTGCGCGCATGCAGCGTGCGGCGATTATCGAAGCACCACAGTTCACCCGGATTGAGTCGCTGCATCAGGCGAAAACGTGGCTCACGGGTCATCGCAATCAAGCGCCGATAGGCCCGGTACAGCAGCGGCATTTGCTCCACCGATGTATCGAATGCACCGCGCAGAAAGTTCGCCATGCGCATCTCCGCAACCCGGCCCAACGCGTCCAGCGCAATGATCGGCGCCAGGCAGCGATAGTCGCTGTGGCGGTCCTTGTTGCGAAACTCCACGGGGATTTCGCACAGCGCCTGGAACAGCTCCGGTGCTTCCTGACGCAAAGCATCGGCAATCGCAAAACCATCGACGAAAATACTCTCGCCACCCTCGGCATCATTCACCAGGCAATGCAGAAATTGCAGACCCGGTTGCAGTTCGCGAGTCGGCAAGTCGGTGTGCAACGGCAGGTTGAAAGCGGTGTAGGCGTTGCTGTCGGCATCGGCCTTGGACTGCACGTTGAACAGCACGCCGAAGTTGCTCTCGCGGATGAACGAAATGCGCTGTGCGATCAGCTTCAGCGATCCCGGTTCGGTGGGCACGCCGCGTACTTGCGTCAGGCCGATGTCGCGCACCGCGATCAGCCATTGCAGCAGCGCGCCGTTGTCGTTCATCAGTGCGGCGTAGTCGAACACCGGCAACTGCAGATCGCTGCGCCACAGATACGCTTTGGGTTTGCCTGCCAACCGTTCCGCGCGCGATTGCTCGTCATAGGCGTGCGCGCGCAACCAGCCGGGGTCGAAGCGGCTCTGGTGACCGTCCTGCCAGTCGATGCGCAGGCAGCCGTCGCTGTCGATATGGGCGGCGGCAGGTTTGAGGTCGGCTGCGGCATCGACGATCTCGAACACCTGCTCGCGAGTGACGGTGTAGACGCACTGCTCGCACGGACAGTTGTCCCGCAACCAGACATGATGAAACGGGCTGATGCGGCCATCGGCCCAGGCAATCGACACGCGATCCGCCAGGTTCTGCACGCCGCTCAGCGCGCTGATCAACGGATAAGTACGGAAATCGGCAACAGCGGCAGCGGTGTGCATGGCGGCTCCTTGCGTGGGAGGGATTAACGGGCGGGTGGCAGAGCGATGACACGGCCGATGTAAGCCGGGGCGGGCAGATCGACTTGCTCGGCGACGATGGCTTGCAGACGGCTCAGGGTATCGGCGGTGAACGGTGCCGAGCGCGGGCCGGTGAGATCGACGTGCAGCAGCATCTGCTCGTTGCCGGCCAGTTCCTGGTCGCCGCCGGCCAGGTGCAGGCTGTGATAGAGGTGCAGGCGTTTACTGTCGTGACCGATGATCTTCGTGCGCACCTCGACCTCGGCGTCGAGCTTCACTTCGTGCAGATAATTCAGATGCAGTTCGAGGGTGAACAGCGAGTGGCCGCTGGCTTCGCGGTTGTTGCTGTCCATGCCGAGACGGTCCATCAGCGCGTCGGTGGCGTAGCTGAAGATCAACAGGTAGAAGGCGTCGCGCAGATGGCCGTTGTAGTCGACCCAGTCGGGGATGATGGTGGTTTGGTAGGTGGTGAGAGTGGGCATGGTTGAACTCCATAGATCGCTGGCGTAATGCACATTGTGGCGAGGGAGCTTGCTCCCGCTGGGCTGCGCAGCAGCCCCAAAACCTCTGATCGCGGTGCGTCGGTCAGACAGCATTCACTGGTTTTACGACCGCTTCGCGGCCGAGCGGGAGCAAGCTCCCTCGCCACAGGGGAAGGCGATTACTCGCTGAAACTCATCCCGTGCTTTTCCTTGGTGGTCTTCACCGCCTCCAGCACCGCCAGCAGGCAGTCATCACGATAGCGCTCCAGCGCCGCAATGCTGTGGCGACCGAGCTGATCGCTGGTGCCATCGACCACGTCATCTATCAGCTTGTCGGTCAGCTCCGGTGCCGGCAGGTAGGTCCATGGCAACTGCAACGCCGGGCCGAACTGCGACATGAAATGACGCATCCCAGCGTCACCACCGGCCAGCGTATAGGTCAGGAACGTGCCCATGAACGACCAACGCAGCCCGGCACCAAACCGTATCGCATCGTCGATCTCACCAGTGGTCGCCACCCCGTCGTTGACCAGATGCAGCGCCTCACGCCACAACGCTTCGAGTAAACGGTCAGCGATAAACCCCGGCACTTCCTTGCGCACATGCAGCGGGCGCATGCCGAGGGATTCGTAGACTTTCATCGCCGCTTGCACCGCTTCCGGTGCGGTGTTCTTGCCGCCGACCACTTCCACCAGCGGCAACAGGTAAACCGGGTTGAACGGGTGACCGACCACGCAGCGCTCAGGGTGGGTCGAGCTCTCGTAGAACTCGCTTGGCAACAGGCCCGAAGTGCTGGAGCCGATCAGCGCATTGGGTTTGGCCGCCGCGCTGATTTTGCTGTGCAGTTCCAGTTTCAGCTCGAGGCGTTCCGGAGCACTTTCCTGGATGAAGTCGGCATCGCGCACGCATTCTTCGATGGTCGCGACAAAGCGCAGACGGTCCTGCGAAGCACCGGGCGCCAGACCGTTTTTCTCCAGCGCGCCCCAGGCATTCGCCACGCGTTTGCGCAGCGCAGCTTCTGCGCCGGGCGCCGGGTCCCAGGCCACCACGTCGAGGCCATGGGCGAGGGCACGCGCGACCCAGCCGCTGCCGATGACACCGCTGCCGAGGGCGGCGAAGGTTTTGATGTCGGTGATAAAGCTCATGGGAACTCCCTGAAGAAAGTGTTTCCTGTAGGAGCTGCCGCAGGCTGCGATCTTTTGATTTTGATTGTTTGAAGCAAGATCAAAAGATCGCAGCCTGCGGCAGCTCCTACAGGTGAAGTTTGGGGGGCAGTCAGGGCCCCATTTTTTTGGCTGAGGTCAGCCGCGCTGGGTCAGGCCCATCTTCTTGCGGCCTTCAGCCGGGGTCAGCACGCGGGCGCCGAGGCGGCTGAGGATCTCGGTGGCGCGTTCGACCAGTTGGCCGTTGGTGGCCAGCACACCCTTGTCCAGCCACAGGTTGTCTTCCAGGCCGACCCGCACGTTGCCGCCGAGCAGCACCGCTTGCGCGGCCATCGGCATCTGCATGCGGCCGATGCCGAACCCGGCCCACACCGCATCGGCGGGCAGGTTGTCGACCATGGCTTTCATGGTGGTGGTGTCGGCGGGGGCGCCCCACGGGATGCCCAGGCATAGCTGGAACAGCGGGTTGTCGAGCAGGCCTTCCTTGATCATCTGCTTGGCGAACCACAGGTGACCGGTGTCGAAAATTTCCAGCTCGGCCTTCACCCCCAGCTCGGTGATGCGCTTGGCGCCGGCGCGCAGTTGCGCCGGGGTCGAGACGTAAATGGTGTCGCCGTCGCCGAAGTTCAGCGTGCCGCAATCGAGGGTGCAGATTTCCGGCAGCAGTTCTTCAACGTGGGCCAGACGGGTCAGCGGGCCGACCAGGTCGGTGTTCGGGCCGAACTCCATCGGGTGCTCGCCGGCACCGATTTCCAGGTCGCCGCCCATCCCAGCGGTGAGGTTGACGATGATGTCGACATCGGCCTCGCGGATGCGCTCCATCACTTCGCGGTACAGCGCCACGTCACGGCTGAACTTGCCGGTCTGCGGGTCGCGCACATGGCAATGGACGACGGTGGCGCCGGCCTTGGCCGCTTCTACTGCAGCCGCGGCGATCTGTTTTGGGGTGACCGGCACGTGGGGGCTTTTGGCGGTCGTGTCGCCAGCACCGGTGAGTGCGCAGGTGATGATGACGTCGTGGTTCATGGTGCGGTTTCCTTCAGGCGTGATGGGTCTGTCCGCAGCCCTTTTCGGGGCTGCGAAGCGTTTATTCGGGGTGATTTATTTGCTGGTCAGTTGCAGATTTTCAGCGGCCGGTTTGCCGTCGAAAGTGGTCACACCGTCAAGCCAGCGCTGCTTGTCTTCGGGGTGATCCTTGAGCCACTGTTTGGCCGACTCGAAGGCATCCTTGTGGTCGAGCAGCGGTTGCATCATCCGGCTCTCGTCTTCGGCGGTGAACGTTAGGTTGCTCAGCAGGCGGCCGATGTTCGGGCACTGTTCGGCGTACTTCGGCGCGGTGACGGTCCACACCGTGGCCATGCCTTCGTTCGGGCCGAGGGCGTCGTCGCTGCCGGTGAGATAAGTCATCTTGACGTTGACGTTCATCGGGTGCGGCGCCCAGCCGAAAAACACCACGGCTTCCTTGCGGCGTACGGCGCGGTCGACGGCGGCGAGCATTCCGGCTTCGCTGGACTCGACCAGCTGGAATTTGCCGAGGCCGAACTGGTTCTTGGCGATCATCGCCTTGATCTGTGTATTGGCGCCCGAACCCGGTTCGATGCCGTAGATCTTGCCGCCCAGTTCCTTCTCGAACTTGGCGATGTCGGCGAAGGTTTTCAGGCCCTTGTCCGCCAGATAGGTCGGCACGGCCAAAGTCGCGCGGGCGTCCTTCAGGCTCGGCGCCGGCAGGACCTTGACCTGATTGGCGTCGACGAACGGGGTGATGGTCTGGGTCATCAGCGGGTTCCAGTAACCGAGGAACAGATCCAGCCGCTGATCGCGGATCCCGGCGAAGATGATCTGCTGGGAGGCGCTGGTTTGTTTGGTGCTGTAGCCGAGGCCGTCGAGCAGGACCTGGGTCATGGCACTGGTGGCGATCACGTCGGTCCAGTTGACCACGCCCATGCGCACGTTCTGGCACGAGGCGGGTTCGGCCGCCATGACGCTGGCGCTCAGGAAAGCGGTACCGCTGAGTGCAAGAACACAGCTGCTGATCAGTCGTTTCATGTCGGGTTCCTCGGCAGGTCGTTATTGTGAGTTCCGGCATCTGGCGTGCCGGTGATGCAAAGTTACGCAGCAACGGCCCCGTGAAAGCGCACTGCGGCGACTGGCATTTGCACTGTAGCGACCTGTGCGCTTGAACGCTGATGACAATCGGCGTATCAACGATCCACGCTACCCGCTAACCGAGTGCGCACATGTCCCAGGATTTCTACTTTCTGCTGATGCCGGGGTTTTCCGCCATCGGCTTTATCTCCGCGATCGAACCGCTGCGGGTGGCCAACCGCTTTCGTGGCGAGCTGTACCGCTGGCACGTGCTAAGCGCCGATGGCGGGGCGGTGCTGGCGAGCAATGGCATGTCGGTCAACGCCGACGCGGCGCTGGAGCCGCTGAAGAAAGGCGCGACGCTGTTGGTGGTGGCCGGGTTCGAACCGCTGAAGTTCGCCACGCCAACCCTTGAGCACTGGCTGCGACGGCTGGACAACGAAGGCGTGACCCTCGGCGCCATCGACACCGGCAGTTTCGTCCTCGCCGAAGCCGGCCTGCTCGACGGCCATCGCCTGACCCTGCACTGGGAGGCCATCGATGCGTTCAAGGAATCTTATCCACAGCTCAGCGTGACCCAGGAACTGTTCGAAATCGATCGGCGGCGCATCACCTCGGCGGGCGGTACGGCGTCCATCGATTTGATGCTCGACCTGATCGCCCAGGCCCATGGCCCGCAACTGGCGATTCAGGTCAGCGAGCAGTTCGTATTGGGGCGGATCCGACCGCGCAAGGACCACCAGCGCATGGAAGTCGCCACGCGCTACGGCATCAGCAACAAGAAACTGGTGCAGGTGATTGGCGAGATGGAGCAACACAGCGAGCCACCGCTGACCACGCTGCAACTGGCGGAATCGATCAAGGTGACGCGGCGGCAACTGGAGCGCTTGTTTCGGCTGCACCTGAACGATACGCCGAGCAATTTTTATCTGCGCCTGCGATTGGAGAAGGCCCGGCAGCTGTTGCGCCAGACCGATATGAGCGTGCTCGAAGTGAGCATCGCCTGCGGCTTTGAATCGCCGTCGTATTTCACCCGCAGCTACCGGGCGAAATTTGCCCGGTGCCCCCGCGAAGACCGGCGTGCGACGTCAGAGCGAACTCGTATTATTTGATTTTGCTGATGTCGATACGAGTGAGTTCTTCTGATAGACAAGGAATAGAGCTAGACTGAATAGTGGCTTTTGGCTACTGTTTGCGATTTCATGAGCCGGTACTTGTAAAGGGACGTTCTATGCATCGCGTAGTAGCAGCACATTTGAATGATTTTACGACTAGGTATGGAAAATACGATGACGTCTCGAAAAATTTCGAAGCGTTTGTAAACTTTGCCATTTTCAGAACCATGTGTGCGGACTCCGTTGATCCCAAGGAACTTGTATACGAGGGCGATGATCCAGGGATCGACGGAATAATGATGTTTGTCGACGATGTGTATGTTTCCTCGGTTGAGGAAGTCGATGACGTATTTAATGCGCGTAGGCGCGATGCGGAAGTTACAGTTATTTTTGTACAGGCAAAGACTTCCGAGTCTTGGTCAAAGTCGGAGATAAATACTTTTCAGTCTGCGATTCTGGATTTTCTATCGGAGGATCCAGAATACCCTCATAGTGAATATGTCAACACCTGTCGGGAAGTGTTTGAGTCTATACTTTCTCATGTCGGAAAAATGCGCGATGGCAAGCCCAATGCACATTGCTATTTTGCGACTACTGCGAGGTCTTCAGAAGATAGGGAGATTCTAGCGGCCCAAAAAGCATTGAAGAGTTCTTTGGGTAATACCGGGTACTTTAATCATGTCGACGTGACTCTTTCAAACAGAGATACCATAGTTGAAATGTGGGGTGCGGCAGAGGGGCAAGTAGAGGCAACATTGCCTATTCTTGGACAGGCGGCATTTCCAAAGGCTCCCGGAATAGATGAGGGGTATGTAGTAACTGTTAAAGCCGTTGATTTTATAAAACAGATTCTTGCAGATAAAAATGATCGACTGCGGCAGCGAATTTTTGACGATAATGTAAGGGACTTTATCGGAGTTGACGGTGAGGTAAATACTGAGATTTCAGATACTCTGAAGGACTCAATAAAACAGAAGCGTTTCGGGGTTCTGAACAATGGCATCACAATCATATCTCCAGATATCCGCATTGCTGGGTTGGAAATTTTTCTCAAGGACTTTCAGATAGTAAATGGTTGTCAAACATCAAATATTCTTTTTGAGCATCGTGATCTTGTAACTGATGATGCAATATTGATGCTGAAGATAGTTGAAACTTCAGATCCTTCTGTGGTTGACGATATTGTCAGATCAACAAATCGCCAAGCCAAAGTGGAGGAGAGTCAGTTTCTTGCTACGTTGGATTCTATCAAGGCGTTGGAACGGTATTTTGATGCTCGTGGGGCAGATGAAGAATACCGCTTGTATCTGGAGCGCAGAAAAAATCAGTTTGCTGGCCAGGATAATGTCAAAGCCATCAGGGTGTTTGATATAAAAGAAATTGCACGCTGTGTGGCGGCAATGTTTCTAGATAAGCCAGATATTGCTAGCAGGTACCCTAATAGGCTCACAGGCGAGATGAAGGCTTTAGTCTTTGATCGTAGCTATCATGAAGAGATTTATCATGTGGCAGCCTACACTCTTTATAGAGTCAAACTGCTGCTGGGTAATGGTAAGATTGAAGCCAAATACGGAAAGCTGAGATGGCATATTATTATGGCTATCAAATACTATGTCTGCGGTCCTACTATCCCTCAATTGAATTCGAAGAAAATTAAGCAAATTTGTGCAAGTATTGAAGCGTTTGTTAGTCTAAATGACGAGTCAACGGTCTCTGCGATCAAAGCACTTTGCTCGGAAATCGTTGATGTAGAAGAAGTGACACGAGATAAGTTGAAGGGGGCGAGCCTGGCAGTCGATGTGAAATCCAAAGCTCTCAAGTGCAGGCCCACTTCAGTTAAAAAAGGAAAAAGTGTTGACGGCGCAGCAGAAGGTCTTCAGCAAGAGCTATTCAAGGCAATTGCTGATTAAAATGCTTGCACTTGGTTTTATTTAATTGGTATGCCTTATGATGCAAGTGCAAGCAACCTTGTAAGCTTCATGTTGGTATTTGTTCAACGTCCCGGGCAGCTCGTAATTGTGCTTCTTGGCCTGGGCGTTGATCGTCTGCGGCGACAGTAGCGTCACCTCGCAGTCGTCCAGCAACTGAAACACGGCCTCGATCTTGAACGTGGTCGGCCCGCCGGCAAACTCGCCCTTCTTGCTGCGCTTCTTGATCGCGATGCGATCGATGCAGTTCTCACGCACGAACGACGCGACCTTCGCGGCGAACAATTTGACGTTGGCCGCCTCGTCGTCATCGTCCAGCGCGATTTTCCTGGTGCTCAGAGCGACATGGCTCAGCACGGAACTGTCAAGGGACGCCACCGCGATGATCGCTTCACTGCCTTTGATTTCGATACCGCAGATGTTCATGTGAATCCCTTTAGATGAAGATGCCAGGCACCGCGAAAATTATGAAAATGAACCCAGGTATGAAAGTTGTGTGAGATCACCATTGGAAAAGTGAATCCCAACGTTTTTGTGCACGGCTTTTATCATATCCAATAATGTCTTGTTCAAGCTTTCCTACAGAAGGGGGTAGATTTCCTTCCGCTAATAGGGACTCGTGTAGAAATAGAATGGACGCTGAAAACTTTCCTTTACATGCATTTGTAAATCCGCGTCGTTTTGATTTTGGCATGCATAAGTAGGTGTGAGCGACAAATCTTCTTATATGGTTTTCCGTGTTTTTATTTGCGATTTCGAGATTGTTCCATGAACTATGAGTCAAGCTGTTTCTGACAGCTCTTAAATGATTCAGACCATCGAGTGTGGTTGGGGATAAGGTTCCAGCTTTATTCAGGGCATCAATTTTATTGGATAGTGACGGGAATGAACCCTGCCTAATCGTCAATAAAATATTTTTTTGTTGAATAATTGAATCTAGAACGCCTTCGATTAAGAGTGTGCTTGAGTTTGCCGTCTTTAGTGCATCGTTTTTATGAACAATACCGCCAGCTCGAGTCAAGGACTCCAAGTCTATTCCATGAGTAGTCAGGGGTTTTTCAGAAGTTTCTGCCAGTATAAAAATAGCATCAGTCGAAATGCTTTCTAACTGTTGGATGTAGCTCTTAAGAATTTCAGTTATTTTTGAGTGTGCTTGGAGAAAGTCTTTTTGAATGAATAGTATTTTGGGGGAGTTTACTATTCTTTTGAGGCTGACGAGCGAGAGGCTTGGTAAACGAGTGCTCTTACCTTCATGTCCTTCAACTTCCAGTCTCTCGAGCGTTAAATATTTTTTGTGCAGGAAAAAACTGATGATCTTAAGGAACGCTTTGGTCTTCGTCTCGTCTAGGGTCAAGATCGGCGTTTTATCTACACAAACGAAAGAGTATGTTTTTAGAGTCGCTGGGATTAGGCTAAGGCTGTCTGCGGATTTTGCGTGGCTCAGCAGTCGATCTATTCGATCCGTCTCACTAATTCCGGATTGATGAAAGAGTGCGTCTTCGAGAATATCTTCCTGTTCCATTTTTATTCAATCGCTCCTGAAAATAGTAAAGTCACCGCTTACAACGATATACGGAATAAGGAGACTCACTCCTGCCCAATCGACTCCAAAAACTCCGACCGTTCGTCACTCATCCGCGCCACACAATCATTCTGCGCAATCTTGAACGCCTTGCTGCCTTCGGTGGCCGGGAACGCTTCTACCGCGCAATCGGCGTCGCGGGTTTTCAGCCATTGTTGCTGGGCGGTTTTGAGTTTGGCGGTGATGTCGGCCAGTTGCGCGGCGTTTTTGCCGTAGGTGGCCTGCATGCGTTCGTTGAGGCTGGCGTAGTTGTCCTTGAGCAGGTCTTCGGCGGTGGTGCGGCTGTAGGTCGAGCATTCCAGGGTCTGGACGTCGTTTTCCACCGCGTCGCACGGGTTGTTGTCGGTGTCTTCGGCGGCGTGTACGCCGGTCGCCATCAGTGCCAAAGCCAGGAAGATCGATTTCATGGTTGTCGCCGCTCTAATCCAGTGGTGTATCCAAGATGCGCCAGATTCTGGCTCAAGCTGGCGGGCTTGAACAGGTGGCTGATCGGAGCGCCTGGCGACCCTTTGTCGCGGATTGACGCTTTCGGCAATTCCCCTGTCGTTTTTGCACCCGGTCGCCCCGGCACCGAGGCATATGCTGGCCCCAAAGCGCCGGCAGACGATTCGGCGCATGAATCGCCAATAAGGGGACGCCTGATGAGCCCAGCCGAATTACACGCCGACAGCATCGTTATCGACGGTCTGATCATTGCCAAATGGAACCGCGAGCTGTTCGAAGACATGCGCAAGGGCGGTCTGACGGCGGCCAACTGCACCGTGTCGGTGTGGGAAGGCTTTCAGGCGACCGTGAACAATATTGCCGCCAGCCAGAAGCTGATCCGCGAAAACAGCGACCTGGTGATGCCGGTGCGCACCACCGCCGACATCCGTCGCGCCAAGGAGCAGGGCAAGACCGGCATCCTCTTTGGCTTCCAGAATGCCCACGCGTTTGAAGACCAGATCGGCTATGTCGAGGTGTTCAAGCAGCTCGGCGTCGGCATCGTGCAGATGTGCTACAACACCCAGAACCTGGTCGGCACCGGTTGCTACGAGCGTGACGGCGGCCTGTCGGGTTTCGGTCGCGAAATAGTCGCCGAGATGAACCGCGTCGGCGTCATGTGCGACCTGTCCCACGTCGGTTCCAAGACATCCGAAGAAGTCATCCTCGAATCGAAAAAACCGGTCTGCTATTCCCACTGCCTGCCGTCGGGTCTCAAAGAGCACCCGCGCAACAAGTCCGATGCTGAACTGAAGTTCATTGCTGACCACGGCGGTTTTGTCGGCGTGACCATGTTCGCGCCATTCCTCGCCAAGGGCATCGATTCGACCATCGACGATTACGCCGAAGCCATTGAATACACCATGAACATCGTCGGCGAAGACGCCATCGGCATCGGCACCGACTTCACCCAGGGTCACGGCCAGGACTTCTTCGAATACCTAACCCACGACAAGGGCTACGCCCGTCGTCTGACCAGCTTCGGCAAGATCATCAACCCGCTGGGCATCCGCACCGTCGGCGAATTCCCGAACCTGACCGAAACCCTGCTCAAGCGCGGCCATTCCGAGCGTGTGGTGCGCAAGATCATGGGCGAGAACTGGGTCAACGTCCTCAAAGACGTCTGGGGCGAGTAACGCTTACTCAAGACCGCCGCCGATCTGCCCCCTCTCCCTCGGGGAGAGGGCTGGGGTGAGGGCAGCGGCCAACACTGAATCTAAATTTTTCTGGAGTTAAGTTTCCATGGCCAAGATCGCCCCGCAATTGCCAATCGAAGTCGACAGCGAAACCGGTGTCTGGACCTCCGACGCCCTGCCGATGCTCTACGTGCCACGCCACTTTTTCGTCAATAACCACATGGGCATCGAGGAAGTGCTGGGCGCCGACGCCTATGCCGAGATTCTCTACAAGGCCGGCTACAAGTCCGCTTGGCACTGGTGCGAAAAAGAAGCCGAATGCCACGGCCTGGAAGGCGTCGCGGTGTTCGAGCACTACATGAAACGTCTGTCGCAACGCGGCTGGGGCCTGTTCAAGATTCAGGACATCGACCTCGACAAAGGCACCGCCAGCGTCAAGCTCGAACACTCGGCGTTCGTCTACGTCTACGGCAAGGTCGGGCGCAAGGTCGACTACATGTTCACCGGCTGGTTTGCCGGCGCCATGGACCAGATCCTCGCCGCTCGCGGCAGCAAGATTCGTACGGTTGCCGAGCAAGTCTACGGTGGCTCCGAAGAAGGCCACGACGACGGCCTGTTCACCGTCAAACCTAAACAATAAGCAAATCGTTGAAAAAACGTAGCGAGCGAAGGCCAGGCAAGGCGAAGTCAGGCGAGAAAGCGGAGTTGACTTTAGTCAATGAGCATTTCGAGTCTGACTTCAACGCAGCATGGTCGAGCGCAGTAGTTTTTTAACGATTTGAGGAGACCGCCATGGCTTTCGAAGCTATGTTCCAGCCGATCCAGATCGGCAAACTGACCATCCGCAACCGCGTGCTCAGCACCGCGCACGCTGAGGTCTACGCGACTGACGGTGGCATGACCACCGAGCGCTACGTCAAATACTACGAAGAGAAAGCCAAGGGCGGCATCGGCCTGGCGATCTGCGGCGGTTCGTCGGTGGTCGCCATCGACAGCCCGCAGCAATGGTGGAGTTCGGTCAACCTGTCCACCGACCGGATCATCCCGCACTTCCAGAATCTCGCCGACGCCATGCACAAGCACGGCGCCAAGATCATGATCCAGATTACCCACATGGGCCGCCGCTCACGTTGGGACGGTTTTCACTGGCCGACCCTGATGTCGCCGTCGGGCATCCGTGAACCGGTGCACCGTGCGACCTGCAAGACCATCGAGCCGGAAGAGATCTGGCGGGTGATCGGCAACTACGCGCAAGCTGCGCGCCGCGCCAAGGCCGGTGGCCTGGACGGTGTCGAGCTGTCCGCCGTGCACCAGCACATGATCGACCAGTTCTGGAGCCCGCGGGTCAACAAGCGAACTGACGAATGGGGCGGCACCTTCGAAGGCCGGATGAAGTTTGGTCTGGAAGTGCTGAAAGCCGTACGCGCCGAGGTCGGTGACGACTTCTGCGTCGGCATGCGCATCTGCGGTGACGAGTTCCACCCGGACGGTCTGTCCCACGAGGACATGAAGCAGATCGCCAAGTATTACGACGACACCGGCATGCTCGATTTCATCGGCGTGGTCGGCTCGGGTTGCGACACCCACAACACCCTGGCCAACGTGATTCCGAACATGAGTTATCCGCCGGAGCCGTTCCTGCACCTGGCGGCCGGGATCAAGGAAGTGGTCAAGGTGCCGGTGCTGCACGCGCAGAACATCAAGGACCCGAACCAGGCTACGCGCATCCTTGAGGGTGGTTATGTCGACATGGTCGGCATGACCCGCGCGCACATCGCCGACCCGCACCTGATCGCCAAGATCAAGATGGGCCAGATCGACCAGATCAAACAGTGCGTCGGTGCCAACTATTGCATCGACCGTCAGTATCAAGGTCTGGACGTGCTGTGCATCCAGAACGCCGCGACCTCCCGTGAATACATGGGCGTGCCGCACATCATCGAAAAGTCCACCGGGCCGAAACGCAAGGTTGTGATCGTCGGTGCCGGGCCAGCCGGGATGGAAGCAGCACGCGTCTCAGCCGAACGTGGCCACGACGTGACCCTGTTCGAGAAGAAAGAATTCATCGGCGGGCAGATCACCACCGCCTCGAAAGCGCCGCAGCGTGACCAGATCGCCGGGATCACCCGCTGGTTCCAGCTGGAGCTGGCGCGGCTGAAAGTCGACCTGCGTCTGGGCACTGCGGCCGATGCGGCAACCATCCTCGATCTGCGTCCGGACGTGGTGGTGCTGGCGGTCGGTGGGCATCCATTCCTTGAGCAGAACGAACACTGGGGCGCCGCCGAAGGGTTGGTGGTCAGCAGCTGGGACGTGCTCGACGGCAAGGTCGCGCCGGGCAAGAACGTGCTGGTCTACGACACCATTTGCGAGTTCACCGGGATGTCGGTCGCCGACTTCCTCGCCGACAAGGGCAGCCAGGTCGAGATTGTCACCGACGACATCAAGCCGGGCGTGGCCATTGGCGGCACCTCATTCCCGACCTACTACCGCAGCATGTACCCCAAAGAAGTGATCATGACCGGCGACATGATGCTGGAGAAGGTCTACCGCGAAGGCGACAAGCTGGTGGCGGTGCTGGAGAACGAATACACCGGCGCCAAAGAGGAGCGGGTGGTCGATCAGGTGGTGGTGGAAAACGGCGTGCGTCCGGACGAGGAAATCTACTACGCGCTCAAAGAGGGTTCGCGCAACAAGGGCCAGATCGACGTGGAAGCGCTGTTCGCGATCCAGCCGCAACCTTCGCTGAGCAGCACCGGCGACGGCTACTTGCTGTTCCGCATCGGCGACTGCGTGGCGCAGCGCAATACCCACGCTGCGATCTACGACGCCCTGCGGCTCTGCAAGGATTTCTAACGGCATGACCACCATCACCTGTGGCGAGGGAGCTTGCTCCCGCTGGGCTGCGAAGCGGCCCCAAAACCTGTAGTCGCGGTGTATCAGGCATATACCGGCGACTGTATTGGGAGCGCTGCGCACTCCAGCGGGAGCAAGCTCCCTCGCCACAAGTAGGTGCGTTGTTCTCAGCAGCGCGCAAATGACCCCGAGGTCTTTGGGAGCTTCACCATGTTGAACACCCTTCTTCCAATCCTGTTGTTCGCAGCCCTGGCCCTTGCGGTGCTGGGCGCGTTGCGGCGGGTGGCCATGTGGCGTCGGGGCCGGGCCTCGAAGGTCGATCTGCTCGGCGGCCTGTTGGCCATGCCCAAGCGTTACATGGTCGACTTGCACCACGTGGTGGCGCGGGACAAATACATCGCCAACACGCACGTCGCCACGGCCGGCGGTGCGGTGGCGTCGATCGTGCTGGCGATTCTGGTGCACGGTTTCGGCCTGCATAACCGCATCCTCGGCTATGCGCTGCTGTTGATGACGGCAGTGATGTTCGTCGGCGCGATCTTCGTTTACCGGCGCCGGCTCAACCCGCCGGCACGGTTGTCGAAAGGCCCGTGGATGCGCCTGCCGAAAAGCCTGCTGGCGTTCTCCGCGTCGTTCTTTCTGGTGACCCTGCCGGTGGCGGGAATCCTCCCGGAGAACTTCGGCGGCTGGCTGCTGGCGGCGATTCTCGGGCTCGGCGTTTTGTGGGGCGTGTCGGAGTTGTTCTTCGGCATGACCTGGGGCGGGCCAATGAAGCACGCCTTCGCCGGTGCCCTGCACCTGGCCTGGCACCGCCGCGCCGAGCGCTTTGGCGGCGGTCGTTCCACCGGTTTGAAACCGCTGGATCTGAATGATCCAAGCGCGCCGCTAGGCGTGGAAAAACCCAAGGATTTCACCTGGAACCAGTTGCTCGGTTTCGACGCCTGCGTGCAGTGCGGCAAGTGCGAAGCGGCGTGCCCGGCCTTCGCTGCCGGCCAGCCGCTGAACCCGAAAAAGCTGATTCAGGACATGGTCGTCGGTCTCGCTGGCGGTACCGATGCCAACTTTGCCGGCAGCCCGTATCCGGGCAAGCCCATTGGTGAACACAGTGGCAATCCGCATCAACCGATCGTCAACGGTCTGGTCGATGCCGAAACCCTGTGGTCGTGCACCACTTGTCGCGCCTGCGTCGAGGAATGCCCGATGATGATCGAGCACGTCGACGCCATCGTCGACATGCGCCGCCACCTGACTCTGGAAAAAGGCGCGACCCCGAACAAGGGCGCCGAAGTCCTGGAAAACCTGATCGCCACCGATAACCCGGGCGGTTTCGCCCCGGGCGGGCGGATGAACTGGGCGGCGGATCTGAACCTCAATCTGCTCAGCGAGAAGAAGTCCACCGACGTGCTGTTCTGGGTCGGCGACGGTGCCTTCGACATGCGCAACCAGCGCACCTTGCGTGCGTTCGTCAAAGTGCTGAAGGCCGCCAAAATCGACTTCGCCGTACTCGGCCTGGAAGAGCGCGACAGCGGCGACGTGGCGCGGCGTTTGGGCGACGAAGCGACCTTCCAGCTGCTCGCCAAACGCAACATCCATACCCTGGCCAAATACAACTTCAACCGCATCGTCACCTGCGATCCGCACAGTTTCCATGTGTTGAAGAACGAGTACGGCGCGTTCGATGGCAACTACCTGGTGCAGCACCACAGCACCTACATGGCGGAAATCATTCAGGCCGGTGCGCTCAATCTCGGTCAGCACAAAGGCAACAGCGTGACCTACCACGACCCGTGCTACCTCGGCCGTTACAACGGCGAATACGAGGCGCCGCGTGAAGTGCTGCGCGCCCTCGGCATCGAGGTCAAAGAGATGCAACGTTCCGGCTTCCGTTCGCGCTGCTGCGGCGGCGGTGGCGGTGCGCCGATCACCGACATTCCCGGCAAGCAGCGAATCCCCGACATGCGCATGGATGACATCCGCGAGACCGGCGCCGAGTTGGTAGCAGTAGGTTGTCCACAGTGCACGGCGATGCTCGAGGGCGTGGTCGAACCGCGTCCGCTGATCAAGGACATCGCCGAACTGGTGGCCGACGCGCTGCTCGAAGACGCCGCGCCGAACAAGCCGACTGCACCGGCCAAACGTGAACCTGCGGAGGCCCACTGATGAGCGACATTATCCGCCGCGACCCGCGCGCCGAATGGATTGCGCGTAACCGTCTGCATCCGCTGCACGCGGCCATGCAACCGGCGCAACACAGCTGGATGGGCCCCAATGGTGTCATCCGCAAGAACCTGCACGGCATCGGTTTCATCGGCCCCAACGGCATCAAGCGTATCGACCGCAGCGGCGCGCAACAGGGCGGGGCGGTCAAACGCTCGGCCACGGTTGAAGTGCAGTTGCCGCTGCATCAGGTACCGGCCCCGGCGTTCTACATCAGCGTGGTGCCGGACATGGTCGGCGGTCGCCTGAGCAGCCACGACCGCGACTTGCTCGGCCTGGCTCATCAACTGGCCGGCAACGACGGCGCGGTGCTGGCGGTGGTGTTTGGCGAGCACAAAGAGAGCGCCTTCGCCACGGCCGGCGTCGATCGCTTGCTGGTACTGGAGGGCGACCAATTCAGTGGTTATGCACCGGAGCAACGGGTGCAGGGCCTGCGGGCTGTGGATAACCAGTTCAACCCGCGTCACTGGCTGCTGCCGGACAGCCGCAGTGGTGGCGGCGAACTCGGTCGGCGCTTTGCTGCCGCACTGGGTGAACGCCCGGCGACACGGGTGTGGCAGGTCAAGGGTCAGGAGTGCATCGGCCGCGCCGGTGCCGGGCTACAGGATCTGGCCCGCCCGGTGGCGCGGTTGATTCTGGCGTCTGCCGAATGTGCGGAACCGGTCAGCGAAACCCGTCATGAGGCACTGCCGGTTGAGTTATCCACACCTGTCGTGCGCAGCCTGTCGCGGATCGAGGATCTTGGCGCGGTAGCGGTGGACCCGGCAGCGATTCCGATGGCCGAAGCCGAGTTCATCTTCTCCGGTGGCAACGGGGTCAAGGATTGGGAGCTTTTCCACAGGACCGCCGCCGCCCTTGGCGCCACCGAAGGCGCTTCGCGGGTGGCGGTGGACGATGGCTTCATGGCCCGCGATCGACAGGTCGGCGCGTCTGGCACCTGGGTTACCGCGCGGGTTTACGTGGCCGTGGGGATTTCCGGGGCGATCCAGCACCTGCAAGGCATCGGTGCCTGCGACAAGGTGGTGGCGATCAACCTCGATCCGGGTTGCGACATGATCAAGCGTGCCGACCTGTCGGTGATCGGCGAAAGCGCGGAAATTCTTCAGGCGTTGATCGCGGCGGTAGCGGCTTACCGCAACGAAGCCAAGCGCGATGCGGCTTAAGGAACGGTTATGAGCACAAAGATCATCAGTCTGGTTTCCATCGGTGCCCACCCGACGTCGGGCCGGCCACGCCGCGCCGAACAGGATGCCCGCGCCGTGGAGCTGGGCCTGCAACTGGCTGGGGATAACCTGCAAGTGCTGCATGCCGGGGACGTTGCGGAACCGGCACTGCGCGCCTATCTGGGCATGGGCCTGGAACAGCTGCATGTGCTGGAGCAACCTGCTGGCGCCGACGCCTTGCCGGGGCTCACCGCGTATCTGCGCGATGCCGGCGCCCAGGTGGTGCTGACCGGCAGTCAGGCGGAAACCGGCGAAGGCTCCGGCATGTTGCCGTTCCTGCTCGCCGAGGGGCTGGGCTGGCCGCTGGTGGTGGGGCTGGCGCAGGTCGAGTCGATCACCGACGGTTCGGCGCTGGTGCTGCAAGCCTTGCCCCGTGGGCAGCGACGGCGGTTGAAGGTGAAGCTGCCGTTTCTGGCGACTGTGGATAACGCCGCGCCCAAGCCGCGGCAAAGTGCCTACGGCCCGGCGCGACGCGGGGTGTTGAATGCCGAAGACGTGCAGGTGCTGGACGATGAACTGCTGGCGGTTGCCACGTTGCAACCGGCCAAGCCACGGCCGAAACGTTTGAAGGTGATCAAGGCCAAGAGCGGTGCGGACCGCATGAAGGCGGCGACAGCCAAGGCCAGTGGCGGCGGTGGGCAAGTGCTCAAAGGCGTCACCGCGCAGGCCGGGGCGGAAGCGATCCTCAAACTACTGATCGAAGAAGGGGTTGTTCGCTGAAAAGCCCCTCACCCTAGCCCTCTCCCGGAGGGAGAGGGGACCGACCGAGTGGTATTGGCTAATTACATCGACCTGCGATTGCGCAGTGACCTTGGTCTGGCCAAGCCTGAGATCACAATGTTCGTTCAGGTCGGTGGAGTTTGAACAGGCGATGCGGTCGGCTCCCTCTCCCTTTGGGAGAGGGCTGGGGTGAGGGGTCGTGTTTACCCACAATCCCTGTTGGCGGATCTGTGGATAACGTGTTCGCCCATCCCTGTACCCCACGCCAATCAAGCCCTCCAGGCTCCAGCTCAAAAAACAACCAGCCTAAGTCACGGTTTTACCAGGCTTTTTCTCCTGAATAACTTCAATAGTTGCCCCCAATCTCTGTTGGCGCTTCTGTGGACAAGATGTTCGCTGACCGCTGCAAGCCATATAAAACGTGGCTTGTAGAGAATTGATCAATAAGTGATCGATCAAGCTTTTAAAACTGATAATCCTCGCGTAAACCCCGATTTCACACAGCTTCCAGCGCTTTTCCACAGCAGTCGCAAAGTTACCCCCGAAGTCTGTTGGCGCTTCTGTGGATAAGGTGTTCGCCATCCTCTACAGCCCATATGAAACGCGATGTATAGAGAGCTGATCAAAAAACACTCAATCACTTCTGCAAACCATCCTTCTGGATAAGTCACGATTTTTCTTCACCAATCAGCCAGTTATTTTTCCATTCATCCACAGTTACCCCCATTTGCTGTGCATGGCTATGTGGATAACTTGTTCGCTGAACTGCACAGGCCCCGGCAGGCTTAGTCCAAACAGCAATTGATCAGATTTCATACAGTTCTAAAGCGTTGCCTTGACTTCGATTCCTGCGCTGTCTTCACTGCAATGGCACAAGGACAGCCGTCACTTATCCACATCTGGTTCTGGGAGAACGCATGATGGATAGCCGCCCACACCGCCATCCCCCCTCGCCACGCAAGCGCACGTTACGTCGTGCGGCCAATCAACGCGCTCGTCTGTAGCAACTTCCTGTTTTAACCGCTGTGCTGTCGCCGGGCTCGACCCGGAGGCCAGGTGCCCGTTCGCCCATTGATTGCAGGCAACCGCAGAGTTGCCCCATCTGCCTGAGAGAGGAACACCCTCATGACACGCATCGCAACGCCCATCAGCGAGATCAAGGAACACTACGACGTGATCGTCATCGGCTCCGGTTATGGCGGCGGCATTGCTGCGTCGCGTCTGTCCCGGGCTGGCAAGCAGGTGTGCCTGCTCGAACGCGGGCGGGAAATCCAGCCCGGCGAATACCCCAACACCATGATCGCCGCGACCGAAGAGCTGCAGGTGCATGACCCGGACGGGCATATCGGCTCGCGCACCGGGCTGTTTGATCTGCACGTCAACGCCCAGCAGAACGTGGTAGTCGGCTGTGGCCTCGGCGGCACGTCGCTGATCAATGCCAACGTGGCCCTGGAGCCCGAGCCCGGGGTGTTCGATGACCCGCGCTGGCCGCAGGCGGTGCGCGAGCATCGCGATACGCTGCTCAAGGACGGTTACGCCCGCGCCCGGGAAATGCTCAAGCCCAATCCGTACCCGAACACCGCGCCGAACCTGCCCAAGCTCGACGCCAACAAAAAATCGGCGGACTACCTCAAGCAAGGCGCGCACTTCTACAAGCCGCCGATCAACGTGACCTTCGACAAACTGCCGAACAACCTCAACCACGTCGGCGTCGAGCAACTGCCGTGCAACCAGTGCGGCGACTGCGTCTCGGGCTGTAACAACAAGGCCAAGAACACCACGCTGATGAACTATCTGCCGGATGCCTGGAACCATGGCGCGGAGATTTTCTGCCAGGCTGAGGTGCGGCATCTGGAGCGCGACGGCGATGGCTGGATCGTGCACTTCCAGTACCTCGACAGCGGGCGCGAGAAATTCGACGCGCCGACGCTGTTCGTGAAGGCCGATATCGTCGTGGTCTCCGCCGGCACCCTCGGCTCTACCGAAATTCTGCTGCGTTCGCGGGACAAGGGTCTGGTGATGTCCGGCCAGCTCGGCGAGAACATGAGCGGCAACGGTGACATTCTCGGCTTCGGCCACAACTGCGAACAGACCATCAACGGCATCGGCTTCGGCGCGCATTCGGCCAAGGAACTGCACCCGGTCGGCCCGTGCATCACCTCGATTATCGACATGCGCACCGAAGGTGACTGGCGCAGCCGCATGGTCATCGAGGAAGGCTCGATCCCCGGCGCCCTCGGCCGGCCGATGGTACCGGCGATGGCCGGGTTCGCCGAACTGATCGGCAAGGCCACCGACGACAGTGTCAGCGGCAAGCTTGGTTACAAGGAACGCGAAGCCGAAAGTTTCCTGCGCGGCCCGTACTACGGCGCGCTGCACAACATGCAGACCTACCTGATCATGAGTCACGACAGCGGCCAGGGCCGGATGCTTCTCGACAACAAGGATCAGTTGCGCATCGACTGGCCGGGTGTCGGCGAGCAGGAAAACTTCAAGCTCGGCAACGAACGCCTGTACCAGAGCACCAAGGCGCCGGGCGGGGTCTGGGTCGAGAATCCGATCTGGACCCAACTGCTCAAGCACAGCATCGTCTCGGTGCATCCGCTGGGCGGTTGCGTGATGGGTGAGGATGCCGGGCAAGGGGTGGTCAATCACAAGGGCCAGGTGTTCAGCGGTGCGGCCGGCACCGATGTTTACCCCAGCCTGTATGTGACTGACGGCGCGGTGATTCCGACGTCGCTGGCGGTCAATCCGCTGCTGACCATCTCCGCCGTGAGCGAGCGCAACATGGGCCTGCTCGCCGCCGACCGTGGCTGGCACATCGACTACACGTTGCCCTCGGCACCGCGCAAACAGGTGGCGCCACCGACGCTCGGCGTGCAGTTCACCGAAACCATGAAGGGCTATTTCTCCCGGGCCTTCACCGCTGCGCAAAGCACCGATCTGAAAGTCTACGAAGCTGCGGCCAAACGCGGCGAGGCGGACAACTCGCCGATCGACTTCACCCTGACCATCACCGCCAACGACCTCAACCGGATGATCAAGGAACCGGAACACGCCGCGACCATCGTCGGTACGGTGATTGCCCCGGCGCTGTCGCCACAACCGCTGACCGCCAGCAATGGCGTGTTCAACCTGTTCGAGCAATTCGAGCAGCAGGTCGACACGCGGCACATGAAGTACGACATGAAACTGACCGCCGAGGACGGCAACGACTATTTTTTCAGCGCTTTCAAAACCGTGCCGGAAGACAACGGCGTACTCAACATCTGGCACGACACCAGCACCCTGTACGTGACGCTGTATCGCGGGCCGGACAAGTCGGGCGAGGTGATCGGCTCCGGGGTGATGCATATTCATCCGACCGATTTCGCCAAGCAGATGACCACCATGAAAGTGCTCAACGCGCGTAATGAGCGGGAGCGCATCGAAGGCCTGGCGCGCTTTGGCAAGTTCTTCGCCGGGATTCTTTGGGAGAGTTACGGCGGGGTGTTTGCCGGTGACAAATACTTCAACCCCGACGCGCCGCCACGCCTGAAACGGCCGCTGGATGCGCCGACCCCGGCGGTGCATTTTTTCCCCACCGAGGACGGCGTCGAGCTGCGCCTGACCCGTTATCAGGCCGGCAGCAAAGGCCCGGTGATGCTGGTGCATGGCCTGGGTGTCGGTTCGAATATCTTTTCCACCGACACCATCCAGACCAACCTGCTGGAGTACCTGTGCAAGCACGACTACGACGTGTGGCTGCTGGATTTCCGGGTGAGCATTCTGCTGCCGGCGAGCAAGAAGGAATGGAACGGCGACCAGATCGCCCAGTACGACTTCAAGGCTGCCATTGCGCAGATTCAGCAGGAGACGCAGGCCAAAGACGTGCAGTGCGTGGTGCATTGCTACGGCGCGACGACGTTCTTCATGTCGTTGCTGGCGGGGCTGCAAGGGGTGCGTTCGGTGGTCTGCTCGCAGATTGCCGCTGACACCGTGGTCGCCACAGCCACCGGATTGAAGGCTGGTCTGCACTTGCCGGGAATGCTCGACGCCATCGGCATCAAGTCGATGACGGCTTACGCCGACAGCAAGGAGAACTGGTTCAACCGGCTCTATGACAAAGCCCTCAACGGCTACGCGCGGATCGAGGCGCAGGGCTATTGCACCAACCCGGTGTGCCACCGCATCACCTTCATGTACGCCTCGCTGTACCGCCACGACACGCTCAACGAAACCCTGCACGACAACCTGCACGAGCTGTTCGGCGAGTCGAATATCGAGACCTTCGAGCACCTGGCGCTGATCGTGCGCAAAGGGCATCTGGTGGATTTCAAGGGCAACGACGTGTACATGCCGCACTTCGAGCGGCTGACGATGCCGATCTGCTTTATCAGCGGTGCGGAGAACCAGTGTTACCTGCCGGAAAGCACGCTCAAGACCTACCAGCGAGTCTGCGCAGTCCACGGGCCGGAGCGCTACAGCCGGCACGTAGTGCCGGGTTACGGCCACATCGACTGCATGTTCGGCAAGAACGCGGTGGTGGATGTGTATCCGCTCATCCTTGAACACCTGGAGAAAACGGCCCTCGGTTGATGAAGTTTTCCTGTGGCGAGGGAGCTTGCTCCCGCTGGGCTGCGAAGCGGCCCCAAAATCTGAGCGTGCGGTTTTCCTGAACCACCGCATCTGCAGGGTTTACGACGGCTTCGCCGCCGAGCGGGAGCAAGCTCCCTCGCCACAAAAGCTCATCACACAGAGGAACTCTCCTAAGGTCTGCGCAAGGAAATGGATGACATGGATACTTACATCCGCTGGTTTCAACGCTTCATCTGGATCGGCATTGCGATGAACATGGTGTTCGCGATCCCGGCGCTGTTTGCGCCAGGGTTGCTGACATCGGTGGTCGGGCTGCCGCCGCAACTCTCCGACCCGTGGCTGGAAAACGCCGGGATGCTGCTGGTGGGCATCAGCGTGTTTTACATGCCTTCGGGCTTCAACGCGCCGCGTTATGTGGTGCACTCCTGGCTGTGCGTGCTGACGCGGCTGATCGCCGTGGTGTTCTGGATTTACCTGATCAATACGAGCATTCAGGGTTCGGTGTTCGTGCCGATGCTGATGGGCGATCTGAGCTTCTTCCTGATTCTCGGCATTCTGCTGTACCTCGGCACCACGCCCGCGAACCGGCCCTGGGCGCTGCTCTGCGATGGCTGGCGCGAGTGGCGCGCGGCCTGGGCGCGGCAATGGCAGAGCCACGCCTTCAAGGTCGGCACGCTGGTGGTTGTCGCGGTGCTCGGTTTCATCGGTTATGAAACCTGGTACCAGATGTTGCGGGTGGTGCCGGAGCAGGAATACGCCTCCGACGAAGACCACTACAAATACGCCGCCATCGGCCTGGGCATCGAAGCGCGGATCCCGTATTACCTGTTCGCCGTACTGCCGCAGATGTGCCCGGAAAAACTGCCCAAGCCCGGCGGCTGGGAGGTCTTCGGCTTTCTCTACGAGAACGGCAAGGACCTGCCGATCGGCATGGCCAAACGGCAGATCGGTTACCCGACCGTGGAGCCGAACTGCGCGCTGTGCCACACCGGCTCCTACCGCGCCAATGCCAGCGACGTTGCGGTCAATGTGCCGAGTGCGCCGGCCAACACCCTGCAACTGCAGGCCTTCCAGTGGTTCGCCTACGATTGCGCCAGCGATCCGAAATTCACCACCGACGCGGTGATGGCGGCGATCAATGGCAAATTCCAGCTGGGCTTTTTCGAGAAGCTCTATAACCGCTACCTGATCATCCCGATGGCGAAAAGCGCTTTGCTCAAGCAGAAGCAGGCCTATGCCTGGCAGAAGCTGCGTCCGCAACAAGGCCCGGGCCGCACCGACACCTTCAACCCGACGAAAATGGTGGTGTTCGGCTTCCCGGATGACTCGACCATCGGCACCGTCGACCTGCCGCAAGTGTGGAACCAGAAGCCGCGGGAATCGATGTACCTGCATTGGGACGGCAATAACAACAAGATCCACGAACGCAACTACGCCGCCGCGATGGCCGTGGGCGCAACGCCGGAATCGGTGCTGCCGCCGAGCTTCAACCGGGTGACCAACTGGCTGCTCGGACACAAGGCGCCGACGTGGCCGTGGGCACTGGATCAGGCCAAGGTCGCCCAGGGCAAACCGATCTGGCAAGCCAATTGCGCCGCGTGCCACGACTTTGGCCGTGCCGACACCGGGCAAGTGACCACCAACATCGATCAGCTCGGCACCGATCCGCATCGGCTGGATTCGTTCACCACCGGCCTGGTGACGGCGTTCCACACCTTCAAGAAACCGCCGTTCGACTTCGGCGCGTATCGCAAGACCCAGAGCTACAGCAACACGCCGACTGACGGCATCTGGCTGCGCGCGCCGTACCTGCACAACGGTTCGGTGCCGACCCTGTGGGACCTGCTGCAACCGCCGGAAAAACGTCCGGCGGTGTTCATCACCGGGTCCGACGTCTACGACCCGGTCAACGTCGGTTTCGTCACCACGGACGCTCAGGCCAAAGCCTCGGCGGATTTCAAATACGACACCCGACTGGAGGGCAACCACAACAGCGGTCACCTGTATGGCACGACGCTGTCGGACGACGACAAGCGGGCGTTGATCGAATTCATGAAAACCCTGTGAGCCCTTACGGATAGAGGATTACGCCATGTCACTGGTCAGTCATTGGGAACACGAGTACGACAAGGTCAAACTGCGCATTCACGGCTTGTTCACGCGCATGGAAATGGCCTGGATGAAGCTCATCAGCGAGCTGGAGCCGCAGGAGTTTCAGGCGATCATCAAGCTGCTGCAGCGCGGTCACGATCAGGCGCAATACGTGCTGAAAAACGGTGAGTTGCCGGGCGATGAGCCGGCGGTGCCGTGGGAGTTGTCCCATGGTCTGTCGATCCTGCGCATCGGCAATGCCACGCCGTTGCCCCAATCGCCCGATCAACTGGCAACCCGGGTGTTGCAGGACGGTAGCCTGCTCGGCTGTCGCAAGTGGGAATTGCTCGACTTGCTGTGGAGCGAGGCATTGCTCAAGTGGATCGAGAACCTGCGCCACCACGCGACCTTCGGCACCGACCCGGCGGTGGTGCAGATGGAGCGCGACGTGACTTTGGCGATTGCCGGCGACTGGGGCACCGGCCCCTTCGACAGCCATGCGCCGGCGGTTTCAGTCGCCAACCAGATGCAACTGGCGCAGGCGGATTTCACCATCCATCTGGGCGACGTGTATTACGCCGGCAGCCACTCGCAGGAAGACGTCGACATGGCCGGTTGGCCGATGGGCAGCCACGGCTCGTTCACCCTCAACTCCAACCACGAGATGTACAGCGGCGCCCACGGCTATTTCAAGGAACTGGCCAAGCGCTTTCCGGGGCAGCAGGGCACCAGTTATTTCGCCTTGATCAACGACGACTGGCTGGTGGTCGGGCTGGATTCGGCGTATGCCTCGGACGCGATGAACCTGTACATGGACGGCACGCTCAACGAACCGCAGATCACCTGGATGAAAGCGCTGCCCAAGCGCAAAAAGATCATGGTGCTCAGCCATCACCAGGGCTTCGATATTTCCGGACATCACCAGACCGCGCTGTATCAACCGGTGTGCGATGCCTTGGGGCGCGAGCCGGATTACTGGTATTGGGGGCATCTGCACAACGGCATCGTCTACGCCAAACAGGGCGGCTTGAATGCGCGCTGTGCCGGGCACGGGGCGATTCCCTATGGCAATGCCAGCGAGCTGAACGGGCATTCGCGGGTGTTGTGGTCGGAGACGCAGGATGCCAATGACCCGGCGTATCCGCTGCGGGTGTTGAACGGGTATGCGAAGGTGCGGTTGGTGGGAGAGGATATTTTTGAGGAGTTTATTGGGGAGGACGGCAGTGTGAGGTGGTCATCCAAGTGATGAGGTGAATGTTCTGACGCCATCGCTGGCAAGCCAGCTCCCACAGGTATGAAGTGTTCACAACATTTGTGTACACCAGAGATCCCTGTGGGAGCTGGCTTGCCAGCGATGCTTTTAGCCCTGGACCGGGACGCCTTTGAGGTAAGGTGCCGGCTCGGCTCCAAGGTTGTTCAGCATCCGCTCGCTGTACCAGTCCACGAAATTGACCACACCAAACTCATAAGTCTTCGAGTAAGGCCCCGGCTGATAAGCCGTGGAGTTGATCCCGCGCTGGTTCTCTTCGGCCAGACGCCGGTCCTGGTCGTTGGTCGCGTCCCACACCTGGCGCATGCGTTCGACGTCGTAATCCACGCCTTCGACCGCGTCCTTGTGCACCAGCCATTTGGTGGTGACCATGGTTTCCTGGGCGCTGATCGGCCACACGGTGAACACGATGATGTGGTCGCCCATGCAGTGGTTCCACGAGTGCGGCAGGTGCAGGATGCGCATCGAGCCCAGGTCGGGGTTCTTGATCCGGCCCATCAGCTTGGCGCAGCCCTGTTTGCCGTCCAGGGTCATCGACACGGTGCCCTTGAGCAGTGGCATGCGCACGATGCGGTTGCGCAGACCGAAACTGGCGTGGGCGTAAGGGATTTTCTCGGCCTCCCACGCAGCAGCAGACGCGGCGACGTGATCCTTGAACGCCTGATCGGCGCGCGGGTCGGTGACGTCGTCCCATTCCAGCAGGGTTTTCAGCAGTTCCGGGTGCGACGCGTTGCAGTGGTAGCACTCGCGGTTGTTTTCCAGCACCAGTTTCCAGTTGGCCTTTTCCATCAAGGTGGTGGTGATCGCCACCTTGGTGTTCTCCATGTCGTACGGCTCCATGTAGTGGTTGAGCGTCGACAGGAAGTCATCGATGGCCGGCGGGTTTTCCGCCAGGCTGATGAAGATGTAGCCGCCGGCAGTCTTCACGTTCACCGGTTTGAGGCCGTACTGCTTCATGTCGAAGTCGGCACCCATCTCGGTGCCGGCGAACAGCAGGCGCCCGTCCAGCTCGTAGGTCCACTGGTGGTAGTGGCAGACCAGTTTGGCGACCTTGCCCTTCTCACTGGTGCACAGGCGCGAGCCACGGTGGCGGCAGACGTTATGGAAGGCATGCACCACACCGTCGGCGCCACGAATGACGATGATCGGGTTCTTGCCGACCTGCAGGGTCAGGTAGTTGCCCTTGGCCGGGATCTCACAGGTCATGCCGGCGATCAACCACTCTTTCTGGAAGATCTCCTGCATGTCGATATCGAACAGACGCTCGTCGCTGTAGAACGGCTGCGGCAGCGAAAAGGTGCGCTCGCGCTCCTGCAGCATTTGTGCGGTGGCCTTGCGTGCGGGTTCCAGCGGATCGCCCAGGCTGATTTTTGCGGTGACGTCCATCGATGTATTCCTCAAGGCCATCTGCGTGGCCGCGAAAGTGGCTGATCAGGGTTGCTACGCAAGGTGTAAAGAATTCGTCTTGGTGTGAGGCGAGTGTGGGGCCGGCGCTGCCCGCAACCTTATCCATGGGCGACATGGTGCAATCTGTTCCCGACGCGCAACCCCCGGTGGTTGGGGGCTGGTCGCGATAAGTATGCCGATGTCGCGGATAGGTAAACGGGTGGTTCACGCTATACGCAGAATCGCCACATGAAGGCCGACAGTCGGCCGTGGAGAACAGCATGTCCAACAGCTTCCTGAATCCGGTCACCACCCAGACCTGGGCCAATGGCCGACACATCGTCCGTTGCGTCAAAGTCATCCAGGAAACCTGGGACGTGCGCACCTTCTGTTTCATGGCCGACCAGCCGATCCTGTTCTTCTTCAAGCCCGGGCAGTTCGTGACCCTGGAGCTGGAAATCGACGGCCAGCCGATCATGCGTTCGTACACCATTTCCAGTTCGCCGTCGGTGCCTTACAGCTTCTCGGTGACCATCAAGCGGGTGCCGGGCGGCAAGGTTTCCAACTGGCTGCACGACACCCTGCATGAAGGCCAGGAGCTGGCGGTGCACGGCCCGGTCGGGCTGTTCAACGCCATCGACTTCCCGAGTCCGAAAGTGCTGTATCTCAGCGGGGGCGTGGGGATCACCCCGTGCATGTCGATGGCGCGCTGGTTCTACGACACCAACGCCAATGTCGACATGACCTTTATCCACAGTGCGCGCTCGCCAAAAGACATCATTTACCACCGCGAGCTGGAACACATGGCGTCGCGGATCGACAACTTCAGCCTGCACCTGATTTGCGAGAAGCATGGCTTGGGCGAGCCGTGGGCCGGTTATCGCGGCTATCTGAATCACAAGATGCTCGAACTGATGGTGCCGGACTTCCTCGAGCGCGAAGTGTTCTGCTGCGGCCCGACGCCGTACATGAACGCGGTCAAGCGCCTGCTGGAAGTGGCCGGTTACGACATGTCGCGTTATCACGAGGAGTCCTTCGGCGCCACGCCACCGGAAGCTCGTGCCGATGCGGTGGAGCAAGCCGAGCAGGCTGCCGATGCGCCGGAAATCGATGCGGCGGATCTGCATCAGGTCGAGTTCACCGCCTCCGGCAAGAGTATTCGCGTGGCCCCGGGCGAAACCGTGCACGCAGCAGCGGCCAAGCTTGGCCTGATGATTCCGAAAGCTTGCGGTATGGGGATCTGCGGGACGTGCAAGGTGATGAAGCTTGGAGGCGAGGTGGAGATGGAGCACAACGGCGGGATTACCGAGGACGACGAGGCGGAAGGGTTCATCCTGTCGTGCTGCAGCGTGCCGAAGGGCGACGTCAGAATCGAATTCTGATGAAATCCCCTGTAGGAGCTGCCGAAGGCTGCGATCTTTTGATCTTGTTTTCAAGATCAGGATCAAAAGATCGCAGCCTTCGGCAGCTCCTACAGGGGCGGTGTTTCAATTCACGAACAAGTCAGGCATCAGTGCGGCGTCGCTGTCCGGCTCGAAACGGTAATGATCGAATTCAGTCACGCCGTGCTCTCGCAAAATTTCTTCGTCGATAAGCAGTCGTCCAGTGATCTGCCGCCCGCTGCTGCTCAGAATCACATGCGCCGCATCCGCCATGATCGAAGGCAGGCGCGCATGCTTGAACGACTCGCGATTTCCCAGCTGAAACTCGATCGCCGCCGTGGCAATCATCGTCTGCGGCCACAGCGAATTGACACTGATCCCGTAACTGGCGAATTCCTCGCTCATGCCTACCGTCAGCATGCTCATGCCGTACTTGGTCACGGTGTAGGGGCTGAACTGGGCAAACCACTTGCTCGCCAGATTCAGCGGCGGCGACAGGTTGAGGATGTGTCCGGCGGATTTCTTCAGATAGGGCAGGGCGGCCTGGCTGCACAGCAACACCGCGCGGGTGTTGATCTGGTGAATCAGGTCGAAACGCTTGAGTTCGATGTGCTGCACGCCAGTAAGCTTGATCGCCCCGGCGTTGTTCACCAATGCATCAATGCCGCCGAAATGCTCGTTGGCCTGGGCCAGCGCACGGCGCACCGCCTCTTCATCACGCACGTCCAGTTGCAGCGCCAATGCCTTGCCGCCAGCGGCCTCGACTTCCTTGGCGACGCTGTGAATAGTGCCGGCCAGTTTCGGATGGGCTTCGGCGCTTTTGGCCGCAATCACGATATTGGCCCCGTCCTTCGCGGCACGCAGCGCAATCTCACGGCCGATGCCACGGCTGGCGCCGGTGATGAACAGGGTTTTGCCTTGTAGCGACATGCCGATGCTCCTGCTTATTGTTATGTGAGCGGAGGCTCGACAGACAATGTAGACCAAGCAGCTGGCGCGATAGGGATGGGCGGTGATGACTTGTGGTGAGGGGATTAACTCATTACCGGAGATCCCCTCATCCAGGCGTTCATTTGCCAAGGAATCAGGCGGACATGACTTCGCGGATGTCGCGGGCCAGTTCGCGTACGCGTTCTTCTTCGGTGTCCCACGAGCACATGAAACGTGCGCCGCCCTTGCCGATGAAGGTGTAGAAGCGCCAGTTCTTTGCGGTCAGCGCGGCGATGGCCGGTTCCGAGAGTTGCAGGAACACGCCGTTGGCCTGTACCGGGAACATCAGCTCGACGCCGGGAATGTCGCTGACCAGCTCGGCCAGCAACTGCGCGCAGTGGTTGGCGTGGCGAGCGTATTTGAGCCAAGCATCGTTTTCGAGGATGCCGACCCACGGTGCCGAGAGGAAGCGCATTTTCGACGCCAGTTGCCCGGCCTGTTTGCAGCGGTAATCGAAGTCTTCAGCCAGTTTGTGGTTGAAGAACAGAATCGCTTCACCCACCGCCATGCCGTTCTTGGTGCCGCCGAAGCACAGCACGTCGACGCCGGCCTTCCAGGTCAGATCGGCCGGCGAGCAACCGAGGAACGCGCAGGCGTTGGAGAAACGCGCGCCGTCCATGTGCAGGTGCAGGCCCAGTTCCTTGCAGGTGGCGCTGATGGCGCGGACTTCTTCCGGGGTGTAGACGCTACCGACTTCAGTGGCCTGAGTCAGGGTCACGACGCGCGGTTTCGGGTAGTGGATGTCCTGACGCTTGAGCGCGACTTCGCGGATCGACTGTGGGGTAATCTTGCCGTTTTCAGTGCCGGCGATCAGCAGTTTCGAGCCGTTGGAGAAGAATTCCGGCGCGCCGCATTCGTCGGTTTCGACGTGGGCGGTTTCCGAGCAGATCACGCTGTGGTAACTCTGGCACAGCGATGACAGTGCCAGCGAGTTGGCGGCGGTGCCGTTGAAGGCGAAGAATACTTCGCAGTCGGTTTCGAACAGTTGGCGGAAATGGTCGGACGCGCGTGCGGTCCATTCATCGTCGCCGTAGGCGCGCTGGTGGCCGTGGTTGGCCTGTTCCATGGCGGCCCAGGCTTCGGGGCAGATACCGGAGTAGTTGTCGCTGGCGAATTGTTGGCTCTTGTCGGTCATGGCCGGCTTCCGTGGTCGAGACTCTTGTGAAGGCTCGTGGTCAATGATGATGCGCACTTTACCGAAGATCTTCCGGGGAGCACACGGGATGTCGCTGTCAGAAAATTACCAGTTTGTTGCCCGATTATGCACGTGACTAAACGCGACGGCGCGCTGGATCTGCTCAAGTGGCTGGCGCTGCTGAGCATGCTGCTCGATCACCTGCGATATGTCGGGATCAGCGCCGATTGGCTGTATGTGCCGGGACGTCTGGCGTTCCCGTGGTTCTGCCTGGCGATGGCGGCGAATCTTGCCCGCGCCGGTGCGCAGAAGACCGAGTGGCGTTATTTGGGCTGGTTGCTGCTGTTCAGTCTGGTCAGCGAGTTTCCTTACCGCTTGTACATTCCAGATCCCGACACTTTGAACGTGATGCCCACCCTGGCGCTGGGATTGCTGGTAGCGCGGGGCTGGCAGGATCGCACGTTGTTGTCGCGGCTTTTGGGCGCAGGTGCGTTGCTGCTGGCGGCGCTGTTTTCGCAATGGCTGATGTTCGGCGTGTTTGGCGTGTTGCTGCCGCTGGCGCTGCTGTGGGTGATTCGTCGCCCCGGGTATTTTGGCCTGCTGCCGGGACTGGTGTGTCTGGCGGGTAATCAGTGGCAAGTGTTGTATGAGGCGGCGCAGTTCGGCAACCACGTGGCGGTGTTTGGTATCGCGGCGTGTCTGATTGCGCCATCGCTTGGGTTGTTCTTGTTGCGACGTGCGCGACATCTCCAGCCACCGCCAATGCGGCGCTGGGCTTACGCACTCTATCCCCTGCATTTCCTCATTCTCCTGGCACTACGCACAGTATTTGCCTGACACCTGTGGCGAGGGAGCTTGCTCCCGCTGGGCTGCGCAGCAGCCCCAAATCCTCAACATGAGGTCTATCAGGCGCACCGCATGCTGAGGTTTTGCGACGGCTGCGCCGCCGAGCGGGAGCAAGCTCCCTCGCCACAGAAGGCATTGTGTGCCTGAGCTTTCCCGGCCATGTCGTAAACGCACCTTTGTGTGGCGTCCGTAGGCATCTGGGCTGTCTGCGCCGGCCATACCATCGCATCAAAGGGCACCGCCGCAAGCCGCGTGCCTGACCAAGACGAAATGGCGCACCGACGCCGCCGGGAGAGACGCGATGTTCAGCAAGCAAGACCAGATCCAGGGTTATGACGATGCACTGCTGGCGGCGATGAATGCCGAGGAGCAACGTCAGGAAGATCACATCGAGCTGATCGCGTCGGAAAACTACACCAGCAAGCGCGTGATGGAGGCGCAAGGCAGCGGCCTGACCAACAAATACGCCGAAGGTTATCCGGGCAAGCGTTACTACGGCGGCTGCGAGCATGTGGATAAAGTCGAAGCGCTGGCCATCGAGCGCGCCAAGCAATTGTTCGGCGCCGATTACGCCAACGTCCAGCCGCACTCCGGCTCCTCCGCCAACAGCGCGGTGTACCTGGCGCTGATCCAGCCGGGCGACACCATTCTCGGCATGAGCCTGGCCCACGGCGGTCACCTGACCCACGGCGCCAAAGTGTCGTCCTCGGGCAAGCTGTACAACGCGGTGCAGTATGGGATCAACACCGACACCGGGCTGATCGATTACGACGAAGTCGAGCGTCTGGCCGTCGAGTGCAAGCCGAAGATGATCGTTGCCGGGTTCTCCGCCTACTCCAAGACCCTGGACTTCCCGCGTTTCCGCCAGATCGCCGACAAGGTCGGTGCGCTGCTGTTCGTCGACATGGCCCACGTCGCCGGTCTGGTGGCTGCCGGTCTGTACCCGAACCCGCTGCCGTACGCCGACGTGGTCACCACCACCACGCACAAGACCCTGCGCGGTCCGCGTGGCGGGCTGATCCTCGCCAAGTCCAACGAAGAGATCGAGAAGAAGCTCAACGCCGCGGTATTCCCCGGCGCTCAGGGCGGCCCGCTGATGCACGTCATCGCTGGCAAAGCCGTGTGCTTCAAGGAAGCGCTGGAGCCTGGCTTCAAGGCCTATCAGCAGCAAGTGATCGACAACGCTCAGGCGATGGCCAGCGTGTTTATCAAACGTGGCTACGATGTAGTGTCCGGCGGCACCGACAACCACCTGTTCCTGGTCAGCCTGATCCGTCAGGGCCTGACCGGCAAAGATGCTGACGCTGCCCTTGGCCGTGCGCACATCACCGTCAACAAGAACGCCGTGCCGAACGACCCGCAGTCGCCGTTCGTGACTTCGGGCCTGCGCATCGGCACCCCGGCCGTCACCACCCGTGGCTTCAAGGTCGCACAGTGCGAAATGCTGGCCGGCTGGATCTGCGACATCCTCGACAACCTCGGTGACGCCGACGTTGAAGCGAATGTGGCCAAGAACGTCGCGGCACTGTGCGCCGACTACCCGGTTTATCGCTGAGCGGTTTGGAGTAAATGACTATGCAACGCTATTCGGGCTTCGGCCTCTTCAAACACTCCCTCAGCCACCACGAAAACTGGCAGCGCATGTGGCGCACGCCGACGCCGAAGAAGGTCTACGACGTGGTCATCGTCGGCGGTGGCGGGCACGGTCTGGCGACCGCCTACTATCTGGCGAAAGAGCACGGCATCACCAACGTCGCCGTGGTCGAGAAAGGCTGGCTGGGCGGCGGCAATACCGCGCGCAACACCACCATCGTTCGCTCGAACTACCTGTGGGACGAGTCGGCGCACCTGTACGAACACGCGATGAAACTGTGGGAAGGCCTGTCGCAGGACCTGAACTACAACGTGATGTTCTCCCAGCGCGGCGTCTACAACCTGTGCCACACCCTGCAGGACATCCGTGATTCCGAGCGTCGGGTCAGCGCCAACCGCCTCAACGGCGTCGACGGCGAACTGCTCAACGCCAAGCAAGTGGCCGACGAGATCCCGTACCTCGACTGCTCGAAAAACACTCGCTACCCGGTGATGGGCGCAACCGTGCAGCGTCGCGGCGGCGTTGCCCGTCACGATGCCGTGGCCTGGGGCTTTGCCCGTGCCGCCGACGCCTTGGGCGTGGACTTGATCCAGCAGACCGAAGTGATCGGTTTCCGCAAGGAAAACGGCGTGTGCATCGGCGTTGAAACCAACAAGGGTTTCATCGGCGCCAAGCGCGTCGGTGTGGTCACCGCCGGTAACTCCGGGCACATGGCCAAGCTCGCCGGTTTCCGTCTGCCGATCGAATCCCACCCGCTGCAAGCGCTGGTGTCCGAGCCGATCAAACCGATTATCGACAGCGTGATCATGTCCAACGCCGTGCACGGTTACATCAGCCAGTCCGACAAGGGCGACCTGGTGATCGGCGCCGGTATCGACGGCTACAACGGCTACGGCCAGCGCGGTTCGTACCCGGTGATCGAGCACACCATCCAGGCCATCGTCGAGATGTTCCCGGTGTTGTCGCGGGTGCGCATGAACCGCCAGTGGGGCGGCATCGTCGACACCACCCCGGACGCCTGCCCGATCATTTCGAAAACCCCGGTGCCGAACATGTTCTTCAACTGCGGTTGGGGCACTGGTGGCTTCAAGGCGACTCCTGGCTCGGGCAACGTGTTTGCCGCGAGTCTGGCCAAGGGTGAAATGCACCCATTGGCTGCACCTTTCTCCATCGACCGTTTCCACAACGGTGCGTTGATCGATGAACACGGCGCTGCTGCGGTTGCCCACTAACAGGAGAAATCCCCATGTTGCATATCTTCTGTCCTCACTGCGGCGAACTGCGCTCCGAAGAGGAATTCCACGCATCCGGTCAGGCGCACATTCCGCGTCCGCTGGATCCTGCCGCCTGCACCGATGAAGAGTGGGGCGACTACATGTTCTTCCGCGACAACCCGCGTGGTCTGCACCACGAACTGTGGGATCACGTCGCTGGTTGCCGCCAGTACTTCAACGTCACCCGCGACACCGTGACCTACGAGATTCTCGAAACCTACAAGATCGGCACCAAGCCGCAATTCACCGACAAGGCTGATACGGCGAAAACAGCCACGACGGCGCTGGGAGAGAAGGTATGAGCCAGACCAATCGCCTGTCCAACGGTGGACGGATCGACCGCAACAAAGTGCTGAGCTTCACCTTCAACGGTCAGAGCTACAAAGGCTTCGAGGGCGACTCGCTGGCCTCGGCACTGATCGCCAACGGCGTCGACATCATCGGTCGCAGCTTCAAGTATTCGCGTCCTCGCGGGATCTTCGCCGCCGGTGCCGAAGAGCCGAACGCCGTGCTGCAGATCGGTGCCACCGAAGCCACGCAGATTCCCAACGTGCGCGCCACGCAACAGGCGTTGTACCAAGGCCTGGTCGCGACCAGCACCAACGGTTGGCCGAGCGTCAATAACGACATGATGGGGATTCTCGGCAAGGTCGGCGGCAAGCTGATGCCGCCGGGTTTCTACTACAAAACCTTCATGTACCCGCAATCGTTCTGGATGACGTACGAGAAGTACATTCGCAAGGCTGCCGGTTTGGGCCGTTCGCCGACCGAAGTCGATCCGGACACCTACGACTACATGAACCAGCACTGCGACGTGCTGATCGTCGGCGCCGGCCCTGCCGGTCTCGCCGCTGCCCTGGCGGCTGCGCGCAGCGGTGCGCGGGTGATCCTCGCCGATGAGCAGGAAGAGTTCGGCGGCAGTCTGCTTGATTCCCGCGAAAGCCTCGATGGCAAACCGGCGATCGAGTGGGTGGCCAGCGTCATCGCTGAATTGAAAAACACCCCGGACGTGCTGCTGTTGCCGCGCGCCACGGTCAACGGTTACCACGACCACAACTTCCTGACCATTCACGAACGCCTCACCGATCACCTCGGTGACCGCGCGCCTATCGGTCAGGTGCGTCAGCGCATCCACCGGGTTCGCGCCAAGCGTGTGGTGCTGGCGACCGGCGCCCACGAGCGTCCGCTGGTCTACGGCAACAACGACGTGCCGGGCAACATGCTCGCCGGTGCGGTCTCGACTTACGTGCGCCGTTATGGCGTGGCACCGGGCAAGAAGCTGGTGCTGACCACCAACAACGATCACGCCTATCGCGTGGCGCTGGACTGGCTCGACGCCAGCCTGCAAGTGGTGGCCATCGCCGATGCACGGAGCAATCCGCGTGGCGCACTGGTGGAAGAAGCCCGCGCCAAAGGCATCCGCATCCTCACCGGCAGCGCTGTGATCGAGGCGCGTGGCAGCAAGCGCGTCACCGCTGCCCGCGTCGCTGCAATTGACGTCAAAGCGCACGCCGTGACCAGCCCGGGCGAATGGCTCGACTGCGACGTGATCGCCAGTTCCGGCGGTTACAGCCCTGTCGTGCACCTGGCTTCGCACCTCGGTGGCAAGCCGATCTGGCGCGAAGATATCCTCGGTTTCGTACCCGGCGAAGCACCGCAGAAGCGTGTGTGCGTCGGTGGCATCAACGGCGTCTACGGCCTCGGTGATTCGCTGGCCGATGGCTTCGAAGGTGGCGCACGCGCTGCCAGTGAAGCCGGCTTCGGAGTGGTCGAAGGCACGCTGCCCAAGGCCCTGAGCCGTCTCGAAGAAGCGACTTTGGCGCTGTTCCAGGTGCCGCATGAGAAGGGCACTGCGCGGGCGCCGAAGCAATTCGTCGACCTGCAGAACGACGTCACCGCCGCCGCCATCGAACTGGCGACCCGCGAAGGTTTCGAGTCGGTCGAACACGTCAAACGCTACACCGCGCTGGGCTTCGGCACCGATCAGGGCAAGCTCGGCAACGTCAACGGTCTGGCGATTGCCGCGCGTTCGCTGAACGTGACCATCCCGCAGATGGGCACCACGATGTTCCGCCCGAACTACACGCCGGTAACGTTCGGTGCAGTAGCCGGCCGTCACTGCGGGCACATCTTCGAGCCGGTGCGCTACACCGCGCTGCATCAATGGCACCTGAAAAACGGCGCCGAGTTTGAAGACGTCGGTCAGTGGAAACGTCCATGGTACTTCCCGAAAAACGGTGAAGACCTGCACGCCGCGGTCAAGCGTGAATGCAAAGCCGTGCGCGACAGCGTCGGTCTGCTCGACGCCTCGACCCTGGGCAAGATCGACATTCAAGGCCCGGATGCCCGCGAGTTCCTCAACCGCGTGTACACCAACGCCTGGACCAAGCTCGACGTGGGCAAGGCGCGTTACGGCCTGATGTGCAAAGAGGACGGCATGGTCTTCGACGACGGTGTGACGGCGTGCCTTGCTGACAACCATTTCGTCATGACCACCACCACTGGCGGCGCGGCTCGCGTGCTGCAATGGCTGGAGCTGTACCACCAGACCGAATGGCCAGAGATGAAGGTCTACTTCACCTCGGTCACCGACCACTGGGCGACCATGACCCTGTCCGGGCCGAACAGCCGCAAGCTGCTCAGCGCCGTGACCGACATCGATCTGAGCAACGAAGCCTTCCCGTTCATGACCTGGAAAGAAGGTCTGGTCGGCGGCGTGCCGGCGCGGGTGTTCCGTATCTCGTTCACCGGTGAGCTGTCGTACGAAGTCAACGTGCAGGCCGACTACGCGATGGGCGTGCTGGAGAAAATCGTCGAGGCCGGCAAGCAGTACAACCTGACGCCGTACGGCACTGAAACCATGCACGTCCTGCGGGCGGAGAAGGGTTTCATCATCGTCGGTCAGGACACCGACGGCTCGATGACCCCGGACGACCTGAACATGGGCTGGTGCGTCGGTCGCACCAAGCCGTTCTCGTGGATCGGCCAGCGCGGCATGAACCGTGAAGACTGCGTGAAGGATCAGCGCAAACAACTGGTGGGCCTGAAGCCGATCGATCCGAACGTGTGGCTGCCGGAAGGTGCGCAACTGGTGTTCAACACCAAGCAGGCGATCCCGATGACCATGGTCGGCCACGTGACCTCCAGCTACGCGCACAACTCCCTCGGTTATTCATTTGCCATGGGTGTGGTCAAGGGCGGTCTCAAGCGCATGGGCGAGCGGGTGTTTGCGCCGCTGGCCGATGGCAGCGTGATCGAGGCGGAGATTGTGTCTTCGGTGTTCTTCGATCCGAAGGGGGATCGGCAGAACATCTGACGGCTTCGAACCCTGTGGTGTGGCGGATATCGCCTTCGCGAGCAAACTCGCTCCTACAGGTTTCGGGTTGTTAATGGAATTTGTGTCAGGCATCAGTCCACTGTGGGAGCGAGCTTGCTCGCGAAGGCGGCAGTACAGCCACCACAAGGACCGGACCAACAGAATTGAGATAGGTGCTTTATGACCACAGCCAATGTGTACCAACAACGCCCGGCCACCGGGGCCCGTGCCGAGTCGTCGCTGCACCATGCCGACCTCGCCAGCCTGGCCGGCAAGGGTCGCAAGAACGCCGGTGTGTTCGTGCGAGAAAAGAAACTCCTCGGTCACCTGACCCTTCGTGGCGACGGCCATGACGCCGCGTTTGCCGCCGGGGTGCACAAGGCCCTGGGCATCGAGTTGCCGGGCGCTCTGAGCGTGATCGTCAAAGGCGAAACCAGCCTGCAATGGATGGGCCCGGACGAGTGGCTGCTGATCGTGCCAAGTGGTGAAGAATTCGCCGCCGAGCAGAAGCTGCGCGAAGCGCTGGGCGATCTGCACATCGCGATCGTCAACGTCAGCGGCGGCCAGCAAGTGCTCGAACTGAGCGGGCCGAACGTGCGTCAGGTGCTGATGAAATCCACAAGCTACGACGTGCACCCGAACAACTTCCCGGTGGGCAAAGCGGTGGGCACGGTGTTCGCCAAGTCGCAACTGATGATTCGCCACACCGCCGAAGACACCTGGGAACTGCTGATCCGCCGCAGCTTCTCGGATTACTGGTGGCTCTGGTTGCAGGATGCATCGGCCGAGTACGGCCTGAGTGTTCAGGCGTAACACTAAGTGGTTGCCGCGATTGCTTCTTGTGGCGAGGGAGCTTGCTCCCGCTCGGCTGCGGAGCAGTCGCAAAAAACCTGCGAGCGCATTCTTTCTGGAAGAGCGCGGTTGCTGATTTTGGGGTCGCTTCGCAACCCAGCGGGAGCAAGCTCCCTCGCCACAGAACTCACTCGCCACAGAGTTCACTCTGCTCACAGATGTTGAAACAGGAGTCACCGCACCATGAGCCGCGCCCCAGACACATGGATTCTGACCGCCGACTGCCCCAGCGTGCTCGGCACGGTGGACGCGGTGACGCGTTTTCTGTTCGAGCAGGGTTGCTACGTCACCGAGCACCACTCGTTCGATGACCGGCTCTCGGGCCGCTTCTTCATTCGCGTGGAATTCCGTCAGCCCGACGGCTTTGACGAGCAGTCCTTCCGCGCCGGCCTCGCCGAGCGTGGAGCGGCGTTCGGCATGGTCTTCGAGCTGACGGCGCCGAACTATCGGCCGAAAGTGGTGATCATGGTTTCCAAGGCCGATCACTGCCTCAACGATTTGCTTTACCGCCAACGCATCGGCCAGTTGTCGATGGATGTGGCGGCGGTGGTCTCCAACCATCCGGATCTCAAGCCGCTGGCCGACTGGCACCAGATTCCCTACTACCATTTCCCCCTCGACCCCAACGACAAGCCGGCGCAGGAGCGACAGGTGTGGCAGGTGATCGAAGCGTCCGGCGCCGAACTGGTGATCCTCGCCCGCTACATGCAGGTACTGTCACCGGAGCTGTGCCGCAAGCTCGATGGCAAGGCGATCAACATCCATCACTCGCTGCTGCCGGGGTTCAAGGGCGCCAAGCCCTATCACCAGGCCTACAACAAGGGCGTGAAACTGGTCGGCGCGACGGCGCATTACATCAACAACGACCTCGACGAAGGGCCGATCATCGCCCAAGGCGTCGAGGCGGTGGATCACAGTCATTACCCGGAGGATCTGATCGCCAAGGGGCGGGATATCGAAGGCCTGACCCTGGCCCGAGCCGTGGGTTATCACATCGAAAGAAGGGTGTTTTTGAACGCCAACAGAACCGTGGTTCTTTAGATCGCCATCGCTGGCAAGCCAGCTCCCACAGGGATTTGTGCTGTACACAATCTTTGAGTTCCACCCGAAACCTGTGGGAGCTGGCTTGCCAGCGATGAGGCCATAACAGGCAACACAACAATCAGCATCTGTACCCGAGCACTCAACGCGCTGCCTGCCTGGGCAACGCGGTTCCATAAAAACAACAGCGAGGTGAAAGCATGTCTGGCAATCGTGGTGTGGTGTATCTCGGCGCTGGCAAGGTCGAAGTACAGAAAATCGACTATCCGAAAATGCAGGACCCGCGCGGCAGGAAGATCGAGCACGGGGTGATTCTGCGTGTGGTGTCCACCAACATTTGTGGCTCCGACCAGCACATGGTGCGCGGCCGTACCACGGCGCAGACCGGTCTGGTGCTGGGCCATGAAATCACCGGCGAAGTGATCGAAAAGGGTTCCGACGTCGAGAACCTGAAAATCGGCGACCTGGTCTCCGTACCGTTCAACGTGGCTTGCGGGCGCTGCCGTTCCTGCAAGGAGCAACACACCGGTGTCTGCCTGACCGTCAACCCGGCCCGTGCCGGCGGGGCTTACGGTTACGTCGACATGGGTGACTGGACCGGCGGCCAGGCCGAATACGTGCTGGTGCCGTACGCCGACTTCAACCTGCTGAAACTGCCGGATCGCGACAAGGCCATGGAGAAAATCCGCGACCTGACCTGCCTCTCCGACATTCTGCCGACCGGCTATCACGGCGCCGTGACGGCGGGCGTTGGCCCGGGCAGCACCGTGTACATCGCCGGCGCCGGCCCGGTCGGTCTGGCCGCTGCAGCCTCGGCGCGTCTGCTGGGCGCAGCGGTGGTGATCATCGGCGACGTCAACACCATCCGCCTGGCGCACGCCAAGGCCCAGGGTTTTGAAGTGGTCGACCTGTCCAAGGACACGCCGCTGCACGAACAGATCGCCGCACTGCTGGGCGAGCCGGAAGTGGATTGCGCGGTGGACTGCGTGGGCTTCGAAGCGCGCGGCCACGGGCATGACGGGGTGAAAGCCGAAGCCCCGGCCACGGTGCTCAACTCGCTGATGGGCGTGGTGCGCGTGGCGGGCAAGATCGGTATTCCGGGCCTGTACGTGACCGAAGATCCGGGTGCCGTGGACGCCGCCGCAAAAATGGGCAGCCTGAGCATCCGCTTCGGTCTGGGCTGGGCCAAATCCCACAGCTTCCACACCGGCCAGACCCCGGTGATGAAGTACAACCGCCAGCTGATGCAGGCGATCATGTGGGATCGCATCAACATCGCCGAAGTGGTCGGCGTGCAAGTCATCAGCCTCGACCAGGCGCCTGAAGGGTATGGCGAGTTCGATGCGGGTGTGCCGAAGAAGTTTGTGATTGATCCGCATCGGTTGTTCAGTGCGGCGTAAGTTTCAGGCAATGCAAAACGGCGACCTCAAGGTCGCCGTTTTTTATGGGGATGAGCACTAAACCTGTGGCGAGGGGGCTTGCTCCCGCTCGGCGGCGAAGCCGTCGTAAAATCCACACATGCGGCGTCTCAGGAAAATTACCCACTCAAGATTTGGGTCGCTTCGCAGCCCAGCGGGAGCAAGCTCCCTCGCCACAAAAGGTTTGTGGTGCCAGAGTCAGAGAGCCGCTAACGCGCCTTGGTAAAGCACCGGCCCCGTCGGCTGCCCGGTCGGCGAGCCGCCCTTGGGTTCCAGACTCACCGCCAGCGCAATCGGCTGGCCGATCAAGGCTTTCTGCGCCGCGCTCAACTCGACCTTGCCTTTGCCTCCCGCAGGAATCACCCCCAGCGAAATCGGCTTGCCATCAGCCGGGATCGCCCACAATTCCAGACTGCGATCTGGCCCGACTGCCGCCAGCGTCAGCGGCTCGACCTGCAGATAATCCGCATGCGCTTCGACCTTCAGCGCCGGTTGCGCGTCGGCGCTCAGCAGAGTGGCGCGGTAGCGGGCGTCGTCGCGGTTGTACAGCGAGCCAAGAAATACCAGCACGGCGATGGAGCAGATCGCTGCGGTGAGTCGCAGCCAGTTCCAGAACGGTCGTTTGGGCGGTACATGCAGCTCTTGCGGATCGATGCGTGCAGTAATGGCTTGCCACACCCGATCCGGCACCGGTTGCTCCGGCAATGTATCGGTCAGGCTGGCGAGACTCTCCTGCCACTGTGCCAACTCGGTTCGCAGTGCTGCGTCATCCAGCAGCAATTGCTCAAAGCGCCGACGCGCCGCCGCCGACATCAATCCGATGGCGTAATCGGCAGCGAGGGCGCGGCGCAGGGCGGGGGTCTGGTAGTTCATGATTCGAGGCACCTGCGCAGACGTTCCATGCCGCGACGAATCCACGACTTCACCGAGCCCAGCGGCGCCGCCAGGTGTTCGGCGAGTTCCGCGCAGGACAGGCCCTGAAAGTAGGCGACAGTGATCGACTGGCGCTGCATGCCGTCGAGGGTGTCGAGGCAGCGGTGCAGCGCACTGGCTTCGCGGCTGCGGTTCAACAGGTCATGGGCCGAAGGACTTTCGTCCGGCAAGGTGTCTTGTTCGAACTCGGTCAGCGGCCGTTCGCGCTGTTTGCGCAACTGGTCGATGGCCTGATGGCGGGTAATGTTGATCATCCAGGTCAGCGGCGCCGACAAATGGGCTTCGTAACGCGAGGCGTTGTTCCAGATGCGCACGAAGCTTTCCTGCAGCACTTCTTCGGCCAGATCCGCCCGACCCATGAAGCGCAGAGCGACGCCGTGCAGGCGCGGGCCGACGCTGTGATAGAGGGTTTCGAAGGCGCCTCGGTCGCCCAGTGCGCACTGGGCCAACAGATGCCTGAGCTGATCGGTGTCGACGATGGAAATGACAGGCCTCCAAGCAATGCACGGGCGACGAAGGCGGGCCCCGGGTTGTTCACAGGCTAGTTCAGCGACAGCGCTTGTGCCATTCATCTCGGGTTATCCACGGTTTCACGTTTTATATACGTGGCTATGCTGAAAATGGATGCGCCAGCGAGGAACATGCTGGCTGAAACCCGGTCAAAACGGCAGTTTTGCCGCCCATTGACGGGCGGTCACCACAGCGCAAGAGGATGTCTGAATGAAGATTTCACGCGGTATTGCCTTGGCTTCACTGATGACCCTTGCAGCGAGCCCGGTGTTTGCCGGCTTCAGTCTGGACGATGTGACCAAAGCAGCTTCGAGCATGCAGGGTGGCAACGCAGCCACCGCCGCCGCGCCGACCTCGGAAACCGCCGGTTTGCTGCAAGCCGTCACCGGTCTCGGCGTGACGCCGCAGCAGGCGGTCGGTGGCACCAGCGCCATGCTTGGCCTGGCCAAGAACCAATTGAGCAGCACCGATTATTCGCAGCTGGCCAAAGAAGTGCCGGGCATCGACAAACTGTCGGGCGGCAGCGGCAACTTGGCGGCGTTGAGTGGTTTGCTGGGTTCGTCGGGCAAGTCGGCGGGGCTGGAAAACGCGCTGGGCAACGTCAAGAACACCAGCGACCTGAACAATGCCTTCGGTGCGTTGGGCATGGACAGCGGCATGGTCGGCCAGTTTGCCCCGGTGCTGCTCAAGTATCTGGGTGATCAGGGCGTCGGCGGCCCGATTTTGCAGAGCCTGGGCAGCATCTGGGGCGCCGGCACCGGTAGCTGATTCAGCTGCGCTCGCCGCGCAGTTCGCTGATGCGCTGATCCTTCTCGGTCCAGAGCTGGTTGACCCAGTTCTGGACCTGCTGGCGAAACAGCGGATCGTTCTCGTAATCGCCCTGCGCCAGTGCCGGGTCGAGTTCGCGGGTCTGGATGTCGACGATCACCCGCGGCACGCTGCCGCTGATCAGATCCCAGAACCCCGGAATTTTTTCCTGTGGATAAACCACGGTCACATCGAGCAGCGCATCGAGTTGTTCGCCCATTGCCGCCAGAACAAACGCCACACCGCCCGCCTTGGGTTTGAGCAGGTGCTTGAAGGGTGACTGCTGCTGCGCGCTTTTTGCGGCGGTGTAGCGGGTGCCTTCCAGATAATTCACCACTGTCACCGGCTGGCGTTTGAACAGCTCGCAGGCCTGTTTGGTGATTTCCAGATCCTTGCCCGCCAGCTCCGGGTGCTTGGCCAGGAACGCTTTGCTGTAGCGCTTCATGAACGGGTAATCCAGCGCCCACCACGCCAGACCGAGGAACGGCACCCAGATCAGTTCTTTCTTGAGGAAGAACTTGAAGAACGGCGTGCGCCGGTTGAGAGTCTGGATCAGCGCCGGAATGTCGACCCACGACTGGTGGTTGCTGATGACCAGATACGAAGTGTCACCGCGCAGGTCTGCGCCGCCGCGAATGTCCCATTGGGTGGGGATGCATAGCTGAAAGATCAGCTTGTCGATCTCGGCCCAGGTCTCGGCAATCCACATCACCGCCCACGAGGCGTAGTCGCGCCAGCGCCCCGGCGCAATCAGCTTGAGCAGGGCAAAGACCAGCAGCGGCCCGATCAGGATCAGGGTGTTGAGCAACAGCAGCAGGGTGACGAAACAGCCGGTGAGCAGGCGGCGCATAAGCAACTCTATGAAGGCGGATGGGCGCGCCATGATAAGTGGCTTCGGGCGGCAGGCCAAATCGGTGGTGACGAATGTTTCACTTTTGCTCCGTTATTCTTTGAATGATTACACAGCATCCTGTGGCGAGGGAGCTTGCTCCCGCTGGGGTGCGAAGCGGCTCCAAATCCATTCACCTCGGTGTGTCAGGCGAAACCTGCAGGGTGGTTCACGCCGATTGCGTCGTCGAGCGGGAGCAAGCTCCCTCGCCACAAAGGTCGGCGGCGAACCAACTATCGTGTTTTTTCGCGGTCTAGAATTCGGCGTTGAGCCCTCATTTTCCAAGGAAGCCCCTTACGTGAAATCCCTCCTTGCACTGTTTGCCCTCGTCGCCCTGCCGGTCATGGCCGCCGAGCCGACCCTGTACGGGCGTTATGAATACATCGCGCTGCCGGAAATCGGTGGTGAGGTGCTCAAGGCCAAGATGGACACCGGCGCGCTGACCGCCTCGCTGTCGGCCAAGGATATCGAGACCTTCACCCGCGACGGCGAGAACTGGGTACGTTTCCGCCTCGGCACCAAGGATGCCAGCAACAAGGTCTACGAACACAAGGTCGCGCGGATCAGCAAGATCAAGAGCCGCTCGGACGAAGAGGACGAAGGCGACAGCACTGAAGTCGCCAAGCGTCCGGTGGTCGATCTGGAACTGTGCCTGGGCAACGTCAAGCGCACCGTTGAGGTCAATCTGACCGACCGCAGCAACTTCAACTACCCGCTGCTGATCGGTGCCAAGGCCTTGCGCGAGTTTGGCGCAGCGGTGAACCCGGCGCGGCGTTTCACTGCCGACAAGCCGGACTGCTAAGTGGTCTCATTGACGTAAGGTCAGGCTTGGGGCACCGTTCGCGCTCTTAACCCATGGGCTCGGACGCCATGCCTCATATCCTGATTGTCGAAGACGAAGCGGCGATTGCCGACACGCTGATTTTTGCCCTGCAGGGCGAGGGGTTCGCGACCACGTGGCTGAGCCTCGGCGCGGCGGCGCTGGAGTTTCAACGGCAGACCCCGGCTGACTTGATCATTCTCGATATCGGCCTGCCGGACATCAGCGGTTTCGAAACCTGCAAACAGCTGCGGCGCTTCAGTGAAGTGCCAGTGCTGTTTCTCAGTGCCCGGGACGCCGAGATCGACCGGGTGGTGGGGCTGGAGATCGGTGCCGACGATTACGTGGTCAAGCCGTTCAGCCCACGGGAAGTTGCCGCGCGGGTGCGGGCGATTCTCAAACGCGTGGCGCCGCGACCTGTGGTTGAAGCCTCCTCGGCACTGTTTCGCATCGATGCCGAGCGTGTGCTGATCACCTACCGCGGCCAGCCATTGAGCCTGACCCGCCACGAATTCCGTCTGCTGCAATGCCTGCTCGAACAACCGCAGCGGGTGTTCAGCCGCGAGCAATCGCTCGATGCGCTGGGGGTGGCCGCGGACGCCGGTTACGAGCGTAGCATCGACAGCCACATCAAAAGCGTGCGTGCCAAACTGCGTCTGGTGCGCGCCGACGCCGAGCCGATTCAGACTCATCGCGGTCTCGGCTACAGCTACAGCCCGGGGCACAGCTGATGTCGTTGGGGCTGCGGATTTTTCTGGTGTATGTGCTGTTTGTCGGCCTGACCGGTTACTTCGTGCTCAACACGGTGATGGAAGAGATCCGCCCGGGCGTGCGCCAGTCCACCGAAGAAACCCTGGTCGACACCGCGAACCTGATGGCGGAGATCCTGCGTGATGATTTCAAGGCCGGGACGCTCAGCGAGAACCGCTGGCCCGAATTGCTGCGCGCCTACGGTGAGCGCCAGCCACAGGCGACCATTTGGGGCTTGCCGAAAAACCAGGTCAACCATCGCATCTACGTCACCGACGCCAAAGGCATTGTGGTACTGGATTCCAGCGGGGTGGCGGTCGGGCAGGATTACTCGCGCTGGAACGACGTATACCTGACCTTGCGCGGCGAATACGGTGCGCGCTCGACCCGCAGCGATCCGAATGATTCGGCGTCGTCGGTGATGCACATTGGCGCGCCGATCCGTGATAACGGCAAAATCATCGGCGTGGTCACCGTGGCCAAACCCAACAGTTCATTGCAGCCTTATGTCGACCGCACCGAGCGGCGCTTGCTGTTTTACGGCGCGGGGTTGATCGGCCTCGGCCTGCTGTTCGGCGCTTTGCTGTCGTGGTGGCTGAGCCGCGCGCTGCACCGTTTGACCGGGTATGCCCAAGCGGTGAGTGAAGGGCGCCGGGTCGAAGTGCCGCATTACCGTGGCGGTGAACTGGAGCAACTGGCGACGGCGGTGGAGCAGATGCGCACTCAACTGGAAGGTAAGGCCTACGTCGAGCGCTATGTGCACACCCTGACCCATGAACTGAAGAGTCCGCTGGCGGCGATTCGCGGTGCGGCGGAATTGCTGCAGGAGGAGATGCCAGCGATTCAGCGCCTGCGCTTTGTCGGCAACATCGACAGTGAAAGTGCGCGGATGCAGCAGTTGATCGAGCGGCTGTTGAATCTGGCGCAAGTCGAGCAGCGTCAGGGGCTTGAGGAACGCGTGGCGGTGCCGCTGGCGGCGCTGGTCGATGAATTGTTGCGCGCGCAGGCAGCGCGAATCGAAGGCCGGCGGCTCACGGTTGAGCAGACCATTGCGCCGGATCTGATGCTGATCGGCGAGCCGTTTCTGCTGCGTCAGGCGCTGGGCAATCTGCTGGAGAATGCGCTGGATTTCACCCCGGTCGACGGGTTGCTGCGCTTCAGTGCCGAACGCGTGGGGGAGCAGGTCGAGTTGCGCCTGTTCAACGAAGCCGCCCCGATTCCCGAGTACGCCTTGCCGCGTCTGTGCGAGCGGTTTTATTCGCTGCCGCGACCGGACAGTGGGCGCAAGAGCACCGGGCTGGGACTGAACTTTGTGGCAGAGGTAGCCAAGTTGCATGGTGGCCAACTGTCGATCAGCAACGTGTCGGGCGGTGTGCAAGCCGTTCTGAGCCTGCCCTGAAACCTTACGGACAGGCCGGGCTCAGGGTGGGGACGAGGCCGCTGCGGTGTGCTGAAGCTTCTTCCGATGGGCGAAATTCAACGCTGGTTGCTCCACCAGACGCCATGAAGCGATCGCCAGCATGATCACGATCAGCGCCGAGACGAGCATGGACGGCAGAAAGCTCAGGTGGGACTTGTTGATGACCAGTTGCTGGACCGGGAACGCATACAGATAGATTCCGTAAGAAATATCGAATCGGCCCCGGATACTTTTGTCGACGTAGAGCAGGCCCAGACTCAGGGTGACCAGCGCACAGCCCAGCGTCGCCAGCACTGTGGCCAATGGGGTGCCGACGCTGAGGCAGATCAATCCGGTCCCGGCCGCCAGAGCGATCGCCAGCACACGGGGATTGCTGAGGTGCTGTTTGTGAAAGGCAATCACGGAACCGGCAAAGAAGGCGATACCAGCACCGCAGTAAGTCGCCAGTTTTTGCGCCATGGCGCCGGACACTGCACTACTCAAGACATACGTTGCCACCGCAAACCCCATCAGCAGGATCCATGGCAACAGGGCTTTTCGGTACAGACCCAGAACCGCCGCCAGCAGCAAGTAAAAGCCGAATTCGATTTTCAGCGTCCAGAGACTGCCATTGAAGGATTCGTCGAAGATAAATCCATTGGTGATCTGTTCGATAGTGGCTCGACCGAAAACCGAGATTCGCAGGAAGTCGATCGTGGCGCTCGAGCTTGTGACATAGCCTTCGGCAAACAGTGCGCCGGCGATACAAGTCATCGCGAAGGCGCAGAGGATCAATGCTGGAAAGATGCGGGCAATGCGTTTGATCAGATAGTCGGTGAAGTTCGTGGCGTTGACGAAGCTGCGAGTGATCAGCAGGCCGGAGATCGCAAAGAACGCGATCACGGCGATACCGCCCAGTGAGTTGAAGCCTGCGATGCCTGGCTCTGGCAGACCCCACAGCGCAAAGTGATGGCTGATCAGCACCATGAGTGCCGCCAAGTGCCGGATCAAATCGAAAGAGTTGTTGCGCAACGTGTCCGTCCTTTCTATGAACATTGCCAAGGTGATGAGGAAAAAGCGTTTTACAGGTATTTCCACGCAAAGCCCACACAACCTCCATAACAAAACCACAAAGCACTCCCAGACTGGCCACATTCCAACCAGGGAGCGTCGTTATGAATCGAAATCTGACTATCAAACTCGGGGCTGTCGCCCTGTTGATCCTGCTGTTGCTGATCCCGTTGTTGATGATCGACGGCATCATCGATGACCGCCAGCAACGGCGCGACGGAGTACTCGAAGACATCGCCCGCAGTTCCAGCTACAGCCAGCAACTGAGCGGGCCGGTGATGGTGGTGCCGTACCGCAAGGTGGTGCGTACCTGGAAGACCAACGAGAAAACCAGTCAGCGCTATGAAGAGCTCGGCGAAGAGCGCGGTCGGCTGTACTTTCTGCCGGAACGTTTCGAACTCGATGGCCAGGTGCAGACCGAGCTGCGCAAGCGCGGTATCTACGAGGCGCGGCTGTTCCATGCCGACAATCGCATCAATGGGCATTTCTCGTTGCCGGCGCAGTTGGGGATCAAGGAAGACTTCGCCGATTACCAGTTCGATGCGCCGTTTCTGGCGGTGGGCATCAGTGACATTCGCGGTATCGAAAACGCCCTGAAACTGGAACTCGACGGCCAGCGCCTGGACTTCGTACCCGGTACTCAGGTGGGCTGGCTGGGCGAAGGCGTGCGGGTCACGCTGCCGGCGCTGGATACCCGCAAAACCACGGAACTGACCTTCGGTTTCGACCTGCGTCTGCAGGGCACCGGTTCGCTGCAGGTGTTGCCGGTGGGCAAAACCAGCCACGTCAGCCTCGCGGCAAACTGGCCGCACCCAAGCTTCATCGGCAATTTCCTGCCGGGCAAACGCGAGATCAGTGATCAGGGTTTCAGCGCCGATTGGCAGACCACGTTCTTCTCCACCAACCTGCAAGAAGCCATGAGTCGTTGCGTGACGGGCAATGAATGCGAGGGGTTCAGCGGGCGCAGTTTTGGCGTGAGTTTCATCGATCCGGTGGACCAGTACCTGAAGAGTGATCGGGCGATCAAATATGCGCTGTTGTTCATCGTCCTGACCTTCGCCGGTTTCTTCCTGTTCGAAGTGCTCAAGAGTCTGGCGGTGCATCCGGTGCAATACGCATTGGTCGGGGTGGCGCTGGCGTTCTTTTACCTGTTGCTGCTGTCGTTGTCGGAGCACATCGGCTTTGCCCTGGCGTATCTGCTGTCGGCCAGTGGCTGTGTGTTGTTGATCGGGTTTTATGTGTGTCACGTGCTGCACAGCGTGCGCCACGGCCTGAGTTTCTCTGCGGGATTGGCGGCGTTGTATGGCCTGCTGTACGGACTGCTGAGCGCCGAGGATTACGCGCTGCTGATGGGTTCGCTGCTGTTGTTCGGCTTGCTTGGGGTGTTCATGGTGCTGACGCGCAAACTCGACTGGTACGGGATCGGGCAGAAACCGGCCAGGCCGCTGGAGTTTGATGTGGGGGCGATGCAATGAGCGGGTTGCGCGAGGACCAGCGCTGGAAGGAAGAATTGGTGACGCGGATTGTCGGGTTTCTGCCTGTGGATGCGAGTTGGTGCCATCGCTGGCAAGCCAGCTCCCACAGGAGTTGTGCTGAAACAGAGAACTCTGTCATACGCAAATCCATTGTGGGAGCTGGCTTGCCAGCGAAGGGGCCGGATCAGACGCCGCAGCCTTAAGGCTTGGGCAGGGTGGCGACCATGGACGCTCGCTGGCTCACCTCGAAATACCAGCTGGCCAGTTGCGGGTTGGCGCTGCGCCAGTCCAGATCCGGGTGGCGCAGATCGATGTAACCCAACGCACAAGCGACGCTGATTGCGGCCACGTCGAAATGGCTGGTCAGCTCGGCGATGGCGTCACTTTCCAGATAGGCCAGGGCGCGACGGATTTTCTCGCGCTGGGCGTTGAGCCATTCGTCCCAATGCTTTTCCGGGGCGCGCAATACCAGTTCGTAACGCACCATCACCGAGGCGTCCATGATCCCGTCAGCCAGCGAGGCCAGGGTCAGACGGCGCCAGCGGGCCGCGCCTTCGCGGGGGATCAGCGGATTGCCGACGTGCTGCTGGTCGAGGTATTCGAGGATCACGCGGCTGTCATGGATGACGCTGCCGTCGGCCAGACGCAGGGCCGGGATTTTGCCCAGCGGGTTGTCGGCATTGAGCGCAGCGTCCGGGCTGACCGGGCTGAGCACGCAGTCTTGCAGGGCGACGCGATTCTGCTGGCCGGTCTCGTGCAACAGCACCATCACTTTGCGCACGAACGGGGAGAGCGTGTTGTGAAACAGGGTCATGCTGGGGGCGGACATTGGCAAACCTCGGTGGTCATCAAGAACAGCAGGTTAGCCTAGCTACAACCACTGTGGCTGGCGAGGAATTGATGGTGTTCGTGAGATCGCCATCGCTGGCAAGCCAGCTCCCACAGTTTTTGCAGCGAACACAAATTTCAGATTCAGCATAAACCCCTGTGGGAGCTGGCTTGCCAGCGATGAGGCCATCACCGACAACACAAAAACTACCTGCGCTGCAATAAACCTCTAATGGCCAGATAAGCCGGAACACCCAGCCCGACCCAGCTCAACGCATCCCAGATTCCATCCCCCAACAACGCCGCGAACAACCCCGCCGCACTCAGCAGCGCAATCACCAGCGGCGTGCTGAAGACCTTCCAGAAATTGCTCTGACGCGGCTTCATGCAGCAGCCTCCGCCGTCACCGGTTTCGCCGCTTTACGCCGCACCACCCAGAGGTACACGCCGCTGCCGAGGACAATGATGGTCAGCACATCAAGGGTCGCCCAGAGGATTTTCATCGGCATGCCGCCGTAGTCGCCGAAGTGCAGCGGCTGGGACATGCCCATGGCGTCCATGTACCACGGGCGCTCGGCCACAGCGGTGACCTGCAGAGTGCTGGCGTCGATCAGCACCGGCGTCAGCAGGTGCGAGGTCAGGTGGGTGCCGCCCTTCATGAACACCGCGTAGTGATGCTCGCTGGAAAAGCGCGTGCCGGGGAAGGCGATGAAGTCCGGGTTCATCCCCGGCGCCACGTCCCGGGCGATGTCGAGCAGGCGGGTGGCGGGGGCCAGTCGGGTCAGTGGCGGGGCATCGCGGTACGGCGCGACCATGGCGGTCAGCGAGTCATTGCGCCACGCGGCGATGAGCAGGTCGGCGCAGGCGCTGATCACTCCGGTGACGCCCACCACCAGCGCCCAGGTCAGGGTGACGACGCCGATCAGGTTGTGCAGGTCGAGCCAACGCAAGCGGGTGGACTTGTCCTGACGCACGGTGCCGAACGGCAAGCGACGCATGAACGGCAGGTACAGCACGGTGCCCGAGATGATCGCGACCACGAACAGTAAACCCATGAACGCCAGCAGCAGTTTGCCCGGCAACCCGGCAAACATGTCGACGTGCAGGCGCAGGATGAACAGCATCAGCCCGCCATTTGCCGACGGGGTTTCCAGCGCTTCACCGGTGCGCGCATCGAGCATGAAGGTGTGCGACGAGTTCGGTTCGGTGCCGGCGGTCTTCGCCATGATCGTCAACACGGCATTGGGTTCGTCGTCCTCGAAACCGAAGTACTGCACCACTTCGCCGGGACGATGTTGTTCGGCGGCCTCGACCAGTTGCGCCAGGTTCAGGCGCGGCGTGTCGGCCGGCATCTCGCGCACTTGCGGGGCATCGCCGAGCAGGTGCTCGATCTCGTGATGGAAGATCAGCGGCAGGCCGGTCAATGCCAGCAACAGCAAAAACACGGTGCAGATCAGGCTGGTCCAGGTGTGGATGAACGACCAGCGGCGAATTGTTTTACTTTTCATTTCATGACCTTCATAAACACCGAAGCCGTCCATGAAGGACGGCTTGGTGACAGGACCTGTTTCAGCTCACGCGGTTACCACTTGTAGGTGGCGCTGGCGACGACGCTGCGCTGGTCGCCGTAGTAGCAGTAGAAGCCGTCGCAGGTGGAGATGTAGTCCTTGTCGAACAGGTTGGTGGCGTTGACCGCGACCGATGCACCTTTGAGGCTGTTGTCCAGGCGCCCGAGGTCGTAATGCACGGAGGCGTCGAACACCGTGTAAGCATTGGCCTTGCCCAGCCAGGTGTTGCCCTGATCGCCATAGGTGTTGCCGGTGTAACGCACGCCACCGCCGATACCGAAGCCGTGGAGCACGCCGCTGTGCCAGGTGTAATCGGTCCACAGCGAGGCTTGCTGGTTTGGCATCAGTTGCAGGCGGTTGCCTTTGTAGTCGCCTTTCTGCACTTCGGACTTGGCCAGGGTGTAGGCGGCAATCACTTTCAGGTTATCGGTGACGTCCGAGGTCGCCTCCAGTTCCAGGCCTTTGACTTTCACTTCGCCGGTCTGGCTGGTGATCGGGGTGTTGCCGACGGTGGTGGTGACCGCGACGTTTTTCTGCGTCAGGTCATACACGGCGGCGGTCAGCAGGGTCTTGCTGCCCGGTGGCTGGTACTTGACGCCCATTTCCCATTGCTTGCCTTCGGTCGGTTTCAGCGAACCGGTGGAGGAGGCGTCGGCGCCGGTGGTTGGCTGGAAGGATTCGGCGTAGGAAATGTACGGGACGAAGCCCGAGTCGAACACGTAGCTGAGCGCTGCGTTACCGCTGAAGTTCTTGTCGCGCTGGGTGTTGGTCGCGTCGGCCTTGTTGAAGAATTTGGTGCCGGTGTGGACCCAGTCTTCACGACCGCCCAGCGTCAGGCGCCATTGGTCGAGGGCCATCTGATCCTGTACATAGAGGCCGGTCTGGTAGGTCTTCTGGTCGTAGTCGTAATACGCCGTCGAGCGATCCGGACGAACGATCGGCTGGCCGTAGATCGGGTTCAGCACGTTGGTTTTCAGGCCGTCACCGTAGATCGACAGGTAGTTGGTGTTGCTGCGCTGGTGATCCAGCCCCAACAGCACGGTGTGGCGAATGTCACCGGTGGCGAAGTCGGCCTGGAAGTTGTTGTCCACTGCGAACTGGCTGATGTCTTCGTCAACGCTGGTGCTGGTGCGCCCGACGTTACCTTGATCGTCCACCATGGTGTACGGGTAAGAGCCGACGGTCAGGGCCTGGAACGACAGGTCCGACTTGGTGTAACGCAGGTTCTGCTTGAACTGCCAGACATCGTTCAGCCGGTGTTCGAAGGCATAACCCAGCGCGTAGTAAGTGCGGTCGTAGTATTCCCAATCCGGGTCGCCGAGGTTTTTGTGGTGCGAGACGCTACCGAACGGCATGTCGATCTTGGTGCCCTGCACCGGCAGAAACTGGCTGGTAATGCCGGTATCGTCGCGGGTGAACTGGCTCAGCAGGGTGAATCTGGTGTCGTCGTCGATGTTCCAGGTCAGGCTCGGCGCGATGTTGTAGCGCTTGTTATCGATGTGGTCGATCTGCGTGCCGCTGTCGCGCACCACACCGCTGATGCCGTAGAGAAACTGGCCGGCGTCGTCGATCTTGCCGGTGCTGGCGAAGTTGATCTGGCGGTGGTTGTCGCTGCCGTACTGCAACTGGATTTCGCTGCTGGCGTCGCTGCTCGGGCGCCGGCTGACCATGTCCAGCAGGCCGCCCGGCGGGGTCTGGCCGTAGACGGAAGAGGCCGGACCGCGCAGCAGGGCGAGACGGTCGAGGTTCCAGGTTTCCTGTTTCGGGTTGGCGTACACGCCTTTGGGCAGCGGCAGGCCGTCGAGGAACTGGGTCGGCTCGAAACCGCGCACGCGCAGCCAGTCGGCGCGGGTGTCGCTGCCGTAGCTGCTGGCGGTGATGCCCGGCATGTAGCGCACGGCGTCATCAAGGCTGTGCACGCTGCGGTCGTCCATTTGCTGGCGGGTCGCGACCGAGATCGAGCGCGGCGCTTCGACCAGCGCAGTGTCGGTCTTGGTGCCGGCGGCAGTGCGGGTGGCGGTGTAGCCTTCGACCGGGCCCCAGGCACTTTCGTAGTTTTCCACGCCGATCACTGCAGTTTCCGGCAGCGCCAGTGTCCCTTCCGGCACCGCAACCAAGGTGTAGGTGCCGGTGTTGCTTTGTTCCAGTTGCAGACCGGTGCCACGCAGGGCGGCACGCAGTGCGCCGGCGGCATCGTACTGACCGTTGACCGGCGCCGAGGTCTTGCCCGCGGCCAGCGAGGGATTGAGCGACAGCGCGAGGCCGCCCTGGCTGGCGATCTGGTTCAGCGTGGTCGACAACGGCGCCGCCGGCAGGTTGTAGGCGCGTACGCTGGAGGCCTGCTCAGCGGCGAGCAACGGGTGGCTGATCAGCGGGGTGCTGAGGGCGATGGCGACAGCCAGCAGACTGGGGCGCAACAAGGTGTCTAGCGAACGGGACATGCGAAGGCTCCTGAATGGAAATATTTCTCAATTGCCTGTGTGCCGGACGAGAATTGAAAAGTGATAGGGCTGGATGAAAATAATTTCGATTAACTGAAAAGTGACCGAGACCCTGTGGCGAGGGAGCTTGCTCCCGCTGGAGCGCGAAGCGGTCCCTGCTGTCTTTCAGATAAATCGCATTGACTGGTTTGACGACTGCTGTGCAGCCGAGCGGGAGCAAGCTCCCTCGCCACAGAGGTCGGTCGCCCTCAAGGCTTGGTATCAGCCTTCGCCACCGTGACCCAATACGGCGTGTGCTGCTCGATCTGTACCGGCAGGGTCGGCAGCAGAGCACTCAGGGCCTTGTCGGTGTCGTGCAGCGGGAAGCTGCCGGTGATGCGCAGGTCGGCGACCTCCGGGGCGACGCCCAGATAGCCACGGCGGTAGCGCCCGAGTTCGTGCACCAGATCGCCGAGCCGCGCGTTGTCCACCACCAGCATGCCGCGGGTCCAGGCATCGGCGCCGGGGGTGAGTGCGGCGACCGCGTCGAGGCCGTCGTTGCGAATCAGCACTTGCTGGCCTTCGCGCAGGATCTGCTCGTCAGGATGACTTTGCGGATGCGCCGCCACCGCCGATTGCAGGACGCTCAGACGCGTGCCCTGGTCTTCACGCTTGACCAGAAACCGCGTGCCCAGCGCGCGCATGCTGCCTTCGCGGGTCTCGACGATGAACGGCCGCGCATCGCCGTGACCGGTCTCAACCATGATTTCGCCTTCCTGCAACACGATCAGGCGCTGGCTGGCATCGAAGCGCACATCCACCGCGCTGTGGGTGTTGAGGTTGAGCACGGTGCCATCGGCCAGCCGCACCGTGCGCTGCTCACCGGTGGCGGTGCGTTGATCGGCCAGCCAGTAATCCAGCGGCAGGTAGCGATCACCGGCAAACAGCGCCAGACCGACCACTGCCACCACGCTGGCCAGTCCGCTGCCGAGCTTGCGCACTCTGCGGCGAATGCCTTCGCGTGATTGCAGCAACGCAGCGCGGGCCGGGCCGTTGGCGACACTGAAGCGCTGATCGAGCATGCCCAACTGACGCCAGGCGCGGGCATGTTCTTCATTGGCTGCGTGCCATTTGGCGAACTCTTCGCGCTCCAGCGCACTGCTGGAATCCAGCGACAATTGCCAGGCAATCGCCGCGTCCAGCACCTGAGCCGAAACCGGTTTGGAGCTGGCCGGGCTCATGTCGGCTCACCGTAGAGGGCGATGTAGCACTGGCGAATGCCCTGAGCCAGGTATTGCCGCACACGCGGCACCGAGACGCCGAGCTTCGCGGCGATTTCGGCATGGCCGAGGCCGTCGAGGCGGTTATACAGGAATGCGGCGCGGGCCTTGGTCGACAGTTTGCCGAGCAAGCGGTCGATGGCCTTGAGGTCTTCGAGGATCAGTTGCTGTTCTTCCACCGAAGGTTGTTCGCCTTCGGGGACCAGCATCAACTCGGTGAGGTAGGCCTGCTCCAGCGCGGCGCGGCGGAAGTAGTCGAACAGCAGGCCCTTGGCGATCGCCACCAGAAACGCCCGCGGTTCGCGCGGCGTCAGCAATTCATCGCGACCGAGCAAACGCACGAAGGTGTCCTGACTGAGGTCTTCGGCCCGCTGCGGGCACGCCACGTTGCGCCGCAACCAGTTCAGCAGCCAACCGCGATGGTCGCGATACAACGCACCGACGAGTTCACTGTGAGGGCTTGGGACTGACGACACCAGACGCACCGATTGGGAAATGTTAACCAACGAGAATTGTTCGCGATTCTCGCAGAGGTGGGAATGGTTAGCAATTGGCCACTGGTCGGGTGAAGTCAATGTGGACTCTGTAGGAGCTGCCGAAGGCTGCGATCTTTTGATTTTGCTGTTTATAAAATCAAAAGATCGCAGCCTGCGGCAGCTCCTACAGGGGGATACGGGTCGGCTGCAAATCTAGAAGGAAGGCGCCTGCTGCCGACGTTTCCACTGACTCAAACGCTGCTGCAGGTTCAGCGGACTATGAATCTGCTGCTGCCGTGCCCGGCTGAACAGGATCAACGCCAGCTCTGCCGTGGCCAGTGCATCGGCACTCGCGTTGTGCCGCTCGAACACCTCAAGCTTGAACCAGTCGATCCATTCATCCAGCCCGGCCTCACGGATATTCGCCTGCGGGCACAACAGCGGTGCCATGTCCGCGACATCCAGAAACACGTTCTGCAGCTTGTAGCCCAAGTGTTCTTTCAATGCGCGCCCGAGCATGTGCTGATCGAAGGGCGCATGAAACGCCAGCACCGGGCTGTCGCCGATGAATTCCATCAACTCCAGCAATGCCTCGGCCGGGTCGCTACCGGCGGCAATCGCATTCGGCCCCAGGCCATGAATCAACACGCTCGGGCTGAGTTTCAGCTCTCGACATTGCAGGGTGCGCTCGAACTGCTGGCTGAAGTCGATCGCGCCGTCTTCGATCACCACCGCGCCGATCGACAGCACACGATCCTTGTTCAGGTTCAGCCCGGTGGTTTCCAGATCCAGCACCACCCAGCGCTGCTCGCGCAGGCTGCACTCTTTCACTTCGCTGATCGCCGGCAGCTCCGCCAGACGCTGTTGCAGGTCGGCCGACAGCAGAGGGCTGGCCGGGCGCAGCCACGAGAACAGGCTCATAGCTGATACCGCAAGGCCAGGCTGCTCTGCAGGCGCTGGGCCTGGCGCAGGGATTCACGCAGGATGCGCCGGTCCAGATGATTGAGGCTGTCCGGATCGACGCGATTCGACCAAGGCAGATTTTCCCGCGTCTGGATCTGGTGTTGCTGCATGCGGGTCTGCTGGATGAAGTGGTAAGCCTCTTCATACGCGGCGCCGTCGAGCCGTTCGATCACCTCTTTCTCGACCAACTGACGCAAGCGTTCGAGGGTGTTGTTGGTTTCGATGCCGTGCGCCAGTGCCAACAGACGCGCGCCGTCGACGAAGGGCGTCAGGCCCTGGACCTTGAGATCGAGGGTGGCTTTTTCGCCGTTCTTGCGCGCCAGCACAAACTCGCGAAAGCGTCCCACCGGTGGACGATTGCGCAGGGCGTTTTCGGCCAGCATGCGCTGGAATAAACGGTTGTCGCCGACCTGATCGAGAATCCCCCGGCGCAGTTGCGCGCAGCCTTTCTCGTCGCCCCAGACCACTCGCAGATCGAAATAAATGCTCGAACCGAGCAGGTTCTCCGGCGTCGCTTCGCGAATAAACGCTGCAAAGCGCCGCGCCCATTCCGCCCGCGACAGGCACAGCTCAGGGTTGCCGGCCATGATGTTGCCCTTGCACAGGCTGAAGCCGCACTGCGCCAGACTCTGGTTGATCTGCTGGGCCAGTGGCAGCAGCTTGCCGCGAATCTCCGCCGCGTGCGCCGCGTCCCGTGCTTCGAACAGAATGCCGTTGTCCTGATCGGTGTGCAGCGTCTGTTCGCGCCGGCCCTCGCTGCCGAAGCACAACCAACTGAACGGCACACCGGGGTCGCCTTTTTCGGCGAGGGTCAGTTCGATCACCCGGCACACGGTGTGATCGTTGAGCAGGGTGATGATGTGGGTGATCTGGGTCGACGATGCACCGTGGGCGAGCATGCGTTCGACCAGTTGACCGATCTCGCCGCGCAGGCTCATCAGTTGCTCGATGCGCTGGGCACTGCGGATGGTCCGGGCCAGATGCACCAGATCGACCCGTTGCAGGGAGAACAGATCGCGCTCGGAGACCACGCCGCACAAGCGCTGATCCTTTACCAGACAGACGTGGGCGATGTGCCGCTCGGTCATGGCAATCGCCGCGTCGAAGGCGCTGTGATCGGGCGACAGAAAGAACGGCGAACAGGTCATGTGGCGCTCGATGGTTTCGCTGAAATCGCCGCTGCCGTTGGCGACCACCTCGCGCAGGTCACGCAGGGTGAAAATCCCCAGCGGCGCCTTGTGTTCATCCACTGCGACGATGCTGCCGACCTGTTGTTCGTGCATCAGCTTCACCGCTGTGCGCAGAGATGTATCCGGGCTACAGGTCACCGGATGGCGCATCGCCAATTCGCCGAGGCGCGTGTTGAGTGAATACTGGGTGCCGAGGGTTTCCACGGCTTTCTGCTGGACCTGCTGATTGACCTGATCGAGCAGGCTGCTGACCCCGCGCAAAGCGAAATCGCGGAAGCTGTTGGACAGAGCGAACAGCTTGATGAACGCCGGTTTGTTCAGTTGCAGGCAAAAGGTGTCTTCGCCGGCCAGGTGTTCGGTGCGGGTCGCCCGTTCGCCAATCAGCGCGGCGAGGGGGAAACACTCGCCGGTGGTGATTTCAAACGTGGTTTCGGTGCCGGGCCTGGTGATGTGCTGACGCTCACCGATCACCCGGCCCTGTTTGACGATGTAGAAGTGTTCGACCGGCCCGTCGGCGGGCTTGATGATGCTTTCGCCCTGGCCGTAGAACCGCAGCTGACACTGCTCCACCAGATAAGCCAGGTGGGCGTGTTCCATCTGATTGAAGGGCGGGAAGCGCTGGAGGAATTGCAGGGTGCCCTGAATGTTCTGCAACACCGCGGTTTTCCCTGCCTGGGTGAAGGCGTCCGCTTTACTCATAACCATTACCGCAGTCTTTTTTGAATTGTTGTTGTCGGATCGTTGCAGCCATGGTCGACCCCTGCGTGCGGGGTGCCCATTGGACGTAAGTCTAGGTTTGAGCTGCCGTTGGGCACATTTGGGAAGTGCCCTACAAAAACAGTCGGAAATTCCCCCGCCAGCCACTTGGAAAAAATCCGACGAAGTGCACATTGAAGCTCTGCTTAGCGATGTCTGACGACTGTGCCAGGTGATTGATTTGAAAACTTAGAGAACGCCATGTCCGACCACGATATTTTGAGCGACGCCGAGCGTGAAGCGCTCAGCGCTGTAATGCTCGAACCCGACTTGCCGCCGCAGCGTGTGCTGATCGTCGATGACGACAAGGACGCCCGGGAGCTGTTGTCGGAGATACTCGCGTTGGACGGTATTCACTGCATGACCGCGGCCAGTGGCGAAACCGCACTGAAGATGCTTGCGGAAAAGCCCTCGATTGGCCTGGTGATCACTGATCTGCGCATGGGCAATGTCGGTGGCCTGGACTTGATTCGGCAGGTGCGCGAGTCGGTACGGGCAGCAATGCCGATCATCATTGTTTCCGGCGATGCCGATGTGAAGGACGCCATCGCGGCGATGCATTTGAGCGTGGTGGATTTTCTGCTCAAGCCGATTGATACTGCGAAGTTGCTGGGGCTGGTCAAACACGAATTAGGTATTGATCCGTAATCGTGTTTAACCGCTACCCTTGTGGCGAGGGAGCTTGCTCCCGCTGGGCTGCGAAGCGGCCCCAAACCCTGCATCCACATTAATCCTGACACATCGCATTCGCTAAAATTACGACGGCTGCGCCGCCGGGCGGGAGCAAGCTCCCTCGCCACAGGGATTACTGCCTGCTTGGGATTTCAGTCCAAACAAAAAAGCCCTGATCGCAAGATCAGGGCTTTTTCATGTCCGGCAGCCAGCGCAGGTTACAGGCCGTTGGCCTTCTTGAACTCGCGACGACGACGGTGCAGCACTGGCTCGGTGTAGCCGTTCGGCTGTTTGGTGCCTTCGATCACCAGTTCGACCGCCGCCTGGAAGGCGATGTTGCTGTCGAAGTCCGGTGCCAGCGGACGGTACAGCGGGTCGTTGGCGTTCTGCCGGTCAACCACCGGCGCCATGCGCTTGAGGCTTTCCATCACTTGCGCTTCGGTAACGATACCGTGGCGCAGCCAGTTGGCGATGTGCTGGCTGGAGATCCGCAGCGTTGCGCGGTCTTCCATCAGGCCGACGTCGTTGATGTCCGGCACTTTCGAACAACCCACGCCCTGGTCGATCCAGCGCACCACGTAACCGAGAATGCCCTGGGCGTTGTTGTCCAGTTCGTTCTTGATCTGCTCTGGCGTCCAGTTCGGGTTGACCGCCAGCGGGATGGTCAGAATGTCGTCCACCGAAGCGCGGGCACGCTTGGCCAGTTCGGCCTGACGGGCGAACACGTCGACCTTGTGGTAGTGCAACGCGTGCAGCGCAGCAGCGGTCGGCGACGGTACCCAGGCGGTGTTGGCGCCGGCCAGTGGGTGAGCGATTTTCTGTTCGAGCATCGCCGCCATCAGATCGGGCATCGCCCACATGCCTTTACCGATTTGCGCGCGACCTTGCAGGCCGGTACTCAGACCGATATCGACGTTCCAGTTCTCGTAGGCGCCGATCCACTTTTCGGCCTTCATGTCGGCCTTGCGCACCATCGGGCCGGCTTCCATGGAGGTGTGGATTTCGTCGCCGGTACGGTCGAGGAAACCGGTGTTGATGAACACCACGCGCTCGCTGGCCGCCTTGATGCAGGCCTTGAGGTTGACCGTGGTGCGGCGCTCCTCGTCCATGATCCCGACTTTCAGCGTGTTGCGTTTCAGGCCCAGCACGTCTTCGATGCGGCCGAACAGCTCGTTGGTGAACGCCGCTTCTTCCGGGCCGTGCATCTTCGGTTTGACGATGTAGACCGAGCCGGTGCGCGTATTGCGACGCGAGGTGTTGCCGTTGAGGTTGTGCATCGCCGCCAGGCAAGTGACCAGACCGTCGAGGATGCCTTCCGGCACTTCGTTGCCATCCTTGTCGAGGATCGCGTCGATGGTCATCAGGTGGCCGACGTTGCGCACGAACAACAGCGAACGGCCGTGCAGGGTCACTTCACCGCCGTTCGGTGCGGTGTAGGTGCGATCCGGGTTCATGGTGCGGGTAAAGGTCTGGCCGCCCTTGGCGACTTCTTCGGACAGGTCGCCCTTCATCAGGCCGAGCCAGTTGCGGTAGATCACCACTTTGTCGTCGGCATCGACGGCGGCCACGGAGTCTTCGCAGTCCATGATGGTGGTCAGGGCTGCTTCCATCAGAACGTCTTTGACGCCGGCAGCGTCGGTCTGGCCGACCGGGGTGCTGGCGTCGATCTGGATTTCGAAGTGCAGACCGTTGTGTTTCAGCAGCACGGCGATCGGCGCGTTGGCATCGCCCTGGAAGCCGATCAGCTGTGTATCGTCACGCAGGCCGGTGTTGCTGCCGCCCTTGAGGGAGACCAGCAGTTTGCCGTCAGCGATCTTGTAGCCGGTGGAGTCGACGTGGGAGCCGGCCGCCAGTGGCGCCGCTTCGTCGAGGAACGCACGGGCGAAGGCGATGACCTTGTCGCCACGCACCTTGTTGTAGCCTTTGCCTTTCTCCGCGCCACCGTCTTCGCTGATTGCGTCAGTGCCGTAGAGGGCGTCGTACAGCGAACCCCAGCGGGCGTTCGAGGCATTGAGGGCGAAGCGGGCGTTCATCACCGGGACCACAAGTTGCGGGCCGGCGGTCCGGGCGATTTCATCATCGACGTTTTGCGTCGTTGCCTGGAAATCAGCCGCTTCTGGCAGCAGATAACCGATTTCTTGCAGGAAGGCTTTGTAGGCTACAGCGTCGTGCGCCTGGCCGGCATGTTCCTGGTGCCAGGCATCAAGGCGAGCCTGGAAGTCATCGCGTTTGGCGAGTAGGGCTTTGTTCTTCGGTGCCAGGTCATGAATGACCTTGTCGGCACCTTCCCAGAATTTTTCGGCGGTGAGGCCGGTACCGGGAATGGCTTCGTTGTTCACGAAGTCGAACAGGACTTTGGCGACCTGCAGGCCACCGACTTGAACGTGTTCAGTCATTGCTTGCCTCACTCTGCTCAGCTATTTCGCTTTTCAGCTCTTCAATTTGACAATGAAGCCTCTGGCCATTTAAACCACAAACCTTCCGACCAGTACATGCCATTGCTGGCGGCTGGGCTGGGACCAATCAACGGCTTGGGGGCCTTGCTGACGGGGCTTTCAGGGTTGCGAACGTGCCTTGGGCAGACATCGATCCAGCGTTATGTAGTGCGCGCCGAGGCATACTACATGATGCGTTGCGCTTGTGAAAATCAGACTAATTACGTCGTTCTGCGACCTCATGACGCATTGCGGTCACGTCGCGGAACGGGATGTTCTCAAAAAACCATCGGATTGTTCCAGCTAAATATAAAAAGTTGTACACATAAATACTGTGCAGCTTCCATTCAGCGTCGATGAACCTGCATTTGTGGCGAGGGAGCTTGCTCCCGCTCGGGTGCGAAGCACCCGCAACAGATATGACTGACTGGAGAGGGCGTCCTGCGGCCGCCAGCGGGAGCAAGCTCCCTCGCCACAGGTGTTGTTCACTTGAGCATGGCGGCTGAATGTCGACGCTTGCCTATACTTGCCTTTCTATAACAAAAGTCATGACAAGAGGGCGGCGCCATGGACCATCTCGTACTCACCGTGTTTGCTCCGGACAAACCCGGGCAGGTCGAGCGCATCGCCCTATGCATCGCTGAGCACGGCGGCAACTGGCTGGAAAGCCGCATGTCACGGATGGCCGGGCAGTTCGCCGGGATTCTGCGGGTGGGCGTACCGGCGGAGGCTTACGACGAATTAGTCGATTCCCTACAAGCACTGTCGGCACAAGGCATTCGCGTGCTGATCGCCGAGAGTGGCATCGAGCAGTCCTGCACCTGGAAACCGATCGCCATGGAATTGGTGGGCAATGACCGCCCGGGCATCGTGCGCGACATCACCCGCTTGCTCAGCGAACAGGGGGTGAACATCGAACGGCTGGTGACCGAAGTGCGCCCGGCGCCGATGAGCAGCGAGCCGTTGTTTCACGCCGAAGCGATCCTCGCGGTGCCGCTGACCCTGTCGCTGGACGTGCTGCAATCGCGGCTGGAAACCCTGGCCGATGATCTGATGGTCGAACTGGTGCTGCGCACAGACCTTTAAGCGGTGCTTGGGTTATCCAGTTTTAACGTGCACCTGCCTGTGGATAACCTGTAGAGACCGGGCGCAACGCCACGCTGGCCGTGGCTTTCCGGAAGTTGATCAAAAAACCGCCAGCATTCAGTGACTTGCGCACAAACGGCGGGGATCACGCTGTGGATAACCTTGGGAAGGAACGTTGCAGACCACGAGAACCGTGGCCTGCGAAGCTTTGTGCGTTTTTTGATCAGCTGCGCCGGCGCAAGCTGATCACCGCATCGACGCTGTAAACGGCCAGACCGGCCCAGATGAAGATGAACGCGATCAGCGTGCTCGACGACAAGTGCTCACCAAACAGCAGCACCGCCTGCAGCAGCACCAGGGTTGGCGCGGTGTACTGGAGGAAACCGATGGTGGTGTAGGGCAGGTGCCGGGTGGCAGCGTTGAAACAGACCAGCGGGATGAGCGTCACAGGACCCGCCGCGACCAGCCACCAGGCTTGGGAAGTGGTCCAGAATTCCGGTTGTGCGCTGGTTGCGGTCTGGTTGAACAGCAGCCAGGCCACGGCAATCGGTACCAGCATCCAGGTTTCCACCACCAGCCCCGGCAAGGCCTTGACCGGCGCCTGTTTGCGGATCAAGCCGTAAAAACCGAAGGTCAGCGCCAGCACCAGCGAGACCCACGGCAGACTGCCGACCTGCCACACCTGCTGCGCCACGCCAACGGCCGCCAACCCCACCGCGATCCACTGCATGCGCCGCAGACGTTCGCCGAGAATCAGCATCCCCAGCAGCACGTTGACCAACGGGTTGATGTAGTAACCGAGGCTCGCTTCGAGCATGCGCCCGTTGTTCACCGACCACACGTAGGTCAGCCAGTTGGCCGCGATCAGGGTGCCGCTCAGGGCCAGAATCGCCAGACGCCTGGGGTTGTCGAGCAACTCGCGCAACCAGCCCGGATGCTTCCACACCATCAGCAGCAAGGCGCCGAACAGCGCCGACCACAACACGCGGTGAATGATGATCTCGACAGCGGGGACTTCGGCGATGGCTTTGAAGTAGATCGGGAACAGGCCCCAGATGATGTAGGCACTCAGGCCCAGAATGTACCCGCGACGCGGGTTGGCGGCTTGCATGCAGAATCCTTGCTTAGGCAGCTGACAAAGCAGGGATTGTAAGGAGGTTGTATAGATGTGTCGTGCCAGAAAGCAAAAAGATCGCAGCCTGCGGTGTAGTGGTTCAGTTTTTTTAAACCACTCCGTAGGAGTATTAGGCCGCCTGCTGCTCAAACAGCGCAGGCGGCAAGTGGTTCGAGGCAGAGTGGCAACGACGATGGTTGTAGTGATGAACAAAATTCATCACATCCTTCTCCGCTTCGAAATGGTTTTGGTAGCCGTTTTCCGGCATCCAATCGTGTTTCAACGTCCTGAAATAGCGCTCAACCACTGCGTTATCCCAGCAGTTTCCTCGACGACTCATGCTCTGAACGATCCGGTTTTCTGCCAAGCAGCCAACAAATCGATCAGCGGTGTACTGGCAGCCCTGGTCTGAGTGAAATAGCAACGCAGGCATCGGACGGCGTAGTGACACTGCTAACCTTAGCGCCCTTGCAGACAGTTCAGCATCGGCAGTTCGGGAACAGGCCCAACCCACAATTCTGCGTGAAAACAGATCCATCACCACCGCCAGATAAAGCCAGCTATTTCCGACTCGGATGTAGGTAATGTCACCGGCCCAAAGTGTGTCTGGCTGGGTCGGATTAAAACGCCGATCAAGTATGTTCGGTGCAACAATCGCTGGTTTCGTAGCGCGTCGATAGTGGGCATAACGCGGTCTGCGTCGGTGTAGACCAAAGGTGTTGATCAGCGTGCGCATTCGACAGCGCCCAATAAAAATCCCCTCTTTTCTTAGCTCTCTGGAAAACCCACGAGTACCTAACGCCTCACGATGTTCTTTATGCATCGCACGAAGTTTACGCCTCAGCAAGCGCAGTTCAGGCTTCAGGCGCTTGGGTTTACGCTTGGTGTAATAGCTGCTTCGAGCAACGCCAAGCACTGAGCACATGCGCCGAATCGACATTGCACCTCGAACGCCATCAATCACTTGGTTCGACCGAACAGAACCTTTAGATGAGAGGGCAATTGCTTTTTTAGTACTTGGTTCTCGGCTTCAAGCAGTGCCAGCTTTGCCTGGAGCGATTCGATCAGTTCCTGATCCTGCAATCGCGGTGGCTGCGACATGCCTTCCTGCTCTCGACGCCAGCGCGAAACCCAGCGACGCAGGGCCGTAGGGCCCACACCAGTAGCTTCACAGGCTTTAGGGGTGGAGTAATTCATCTCCACGACCAAGCGAATGGCTTCTGCTTTTTCCTCTGACGTGACAACCCGATATCCCATGATGCTTCCTTAAATCGACGCTCCTACATCATGGTCTAAAAAAATTCGACCACAACACGGCAGCTCCTACAGGGGGAACGCATTCCCATGTAGGAGCTGCCGAAGGCTGCGATCTTTTGATCTTTAAATCAGAACAACTTCAAAGGTTCTTCGTTGAGCGCCGACAGCTGTTCGCGTAGCGCCAACACCTGATCGCCCCAATACCGTTCCGTACCAAACCACGGAAAGCTGTGCGGGAACGCCGGGTCGTCCCAGCGCCGCGCCAGCCAGGCGCTGTAATGCATCAGGCGCAGGGCGCGCAGCGGTTCGATCAGCGCCAGTTCGCGCGGGTCGAAGTCATGGAATTCGTTGTAGCCATCCATCAGCTCCGAGAGCTGGCCGAGGCAATCCTGACGGTCGCCCGCCAGCATCATCCAGATGTCCTGCACCGCCGGGCCCATGCGGCAGTCGTCGAGGTCGACGATGTGGAACATCTCGTCGCGGCACATCATGTTGCCGGGATGGCAGTCGCCGTGCATGCGGATGTTCTGGTGCGGTGTGTTGGCATACGCATCTTCCACGCGTTTAAGCAGATCGCGGGCGACAGACTCATAGGCCGGCAGCAGGCTCTTGGGAATGAAATTGCCTTCGAGCAAAGTGTTCAGCGAGGCGTGGCCGAAGTTCTGCACGGCGAGCGCTTCGCGGTGTGCGAACGGCTTGGTGGCGCCGACGGCGTGAATGCGCCCGAGCAACTGGCCGAGGCGATACAGCTGATCAAGATTGCCCGGCTCCGGCGCACGCCCGCCACGACGAGGGAACAGGGTGAAACGGAAACCGGCGTGTTCGTGCAGGGTCTGGCCGTTGTGGATCAGCGGCGCCACCACCGGGATTTCGACATCGGCCAGCTCGAAGGTGAACTGGTGTTCTTCGAGGATGGCTTCGTTGGTCCAGCGCTGCGGACGGTAGAACTTGGCGATCAGCGGTTCGGAGTCTTCGATGCCGACCTGGTAGACGCGGTTTTCGTAGCTGTTGAGCGCCAGAATGCGCGCGTCACTCAGGAAGCCGATGCTTTCGACGGCATCGAGCACGAGATCGGGTGTGAGGGTTTCAAACGGGTGGGCCATGCTGACTCCTGCGCGCAGCAGGCTGCCGCGTCCGGCCCAGCATGGTAGCGCAGATGGCAGCGGGGGAGGTGGCTGGTGTCTGGGAGGACGCTATCGCTGGCAAGCCAGCTCCCACAAAGTCTTGCACTATTTTCAAATTAGCGCAGAACCTGTGGGAGCTGGCTTGCCAGCGATTAGGCCTGTCAGGCGCCGACTATTCCGCCATCCTCACGGGTAATCGCCATCACCGAGGAGCGCGGCTTGCCGTTCGGCAGATGCTCGGGGAAGGTCGAGCCGCCGTTTTCGCCCGGATGCTGAATCCCGACAAACAGGGTTTTCTGATCCGGCGAGAAGCTGATCCCGGTGACTTCGCAACCAATCGGCCCGACCATGAAGCGGCGGATCTCGCCGGTCCTGGGATCGGCGCAGAGCATCTGGTTGTTGCCCATCCCGGCAAAGTCCCCGGCATTGCTCGAGTCGCCGTCGGTGAGAATCCACAAGCGCCCGGCCTTGTCGAAGCCCAGCCCGTCCGGGCTGTTGAACATGTTCTGCGGGGTGATGTTCTTCGATCCGCCCTTCGGCGTACCGGCGTGCACCCCCGGGTTGCCGGCAACCACGAACAGATCCCAGGCAAACGTCTTCGACGCGTGATCGTCGCGGTCGGTGCGCCAGCGCAGGATTTGCCCGTAGACGTTCTTCTCGCGCGGGTTCGGCCCGCCCACCGGCTGGCCGTCTTCGCCACGTTTGGCGTTGTTGGTCAGGGTGCAATAGACCTGGCCGTCCTTCGGACTGACCACGATCCACTCCGGGCGGTCCATACGCGTGGCGCCGACCACACTGGCGGCGAGGCGGGCATGGATCAGCACTTCGGCCTGATCGGCGAAACCGCTGCTGGCGTCGATGCCGTTCTTGCCGTGGGTCAGTTCGATCCACTGGCCCTGGCCTTTCGGGTGATCCGGATTGCCGTCTCCGGCGTCGAACTTGGCCACGTACAGGGTCCCGTGGTCGAGGATGTCGCGGTTGGCTTTCGGGTTGCGATGGTTGATGCGGTCGCGGCTGACGAATTTGTAGATGAACTCGCCACGCTCGTCGTCGCCCATGTACACCACGGCGCGACCGTCGTCGGTCTCGGCCAGGGCGGCGTTTTCATGCTTGAAGCGACCAAGGGCGGTGCGTTTGACCGGGGTCGATTGCGGATCGAACGGATCGATTTCCACAACCCAGCCGTGCCGGTTGAGTTCGTTGGGGTTTTTGGCCATGTCGAAGCGCGGGTCGAACGGGTGCCAGTTGATTTCGCGACTGGCGGCCGACACGCCGTAGCGCTTTTGCGCTGGGTCGAACTGCTGCTGGGCGTTGCTGCTGCCGAAGCAGTCGGTGAAGTTTTCTTCGCAGGTCAGATAGGTGCCCCACGGTGTCTTGCCGTTGGCGCAGTTCTGGAAGGTGCCGAGGACTTTCTTGCCGTGCTTGTCGGCGGCCGTCTTCATCAGCTCATGACCGGCCGCCGGGCCGCTGATGCGCAGCGGCGAGTTGCCGTGGATGCGGCGGTTGTAGCGCGAGCCCTGAACGAACTGCCATTGGCCGTTCCTGCGCTGCACTTCAATTACCGATACACCTTCGCAGGCCAGTGCCTTACGCACGTCTTCGGCCGACTGCGGCATGCCGCCGTGCGGGTAGAGGTAGCGGTAGTTGGTGTATTCGTTGTTGATCGCCATCAACGCACGGTTGCGGTCGTCGGGGAATTCGAACAGGCTCATGCCGTCGTTGTTGTCGCCGAACTGCACTTCCTGGGCGGCGGCAGTGCCATTGCCGCTCGGGTCGAACGCCGGGGCGTTCTTGTGCAATGGCTGACCCCAACTGATCAGCACCGAAGACTTGTAGCCCTTGGGCAGGCTGATGACGTCGGTGGTCGCGGCGGGAATGCTCTCGAAACCGAGCAGGCGGCTGTTGCCGGCGCTGATGCCGGTGGCCAGTGCGCTGCGGCTGAGCAGGTTACCGCCGAGGAACATGGCGGCACCGCACAACGCACCGGCGCTGATGAAACCGCGACGGCTGAGGCCGACCATCTTTTCCAGATCTGTGGATTGGTTTTCTTCTAATAGGCTCACATCAGGCTCCCTGCTTGGTTTTGGCAGCAACCTTAATGGGAGGCGATGAAGTTTTTGTTGCAGAAAGTCCGTTACAGCGGCGTGCCAATCAGCACATTGGACGGCGAGAACTGCACCTGCACCGGTTGCCCGACGCTGAGCCCGCGAGTGCGAAGCAGCAACGGCTCAGCCAGAGCGCAGAGCGTCTGGCCGTTGGGCAGGGCGACGCGCACTTCGCTGGGGCCGTCTTCGGCATCGAGAATGGCTTCGAGGGTGCCTTTGAGAAGATTGTGTCCAGATGTTGCCGCTTGATCCGCCGCCAACAATTCAAGCCAGCCGGCCTTGATCAATGCCACCACTTCGGTGCCCGGTTGCAGCTCCAGGTGCACGGTGCTGTCGTGAGTGATCTGCGCATCGATCCACAGGCCTTCGGCCAGTTCGAGGCGGATCAGGTCATTGCGGCCCTGACCTTCGATGGCCACGACTTTGCCGTGCAGTTGGTTGCGCGCGCTGGTGCGCAGCATCAATCGCCCGAGCAGGTCCAGATCGCTGGCGTCTTCAGCGGCTTCCAGCACCTGCGCCTGCAAGGCTTGCAGCTTTTGATACAGACGCAGCACCCGCTCACCTTCGCTGGACAATCTGGCGCCACCGCCGCCCTTGCCGCCGACGGCGCGCTCCACCAGTGGCTTTTGCGCCAGATTGTTCAGCTCATCGATCGCATCCCAGGCGGCCTTGTAACTCAACCCGGCGCTTTTTGCCGCGCGGGTGATCGAGCCCTGTTCGGCAATGTGTTGCAGAAGGGCGATGCGCTGCGGACGGCGGACGATGTGCTGGGAGAGCAGGCTGGGCAGGGACATGAAGTGGGTGCTTTTTTTCACTGTGGCGGTGGAGAGTGAAGTTGGCGGCTTGCGACGCATCAGTCAAGCCAAACACAGTGCCCTTGTAGGAGTGAGCCTGCTCGCGATGGCGGTGGAACAGTCAGCATCAATGTTGGCCGTGATTGCGCTATCGCGAGCAGGCTCACTCCTACAAGGGATTGTGTCGGTTTCAGTTTCCGGGTTTTGGCGTGCGCGCCAAGCAATACACGTCAACTCGCGCCGCCCCTGCATCCCTCAGCAGTCGCGCCAGTGCCTGGGCCGTGGCTCCGGTAGTCAGCACGTCATCGATCAATGCGAAGTGCCGACCTTTCACTTCAACGCCGGGCGCCAGGGCGAAGGCGTGACGCAAATTGCGTTTGCGCGCCTTGGCGTCTAAGTCCTGTTGGGCGCTGGTGTCGTGGATCCGCCGTAAAGCGTGTTCCTCAAACGGCAGATCCAGCTGTTGGCTCAACCAGCGCCCCAGCATCGCCGCTTGATTGAAGCCGCGTTTACGCAAGCGTTTGTTCGCCAACGGCACCGGCAACAACACGTCGGGTTGCGGCAAACCTTCATCGAAGCGATGTTGCAGGTATTGTCCGGCAACGTCGGCGAGCAAGTGACCAAACGGCCATTTCGCGTTGTGTTTAAAACGCGTAATCAGACTGTCCACCGGGAAGTCATAACGCCAGGGCACCACCACCTGTTCGAACGCCGGCGGCTCTAGCAGGCATTCGCCGCAGGTCAGGCCGGCGGCCGGCATAGGCAAAGCGCAGGTCTGGCAATGGTCGCCAAGCCAGGGCAGATCGGTTTCGCAGGCGACGCAAATTGGCATTTCTGCTTCTGCAGGTTCATCGCACAGCAAGCAGGTCTGTACGTTTTTTAAACAGATGTAAACCTGTTTTTCGTCTCGTGGTTGACAGCGCATGGCTCTTCCTTAAATATGCCGAACATCCGTGTCGCGCCTGTGGGTATTCAGTTCCCGCAGGCGCCAGCCAAGCATAACCAAGGAACTGCCCATGAGCGCCAGCACCTCTGCCACCCTGCGTCACGACTGGTCTTTAGCCGAAGTCAAAGCGCTCTTCGTACAGCCATTCAACGACTTGCTGTTCCAGGCGCAGACTGTGCACCGCGCACATTTCAACGCCAACCGCGTGCAGGTTTCCACGCTGCTGTCGATCAAGACCGGTGCCTGCCCGGAAGACTGCAAGTACTGCCCGCAGTCCGGTCACTACAACACCGGCCTGGAAAAAGAAAAGCTGATGGAAGTGCAGAAAGTCCTCGAAGAGGCTGCCCGCGCCAAGGCCATCGGCTCGACCCGTTTCTGCATGGGGGCGGCGTGGAAGCACCCGTCGGCCAAAGACATGCCGTATGTGCTGAAGATGGTCGAAGGCGTGAAAGCCATGGGCCTGGAAACCTGCATGACCCTCGGTCGTCTCGATCAGGAACAGACCGAAGCGCTGGCCAAGGCTGGCCTTGATTACTACAACCACAACCTCGACACCTCGCCGGAGTTCTACGGCAGCATCATCACCACCCGCACCTACAGCGAGCGCCTGCAGACCTTGGCCTACGTGCGCGAGTCGGGAATGAAGATCTGCTCCGGCGGCATTCTCGGCATGGGCGAGTCGCTGGACGATCGCGCCAATCTGCTGATCCAGTTGGCCAACCTGCCGGAGCATCCGGAATCGGTGCCGATCAACATGCTGGTGAAAGTCGCCGGCACGCCGCTGGAAAACGCCGAAGACATCGACCCGTTCGACTTCATCCGCATGCTCGCTGTCGCGCGCATCCTCATGCCGCAGTCCCATGTGCGCCTGTCCGCCGGCCGTGAAGCGATGAACGAGCAGATGCAGGCGTTGGCGTTCTTCGCCGGTGCCAACTCGATTTTCTACGGCGACAAACTGCTGACCACTGCCAACCCGCAGGCCGACAAGGACATGCAACTGTTCGCGCGCCTTGGCATTCAGCCGGAAGCACGCGAAGAGCATGCCGATGAAGTGCATCAGGCCGCGATCGAGCAGGCGCTGGTGGAGCAGAAGAGCAGCGAGCAGTTCTATAACGCTGCCATCTAAGTTTTTGATGCGATGCAAAACCCTGTGGGAGCTGGCTTGCCAGCGATAGCGCACTGGCTGTCGACATCTATGTTGAATGTGCCACCGTCATCGCTGGCAAGCCAGCTCCCACAGGGTCTGTGTCCGTCTTGATTCATCTGATCTGACTGTCGAGGCCTGCATGTCTTTCGATCTCGCCGCACGCCTTGCTGCCCGCCGTGCCGAAAATCTCTATCGCCAGCGGCCGCTGCTCGAGTCCCCGCAGGGGCCTGAAGTGGTGGTTGACGGGCAGCCGTTGCTGGCGTTCTGCAACAACGACTATCTGGGCCTGGCCAATCACCCGCAGGTGATCGAAGCCTGGCGCGCCGGTGCCGAGCGCTGGGGTGTCGGTGGCGGGGCGTCGCATCTGGTGATCGGTCACAGCGGCCCGCACCATGCGCTGGAAGAAGCATTGGCCGATCTTACGGGCCGGCCGCGTGCGCTGTTGTTCACTACCGGCTACATGGCCAACCTTGGCGCGGTCACGGCGCTGGTCGGGCAGGGCGATACGGTGCTGGAAGACCGGCTCAATCACGCCTCGTTGCTGGATGCCGGTCTGCTGTCCGGCGCGCGGTTCAATCGTTACCTGCACAATGACGCCGACAGCCTGGCCAGGCGCCTGGAGAAAGCCACCGGCAATACGCTGGTGGTCACCGACGGCGTGTTCAGCATGGACGGCGATCTTGCCGACCTGCCGGCGCTGGCCCGCGAGGCCAAGGCCAAAGGCGCGTGGCTGATGGTCGATGATGCCCATGGCTTCGGCGCGTTGGGCGCCACTGGCGGCGGGATCGTCGAGCATTTCGGCTTGAGTCAGGACGATGTGCCGGTGCTGGTCGGTACCCTCGGCAAGGCGTTCGGCACTGCGGGTGCCTTCGTCGCTGGTAGCGAAGAGCTGATCGAAAGCCTGATCCAGTTCGCCCGCCCGTACATCTACACCACCAGCCAGCCGCCGGCGCTGGCCTGCGCGACGCTGAAAAGTCTGGAATTGCTGCGCAGCGAACACTGGCGTCGTGAACATTTGCAGACGCTGATCCGCCAGTTCCGCCACGGCGCCGAGCAGATCGGTCTGCAACTGATGGACAGCTTCACCCCGATCCAGCCGATCCTGATCGGCGACGCCGGTCGCGCCGTGCGCCTGTCGCGGATGCTGCGCGAGCGCGGCTTGATGGTCACGGCAATCCGTCCGCCTACCGTCCCGGCGGGTAGTGCACGCCTGCGCGTGACCCTGACCGCCGCCCACAGCGAAGCGCAGGTGCAGCTATTGTTGGAAGGACTGGCCGATTGTTTCGCCCAACTGTCGTCGGAGCCAAGCCATGCGTGATCGCCTGATTCTGCTGCCCGGCTGGGGCCTCGGTATTTCGCCGCTGGAGCCTCTGGCCGCGGCGTTGCGGGGGCTCGATGAACATCTGCATGTCGAGATCGAACCGTTGCCGGAACTTGATTCCAGCGACTTGCAGGACTGGCTCGACGAACTCGATGAACGTATCGCTCAGGACGTGTGGCTGGGCGGCTGGTCGCTGGGCGGCATGCTTGCCTCTGAATTGGCGGTACGGCGCGGCGAGCGTTGTTGCGGTCTGCTGACACTGGCGAGCAATCCGTCCTTCGTTGCTCACGAGCAGTGGCCGAGTGCGATGCCCGGCGAGACGTTCGATGCGTTTCTCGCCGGCTGCCAGATAGATCCGCGGATAACCCTCAAGCGTTTCTCGCTGTTGTGTGCCCAGGGCGCGCAAGATCCGCGCGGCTTGTCGCGGCTGCTGTCAGGCGGTGCGCCGAATGCGGCACCCGAGACCTTGATGGCCGGACTGGAACTGCTCGCACAACTCGATACCCGTGAAGCGTTGCAGGCGTTTCGTGGCCCGCAGTTGCACCTGTTCGCCGGGCAGGACGGTCTGGTGCCGGCGGAAGCGGCGGGGGCGTTGTTTGCGCTGTTGCCGGATATCGAAATTGGTCTGATCGAACAGGCCAGCCATGCATTTCTTCTGGAAGACCCCCATGGCGTGGCGGGTGCGATCCAGGCTTTTCTACACGAGTGCGGTGATGACTGATTTGTCTTTTGTTGCGCTGCCTGGTGGCTTGCCCGACAAGCGCCAGGTGGCGGCCTCGTTCTCGCGCGCAGCGGCCAGCTATGACAGCGTTGCCGAGTTGCAGCGTGATGTTGGTTCGCAGTTGTTGCAGCGTTTGCCGGCGGATTTTGTGCCGTCGCGTTGGCTGGATCTGGGCTGCGGCACCGGTTACTTCACTCGCGCACTGGCCGAGCGATTTGCCGAGGGTCAGGGGCTGGCGCTGGATATCGCCGAGGGCATGCTCAACCACGCACGGCCATTGGGCGGTGCGCAGCATTTCATCGCCGGTGATGCCGAGCGCCTGCCGCTGCGGGACGCGACCTGTGATCTGATCTTCTCCAGCCTCGCCGTACAGTGGTGCGCGGACTTCGAATCGGTGCTCAGTGAAGCACTGCGTGTACTGAAACCCGGCGGGATTTTCGCGTTTGCTAGTCTTTGTGTCGGGACGCTGTACGAATTGCGTGACAGCTGGCGGCAGGTCGATGGCCTGGTGCACGTCAACCGCTTCCGCGAATTCGCCCGGTATGAGCAGTTGTGTGCCGAAAGTGGCTTGCGTGCGCTGAGTCTGCAGAATCAGGCGCATGTGCTGCACTACCCGGATGTGCGCAGCCTGACCCACGAACTCAAGGCGCTCGGTGCGCACAATCTCAACCCCGGTCGGCCAGGTGGCTTGACCGGACGCGAGCGGATTCTCGCTCTGGTCGAGGCTTACGAGCAGTTCCGTCAGACTCCGGGATTGCCGGCAACTTACCAGGTGGTCTACGCCGTGTTGGAGAAACCCTTATGAGCGCAGCCTATTTCATCACCGGGACTGACACCGATGTCGGCAAGACCACAGTGGCTGCCGGGTTGCTGCATGCTGCGCGCTCTGCCGGGCTGAGTACGGCGGCAGGCAAACCGGTGGCGTCGGGCTGTGAAGTGACGCCCAAGGGCTTGCGCAATGCCGATGCGCTGGCGCTGCTGGCCGAAAGCTCGGTGCCGCTGACTTATCAACAGGTCAATCCGGTAGCTTTCGAGCCAGCCATCGCGCCGCATCTGGCAGCGCGTGAGGCCGGTGTCGCGTTGACGGTGCAATCGCTGCTGGCGCCGATGCGCGAAATTCTGGCGCTCAATGCCGATTTCACCTTGATTGAAGGCGCGGGGGGCTGGCGGGTGCCGCTGGCGGATCAGGACAATCTGTCGGATCTGGCCATCGCGCTGAAGCTGCCGGTGATTCTGGTGGTGGGCGTGCGGCTGGGCTGTATCAGTCATGCCTTGCTGACGGCCGAGGCAATTGCCCGTGATGGTCTGCAACTGGCCGGTTGGGTGGCCAATATCATTGATCCAAAGACCTCGCGGCTGGAAGAGAATCTGGCGACGCTGGCCGAACGGCTGCCGGCGCCTTGTCTGGGGCGCGTGCCGAAACTCAAGGCGCTCAGTGCCGAAGCGGTGGCTGCCCACTTGCAACTCGATCTGCTGGATTAATGCTTTTGCTATGACAGGGCACTGTGCCATCAGTATTTTTGACGGGTGTTTTTCTGACGCCTCTGCTTCAATGGCAGCCATTGATCCTTCCCAAGGATGAGAACTCCCATGGAAATCTCCGGTAACACAGCTTTTTATGCGGGTTTGAGTACCATTCAGACCGGGCAGAATCGTGTTGATCAGGCGGCCAGCCAGATCGCCAACAACACCATCGAACGCTCGGTCACCAGCCAGTCTTCCGAAGCGCAGGTTGATCGTCTGCGTGGTATCGACCGCAGCCAGCAGATGGATCCGGGCAGTGCGATGGCCGAGATGGCTCAAGGCAAGTTTCAGGTGGAGCTGGGCACCAAGGTCGCCAAGGCTTCCGATGAAATGCTCGGTACGATCATCGATACGTTTGCCTGACTTTTCACGATCACCGTTTACCGAACGCCGCGCACTGTCGCGGCGTTTTTCGTTGTAAGTCCTTCTCCCTCAACTAATCTTTTTCTATCGCCCATGCTGCTCCGCGGTTCATGGCAGGTTGCTGTGTCCGGGATTTGAAAGAGCCGATGACGAACGGCAAAAGATCGACGCTTGACAAGATTTCGGCGTAAACGTATGTTTCAAACAACTGTTTGACCGTCACAACAAATCAATGCGGTCGTTCATTCCCGGTTACATCAGCAGAGGTTTATCGCTATGCCTGACTACAAGGCCCCCTTGCGTGATATTCGCTTCGTTCGTGACGAACTGCTCGGTTACGAAGCGCACTATCAGAGCCTTCCAGCTTGCTCCGAAGCAACGCCGGACATGGTTGACGCCATTCTCGAAGAAGGCGCCAAGTTTTGTGAGCAGGTACTGGCACCGCTGAACCGCGTGGGCGACCTCGAAGGCTGCACCTGGAGCGAGTCCGGCGTGAAAACCCCGACTGGCTTCAAAGAAGCCTACAAGCAATTCGTCGAAGGCGGCTGGCCAAGCCTGGCCCATGACGTCGAGCACGGCGGTCAAGGCCTGCCTGAGTCGCTGGGTCTGGCTGTGAGCGAAATGGTCGGCGAAGCCAACTGGTCGTGGGGCATGTACCCGGGACTGTCGCACGGCGCGATGAACACCATTTCCGAGCACGGCACCCCTGAGCAGCAAGAAGCCTATCTGACCAAACTGGTCTCCGGCGAGTGGACCGGCACCATGTGCCTGACCGAACCGCACTGCGGCACCGACCTGGGCATGCTGCGCACCAAGGCCGAACCTCAGGCCGACGGTTCCTACAAGGTTTCCGGCACCAAGATCTTCATCTCGGCCGGTGAACACGACATGGCCGACAATATCGTCCACATCGTACTGGCCCGCCTGCCGGACGCTCCGGCTGGCACCAAAGGCATTTCCCTGTTCATCGTTCCAAAATTCCTGCCGAACGCCGATGGCACCATCGGTGCGCGCAACGCAGTGAGCTGTGGTTCGCTGGAACACAAGATGGGCATCCACGGCAACGCCACTTGCGTGATGAACTTCGACGGTGCCACCGGTTTCCTGATCGGCCCGGCGAACAAAGGTCTGAACTGCATGTTCACCTTCATGAACACCGCACGTCTGGGTACCGCGCTGCAAGGTCTGGCTCACGCCGAAATCGGCTTCCAGGGCGGCCTGAAATACGCTCGCGATCGTCTGCAAATGCGCTCCCTGACTGGCCCGAAAGCGCCGGACAAAGCCGCTGATCCGATCATCGTGCACCCTGACGTACGCCGCATGCTGTTGACCATGAAGGCATTCGCCGAAGGCAACCGTGCGATGGTGTACTTCACCGCCAAACAGGTCGACATCGTCAAATACGGCGTGGACGAAGAAGAGAAGAAGAAAGCCGACGCACTGCTGGCCTTCATGACGCCGATCGCCAAAGCGTTCATGACCGAAGTCGGTTTCGAAGCCGCCAACCACGGCGTGCAGATCTACGGCGGCCACGGCTTCATCGCCGAGTGGGGCATGGAGCAGAACGTTCGCGACAGCCGCATCTCGATGCTGTACGAAGGCACCACCGGTATTCAGGCACTCGACCTGCTGGGCCGCAAAGTGCTGATGACTCAAGGCGAGGCCCTGAAAGGCTTCACCAAGATCGTCCACAAGTTCTGCCAGAACAACGAAGGCAACGAAGCCGTCAAAGAGTTCGTTGCACCGCTGGCTGCACTGAACAAGGAATGGGGCGAGCTGACCATGAAGGTCGGTATGGCGGCCATGAAAGATCGCGAAGAAGTCGGCGCGGCCTCCGTGGATTACCTGATGTACTCCGGTTACGCCTGCCTGGCCTACTTCTGGGCTGACATGGCGCGTCTGGCAGCGGAAAAACTGGCCGCCGGCACCAGCGACGAGGCGTTCTACACCGCCAAGCTGCAAACCGCGCGCTTCTACTTCCAGCGCATCCTGCCACGTACCCGTACCCACGTGGCCACCATGCTGTCGGGCGCCAACAACCTGATGGACATGAAAGAAGAAGACTTCGCACTGGGCTACTAAGCCTTAACGTGGTCTGACGAAAACCGCTGCTCCCTTGGGGGCAGCGGTTTTTTTGTTTCCGAATCGCTCAGAAACCCGGGTTTTCTGCCGTTAAAGAGACTGCGTGTGATCTGGATCACATTGTGTGTGCTTAACTGGCCACGTTGCAGGCACAATGCCATCTCTTTGATATGACGGGTCGGAGCTTTACCCTTGCCGCGTTCTTCCGCTGTACGTTTCAGTCATTTTCTACCTTCACTGCTGTTGTTGCTCGCGGGGTTGGCGGCTGCGTACGTCAAAGACCTCAACGTGTTCTTCACTTCCCTGTTCAATGTGCTGCCGACTCTGGTGCTGCTGTTGGGCGGCGCTTACTGTGCGGTTTACCGACGTCAGCGCGAACTGTTTCTTATGCTCACGGTGTACATCGCCTACTTCTTGCTCGACACCCAGACCGACTACTACCGCGACAACGGCAAAGTCCGCGAGGACGCCGCCGTGGTGTTCCACCTTGTTTGTCTGCTGTTGCCGCTGCTGTTCGGGCTGTTCGCCGCGTGGCAGGAACGCACGCATCTGTTCCAGGACATGGTGGCGCGGTTCGCCGTGTTGCTGGCCTTCGGCAGTGTCGCCCTCGGCCTTGAACAGAGTTATCCCCAGGCGTTATTGATGTGGCTCTCGGAAATTCGCTGGCCGGCGCTGCACGGCGCCTGGATGAGCCTGATCCAGCTGTCCTATCCGGTATTTCTCTCGGCATTCCTGCTGTTGGCCTGGCAATACTGGCGCAACCCGCGCCCGCTGCATGCAGCACAACTGGTCGGCCTGCTCGGGGTGTTCTGGATGCTGCCGAAAACCTTCATCCTGCCGTTCACCTTGAACATCATGTGCAGTCAGGTGATGTTGATGATTGCCGCCGCCGTGGCGCATGAAGCCTATCAAATGGCCTTCCGCGATGAACTCACCGGTCTGCCGGGGCGTCGTGCGCTCAATGAACGGATGCAGCGCCTGGGCCGTAACTATGTGCTGGCGATGAGCGACGTCGATCACTTCAAGAAATTCAACGACACCCACGGTCATGACGTCGGTGACCAAGTACTGCGACTGGTCGCCAGCAAGCTGTCGAAAATCAGCGGTGGTGGTAGGGCGTATCGCTATGGGGGTGAAGAATTCGCCTTGGTGTTTGCGGGCAAAACCCTCGAAGAGTGCATGCCGCACCTGGAAGTCATCCGCGAGTCGATTGCCTCCTACAACATCCAGTTGCGTAATCAGGAGAACCGCCCGCAGGACGATCAGCAAGGTCGCCAGCGTCGTGGCGGAACCGGTGCCTCTAGTGTATCGGTCACGGTCAGTATTGGCGTTGCCGAGCGCGTCGAGCAACGCACCCCGGAAGAAGTCCTCAAGTCCGCCGACCAGGCGTTGTACAGCGCCAAGGGCGCCGGGCGTAACTGCGTCATGGCGTTCGGACAGAACCGTCGCGGCGCGGTGCGGATGGACAGCGCCGCTGGCTGAATCAAGCCACGCTTCATCACTCAAAAGCCCGCTGATTGCGGGCTTTGTTTTATCGCTGAATGCCGATGACCAAAAATAACAAATCAGTCACCGGTTGACCCTATGTGTCGCAAAAGTTGTTGAGGTACACTCGGCCTCAACGAAAACACTCTTCCACGAATCACCTGTTTAGATCTTGCGAGGTTTGCTATGGCTGACTACAAAGCGCCGCTGCGCGATATGCGCTTCGTCCTCAATGAAGTATTCGAAGTCGCCAAACTCTGGGCCGAACTGCCGGCGTTGGCCGAGACTGTCGACGCAGAAACCGTAGAAGCCATTCTCGAAGAAGCCGGCAAGGTCACCAGCAAAAGCATCGCCCCCCTGAGCCGCGCAGCCGATGAAGAAGGCTGCCACTGGAAGGACGGTGCCGTCAGCACCCCGGCCGGTTTCCCACAGGCCTATCAGACTTACGCCGAAGGTGGCTGGGTCGGCGTCGGTGGCGATCCGGCCTACGGCGGCATGGGCATGCCCAAGGCTGTTTCGGCTCAAGTAGAAGAAATGGTCAACTCCGCCAGCCTGTCGTTCGGTCTGTATCCGATGCTGACCGCCGGTGCCTGCCTGTCGATCAACGCCCACGCCAGCGAAGAGCTGAAGGCCGCCTACCTGCCGAACATGTACGCCGGCATTTGGGCCGGTTCGATGTGCCTGACCGAGCCGCACGCCGGCACCGACCTGGGCATCATCCGCACCAAGGCCGAACCGCAGGCCGATGGTTCCTACAAGGTCAGCGGCACCAAGATTTTCATCACCGGTGGTGAGCACGACCTGACCGAGAACATCATTCACCTGGTGCTGGCGAAACTGCCGGACGCACCGGCTGGCCCGAAAGGCATTTCGCTGTTCCTGGTGCCGAAGTTCATGGTCAATGCCGATGGCAGTCTGGGCGCGCGCAACCCGGCCAACTGCGGTTCGATCGAACACAAGATGGGCATCCAGGCGTCCGCGACCTGCGTGATGAACTTCGATGAAGCTGTGGGCTATCTGGTCGGCGAGCCGAACAAGGGCCTGGCGGCGATGTTCACCATGATGAACTACGAACGTCTGGGCGTCGGCATTCAAGGCCTGGCCAGCGGCGAGCGTTCCTATCAGAACGCCGTCGAATATGCGCGCGATCGTCTGCAAAGCCGTTCGCCGACCGGCGCGCAGAACAAGGACAAGGTTGCTGACCCGATCATCGTCCACCCCGACGTGCGTCGCATGCTGCTGACCATGAAAGCCTCGAACGAGGGCGGTCGCGCCTTCTCCACCTACGTGGCGATGCAACTCGACACCGCCAAGTTCAGCGAAGACGCGACCACCCGCAAGCGCGCAGAAGATCTGGTCGCGCTGCTGACCCCGGTGGCCAAGGCATTCCTCACCGACCTGGGCCTGGAAACCACCGTCCACGGCCAGCAGATTTTCGGCGGCCACGGCTACATCCGCGAGTGGGGCCAGGAGCAGCTGGTGCGTGACGTGCGCATCACCCAGATCTACGAAGGCACCAACGGCATTCAGGCGCTGGACCTGGTCGGGCGCAAGATCGTCGGCAGCGGTGGCGCGTTCTACAAGCTGTTCGCAGACGAGATTCGCCACTTCACCGCAACCGCCAGCGCTGACCTCGGCGAATTCACCAAGCCGCTGAACGATGCCGTCAGCACTCTCGATGAGCTGACGGCGTGGCTGCTGGATCGGGCGAAAACCAATCCGAACGAAATCGGCGCAGCCTCGGTCGAATATTTGCAAGCGTTCGGCTACACCGCTTATGCCTACATGTGGGCACTGATGGCGAAAGCCGCGCTGGGCAAAGAAGCGCAGGACGATTTCTACGCCAGCAAGCTGGGCACCGCACGCTTCTATTTCGCCCGACTGCTGCCGCGTATCCACTCGTTGAGCGCGTCGGTGAAGGCGGGTAGCGAGTCGCTGTTCCTGCTGAATGCTGAGCAGTTCTGATGATGTAACGTCATGTAAGCATTCTCTTACATGACGTGCTGCTGTTCTCCCATAGGCGTGGATTGGATCCACAGCTAATCTACAACTCATGGACGTCGCGCAGGAAGCGCAAAGCAACAACACGGACACGTAGGATTCTGCCAGGATGGCGGAGTGAAATGGATGTCAGGGAAACAGTCTGCAAAGCCCCGCTTCGGCGGGGTTTTCTTTTGCCTGCAGAAAAGTTTTCAGGCCAGCGGATCCAGTGGCGGCGTGGCTTTAAGCAGTTTGTCCTCACGCTGAATCACTTCTTCCAGCAATGTGCGCAGCAACGCCAAAGACGCCTGTTGACGCTGCACGTCGCGGCATACCAGTCCAACCTTCAGCGGCACCCGTGGTTCGCTCAACGGCTTCCACAGCAGATCCTGCTCGTCGTATTCCCTCTGTGAGCGCCCGGGCAGCACCGTCGCCAGTTTGGTGTGCGGCAGACTGTCGAGAATCCCCAGCATATTGTTCAGCTCGGCCTGTACTTGCGGGCGCCGACCCAGGCTGGTCAGTTGGGCCTGCCAGATCTGCCGGATCTGAAACTCTTCGCCCAGCAGCAACATTGGCAATTCCGCAGCCTGCCGCATCGAGACTTTCTTGAATTCACGCAGCGGATGATCCGCCGGGATGACCAGCGTCAGCTCATCTTCATACAGCATCACGCCATGCAGCCCCGGTTGGCGCGGCGGCAGGTAGCTGATGCCGATGTCCAGCGAGCCGTTGAGCAAACGGCGCTCGATCTCCAGGCCCGTCAGTTCATAGATCTGCACCACAAGATGCGGCTGCGCCTTGCGTACCCGTTCGAGCATTTGCGGCACGAGGCTGGTGTGCACGGTTTGCAGTACGCCGATCGCCAGCGTGCGCAAGGCCTGCCCCTTGAAGTTGCCCAGCGCTTCCCGCGCACGCTGCAAACCGTCGAGCAGTGGCAGGGCGTGGTTGTACAGCGTGTGCGCGGCGAGGGTCGGCAACAGGCGCTTGCTGCTGCGCTCGAACAGCGTGACGTCGAGGTTCTGTTCGAGCTGGCGGATCTGCTGCGACAGCGCCGGTTGCGAGATCGACAGGCGTTCGGCAGCGCGGCCGACATGGCCCTCTTCGTAGACCGCGACGAAATAACGCAGTTGTTTGAAATCCATAAGTAATGCTTATCGAAAATGCTGGTAAATCGAAATGGCCCGAAGCCGTCAGTGAGCCTAGTCTAACCGCAATCACAAGGCTTGCAGGGCCAGAGAGCGCGATGAATAGCGTTTGCTTCGACAGTGTTTGCATAGGCAGTTCAAAAAACCTCAAACGAGGTTTTTTTCAATGAATCTGTTCAGTTTGCGGCGCCAGGCGCCGAGTCTTGATGACCTCGCTTTCGAGGCGGGGCTACCTCAAGCAGGCGATAGCCTGAATGCCGAGCGACTGATGCCCAGTGTCGAACGGCCGCAGCAGGTGTTCGTGCGCGGCCAGGGCTCCTGGTTGTGGGACAGCAATGACCGCGCCTACCTCGACTTTTCCCAGGCCGGCGGCGCCAACAGCCTCGGCCATAGCCCCTCGGCACTGGTCAAAGCCATCGCCAGCCAGGCTCAGGCGTTGATCAATCCCGGGTTCAATCTGCACAACCGCGGCATGCTTAGCCTTGCCGAGCGCCTGTGTGCCAGCACCTTGAGCGATCAGGCTTACCTGCTCAACAGCGGCAGCGAAGCCTGCGAGGCAGCGATCAAACTGGCGCGCAAGTGGGGCCAGCTGCATCGTGGCGGCGCGTCGCGGATCATTGTTGCCAGACAAGGCTGTCACGGCCGTAGTCTGGCGACGATTTCCGCGTCGGACAGCTGCAACCTGCACAACCGTTTCGCGCCGTTGCTGCCGGGTTTCGATCTGGTGCCGTTCAACGATTTGCCGGCGCTGCATGCGGCTGTCGATGCGCAAACCGTGGCGATCATGCTCGAGCCGATCCAGAGTGATGCCGGGGTGATTCCTGCTACCGAGCATTATCTCAAGGGTGTCGAACGGCTGTGCCGCGAGCTGGGCATTCTGCTGATCCTCGACGAAGTGCAGACCGGCATCGGTCGCTGCGGGACATTGCTCGCCGAACAGTCCTTTGGCGTGCGCGCCGATATCGTCGTGCTCGGCAAGGGCCTCGGTGGCGGCGTTCCTCTGGCGGCGTTGTTGGCCCGGGGCAAAGCCTGCTGCTTCGAGGCAGGTGAACTGGGCGGGACTCATCATGGCAACGCACTGATGACCGCGGCCGGTCTGGTGGTGCTCGATAGCGTGCAGGACCGCAGCTTCCTCGAACAGATCAAAGACAACGGTCAGCACCTGCGCGAAGGTCTGGCTCGATTGGCACATCGCTACGGCCATGGCGAATTGCGCGGGCGAGGGCTGTTCTGGGGGCTGAGCCTGTCAGAGGATTGCGCTGATGCCGTAGTCAATGCCGCCCTGCACGAAGGCCTGCTGCTCAACGCGCCGCAAGCCGACTGCCTGCGTTTCACGCCGGCTCTCACGGTCAGCAAGGCCAACATCGACGAAATGCTCCTGCGCCTGACCCGCGCCTTCTCGCGAGTGCGCACCGCGCAACTGCAATGCCGCAAAGGCATTGCCGTCTGAGCTGAAGTTTCCTGCCCGATTTGAAGAACCGTCTCGCGGTATAACGCACGCCTCACGCCTGATTCTTTTGGCGTGGGGCGTTTTTTTGTGCCCCATGGTGGCGATCAAATGGCGTTTGCACTGAACCCTGACGAACGGCGCAGGTCGATTAGCTTGTATGGCTCATGTGAGCCAACCCCCATTCAGGAGCTGACCCATGGACTTCATTCGTATCATCATCGCCATTCTGTTGCCGCCACTGGGTGTGTTTCTGCAGGTCGGATTTGGCGGGGCGTTCTGGCTGAATATTCTGCTGACGCTGTGCGGTTATATCCCGGGGATCGTGCATGCGGTGTACATCATCGCCAAGCGCTGAGTATTGCCCAGTCAGATAAAAAGCCATCGCGAGCAGGCTCACTCCTACAGGAGATTTGTGTTGTGAACACGGTCAACTGTAGGAGTGAGCCTGCTCGCGATAGGGGCACCGCTATTTTGAAATGTAAATGCGATGCTCAGTCCGCCAACCCCATCACCCGCCGATAGAACTTCCATTCCTGCTCCAGCGCATGCGCCTGATTCACCGCCCGGCGAAAGCCATGGCGCTCCTCGGCGTAATAATGCGCCTCGACCGGGATGCCGTTTTGCTCCAGCGCCGCGACCATGTCGCGGGTCTGTTGCGGCACCACCACCGCATCCAGCTCACCCTGAAAGAAAATCACCGGCACCCGGATGTTGCTCGCATGCAGTAGCGGCGTGCGGGCGGCGTAGCGCTCGGCGTCCTGCTCAGGATCACCGATCAGCCAGTCCAGATAATCACCTTCAAACTTGTGGGTTGCCCGGGCCAGTGCCACCGGGTCGCTGACGCCGTACAAACTGGCGCCCGCGCGGAACACCTGCTGAAACGCCAACGCGCATAAGGTGGTGTAACCGCCGGCACTGCCGCCACGGATAAACGCGCGTTCGCCGTCGATCAGACCTTGTTCGGCCAGATACGCCACCACCGCGCTGGCGTCCTCGACATCCACCTCGCCCCAACTCAGATGCAGCGCCTGACGGTATTCGCGGCCATAACCGCTACTGCCGCGATAGTTGAGATCGGCGACGGCGAAGCCGCGTTGCGTCCAGTACTGAATACGCGGGTCGAGCATCGGGTAGCAGGCCGAGGTCGGGCCGCCGTGGATGAACACCACCAGCGGTGGCTGCGGCTCGTCATTCATCGCCGGATAGAAGAAACCGTGGGCCTCCCCGCTGCCGCTCGGGTAGCGCAAGGTCTGCGGACGGCTGATGCGCTCCGCCGGTAGAGGTGCAACACCCCCGGCCAGCACTTGCACCGAGCGGGTTGTGCGTTCGATGGCAATCACCGCCGAAGGGCTGATCGGCGAGGCGGCGATGCAGTAGATGAATTGCGAATCCAGTGCCAGATGCCGGAAGCGGCTGTAATCGCCGGTGAAGTCCTCGCCGTCGAGCGCCAGGCGACCAAAACCGCCTTCGCTCCAACTCGCCAGAAACGAATCGCCCACTGGCAGCCAAGTGCAGCCGCCCATTTGCCACGGGGCGGGCGCATGATCGGCCTCGGCACTTGGCAGTCGCTGCAAGCCGTCGGACGTTTCGCCCCATGGCTGCCAGAAGCCGCCGCGATCGGTCAGGCAATACAGGCGACCTTGGGCATCGAACCGTGGTTGTTGGATCGACTCTTCACGGTCATCACCTGCGACACAGCAAGGTGCAGAATATCCACGTCCGGCCGCACGTTCGGCCACCATCAATCGCGTCGACGTCCATGGCTGATGCGGCCGGCTCCACTCGATCCAGGCCAGTCGCGAACCGTCCGGACTGAGGGTCGGCGCAGCATAGAAATCCGCACCCTCAGCCAGTAGACTACGTGCGCCGTCAGCCAGGTTGATCGCCACCAGCCGATGCTGGTCACTTAGCTCCTCAACCGCCAACACCTGCCCGTCGGCAAAGTGCAGATCGCCATAACGACATTCACCAGCAGTCAGCGCTTGGGGCGCGCCATCCAGCGCCTGCCGATACAACTGCTGATCCGCCTCATTGACGAAAACCACCCCGTCCGGCGTCAGACAAAACGCGCCACCGCCGTATTCGTACACCCGGCTGCGCACACTGAAGCCATTCGGCGTCAGACATTTCGCCACGCCGTCGCGCCAGTGCCAGATCCGGCACGCGGCATCTTCCGGGCGATATTCATTCCAGAACAAGCCGTGGGCACCGAGTTGCAGTTCGGCGAAATCCATTCCGGCGGCGACGGCCTGGGCGGCGCTGAAAGGCTCAGCCCTTGGCGATGAGGCGTGAGTTTCGTTCATTACGGAAGGCCAGTTGTTCGATGGTCTGAGTGGCGTGCTCGGCTTCTTCGCGGGCCGCAAGGATCACGCCGTGATGTTCGGACTTGCTGCACACCGGGTCGGCATTGCTCGCGTCCCCCGTGAGCATGAACGCCTGACAGCGGCAGCCGCCGAAGTCCTGTTCCTTCTCGTCGCAGGAGCGGCATGGCTCGGGCATCCAGTCGTAACCGCGAAAGCGGTTGAAGCCGAACGAGTCGTACCAGATGTGCTGCATGCTGTGGTCGCGCACGTTGGGAAATTGTACCGGCAGCTGTCGGGCACCATGACAGGGCAGGGCAGTGCCGTCCGGAGTCACCGTCAGAAAGATACTGCCCCAGCCGTTCATGCAGGCTTTCGGACGTTCTTCGTAGTAATCCGGGGTGACGAATATCAGCTTGCACGGATGCCCTTCGGCTTCCAGTTTGGCGCGGTATTCGTTGGTGATGCGTTCGGCGCGCACCAGTTGTTCCTTGGTCGGCAACAGGCCGACACGGTTGAGCTGCGCCCAGCCGTAGAACTGGCAGGTAGCAAGTTCGACGAAGTCCGCTTCGAGCGCAATGCACAGCTCAATGATGCGGTCGATCTTGTCGATGTTGTGCCGATGGGTGACGAAGTTCAGCACCATCGGATAACCGTGGGCCTTCACCGCGCGGGCCATTTCCAGTTTCTGCGCGAAAGCCTTTTTCGAGCCGGCGAGCAGGTTGTTCACTTGCTCGTCACTGGCCTGGAAACTGATCTGGATGTGATCGAGACCAGCCTTTTTGAAGTCGCTGATCTTCTGCTCGGTCAGACCGATGCCGGAAGTGATCAGGTTGGTGTAGAAACCCAATTGCCGCGCTTCACGGATCAGCTCCGCGAGGTCCTGACGCACCAACGGTTCGCCACCGGAGAAACCCAGTTGCGCCGCGCCCATCTCCCGCGCCTCGCGGAAGACCTTGATCCACTGCTCGGTGCTCAGCTCTTTGCCCTGCTCGGCGAAATCCAGCGGATTGGAGCAGTACGGGCATTGCAGCGGGCAGCGGTAAGTCAGCTCGGCGAGCAGCCACAGCGGCAGGCCGACTTCAGGTTTTGGCGGTACTTGCACCGATGCTTCAGGCAAGTTCGATCCAGTGCTGCGCACGGGCAACCTCCATGAATTGCTCGATGTCGTCACCGAGCTCGGGCACGCCGGGGAACTGCTCGTCGAGTTTGGCGATGATCGCCGCGACATCGCGTTCACCGTCGATCAAACCGCCGATCAGCGCAGCGCTGTCGTTGAGCTTGATCATGCCCTCGGGGTAGAGCAGCACGTGACCTTTTTGCGCCGGCTCATACTGAAAACGGTAGCCGGGGCGCCAGGTCGGGATCTTGCTGCGATCAAAACTCATAGGGTGATTCCTTTGTGCCAGACCCGCTGCTCGGTGACGCTGTGATACGGCGGGCGGTTGAGTTCGTAAGCCATGCTCATGGCATCGAGCATGCTCCAAAGAATGTCCAGTTTGAACTGGAGAATTTCCAGCATGCGCTCCTGACCCTCACGGGTCTTGTAATGCTCGAGCGTAATCGCCAGACCATGCTCGACATCGCGCCGCGCCTGTCCGAGGCGGGTGCGGAAATATTCGTAGCCGGCCGGGTCGATCCACGGGTAATGCTGCGGCCAACTGTCGAGGCGCGACTGGTGGATCTGCGGCGCGAACAGTTCGGTCAACGAGCTGCTGGCGGCTTCCTGCCAACTGGCGCGGCGGGCGAAGTTGACGTAGGCATCGACGGCGAAACGCACGCCGGGCAGCACCAGTTCCTGGGAGCGCAGCTGATCCGGGTCGAGGCCGACTGCTTGACCGAGACGCAGCCAGGCTTCGATGCCGCCGTCTTCACCGGGGGCGCCGTCGTGGTCGAGCAGGCGTTGAATCCACTCGCGACGGATCTCGCGATCCGGGCAGTTGGCGAGGATCGCCGCGTCTTTCAGGGGGATGTTCACCTGATAGTAGAAGCGGTTGGCGACCCAGCCCTGAATCTGCTCGCGGGTGGCACGGCCTTCATACATCGCCACGTGATACGGGTGGTAGATGTGGTAGTAGGCGCCTTTGGCGCGCAGGGCGGCTTCGAATTCGGTGGGGGACAGCGGGGTGTCGGTCATTGCGGTTCTCCGGGGAACAACCGTTAAAATCTTGGGTGTCTGGTCGGACGTCATCGCTGGCAAGCCAGCTCCCACAGTTTTTGTGTACGCCACAGAATCCTGTGGGAGCTGGCTTGCCAGCGATGGGGCCATCCGCTACAGCACAATACTCATGCCATCAAACGCCACTTCAACATTACGCCGCGCCAGCTCCGCGCGCTCCGGCGAATCTTCATCGAGAATCGGGTTGGTGTTGTTGATGTGGATAAGCACTTTGCGCTGCTCAGGCAACTGCTCAAGCACTTCGAGCATGCCGCCGGGGCCGTTCTGCGCCAGGTGGCCCATCTCGCGACCGGTACGGGTGCCGACGCCACGGCGCTGCATTTCATCGTCATCCCACAACGTGCCGTCCACCAGCAGGCAGTCGCTGCCGGCCATGATTTCCAGCAGCGGCGCGTCGACCTTGCCCAGCCCCGGCGCGTAGAACAGTTTGCCGCGAGTATTGAGGTCTTCGACGATCAGGCCGATGTTGTCGCCCGGGTGCGGGTCGAAACGGTGCGGCGAATACGGTGGCGCGGCGCTGCGCAATGGCAGCGGGGTGAAGCGCAGGTTCGGGCAAGCCGCCACGGTGAAACTCTGGTCGAGTTCGATGCGGTTCCAGTCCAGTCCACCGTTCCAGTGAGTGAGCATCTTGAACAGCGGGAAACCGGTGCTCAAATCTTCGTGAACCATGTCCGTGCACCAGACCTGATGCGGGCAGCCTTCGCGCAGGCTGAGCAGGCCGGTGGTGTGGTCGATCTGGCTGTCCATCAGGATGATCGCGCTGATGCCGGTGTCGCGCAGGGCTCGGCCCGGTTGCATCGGGGCGAAGCTCTGCAGTTGCGCGCGGATGTCCGGCGAAGCGTTGCACAGCACCCAGTTCACACCGTCATCGGAAATCGCGATGGACGATTGGGTGCGGGCCTTGGCATTCAGGCTGCCGTCGCGAAAGCCTGCGCAATTGACGCAGTTGCAGTTCCACTGCGGAAATCCGCCACCGGCGGCCGAACCCAGAATCTGGACGAACATGAACACTCCATCATTTCAACGCGGAAAATAAAACGCCCCGGCGAGCCGAGGCGTTGCACTGCAAGTCTGCGTAGGCAGAACTCAGCGGCTGGCGAAGTACATGGTGACTTCGAAGCCGATACGCAGGTCGGTGTAAGCCGGTTTTGTCCAGGACATAGGGTGACTCCTCATTGGGTGGGTGGGATAGCGCTGTCCATAGTTATAGTCCACGGCAGCGCAGGGATGTTCCAAATAGTTAGGCTGCTATGTTACTCAAAATTTCAACGGTATTGCCCGTGAATCTTTGAGAAAGCTCCTTGCAGCCTGGGTAATGATCATTTTGTCGCTTGCCACGGCGCGCCGGGTGACGATTCGCTGGCCAGGCAGCGCCAGCCGCCCTTGGCGTTGAGCAAGCGCTGCGCTGCCGCCAGCAATGCCGAGCGTTCCAGTTGACCAATGGCTGTGTGCAGTTGCGCCAGATAATCCGACGAGTGGCCGGCAAGCTTGGCCTGCCACAGCAACTCGGCGGCGTCTTTGCCGGACAGATGACTCTCATGGAACTGATCCGCGAGCGGCTGGCGTTGCTGGTTGAGCTCGTCTTCATCGAGGTTTTCGATCAGCGCAGGAAGGCTGTCGAGGAACATTTGGATATGACCGAGTAACTCGATCGGTGCAGTGCTCGGCGCCTGCACACCAAACAGCAATCCACTCTGGCCATGCATCTGCCGCAGGGCGCTGAACACCGCGTAGCCCAATTGCAATTCGACCCGCAGGCGCTGATAGAACGGGGTCTGGCACAGTTGCGCGAGCAGGCGCCAGGCGGCCTCATCGGCAATCTCGTGGCTGGCAGTCGGGCAGAACAGCAGCAAGGCGTGTTCGCTGGACGCGGTGTCGATGTGGCTCCATAGATGTTGCCTGTTGATCGTCGGCGCTGCCGGCAATTGATTGTCCGGGATACCGGGGATGCGGCTCAGGGCCAGGCCCATGGCCGATTGCGTCTGTGCGTTGAGGCCAAGGGCCAGTCCGTCCCAGCGTGAAGTTGTCCACAGCCCTTTTGCATCGTCCGATTCGATGGCCGGGGTCAGGCAATGCTCAGGCAATGCCTTGAGCAACTGACGGATCGGAATCAACGGTGCTTTTGGCTCTGTGCGCGGGGAATCGGCGTCAACCTGCGTCAGACATTTCAGCGCATGCTCCAGGACACCGGGCATCGGTTCCTGTAGCCCGGTCAGTCTCAGCAGCCATTGCGTGCCGCTGACATCGAACGACAACTCGACACCGGCCTGCCGCGCATCTTCCCGGGTTTCCCGCAGGCTGCGTTGCAGCTTGCCCTGCAGATCGGTGCTGGCAGCCGCTTCCGTCTGCCAACGCAGGTAAATCGCGCCGTGATCACTGTTGTCCGGCAGCGCCTGACTGAATTGCATCGGAGAACGCTCACGTCGCCCCCGCGAGCGATCCTGAGCGAAAGTCCGCAAACCACGATGGGCGCTGGTCTGGCCGCGAATAAGTCCGGCGTTGGCCAGCGGTTCGCTGGAACCCAGAAAAGGGTTGGCGGCAGGCAGGTACCAATGGTCGCTGAAGTTATCCACAACACCGATGTCGCGCAGGATCAGTTTGAGCGCAACGACGCCGTTTTCCGACAGACCGCTTTCCCGTTGTTCACTGTCGAGCCGCGCCAGTTGCAGGGCGCCACTGATTTGCTGCTGACGCTCAAGCAGCTTGGTGTATTCCTTGCGCAACGTTGCCCAGTCCTGTTGCGCGGCAAAGAAGCTCAACCAGTCCAGCAGCTGTTCACGAATGGCGCTCAGGGATTCGGCGGGGGCGGTGAATTGCAGATGCAGCAGCGCTTGTCCGGCAAACTGATACAGCGGCACGGCTATCAAGCCGTCCGCGAGGTGTTGTTGCTGCAAATGGGCGAGCAAACCGCCGGGCTTGGTGCTGTTCAGCCAATGGCAGAGAAACGCCAGCGCTTCGACGCACGAGTCGGGCAGCGCTTCGAAAGCGAACAACAGATGGCTGCTGCGCTCGCCGACCTGTTGATAACTTGGCACCGTCAACGGCAGCGGCGCTGCCTGCTCGATCTTATCCCCAACCGGCAGGGCTGCAGCGAACTGCTGCGCCAGTACGCGCAATTGCTCGATGCTCTGCGGCCCGACCAGGCTCAGGGTCATTTGCCCGGTGCGATAAAACTGCCGGTGGAAATCCCTCAGCGCCTGTTGAAACGCTGGTAACTCAACCTTCAGGCTATCGCGATTCCCCGCATGAAACCCGCGCAACGGATGTGTAGCGGGCAACCCTTCGTACAACGCCAGTTCCTGCTGAGCTGTGGGATCTTCCGACCACGCGACAAATTCCGCTTCCAGCACTTCACGTTCGCGCAACTGATCGTGCGGATTCATACGCGGCTGGGTGAGCATGTCTGACAGACGCTCAAGCCCGGCGCTGAAGGCAGCGGTCGGCAATTCAAAGAAGAAGTCTGTCGTGCGCTCGCGGGTGCTGGCATTCACCTGCCCACCGTGACTCTGCACGTAGGCCATCAGCGCTTGGCTGGCGGGAAAGCGCTCGGTGCCGAGAAACAGCAGATGCTCAAGAAAATGCGCCAGCCCCGGCCACTCGAGTGGCACGTCATGGCTACCGGCAGCCACCCGCAACGCAGCGGCACTGCGCTTCAGGCCGGGCACCTGACGCAGGGTCACGCGCAAGCCGTTTGGCAGGGTTTCAGTGTGGGGGCGGGGGTGAGTCGGCGCAGGCATGGGCACTTCCAGAACAGTGAAGTGCCAATGCTAGCGGATTGCGTGGGGTCAGCGCTTGTTCAACGCGTGGTAAAGCTCGGGACGGCGGTCACTGAGGTAGCGATTGGCGGCGCGGGAATCGGCCATCAACTGGCGATCCAGTTCACCGACGATCAACGCTTCATCCAGACCGGCCTGGGCGATACGGCTGCCGTCCGGCGCGGCGATGCTGCTTTGTCCGCAATAGTGAATCTCGCCTTCATGCCCGCAGTAGTTGGCGTACGCCACGTAACACTGGTTTTCGAAGGCGCGGGAACGCACGGTGACGTCAGCGACGAAATCGAACGGAATCATGTTCGCCGTGGGCACCAGAATCAGCTCGGCGCCGGCCAGCGCCAGACGTCGCGTGTTTTCCGGAAACTCCAGGTCGTAGCAGATCAGAAAACCGAGCTTCCAGCCGTTGAGTTCAACCACCGGAAAATCATCTTCGCCGGGGCTGAACATCGAGCGATCAAGGTCGCCGAACAGGTGGGTCTTGCGGTAATTGCACAGGCGCTCGCCGTGCGCGTCGATCAACTGCACGGCGTTGTAGATCTGCCCGTCGGCAGTGCGCTCCGGATAACCATAGACAATCGCCAGCCCGGCGGCTTTGGCGATTCGACCGATCTGCTGCGCCCATTCACCGTTGTAGACCTCGGCCAGCGTACTGACTGCCTCAGCGCCGATGTTGTAGCCGGTCAGAAACATTTCCGGCAGCACCAGCAGGTCGGCACCCTTGGCCTCCATCGCCAGTTGCTGCAGACGATGCAGGTTGGCGGCGGGTTCCAGGGGCAGCGGTGGACATTGGTAAAGGGCTACACGCATCGGGGATTCCTCTTACTCAGGCAGGGCGACAGGGCCGATGTCTTTGAACACATCACCCGGGCCCGGGTTCTCTTTATGTGTCGATCCGCCGAAGTGCTTCATGATCCCCCACACTGCGTTGAGCGAAGTCTGCACCGCGCCCTCGACCCACGCCGGGGTCCACGATACGTCGTCACCGGCGATGAAAATCCCGCGTTGCTCGGCTGGCATGTCGTCCTGCATGAAGTGCGCGTACATGCGCTGGTTGTAGCGATAGTGGCCCGGCAACGCGCCTTTGAATGCGCCGAGGAAGTACGGGTCGGCTTCCCACGACACGGTGATCGGATCACCGATGATCCGCGCGGCAATATCGACTTTCGGGTAGATCTTCTTCAGCGCGTTCAACGCCAGCTCTACGCGTTTTTCCACCGGGTGCGGCAGCATCTTCAGCGCGTCGCTCATCCACGAGTACGACAGACAGATCACGCCGGGCTTGTCGTCACCGTTGTCGAACAGGTAAGTGCCACGGGTCAGGCGATCGGTGAGGGTCATGCTCATCAGATCGCGGCCGGTTTCCGGGTCCTTGTCCTTCCAAAACGGGCGGTCGACCATCACGAAGGTTTTCGACGACTGCATGTAGCGCGTGCGGTCCAGCGCCATCCACATCTTCTGCGAGAACAGGGTTTCGTCGCACTCGATCTGCGTGGTCAGCAGCCAGCTCTGGCAGGTGGTCAGCACGGCGGCGTATTCGCGGGTGTCGCCGTTGTTGTCGGTGACGGCGAAACGGCCGTCCGGGGCGTGAGCGATTTTCTTCACGCCGGAACGCGGCGCGCCACGGTGCAGGGATTTCAGGCTGGTGCCTTGCGGCCAGTGCACGCAGCGCTCCGGCACATGGCGCCAGATGCCTTGTGGCACTTGTTCTACACCGCCAACCACCAGGTGCTGGTGATCGTCGCAGTTGGTCATCACCACGCGGAAGATTTCCAGCATCGAGTTGGGGAAGTCCGAGTCCCAGCCGCCCGTGCCGAAACCGACCTGACCGAACACTTCGCGGTGATGGAACGACAGTTTGGCGAAGGCCTTGGACGTGGCAACGAAGTCGTAGAAGGTGCGGTCGTCCCACAGTGGCACGAGTCTGTTCCACAGCTCCTTGAGGCGTGGCACATCGCGGTCGCGGATGGCTTGCTGGATATCGGCGAACTGCGAGCCGGCCTCCAGTGCATCCGCCCAGGCGTCAGCCACTTCCTGAAACAGCGCAGGAAGATCCTTCAGGCTTTGTGCGTAATGGGTTTTGCCTTCCAGATCGATCACGGTGCTGCCGGAGGCCGGTGTCAGCGGGTTCGGGAAAGGCTTGGTCTCAAGGCCAAGTTTGTCCACGTAGTGATAGAACGCCGTGGAGGACACCGGGAAACGCATGCCACCCAGTTCCGCGACGATGCCGTCGGTGCCGTTGAATGCTTGCGAACGCAGGCGGCCACCCAGTTTCGAGGCCTCGTACACCACCGGTTTCAGGCCGAGCTTCATCAGTTCGTAGGCGGCTACCAGCCCAGCAATACCGGCGCCGACAATCGCCACTTCAGCGCCGTGATGGTGTTCGGGAATGCTGCCGAGGCCGGCCGGGTGTTCGATCCAGTCGTCGAAGGCAAACGGAAAGTCCGGGCCGAAAATGGTGACGGGTTTCTTGCCGTCTGCAGGATGGCGATTGTTCTTGTTCATGGCTGACCTTGCTGGCGACCCGACGCAGGATGCGCGTCTGAGTATAGGAAAAGATGCCAGCCATTCTAGGGAGCGTAGAACACGTTAATAAGACGCAAAGTGTCGTCGTTTTGCCGGTTATCTGATCAATATGACGATTAATGACTGCACTCCGACCAAATGTAGGAGCGAGCCTGCTCGCGAAGAGGCCCTTGCAGCCAACAAATTCAGACCGGCTGCCCCCGATCAATCTTGCTGCTCAAAATGATCGAGGTTGTCGTCTTCTCCACCCCATCCACGCTGCCAATCTGATCCAGCAACTGATCCAGCTGTTCCGGTGAGTCGGTGCGCAACCACGCCACATAATCAAACTCACCACTCACTGCACACAACTGCTGCACCTGCGCCATGGCGCTCAACCGACGCAGCACTTCCTTGCCGGAGCGCGGCTGCACCTTGATCCCGACATACGCTTGCAACCCGCCATCGACCACGCGCTGCCCCAGACGCACGCCATAACCGGTGATCACCTTGGCCTTTTCCAGCCGCGCCAGGCGTGAGGTGACGGTGGTACGCGCGATGCCCAGTTGCCGGGCTAGCATGGCCACGCTTTCGCGGGCGTTGATCTGCAGGGCGGCGATCAACTGGCGGTCGATTTCGTCGAGAGCGGGTGGGCGGATGTCTGGCAAGGGTTGGGCTCCGTGACTGTCGAGGGCGGATGAGTTTGCATGTTACAGGCACCATTAGCGACACGCTGCTGGCGATGACTGAGCATGCCACTTATGCGTGGAGGCAATCGTTGCGCCAAAACAAACATCAAATATTTGGTTTGACTTGCCGGGTCTATTTATCAAGAATGCCAACAAGAGCGCGAAATCTGCTGCCTTGCAGGGCTTTAGCGGACGTAGGTACCTCAGCGATGCTGCAACATCGGTGTAAGGTGAGACCTCTTCATCCCATTTCCTGAGGATGCAAGTATCAGGATTCAAATATCAAGGGCAGCCAACTGGCTGCCCTTTTCTTTGTCTTCAAGAATGTACCGCTTGTACAAAAGATCGCCTTGGCGGTGCTTGTTCATTGCTCTTGACGGAGCGTGCATGAAATTCCAGATAACGTGCCCGTTTCGCATATCGACCACGACGAGCATGTCGTTTTTTGCCTCATAGGCGTTGATGAATGCCAATCGGAAACTGCCATTATCGTAGAGGACTTTCCATACTTCGAAAGGTCCCATTAGCGTATCGATGGCATGTCGAACATAACGTTCTCGGGAGTCAGGACGTTTCTCAACGATGTGGGCCAGCTTGTCCCTCATGACTGCAACGTTTCCAATAGGTGTGGAGATAGTAACGGCCAGAACGGAATCGTCGACGAACCCGAAGTGATTCAGAAGGATTTTGAGGGCGCCCTCTGCGTCGTCAGCTCTTTTTACTTCTTCGATTGCGGCCGACCGAAGTTCCCTCGGTAACGTTCTCAGATCGGGTAAAAAAAGGTCGATCCAGGTTGGTTGGGAGGCTGCTTCCTTTATCAGTGGCGCAGCATTCACAATGCATAAAAACAATCCTGGACGGGCGGTGGCGTCCGGAGGTTACTTGTCTGGAGAAACAGTCAACAAGGTACGGGGAGGGGAGAAAAAACAGCTTCGGAACATTCCTACAGTCTTCGGGGAGATCTTCCGAACATTGCGCTCGCAAAGATTGTCCCCTCAACCGATCGCCCAAGAAAAAGCCGCGCAATTGCGCGGCTTTCAAATGTGGTGGGCCCACACGGACTTGAACCGTGGACCAAAGGATTATGAGTCCTCTGCTCTAACCAACTGAGCTATAGGCCCTCAGTAGGTCGCGGATTATAGCGACGGTTTGGCGGCTGTGCTATCCGAATAATCCGATACGGTTACACGAAGAAACGTTGCGGCGAATTCTTCCGGGGGCAGCGGCAGGCTGACGATGTAGCCCTGAATCTGTTCGCAGCCTTCGGCGGCGAGGAATTGTTGCTGGGCCTGGGTTTCCACACCTTCGGCGATCACTGTGAATTGCATGCTCCGGCCCAGAGCGATGATCGCGCGCACAATCGCCGCGTCGTGCGGGTCATCGGGCAATCCACGGACAAATGACTGGTCGATCTTGAGGATGTCCAGCGGCAGGCGTTTCAGGTAACTGAGCGAGGAATAACCCGTGCCGAAGTCATCGATCGCCAGCTGCACGCCCAGGTGCTTGAGCTGATGCAGCACCGCCAAGGCTTCTTCGGCCTGGCTCATGATGAAGTTTTCGGTAATCTCCAGTTGCAACAAATCCGGCATCAGGCAGTTGTCCCTGAGCAGTTGCTCGATGCGGCCAAGCAGATTCGGCTGGCGCAGTTGCGCGCCGGCGAGGTTGACCGAGAGCGGTCCGAGGCTGTCGTAGATCTGGCTCCATTCGAACATCTGCCGGCAGGCGGTTTCGAGCACCCAGTCACCGATCTGCAGAATCATGCCGTTCTCTTCGGCCAGTGGGATGAAGTGTTCTGGCGGCACTTCGCCAAAGGTCGGGTGACGCCAGCGAATCAGCGCTTCGGCGCCGACCAGCCGATGGTCGTCGAGGCTGATTTTCGGTTGGTAGTAGAGGAACAACTCCTCGCGCTCGATGGCCCGGCGCAGTTCGTGCTCCAGTGCCACACGTTCGCTGGCCTGGGCGGTGAGGTCGCGGGTGTAGCTTTCGACGCGGTTGCGGCCTTTGGCCTTGGAGCGGTACATCGCCGCGTCGGCGTTTTTCACCAGCGTGGCGACGTCGCAGCCGTCGCGGGGATACAGACTGGTGCCGATGCTGGCGCTGATGAAAAACTCGTGCTCACCGGCCTGAAACGGTGCGCCAAAGCAGTTGAGCAGTTTGAATGCGATGTTGTCGGCATCGCTGGCTTGTTGCAGACCCGGCAGCAGGATAATGAACTCATCACCGCCCAATCGTGCGACGGTGTCGATGTCGCGCAACTGCTCCTTCAGGCGTACGGCAATGCCCTTGAGCAGTAGGTCGCCGACCGGGTGCCCGAGGCTGTCGTTGATGTGTTTGAAGCGGTCGAGATCGAGAAACAGCACGGCGCCCTGACCGCCGTTTTCCTGCTGACTGTTCAGCGCGGTGAGCAGGCGACTTTCAAACAGGGTGCGATTGGGCAGGCCGGTGAGCGGGTCGTGGTGCGCCTGGTAATCGAGCTTGGCCTGCGCGTGTTTGAGGCTGGAAATGTCGGCAAACACCGCGACGAAGTGGGTGATGAACTTGTCGCGGTTGCGCACGGCGCTGATGGTCAGCCAGCTGGGGTACAACTCGCCGTTCTTGCGCCGGTTGGAAATCTCTCCCTGCCAGTGTCCTTCGGCGGTCAACTGGTGCCACATCGCCGCATAAAAAGCGCTGTCGTGCAGCCCCGACGCGAGCAGGCGCGGGGTATGGCCGAGGGCTTCGCTTTCGCTGTAGCCGGTGATTTCGCTGAACGCGCGGTTGACCGCGCTGATGTGCTGTTGGGTGTCGGTGATCAACACGCCTTCGGCGGTGCTTTCAAATACGGTGGCGGCCTGTTGCAGTTTTTCCTGCATCAGGTGGCGCTCGGTGATGTCCCGGGCAATGGTCAACATGCAGTCTTCTTCGCCGATCGGCAGCGGACGGCTGGACACTTCGCACAGACGGATTTGCCCGTCACTGCGGCGGATATGGCAGGTGAAGTCGCGCACGAAACCATCGCGGTGCAACAGGTCGAGCATCTGCTTGCGTTCGTTGAGGTTGACCCAGATTCCCAGATCCAGCGCTGAGCGATCCACCGACATCGCGCTGTTGAACCCGGTGATGCGGCTGAAACCCTCGTTGACTTCCAGCAGCAGGCCATCGCTCTGACGCGACAGCAAGAGGCCATCCGGCGAGGCATGAAAAGCCTTGGCGAACTTTTCTTCGGAGGTTTGCAGTTGCTGCTGGGTTTCCTTGAGCTGGGTGATGTCGCGTACCACGACAACCAGCGCTGGGGTTGTGTCGAGATCGAACGGTTCGGCGGAAATCAGACCCGTGAACACCTGGCCGTTGTTGCGGCGAAAGGGCATCTCCAGGTTGCGAATACTGCCGGCCTGCAAGCGTTGCAAGAGCCCCGGCCCGACCCCGGGAATGCCCCAGATGTTGAGTTCGGTGGCGGTCTGGCCGACGACCTCTTCGGCTTTCAGGCCGATTTGCTCTTCAAAGGCTTCGTTGACCTCCAGCAGGCAGCCGTCGGACAGTCGCGCGATCACCAGGATATCCGGGCATTGCTGGAACACCGAGGCGAACTTCTGTTCCGACAGTCGAAGTGCTTCTTCAGTGCGCTTGGTTTCGCTGATGTCGATCATCAGCCCGCGCATCACGGGCTCATGGCCATGTTCAATCAGACTGACAATGTCACGCACCCACAGGCAGCGCCCGTCAGCGGTGATCACTCGATAGTCGAGAGCGTGGTCGCGCCCATCGCGCACCGCTTCATCGCAAATGGCCTGGGCGCGGGTCAGGTCGGCGGGGTGGATGATGTTGCGCCAGAACCCCGGAATCAGCCAGTGCGCCTGTGGATAACCAAGCAGGTCTTCGGCATGGGGCGACACATAGCTGTAGGTGAAGTCGCTCATGCGCGCTTCCCAGGCAATGGCCGAAAGGCTCTCCACCAGTCCGCGGTAGTGGTATTCGCTGCTGCGCAATTCCTGTTCAAGGTCGACGCGGCGGGCGATTTCCGAGCTCAAGCGACGATTGATGCGAATGACCACCGCCAGGATGATCACCAGCAGTAACAGACCCGGCAGACCGTAGATCAGCAGGTCCGACCAGAATGTCCGATGGTCCAGAACATTGCCGACCCAGTGCTCCTGAATGCTGCTGATTTCCTCGGGACTCATGTCCGCCAGGACTTTGTCGAGAATGCCCACTAGCATTTTGTTATCGCGGGGTACGCCCATGGCCAACTGATAGCGATACGGGGTTTCGCCGCTCACGTATAAACCGTCGAGCTTGAGCTGGCGCAGGCTCCAGACGCTGGAGGCTAGATCACCAACCACGGCATCGACCTCATCGGTCGCCAGCGCTTGCAGGGCCGAGCTGACATTGGGCATGGCCACCAGGTTCAGGTCTGGATGCTGAGTGCGCAGCAACTCATGCGGGGCATAGTTCTCCACGACAGCGATCTTCAGGCCATACAGATCATCCAGCTTGCGCGGTTGCGCGCCGCCGATGTGGGCGAGGATCACGATCGGGAAGTCGAGGTAGGGACGAGTGAATGACAGGTAATTCTGGCGTTCCGGGGTGGACATGATGCCGGGCAGCAGGTCGATCTTGCCGGTTTTCACCTGGGCCAGCACTTCGGTCCAGCTCGAAGGTTCGATCGGGGTGAGTTTGATCGCCAGGCGCTGGCGAATCACGTCGATGTAATCAGCGGCCAGCCCCTGATAGCGATTCTGTTCATCGCGGAACTCGAACGGCGGCCACGACGCATCGACACCCAGGCGCAAGTCGGGGTGAGCCGCGAGCCAGCTACGTTCTTCATCGGTCAGAGTCAGCGCGTTAGCCGTTGCGGTCCAGATCATCAGTGACAGCAAGAAAAGCACGGGCGCCAGTCTGGGCATAACCGTCTCGTTAGGGCACGGGATTCATTGCTTCGAGTGTAGACGGGGTATGCAGGGGAGGGGCTGCGCGAGGAATTTAATCTGCCACATAAACAAAACCCCCGGCCTGGGCCGGGGGTTCTGGTATCACTCGTCGAGGAAGGAGCGCAGATGCTCGCTTCGCGTCGGGTGGCGCAGCTTGCGCAGCGCCTTGGCTTCGATCTGACGGATCCGCTCACGCGTTACGTCAAACTGTTTGCCCACTTCTTCGAGTGTGTGGTCGGTGTTCATGTCGATACCGAAACGCATGCGCAGTACCTTGGCTTCACGGGCAGTGAGGCCGGACAACACTTCGCGAGTCGCTTCTTTCAGGCTCTCAACGGTCGCAACATCGATTGGCGACTGCATGGTCGAGTCTTCGATGAAGTCGCCCAGATGGGAGTCTTCGTCATCACCGATCGGGGTTTCCATGGAGATCGGCTCTTTAGCGATCTTCAATACCTTGCGGATCTTGTCCTCAGGCATTTCCATGCGTTCGCCCAGCTCTTCCGGGGTCGGTTCGCGACCCATTTCCTGCAGCATCTGGCGGGAAATGCGGTTGAGCTTGTTGATCGTCTCGATCATGTGCACCGGAATACGGATGGTGCGGGCCTGGTCGGCGATCGAGCGAGTGATCGCCTGACGGATCCACCAGGTGGCATAAGTCGAGAACTTGTAACCACGACGGTATTCGAACTTGTCCACCGCTTTCATCAGACCGATGTTGCCTTCCTGGATCAGATCGAGGAATTGCAGGCCGCGGTTGGTGTACTTCTTGGCGATCGAGATCACCAGACGCAGGTTGGCTTCAACCATCTCTTTCTTCGCGCGGCGGGCCTTGGCCTCACCGATCGACATGCGACGGTTGATGTCCTTGATTTCAGCGATGGTCAGGCCGGTCTCGGTTTCCAGCGCAATCAGCTTCTGCTGGCAACGGATGATATCCGGCTGTACGCGACCAATAGCTTCGGCGTATTTGCTCTTGCCTTTGGCCAGGGCGTCGGACCAGCTTTCGTCGACTTCGTTGCCCGGGAACTGACGCAGGAAATCGGCGCGTGGCATACGTGCATCACGTACACACAGTTGCATGATCGCGCGCTCTTGCTGACGCAGACGATCCAGCGCACTGCGAACACGCTCGACCAGGGCTTCGAATTGCTTCGGCACCAGTTTGATCGGCATGAACAGCTCGGCCAGGGCCAGCAACTCGGCAATCGCTGCCTTGTTGTGACGACCGTGCTTTTTCAGGGCCTTGCGGGTGATTTCCATCTGATCGGACACAGCGCCGAAACGCTGGGCAGCGATGACCGGATCCGGACCGCTTTCGGCTTCTTCTTCGTCATCCGAAGCTTCTGCGTCGTCGTCGTCGGTATCGTCGTCAGCCTTGGCGGCTTTCGCGTCGATCGGCGGTGGCACTTCGGCGGCCGGCGGCGCAATGCCGTCGTCCGGATCGATGTAACCGCTCAGAACGTCGGACAGGCGACCACCTTCGGTGGTGACGCGAGTGTACTCGGAGAGAATGTGGTCAACCGTGCCAGGGAAGTGCGCAATAGCGCTCATCACTTCACGGATGCCCTCTTCGATACGTTTGGCGATTTCGATTTCGCCTTCACGAGTCAGAAGCTCGACCGTACCCATTTCACGCATGTACATGCGCACTGGGTCAGTGGTGCGACCGATATCGGTCTCCACCGCTGCCAACGCGGCGGCGGCTTCTTCCGCAGCGGCCTCGTCGGTATCGGCGTCGGCCAACATAAGGGCGTCCGCATCCGGAGCACTCTCGTGTACGGGGATCCCCATGTCGTTAATCATGCGGATGATGTCTTCCACCTGCTCCGGATCTGAAATATCCTCGGGCAGGTGGTCGTTGACCTCGGCGTAAGTCAGATACTTCTGCTCACGACCCAGTTTGATCAACTCAATAATACGAGACTGCTGTTGCGCTTTTCCGGACATAACACCCTATCCACTGAAGGTCTTGGCGGGCAAAAAACAAGCCGAGGATTATACCTGAGCTATGACCTCACGCGCCAGTTGAGGTCGGGTTTGATGCGGAAACATTGCGACTTAAAAGGTCGCGCAGTTGATTTTTCTCTTCGGCGCTCAGTTCGCTTTGACGCGCTTTCCTGAGCAACTGTTCCAGATTTCGCTCGCGTTGGCGGGCTGACAAGCTAGTAATGGTGTCGAAAAACTGTTGTTCAAGGTTTTCTCCGTCAATCAGCCACTCCTTTTCCGCCAGCGCCTTGAGCAGGCGACCCTGTTCAGTGCCGTGCCATCGCGCGATCAACTGAAATGAGTTTAGCTTGGGATTCTTCTGTACGGCTTCGAGCAGTGCCACAAGCAACTGTGCGTTGGTCTGATTTTCGTCCGCAATGTGCCCGGCGTCTTCGACGCGCTCGGCCAGTTGCGGGTGATGCAGCAAGGTACGCAAGGCGGTCAGGGTTGGCGATTCGACGCCAATCGGCGTGCGCGGGCGTTGTTGATCGCGATCGCCGCCACGTTTGCCATTCTTGTCCCAGGGTTTCTTGTCCCATTTCTTGCCGCCGGCGCCGGGTTTCTTCGGCGTCCACTCCTGCTGCGGCACATACATGTCCTGTGCCTGCGGCTGATGGTAGTCGCTGTAGTCCGGCATTGCGTCGTAATCGATGCCCGGATCGTACGCGGGCGGCGCTTCCTGCGGCGCGCTTTGCGCCAGCTGGCTGACGGTTTCGCTGCTCAGGCCGGTGATTTCGGTCAGGCGCTGACGCATCAGAATGCGCAGGTTCGCGCCCGGCACTTTGTCGATCAGCGGCGCGGCGAGGGTAGCCATGTGAGCCTTGCCTTCGAGCGAGCGCGGATCGGCTTCCTCGGTCAGTTGCTGGAAGAAATAGTCCGCCAGCGGCTGCGCATGTTGGTTGATTCGGGCCTTGAAAGCGTCAGTGCCTTCGGCGCGAACCAGGGTGTCCGGGTCTTCGCCTTCCGGCAGGAACAGGAAGCGCGCACGGCGCCCGTCCTGCAGGCACGGCAGTGTCGCTTCCAGTGCGCGCCATGCAGCGTTGCGGCCGGCCTGGTCACCGTCGAAACAGAATAGTACGTTCGGCACGACGCGAAACAGACGCTTGAGGTGCTCTTCGCTGGTCGCTGTGCCCAAGGTCGCGACGGCATTGCGCAAACCCTGCTGGGCGAGGGCGATGACGTCCATGTAACCCTCGACGACAATGATTTCGTCGAGGTTGCGGTTGTTCTTGCGTGCTTCATAGAGGCCGTAGAGTTCCTGGCCTTTATGAAAGACCGGGGTTTCCGGCGAGTTCAGGTATTTCGGCTTGTCGTCACCCAGTACCCGGCCACCGAAAGCGATGATCCGGCCACGGGTATCGCGGATCGGGAACATCACGCGATCGCGGAAGCGGTCATAGCGTTTGCCGGTTTCGGCGTTCTCGATCAGCAGTCCGGCGTCGATCATGGCCTTCTGCTGCAAAGTGTCGCTGCTCAAATGCTTGAACAGGTTGTCCCAGCCCGGCGGCGCGAAACCGAGACCAAAGTCCCGGGCGATCTCGCCGGTCAGGCCGCGGCCCTTGAGGTAATCCACCGCAGCCTTGCGCGCCGGATGGCTCTTGAGCGCCTGCCGGTAAAAATCGGCGGCGGCGGTGAGCAGCGGATACAGCGGCGAATCGGTCGGCTGCCGCGGTTTGTGCGGGCGGCCGCTTTCTTCACGCGGGATTTCCATGCCGGCGGCTTTGGCCAGATCCTCGACGGCCTGGGGGAAATCCAGGTTGTCGTGATCCATGAGAAAGCCCAGGGCGTTGCCACCGGCGCCGCAGCCGAAGCAGTAATAGAACTGCTTGTCCGGGCTGACGCTGAACGACGGGGTTTTCTCTTTGTGAAACGGGCAGCAGGCGGTGTAGTTCTTGCCGGCCTTTTTCAGTTGCACGCGCGAGCTGACCACATCGACGATGTCGGTGCGGTTCAGGAGGTCGTCAATAAAGCTCTGGGGAATCAGCCCGGCCATGGCGTTCTCGTCTGTGCTGTAATGAGTCCGATGCGAAGGGCGGCCGGACGCAGGTCTTGAGTGAAGCGCACAAAATGGGCGGCTCGACCGGTGTCGTTTGCGTGATCGCTGTCGGGAAGTGTATCTGCCGAAAATCCACTGACGTTAGTACCAATCAGTCTTCGACTATTTGAAAGTGTTGCGCTGAATCCGCAGACGGCCGATAAATGGCCTCGGATAGCTCAATAAAGCGGGCACGCGTGCGGGTGCCTTGGGCTGATCGTCGTGAGAGGAATCAGTGGGTGTGCTCGTCAGTAGCCTTGAAAGGCTCGTCAGAAAAGACGTGCACCGCTGGCAAAAGAGCCAGGTCTGACGCGTGAAGCGGATTTGTCTCGGTCGCGTGTGCGGCTTCGACGGTGAAGCATCAAGCGTTTTACGCAAATGCCATTAGCCCGGCTGAGGGCCGGGCTTAGGCAAGAAGCTTGCTACGATCGTCTGTGTATTAGTACAGACGAACGGCGCGGCGCTGTTCGCGCTGAACTTTCTTGGCGTGACGCTTAACAGCGGCTGCTGCTTTGCGCTTACGCTCAGAAGTTGGCTTCTCGTAAAATTCGCGGCTACGAACTTCAGCCAGTACACCGGCTTTTTCGCAGGAGCGCTTGAAACGACGCAGAGCTACGTCGAAGGGTTCGTTCTCTTTAACTTTGACGGCTGGCATCCAGAGCTACCTTCATTCATTACCGGGGTCAACATCCTCGCGGCAAAAGAGCACTTGAAGACGTCGGTTTTTAAGGGTTGCGGATGTTAACCCCTCATCGCTCGGAATGCAAAGCCTCTGATCGAAAACCGCTAGTCGGGGCATCACATGGCGACTATTATGCGCGCCTTCGAATTCAGCCTAAACAAGGCGCAAACCCATGCTAGTACTGGGATTAGAAACCTCCTGCGACGAAACCGGCGTCGCATTATACGACAGTGAACGCGGCCTGCTGGCCGACGCGCTGTTCAGCCAGATCGACCTGCACCGCGTCTATGGCGGCGTGGTGCCGGAGCTGGCCTCGCGTGACCACGTCAAACGCATGCTGCCCTTGATTCGTCAGGTGTTGGCCGAGGCTGACTGCGTGCCGACCGAGATCGATGCGATCGCCTACACCGCGGGCCCGGGCCTGGTCGGAGCGCTGCTGGTCGGTGCCTCGTGTGCTCAGGCGCTGGCGTTTGCCTGGGGCATTCCGGCACTTGGTGTGCACCACATGGAGGGCCACTTGCTGGCGCCGATGCTGGAGCCAAAACCGCCGGAATTCCCGTTCGTCGCTTTGTTGGTTTCCGGGGGGCATACGCAGCTGGTTCAGGTCGATGGTATTGGCCAATACGGCCTGCTCGGCGAGACCCTCGACGATGCCGCCGGTGAAGCGTTCGACAAAACCGCAAAAATGATGGGCCTCAATTATCCGGGTGGGCCGGAAATCGCCAAACTGGCGGAGAAGGGCGTTGCAGGACGTTTTACCTTCCCGCGTCCGATGTGCGATCGCCCGGGCCTGGATTTCAGCTTCAGCGGCTTGAAAACCTTCGCCCTCAACACCTGGCAGCAATGCGTCAGCGCCGGGGACGACAGCGAGCAAGCCCGTTGCGACATCGCGCTGGCGTTCCAGCAGGCCGTGGTGGAGACTCTGACCATCAAGTGCAAGCGTGCCCTGAAACAGGCGGGAATGAAGCGTCTGGTGATCGCTGGCGGCGTCAGCGCCAACAAGGCTTTGCGTGTTTCCCTTGAGAAAATGCTCGGTGACATGCAGGGCGACGTGTTCTACGCCCGTCCCGAGTTCTGCACCGACAATGGCGCGATGATCGCGTTTGCCGGTTGTCAGCGTTTGCAGGCCGGTCAACAGGAAAGTCTGGCGATCAGCGTGCAGGCACGCTGGCCGATGGAGCAGTTGTCGGCGCTGTGATTGGCGGTGTGGCTGAGCGGTATTTAAAAATGCCGTTCGCGCCCGGCAAACAGGTCGCGTAGATTGCCGCGGTGGCGCCAGACGATCAGCAGTGTCAGCGCGCTCATCGGCAGCAGCGCTTCCGGTTCTTGCCACGCGAGTAAGGGCAAGGTCAGGGGCGTGGCGATCAGCGCCGCCAGCGAGCTGGTACGGGTCAGGTAGAACGTCAGCAACCAGGCGCATACCGCCAGCAGCGCGGCGGGTGGATACAGGCCCAGCAGCATGCCGGCGGCCGTAGCGACGCCTTTGCCGCCGCGAAAACGGAAATACAGCGGGAACAGGTGACCGATCACGGCGCACACGCCGATCCAGGCCTGATCCTGCAGCGAAAGGCCAGCGGCCGCTGCGATCAGCACCGGCACCAGGCCTTTGCACAGATCACCCAGCAGGGTCAGGATCGCCAGTTTGCGACCGACCAGGCGCAGCATGTTGGTGGCGCCGGCATTACCCGAGCCACTCATTCGCGGATCCGGATTTCCGGTCAGGCGGCTGAGCAAAATGGCGAAGGACAGAGAGCCGAGCAGGTAGGCGAAGATCGCCAGTAACCAAAACATGCTAACCATTCCGGGCGAGGACGCCCTGATTCTAACGGCGCATTGCGCCCTTGTCGTGCAGTGGAGAAAAGTGCTTGGACAGAGTGTTTATCGAGGGCCTGGAAGTCGACACCGTGATCGGTGCCTACGACTGGGAGCGCGGCATCCGACAGTGCCTGCGTCTTGATCTGAGCTTCGCCTGGGACAATCGCCCGGCAGCAGCCGGTGACGACCTGACCCTGGCGCTCGATTACGCCAGCGTTTCGACGCGCATCCAGGCCTTTGCCGAGCAATCCCGGTATCAATTGGTAGAAACCTTTGCCGAGCGTCTGGTCGAAGTGCTGATGGCCGAATTCAAGATCACCTGGGTTCGCCTGAAGCTGACCAAGCCGGGCGCCGTGCCGGCCGCCAAGGGTGGCGTGGGTGTGGAGATCGAGCGCGGATGTCGCTGACTCAGGTGTACCTCGGGCTCGGTAGCAATATCGAGCGCGAAACCCATTTGCGCGCTGGGCTCGACGCTTTGGCTACGTTTCTGGTGGATATCCGCTGTTCGGCGGTGTTCGAGAGCCAGCCGGTGGGGATCAAGAGCGGGCCGTTCTTCAATTTCGTGGTCTCGGCGTTTACCGATCTGCCCTTGGTGGAGCTGGATCGGCGCCTGAAATTCATCGAAGCCGACAATGGTCGCTATGCGCCGGATCGCAAGGGTCTACCGCTGGATATCGACGTTTTGTTGTACGGCGATCTGACCGGTAATTTCGACGGTTTGATTCTGCCGCGCGCCGAAATCCTGAAAAACGCCTTTGTGCTGTGGCCGCTGTCGCTGATTGCGCCGGATCGGGTGCATCCTGGCGTGGGAAAAAGCTTCGCGACGTTGTGGGCCGAGGCGCAGATTGATCAGGTGTTGGCGCCGGTGGGGTTTGAATGGCGTGGCGAGCAATTGACCCCGCCGAGTCTTTAAAAGCAAAACATCGCAGCCTGCGGCAGCTCCTACACGGGGATGCGCGTTTCCATGTAGGAGCTGCCGCAGGCTGCGATCTTTTGATCTTGCTTCAAGCGTTCTCTTTGTACGCCTTCAAAGCCTTCAGTCGTTCTCGCTTCAGCGCTTCACCCAGTTCCGGGCCTTTGAATCCCTTCTCCAGCAGCGGCTGCACCGCCACCCCGCGTGCCACACTGGCTGCTCCACGCAGATAATCGGCCTGTGGATAACTGCGCTGTTCCAGCCCCTTGCGCCCGCGCGCATCCATCTCGCAGGCCACGATGAATTCCTCGAAGCGCTGCGGTCGGCGATACACATCAAAACTCTGCAGCAGCTCCAGCAAGGTCGACGCCTTCAGCTCCAGAGCGCGATGGCCATGGGTGTGATACTGGCCCACCAGCAAAGCCAACTCCTGACAATCCTTCGGAGCCTTGAAACGTTCGTTGACTGCCTTGATCAACTTCAACCCGGTGTGTTCATGGGCGATGTGCCGCGGCCACTCTTTTTCCGGGGTCAGGCCTTTGCCGAGGTCGTGCAGCAGGCAGGCCCAGCGTACCGTCAGCGGTTGTTTGTGCAGTGCCGATTGCTCAAGCACGCTGAGGGTGTGCAGCCCGGTATCGATTTCCGGGTGATGCGTCTCCGGCTGCGGCACGCCAAAAAGCGCATCCACTTCCGGCATCAGTACGTTCAGCGCGCCACAGTCGCGAAGCACCTGAATGAACACCTGCGGTTGATCTTCCATCAATGCGCGGGAGATTTCTTTCCAGCTGCGTTCGGCGGTCAATGCCTGCAGTTCGCCGGATTCGCTGAGTTGCCGCATCAGTTCCAGCGTTTCAGGCGCGACTGTGAACCCCAGTCCGGCATAGCGCGCTGCAAATCGGGCAACTCGCAGTACACGGAGCGGATCTTCTGCAAACGCCGGGGATACGTGGCGCAGAATACGTTCTTCAAGGTCGCGTAGGCCGTGATAGGGATCGGTCAGATTGTGCTGATCATCCTCGGCCATCGCGTTGATCGTCAGATCGCGGCGAATAAGGTCTTCTTCAAGGGTGACGTCGGGGCTGGCGTGAAAGGTGAACCCGCCATAACCACGACCGCTTTTGCGTTCGGTGCGGGCGAGGGCGTATTCCTCGCCGGTCCTGGGATGAAGGAACACCGGAAAATCCGCGCCGACCGGGCGATAGCCCTGGGCAAGCATCTCTTCGGTGGTGGCCCCGACCACCACCCAATCGACATCGGTAACCGGCAGCCCGAGCAAGCGATCACGTACCGCGCCGCCGACCTTGTAAATCTGCATAAAAAACCTCCGTTGGCCCGACAGGATAACCCTTGTGCCGGACTTTCGGAGGTCAGAACCGGATCAAAGATGAATGACGGCCAGATCAAGCCTGCCGTAATCGCCCTCACTGTGTTCACTGCGTGGCGGTACGTGGTGGGTTTTCATGATCTGGTCACCCTGCAGGGTCTCCAGATGAATGTCGAAGCCCCACAAGCGGTGCAGATGTTTCAGTACCTCGTCAGTTGAGTCGCCCAAAGGTTTGCGGTCATGTTGCTGGTGACGCAGCGTCAGCGAGCGGTCGCCGCGACGGTCGATGCTGTAGATCTGTACGTTTGGTTCGCGGTTGCCGAGGTTGTACTGCGCGGCCAGGGTTTCACGAATGATCCGGTAACCGGTTTCGTCATGGATCGCCGGTACCAGCAAATCGTCCTTCTGATCGTCATCGAGAATGCTGAACAGCTTCAGGTCGCGGATCACTTTGGGCGACAGGTACTGAAGGATGAAGCTCTCATCCTTGAAGCTGCTCATCGCGAACTTGATACTCGACAGCCAGTCCGAGCCTGCGATGTCCGGAAACCAGCGGCGATCCTCCTCGGTAGGTTCTTCACACATGCGGCGGATGTCGCGATACATCGCAAAACCCAGTGCGTAAGGGTTGATCCCGCTGTAATAAGGGCTGTCGAAACCCGGCTGGAACACCACACTGGTGTGCGAGGTGAGGAATTCCATCATGAATCCGTCGGTCACCAGTCCTTCGTCGTACAGATCGTTCATCAGCGTGTAATGCCAGAACGTGGCCCAGCCTTCGTTCATCACCTGAGTCTGACGCTGTGGATAAAAATACTGGGCGATCTTGCGCACGATCCTCACGATCTCCCGTTGCCACGGCTCCAGCAACGGCGCGTGCTTCTCGATGAAATACAGGATATTTTCCTGCGGCTCGGCCGGGAACCGGGCGTTGTCCTTGTCGCTGTACTTGTCCGCGCCTTTGGGAATGGTGCGCCACAGATCGTTGATCTGCTTTTGCATGTGTTCTTCACGATCCTTCTGCCGCCGGCGTTCTTCCTCGGCGGAAATCGGATACGGACGCTTGTACCGGTCGACCCCGTAGTTCATCAGCGCATGGCAAGAGTCGAGCAGGTCCTCCACCGCATCGATACCGTGGCGCTCCTCACATTGCATGATGTACTGCTTGGCGAACACCAGGTAATCGATGATCGAACTGGCATCGGTCCAGGTGCGGAACAGGTAGTTGCCCTTGAAGAAACTGTTATGGCCATAGCACGCGTGTGCCACCACCAGCGCCTGCATGCAGATGGTGTTTTCCTCCATCAGATAGGCAATGCACGGATCCGAGTTGATCACGATCTCGTAGGCCAGTCCCATCTGGCCGCGGCTGTAGGATTTCTCGGTGCTGAGGAAGTGCTTGCCGTAGGACCAGTGGTGATAGCCCAGTGGCATGCCGACCGAGGCATAGGCATCCATCATCTGCTCGGCGGTGATCACTTCGATCTGGTTGGGATAGGTGTCCAGGGCATAGCCGGCCGCGATGCGGGCGATCTCGCGGTCGTAGGCCTGGATCAGCTCGAACGTCCATTCGGAGCCGGTGGAAATGGGTTGGCGTTTCTGCTCTTTGGCGGTCATGTCACTAACCTGCGCTGGAAGAGTTCACGGAAGACCGGATAGATATCCCCGGCCGAGACCAGTTGCTGCTGGGCAAACGTGTCGGAAAAGGCTTCGGCGATGCGCTCGTATTCGTACCAGAGGGCCTGGTGTTCGCGCGGGGTGATCTCCACATAAGTGTAGTACTGCACAAACGGCATGATCTGATTGATCAGGATGTCGCGGCAGATCGGCGAGTCATCGTTCCAGTTGTCGCCGTCGGAAGCCTGCGCGGCGTAGATGTTCCATTCGTTGCTCGGGTAGCGCTCGGCCATGATCTCCTGCATCAGCTTCAGGGCGCTGGAGACGATGGTGCCACCGGTTTCCCGCGAATAGAAAAACTCTTCCTCGTCCACTTCCCGGGCACTGGTGTGGTGGCGGATGAACACGACGTCGATCTTGTCGTAGTTCCGTTTGAGGAACAGGTACAGCAGGATGAAAAAGCGTTTGGCGATGTCCTTGGTCGCTTGGGTCATCGAGCCGGATACGTCCATCAGGCAGAACATCACCGCTTTCGAGCTGGGGTTGGGTTGCTTGATCAGCAGGTTGTACTTGAGGTCGAACGTATCAAGGAACGGTACGCGATGGATGCGCGCGCTGAGTTTTTCGATTTCCGCTTCGAGTTCCTGAATATCGCCGAAGTTGTCCGGCTCTTCGCGTTTTAAGCGCGCCAGTTCTTCTTTGGCCTCGCGCAGTTTGGCGCGGCTGCTGCCGGACAGCGCAATGCGCCGGGCGTGGGCCGAGCGCAGGGTGCGGATGATGTTGATCCGCGACGGGTTGCCCTCGTTGCTGATCCCCGCGCGCACGGTCTTGAAGGTGTCGGTGCCGCTCAGGTTGCGTTTGACCAGGTTCGGCAGTTCGAGGTCTTCGAACATGAACTCGAGGAATTCCTCCTGAGTGATCTGGAAGACGAATTCGTCCATGCCCTCGCCAGAGTTGCCGGCCTTGCCCGGCCCGCGCCCGCCGCCACCACCGGGTGGCCTGGCGATATGTTCGCCGGCAGTGAATTCCTTGTTGCCGGGATGAACCACGGTCTGCTTGCCGCCGCGGCCATGGTGAAGCACCGGTTCGTCGATATCGCGACCGGGAATGCTGATCTGTTCGCCGTGCTCCATGTCGGTAATGGAGCGGCGGCTGACCGCCTCTTCGACAGCCTTCTTGATGTGGTCACGGTAACGCCGCAGGAAGCGCTGGCGGTTCACCGTGCTCTTGTTCTTGCCATTGAGACGTCGGTCGATCACATAGCTCATACGTGGCCCTCCGGGCAGCTTCAAGTTGTGAGCTGCGAGCCGCAAGTAGAAGCACAGCGTTCACATGCCTTTTCTTGCAGCTCGTAGCTAGAAGCTTGTAGCTGTTTTACTGCGATTTCCGGACCCGTAGGTACCATTCGGACAGAAGTCTTACCTGTTTGTCGGTGTAGCCGCGTTCGACCATTCGAGTAACGAAGTCGTTGTGTTTCTGTTGATCCTCTTTGCTGGCCTTGGCGTTGAAGCTGATGACTGGCAGCAGGTCTTCGGTGTTCGAGAACATTTTCTTCTCGATGACCACCCGCAGTTTCTCGTAGCTGAGCCAGGTCGGGTTCTTGCCGTTGTTGTTGGCCCGGGCACGCAACACGAAGTTGACGATTTCGTTGCGGAAATCCTTCGGATTGCTGATGCCGGCCGGTTTCTCGATTTTCTCCAGCTCTTCGTTCAAAGCGACGCGGTTGAGAATCTCGCCGGTTTCCGGATCGCGGTATTCCTGATCCTGAATCCAGAAGTCCGCATACAGCACGTAGCGGTCGAAGATGTTCTGCCCGTACTCGCTGTAAGACTCGAGATAAGCGGTCTGGATCTCCTTGCCGATGAATTCGATATAACGCGGCGCCAGGTACTCCTTGAGGTAGCGCAGGTAGCGCTCGCGGGTCTCGGCCTGGAACTGTTCCTGCTCGATCTGCTGCTCCAGCACATACAGCAGGTGCACCGGGTTGGCGGCGATTTCATGCGGATCGAAGTTGAACACCTTGGACAGGATCTTGAAGGCGAAGCGGGTCGACAGACCGTTCATGCCTTCGTCGACGCCGGCCGAGTCGCGATATTCCTGGATCGACTTGGCCTTTGGATCAGTGTCCTTGAGGTTTTCCCCGTCGTAGACACGCATCTTCGAATAGATGTTGGAGTTTTCCGGCTCTTTGAGGCGCGACAGCACGGTGAACTGCGCCAGCATCTTCAGGGTGTCGGGTGCGCAATGGGCCTTGGCCAGCGAACTGTTGAACAGCAATTTGTCGTAGATCTTCACCTCGTCGCTGACCCGCAGGCAGTACGGCACTTTGACGATGTAGATCCGGTCGATGAACGCTTCGTTGTTCTTGTTGTTGCGGAAGGTGTGCCATTCCGATTCGTTGGAGTGCGCGAGCAGGATCCCGGTGAACGGAATCGCCCCCAGACCTTCGGTACTGTTGTAGTTGCCTTCCTGGGTGGCGGTCAGCAATGGATGCAGCACCTTGATCGGTGCCTTGAACATTTCGACGAATTCCATCAGGCCCTGGTTGGCCCGGCACAGCGCACCGGAGTAGCTGTAGGCGTCGGCGTCGTTCTGTGGGTATTCCTCGAGTTTGCGGATGTCGACCTTGCCCACCAGCGCCGAGATGTCCTGGTTGTTCTCGTCGCCCGGTTCGGTCTTGGCCACGGCGATCTGGTTGAGGATCGACGGGTACAGCTTGACCACACGGAACTGACTGATGTCGCCGCCGAACTCGGCCAGGCGTTTGGTCGCCCACGGCGACATGATGGTGTTCAGGTAGCGCCGTGGGATGCCGAAGTCTTCCTCGAGGATCGCGCCATCTTCGGTGGCGTTGAACAGACCCAGAGGCGATTCGAATACCGGCGAGCCCTTGATCGCGTAGAAGGGCACTTTCTCCATCAACTGTTTCAGCTTCTCGGCCAGGGACGATTTACCGCCACCGACGGGGCCGAGCAGATAGAGGATCTGTTTCTTCTCTTCCAGGCCTTGGGCGGCATGGCGGAAATACGAGACGATCTGGTCGATGCATTCTTCCATCCCGTGGAAGTCTTCAAAGGCCGGATAGCGACGTATCACCTTGTTGGAGAATATCCGCGACAGCCGCGAGTTGGTCGACGTGTCGAGCAGCTCGGGTTCGCCAATAGCCATCAATAGACGCTCGGCGGCGGAAACGTAAGCGCTGCGATCCTTTTTGCACAGCTCCAGGTACTCCTGCAGCGAGAGTTCTTCCTGGCGTGTGGACTCGAAGCGTTGTTGGAAGTGGCTAAAGATACTCATGACGTCACCTCGCTCGATACGTGGAGCCGACGCCGGATCACTCAGTCGATGCTGGCAAGCAGCCGCGGTGGCCGCTTGTTTACCCCCCAGAACACTTTCGCGGTCGACAACCTTGAAAGTCACTCCCGATGACCCGTGCGCCGGTGTACCGGCTCTCCCCTGTTTTGGATGGCCTGGGCTTAAGGATAGTTGGGAATTCGAGAGGTAAAGGCGAGATACGTAATTAGTTGTGGCAGACCGTTCGTCTGCCCCGCGCAGGCCCACGGCAGCCGGGGCCTGCACGTGACAAAAAAATTATTCGGCGGTGCCTTGCGCGGTTTCCGACGGATAAGTCGTACGCCACAGTTCGAAGCCGCCGTCCATGCTGTAGACGTCGGAGAAGCCCTGGCTGATCAGGTAGGCGGCCGCGCCCTGGCTGGAATTGCCGTGGTAGCACACGACCACGGTCGGAGCACCGAGGTCGGCACCTTGAATGAAAGCGTGCAGCGAGTGGTTGTCCAGATGCTTCGAACCGCTGATATGCAGGGCGGCAAAAGTTGCAGGATCACGGACATCGACGACAACGGCGCCTTGCTCACGCAGGGCCTGGGCCTGTTCCGGGGGGATACGTTTGAATTCGCTCATGGCGGGTTCCTGTAGCTCGACAGAATGTGCAGTCTAACGCGGTGCGCTGACTGGCGAAGTTTCGGGGATAAGTGGTGCGACTGATGGTGCAAGCCCGCCGTGTTCATCGCATTTGCATGACACGCGCTCGCCGCTGTCGACGTTCATCAGGGTCAGGCTGCCGCCCCAGACACAGCCGGTGTCCAGCGCCGAGATCCCCGGTTCGTGAACATCGCCTTCCAGCGCGGCCCAGTGGCCGAAGATGATCCGCAGACCGCGGGTCTTGCGCTCTTTGTGCTGGAACCATGGCTTGTAGCCAGGCGGTGCGCTGTCGAGGCCTTCCTTGCTCTTGAGATCGAGCTTGCCGTCGGCGGTGCAGAAGCGCATGCGGGTGAAATAGTTGGTGATGACGCGCAGGCGGGTGACGCCTTTGAGATCGTTGTCCCATTTCGCCGGTTCGTTGCCGTACATGCCGTCGAGGAAGGCAGGAAACAGGTTGTCATCGCGCAATGCGGTCTCGACTTCGCCTGCGCACTTCAACGCGCGACGAAGCGACCATTGCGGCGGTATGCCGGCATGGACCATCACGACGTCGCGCTGCTCATCGTAGTGCGCAAGCTTTTGCTGACGCAGCCACTCAAGCAGCTCAGGGCCATCGGGTGCTTCAAGGATTTCGCGCAACGTGTCGGATTTTTTCAGGCGCTCGACGTGCCTGCTGACAGCCAGCAAATGCAAGTCGTGGTTGCCCAGCACACAGACCAGTGACTCGCGCATGCCATAAAGGAAACGCAGGGTCTCAAGAGACTGCGGGCCACGGTTGACCAGATCACCGACCAGCCACAGCCGATCGAGCTTCGGGTCGAAAGCCACTTGCTTGAGCAGACATTTGAGCGGTTCGAGGCAGCCTTGCAGGTCGCCGACGGCGTACGTCGTCATCAGTGCAAGGCTCCGGGGACGGCGAGGCGGAAGGGCTTGATGATCGCGTCGAAATGTTTGCCGTCGGTAGCGACCATTTCGTAGGTGCCCTGCATGGTGCCGACCTTGGTGGTCATCACCGTGCCGCTGCTGTAGGTGTGGCTTTTGCCAACGTCGATCAACGGTTGCTGGCCGACCACGCCGGCGCCGCGAACCTCTTCGACATGCCCGTCACCGTCAGTGATCACCCAGTGCCGTGACATCAGCCGGGCGGGCTGCTCGCCATTGTTGTGCACGGTGATGGTGTAGGCGAAGGCGAAGCGGTCATGTTCGGGTTGTGATTGGTCTGCCAGATAGCGGGTGACGACACTGACATCGACCTGATAACGAGGATCGGACATGCAAAAGGGCCTTAAGCAAAGCGGAACGCGAGGCGTAGCTGATGGGGAATCAGTCTAGGCAAGTATCGGGCAGTAAACCAGAGTGGCGGCCTGCCCGATAGCGTTCATCGCCGGTCAGTCGGCGGCTGGGGAGGCCGGGACTTGTATGGCGAGTTGGTCAGCCAGGCGTACGAACGCGGCCAGATCCAGTTGCTCCGGACGCAGGCTGCCATCGACACCGGCGGCTTCTATCTCGGCATTGCTGAGCAGTTGCTTGAGGGTGTTGCGCAGGGTCTTGCGGCGTTGATTGAACGCTTCGCGCACAACACGCTCCAGCAACTTGTGATCCTTGGCCGGGTGCGGAAGCACGGCGTGCGGCACCAGGCGAACGATCGCCGAGTCGACTTTCGGCGGCGGGTTGAACGCGCCCGGGCCAACGTTGAACAGGTGTTCCACGCGGCAATGGTACTGAACCATGATCGACAGACGACCCCAGTCGCCACCACCGGGGCCCGCCGCCAGCCGCTCGACCACTTCCTTTTGCAGCATGAAGTGCATGTCGCGAATGATGCCGGCGTTGTTCAGCAGGTGGAAAATCAGCGGCGTGGAGATGTTGTACGGCAGGTTGCCGACCACGCGCAGGCTGTTCGGCGCGGCGTTGAGGGTGTTGAAGTCGAACTTCAACGCATCGCCCTGATGCAGGTTGAAGTTGCTCTTGCCGGCGAACTGCTGGTTGAGGATCGGGATCAGGTCCTTGTCCAGCTCGACCACGTCGAGTTGCGCACCGGAGTTGAGAATGCCGGCGGTCAGCGCGCCCTGACCCGGTCCGATTTCCAGCATGCGGTCGTCAGGCTTGGCGCTGATGGAGCGCAGGATGCGGTCGATGACGCCGGCATCGTGCAGGAAGTTCTGGCCAAAGCGTTTGCGCGCCTTGTGTTGGTATTGCTCGGTCATAAACGGGTCTCGGCCATCTGGTAGGCGGTTTCCAGGGCGACCTGCAGGCTGCCGGTGTCGATCTTGCCGCTGCCGGCCAGATCCAGGGCGGTGCCGTGGTCAACCGAGGTGCGGATGATCGGCAGGCCGAGGGTCACGTTGACCGCAGCGCCGAAGCCTTTGTACTTCAGCACGGGCAGACCCTGGTCGTGGTACATCGCCAGCACTGCGTCGCAGTGCTCCAGATATTTGGGGGTAAACAGAGTGTCGGCAGGCAGCGGGCCACGAAGGTCCATGCCCTCGCCGCGCAGGCGCTCTAATGTCGGTTCGATGATGTCGATTTCTTCATGGCCCAGGTGTCCGCCTTCGCCGGCGTGCGGGTTGAGTCCGCAGACCAGGATGCGTGGCCGGGCGATGCCGAATTTGTCTTGCAGGTCGGCGTGCAGAATCCGCGTGACCCGTTCCAGCCGCTCCGGCGTAATTGCATCGGCAATCTCGCGCAGGGGCAGGTGAGTGGTGACCAGTGCCACGCGCAGGCCGCGAGTAGCCAGCATCATCACCACTTGGGCGGTATGCGTCAGGTCGGCGAGGAATTCTGTGTGTCCGGAGAAAGCGATGCCCGATTCGTTGATCACACCTTTGTGTACAGGCGCGGTGATCATCCCGGCGAAGTCGCCGTTCAGGCAGCCGTTGCCGGCGCGGGTCAGGGTTTCCAGAACGAAGGCAGCGTTAGCCTTGTCCAGTTGCCCGGCAACCACGGGTGCGCTCAGCGGGGTGTCCCAGACGTACAGGCTGCCGGCGGGTGCCGGCATGTCCGGCCATTGGCCGGGTGCCACCTCCAGCAAAGTGATGGCCAGCCCCAGCTGCGCGGCCCGCTCGGTGAGCAGGTCGCGGCTGGTGATGGCAATCAGGGGATGTGGCTGGGCTTGCGAGGCGAGCAGCAGGCACAGGTCGGGACCGATGCCGGCTGGTTCGCCGGGTGTCAGCGCGAAACGCTGGGGTTTCACTGCGCTGCCTGGTCTGCACCAGGGAGTTTGATTTCTACGTAGGCTTCTTCACGAATCTGACGCAGCCAGTTTTGCAGCTCTTCATCGTATTTTTTGTTACGCAGAACGGTCATCGCTTGTTGCTCGCGAGCCTGCTCGGTGCTGTCGGTGGCGCGGCGGCCAAGGACTTCCAGAACGTGCCAGCCGTACTGAGTCTGGAACGGCTTGGACAGTTGACCTTGTGGGGTCTTGGCCATCACTTCGCGGAATTCCGGTACCAGTGCGTTTGGATCGATCCAGTTCAGGTCGCCACCGTTGAGCGCCGAACCCGGGTCTTCGGAGTAGTTCTTCGCCAGTTCAGCGAAGTCTTCGCCAGCCAGGATGCGCTCGTACAGCGATTGCACCAGGGCCTTGGTCTTGGCTTCGTCACGGATCGGGCTTGGCTTGACCAGGATGTGGCGCACATGCACCTCATCGCGCATCTGCGCTTCGCCGCCGCGCTTGGCCAGCAGCTTGAGGATGATGAAACCACCCGGGGTGCGTGCAGGCTGAGTGATGTCGCCAACCGCCATGCTGCTCAACTCGCGGTCGAACGGCGGTGGCAGTTGCGCAGCTTTACGCCAGCCCATGTCGCCGCCTTCCAGGGCGTTGTCGCTGCCGGATTTGGCAACGGCCATCTGACCGAAGTCAGCGCCTTGCTTGAGCTTCTGGTAAACGTCCATCGCCTGACGGTATGCGCTCTGAATCGCATCAGAGTTGGCGCTTTCCGGCGTCGGGATCAGGATATTGGCCAGGTGCAGTTCTTCGGACAGCTGCATCTTGCCCATATCGGAGGCGAGGAAGTTCTTCACTTCCTGCTCCGAAACCTGGATGCGCTCTGCCACACGACGCTGACGCACACGGCTGATGATCATCTCGCGCTTGATCTGGTCACGGGCGTCGTCGTAGGACAAACCGTCGTGAGCCAGGGCAGCGCGGAATTGATCCACGGTCATGTTGTTGCGCTGGGCGATCGTGCCGACCGCCTGGTTCAGTTCTTCATCGGTAATGCGGATGCCGGAACGCTCGCCGATCTGCAGTTGCAGGTTTTCGACGATCAGGCGCTCGAGCACCTGCTGATCCAGCACGCCTGGCGGCGGCATGCCGCCGCCACGCTTGGCGATGGTCTGCTGAACTTCGTGGACGCGCTGGTCCAGTTGGCTCTGCATGACCACGTCGTTATCAACGATCGCGACCACTTTATCGATGGACTGTACTGCGGCGTTGGCCGCAGTACCCAGGAACAGCGCGCCCAGCAGCAGTGGGCGCAGAGAATCAGAAAGCTTGGTCTTCACGTTGACGATAACCTTGGATGCCTTTGTCGAGGAAGCTCTCTACCTTGGCGCCAGTCAGGCCGCCGAGTCCCTTCAGAACAATTTGGAGGAAGACGCCGTGGTCGCCTTTTTCGTTTTGCGGAGCTTCCTGACTGAATTCGTCGTAGGAAACCCAGTAACGGTTGATCAGGCGCAGTTTCCAGCAGCAGTTGTCGTATTCGAAACCACCGAAGGCTTCCAGCGTACGGTTGCGGTTGTAGTCGTACTGCCAGCGGCTGATCGCGCTCCATTGTGGAACGATCGGCCAGATGACCGAGAAGTCATGCTGCTGGATCTTGTAGTAGTCCTTCACGTAGCCAGCCTGGCCCGGAGTGCCGTAGTCGCCACCCGTCTGCCATTTACCCGTGGTCTGGTCGTAACGGATCTGGTCGTTACGATAGCGATAACCGACGTTGACCACCTTGTTCGGGTTGTCTTCAGGCTGGTAGTGGAACATCGCGCTGCCGGAACGTGGGCTGCGGCTGTCCGGGTCCCAATTGTAATCGGCCGTGGTACGCCAGTCGCGGTTCCAGCGGTATTCGTATTCCAGCGCGTATGGCGATACGTCGGACTGGGCATCCTTGCGATCCTTGAACGCGATGCCTGGCAGTTGTACCTCACGGTCCTTGAAGTAGTAAGCCTGACCGACGCTGATGCGCTGACGCTCGAAACCGTCGTCTTCGATCCAGCGGCTGGTCACGCCCAGCGACAGCTTGTTCTCGTCGCCGACACGGTCGGAACCAGAGAAGCGGTTGTCACGGAACAGCGACGCGTAGTTGAAGGTGTATTCGCTGGTGTCGAATACCGGAATGTCTTCCTGATCAACCTTGGGTACATACAGATAGAACAGGCGCGGTTCCAGGGTCTGGCGATAGTTCTTGCCGAAGTACGACGTGTTGCGGTCGAAGTACAGACCGCTGTCGACGCTGGCGATCGGTACACCGCGGCTCTGGTTGCTGTCGAAGGTGCCGTTGAGTTTGTTCTGCTCAGCGTTTTGCGTGGCAATGTCGCGTTTGCCCTGGCCATCAAGATCCAGCTGGTATTGCGTGTACTGGTACTTTAGCGATGGCTTCAGGAAGCCATAAGTCCAGTTCATTGGCAGGCTGACACCCGGTTTCAGGTTCAGACGGTCGCCGTTAGCGCGCGCCAGGCCGAATACGTTGGTATCGAGACGCGGCGTACCAATGGTGCCGTCGGCATTGACCGGCCCACCGTTTTCGTCAAGGAATCTGCCGGTTTTCAAATCACGATCAAACCGCACAAGCTCGGTCTCGTAATCGAAGTTCAAACCTTCCGGGTGATACGGCAGCTGACCGTTGAAGGTGATCTGTGGCAGACGACCGTAAGGCGTGATGTTCGAAACGGTCGCGAGCTGATACTGCTGAGCGTTCAACATGGCGGTATACGAGTCGCCACGATAGGTCACCGAACCCTGCTGGTTCACGAAGTCAGCGCTCTTCACACCGATCTGATCGGTGGTCAGGTCCTGGAAGTAGTACGGGTCGCTGATTTTGGTGTAGTCAACCTGAGTCATCACACGGGAGTCGAGACCGCCCTTGTGCTGCCAGTTGTACATGTAGCGATTTTTTTCGTAATCGGTCTGTTTGCTGCGATCGGTATCTTCGTCGTTCAGATACGCCGCACCGAACTGGCCTTCGCTGGACTTGGTCAGGTAACGGAACTCGCCTTCGACCAGCATGCCGCGCTTGCTCATGTAACGCGGGTACAACGTGGCGTCGTAGTTCGGCGCCAGGTTGAAGTAGTACGGGGTGACCAGCATGAAGCCGGTATCGCTGCCGGTGCCGATGGTCGGCGGCAGGAAACCCGATTGGCGACGGTCGTCGATCGGGAAGTAGATGTACGGCGTGTACAGGACCGGAATGTCCTTGACCCGCAGTGTCACGTTGGTCGCGGTACCGAAGCCGGTGGCAGGGTTCAGGGTGATGTTGTTGCCCTTGAGCTGCCAGGCGTTGCTGTTCGGTTCGCACGTGGTGTATGTGCCGTCCTTCAAGCGAATGATCGCGTTCTCGGCACGCTTGGCGTACAGCGCGTTACCGCGGATGCGCGATTTGTGCATCACGTATTCGGCGTTGTCGACCTTGGCTTCACCGGTGTCGAGCTGCACATCGGCGTGGTCGCCGACGATCAGTGCACCGTTGTCGCGAATGCGCACGTCGCCATTGAGTTCGGCGCGGCTCTCGGCCTGGTACAGGCTGGCCTCGTCGGACTCGACCTGCATGCTGCCCTGACGCAGGACCACGTCGCCGGCCAGCGTACCCACCTGATCTTCGGTGTTGTAGCGCGAGGCCTTGGCGCCGATAAAGGTCGGTGCGTCACTTTTATTCGTCTTGTCATTCATGCCAGGACGAATCGGTTCGATATAGGAACCAGAGCAGTAAGGACCGGTCTCGGCCAATTGGGCGGCGGTGAGCTTCTCGCGCGGAACCCAGTCGAGGTGACTGTAGTCTTCGCTACGGGATTTCAGACCGCGGCCTTTGGCTTCGGTGACCAGCACAGGCTTGGCGCCGGTGTCGGATGTGGAACCGTTCTGGGCCGGGGCTTCGCCGGCGGCGCTGACGGCACTGCCGTCATGCACCGGACGCGGCGGCAATGCAGCGGCCGGCGTCTTGGGCGCACACGCCCAGCCACCCGTTGCCGAGACGGCGCAGTCATACTGCTCGGCGGCAACAACGAATTGACTGGCCAGAGGTTGCATAGCCAGCAGACTGCCGGTTACCAACAACGGAAATTTTTTACGAAACGCGGGGGATTTCAATGCCATCTTATTAGTCCGGGCTTCCTGCGTGCCATCTGCCCGCGGTGTGGGCCGCACGCCTCTCGATGGTCTGAAAAAGATGCTGGATAATAAAGCATGACCCGCTTGACGGCTAGCGCCGTCGGAGACCCTTGCAATGCCTGACCAAGATGTACGCTTGCAACACCTGAAAGTTTGGCTCGAAGAGCAGTTGGCAATCCTGTTTGCAGATCAGGGCTGGGGCGCCGTGCCCCCGGCCACGTTGACCGCGGCCAGCAGCGACGCGAGTTTCCGCCGGTATTTCCGTTGGGAAGGCGCGGGTCGCAGTTTCGTCGTGATGGACGCGCCGCCACCCCAGGAAAACTGCAAACCGTTCGTGGATATCGCCTTTTTGCTGGCGAAATCCGGAATTAACGTGCCGAAAATTTATGCAGAAGACCTCGAACGCGGATTTCTTCTGCTCAATGACCTGGGCAACAAGACCTATCTCGACGTTATTGACAGCGAAAATGCCGACGCTTTGTTCAACGATGCCTTGCAGGCACTGTTGGCGTTTCAGCAATTGCCGATGGTTGCACCGCTGCCGAGTTACGACGTGGCGCTGCTGCGCCGTGAGCTGGAGCTGTTCCCCGAGTGGTACGTGAAGCGCGAACTCGGCATCGAGTTCGACGCGGCACAGCAGCAACAATGGCAAGCCGTCAGCGATCTGCTGATCGACAGCGCCCTGGCCCAGCCGAAAGTGCTGGTGCACCGCGACTACATGCCGCGCAACCTGATGCTCAGCGAGCCGAATCCCGGCGTGCTCGACTTTCAGGATGCGGTCTATGGCCCGGTCACCTACGACGTCACCTGTCTGTTCAAGGACGCGTTCCTAAGCTGGCCTGAAGAACGCGTGCGTGGCTGGCTGGAAAGTTACTGGCAGCAAGCCTCGGCGCTGGACATTCCGGTGCAGGCCGATTTCGAAGACTTCCTGCGCGCCAGCGACTTGATGGGCGTACAACGCCACCTGAAAGTCATCGGCATTTTTGCCCGGATCTGTCATCGCGATGGCAAACCGCGCTACCTGGCCGACGTGCCGCGTTTCTTCGCCTATATAGAGGCGGTGATTGCGCGTCGTCCTGAGTTGGCGGATCTGCAGGCGTTGCTCGCCAGTCTGCGTGGCGGAGTGACCGCATGAAGGCGATGATTCTGGCGGCAGGCAAGGGCGAGCGCATGCGCCCGTTGACCCTGACTACTCCCAAGCCGCTGGTGCGTGCCGGCGGCGTACCGTTGATCGAATACCACCTGCGCGCGTTGGCGGCGGCTGGTTTCAGCGAGATCGTGATCAACCATGCCTGGCTCGGTCAGCAGATCGAGGATTACCTGGGCGACGGTTCGCATTTCGGCGTGAGCATCCAGTACTCGCCGGAAGGTGAGCCGCTGGAAACCGGCGGCGGGATTTTCCGCGCCTTGCCGTTGCTCGGTGACGATGCGTTTCTGGTGGTCAACGGCGATATCTGGACCGATTACGACTTCAGCGTGCTGCATCAACCGATCAACGGTCTGGCGCATCTCGTCCTGGCGGACAACCCGGCCCATCATCCGACGGGCGATTTCACCTTGACTGAAGGCCGGGTGCACGATGGCCAGCCGGACGCGCCAACCCTGACCTACAGCGGCATCGCCGTGCTCCATCCGCAGTTGTTCGATGGCTGCGCGGACGGCGCATTCAAGCTCGCACCGTTGCTGCGCAAAGCCATGGCAGACGGACAGGTCAGCGGTGAGCGTCTGAAAGGGCACTGGGTGGATGTCGGTACGCATGAGCGTCTGGCCGAAGCTGAAGCATTGATAGAAGCGAGTCGTTGATATGTTGTGGCCAGGGACTCTGATTGGAGCCGGAGCGGGTTTTGCGATCGCCAGCATTCCGGGGGCCATGCTTGGGGCATTGTTGGGCCAGGCGCTGGATCGGCGTCTGCACCTGCAGAGCTGGGGACACTTGCGGGAAAAACTCGGCGGCCGGCCGATGTTGCGCAACGACGAATTGTTGTTCGTGTTGCTCGGGCGTCTGGCCAAGAGTGACGGACGGGTGACGGACGGCCATATCCAGCAGGCGCGCCATGAAATGAATGCCCTGGAAATGAGCGAGCCGGCGCGGCGGCGGGCGATTGCTGCGTTCAATCGCGGCAAGTCCGGCGGCGACCGCCTGCGCGGTTATCTGCGCCGCCTGAGTGCTCAGCCGCATGCCGCCGAGGGCGTGTTGCGCGCCTGCTGGCGGATGGTCTGGGCCGACGGTCGCGCGGGCGTCAGTGAGCGGGAATTATTGGCGCAGTGGGGCAAGTGGCTGGGTTGGACAACCCAGCAGATTCAGGCGCTGGCCAATGATTACGAGCCGAACAAGCGGCCGATTGTCAGTGCGGCGGTGAGCTATCAGGAAGCGATGCGCCTGCTCGGCGTGTCGGCGACCAGCGAACCGGCGCAGATCAAGCGCGCCTATCGGCGCCTGCTCAGCCGTCATCACCCGGACAAGATCGCCGGCAGCGGCGCAACGCCGGAGCAGGTGCGTGACGCAACCGAGAAAACCCGCGAGCTGCACAACGCGTTTACCCTGATTCGGGCGCGGCGGGATTTTCGCTAGCGATTAAAAGATCAAAAGATCGCAGCCTGCGGCAGCTCCTACCTTGGAATGCGTTTCCTGTAGGAGCTGCCGCAGGCTGCGATCTTTTGCTTTTGTTTCTATCAGTCTGTCTTCTGCGGATTCAACCAGCCACGCACCCGCCGGAACAGCTGTTCCTGCTCAGCCTTCTTATCCGGTAACGCCTTGAGCGCCACCTGGCTGAAGGTCGACGTCTTCAAGCGCTTGCTGGCCTGCATGCGCTCCAGCGCTGCGTTGCGGTCCAGCGCTTTGTCCATGTAGAAAATATCGGCGGTCGGCAGTTTCAGGGTCGGCGTCAGCTCGGCCAGTTGCGGCTTGGCTTTGGTCGGTGATTGCGCATCGACCATCACCAGTTTCTCGACCTGCGAACTCTGCCGCTCGCTGAGGAAACGCGCCGCCCAGTACGCGCCCGTGCCGTGACCGAGGACCACGACCCGGCGAGCGCTTTGTTGCTCGGCATAGGCGATTGCCGCGTCGATCCGCGCAAAGATCCGTTCGGCATCAGCCTTGGATTGTTCTTCAGTCGTTTCAGCGACCACCTGATCCGCCACTTCCGCTTCACCGCCCGCCGCCTGTTCGATCGGTTGCGCGGTGGTGGAATCCTTGCTGCCACTTTCCGGTGCTTTTGGCGCGGCGGCGGGCGCAATCACCCGCGGTGCGATGGCATCGCTTTGCAGATCCGGCAAGGTGATACTCAGGCTGCTCCACTCGACATCGGGCAATTTGCTGCGCAGCGGGCCGATCACTTGCGGCCAGTCAGCGGTTTCGCCGGCGCCAGGGACAATAATCACCGCACCTTTGGGTTCGGCGGTGTTGGCCGGTTTCCACAGAGCGAGGAAAGTGTCGGTGCCGGCCTGCAACTGCTGCTGTTCTTGCGCCGGGACTTTACGTTCGAGTGCTGCGGCTTCTTCCTGACTACGCTCAAGCAGTGGCTGACGTTCGGCCGGTTTTTCGGCGGCCGGTTGCTCGGCAGTGGAGGCGGGCGCCGGATCGGCGGCTTCGACGGAAAACGCACAAGGCAGGATCAGCGACAGGCACAATGCTGGCATTGCCAGGCGGTAGACAGAGGGCATCGGTTATTCCAGGCCAGAAAAGTATCCCGGCAGCCTAATGGGTTGGTCAGAATTTGTCAGTGCAAGAGACTTCAATGATGCGTTTTTGCTGCCTGTGGGTTATCGGCTGGTTGTGTTTTCCCTTGATGGGCTGGGCGGCGTCTGCGCCGGCGGCACATGCAGCGCTGTTGACGCCCGGCGAGCAGCAATGGCTGGCGCAACACCGTGAGCTGCGCGTCGGTCTGGTATTGCAGGCGCCATACGCACAATACGACCGGCGCTTGCAGCGACTGTCCGGGGCCAACGTCGAATTGATGAAGGCGTTGGCCAAGACGCTGAACGTCGAGCTGAGCTGGCGCAATTTTCAGGACCTGGCGCAACTGGAGGAGGCCGCCCGCGAAGGCGAGATCGACATTGCCCCGGGCCTGACCCAGACCCCCGGTGCGCTGCGCCTGTGGCTGTTTTCCGATCCTTACATGCGTGTGCCGCAATTGGTGGTCAGCGACCAGAAGAGCGGCGGCGTGGTCGAGCTGGAAAAACTCGACAGCCTGTCTCGCGTTGCCGTACGCATGCCCAGCGTCACGGCCGACTATTTGCGCAGCACCTATCCCCATTTGAATCTGCAAGGCGTGCCGCTGGAGCGGCAGGCGCTGCAACTGTTGCTGACCCAACAAGCGTCCTACGCCGTGATAGATGAAGCGCAACTCGGGCGGTTGTCCGCCGAACCTGAGTTCGCCGGGCTGGTCGTGGTCGGCGATATCGGGCTACCTCAACTGTTGCGAGTCGCCACGCGGCGCGACTGGCCGCAATTGGCCGGGATCATCGAAAGCGCCTTGCGGGCAATCCCGGCCAAGGATCTGGAGCGCCTGCACAACCAGTGGCTGCAACCCAAGTACCCACGGCTGACGGAATCGCCGGGGTTCTGGCAGAACCTCAGCCTGTTGTTTGCGGTGTTGCTGCTCAGTTGTGCGGCCATCATCCTCTGGCAACGACGCCAGCAACACAGCCTCGAACAGCGTCTGCTGGCCGCCCGGGAAGACATTGCCCTGCGCGCGGCCAGCGAGGAAGCCTTGCGCCTGACCCAGTTTTCCATCGACCAAAGTACCGTTGGCATTCTCTGGGTCAACTGGGACAGCCATGTGCGCTATGCCAACCGCGCGGCGGAACACATGCTCGGTTATCCACAGGGCGCGCTGATCGAGCGGCCGCTGATCGACTTCGAACCCGGTCTGCACATGGACCGCTGGCTCAACCTGTGGAAACGCGCGCGGGCCAGTGAAGAGGGGCCTTTGAGTTTTGAAACCAGCTGCGTGCGCGCTGATGGCAGCGTCCTGCCGACAGATGTCTCGCTGAGTTTTCTGCGCTTTCGCGACAGCGAGTATCTGGTGGTTTATCTCACCGACGTCACTGAGCGTCGCCGCGCCCTGGCCGCGTTGCAGGAAAGTGAAGCGCGCCTGCAAGGCATTGCCGCTAACGTACCGGGGCTGGTGTTCCGCCTGGAGCGGGCGCCAGTAACCGGGCAGATCGATTTTGCCTACATCAGCGAGGGCAGCGAGAGTCTGGTCGGCTACGCGCCGGCCGCCATTGCCCACCGCGACATGGGCTTGCGCAGTCTGGTGCATCCGGACGACAAGGCCAGTTACCACCAGACCCAGGATCAGGCGCTGGACACTGACAGTGACTGGTCGTGGCAGGGTCGCATCCTCACCCGTCAGGGCGAGCAGCGCTGGGCCGAGATCAAGGCGATCACCCGACAGCTGGAGGATGGCGCCTATGTCTGGGACGGCATCGTCTGGGACATCAGCGAAAGCAAACGTATCGAATTGGAGCTGGCCGCCTCCCGCGAGCAACTGCGCGAATTGTCGGCGCACCTTGAAAGTGTACGTGAAGAAGAAAAGGCGCGGATCGCCCGGGAAGTGCACGATGAACTGGGGCAGATGCTCACGGTGCTGAAACTGGAAACCTCGATGTGCGAACTGGCCTATGCGCAGCTCGACCCGGGGCTGCACGAGCGCTTGAACAGCATGAAGCGCCTGATCGCCCAGTTGTTCCAACTGGTGCGTGATGTGGCGACGGCGTTGCGCCCGCCGATTCTCGATGCCGGGATTGCTTCAGCGATCGAGTGGCAGGCGCGGCGCTTCGAGGCGCGTACGCAGATTCCGTGTCTGGTGCAGGTGCCGGACAATCTGCCGGCGCTCAGCGATGCCAAGGCGATTGGTCTGTTCCGGATTTTGCAGGAGGCGCTGACCAATGTGATGCGCCATGCTCAGGCGCATACTGTGGAGCTGACACTGGCGCTGGAAGGCGACGAATTGTGTCTGACGGTCAGCGACGATGGCACAGGCTTTGTCACTGCGGCGGACCGGCCGATGTCCTTTGGTTTGGTCGGCATGCGCGAGCGGGTGCTGATCATGGGCGGGCGCTTGCAACTTGAGAGTGAGCCGGGGGAGGGCACCAGTCTGCATGTGTGGGTGCCAGTGGATCGCTAAAGATCGCATATCCCTGTAGAAGCTGCCGAAGGCTGCGATCTTTTAGCGTCAATGCAAATATCGAGGAGAGGCAAGTGATCCGTGTACTGGTAGCCGAAGACCACACCATCGTCCGTGAAGGCATCAAGCAATTGATCGGCCTGGCCAAGGATCTGCAAGTGGTGGGGGAAGCCAGCAATGGCGAACAGTTGCTGGAAACCCTGCGCAGCGTGCCGTGCGAGGTGGTCTTGCTGGACATCTCCATGCCCGGGGTCAACGGTCTTGAGGCGATCCCGCGGATCCGCGCGCTGAACAATCCGCCGGCGATTCTGGTGCTGTCGATGCACGACGAAGCGCAAATGGCCGCCCGTGCGCTGAAGGTCGGCGCCGCCGGTTATGCGACCAAGGACAGCGATCCGGCGCTATTGCTGACGGCGATTCGCAAAGTGGCGGCCGGCGGGCGCTACATCGACCCGGAACTGGCTGACCGCATGGTCTTCGAGGTCGGCCTGACCGATACGCGTCCGCTGCATTCGCTGCTGTCCGAGCGCGAGTTCTCGGTGTTCGAACGCCTGGCCCAGGGCGCCAACGTCAACGACATCGCCCAGCAACTGGCGCTGAGCAGCAAGACCATCAGCACGCACAAGGCGCGGCTGATGCAGAAGCTCAACATCACCTCGCTGGCCGAACTGGTCAAATACGCGATGGAACACAAACTCCTCTGACCTCGGCACAAAAAACTGTGGGAGCTGGCTTGCCAGCGATGAGGGAGTGTCAGTCACATCCATGCAAGCTGAACCACCGCTATCGCTGGCAAGCCAGCTCCCACAGGTTTCTCTGTGTAGCCTGAGAATGTGGGCATATCCGTTAGCGACACGCGCTTTTGCTTGTTCTTGCGGCTTGCCGCTTGATGCTCGTAGCGCGTTTGCCAAAACGCGCCATCCTTGTAGGGCAATCCCTACCCCCAACCTTCCATCCGGCTGAGGCGATTCTCTCCTGCGCCCCGATTTGCGCGGCTGGCGCCAGCCACTAGGCTTAATCCACAGCAGTTACCAATAACAAAGGTGTGGGTATGAGCCAGGTCGATTCAAACGCAGGGGCCAGTGATGTGCTGGTCAGCTTTCGTGGAGTGCAGAAGAGCTACGACGGCGAGAACCTGATCGTCAAAGACCTCAACCTGGACATTCGCAAAGGCGAGTTCCTGACTCTGCTCGGGCCGTCCGGTTCGGGCAAGACCACCAGCCTGATGATGCTCGCCGGGTTCGAAACCCCGACCGCCGGCGAAATCCTCCTCGCCGGCCGCGCCATCAATAACGTACCGCCGCACAAGCGTGACATCGGTATGGTGTTCCAGAACTACGCGTTGTTCCCGCACATGACCGTGGCCGAGAACCTGGCTTTCCCGTTGACCGTGCGCGGCCTGAACAAGAGCGACGTCAGCGACAAGGTCAAGAAGGTCCTGAGCATGGTCCAGCTCGACGCCTTCGCTTCGCGCTATCCGGCGCAACTCTCCGGCGGTCAGCAGCAGCGCGTGGCACTGGCGCGGGCGCTGGTGTTCGAACCGCAACTGGTGCTGATGGACGAACCGCTGGGCGCACTCGACAAGCAATTGCGCGAACACATGCAGATGGAGATCAAGCACCTGCACCAACGCCTTGGCGTGACCGTGGTCTACGTGACCCACGATCAGGGTGAAGCGCTGACCATGTCCGATCGCGTCGCTGTGTTCCATCAGGGCGAAATCCAGCAGATCGCCCCGCCGCGCACCCTTTACGAAGAACCGAAAAACACCTTCGTCGCCAATTTCATCGGCGAGAACAACCGCCTCAACGGGCGGCTGCTCAGCCAGAGCGGCGAGCGTTGCGTGGTTGAGCTGGGGAGGGGCGAGAAGGTCGAGGCGCTGGCGGTCAACGTCGGCCAGACCGGCGAACCGGTGACCCTGTCGATTCGCCCGGAACGCGTCAGCCTCAATGGCTCGAGCGACCAATGCGTCAACCGCTTCTCAGGGAGGGTGGCGGAATTCATCTATCTGGGCGACCACGTCCGGGTGCGCCTGGAAGTCTGCGGCAAGACCGACTTCTTCGTGAAACAGCCGATTGCCGAGCTCGATCCAGCGCTCGCGGTCGGGGACGTGGTTCCGCTTGGCTGGCAGGTCGAGCACGTTCGCGCACTCGATCCTCTTCTAGAGGCGCACTAAGCGCCCCGGCAATACCAACACCAACCCTGCACGTGGAGAGAACAATAAATGTTGAGATCCCTGAAGTTCACCGCCCTGACCCTGGGCCTGATGGGTGCGGCCAGCGCAATGGCCGCCGGTCCCGATCTGACTGTGGTGTCGTTTGGCGGGGCGAACAAGGCGGCGCAAGTCAAAGCCTTCTACGCACCGTGGGAAGCGGCGGGCAACGGCAAGATCGTTGCCGGCGAGTACAACGGCGAAATGGCCAAGGTCAAAGCCATGGTCGACACCAAGAGCGTGTCGTGGGATCTGGTGGAAGTCGAATCGCCAGAGCTGTCCCGTGGTTGCGATGAAGACATGTTCGAACAACTCGACCCGGCGCTGTTCGGCAAAACCGAGGATTACGTCAAAGGCGCAATTCAGCCATGCGGCGTAGGCTTCTTCGTCTGGTCGACCGTGCTCGCGTACAACGCCGACAAGCTGAAAACCGCGCCAACCAGTTGGGCCGATTTCTGGGACACCAAGAAATTTCCGGGCAAGCGGGGCCTGCGCAAGGGCGCCAAGTACACCCTGGAATTCGCACTGATGGCCGACGGTGTTGCACCGAAAGACGTCTACAAAGAGCTGGCGAGCAAGGGAGGGCAGGATCGCGCGTTCAAGAAGCTCGATGAGCTGAAACCGAACATCCAGTGGTGGGAGGCCGGCGCACAACCGCCGCAATACCTCGCCTCCGGTGACGTGGTCATGAGTTCGGCCTACAACGGCCGTATCGCCGCCGTGCAAAAAGAATCCAACCTGAAAGTGGTATGGAATGGCGGCATCTACGACTTCGACGCCTGGGCCATCCCGAAAGGTCTGGACAAGACCCGCGCCGATGCAGCGAAGAAATTCATCGCCTACTCGGTCCAGCCGCAGCAGCAGAAGACCTACTCGGAAAACATCGCCTATGGCCCGGCCAACACTCAGGCAGTTCCGCTGCTGAGCAAGGACGTGCTGAAAGACATGCCGACCACCCCGGAAAACATCGCCAACCAAGTGCAGATCGACGTCAGCTTCTGGGCTGACAACGGCGAGCAACTGGAACAGCGCTTCAATTCCTGGGCTGCGAAATAACCAAAACTCCAACTTCGGGAGCGAACTGTTGTGGCGAGGGAGCTTGCTCCCGCTTGAGTGCGCAGCACTCACAAAATTGGCACTGCCAACACAATTTTGGGGCCGCTTCGCAGCCCAGCGCGAGCAAGCTCGCTCGCCACAGGGAATCGCCATCCTCAGGCATGGTGTTCCAACACAACAGAGGTGGTTGCCACCTCTGTAACGATCAAAGATTTGCGGAGTACGTCATGGCCATCGCCGTTCCCCTGAACGAGGGCGCCAGCCCCACCTTGAAGCAGAAGCTCAAGCGCGCCGAGCGGGTCAACCGCTGGAAGGCCCAGGCGTTGATTGCGCCGCTGGTACTGTTTCTGTTGCTGGTGTTCCTGGTGCCGATCGTGGCGCTGCTCTACAAAAGCGTCGGCAACCCGGAAGTGGTCGGCGGCATGCCGCGCACCGTGGCGGCCATCGCCAGTTGGGACGGCCGTGGCCTGCCCGCTGAACCGGTGTACAAAGCGGCCGGCGAAGACCTCGCCGAAGCCCGCAAAAATCAGACGCTGGGCGATCTGTCCAAGCGCTTGAACATGGAGTTGGCCGGCTATCGCAGCCTGCTGACCAAAACCGCCCGGGCGCTGCCCTTCGCCAGCGAACCGGCCTCCTATAAAGAAGCACTCGAAGGCCTCGATGAGCGCTGGGGCGATCCGGCGTACTGGCAAGCGGTCAAACGCAACACCAGCAGCATCACCCCGTTCTATCTGCTGGCAGCGGTCGATCACCGTATCGACGATCTCGGCGAACTGGCCCCTGCCACCCCGGATCAAGCGATCTACCTCGACATCTTCGCCCGCACGTTCTGGATGGGCCTGATCATCACCGTGATCTGTTTGTTCCTCGCCTATCCACTGGCTTACCTGCTGGCGAACCTGCCATCGCGGCAGAGCAACCTGCTGATGATTCTGGTGCTGCTGCCGTTCTGGACCTCGATTCTGGTGCGGGTCGCGGCGTGGATCGTGTTGCTGCAGTCGGGCGGGCTGATCAACAGCGCGCTGATGGCCATGGGCATCATCGATAAGCCGCTGGAACTGGTGTTCAACCGTACCGGGGTCTACATCTCGATGGTGCACATTCTGCTGCCGTTCATGATCCTGCCGATCTACAGCGTGATGAAAGGCATCTCGCCGACCTACATGCGTGCTGCGATTTCGCTGGGCTGCCATCCGTTCGCCAGTTTCTGGCGGGTGTATTTCCCGCAGACCTACGCCGGTGTCGGCGCCGGTTGCCTGTTGGTGTTCATCCTCGCCATCGGCTACTACATCACCCCGGCGCTGCTCGGCAGCCCGAACGATCAGATGGTCAGTTACTTCGTCGCGTTCTACACCAACACCAGCATCAACTGGGGCATGGCCACTGCGCTGGGCGGCTTGCTGCTGCTGGCGACCGTGGTGCTGTATCTGATCTACAGCTGGCTGGTGGGCGCCAGTCGCCTGCGCCTGAGCTAAGGAGAATTTGAAATGCTGAGTCCTTACATGTCGCCCATCGAACGGGTGTGGTTCTACAGCTTGCGGATTCTCTGCGGCCTGATCCTGCTGTTCCTGATTCTGCCAGTGCTGGTGATCGTGCCGCTGTCGTTCAACTCGGGCAGTTTCCTGGTGTATCCGCTGCAGGGTTTCTCGCTGCACTGGTATCAGGACTTCTTCGCCTCGGCCGAATGGATGCGCTCGCTGAAGAACAGCATCATCGTCGCCCCCGCGGCGACCGTGCTGGCGATGGTCTTCGGAACCCTGGCCGCCATCGGCCTGACCCGTGGCGACTTTCCCGGCAAATCGCTGGTGATGGCGCTGGTGATTTCGCCGATGGTGGTGCCGGTGGTGATCATTGGTGTGGCGAGTTATCTGTTCTTCGCACCGCTGGGACTGGGCAACAGCTTCTTCTCGTTGATCGTGGTGCACGCGGTGCTCGGTGTGCCGTTCGTGATCATCACCGTGTCGGCGACGTTGCAGGGGTTCAACCAGAATCTGGTGCGGGCGGCGGCCAGCCTTGGCGCTTCGCCATTGACCACCTTCCGCCGGGTGACTCTGCCGTTGATTGCGCCGGGGGTGATTTCCGGGGCGCTGTTTGCCTTTGCGACGTCGTTCGATGAAGTGGTGGTGACGCTGTTCCTCGCCGGCCCCGAGCAAGCGACCTTGCCACGGCAGATGTTCAGCGGGATCCGCGAGAACCTCAGCCCGACGATTGCGGCGGCGGCCACCTTGCTGATCGCCTTCTCCGTCATCCTGTTGCTGACCCTTGAATGGTTGCGTGGTCGTAGCGAGAAACTGCGTACTGCGCAGGTCTGACGCCCAGATCAAAAGCCGCCCCCTCACCCCAGCCCTCTCCCCCAAGGGGGCGAAGGGGAAAGGGAGCAGATCTTCATGCTGTTCAGAATCTGAGTTCGACTCGGTATTGCACGTCGATGTACTCCGAGAGAACGGCTCAGTCAGTCCCCTCTCCCTCCGGGAGAGGGTTAGGGTGAGGGGCTTTGCTCTTGATTATTCACCAACTGAATACCAGCCAACCGCAAACCCTCAGCTACGCTTGTGCTCAGCTCCCACATCTATAAGAGGCTGCGCACGATGAGTCTGTCCCAGTTCAAAATCGCTCACAAACTGATCACCGGCGCCGGGGCCATCGAGCAACTGGCGGCGGAACTCACGCGGCTGGATATCGACAACCCGTTGATTGTCACCGACGCCGCGCTGGTCAAGTCCGGCACCGTGGAACTGGCGCTGTGCCAATTGGGTGGGCGCGAGTACGAGATTTTTGACCGGGTGCTGCCGGACCCGGAAATCGCCATCGTCGAAGATTGCATGCGCGTGTACCGCGAGGGCGGGCATGACGGCTTCATTGGCCTGGGCGGCGGCAGTGCCATCGACATCGCCAAAAGTGTCGCCGCATATGCCGGATACCACGGCGCGCTGGAAGACCTGTTCGGCGTCGATCAGGTGCCGCGCAAAGGCCCGCCGCTGATCGCTATCCCGACCACCGCCGGCACCGGTTCGGAAGTGACCAACGTCGCCATCCTCTCGGACAAGGTCGCGCAACTGAAGAAAGGCATCGTCAGCGATTATTTGTTGCCGGACGTGGCGCTGGTCAGTCCGCAAATGACCCTGACCTGCCCGCGCAGCGTCACCGCTGCCAGTGGTGTCGATGCGCTGGTGCATGCCATCGAATCCTATCTGTCGGTCAACGCCTCGCCGATTACCGACTCGCTGGCACTCGGCGCTATCAAGCTGATTGCCAGGGCGCTGCCCAAGGCCTACGCCAATGGCGCCAATCTGCAAGCCCGGGAAGACATGGCCACCGCCAGCCTGATGGCCGGCATGGCGTTCGGCAATGCCGGGGTCGGCGCGGTGCATGCGTTGGCCTATCCGTTGGGCGGGCGTTTCAACATCGCCCATGGCGTCAGTAACGCGTTGTTGCTGCCGTATGTCATGACCTGGAACAAGATGGCCTGCGTCGAGCGCATGCAGGATATCGCCGAAGCCATGGGGGTGAAGACCGCTCATCTGAGCGCCAATGAGGCGGCGGACAAAGCCGTGCAGGCCATGACCGAGCTGTGCGCGGCGGTGGAAATTCCTGCCGGGCTGCGCAGTTTCGGCGTGCCCGAGGAGGCGATCCCGGCCATGGCCGTGGAGGCCGCGGGGATCGAGCGTTTGATGCGCAACAACCCGCGCAGGCTCAGCGCGGCGGATATCGAGAAGATCTACCGAGCGGCGTACTGATCATCGCGGTCACGGTGCGCGCACGGAAACTTGAGGTATACAATGCGCGCCATCGTGATTTAGCTCAGAAAAGGTGCGTCATGCAGCCCTTCGTAATTGCTCCGTCGATTCTCTCCGCCGACTTCGCCCGCCTCGGCGAAGAAGTGGACAACGTTCTGGCCGCCGGTGCCGACTTCGTCCACTTCGATGTCATGGACAACCACTACGTGCCAAACCTGACCATCGGTCCGATGGTTTGCGCGGCCCTGCGCAAGTACGGCATCACTGCGCCGATCGACGCACACCTGATGGTCAGCCCGGTGGATCGCATCGTCGGCGACTTCATCGAGGCCGGCGCCACTTACATCACCTTCCACCCGGAAGCCACGCTGCACGTCGATCGTTCGCTGCAACTGATCCGTGAAGGCGGCTGCAAATCCGGCCTGGTGTTCAACCCGGCAACCCCGCTGGACGTGCTCAAGTACGTGATCGACAAGGTCGACATGGTCTTGCTGATGAGCGTCAACCCGGGCTTCGGTGGGCAGAAGTTCATCCCCGGCACCCTCGATAAACTGCGCGAAGCGCGGGCGATCATTGATGCTTCGGGCCGCGACATCCGTCTGGAAATCGACGGTGGCGTCAACGTCAACAACATCCGCGAAATCGCCGCAGCCGGTGCTGATACCTTCGTCGCCGGGTCGGCGATCTTCAATGCACCGAACTATCAGGAAGTCATCGACAAGATGCGTTCCGAACTGGCGCTGGCGCGCCCATGAGCGGTTTTGAGCAGCTGTTCCCGGGGCAACTGCCACGGTTGGTGATGTTCGATCTGGATGGCACGCTGATCGACTCGGTTCCCGACCTGGCGGCGGCGGTGGACACCATGCTGCTCTCCCTCGGCCGCAAGCCTGCCGGCATCGAGTCGGTACGCGAGTGGGTCGGCAATGGCGCACCGGTGCTGGTGCGCCGGGCGCTGGCCGGTGGCATCGATCATTCGGAGGTGGATGACGTCGAGGCCGAGCACGCGCTGGAAGTATTCATGGAAGCCTATGGCGCGAGCCACGAGCTGACCGTGGTCTATCCCGGCGTGCGCGATACCCTCAAATGGCTGCACAAGCAGGGTGTGGCCATGGCGCTGATCACCAACAAGCCCGAGCGTTTCGTCGCGCCGCTGCTGGATCAGATGAAGATCGGCCGCTACTTCAAGTGGATCATCGGCGGCGATACGCTACCGCAGAAGAAGCCTGATCCGGCCGCGCTGTTCTTCGTGATGAAGATGGCCAACATTCCGGCTTCGCAATCGCTGTTTGTCGGCGATTCGCGCAGCGACGTGCTGGCGGCGAAAGCGGCGGGGGTCAAGTGCGTGGCGCTGAGCTACGGCTACAACCACGGTCGACCGATTGCCGAGGAATCCCCGGCACTGGTGATCGACGATCTGCGCAAGCTAATTCCCGGTTGCCTCGGTACAGCCGCTGAGATAACGTTGCCCGACGCATCTCAATCCCATTCTGGAAACGCCATCGTGGTGGTCACCCGCAAACTCTGGATGAAAGTCATCAAGGCCCTGGCCCGCTGGCGTTGGCGCGCCTGACTGGTTCCTGGCCGGCTTGCCGGCGCGTTTGCACACCTGACTGATTTGCCCCTCACACCACGAGGCACCCCATGATCCGCGAAGAATTCCTGCGCCTGGCCGCTGACGGCTACAACCGCATTCCGTTGGCCTGCGAAACCCTGGCCGACTTTGACACCCCGCTGTCGATCTACCTGAAACTGGCCGACCAGCCCAACTCCTACCTGCTCGAATCGGTGCAGGGCGGCGAGAAGTGGGGCCGTTACTCGATCATCGGCCTGCCGTGCCGCACCGTACTGCGGGTGCACGACCATCACGTGAGCATCACCGTCGATGGCGTCGAGACCGAAAGCCATGACGTCGAAGACCCGCTGGCCTTCGTCGAAACCTTCAAGGCCCGCTATAACGTGCCGACCATCGCCGGTCTGCCGCGTTTCAATGGGGGGCTGGTCGGCTACTTCGGTTACGACTGCGTGCGTTATGTCGAGAAGCGTCTGGGCAAATGCCCGAACCCGGATCCACTGGGCGTGCCGGACATTCTGCTGATGGTCTCCGATGCGGTGGTGGTGTTCGACAACCTCGCCGGCAAGATGCACGCGATTGTGCTGGCCGACCCGGCGCAAGCCGACGCCTACGAGCAGGGCCAGGCGCAATTGCAGGAGCTGCTGGAAAAACTGCGCCAGCCGATCACCCCGCGCCGTGGCCTGGATTTCAGCAAGCAACAAGCGGCTGATCCGCTGTTCCGCTCCAGTTTCACCCAGAGCGACTACGAAAAAGCCGTCGACACTATCAAGGAATACATCCTCGCCGGTGACTGCATGCAGGTCGTGCCGTCGCAGCGCATGTCGATCGACTTCAAGGCCGCGCCGATCGATCTGTATCGTGCCCTGCGTTGCTTCAACCCGACGCCGTACATGTACTTCTTCAACTTCGGCGACTTCCACGTCGTCGGCAGTTCGCCAGAAGTGCTGGTGCGGGTCGAAGACAATTTGATCACCGTGCGCCCGATTGCCGGCACTCGTCCACGCGGAGCCACCGAAGAAGCGGATCTGGCGCTGGAAGAGGATTTGCTGTCGGACGACAAGGAGATCGCCGAACACTTGATGCTGATCGACCTCGGTCGTAACGACACTGGTCGGGTTTCGGAAATCGGCTCGGTGAAGCTCACCGAGAAAATGGTCATCGAGCGTTATTCCAACGTGATGCACATCGTCTCCAACGTCACCGGCCAATTGAAGGCCGGGCTGACTGCGATGGACGCGCTGCGGGCGATTCTGCCGGCGGGCACCTTGTCTGGCGCGCCGAAGATCCGTGCGATGGAAATCATCGACGAGCTGGAACCGGTCAAGCGTGGCGTGTATGGCGGTGCGGTCGGTTACTTCGCCTGGAACGGCAATATGGACACCGCGATTGCGATTCGCACCGCGGTGATCAAGAACGGCGAACTGCACGTGCAGGCCGGTGGCGGCATCGTCGCCGACTCGGTGCCGGCGCTGGAATGGGAAGAAACCCTGAACAAACGCCGCGCGATGTTCCGCGCCGTGGCCCTGGCTGAGCAGACCCCGGAGGCCTGATCCACGCAAAACCCTTGTAGGAGTGAGCCTGCTCGCGATTTCGGTCTGACATTCACCTTGATGTTGACTGTTCCACCGCCATCGCGAGCAGGCTCACTCCTACATTGGATTGTGTTCAACCAAAAAAAACGCGGCGCCTGTGAGGGCGCCGCGTTTTTTTATGCCTGCGCTAACCCTGTAGGAGCTGGCGCAGCCTGCGATCTTTCGCTTTTCAGCCTCAGAAATCGAGGCTGACCCCGACGTTCACCCCCTGCTGGGTAAAGTCATCATCCTTGCGCACGTTGTAGCTGGCGCGCAACGCCAGGTCCTGCGTGAGCTTGTGGCTCACGCCCAGGTTCAGGCGATTGAGGTTGGTCTGCGGCTCGTAGCCTTCGAGGGTGAAACGGTTGCCCGGCAGACTGTTAAGGTTGATGGTCAGATCCTGGCGGTCGTCGTTGTACTCACGCTCGTGAGCGAATTCGCCGAACACTTCGGTCTGCGCGGTGATCTGGTACTTGCCCTGGATACCCACGCCCAGACGCCGCGAGTTGCGCGACTGGTTGTCAAAAGTCAGCGCCGTGGAGTCAGCGCCTTTTTCCGAGTAGCCATCGACTTCGGTCTTGCCGAAGTCGGCGCTGACGAATGGCGACAGGTGCCACGGGCTGCTGGCCTGTTGCGCGATGTCGTAACCGATACGGCCACTGATCGCCAGCACGTAACCGTCGGTATCGCCTTTCTCCCCGCGCTCGTTGACCCCGAGCTGGAATTTACGCTTGAGGCTGTCGTAGTCGAGTTTGCCGGCGGTCATTGCCAGATCGCCCCACCAGCGGTCTTGCTGATACTGGGCGAACGCGGTGCCCATGTAGGAATTGAGTTTGTATTCCGAGTCGGCGTCGCCGGCTTCGAGTTTCTGGTGGTAGAGACCCGCGGCCACACCGACACGCCAGGCTTCGTTGACGCGATAGCTGCCGCCGATGTTCAGGTTATAGCCGTTGCCATCGGCGCTGGCTGCGCTGTGCTGGCTGTCGAAGTCCTGATGCTGACCGCCACCGGCAACAATCGCCCGCCATTGGCCGATGCCCTGCCAGTTTTCCCAGTCGGCCAGCCATTGATTACGCAGTTCATCCTGATGCGCGCGCAACGAACCTTGGGCCATTTCCGGCAACAGGGTCAGCTCCCAAGGGGCGGCCAGCAGCGAGTAGGCGTAGTCGGCAATCAAGCGCTGGCCGGCTTCGGTCGGGTGCACCGAGTCGTTGTAGATCAACTTGGTCGGATCCGGCGTGGCGCTGTTGATGCCGTACCGGGCGTTCTCGGTACAACTGTTGCCGCTGAAGCAGGTGGCCGTCAGGTTCTGGTCGGTCGCGAGGCCGAATTGCGCCGGGTTGGCGAAAGCCTCTTTGAGCAGCACCGGAATGTTCAGTGGAATGATTTCGGCGTTGATGCCCTGCAGCTGGCTGACCAGTTCGGTGTTGAACTGGGCGCTGAGCTGCGAGGTGAAGCCCTGCAGCGGCGAGCCGTTGATGGCCGGGGTCAGGCCGATGTCCGGCAGCAGCCAGACCATGATGTATTTGGCGCCGGCGCCTTGCAGCGTACGGGCGCTGTCGGCCAGGCGATCGGCCGCGGCGCTGGCCTGATCGAGGCTGAGCACGCGGCCCTGAAGGAAATCGTTGCCGCCCCCGGACAGGTAATACAGCGCGTTCGGATCGGCACGGAAGCCGTTCGACGGCAGATAACCGCTGCGGGTGCGTTCGCCGGTGGCGGACTGCGTGGTGATCGAGTCGAGAATCTGGTCAGTCCGGTAACCGCCCACCGCCCAGTTGTTGCCATTGGCCAGGCCTTCGCCGGCACGCACAGCCGAGGATGAGGAGGCGGTCTGGTCGGGGCTGAAACCCAGTTTGCCGCCGATGATCTGGGTGGCGTTGAGGTCGCGGTTTTCCCCGGTGCCGTCCTTGTACAGCGGGCCGGTGCGGTTGGTGTAGCGCTGCGTGGCACCGGCCGGGCCGCCGGTATCCCTGAAGGTCCCGGCGTCGTTCAGGCTGTCGCCGAACACAATGAAATTCGAATAGGGAGCGGGTGCTGCGTAGGCCTGGGCGCAAGCCATGGCGAGCAGGCAACCGGCAAGCGGTACAAACAACGTCTGTTTGATCATGAGCAAGTCCGTTTATTTATTGTTGTAGGTGAACGAAACGACAGTACCAAAAACTCCCGGCGTTTTGCCATCGGTCGCGAAGCCTCCCTTAGTTTTGTCCCCCGTCAGCCCCGCCATATTGCACGCTCCGCCCAGCTAAGTTACTGTGCCGGAACGTATGAACGAGACCTTCCCCGTGTTGATCGTCAGCAAACTTCTGGATCAAGTCATCAAGGCACACGCCCGTTGGCGTTGGCGCGCCTGAATCTTTTCTGCCGGCCCCGCCGGATCTGTATCGCTTTGCCTTCCTTGCCCGTTTGATATGCCGCTGTGCCGACGCCCTCTGCGCGTCCGACATCGTGCAGCGCCCTGCGGGCAAGTCACCTGAAGGCTGTCTTCAAGTCAGAATTCAAGAGGTTCGAAACGCCATGTTGCTGATGATCGACAACTACGACTCCTTTACTTACAACGTTGTGCAGTACCTCGGCGAGCTGGGTGCCGAGGTCAAGGTGGTGCGCAACGACGAACTGACCGTCGCCGAAATCGAAGCGCTCAACCCCGAGCGCATCGTGGTTTCGCCAGGCCCGTGCACGCCGACTGAAGCCGGCATTTCCATCGAGGCCATCAAGCATTTCGCCGGCAAACTGCCGATCCTCGGCGTCTGCCTCGGCCATCAGTCCATCGGTCAGGCCTTCGGCGGCGATGTGGTGCGTGCCCGCCAAGTGATGCACGGTAAGACTAGCCCGGTATTCCATGAGGACAAGGGCGTTTTTGCCGGTCTGAATCATCCGCTGACGGTCACCCGCTACCACTCGCTGATCGTCAAGCACGATACTTTGCCCGATTGCCTGGAGCTGACCGCGTGGACGCAGCACGACGACGGCAGCGTCGATGAAATCATGGGCCTGCGGCACAAGACCCTGAACATCGAGGGCGTACAGTTCCACCCCGAGTCGATCCTGACCGAACAGGGCCATGAACTGTTTGCCAACTTCCTCAAACAAACCGGCGGCACGCGCTAAGGACTCCCATGAACATCAAGACAGCCCTGAGCCGTATCGTCGAACACCTCGACCTCAGCACCGAAGAAATGCGCGACGTGATGCGCGAAATCATGACCGGCCAATGCACCGAAGCGCAGATCGGCGCATTCATGATGGCGATGCGCATGAAGAGCGAGAGCATCGACGAAATCGTCGGCGCGGTTTCGGTGATGCGTGAGCTGGCCGACCAGGTCGAACTCAAGACCCTCGACGGTGTGGTCGACGTGGTCGGTACCGGCGGTGACGGTGCGAACATTTTCAACGTGTCGACCGCATCCGCGTTTGTCGTCGCGGCAGCCGGTTGCACCGTGGCCAAGCACGGCAACCGTGCGGTGTCGGGAAAGAGCGGTAGCGCCGACTTGCTGGAGGCGGCCGGTATCTACCTGAACCTGACGCCGGTGCAGGTTGCCCGTTGCATCGACAACGTCGGCATCGGTTTCATGTTTGCCCAGACTCACCACAAAGCCATGAAGTACGCCGCCGGCCCGCGCCGCGATCTCGGCTTGCGTACACTGTTCAACATGCTCGGCCCGCTTACGAATCCGGCCGGTGTCAAACATCAGGTGGTGGGCGTGTTTACCCCTGCGCTGTGCCGGCCATTGGCCGAAGTCTTGCAGCGCCTGGGCAGCAAACATGTGCTGGTGGTGCATTCGAAGGACGGTCTGGACGAATTCAGCCTGGCCGCGCCGACCTTCGTCGCTGAACTGAAGAACAACGAGATCACTGAGTATTGGGTCGAGCCGGAAGATCTGGGCATGAAGAGCCAGAGCCTGCACGGCCTCTCGGTCGAAGGTCCGGAAGCATCGTTGGCGCTGATTCGCGATGCGCTGGGCAAGCGCAAGACCGAAAACGGCCAGAAAGCCGCCGAAATGATTGTGCTCAATGCCGGTGCAGCGCTGTACGCCGCCGACCTGGCCACGAGTTTGAAAGAAGGCGTGGCGCTTGCGCATGACGCTCTGCATACCGGCCTTGCTCGGGAAAAACTCGAGGAGCTGGGTGCCTTTACCGCGGTATTCAAAGTGGAGAATGAGGGATGAGTGTACCGACGGTTCTGGAAAACATTCTGGCGCGCAAAGTCCAGGAAGTCGCCGAGCGCAGTGCTCGCGTCAGCCTGAGCGAGCTGGAAAGTCTGGCCAAGGCGGCCGATGCACCCCGTGGTTTTGCCCAGGCATTGCTGGCGCAAGCGAAGAAGAAGCAGCCGGCGGTCATCGCTGAAATCAAGAAGGCTTCGCCGAGCAAGGGCGTGATCCGCGAGAATTTCGTGCCTGCCGACATCGCCAGGAGCTACGAGAAGGGCGGGGCGACCTGTCTTTCCGTGCTGACCGACATCGACTACTTCCAGGGCGCCGATGCCTACCTGCAACAGGCCCGCGCCGCGTGCAAACTGCCGGTGATCCGCAAGGACTTCATGATCGAGCCGTACCAGATCGTCGAAGCTCGCGCGCTGGGCGCCGACTGCGTGCTGTTGATCGTCTCCGCACTGGACGACGTGAAAATGGCCGAGCTGGCCTCGGTCGCCAAAGGCGTCGGTCTCGACGTGCTGGTTGAAGTGCACGACGGCGATGAGCTGGAACGCGCACTGAAAACCCTCGACACGCCGCTGGTCGGGATCAACAACCGCAACCTACACACCTTCGACGTCAGCCTGGAAACCACCCTCGACCTGCTGCCGCGAATCCCGCGTGATCGCTTGGTGATCACCGAGAGCGGCATTCTCAACCGTGCCGATGTCGAGCTGATGGAAATCAGCGACGTTTACGCGTTCCTGGTCGGCGAAGCGTTCATGCGCGCCGAAAGCCCGGGCACCGAACTGCAGCGCCTGTTCTTCCCGGAGCGTGGTGTGCCGGTCAGTGGTTCGACCCTCGACTGACTCAGTCAGACCTGTTAGACGCCATCGCGAGCAGGCTCACTCCTACACTTGGAATGCGTTCCCCCTGTAGGAGTGAGCCTGCTCGCGATGACGACATAAGATTCACCTCAGACTGAACGTCCTACGGAAACCTTATGATCCCTGCCTCCCTCACCATCGAAACCGGCCTGCAAGCCGAACAAGACTTGCTCGCCTCCATCTGCGCCGGCAACGCCGAATTCGGCCTGCTGTTCTGGCAACCCAGCGATCGCGCGCTAGTCATGCCACGCCGCCTCAATCGTCTGCCCGGTTTTGATCACGCCTGTGAAGTCTCCGCTGCTGCCGGTTGGCCAGTCTTGCTGCGGGAAACCGGTGGCGAACCGGTCCCGCAATCCGCTTCAACCATCAACATCGCGTTGGTCTACGCCCCGCCCCGCAGCGAGGGTGATCTGAATCGCATTGAAACCGGTTACCGGCGCCTGTGTGATCCGATCTGTGAATTGCTGGATGAGTTGGGTGGTGTGTCGTCGCTGGGCGAAATCGACGGTGCGTTCTGCGACGGCCGCTTCAACGTCAATCTCGACGGTCGCAAGATGGTCGGCACCGCTCAGCGCTGGCGTCAGAGCCAGGGTGGTCAGCGTCCGGTGGGGTTGGTGCACGGGGCGATGTTGATCGATAACGAGCGAGAGTCGATGGTCGCAGCGGTCAATCGCTTCAACGAGGCCTGCGGTCTGGAGCAGCGAGTGCGGGCTGAAAGCCACATCGCCCTGCATGAGAAGTTTGCCGCGCCAACGGCATTGGCGCGTCTTGATGAGCTGTTTCGGCTGATGCTGGCGCAGGTCTACAGCGCCTGATTTTGCGTGCTTAGCGCGTGCCGAAGACCACCATGGTCTTGCCTTTCACATCCACCAGGTTGCGTTCCTCAAGATCCTTGAGCACGCGACCGACCATCTCCCGCGAACAACCGACAATCCGCCCGATTTCCTGACGGGTCACCTTGATCTGCATGCCGTCCGGGTGGGTCATCGCGTCAGGCTGTTTGCACAGCTCCAGCAGGCAACGGGCCACACGGCCGGTGACGTCAAAGAACGCCAGGTCGCCGACCTTGCGTGTGGTATTGCGCAGGCGTTGGGCGATTTGTCCGCTGAGGACGTAAAGAATGTCGGGATCCTGCTGCGACAATTCGCGGAACTTCACGTAGCTGATTTCGGCGATTTCACATTCGACTTTCGCCCGCACCCAGGCACTGCGTTGTTGTTCCTGGCCCGCCTGCTCGAACAAACCCAGCTCGCCAAAGAAATCTCCGGCATTGAGGTAGGCGATGATCATTTCGCGACCGTCGTCGTCTTCAATCAGGATTGTTACCGAACCCTTGATGATGAAGTACAGCGTGTCCGAGCGATCGCCGGCGCAGATGATGTTGCTCTTGGCCGCATGGCGACGGCGCTGGCAATGCATCAACAGCTTGTCGAGGTTCTTGATTTTGGGTGTGGGGGTAATAGCAACCATGGTTGTATCCCGAAAAGACTGCACGGTGATGTTTGGTTTTTTTATGAGGCGCTGAAGGCGGTCGCTACAGGCTGACAATTGGCGCCAGCGAATTGGCGCCAGCTTACCAGACACTTCGTCGAAAATTCGAGAAATTACCTACGCAGCAGAGGCATCCGTCCTAGGAACGCCGGGCGCTGTCAGAGCAGGGGCCTGTGCTAAGCTGGCGACCCTTTTTTCTACAGTGGAGTCTTGGCGATGAAGGCACGCATCCAATGGGCTGGCGAAGCCATGTTCCTCGGCGAGTCCGGCAGCGGTCATGTTGTGGTCATGGACGGTCCGCCGGACGCCGGTGGTCGTAATCTGGGTGTTCGCCCGATGGAAATGCTCCTGCTGGGCGTTGGCGGTTGCAGCAACTTCGACGTGGTCAGCATCCTGAAGAAGTCGCGTCAGGCGGTTGAAAGCTGCGAAGCGTTCCTCGAAGCCGAGCGCGCGACCGAAGATCCGAAGGTGTTCACCAAGATCCACATGCACTTCGTGGTCAAGGGCCGGGCCCTGAAAGAAGCCCAGGTCAAGCGTGCCATCGAGCTGTCTGCCGAGAAGTATTGCTCGGCGTCGATCATGCTCGGCGCGGCAGGCGTGGCGATCACTCACGATTACGAAATCGTCGAACTCGGTTGAACCGACATTCAACTATCATAAAAGCAGTGCAGACTCTGGCGATCCCTCGCTGACGTCTGCATAATGCGCCACTTTTTTCAGGGCAGTGATCGGTCAACCGACGGATCGTCCGCCTGAACAGATAACCAAAATCGCCATCGCGAAGAGGTGTTAACCGTCCTACGCAGGTGCGTTGTTCGCACTTGACGGGCATGCTTGATCACGCGGCTGCGCCGCATACATAGAGAGTTTTTAACGGTGAAAAGCAAACTCAAGCTCCACGGGTTCAATAACCTGACAAAGACCTTGAGCTTCAACATCTATGACATCTGCTACGCGGAAACCCCGCAAGACCAGCAGGCTTACGTCGAGTACATCAATCAAGAGTACAACGCCGAACGCCTGACGCAGATCCTCACGGAAGTTGTCGAAATCATTGGTGCCAACATTCTGAACATCGCGAGTCAGAACTATGAGCCTCAGGGTGCCAGCGTCACGATTCTGATCTCGGAAGAGCCGGTGACCCCGACTGACAGCCAGATCGAAGAGTCCCCGGGTCCATTGCCCGAAATCATCCTTGCCCACCTCGACAAGAGCCACATCACGGTGCATACCTATCCGGAAATCCATCCGGACGCCGGTATCGCGACGTTCCGTGTGGACATCGACGTGTCGACCTGTGGTGTCATTTCACCGCTTAAAGCGCTCAACTTCCTCATTCACCAGTTCGATTCGGACATCGTGACTGTGGATTACCGTGTGCGCGGCTTCACCCGTGACGTTGAAGGCAACAAGCACTTCATCGACCACGAGATCAACTCGATCCAGAACTACCTTTCCGAAGACACTCGCGACGCGTATCAGATGACCGACGTGAACGTGTACCAGGAAAACCTGTTCCACACCAAAATGCTGCTGAAGAACTTCGAACTGGACAACTACCTGTTCGGCGACGCCACCAGCAATCTGTCCTCCGAGCAGCGTGCTCAGGTGACCGAGCGGGTGAAACACGAAATGCTGGAAATCTTCTACGCACGCAACATGCCGACGTAAGATTCCCGGGCACAAAAAAAGGCGACTTCGGTCGCCTTTTTTAATGCCTGCCGCATGCCCCCTCCCCCTGTAGGAGCGAGCCTGCTCGCGAAGGGGCCTTCAGCAGCAATACCGATCTCAGATCCGATAAGTACTCTTGGTCATTACCTTCGCCAACAGACTCATCCCGAACTTCACCGGCGCCGGAAAACGGAAACCACCCGCATCCAGTGCACTCTCCGCATGATGTTCTTCATCAATGCGCATCTGCTCCAGAATTGCCCGGGACTTTTCGTCCTCGGCCGGCAATTGCTCAAGGTGCTCGTTCAAGTGCTTGCACACCTGATGTTCGGTGGCTGCGACGAAACCGAGGCTGACCTTGTCACTGATCAGACCGGCCACAGCGCCGATGCCGAACGACATTCCATAGAACAGCGGATTGAGCACGCTGGTGTGACTGCCCAGCTGATGGATGCGCTGCTCGCACCACACCAGATGATCGATTTCTTCTTCGGCGGCATGTTCCATGGCGGCACGCACCTGCGGCAACTTGGCGGTCAGCGCCTGGCCCTGATACAGCGCTTGGGCGCAGACTTCACCGGTGTGGTTGATGCGCATCAGGCCGGCGACATGGCGGGTGTCTTCGTCGCTCATCTGCACTTCCGGCTGGACGATGGCGGGTGACGGACGGTATGGCTGGCCGCTGAAGGGCAGCAGGGTGCGCATCGCGGCATCGGCTTGCAGCAGAAGACGGTCAATCGGCGAGTAGTGACGTTGGGTAGTCATGCTGACCTCCGGGAAAAATCTCGACGGCCAGTTTAACCGAATCGGCCGGGGAAGGTTTGCGCTGGGTCATCAGTCGCACTGGATGTGCTTTTTGCTTTATGCAGGAGCTGCCGAAGGCTGCGATCTTTTGATCTAGTTTTGATACTCGAAGATCAAGAGATCGCAGCCTTCGGGAGCTCCTGTACGGGTTTGCGGTGAATCAGCCCGGCGGCCAGTTCATCTGACGCTGACCCAGTACGTGCATATGAATGTGATAGACGGTCTGCCCACCTTTTTCATTGCAGTTCATCACCACCCGGAAGCCGTCCTCGCAACCCAGTTCCAGCGCCAGGCGCTGGGCGGTGAACAGGATGTGCCCGGCCAGAGCCTTGTCGTCTTCGGTCAGGTCGTTGAGGGTGCGCACCGGTTTCTTCGGGATCACCAGAAAGTGCACCGGAGCCTGAGGGGCGATGTCGTGGAACGCCAGAACCTGGTCGTCCTCGTAGATGATCTTGGCCGGAATCTCCCGGTTGATGATCTTGGTGAACAGAGTATCCACTGCTGTTTTCTCCGTTGTGGGGGCTGGCCTGAGTGTACTCATGGGGAATGACCCCGCCCAGTGTTTTGCCGTAGACAGTTCAGCGCGGGCAGTAAGCCTTGTTGAGCATGCCGACGATGGTGCGATTGAGCCAGCGCGAGCCGAGACGCGGCAGGAAGGCCAGCCAGCGGTTGCGCCGTCCCGGAATGATGATGGCGCGGTTTTTCTCCAGCGCACGTACGGTGTACAGCGCGACTTCCTCGGGACTCATCAGCAGTTTGCTGTCCTTGAGTTTGTCGCTGTTGAGCTGTGCGGTGCGGAAGAACGCGGTACGGGTGGGGCCGGGGCAGAGCACCGAGACCTTGACCGCGCTCTGTTTCAGCTCAACCCGCAGCGCTTCGGAAAAGTGCAACACATACGCCTTGCTGGCGTAGTAGGTACTCATCCACGGGCCAGGATTGAACGCTGCCATCGAGGCGACATTGAGAATCTGCCCGCCGCCCTGCAGCGCCATGCTGTTGCCAATGGCGTGGCACAGGCGGGTGAGGGCGAGGATGTTGACTTCGATCAGGTCCTGCTCAGTCATCCAGTCCTGGGCCAGGAACGGCCCGCAGGTGCCGATGCCGGCGCAATTGACCAGCAGATCAATCTGCCGGTCGCCTTCTTCCAGTTCCAGCAAAAAGCCGGACAGGCGCAAAGGCTCACCAAGGTCGCAGGCACGAAACAGGACTTCCACGCCAAAGCGCTGGGTCAGTTCGATCGCGATGCTTTCCAGCTGATCACGCTGTCGGGCCACCAGAATCAGGCTGCGGCCGCGCCGGGCCAGAGCTTCGGCCATGGCCAGGCCGATGCCACTGGAGGCGCCGGTGATCAGAGCGTAACGGGTCATGCAATTCTCCATCGCAACAGCCCCGCGCCAGCGACGCAGGTGTCACGGCGGGGAGCGTTGTTCATTCTTTCGCAGAGTCTACAGGGGCCGGGGGCGCTTCGGCTGCATCGTCCACGGAATTCGCCGGTTCAGTCTCGACCTCGACTTCATCGGTGGTGACCGAGCCGCTTTCATAGCTGCTTTCGAGGTTGGTTTCATATTCTTGCTGAATGGCTGAAATACCGCCGAGCATGCCGCCGGCAAACACCAGGGCGAAGAACACGATCCAGAGCGAACACAGCACTTTGACCGCCGTACTGTTGGGTGGCGGTGGCGGGCCGTAACGGTTGGTGCCGGTGTTGCCCGGCACGACCATGATCACCAGCGGGAAGAAGCTGCCCACGAACGGTACCAGGTTCAGCAGCCAGAGCCAGCCGGACCAGCCGATGTCGTGCAGGCGCTGCACGCTGAACAGAATGCTGACAATGATGAAGCCGAGGAACAGGAAGAACGCGAATATCCCACCGATGATCAGGCCGGTGGTGTTGTCGCCGCTGACCAGTCCCAGACCGATAAATGCGAATATCGCCACGATTGGCAAAGTCACCAGACTCAGCACCATGGTCCAGGCCAGAAAGCGCAGGCGACCGATCCGGCCTTCGACGCTGAAGGGCTTGAGGGCAGCGAATGCTGGCAGGTTCTCGCCAACGTTGGCCCGAGGGGGCGCGTAAGGTGAGACGGGGTCGTTGAAGGTCGCCGGTTGTTCATGCACGTCCGAAAGACTCAGTTCGATCGCCGTCTCGCTTTCGATCCGTGCGTCGATGCCGGTTTTGCTCAGTGCTTGCAGATAAGTTTGCGCATCGCTGTGGGTCAGGTCGCGTTTGAGGGCGACGGTGCTGCCGTTGAACAGGCGCTCGATGGCGACAACATCGCTTTTGAACAGGGCCGCCAGATTGAGCTTGGCGGTGGTGAGATCGACACCGGGCTGTAGAGCACCGTCGAAAACGATCTTGTAGCGAGGTTCGCTCATGGCCGAGGCATCCTTGTCGCGAATGAATTGAAGGTCAGCAAGTGTAAGGCCAGTCGGACGGTGACTGGCCTGATTTTTCTCAGCGAGGCCAGCGTTTCGGCAACTGCGCCGCGCGTTCCAGCGCCTGACGATATTCCGCGTCGAGACGGGCAATCAACTGGTTCACGCTCGGCAGGTCGTCAATTTGCCCTACGCCCTGGCCGGCCGACCACACGGTCTTCCACGCCTTGGCTTCGTCGTTGATCGGTTTGAGCTTGTCGCCGAAATTGACCTCGCCCTTGCCTTGCAGCGCGGCCATGTCGAAACCCGCCGCCTCCAGGCTTTGACGCATGAAGCTGGCCGGTACGCCAGAGACTGCAGGCGTATGAATGATGTCCGCCGCCTTGGCCGTCAGCAGCATCTCCTTGTACGCGTCAGGCGCATGACTTTCGGTGGTGCCGATAAATCGCGTGCCGAAGTAGGCCAGATCCGCGCCAAGCAGTTGTGCAGCCAGAATCTCATGGCCGTGGTTAAGACATCCTGCAAGCAACAGGGTTTTATCGAAGAACTCGCGGATTTCGGCAATCAGCGCAAACGGGCTCCAGGTGCCGGCATGGCCGCCGGCGCCGGCCGCAACCGCGATCAAACCGTCGACTCCGGCTTCGGCGGCTTTCTCGGCATGCCTGCGGGTGGTCACGTCGTGGAACACCAGACCGCCGTAGCTGTGCACGGCATCAACCAGCTCCTTCACCGCGCCGAGGCTGGTGATGACAATCGGCACCTTGTGTTCGACGCAGATGTTCAGATCAGCCTGCAGACGCGGGTTGCTGTTGTGCACGATCAGGTTCACTGCATACGGCGCCGGGCTGTCCAGTGTCGCCAGGCCCGCTTCAATCTCCTCCAGCCAGGCCTTGAAGCCGCTGCTTTCGCGCTGGTTCAGCGCCGGGAAGCTGCCAACCACGCCGTTACGGCAGCAGGCGAGAACCAGCTCCGGGTTGGAAATCAGGAACATCGGCGCCGCTACCACGGGCAGACGCAGACGTTGTTCGAGCAAAGCGGGCAGCGACATTGGAAATCCCCCGAGGTGTGATGCCTGTTATGAAATTAGAACGGCTTGACCACGACCAGAATTACGATAGCCAGCAATAGCAGAACCGGCACTTCATTGAACCAGCGATAAAAGACATGGCTGCGGGTGTTCTCGCCACGGGCGAAGCGTTTTACCTGCGCGCCGCACATGTGGTGGTAGCCGATCAGCAGGACCACCAGCGTCAGCTTGGCGTGAATCCAGCCGCCCATGCTGAAGATGCCCGGGTTGAGGTAGATCAGCCAGCCGCCGAAAATCAGCGTGGCGATCATCGCCGGGCCCATGATGCCGCGATACAGCTTGCGCTCCATGACGCTGAAGCGCTCCTTGCTGAGCGTGTCTTCACTTTGTGCGTGATAAACGAACAGCCGCGGCAGGTAGAACAGCCCGGCAAACCAGCACACGACGCTGACGATGTGAAAGGCTTTGATCCATAGATAGAGCATTTTTGGTTATTCCCAGGTTCACGGTAGCCGGGATAGTAGAGGCTTGAGCGTCCGCACGTCACCTTGATGGTTGTCGCAGGGGCGCGCGGCCCCTATTATCGACGGCTTTCCAGTGGGTTCGTTGAGGGCAGGTTTATGGTCAAGGTCGGTATCGTCGGCGGCACGGGTTACACCGGTGTCGAACTGCTGCGTCTGTTGGCACAGCATCCGCAGGCAGAAGTGGTGGTGATCACTTCCCGATCCGAGGCCGGTCTGGCCGTGGCTGACATGTACCCGAACCTGCGCGGTCACTACGACGGTCTGGCGTTCAGCGTACCGGACATCAAAACCCTGGGTGCGTGTGATGTGGTGTTCTTCGCCACCCCGCACGGCGTTGCCCATGCGTTGGCCGGTGAACTGTTGGCGGCGGGCACCAAGGTCATCGACCTGTCCGCGGACTTCCGTCTGCAGGACGCGGAAGAATGGGCCAAATGGTACGGCCAGCCGCACGGTGCGCCGGCGTTGCTGGACGAAGCGGTCTACGGCCTGCCGGAAGTCAATCGCGAGCAGATCAAGAAGGCTCGTCTGATCGCTGTGCCGGGTTGCTATCCAACCGCCACACAATTGGGTTTCCTGCCGCTGCTTGAAGCGGGTCTGGCTGACACATCACGCCTGATCGCCGACTGCAAATCCGGCGTCAGCGGTGCCGGGCGCGGTGCTTCTGTAGGCTCGCTGTACTCCGAGACGTCGGAAAGCATGAAGGCTTACGCGGTGAAAGGTCACCGTCATCTGCCGGAAATTCGCCAGGGCCTGCGTCGTGCCGCGGGTAAGGACGTCGGTCTGACCTTCGTCCCGCACCTGACCCCGATGATCCGTGGCATTCACTCCACGCTCTATGCGACCGTGGTCGATCGTTCGGTGGATCTGCAGGCACTGTTCGAAAAGCGCTATGCCAACGAGCCGTTCGTCGATGTGATGCCGGCCGGCAGCCATCCGGAAACTCGCAGCGTACGTGGCGCCAACGTCTGCCGCATCGCTGTTCACCGTCCGCAGGATGGTGATCTGGTGGTGGTGCTGTCGGTGATCGACAACCTGGTCAAAGGCGCGTCGGGTCAGGCGGTGCAGAACATGAACATTCTGTTCGGCCTGGATGAGCGCTTCGGTCTGTCCCACGCCGGTATGCTGCCGTAACACTTTCGGCAACACAGCAAAAAGGCCCGTCAAACGGGCCTTTTTGCATTCTGGGCAGTTGGTCGGGTTTATTGATATACCGTAACAATAGTTGACCGATTTTCTAGGACAAGCGGATAATGCGCGTCATCACGCATTATGGCGGCGTAACGCCGGGAGATAGTCAGCATGAGCGTCGAATCCTTCACCCCCACGGCTTTGCAATTCACTCAAGGTGCTGCGCACAAGGTGAAGAGCCTGGTCGATGAAGAGGGGAATGATCGCTTGAAGCTGCGCGTATTCGTTACGGGCGGCGGTTGTTCAGGGTTTCAGTACGGCTTCACTTTCGATGAAGATGTGGCCGAGGATGACACCATCGTCGAGCGCGAAGGCGTGAGCCTGGTGGTCGATCCGATGAGCTTCCAGTACCTGGCCGGTGCCGAAGTCGACTACCAGGAAGGTCTGGAAGGGTCGCGCTTCGTGATCAAGAACCCGAACGCCACCACTACTTGTGGTTGCGGCTCTTCGTTCTCGATCTGATCGCACCTCGCTGCACACAATAAAACGCCGCAGAGCCTTACGGTTCTGCGGCGTTTTTTGTTGCCTGTCTTTTGTTCAGTTGGGGTAGATGGCGCCGAGTACCCGCAGGCCTTTGGCGCCGGTGACGCTCGGGCGATTGGCGGCAATGCCTTCGAGGCAGCAATGGGCCAGCCAGGCGAAGGCCATTGCCTCGACCCAGTCCGGATCGACACCGTGAGTGGCGCTGCTGGCGACGGTAGCGTTCGGCAGCAGGTCGGCAAGACGCTTCATCAGCGTTGCGTTATGAGCGCCACCGCCGCAGACCAGCATTTCCCGGGTATCGGATTGAGCGCTTTGCAGCGACTCGACGATGGTCAGTGCCGTCAGTTCGAGCAGTGTTGCCTGAACGTTTTCACTCGCAAAGGTCGGCAATTTTGCTAGGTGTTGTTCCAGCCACGGCAGGTTGAACACTTCCCGGCCAGTGCTCTTCGGGCCTTTGGTCACGAAGAACGGATCACTGAGCAAGGCGTTCAGCAAGGCTGGTTCGACTGTGCCGGTGGCTGCCCACTGGCCGTTGCGATCAAAGTTCTCGCCGCGTTGCCGATGTATCCAGGCATCCATCAGCACATTCCCGGGGCCGCAGTCGAAACCGGCTACAGGCCTGGTCGGTTCTATCAGACTCAGATTGCTGAAACCGCCGACATTCAACACTGCACGGTTACCGCGACGCTCTTCGAACAAAGCCTCATGGAAGGCTGGCACCAGTGGGGCGCCCTGGCCGCCGGCAGCTACATCGCGGCTGCGGAAGTCGCTGACCACGGTAATGCCGGTCAGCTCTGTCAGCAGTGCAGGATTGCCGATCTGCACGGTGAAGCCGCGAGCGGGTTCATGGCGAATGGTCTGGCCATGGCTGCCGATGGCACGAATGGCTTCAGGCTTCAGTTTCTGCTGATCGAGGAGGTTATGGATACCTTGTGCGGCGAGTTTGACCCAGTGCTGCTGGGCGATTGCCGAGCGGGCGATCTCGTCGGGGCCGCTGGCGCACAAGCCAAGCAGCTCGGCGCGCAGGGAATCAGGCATGGGGATGTAATGCGTGGCGATCAATTTGATCGCCGAGGTCTGCTCGATCAGGGCGATGTCCAGCCCATCGAGACTGGTGCCGGACATCACGCCGATATACAGAGCCATGGCTTAGCGCTTGCTCGAAGCCAGCATGGTGGCCTTTTCCTGGTCCATGCGCGCCATCAATGGCTGGCTTTGCGCAAGGAAGCGTGCACGCTCGGACTTGGCGATCGGATCCGCCATCGGCAGCTTCTGGCCCAGTGGGTCGACGTGAACGCCATTGACCTGGAACTCATAGTGCAAGTGCGGTCCAGTGGACAGGCCGGTAGTACCAATGTAGCCGATCACTTGGCCCTGCTTGACGCTGCCGCCGGTTTTAACGCCTTTGGCAAAGCCTTGCATGTGGCCATACAGCGTGCGGTAGGTGTTGCCGTGCTGGATGATCACCGTATTGCCGTAGCCACCGCGGCGCCCGGCCAGCAGCACTTTACCGTCGCCGGCAGCCTTGATGGGTGTACCGCGTGGGGCTGCGTAATCGACACCTTTGTGGGCGCGGATCTTGTTGAGGATCGGATGTTTGCGGCCCATGGAGAATTTGGAACTGATGCGGGCGAAGTCCACCGGGGTACGGATGAACGCCTTGCGCATACTGTTGCCATCAGCGGTGTAATAGCTGCTGTTGCCTTGTTTATTGGTGTAACGCACGGCGGTGTAGGTCTTGCCGCGGTTGGTGAAACGCGCAGACAGAATCGGGCCAGTGCCGACGGCCTTGCCGTTGACCACTTTCTGCTCGTAGATCACGTCGAATTCGTCACCTTGGCGGATGTCCTGAGCGAAGTCGACGTCGTAGCCGAAGACGCTGGCCATATCCATGGTCAGGCTATGGGACAGGCCTGCGCGGGCAGCGGATTGTGACAGAGAGCTATTGATCACGCCGTGCACGTAAGCCGTGCGAACGGTAGGTTTTGCGGTGACGCGGTTGAACGCATAGCCCTTGTCGTTCTTGGTCAGGGTAATGGTTTCGACGTCGCTGACTTTGCTGTGCAGGCTGGTCAGTTGACCTTCCGGGTTCAGTTCGAACTCGAGTTTCTGGCCGTGCTTGAGCTGGCTGAACTGTTTGGCCTGTTTGTCGCTGGCCAGGACTTCGTGTACGGCAGCGGCTGGCAGACCGACTTTCTCGAACAATGTAGAGAGCGTATCGCCCTTGGATACGATGACTTCGCGGTGTCCCGGGGCTTTCGCCTTTTCGGCAACCGGAGCGGGTGCAGGTGCGGCTTCTGCTGTTTTCGGAGTGTCTTCGGTGCTGTTTTCGATCTGGGCGAAAGGTGAGGTTGCTGGCTCATTTGTGGCTTGAACCGCGTCAGCAGCGTCTTGATCTTGTGTCAGTTGTTCAGCAGGACTTTCCAGTTCAAGGCTCAGGGTTGTCTTTTTGGCTTCAACATCACTGGAAGGAAATACCAGGAGCGCCAGGCTGAGAAGGGCGGCGATTCCACTTGCGGCGAGCAGGTGGGTCTTCGGGTAAAGCGGTGGCGCTTTAGACGGTTCAGTGGTCATAAGTAATTTTGACTTTGAAAAAAGATGAATTGGAAAAGATGAATGACATGATGAAGATGAAATAACTGTATAAAATATAACCAAATCATCCCCGAAGCAAGTCTACAGACACCCTGTCTGCAGATTGGTGTCCGTGCGCCGGGCAAAACTTGTAATTGGTGCACGATCTTGTATGGTTGGTTCCCTTTGAATCTGAGCCTTGCGGGTCTGTTATGAAGTCGGTTGAAGAGCAGCTAGCGCTGATTAAACGTGGTGCGGAAGAACTATTGGTCGAGTCCGAGCTGATCGAGAAGCTCAAGCGCGGCCAGCCGCTGCGTATCAAGGCTGGTTTCGATCCAACCGCCCCGGATCTGCACTTGGGTCATACCGTGCTTATTAATAAGCTGCGTCAGTTCCAGGAATTGGGGCATCAGGTGATCTTCCTTATTGGTGACTTCACCGGGATGATCGGTGATCCAAGCGGCAAGAGTGCCACTCGTCCTCCTTTGACTCGCGAGCAGGTTCTGGAAAACGCCGAGACGTACAAGACTCAAGTGTTCAAGATTCTTGATCCGGCTAAAACCGAAGTTGCGTTCAACTCCACCTGGATGGATCAGATGGGGCCGGCGGACTTCATTCGTCTCACTTCGCAGTACACCGTCGCACGCATGCTTGAGCGTGATGACTTCGACAAGCGTTACTCCACTAATCAGCCGATCGCTATTCATGAGTTCCTCTATCCGCTGGTCCAGGGCTATGACTCGGTTGCTCTGCGCGCGGATGTCGAGTTGGGTGGGACCGATCAGAAGTTCAACTTGCTGATGGGGCGTGAGCTGCAGCGCGGTTATGGTCAGGAGGCTCAGTGCATTCTGACCATGCCGTTGCTCGAAGGTCTGGATGGCGTGAAGAAGATGTCCAAGTCGTTGGGCAACTACGTCGGCATCCAAGAGGCGCCAGGTGTGATGTACGGCAAGCTGGTCTCGATCCCGGATGCGTTGATGTGGCGTTACTTTGAACTGCTCAGCTTCCGTTCGATGGATGAGATCAATGCCTTCCGTGCAGCTGTAGAGGCAGGGGCTAACCCGCGCGACATCAAGATAAAGCTGGCGGAAGAGATTGTTGCGCGCTTCCATGGTGAGGAGGCTGCGGCCAATGCTCATCGCGCTGCGGGTAACCGTATGAAGGATGGTGAGTTGCCGGATAATCTGCCGGAGATCGAACTGGCCTCTGCTGAAGATATGCCAATTGCGGCCGTCCTTAATAAGGCAGGCCTGGTGAAGAACTCGGCGGCGGCGCGTGATCTGTTGGCTTCTGGCGGTGTGCGTGTTGATGGTGAGGTGGTTGATCGCTCCTTTATATATGTACTGGGCGCGACTCACGTTTGCCAGGCGGGTAAGAAGGCATTTGCACGTATCACGCTGAAAGCTGAATAAAGTTTGAAATAAGGGTTGACGGCGAATTCTAGAGGTCTATAATTCGCCCCACTTCCGGCGCAGTCGAAACGGAAAACTCCTTGAGATTCAATGAGTTACGCAGTTTTCGGCAGCGGTTTGCTTCAGTTCATCGAAGCCTGGAAGGAGTTGAAAGGGCAGTGATGTTTGGCTCTTTTGACGGTTCGATCTTCTCGGTCGAAAGCGGAGAAAAAGAGGTGTTGACAGCAGCGTGTAACGCTGTAGAATTCGCCTCCCGCTAACGAGAGATCGGAAGCGCAAGTGGTTGAAGTTGTTGAAGAAATCTTCGAAAACTTCTGAAAATAATCACTTGACAGCAAATGAGGCTGCTGTAGAATGCGCGCCTCGGTTGAGACGAAAGATCTTAACCAACCGCTCTTTAACAACTGAATCAAGCAATTCGTGTGGGTGCTTGTGGAGTCAGACTGATAGTCAACAAGATTATCAGCATCACAAGTTACTCCGCGAGAAATCAAAGATGTAACCAACGATTGCTGAGCCAAGTTTAGGGTTTCTTAAAAACCCAAAGATGTTTGAACTGAAGAGTTTGATCATGGCTCAGATTGAACGCTGGCGGCAGGCCTAACACATGCAAGTCGAGCGGATGAAAGGAGCTTGCTCCTGGATTCAGCGGCGGACGGGTGAGTAATGCCTAGGAATCTGCCTGGTAGTGGGGGACAACGTTTCGAAAGGAACGCTAATACCGCATACGTCCTACGGGAGAAAGCAGGGGACCTTCGGGCCTTGCGCTATCAGATGAGCCTAGGTCGGATTAGCTAGTTGGTGAGGTAATGGCTCACCAAGGCGACGATCCGTAACTGGTCTGAGAGGATGATCAGTCACACTGGAACTGAGACACGGTCCAGACTCCTACGGGAGGCAGCAGTGGGGAATATTGGACAATGGGCGAAAGCCTGATCCAGCCATGCCGCGTGTGTGAAGAAGGTCTTCGGATTGTAAAGCACTTTAAGTTGGGAGGAAGGGTTGTAGATTAATACTCTGCAATTTTGACGTTACCGACAGAATAAGCACCGGCTAACTCTGTGCCAGCAGCCGCGGTAATACAGAGGGTGCAAGCGTTAATCGGAATTACTGGGCGTAAAGCGCGCGTAGGTGGTTTGTTAAGTTGGATGTGAAATCCCCGGGCTCAACCTGGGAACTGCATCCAAAACTGGCAAGCTAGAGTATGGTAGAGGGTGGTGGAATTTCCTGTGTAGCGGTGAAATGCGTAGATATAGGAAGGAACACCAGTGGCGAAGGCGACCACCTGGACTGATACTGACACTGAGGTGCGAAAGCGTGGGGAGCAAACAGGATTAGATACCCTGGTAGTCCACGCCGTAAACGATGTCAACTAGCCGTTGGGAGCCTTGAGCTCTTAGTGGCGCAGCTAACGCATTAAGTTGACCGCCTGGGGAGTACGGCCGCAAGGTTAAAACTCAAATGAATTGACGGGGGCCCGCACAAGCGGTGGAGCATGTGGTTTAATTCGAAGCAACGCGAAGAACCTTACCAGGCCTTGACATCCAATGAACTTTCCAGAGATGGATTGGTGCCTTCGGGAGCATTGAGACAGGTGCTGCATGGCTGTCGTCAGCTCGTGTCGTGAGATGTTGGGTTAAGTCCCGTAACGAGCGCAACCCTTGTCCTTAGTTACCAGCACGTTATGGTGGGCACTCTAAGGAGACTGCCGGTGACAAACCGGAGGAAGGTGGGGATGACGTCAAGTCATCATGGCCCTTACGGCCTGGGCTACACACGTGCTACAATGGTCGGTACAGAGGGTTGCCAAGCCGCGAGGTGGAGCTAATCCCACAAAACCGATCGTAGTCCGGATCGCAGTCTGCAACTCGACTGCGTGAAGTCGGAATCGCTAGTAATCGCGAATCAGAATGTCGCGGTGAATACGTTCCCGGGCCTTGTACACACCGCCCGTCACACCATGGGAGTGGGTTGCACCAGAAGTAGCTAGTCTAACCTTCGGGAGGACGGTTACCACGGTGTGATTCATGACTGGGGTGAAGTCGTAACAAGGTAGCCGTAGGGGAACCTGCGGCTGGATCACCTCCTTAATCGACGACATCAGCTGCTCCATAAGTTCCCACACGAATTGCTTGATTCATTGAAGAAGACGATAGAAGCAGCCCGAAATTGGGTCTGTAGCTCAGTTGGTTAGAGCGCACCCCTGATAAGGGTGAGGTCGGCAGTTCGAATCTGCCCAGACCCACCAATTTTTGTGTGGGAAACCTGTAGAAATACGGGGCCATAGCTCAGCTGGGAGAGCGCCTGCCTTGCACGCAGGAGGTCAGCGGTTCGATCCCGCTTGGCTCCACCACCACTGCTTCTGAAGTTTGAAAGCTTAGAAATGAGCATTCCATCGCTGTGATGGTGAATGCTGATTTCTAGTCTTTTGATTAGATCGTTCTTTAAAAAATTGGGTATGTGATAGAAAGATAGACTGAACGTTACTTTCACTGGTAACGGATCAGGCTAAGGTAAAATTTGTGAGTGACTCTTAAGAGTTTTGCGAATTTTCGGCGAATGTCGTCTTCACAGTATAACCAGATTGCTTGGGGTTATATGGTCAAGTGAAGAAGCGCATACGGTGGATGCCTTGGCAGTCAGAGGCGATGAAAGACGTGGTAGCCTGCGAAAAGCTTCGGGGAGTCGGCAAACAGACTTTGATCCGGAGATGTCTGAATGGGGGAACCCAGCCATCATAAGATGGTTATCTTGTACTGAATACATAGGTGCAAGAGGCGAACCAGGGGAACTGAAACATCTAAGTACCCTGAGGAAAAGAAATCAACCGAGATTCCCTTAGTAGTGGCGAGCGAACGGGGACTAGCCCTTAAGTGGCTTTGAGATTAGCGGAACGCTCTGGAAAGTGCGGCCATAGTGGGTGATAGCCCTGTACGCGAAAGTCTCTTAGTCATGAAATCGAGTAGGACGGAGCACGAGAAACTTTGTCTGAATATGGGGGGACCATCCTCCAAGGCTAAATACTACTGACTGACCGATAGTGAACTAGTACCGTGAGGGAAAGGCGAAAAGAACCCCGGAGAGGGGAGTGAAATAGATCCTGAAACCGTATGCGTACAAGCAGTGGGAGCCCACTTTGTTGGGTGACTGCGTACCTTTTGTATAATGGGTCAGCGACTTATTTTCAGTGGCGAGCTTAACCGAATAGGGGAGGCGTAGCGAAAGCGAGTCTTAATAGGGCGTCTAGTCGCTGGGAATAGACCCGAAACCGGGCGATCTATCCATGGGCAGGTTGAAGGTTAGGTAACACTGACTGGAGGACCGAACCGACTACCGTTGAAAAGTTAGCGGATGACCTGTGGATCGGAGTGAAAGGCTAATCAAGCTCGGAGATAGCTGGTTCTCCTCGAAAGCTATTTAGGTAGCGCCTCATGTATCACTGTAGGGGGTAGAGCACTGTTTCGGCTAGGGGGTCATCCCGACTTACCAAACCGATGCAAACTCCGAATACCTACAAGTGCCGAGCATGGGAGACACACGGCGGGTGCTAACGTCCGTCGTGAAAAGGGAAACAACCCAGACCGTCAGCTAAGGTCCCAAAGTTATGGTTAAGTGGGAAACGATGTGGGAAGGCTTAGACAGCTAGGAGGTTGGCTTAGAAGCAGCCACCCTTTAAAGAAAGCGTAATAGCTCACTAGTCGAGTCGGCCTGCGCGGAAGATGTAACGGGGCTCAAACCATACACCGAAGCTACGGGTATCACGCAAGTGATGCGGTAGAGGAGCGTTCTGTAAGCCTGTGAAGGTGAGTTGAGAAGCTTGCTGGAGGTATCAGAAGTGCGAATGCTGACATGAGTAACGACAATGGGTGTGAAAAACACCCACGCCGAAAGACCAAGGTTTCCTGCGCAACGTTAATCGACGCAGGGTTAGTCGGTCCCTAAGGCGAGGCTGAAAAGCGTAGTCGATGGAAAACAGGTTAATATTCCTGTACTTCTGGTTATTGCGATGGAGGGACGGAGAAGGCTAGGCCAGCTTGGCGTTGGTTGTCCAAGTTTAAGGTGGTAGGCTGAGATCTTAGGTAAATCCGGGATCTTAAGGCCGAGAGCTGATGACGAGTTACCCTTTGGGTGACGAAGTGGTTGATGCCATGCTTCCAAGAAAAGCTTCTAAGCTTCAGATAACCAGGAACCGTACCCCAAACCGACACAGGTGGTTGGGTAGAGAATACCAAGGCGCTTGAGAGAACTCGGGTGAAGGAACTAGGCAAAATGGCACCGTAACTTCGGGAGAAGGTGCGCCGGTGAGGGTGAAGGACTTGCTCCGTAAGCTCATGCCGGTCGAAGATACCAGGCCGCTGCGACTGTTTATTAAAAACACAGCACTCTGCAAACACGAAAGTGGACGTATAGGGTGTGACGCCTGCCCGGTGCCGGAAGGTTAATTGATGGGGTTAGCTAACGCGAAGCTCTTGATCGAAGCCCCGGTAAACGGCGGCCGTAACTATAACGGTCCTAAGGTAGCGAAATTCCTTGTCGGGTAAGTTCCGACCTGCACGAATGGCGTAACGATGGCGGCGCTGTCTCCACCCGAGACTCAGTGAAATTGAAATCGCTGTGAAGATGCAGTGTATCCGCGGCTAGACGGAAAGACCCCGTGAACCTTTACTATAGCTTTGCACTGGACTTTGAATTTGCTTGTGTAGGATAGGTGGGAGGCTTTGAAGCGTGGACGCCAGTTCGCGTGGAGCCATCCTTGAAATACCACCCTGGCAACTTTGAGGTTCTAACTCAGGTCCGTTATCCGGATCGAGGACAGTGTATGGTGGGTAGTTTGACTGGGGCGGTCTCCTCCTAAAGAGTAACGGAGGAGTACGAAGGTGCGCTCAGACCGGTCGGAAATCGGTCGTAGAGTATAAAGGCAAAAGCGCGCTTGACTGCGAGACAGACACGTCGAGCAGGTACGAAAGTAGGTCTTAGTGATCCGGTGGTTCTGTATGGAAGGGCCATCGCTCAACGGATAAAAGGTACTCCGGGGATAACAGGCTGATACCGCCCAAGAGTTCATATCGACGGCGGTGTTTGGCACCTCGATGTCGGCTCATCACATCCTGGGGCTGAAGCCGGTCCCAAGGGTATGGCTGTTCGCCATTTAAAGTGGTACGCGAGCTGGGTTTAGAACGTCGTGAGACAGTTCGGTCCCTATCTGCCGTGGACGTTTGAGATTTGAGAGGGGCTGCTCCTAGTACGAGAGGACCGGAGTGGACGAACCTCTGGTGTTCCGGTTGTCACGCCAGTGGCATTGCCGGGTAGCTATGTTCGGGAAAGATAACCGCTGAAAGCATCTAAGCGGGAAACTTGCCTCAAGATGAGATCTCACTGGAACCTTGAGTTCCCTGAAGGGCCGTCGAAGACTACGACGTTGATAGGTTGGGTGTGTAAGCGCTGTGAGGCGTTGAGCTAACCAATACTAATTGCCCGTGAGGCTTGACCATATAACACCCAAGCAATCTGCATGCTCGAAAGAGACCAGATTGCGGTGTGTGAAGACGCAATGAACCGAAAGTTCGCGCTGCTCACAAACACCTGTATCACATACCCGATTTGCTGAAGCGAGGCCAGCCGGTCACGAGTCAGTACCCGAATTTCTTGACGACCATAGAGCGTTGGAACCACCTGATCCCATCCCGAACTCAGAAGTGAAACGATGCATCGCCGATGGTAGTGTGGGGTTTCCCCATGTGAGAGTAGGTCATCGTCAAGATTAAATTCCGAAACCCCAATTGCGAAAGCAGTTGGGGTTTTGTTTTGCCCGCAGGAAAGTGGTTTGCTTGATTTCTATGCAATCGCCCGGCTCATGGCTATTATTCGGGCCTCATTGTGAGGCGAGACCTGCATGCTGACGTTGTTGAATCTTTTAAAGGATGGTCGATTCCATTCTGGTCAGGCTCTGGGGGCTGCCCTGGGCATCAGTCGAAGTGCTGTATGGAAGCAGCTTCAGAATCTTGAGGCTGAGCTCGGGTTATCCATTAACAAGGTCCGGGGCCGAGGCTATCAACTAGCGGCTCCCCTGACATTGCTCGATCCGCTCAGCATAGGTGCTTTGACCCCGGTGTGGCCCATGACTGTCTTTGACTCCATTGACTCCACCAATGCAGAGGCGTTGCGCGCGATCAATCAAGGTCGCACGGCGCCGTTCCTGGTGTTGGCAGAGAGACAGATTTCCGGTCGGGGACGAAGGGGGCGTAAGTGGGTAAGTCCCTTTGCTGAAAATCTCTATTACAGCCTGGTCTTGCGTATTGAGGGCGGCATGCGCCAGCTCGAGGGATTGAGTCTGGTTGTTGGTTTGGCGGTTATGCATACCCTGCGAAAGCTGGGTGTGTCAGGCGCAGGATTGAAGTGGCCTAACGATGTGTTGGTCGGAAACAAGAAAGTCGCGGGCATCCTCCTGGAGCTTGTCGGGGATCCTGCAGATGTTTGCCATGTAGTGCTAGGTATAGGCATTAATGTGAACATGCAGATTGCTGATGAGGTGGACCAGCAATGGACGTCGATTCGACTGGAAACGGGCAAAAGCAGTGATCGCAATATCTTGGCGGCTGAGTTGAGCGAGCAGTTGAGTCGCTATATTCAGCGCCATCAGCTTGATGGTTTTTCGGAGCTCCAGGAGGAGTGGGAAAAATACCATGTGTGGCAGGGGCGTCCGGTTTCGTTGATTGCGGGCGTTAGTCATATAGAGGGCGTGGTGCTCGGCATCGATAGTCAGGGTGCGCTGCGTTTGAAGGTGGATGGCGTGGAAAAAGTATTTAACGGTGGTGAGCTCAGCCTGAGGTTGCGTGATGATTCTTGAGCTCGACTGTGGGAATAGCTTTATCAAGTGGCGTGTATTGAATACAGCTGCTGGCGGTCTGTTCGCGGAAGGTGTTGTCGACTCGGATCAAGCTCTGGTGGATAGCTTGTGCGCATTTGACAGCCTGTCGTTGCGTAAATGTCGGTTGGTCAGCGTAAGGACCGGTGAAGAAACTGCCGCGCTCACCCGAATTCTCGAGCAGACGTTCGGGGTTTCAGTCGTGTGCGCCAAGTCGGCCAGTGAAATGTCTGGTGTCAGGAATGGCTATGACGACTATGAACGCTTGGGGCTGGATCGCTGGTTGGCGATGCTTGGTGGCTTTCATTTGGCTGCTGGCGCCTGTCTGATTCTGGATTTCGGCACCGCGGTGACGGCCGACTTTATTAATGCCGAAGGTGAGCACCTGGGGGGATTCATTTGTCCAGGGATGCCCTTGATGCGTAACCAATTACGTACACATACCCGGAAAATCCGTTATGGGGACTTGGCTGCCGAAAAAGCGCTGACGAGCCATGCTCCGGGGCGCAGTACCGTAGAGGCGGTGGAGCGTGGGTGCTCTTTAATGTTGAGAGGCTTCGTCCTGACCCAGATGGAAATGGCTCGGTCCTATTGGGGGGAGCGCTTTACTGTCTTCATTACCGGTGGCGATGCTGGGTTGGTGGCGGACGTCGTGCCTGATGCTCGGATCGTCCCCGACCTGGTATTTGTAGGGTTGGCGATGGCGTGTCCTTTAACTTGAGGTTTGTATGCGTTGGTTGTTCCTGCTGCTCGTTGTTCTCAATGTGTTCTATTACGTCTGGCATCAGCAGGAAGCGCCCTTGCGTGCAAAGGATGTCACGCCACTCAGCATGTACCGTGGGTCCCAGCAAGATATTCGCTTATTGAGTGAGGCAGCTGGTAACTCTGGGGCGGGGCAGGGCATGCGCCGTGCCGGACAGGAGTGTCTGTTCTTGGGTGGTTTGACTCAAGAAAGCAGCATTTCCGCGCTGCAGGTGCGTCTAGCTACCATGAATGTGAAGGTTCAGGTTTCGCAAAAGGATTTTCCCGAGTCTGGTTACTGGTTGCGTATTGCGCCCGAAAACCAGCGTTTATTGGGGGATGTGCAGTTGCAAAACCTTTCCAAGGAATTCAATGAGTTAAAACATAAAATAATGCTGTGTGAGGGGGTTGCACCGCTGGAATAGTTTGCATAGAATGGCGCCCGCTCCACAGCGAACACCTAAACAGGTTGTCAAAGCGGGGCGGTGTCAACGCAGCTAACCTCAGGTTTTTAATGAGAAAATGCTTGACAGAAGGTCGGCATAGTATAGAATGCCGGCTCGCTTAGGAGGGGTTCCCGAGCGGCCAAAGGGATCAGACTGTAAATCTGACGTCTACGACTTCGAAGGTTCGAATCCTTCCCCCTCCACCATTTTTAGCGTGAGCTGCAAGCTCCGCGGGTATAGTTTAGTGGTAGAACCTCAGCCTTCCAAGCTGATGATGCGGGTTCGATTCCCGCTACCCGCTCCAAGTTTGCAGGTTGTGCAAAGTGTTACGCTCTTGTAGCTCAGTTGGTAGAGCACACCCTTGGTAAGGGTGAGGTCAGCGGTTCAAATCCGCTCAAGAGCTCCATATGACAAGGCAGATATGAAAATATCTGCCTTTGTTTTAATGGTAGATATCGTTCGTCTAATTCTTCTGTTGAGGGTGTTATCGATGGCTAAGGAAAAATTTGATCGTTCCCTGCCCCACGTCAACGTAGGGACCATTGGTCACGTTGACCACGGTAAAACCACTCTGACCGCTGCTCTGACTCGCGTCTGCTCCGAGGTTTTCGGTTCGGCCGTAGTTGAATTCGACAAGATCGACAGCGCTCCAGAAGAAAAAGCTCGCGGTATCACCATCAACACCGCACACGTTGAGTACAACTCGCTGATCCGTCACTACGCTCACGTTGACTGCCCAGGTCACGCTGACTATGTGAAGAACATGATCACCGGTGCTGCTCAAATGGACGGCGCTATTCTGGTTTGCTCGGCCGCTGATGGTCCGATGCCACAAACCCGTGAGCACATCCTGCTGTCCCGTCAGGTAGGCGTTCCGTACATCGTGGTTTTCCTGAACAAGGCTGACCTGGTAGACGACGCTGAGCTGCTGGAACTGGTTGAGATGGAAGTTCGCGACCTGCTGTCCACCTACGACTTCCCGGGCGATGACACTCCAATCATCATCGGTTCGGCTCGTATGGCGCTGGAAGGTAAAGACGACAACGAGATGGGCACCACTGCCGTCAAGAAGCTGGTTGAAACTCTGGACAGCTACATCCCAGAACCAGTTCGTATGATCGACAAGCCATTCCTGATGCCAATCGAAGACGTGTTCTCGATCTCGGGTCGCGGTACTGTTGTGACTGGTCGTATCGAGCGCGGTATCGTTCGCGTTCAAGATGCTCTGGAAATCGTTGGTCTGCGTGACACCACCACCACCACCTGCACTGGTGTTGAGATGTTCCGCAAGCTGCTCGACGAAGGTCGTGCTGGCGAGAACTGCGGCGTTCTGCTGCGTGGTACCAAGCGTGACGACGTTGAGCGTGGTCAAGTTCTGGTCAAGCCAGGTTCGGTTAAGCCGCACACCAAGTTCACCGCAGAAGTTTACGTTCTGAGCAAGGAAGAAGGCGGCCGTCACACTCCGTTCTTCAAGGGCTACCGTCCACAGTTCTACTTCCGTACTACTGACGTGACTGGTAACTGCGAACTGCCAGAAGGCGTTGAAATGGTAATGCCAGGTGACAACATTCAGATGACTGTTACCCTGATCAAAACCATCGCGATGGAAGACGGTCTGCGTTTCGCTATCCGTGAGGGCGGTCGTACCGTCGGCGCGGGCGTCGTAGCCAAAATCATCGAATAAGCGGTTGTAATGTATTTTTCGGGCCGGCATAATGGTCGGCCTGATTTTGTTTTAGGTCAGTAGCTCAATTGGCAGAGCGACGGTCTCCAAAACCGTAGGTTGGGGGTTCGATTCCCTCCTGACCTGCCAGATTCACTCGGTGTGTCTGGCTTTCTTTTCACAGGATCTTCATAGATGACTCCTAAGGCTGAAGCTCAAGGCTCTCGCTTCGATCTGCTCAAGTGGCTTGTAGTAGTTGCTTTGGTGGTTGTTGGCGTTGTTGGCAATCAGTATTACGCTGCTTCGCCGATCCTGTACCGTGTACTCGCTTTGCTCGTCATTGCTGCTGTAGCTGCCTTTGTAGGCCTGCAGACTGCAAAGGGCAAGTCGTTCTTTGTACTGGTTAAGGAAGCGCGCACCGAGATTCGTAAAGTCGTATGGCCAACTCGCCAGGAAACCACGCAGACAACGTTGATCGTTGTTGCTGTGGTTATCGTTATGGCGTTGCTGTTGTGGGGTGTTGATTCCCTGCTCGGCTGGCTTGTTTCCTTGATTGTCGGCTAAGGGTGTCCCGTGGCTAAGCGTTGGTACGTTGTGCATGCTTACTCGGGTTACGAGAAGCATGTCATGCGCTCGCTGATTGAGCGCGTTAAGCTGGCTGGCATGGAAGATGGCTTCGGCGAAATTCTGGTTCCCACTGAAGAAGTGGTTGAAATGCGTAATGGCCAGAAGCGCAAAAGCGAACGCAAGTTCTTCCCAGGCTATGTGCTGGTACAGATGGATATGAACGAGGGTACTTGGCACTTGGTCAAGGATACTCCTCGGGTGATGGGCTTCATCGGCGGTACTGCCGACAAGCCTGCGCCAATCACCGACAAAGAGGCGGAAGCCATTCTGCGTCGTGTGGCCGATGGTAGTGATAAGCCGAAGCCGAAGACTCTGTTTGAGCCGGGTGAAGTGGTTCGTGTTACTGACGGTCCGTTCGCTGACTTTAACGGCACCGTCGAAGAAGTTAACTACGAAAAGAGCCGTGTCCAGGTGGCAGTGCTTATTTTCGGTCGCTCTACCCCGGTAGAGTTGGAGTTCAGTCAGGTCGAAAAGGTCTAACTGAACAAGCATCCCAACCCCGCAGCCCTAGGCTGTGGGGTTTTGTCGTCACTGGGATAAACGCGCAAGTAACCGGGGAGCCTTTCGAGGCGTTCGAACCCGTAATTGGAGTGCCTCATGGCCAAGAAGATTACCGCTTACATCAAGCTGCAAGTGAAGGCCGCTCAGGCTAACCCAAGCCCACCTGTTGGTCCTGCTCTGGGTCAGCACGGCGTGAACATCATGGAATTCTGCAAGGCTTTCAACGCCCGTACTCAGGGTCTTGAAGCAGGTCTGCCGACTCCAGTGATCATCACTGTCTACAGCGACCGTAGCTTCACTTTCGAAACCAAATCCACCCCTGCTTCGGTTCTGCTGAAGAAGGCGGCCGGTCTGACCAGCGGTTCCGCTCGTCCGAACACCGTTAAGGTTGGCACTGTTACCCGTGCTCAGCTGGAAGAAATCGCGAAAACCAAAAACGCGGATCTGACTGCAGCTGATATGGATGCAGCCGTGCGTACTATCGCCGGTTCTGCTCGTAGCATGGGCCTTAACGTGGAGGGTGTGTAATGGCTAAGCTGACCAAGCGTCAAAAGGCTATCGCCGGCAAAATCGAAGCAGGCAAGGCCTACAACATTGTAGACGCTGCTGCTCTGCTGGCTGAGCTGTCGACTGTCAAGTTCAGCGAGTCGTTCGACGTTGCTGTAAACCTGGGTGTAGACCCGCGTAAATCCGACCAGGTTGTTCGTAGCGCTACTGTGCTGCCGCACGGCACTGGCAAGACCGTTCGCGTTGCTGTGTTCACCCAGGGTCCAGCTGCTGAGGCCGCTCTGGCTGCCGGCGCTGACCGTGTAGGTATGGACGACCTGGCTGCCGAAATGAAAGGCGGCGACCTGAACTATGACGTAGTGATCGCATCCCCGGATGCCATGCGCGTTGTAGGTCAACTGGGTCAGATCCTCGGTCCACGTGGCCTGATGCCTAACCCGAAAGTCGGCACCGTAACTCCAGACGTAGCTACCGCGGTTAAAAACGCCAAGGCTGGTCAGGTTCGTTATCGCACCGACAAAAACGGCATCATCCACACCTCCGTTGGCAAGATCGGCTTCGATGCCGTCAAGCTGAAGGAAAACGTTGAAGCCCTGATCGCTGATCTGAAGCGTATCAAGCCAGCTTCCTCGAAAGGTATTTACGTCAAGCGCGTTACCCTGAGCACCACTATGGGCCCAGGTCTGGTTATCGACCAGAGCTCGCTGGACGCGTAAGACAAAGGTTGGTGCGATTATTCGCGCCAATTGAAAGATTGGGGTCCCTGCCTGGCGGGGGCTATCCAAGACCGTAGGCGGCGCAAGCCTTAAACCACAAGCCTACGCAGATGGTGCTCCCGGTTCCTTACCGAATCAGACACCAAAACGACATTCGGTTTCGACCGAGTGAAACGGTAACAAGCAGGAGTTAAACCCGTGGCAATTAATCTCGAAGACAAGAAGGCCATCGTCGCTGAAGTCAACGAGGCTGCCAAAGTCGCTCTGTCCGCTGTCGTGGTTGATGCCCGTGGCGTAACAGTAGGCGCAATGACCGGACTCCGTAAAGAGGCTCGTGAAGCTGGCGTTTACGTACGTGTTGTACGTAACACCCTGCTCAAGCGCGCTGTTGCTGACACTGAATACAGTGTTCTCAACGACGTGTTCACCGGCCCGACCCTGATTGCATTCTCGAACGAACATCCGGGCGCTGCTGCCCGTATCTTCAAAGAGTTTGCCAAGGGTCAGGACAAGTTCGAGATCAAGGCAGCTGCGTTCGAGGGCAAGTTCCTCGCAGCTAATCAGATCGACGTACTGGCAACTCTGCCGACCCGTGACGAAGCAATTTCTCAGCTGATGAGCGTGATTCAAGGCGCTACCAGCAAGTTGGCTCGTACTCTGGCGGCAATTCGCGACCAGAAAGAAGCTGCCGCAGCCTAAGGCTCGTCAACTTCACGCGTTTTTTGTTTATTTCGATGGTCGCGTAGGCCGTCCCCCAATTCAGGAATTGAGTCATGTCTCTGACTAACGAACAAATCATCGAAGCAATCGGCCAGAAATCCGTAGTGGAAATCGTTGAGCTGATCAAAGCGATGGAAGAAACCTTCGGTGTTACCGCTGCCGCCGCTTCGGCTGGCCCAGCTGTAGCTGCTGCTGCTGTTGAAGAGCAAACCGAGTTCAACGTTGTTCTGCTGGAAGCTGGCGAGAAGAAGGTTAACGTGATCAAGGCAGTTCGTGAACTGACCGGTCTGGGCCTGAAAGAAGCCAAAGAGAAAGTAGACGGCGCTCCTCAGGTTGTAGCTGAAGGCGTTTCGAAAGAAGCTGCTGAAGACGCCAAGAAGAAGCTGGAAGAAGCAGGCGCTAAAGTCGAACTGAAATAAGTATCGACTTTGCTCCTCCAGCCCGAGCGTCAAGCGACAGGCTGATGGCTGGTGGCTCTTGCCACCGGCCTTTTTCCGTTATTGGCAGCCGACTGGGTCGGTGCTGATAAAGGCGCTGTAACCACCCGATGCGGTGGCGCAAACCATGGGGTTTGCACGATTTTCTGGCTGCTCCCGTCGGGAGGGGCCAAACAAGCAGGTGACCAAGCTGGGGAACGCTGATGGCTTACTCATATACTGAGAAAAAACGTATCCGCAAGGACTTTAGCAAGTTGCCGGACGTCATGGATGTGCCGTACCTCCTGGCCATCCAGCTGGATTCGTATCGTGAATTCTTGCAAGCGGGAGCGACTAAAGATCAGTTCCGCGACGTGGGCCTGCATGCGGCCTTCAAATCCGTTTTCCCGATCATCAGCTACTCCGGCAATGCTGCGCTGGAGTACGTCGGTTATCGCCTGGGCGAACCGGCATTTGATGTCAAAGAATGCGTATTGCGCGGTGTAACTTTCGCCGTACCTTTGCGGGTAAAAGTGCGCCTGATCATTTTCGACAAAGAATCGTCGAACAAAGCGATCAAGGACATCAAAGAGCAAGAAGTCTACATGGGCGAAATCCCATTGATGACTGAGAACGGTACCTTCGTAATCAACGGTACCGAGCGTGTTATCGTTTCCCAGCTGCACCGTTCCCCGGGCGTGTTCTTCGACCACGACCGCGGCAAGACGCACAGCTCCGGTAAACTGCTGTACTCCGCGCGGATCATTCCTTACCGCGGTTCTTGGCTGGACTTCGAGTTCGACCCGAAAGACTGCGTATTCGTGCGTATCGACCGTCGTCGCAAACTGCCGGCCTCGGTACTGCTGCGCGCGCTCGGCTACACCACTGAAGAAGTGCTGGACGCGTTCTACACCACCAACGTATTCCACGTTAAAGGCGAAGGCCTGAGCCTGGAGCTGGTGCCTCAGCGTCTGCGCGGTGAAGTGGCTGTCCTCGATATCCAGGATGATAAAGGCAAGGTGATTGTCGAGCAGGGCCGTCGTATTACTGCCCGCCACATCAACCAGCTGGAAAAGGCCGGGATCAAAGAGCTGGACGTGCCTCTGGACTATGTCCTGGGTCGCACTACCGCCAAGGTCATCGTGCATCCGGCTACCGGCGAAATCCTGGCAGAGTGCAATACCGAGCTGTCGACTGAAGTCCTGGCGAAAATCGCCAAGGCCGGCGTCGTTCGCATCGAAACTCTGTACACCAACGACATCGACTGCGGTCCGTTCATCTCCGACACGCTGAAGATCGACTCCACCAGCAACCAATTGGAAGCGCTGGTCGAGATCTATCGCATGATGCGTCCAGGCGAGCCGCCAACCAAAGATGCTGCCGAGACCCTGTTCAACAACCTGTTCTTCAGCCCTGAGCGCTATGACCTGTCTGCGGTCGGCCGGATGAAGTTCAACCGTCGTATCGGTCGTACCGAGATCGAAGGTTCGGGCGTGCTGTGCAAGGAAGATATCGTCGCGGTACTGAAGACTCTGGTCGACATCCGTAACGGTAAAGGCATCGTCGATGACATCGACCACCTGGGTAACCGTCGTGTTCGCTGCGTAGGTGAAATGGCCGAGAACCAGTTCCGCGTTGGCCTGGTACGTGTTGAGCGTGCGGTCAAAGAGCGTCTGTCGATGGCTGAAAGCGAAGGCCTGATGCCGCAAGACCTGATCAACGCCAAGCCAGTGGCTGCGGCGGTGAAGGAGTTCTTCGGTTCCAGCCAGCTCTCGCAGTTCATGGACCAGAACAACCCGCTGTCCGAGATCACCCACAAGCGTCGTGTCTCTGCACTCGGCCCTGGCGGTCTGACTCGTGAGCGCGCAGGCTTTGAAGTCCGTGACGTACACCCGACTCACTACGGTCGTGTATGCCCGATTGAAACGCCGGAAGGTCCGAACATCGGTCTGATCAACTCCCTGGCTGCTTATGCCCGCACCAACCAGTACGGCTTCCTGGAAAGCCCGTACCGTGTGGTGAAAGAAGGCGTGGTCACCGACGAGATCGTGTTCCTGTCCGCCATTGAAGAAGCCGATCATGTGATCGCGCAGGCTTCGGCGACCATGAACGACCAGAAAGTCCTGATCGACGAACTGGTAGCCGTACGTCACCTGAACGAATTCACCGTCAAGGCGCCGGAAGACGTCACCCTGATGGACGTTTCGCCGAAGCAGGTAGTTTCGGTCGCAGCGTCGCTGATTCCGTTCCTCGAGCACGACGACGCCAACCGTGCGTTGATGGGTTCGAACATGCAGCGTCAAGCTGTACCAACCCTGCGCGCTGACAAGCCGCTGGTAGGTACCGGCATGGAGCGTAACGTGGCTCGCGACTCCGGCGTTTGCGTCGTGGCTCGTCGTGGCGGCGTGATCGACTCCGTTGATGCCAGCCGTATCGTGGTTCGTGTTGCCGATGACGAAGTTGAAACCGGCGAAGCTGGTGTCGACATCTACAACCTGACCAAATACACCCGCTCGAACCAGAACACCTGCATCAACCAGCGTCCGCTGGTGAGCAAGGGCGATCGCGTTCAGCGTAGCGACATCATGGCCGACGGCCCGTCCACCGACATGGGTGAACTGGCACTGGGTCAGAACATGCGCATCGCGTTCATGGCATGGAACGGCTTCAACTTCGAAGACTCCATCTGCCTGTCCGAGCGTGTGGTTCAGGAAGACCGTTTCACCACGATCCACATTCAGGAACTGACCTGTGTGGCCCGTGACACCAAGCTTGGCCCAGAGGAAATCACTGCGGACATCCCGAACGTGGGTGAAGCTGCACTGAACAAGCTGGACGAAGCCGGTATCGTTTACGTAGGTGCTGAAGTAGGCGCAGGCGACATCCTGGTCGGTAAGGTCACTCCGAAAGGCGAGACCCAACTGACTCCGGAAGAAAAACTGCTGCGTGCGATCTTCGGTGAAAAAGCCAGCGACGTTAAAGACACTTCCCTGCGTGTACCTACCGGTACCAAAGGTACTGTCATCGACGTACAGGTCTTCACCCGCGACGGCGTTGAGCGGGATGCTCGTGCACTGTCGATCGAGAAGTCCCAGCTGGACGAGATCCGCAAGGATCTGAACGAAGAGTTCCGTATCGTTGAAGGCGCGACCTTCGAACGTCTGCGCTCCGCTCTGGTAGGCCACAAGGCTGAAGGCGGCGCCGGTCTGAAGAAAGGTCAGGACATCACCGACGAAGTTCTCGACGGTCTTGAGCATGGTCAGTGGTTCAAACTGCGCATGGCTGAAGATGCTCTGAACGAGCAGCTCGAGAAGGCTCAGGCCTACATCGTTGATCGCCGCCGTCTGCTGGACGACAAGTTCGAAGACAAGAAGCGCAAACTGCAGCAGGGCGATGACCTGGCTCCAGGCGTGCTGAAAATCGTCAAGGTTTACCTGGCAATCCGTCGTCGCATCCAGCCGGGCGACAAGATGGCCGGTCGTCACGGTAACAAGGGTGTGGTCTCCGTGATCATGCCGGTTGAAGACATGCCGCACGATGCCAATGGCACCCCGGTCGACGTCGTCCTCAACCCGTTGGGCGTACCTTCGCGTATGAACGTTGGTCAGATCCTTGAAACCCACCTGGGCCTCGCGGCCAAAGGTCTGGGCGAGAAGATCAACCGGATGGTCGAAGAGCAGCGTAAAGTCGCTGAACTGCGCACCTTCCTGGACGAGATCTACAACCAGATCGGCGGTCGTAACGAAGATCTGGACAGCTTCTCCGATCAGGAAATCCTGGATCTGGCGAAGAACCTGCGTGGCGGCGTTCCAATGGCCACTCCAGTGTTCGACGGCGCCAAGGAAAGCGAAATCAAGGCCATGCTGAAACTGGCAGACCTGCCGGAAAGCGGCCAGATGCAGCTGACTGACGGCCGTACCGGCAACAAGTTCGAGCGTCCAGTTACCGTTGGCTACATGTACATGCTGAAGCTGAACCACTTGGTAGACGACAAGATGCACGCGCGTTCTACCGGTTCGTACAGCCTGGTTACCCAGCAGCCGCTGGGTGGTAAGGCGCAGTTCGGTGGTCAGCGTTTCGGGGAGATGGAGGTCTGGGCACTGGAAGCATACGGTGCTGCTTACACTCTGCAAGAAATGCTCACAGTGAAGTCGGACGATGTGAACGGCCGTACCAAGATGTACAAAAACATCGTGGATGGCGATCACCGTATGGAGCCGGGCATGCCCGAGTCCTTCAACGTGTTGATCAAGGAAATTCGTTCCCTCGGCATCGATATCGATCTGGAAACCGAATAACACGTGACGCGATCGAGAGCGGGGCAGGACTGCCCGCTCTCTGCTCCGCCAGGAGGAAAGGCCTTGAAAGACCTACTGAATTTGCTGAAAAACCAGGGTCAAGTCGAAGAGTTCGACGCCATCCGTATCGGATTGGCCTCGCCTGAGATGATCCGCTCGTGGTCGTTCGGTGAAGTTAAAAAGCCGGAAACCATCAACTACCGTACGTTCAAACCTGAGCGTGACGGTCTGTTCTGCGCCAAGATCTTTGGCCCGGTAAAGGATTACGAGTGCCTGTGTGGTAAGTACAAGCGCTTGAAGCACCGTGGTGTGATCTGCGAGAAGTGCGGCGTTGAAGTTGCACTGGCCAAGGTTCGTCGTGAGCGCATGGCGCACATCGAACTGGCTTCGCCGGTTGCCCACATCTGGTTCCTGAAATCGCTGCCGTCCCGTATCGGCCTGCTGATGGATATGACCCTGCGTGATATCGAGCGTGTTCTCTACTTCGAGAGCTATGTCGTTATCGACCCGGGCATGACCACCCTTGAAAAAGGTCAGCTGCTGAACGACGAGCAGTACTTCGAAGCGCTGGAAGAGTTCGGTGACGACTTCGACGCCCGCATGGGTGCTGAGGCTGTCCGTGAGCTGCTGCACGCTATCGACCTGGAACACGAGATTGGCCGTCTGCGCGAAGAGATTCCGCAAACCAACTCGGAAACCAAGATCAAGAAGCTGTCCAAGCGTCTGAAGTTGATGGAAGCCTTCCAGGGTTCCGGCAACCTGCCAGAGTGGATGGTGCTGACCGTTCTGCCGGTTCTGCCGCCAGATCTGCGTCCACTGGTCCCGCTGGATGGCGGTCGCTTCGCGACTTCCGACCTCAACGATCTGTATCGTCGAGTGATCAACCGTAACAACCGTTTGAAGCGCCTGCTGGATCTGTCCGCTCCGGACATCATCGTGCGCAACGAAAAGCGTATGTTGCAGGAAGCTGTCGATGCACTGCTCGACAACGGTCGTCGTGGCCGCGCTATCACCGGTTCGAACAAGCGTCCTCTGAAATCCCTGGCTGACATGATCAAGGGTAAGCAAGGTCGTTTCCGTCAGAACTTGCTCGGTAAGCGTGTTGACTACTCCGGTCGTTCGGTAATTACCGTAGGTCCGACCCTGCGTCTGCACCAGTGCGGTCTGCCGAAGAAGATGGCTCTCGAGCTGTTCAAGCCGTTCATTTTCGGCAAGCTGGAAATGCGCGGTCTGGCGACCACCATCAAAGCGGCCAAGAAAATGGTCGAGCGCGAACTGCCAGAGGTTTGGGACGTTCTCGCTGAAGTGATTCGCGAACACCCGGTTCTTCTCAACCGTGCACCGACCCTTCACCGTCTGGGTATCCAGGCGTTTGAACCGGTACTGATCGAAGGTAAGGCTATCCAGCTGCACCCGCTGGTCTGCGCCGCGTACAACGCCGACTTCGACGGCGACCAAATGGCCGTGCACGTACCGCTGACGCTGGAAGCCCAGCTCGAAGCGCGTGCGTTGATGATGTCGACCAACAACATTCTGTCGCCAGCCAACGGTGAGCCAATCATCGTTCCGTCGCAGGACGTTGTATTGGGTCTGTACTACATGACTCGTGAAGCGATCAACGCCAAGGGCGAAGGTCGTGTGTTCGCGGATCTGCAGGAAGTTGACCGTGTGTTCCGTGCCGGCGAAGCTGCACTGCACGCCAAGGTCAAGGTTCGTATCAACGAAACCGTCAACGACCGTGACGGCAACAGCGTGAGCGGTACCCGTATCGTCGACACCACCGTCGGCCGTGCGCTGCTGTTCCAGGTTGTGCCAAAAGGTCTGTCGTACGACGTCGTCAACCTGCCGATGAAGAAAAAGGCGATCTCCAAGCTGATCAACCAGTGCTACCGCGTGGTTGGTCTTAAAGAGACCGTGATCTTCGCTGACCAGTTGATGTACACCGGTTTCGCTTACTCGACCATCTCCGGCGTTTCCATCGGTGTTAACGACTTCGTTATCCCGGACGAAAAAGCCCGCATCATCGGTGCAGCCACCGACGAAGTGAAAGAGATCGAGAGCCAGTACGCCTCCGGCCTGGTAACCCAGGGCGAGAAGTACAACAAAGTGATCGACCTTTGGTCGAAGGCGAACGACGAAGTTTCCAAGGCGATGATGGCCAACCTCTCGAAAGAGAAGGTCATCGACCGTCACGGCGACGAAGTCGACCAAGAGTCCTTCAACTCGATGTACATGATGGCCGACTCGGGTGCGCGGGGTTCCGCAGCACAGATTCGTCAGCTGGCCGGTATGCGTGGTCTGATGGCCAAGCCTGACGGTTCCATCATTGAAACGCCGATTACTGCGAACTTCCGTGAAGGTCTGAGCGTACTCCAGTACTTCATCTCGACTCACGGTGCTCGTAAAGGTCTGGCGGATACCGCGTTGAAAACTGCGAACTCCGGTTACCTGACTCGTCGTCTGGTAGACGTGGCGCAGGATCTGGTTGTAACCGAGATCGATTGCGGCACCGAACACGGTCTGCTGATGACTCCGCACATTGAAGGCGGTGACGTTGTAGAGCCGTTGGGTGAGCGCGTATTGGGTCGTGTTATTGCCCGTGACGTATTCAAGCCAGGCACCGAGGACGTTATCGTTCCTGCCGGTACCCTGGTAGACGAGAAGTGGGTCGAGTTCATCGAGCTGAACAGCATCGACGAAGTGATCGTGCGTTCGCCGATCAGCTGCGAAACCCGCTATGGCATTTGCGCCAAGTGCTACGGCCGTGATCTGGCTCGTGGTCACCAGGTGAACATCGGTGAAGCGGTCGGCGTTATCGCTGCCCAGTCCATCGGTGAGCCGGGTACCCAGCTGACGATGCGTACGTTCCACATCGGTGGTGCGGCAAGCCGTACTTCCGCAGCCGACAGCGTTCAGGTGAAGAATGGCGGTACTGTCCGTCTGCACAACCTGAAACACGTTGAGCGAGTGGATGGCCACCTGGTTGCTGTGTCCCGTTCCGGTGAGCTGGCAATCGCTGATGACTTCGGTCGTGAGCGTGAGCGTTACAAGCTGCCGTACGGTGCTGTGATTTCGGTTAAAGAAGGTGACAAGGTCGACGCTGGCGCAATCGTGGCCAAGTGGGATCCGCACACTCACCCGATCGTTACCGAAATGAAAGGTACCGTGACCTACGTGGGCATGGAAGAAGGCATCACGATCAAGCGTCAGACTGACGAATTGACCGGTATGACCAACATTGAAGTACTCGACGCGAAAGATCGTCCAGCTGCGGGCAAAGAAATCCGTCCGGCAGTGAAGATGGTCGACGACAACGGCAAGGATCTGTTGCTGCCAGGCACTGACGTTATCGCTCAGTACTTCCTGCCAGCCAACGCCCTGGTCGGTGTTGCGGACGGTGCGAAGATCGCGATCGGTGATGTTATCGCGCGTATCCCGCAAGAAACTTCGAAGACCCGTGACATCACCGGTGGTCTGCCGCGTGTTGCCGACCTGTTCGAAGCTCGTCGTCCGAAAGAAGCGTCGATTCTGGCTGAAGTCAGCGGCACCATCGCGTTCGGTAAAGAGACCAAAGGCAAGCGCCGTCTGGTCATTACCCCGAACGACGGTAGCGATCCGTACGAAGAGCTGATTCCGAAGTGGCGTCACCTGAACGTGTTCGAAGGCGAACAGGTAAACCGCGGCGAAGTTATCTCCGACGGTCCAAGCGATCCGCACGACATCCTGCGTCTGCTGGGTGTGAGCGCGCTGGCCAAGTACATCGTGAACGAGATCCAGGACGTTTACCGTCTGCAAGGCGTGAAGATCAACGACAAGCACATCGAGACCATTCTGCGTCAGATGCTGCGTAAAGTTGAGATTTCCGAGTCCGGCGATTCCAGCTTCATCAAGGGCGACCAGATGGAACTGACTCACGTACTGGTAGAGAACGAGCGTCTGAACGCGGAAGACAAGTTTGTCTCCAAGTTCACCCGCGTTCTGCTGGGTATCACCAAGGCGTCGTTGTCGACCGAATCGTTCATCTCGGCGGCTTCCTTCCAGGAAACCACTCGCGTACTGACCGAAGCGGCAGTCACCGGCAAGCGCGACTACCTGCGCGGCTTGAAAGAAAACGTGGTTGTGGGTCGTCTGATCCCTGCCGGTACCGGTCTGGCTTATCACAGCGAGCGCAAGCGTCGCCGTGATGCTGACAAACCGTTGCGCGTAAGCGCCAGTGAAGTGGAAGCTGCACTGACCGAAGCGCTGAACTCGAGCGGTAACTGAGTTCTGCGATAAATGAGCTGAGGCCCTGATCGCTCCGTTCGTCGAATCGAGACAAATTGTCAAGGTTCGACGGGCGGGGGGGTCGGGGCCTTGCCTTGACTGGGGGCAAGATCCTCTTTAGACTCTTGATCCCCTAAATTTGGCGGGAATCCGTTCCTGTCATTTTGCTTTTCTTGCAAGACAATAGCGTCGCAAGACAACAGTGGAGCTAGTAGATGGCAACTATCAACCAGCTGGTACGTCAGCCGCGTAAGCGTATCGTCGAGAAATCCGACGTACCTGCGCTGCAGAACTGCCCGCAACGTCGTGGCGTGTGCACCCGTGTGTACACCACTACGCCGAAAAAACCTAACTCGGCACTGCGTAAAGTATGCCGTGTGCGCCTGACCAACGGTTTCGAGGTTTCCTCGTACATCGGTGGTGAAGGCCACAACCTGCAAGAGCACAGCGTGGTACTGATCCGCGGCGGTCGTGTAAAAGACTTGCCAGGTGTTCGTTACCACACCGTTCGCGGTTCCTTGGATACTTCCGGCGTTAAAGGCCGTAACCAGGGTCGTTCGAAGTACGGTACCAAGCGTCCGAAGTAATCGGCCGTTTTGCAGATTTTCATTTTATTGAGTCGATAAGAGTAAGGTCGGGCTTGCATCCACTGGATCTGTCCCGAACTAACCTGAAGACCGCTTGAGGGCTTATCATGCCAAGACGTCGCGTAGCAGCAAAGCGTGAGATTCTGGACGATCCGAAATACGGAAGCCAGATCCTCGCCAAATTCATGAACCACGTTATGGAAAGCGGCAAGAAAGCCGTTGCCGAACGTATCGTTTATGGTGCCCTGGAAACCGTGAAGGCTCGTAAGGCCGGCACCGATCCCCTGGAACTCTTCGAAAAAGCACTCGACGCCATCGCTCCGCTGGTCGAAGTGAAGTCGCGCCGCGTTGGTGGTGCTACTTACCAGGTTCCGGTCGAGGTTCGTCCTTCCCGCCGTAACGCTCTGGCAATGCGCTGGTTGGTAGACTTCGCCCGTAAGCGTGGCGAGAAGTCTATGGCTCTGCGCTTGGCTGGCGAACTGCTGGATGCTGCTGAAGGTAAAGGTGCTGCTGTTAAGAAGCGTGAAGACGTGCACCGTATGGCCGAAGCCAACAAAGCTTTCTCGCACTACCGCTTCTAATTTTAGCTTCACTAATTTTGCGAGGGCTTTATGGCTCGTACTACTCCGATTAGTCGCTACCGTAACATCGGTATCGTCGCTCACGTGGATGCTGGTAAAACCACCACCACCGAGCGCGTCCTTTTTTACACTGGCAAAAGTCACAAAATGGGCGAGGTGCATGACGGCGCCGCGACCACAGACTGGATGGTTCAGGAGCAGGAGCGTGGTATTACCATTACTTCTGCTGCCATTACCGCCTTCTGGAAAGGTTCCGAGAAGCAGTACCCGCACGAGCACCGTTTCAACGTCATCGATACCCCGGGCCACGTAGACTTCACCATTGAAGTTGAGCGTTCCCTGCGCGTACTCGACGGCGCTGTGGTTGTATTCTGCGGTACTTCGGGTGTTGAGCCTCAGTCGGAAACCGTATGGCGTCAGGCCAACAAATACGGCGTTCCACGTCTTGTTTACGTAAACAAGATGGACCGTGCTGGTGCCAACTTCCTGCGCGTGATCGGTCAGATCAAACAGCGTCTGGGTCACACTCCGGTGCCGATTCAGCTGGCTATCGGTTCGGAAGACAACTTCCAGGGCCAGATCGACCTGATCAACATGCAGGCTGTTTACTGGAACGACTCTGACAAGGGTATGGTTCCTGTTCGCAAGGAAATCCCTGCGGACATGCTTGAGCTGGCTACTGAGTGGCGCAGCAACATGGTTGAAGCTGCGGCCGAAGCCAGTGAAGAGCTGATGAACAAGTACCTGGAAGGCGAAGAGCTGTCGATCGAAGAGATCAAGGCTGCTCTGCGTCAGCGTACTATCGCTGGCGAAATCGTTCTGGCTGTGTGCGGTTCGTCGTTCAAGAACAAGGGCGTTCCCCTGGTTCTCGACGCCGTTATCGACTTCCTGCCTGCTCCAACCGACATTCCAGCTATCAAGGGCTCGAACCCTGATAACGAGGAAGAGGAAATGGAGCGTCACGCAAGTGACGACGAGCCGTTCGCGGCACTGGCGTTCAAAATCGCTACCGACCCATTCGTGGGTACCCTGACCTTCGTCCGCGTTTACTCGGGCGTGTTGAACTCCGGCGACGGCGTGATCAACTCGGTTAAGGGCAAGAAAGAGCGCGTGGGTCGTATGGTGCAAATGCACGCAAACGCCCGTGAAGAGATCAAGGAAGTACGCGCTGGCGACATCGCGGCCCTGATCGGCATGAAGGACGTCACCACTGGTGAAACCCTCTGCAACGCTGACAAGCCAATCATCCTGGTACGTATGGACTTCCCGGAGCCGGTTATCTCGGTTGCCGTAGAGCCTAAGACCAAGGATGACCAGGAAAAAATGGGTATCGCTCTGGGCAAGCTTGCTCAGGAAGACCCGTCTTTCCGCGTAAAAACTGATGAAGAGACTGGTCAAACGATCATCTCCGGCATGGGCGAGTTGCACCTGGACATCCTGGTTGACCGGATGCGCCGTGAGTTCAACGTCGAAGCCAACATCGGCAAGCCTCAGGTTTCCTATCGTGAGCGCATCACGAAGAACTGCGAAATCGAAGGCAAGTTCGTTCGTCAGTCCGGTGGTCGCGGCCAGTTCGGTCACTGCTGGATCCGTTTTGCTCCTGCTGACGAAGGTCAGGAAGGTCTGCAATTCGTGAACGAGGTTGTAGGTGGTGTGGTTCCTAAGGAATACATCCCGGCTATCCAGAAGGGTATCGAAGAGCAGATGAAGAACGGCGTTGTTGCCGGCTATCCGCTGATCGGCCTGAAGGCTACCGTGTTCGATGGTTCTTACCACGACGTCGACTCCAACGAGATGGCGTTTAAAGTGGCTGCTTCCATGGCGACCAAGCAACTGGCCCAGAAGGGCGGTGGTGAGTTGCTCGAGCCGATCATGGCGGTAGAGGTTGTTACGCCTGAAGACTATATGGGTGATGTCATGGGCGACCTTAACCGTCGTCGCGGCATGATCCAGGGTATGGAAGACACAGTGTCCGGCAAGGTTATCCGTGCCGAGGTTCCACTGGGTGAGATGTTCGGTTATGCGACCGACGTCCGTTCCATGTCCCAGGGTCGCGCAAGCTACTCTATGGAATTCAAAAAATACGATACGGCTCCGTCGCACATCGTCGAATCCGTAACCAAAAAACAAGGCTGATTCAGCCCCTTTAGGCTAGGAGTTAATTGTCGTGGCTAAAGAAAAATTTGATCGTTCCCTACCGCACGTCAACGTTGGCACCATTGGTCACGTTGACCACGGTAAAACCACTCTGACCGCTGCTCTGACTCGCGTCTGCTCCGAAGTTTTCGGTTCGGCCGTAGTTGAATTCGACAAGATCGACAGCGCTCCAGAAGAAAAAGCTCGCGGTATCACCATCAACACCGCACACGTTGAGTACAACTCGCTGATCCGTCACTACGCTCACGTTGACTGCCCAGGTCACGCTGACTATGTGAAGAACATGATCACCGGTGCTGCTCAAATGGACGGCGCTATTCTGGTTTGCTCGGCCGCTGATGGTCCGATGCCGCAAACCCGTGAGCACATCCTGCTGTCCCGTCAGGTAGGCGTTCCGTACATCGTGGTTTTCCTGAACAAGGCTGACCTGGTAGACGACGCTGAGCTGCTGGAACTGGTTGAGATGGAAGTTCGCGACCTGCTGTCCACCTACGACTTCCCGGGCGATGACACTCCAATCATCATCGGTTCGGCTCGTATGGCGCTGGAAGGCAAAGACGACAACGAGATGGGCACCACTGCCGTCAAGAAACTGGTTGAAACTCTGGACAGCTACATCCCAGAACCAGTTCGTATGATCGACAAGCCATTCCTGATGCCAATCGAAGACGTATTCTCGATCTCGGGTCGTGGTACTGTTGTGACTGGTCGTATCGAGCGCGGCATCGTTCGCGTTCAAGATGCACTGGAAATCGTTGGTCTGCGTGACACCACCACCACCACCTGCACCGGTGTTGAAATGTTCCGCAAGCTGCTCGACGAAGGTCGTGCTGGCGAGAACTGCGGCGTTCTGCTGCGTGGTACCAAGCGTGACGACGTTGAGCGTGGTCAGGTTCTGGTCAAGCCAGGTTCGGTTAAGCCGCACACCAAGTTCACCGCAGAAGTTTACGTTCTGAGCAAGGAAGAAGGCGGCCGTCACACTCCGTTCTTCAAAGGCTACCGTCCACAGTTCTACTTCCGTACTACTGACGTGACTGGTAACTGCGAACTGCCAGAAGGCGTTGAAATGGTAATGCCAGGTGACAACATTCAAATGACTGTTACCCTGATCAAAACCATCGCGATGGAAGACGGTCTGCGTTTCGCTATCCGTGAAGGCGGTCGTACCGTCGGCGCGGGCGTCGTAGCCAAAATCATCGAGTAATCTCTTTTATAGAGTCTGCTTGATGGATTGAAAAAGCCCCCGCTCAGCGGGGGCTTTTTTATTGGGTTGACACCTATCTGGGGCGTCTATAGAATTGCGCCTCCTTTTAACGGGCGTATTGCGCCCGGTGGGAATAGCAGCCGGAGTCTGAAATCCAATGCAAAATCAGCAAATCCGTATCAGGTTGAAGGCTTTTGACCATCGCCTGATCGACCAATCAACCCAGGAAATCGTGGAAACCGCGAAACGTACTGGTGCTCAAGTGCGTGGTCCAATTCCACTGCCTACCCGTAAAGAGCGGTTTACCGTTCTGGTTTCCCCGCACGTCAACAAAGACGCGCGTGACCAGTACGAAATCCGCACTCATAAGCGCGTTCTGGACATCGTCCAGCCAACGGATAAAACCGTTGATGCTCTTATGAAGCTTGATCTTGCGGCCGGTGTGGAAGTGCAGATCAGCCTCGGCTAAGACTCGGTCTTGGTCGTGTAACGCTCTGAAATGGGCGGCCATAGCGGGTGAAAGCCCCGTACACTCATGAGGTTTACAACATGACTATTGGTGTAGTCGGTCGTAAATGCGGTATGACCCGTATTTTCACCGAAGAAGGTGTCTCCATTCCGGTCACGGTCATTGAGATCGAGCCGAATCGCGTCACCCAGTTCAAAACTGAAGAGACCGATGGCTATCGTGCAGTGCAAGTCACTGTCGGCGAGCGTCGTGCTTCGCGTGTAACAGCAGCTCAAGCTGGCCATTTCGCTAAAGCGAACGTTGCCGCTGGTCGCACCACCATGGAATTCCGTCTTGAAGAAGGCGAGTACCAGGCAGGCGATCTGATCAACGCTGAAATCTTCGCCGCTGGTCAACTGGTTGATGTAACCGGTCAGTCCAAGGGTAAAGGCTTCCAGGGTACGATCAAGCGTTGGAATTTCCGCGGGCAAGATAACACCCACGGTAACTCCGTATCCCACCGCGTCCCAGGCTCTATCGGCCAGTGCCAGACTCCTGGTCGTGTATTCAAGGGCAAAAAAATGTCCGGTCATATGGGCGCTGAGCGCGTGACCGTGCAGTCCCTGGAAGTAGTGCGCGTGGACGCTGAACGCAATCTGTTGTTGGTCAAGGGCGCTGTTCCTGGCGCTACTGGCGGCAACCTGGTTGTACGTCCAGCAGCCAAGGCTCGCGGTTAAGGGGAAGCTGACATGCAATTAAATGTAAATGACGCTCAAGCGATCGAAGTTTCCGAACTGACATTTGGCGGCGAGTTCAACGAGACGCTGGTTCACCAAGCAGTCGTGGCCTACATGGCCGGCGGCCGTCAAGGTAGCAAGCAGCAAAAGACCCGTTCCGACGTTCGTGGTGGCGGCAAGCGCCCATGGCGTCAGAAAGGTACTGGCCGTGCTCGTGCCGGTACTATCCGTAGCCCAATCTGGCGTGGCGGCGGTACCACTTTCGCAGCTCGTCCACAGGATCACTCCCAGAAGCTGAACAAGAAGATGTATCGCGCAGCAATGCGTTCCATCCTTGCTGAGCTGGTGCGTACTGATCGTCTGGTCGTGGTTCAGGATTTCGCTGTTGAAACTCCGAAAACCAAAGATCTGCTGGGCAAGCTGAACAACATGAGCCTGACCGATGTTCTCATCGTATCGGACGCTGTTGATCAGAACCTGTACCTGGCTGCTCGTAACCTGCCACACGTAGATGTACGTGACGTGCAAGGTTCCGATCCAGTTAGTCTGATCGCATACGACAAGGTGTTGATCACCGTGTCGGCCGTGAAGAAATTCGAGGAGCTGCTGGGATGAACCAGGAACGCGTATTTAAAGTTCTGCTTGGCCCGCACGTTTCCGAGAAGGCTACGGTTCTGGCAGACAAGAAAGGCCAGTTCGTTTTCAAGGTTGCTACTGATGCAACCAAGCTGGAAATCAAGAAGGCCGTCGAAAGCCTGTTCAGCGTGAAAGTAGAGCGCGTCACTACCCTGAACGTTCTGGGTAAGAGCAAGCGCACTGCTCGCGGTCTGGGCAAGCGTAATGACTGGAAGAAGGCAGTTATCTCCCTTCAGCCAGGCCAAGATCTCGATTTCAGCAGCAGTGCTGAGTAAGGAAGGGGTGCATCATGGCAATCGTTAAATGCAAACCGACTTCCCCTGGCCGCCGTTTTGTGGTCAAGGTGGTCAACCAGGAGCTGCATAAAGGCGCTCCTCACGCACCGCTGCTCGAGAAAAAATCGAAGACTGGTGGTCGTAACAACAATGGCCGTATTACCACTCGTCACATCGGTGGTGGTCATAAGCAGCATTATCGTATGGTCGATTTCCGTCGCAACGACAAAGATGGCATCGTCGCCACTGTCGAGCGTATCGAATACGATCCAAACCGTACTGCTCACATCGCACTGCTCTGCTACGCAGACGGCGAGCGTCGCTACATCATTGCCCCTAAAGGCGTGAGTGCTGGCGACCAGCTGATCGCAGGTGCTCTGGCTCCAATCAAGCCAGGCAACGCTCTGCAACTGCGCAACATTCCAGTCGGTTCTACCGTACACGGCATCGAACTGAAGCCAGGTAAAGGCGCACAGATCGCTCGTTCCGCTGGTGCTTCGGCTCAGCTGATCGCTCGTGAAGGCGTGTACGTTACCCTGCGTCTGCGTTCCGGTGAAATGCGTAAAGTCCTGGCTGAATGCCGTGCGACCCTGGGCGAAGTCTCGAACTCCGAGCACAGCCTGCGTTCGCTGGGTAAAGCTGGTGCCAAACGCTGGCGTGGCGTTCGCCCAACCGTTCGTGGTGTTGCCATGAACCCGGTTGACCACCCACATGGTGGTGGTGAAGGTCGTACCTCTGGTGGTCGTCATCCGGTATCGCCATGGGGCTTCCCGACTAAGGGCGCGAAGACTCGTGGTAATAAGCGTACCGACAAAATGATCGTCCGTCGTCGCAAGTAAATAGAGGGATACGACAGTGCCACGTTCTCTGAAAAAAGGTCCTTTTATTGATCTTCACCTACTGAAGAAGATCGAAGTGGCGGCGGAAAAGAACGATCGCAAACCAATTAAGACTTGGTCGCGTCGTTCGATGATCCTGCCACAAATGGTCGGTCTGACCATCGCAGTACACAACGGCCGTCAGCACGTCCCAGTTCTCGTGAACGAAGACATGGTTGGCCATAAACTGGGCGAGTTCGCCGGTACCCGCACTTATCGTGGGCACGTGGCAGACAAGAAAGCCAAGCGTTAAGGGGTAAGGAAATGGAAGTAGCCGCTAAGTTGTCGGGCGCTCGAATCTCCGCCCAGAAAGCCCGCTTGGTCGCCGACCAGATCCGCGGGAAGAAGGTGGGCGAAGCGCTCAACCTGTTGGCTTTCAGCAGTAAGAAAGCCGCCGAGATCATGAAGAAAGTGCTGGAGTCGGCCGTAGCCAACGCCGAGCATAACGAAGGCGCAGACGTTGATGACCTGAAGGTCAGCACTGTTTTCGTCAACGAAGGGCGTTCGCTGAAGCGCATCATGCCACGTGCCAAAGGCCGTGCTGATCGCATCGTCAAGCGGTCTTGCCATATCACTGTCAAGGTTGCTGACAAGTAACGGAGTCGAAGAGATGGGTCAGAAAGTACATCCCATTGGCATTCGCCTGGGAATCGTCAAGGAGCACACCTCCGTCTGGTACGCAGACGGTCGGACTTATGCGGACTACTTGTTCGCAGATCTGAAAGTGCGTGAGTATCTCCAAGACAAACTAAAAAGCGCGTCCGTAAGCCGTATCGATATCCATCGTCCGGCCCAAACTGCACGCATCACCATCCACACCGCTCGTCCAGGTATCGTTATCGGGAAGAAAGGTGAAGATGTTGAGAAACTGCGTCAGGACCTGACCAAGCAAATGGGTGTGCCTGTGCACATCAATATCGAAGAGATCCGCAAGCCGGAGCTCGACGGTATGCTGGTTGCGCAGAGCGTAGCTCAGCAGCTGGAGCGTCGTGTAATGTTCCGTCGCGCTATGAAGCGCGCAGTTCAGAACGCCATGCGCATTGGTGCCAAAGGCATCAAAATCCAAGTGAGCGGTCGTCTCGGCGGTGCTGAAATCGCACGTACTGAATGGTATCGCGAAGGTCGTGTGCCACTGCACACCCTGCGTGCCGACATCGACTATGCCAACTACGAAGCTCACACCACCTACGGTGTGATCGGTGTAAAGGTTTGGATCTTCAAAGGCGAAGTAATTGGTGGTCGCCAAGAAGAGCTGAAGCCACAAGCACCAGCGCCTCGTAAAAAAGCTGCTAAGTAAGGGGTACGCCAAATGTTGCAACCAAAGCGTACGAAGTTCCGCAAGCAGATGACCGGCCACAACCGTGGTCTGGCACTGCGCGGTAGCAAAGTCAGCTTCGGCGAGTTCGCGCTGAAGTCTGTTGCTCGTGGTCGTCTCACCGCTCGTCAGATCGAGTCAGCGCGTCGTGCTCTGACCCGTCACGTAAAACGTGGTGGCAAGATCTGGATCCGTGTATTCCCGGACAAGCCGATCTCCAAAAAACCTCTCGAGGTTCGTATGGGTAAAGGTAAGGGTAACGTGGAGTACTGGGTTGCCCAGATTCAGCCAGGCAAAGTCCTGTATGAAATCGAGGGTGTTTCTGAAGAGCTGGCGCGTGAGGCTTTCGCCCTGGCTGCTGCAAAGCTGCCGCTCGCCACCTCCTTTGTTAAACGGACGGTGATGTGATGAAAGCGAATGAACTTCGTGAAAAATCCGCACAGCAGCTGAACGAGCAACTGCTCGGCTTGCTGCGCGACCAGTTCAATCTGCGCATGCAGAAAGCAACTGGCCAGTTGGGGCAGTCTCATCTGCTCTCGCAAGTTAAGCGTGACATCGCTCGCGTGAAGACTGTGCTCAACCAGCAGGCAGGTAAGTGATCATGGCTGAAGCCGAAAAAACTGTCCGTACGCTGACTGGCCGTGTTGTCAGCGACAAGATGGACAAAACCATCACCGTTCTGATCGAGCGTCGCGTTAAGCACCCGATCTACGGTAAATACGTTAAGCGTTCGACTAAGCTGCACGCGCACGACGAAACCAATCAGTGCCACATCGGCGACAAAGTCACTATTCGTGAAACTCGTCCGATGGCCAAGACCAAGTCTTGGGCGCTGGTTGATGTTCTCGAACGCGCTGTGGAAGTCTAAGGGCTAGGGGTCGGAGAAATTATATGATTCAGACTCAATCCATGCTCGATGTGGCCGATAACAGCGGCGCTCGCCGTGTTATGTGCATCAAGGTGCTGGGTGGCTCCCATCGTCGTTACGCTGGTATCGGTGACATCATCAAAGTTACCGTGAAGGAAGCAATTCCTCGCGGTAAGGTGAAAAAAGGCCAAGTGATGACTGCTGTTGTAGTCCGCACTCGTCACGGCGTACGTCGTGCTGATGGCTCCATTATCCGCTTTGATGGCAACGCTGCTGTTCTTTTGAACAACAAGCAAGAGCCGATCGGCACCCGTATCTTTGGGCCAGTGACCCGTGAACTTCGTACTGAGAAGTTCATGAAGATCGTCTCGCTCGCCCCAGAAGTGCTGTAAGGAGATCCGACATGCAAAAGATTCGTCGTGACGACGAGATCATCGTGATCGCCGGCAAAGACAAAGGTAAGCGCGGTAAGGTGCTGAAGGTTCTTGCTGACAACCGTCTGGTTGTTGGTGGTCTGAACCTGGTCAAGCGTCATACCAAGCCTAACCCGATGTCGGGCGTACAGGGCGGTATCGTCGAGAAAGAAGCGCCACTGCACGCTTCCAACGTCGCCATCTTCAACGGCGAAACCAACAAGGCTGACCGCGTTGGTTTCAAAGTAGAAGACGGTAAGAAAATTCGTGTCTTCAAGTCGACCCAAAAAGCGGTTGATGCTTGAACACTGCTAGGTAGAAGACCATGGCACGACTAAAAGAGATTTACCGGAAGGAAATCGCTCCGAAACTTAAGGAAGAACTTAAGCTTTCGAACGTGATGGAAGTTCCGCGCGTTACCAAAATCACCCTGAACATGGGTCTGGGCGAAGCGATCGGCGACAAAAAAGTCATCGAGCACGCTGTTGCTGACCTGGAAAAGATCACCGGCCAAAAAGTCGTTGTGACCTACGCTCGTAAATCCATCGCTGGCTTTAAAGTCCGTGAAGGATGGCCGATCGGCGTCAAAGTGACTCTGCGCCGTGAGCGTATGTACGAGTTCCTGGATCGTCTGCTGTCGATCTCCCTGCCTCGGGTTCGCGACTTCCGCGGCCTGAATGCCAAGTCCTTCGATGGTCGTGGCAACTACAGCATGGGCGTGAAAGAGCAGATCATTTTCCCGGAAATCGACTACGACAAGATCGATGCTCTCCGCGGTCTGGACATTACCCTGACCACCACTGCCAAGAACGATGATGAAGGCCGCGCTCTGCTGCGTGCTTTCAAATTCCCGTTCCGCAACTGATTGGAGTAGGAAAATGGCCAAGAAGAGCATGAAAAACCGTGAGCTGAAGCGTCAGCTCACTGTTGCCAAGTACGCCACCAAGCGTGCAGCGCTGAAAGCTATCATCGTTGATCTGAACGCAAGTCCAGAAGCGCGTTGGGAAGCTACCGTAGCTCTGCAGAAGCAACCACGTGACGCAAGCGCTTCGCGCATGCGTAACCGTTGCCGCCTGACTGGTCGTCCGCACGGCGTTTACCGCAAGTTCGGCCTGGGCCGTAACAAACTGCGTGAAGCGGCAATGCGTGGTGACGTTCCAGGTCTGGTTAAAGCCAGCTGGTAATCGCTGTCAAAGCCTTGATGGTCGGGATCGCAAGAACCTGACCATCGGTGGCCTTGAATCTGAATCAAGCCCCTTTTGGGGCTTGATTCATTTCTGGGGTGTGTCTAGAATGACCGGCTCGCCTGAGCCCGTGTTTTTCTGCCCGGAGTTTCTCGGCGACATGTAGTAGCCGCAAGGCTAATTTTTCTGTATTAGGAGCGTCTAGCCCATGAGTATGCAGGACCCGTTAGCGGACATGCTAACTCGAATCCGTAATGCCCAGATGGCTGAAAAGTCTGTCGTGAGCATGCCGTCTTCCACGTTGAAGGTGGCTGTAGCAAAAGTCCTGAAGGACGAAGGTTACATCGCGGATTTTCAGATCACCACCGACGCTAAGCCGTCGTTGTCCATCTCGCTGAAATACTTCGAAGGCCGTCCGGTCATCGAGGAAGTGAAGCGCGTTAGTCGTCCAGGCCTGCGTCAGTACAAGTCCGTTGAAGATCTGCCGAAAGTTCGTGGCGGTCTTGGCGTGTCTATCGTCTCCACCAACAAAGGTGTGATGACGGATCGTGCTGCGCGCGCTGCCGGTGTCGGCGGCGAAGTTCTTTGCACTGTGTTCTAAGGGGGGATAAGCATGTCTCGCGTCGCTAAGAACCCCGTTAAGCTGCCAGCCGGTGTCGAAGTAAAATTCGCAGGCCAACAGCTTTCGGTGAAGGGTGCCAAGGGTACTCTTGAACTGAACATCCATTCGTCCGTTGAGATCGTTGAAGAAGCTGGTGAGCTGCGTTTCGCTGCTCGCAATGGCGATCAACAGACTCGCGCAATGGCCGGTACCACGCGTGCGTTGGTAAACAACATGGTCCAAGGCGTTAGCCAAGGCTTCGAGCGCAAGCTCCAGCTGGTCGGTGTTGGTTACAAAGCGCAAGCAAAAGGTCAGGTGCTGAACCTGGCTCTTGGCTTCTCGCACCCAGTGGATTACGAACTGCCGCAAGGCATCACCGCTGAGACTCCTAGCCAGACCGATATCCTGATCAAGGGCATCGATAAACAGCTGGTAGGTCAAGTGGCCGCTGAGATCCGCGACTTCCGTCCACCAGAGCCGTACAAAGGCAAAGGTGTGCGCTACGCGGACGAAGTCGTCCGTCGTAAAGAAGCCAAGAAGAAGTAGGGCATAGCAAATGACCGACAAAAAAGTTACTCGACTGCGTCGCGCTCGCAAAGCACGCCTGAAAATGCACGAACTCGAAGTCGTGCGTCTCTGCGTGTTCCGCTCGTCGCAGCACATCTACGCCCAGGTCATCTCGGCCGACGGCAACAAAGTCCTGGCAAGCGCCTCGACTTTGGATAAAGAACTGCGTGATGGTGCCACTGGCAACATCGACGCGGCCACAAAGGTTGGCCAGCTGGTCGCTACGCGTGCTAAGGCCGCTGGCGTCTCGCAAGTGGCTTTCGACCGCTCTGGCTTCAAGTACCATGGCCGCGTTAAAGCGCTGGCTGATGCTGCTCGTGAAGCTGGGCTGGAGTTCTAAGTTATGTCAAATAACGACCAAAAGCGCGACGAAGGCTACATCGAGAAGCTGGTTCAAGTTAACCGCGTAGCCAAAACCGTTAAAGGCGGCCGTATCTTCACTTTCACCGCGTTGACCGTGGTTGGTGATGGTAAAGGGCGTGTTGGCTTCGGCCGTGGCAAGTCGCGTGAAGTGCCTGCTGCGATCCAGAAGGCAATGGAAGCTGCTCGCCGCAACATGATTCAAGTTGACCTGAACGGCACCACTCTGCAGTACGCAATGAAGTCCGCTCACGGCGCTTCGAAGGTGTACATGCAGCCTGCTTCTGAAGGTACCGGTATCATCGCTGGCGGCGCTATGCGTGCTGTCCTCGAAGTTGCTGGCGTTCAGAACGTTCTGGCCAAGTGCTACGGCTCGACTAACCCGGTAAACGTGGTTCACGCCACTTTCAAGGGTCTGAAAGCCATGCAATCTCCTGAGTCCATCGCTGCCAAGCGTGGCCTGACTGTCAAGGAGATCTTCTGATCATGGCTACCGTTAAAGTTACGCTGATCAAAAGCATGACCGGCCGCATCCCTAACCACAAACTGTGCGTTAAGGGTCTGGGTCTGCGTCGCATCGGTCACACTGTAGAAGTCCAGGATACTCCCGAGAATCGCGGGATGATCAACAAGGCTTACTACATGCTGCGTGTCGAGGGTTAATCGATGAAACTCAATGATCTGAGTCCAGCGCCGGGTTCCCGTCGCGAAAAGCATCGTCCGGGCCGTGGTATCGGTAGCGGTTTGGGTAAGACTGGTGGCCGTGGTCACAAAGGTCAAACCTCCCGCTCCGGTGGCACTATTGCTCCAGGCTTTGAAGGCGGTCAACAGCCGCTGCATCGTCGCCTGCCGAAGTTCGGTTTCGTTTCCCTGAAAGCCATGGATCGCGCAGAAGTGCGTCTGTCCGAGTTGGCTAAAGTGGAAGGCGACATCGTCACCGTGCAGTCCCTGAAAGATGCCAACGTGATCAACGTCAACGTACAGCGTGTGAAAATCATGTTGTCCGGTGAAGTGACTCGCGCTGTCACTATCGGCAAGGGAATCGGCGCCACCAAAGGTGCGCGTGCGGCTATCGAAGCAGCTGGCGGCAAGTTCGAGGAATAAATGGCTAAGCAAGGTGCTCTCTCTGCGCTCGGCAAAGGCGGTATGTCTGAACTTTGGGCTCGTCTGCGTTTTCTGTTCCTGGCGATTATCGTCTACCGAATAGGCGCACACATCCCGGTTCCAGGTATCAACCCGGACCGACTCGCAGACCTGTTTCGACAGAATGAGGGGACCATTCTTAGCTTGTTCAACATGTTCTCCGGCGGCGCGCTGGAACGGATGAGCATCTTTGCACTGGGGATCATGCCGTACATCTCGGCTTCGATCATCATGCAACTGATGACTGCCGTCAGTCCGCAGCTGGAGCAGTTGAAGAAGGAAGGTGAAGCTGGCCGTCGCAAGATCAGCCAGTACACCCGCTACGGCACCGTCGTCCTCGCTCTCGTTCAGGCTATTGGCATGTCCATTGGTCTGGCGGGGCAGGGCGTTGCGTTCACTGGTGACTTTGGCTTCCATTTCGTCGCGGTATCCACTTTTGTGGCTGGTGCGATGTTCATGATGTGGCTGGGTGAGCAGATTACTGAGCGTGGTGTAGGCAACGGTATCTCGATGTTGATTTTTTCGGGTATCGTCGCCGGTCTTCCGAGGGCAATCGGGCAGTCTTTCGAGTCTGCGCGTCAGGGGGATATCAATATCTTCGCCCTGGTTGCCATCGGTTTGCTGGCAGTAGCGATTATCGGTTTCGTGGTGTTCATTGAGCGTGGCCAGCGTCGTATCGCTGTTCACTACGCCAAGCGTCAGCAGGGCCGTAAGGTTTTCGCTGCGCAGACAAGCCACTTGCCGCTGAAGGTGAACATGGCCGGTGTTATTCCGGCTATTTTCGCGAGCAGCATTTTGCTGTTCCCGGCTTCGTTGGGTGCCTGGTTTGGTCAGTCTGAAGGTTTGGGCTGGTTGCAGGACATCTCGCAGTCGATCGCTCCTGGTCAGCCGTTGAATATTCTGCTGTTTAGTGCAGGGATTATTTTCTTCTGCTTCTTCTATACGGCGTTGATGTTCAATCCGAAAGACGTAGCGGAAAACCTGAAGAAGTCCGGTGCCTTTATTCCGGGTATCCGTCCAGGTGAGCAGTCTGCGCGCTATATTGATGGCGTTTTGACTCGCTTGACCATGTTCGGTGCTCTTTACATGACGGCCGTGTGCCTGTTGCCCCAGTTCCTGGTGGTTGCAGCAAACGTTCCGTTCTACCTTGGCGGGACCTCGTTGCTGATCGTGGTCGTGGTTGTGATGGACTTCATGTCCCAAGTACAATCGCACCTCGTTTCGCACCAGTACGAATCCCTGATGAAGAAAGCCAACCTGAAGGGTTACGGCAGCGGCATGTTGCGCTGAGTACCCATAAGGTTCGAGGAGTTGGTGATGAAAGTTCGTGCATCGGTGAAAAAGCTGTGCCGTAACTGCAAGATTATTCGCCGCGAAGGTGTTGTTCGAGTAATTTGCAGCGCGGAACCGCGTCACAAACAGCGCCAAGGCTGAGTGTGATTGTGCTTCAAGCCCGGCAGCTAGTGCGCTGCCGGGTTGATTATTTGTTATTACAGCGATATTATCTCGCGCCCTATTTCTTGGCTTCCGGGGCGTAGGTAGCTGTCAATTGGAGTCCCACTGAATGGCCCGTATTGCAGGCGTTAACATTCCAGATAACAAGCATACTGTTATCTCGCTGACCTACATCTATGGTGTCGGTCGCACTACTGCGCAGAAAATCTGTGCAGACACTGGGGTAAACCCAGCAGCAAAGATCAAAGATCTGAGCGACGAGCAAATTGAACAGCTGCGTGGCGAAGTGGCGAAGTTCACCACTGAAGGTGACCTGCGTCGCGAAATCAACATGAAAATCAAGCGCTTGATGGACCTCGGTTGCTATCGCGGTCTGCGTCATCGTCGCGGTCTTCCAGTACGCGGTCAGCGTACCAAGACCAACGCGCGTACCCGTAAAGGTCCGCGTAAGCCGATCCGCAAGTAATCGCCCCAGCGAATCGACAGGAATTTAATCATGGCAAAACCTGCTGCTCGTCCTCGTAAAAAAGTTAAAAAGACAGTGGTTGATGGCATCGCCCACATCCATGCTTCTTTTAACAACACCATCGTGACCATTACCGACCGTCAAGGTAACGCTCTTTCCTGGGCTACCTCCGGTGGTTCGGGTTTCCGCGGTTCCCGCAAGTCCACCCCGTTCGCTGCTCAAGTAGCTGCTGAGCGTGCTGGTCAAGCTGCGCTGGAATACGGCCTGAAAAACCTCGACGTTAACGTCAAGGGTCCAGGTCCAGGTCGTGAATCCGCAGTCCGCGCTTTGAACGGCTGTGGCTACAAGATCGCCAGCATCACCGACGTGACGCCAATCCCGCACAACGGGTGCCGTCCGCCGAAGAAGCGCCGCGTGTAATCCAGGAGATTGTAAAGAATGGCTCGTTACATTGGTCCAAAATGCAAACTCGCTCGTCGCGAAGGCACCGATCTCTTCCTGAAGAGCGGCGTGCGCGCGATCGAATCGAAGTGCAACATTGAAGCAGCACCTGGTATCCACGGCCAACGCCGCGGTCGCCAGTCCGACTACGGCACCCAACTGCGTGAAAAGCAGAAGGTCCGTCGTATCTACGGCGTTCTCGAGCGTCAGTTCAGCGGCTACTACAAAGAAGCTGCTGGCAAGAAAGGTGCAACCGGTGAAAACCTGCTGCAACTGCTCGAATGCCGTCTGGACAACGTTGTATACCGTATGGGCTTTGGTTCGACTCGTGCCGAATCCCGTCAGCTGGTATCGCACAAGTCGATCAGCGTTAACGGTCAGACCGTAAACGTTCCGTCGTATCAGGTTCGTGCTGGTGACGTGGTCGCAGTTCGCGAGAAAGCAAAAAACCAACTTCGCATTGTCCAAGCTCTCGATCTGTGTGCCCAACGTGGCCGCGTAGAATGGGTAGAAGTAGACACTGAGAAGAAGTCGGGCGTTTTCAAGAACGTTCCTGCTCGCAGTGATCTGTCCGCCGACATCAACGAAAGCCTGATTGTCGAGCTCTACTCCAAGTAAGGGCTAGAAAATAGGTGCATCCATGCAGATTTCGGTAAATGAGTTCCTGACACCCCGCCACATTGATGTGCAGGTTGTCAGTCCAACCCGCGCCAAGATCACTCTCGAGCCTCTCGAGCGTGGTTTTGGCCACACCCTGGGCAACGCGCTGCGCCGCATCCTGTTGTCCTCAATGCCCGGCTGCGCAGTAGTCGAGGCCGAGATTGACGGTGTGCTCCACGAGTACAGCGCCATCGAAGGTGTACAGGAAGACGTAATTGAAATCCTGTTGAACCTTAAAGGTCTGGCCATCAAGCTGCACGGTCGTGACGAAGTTACGCTGACCTTGTCGAAGAAGGGTTCGGGGGTGGTTACCGCTGCCGATATTCAGCTGGATCATGATGTCGAGATCGTTAACCCCGATCACGTAATCGCTAACCTGGCGTCTAACGGCGCCCTGAACATGAAGCTCACCGTAGCTCGTGGTCGTGGTTATGAACCAGCCGACTCGCGTCAGAGCGATGAAGACGAAAGCCGCAGCATTGGTCGCTTGCAGCTCGACTCTTCGTTCAGCCCGGTTCGCCGTATCGCATACGTGGTGGAAAACGCCCGTGTCGAGCAGCGCACCAACCTGGACAAGCTGGTTATTGATCTGGAAACCAACGGTACTCTGGATCCTGAAGAGGCTATCCGCCGCGCTGCAACCATCCTGCAACAGCAGTTGGCTGCGTTCGTCGACCTCAAAGGTGACAGTGAGCCAGTGGTTGTCGAGCAGGAAGACGAGATCGATCCGATCCTGCTTCGCCCGGTTGACGATCTGGAACTGACTGTACGTTCGGCTAACTGCCTTAAGGCGGAAAACATCTACTACATCGGCGACCTGATTCAGCGTACCGAAGTAGAGCTGTTGAAGACTCCGAACCTGGGCAAGAAATCCTTGACTGAAATCAAGGACGTTCTGGCCTCCCGCGGTCTGTCCCTCGGCATGCGCCTCGACAACTGGCCGCCTGCAAGTCTTAAGAAGGACGACAAGGCGACTGCCTGATCGTCGTAATCACCGAACGTAGTGTTTGGTAAGGAATGAACCATGCGTCATCGTAAAAGTGGGCGTCACCTGAGCCGCACCAGCTCGCACCGCAAGGCCATGTTCCAGAACATGGCGGTGTCGTTGTTCGAGCACGAGCTGATCAAGACTACTCTGCCAAAAGCCAAAGAACTGCGCCGCGTTGCCGAGCCGCTGATCACTCTGGCCAAGACAGACAGCCTGGCTAACCGCCGTCTGGCTTTCGACCGTACTCGTTCGAAAGCTATCGTTGGTAAGCTCTTCAACGACCTGGGCAAGCGTTACGCTACCCGTGAGGGTGGCTACCTGCGCATCCTCAAGTGCGGTTTCCGCGCTGGCGACAACGCGCCTATGGCGTACGTCGAGTTGGTTGATCGTGCTACTGCTGGCGAAGCTGTATCCGCCGAGTAAGACGTCAGTCTGAAACAAAAAACCGGGCCTAGTGCCCGGTTTTTTGTGCCTGCAAAAAATGCGCTGTTCATACAAGCTTCTGACATTGTTCTGTTGGCACTATGTGCTGGGACGCATAATTAGTAATTATCTATCGGTGACTACAAGTTAATGAATTTGTAGGTGTCACATTGATGATCAATACTTCCCAGCAAGCCGATTAGCCGGCAGTTTCAAGACTGACAGAGGAAGAAGACCGCATGAGCCAGATCAAAACGCTTACGACCGCCAGTGGCGCACCTGTCGCTGATAACCAGAATTCTCGCTCCGCCGGCCCACGTGGCCCGCTGCTGCTCGACGATTTTCATCTGATCGAGAAGCTTGCCCATTTCAACCGTGAAAACATTCCTGAGCGCCGCGTGCACGCGAAAGGCTCGGATGCTTACGGTACGTTCACCGTGACTCGTGATATCACCGAGTACACCAGCGCCAAACTGTTTGAATCCGTGGGCAAGCAAACCCCAACGTTCCTGCGCTTCTCCACTGTAGGCGGCGAACGTGGCTCGGCCGACACCGAACGTGATCCACGTGGTTTCGCCCTCAAGTTCTACACCGAAGAAGGCAACTGGGACATCGTTGGCAACAACACCCCTGTGTTCTTCATTCGTGATCCGCTGAAGTTTCCCGACTTTATCCACACCCAGAAACGCCTGCCGCAGAGCAACCTGAAAAGCGCGCAAATGATGTGGGACTTCTGGTCGCATTCGCCTGAAGCGCTGCACCAGGTAACTATCCTGTTTTCGGATCGCGGCATCCCTGACGGCTACCGTCACATGCACGGCTTCGGTAGCCACACTTACAGCCTGATCAACGCACAGGGCGAACGTCACTGGGTGAAATGGCACTACAAGACCCAGCAAGGGATCAAGAACCTGGCACCGGCCGACGCTGCACGTCTGGCGGGTACAGATCCGGATTACGCTCAGCGTGACCTGTTCGAAGCCATCGAGCGTGGTGATTTCCCGAAATGGCGCGTATGCATTCAGATCATGACCGAGGCTCAGGCAGCAGCGCACTACGAAAACCCGTTCGACGTGACCAAGACCTGGTCGCAAAAGGAGTTCCCGCTGATCGAAGTCGGTGAACTGGAGCTGAACCGCAACCCGCTGAACTATTTTGCTGAGGTTGAGCAAGCGGCATTCGGTCCGAGCAACATGGTGCCGGGTGTAGGTCTGTCGCCGGATCGCATGCTACAAGGTCGTGTCTTTGCCTATGCGGATGCGCATCGCTACCGTGTTGGTACCAACCACCAGCAATTGCCGGTGAATGCTCCACGCAGCCTGGTGAACACTTACCAGCGCGATGGTTCGATGGCCTTCGGCAGCAACGGTGGCGCAGCGCCAAACTACGAGCCGAACAGCTACATCGAATCGCCGAAGCAAGCGCCGCACTACACCGAGCCTGCACTGGCATTGAGCGGTGCTGCTGACCGTTACGATCATCGCGAAGACACCGATTACTACAGCCACGCCGGTGCGCTGTTCCGTCTGATGAGCGACGAGCAGAAAGCCTTGCTGGTCAGCAATATCGCCGGCGCCATGAGCGGTGTTTCACCTGATGTGGTTGATCGTCAGTTGCAGCATTTCTACAAAGCCGACCCGGCGTATGGAGAAGCAATCGCAAAGCTGCTCAACGTACAGCTTAACGAAGTCTAAACGAGAAGCAGAACCGCCCTCATTAGGGCGGTTTTTGCGTTATTTAGGCCGCTTTTCTCAGAATATCTTCGCTTTTATTGCGCGAAACGGGGTGACCTTCCGGTCAGCTTGGTTCAAACTACAGACTTTCAGGCAGGGAGATGTAGGGCGATGCAAGGCCACCCAGACGTTATCGATTACCTCAACACGTTGCTGACCGGCGAACTGGCCGCGCGTGACCAATATTTTGTGCACTCGCGGATGTATGAGGACTGGGGTTTCACCAAGCTCTACGAACGAATCAACCATGAGATGGAAGAAGAGGCTGGTCACGCCGACGCTCTGATGCGCCGGATCCTGATGCTCGAAGGCACGCCGCGCATGCGTCCGGACGATCTGGATGTCGGCACCACCGTGCCGGAGATGCTCGAAGCCGATCTGCGTCTTGAGTACAAAGTCCGCGCCGCACTGTGCAAAGGCATTGAGTTGTGCGAGCAGCACAAGGATTACGTCAGTCGCGAAATCCTGCGTGTTCAGCTCAACGACACCGAGGAAGATCACACCTACTGGCTGGAAAAGCAGTTGGGCCTGATCAAGCTCATCGGTCTCGAGAATTACCTGCAGTCTCACACCTGATTGCCAGATACAAAAAAGCCCCTGTCACGGTTGAAGTGACAGGGGCTTTTTCATGCCTGGGGATCAGGCCCGATCGCGAATCAGCAACGGCTTGAGGTAGTGACCGGTGTGAGACTGTTTCATCTCGGCCACTTCCTCCGGGGTTCCAGTGGCGATGATCTGCCCACCCTTGGAGCCGCCCTCCGGCCCCAGATCCACCAGCCAGTCGGCAGTCTTGATCACGTCCAGATTGTGCTCGATCACCACCACGGTATTGCCGTGGTCGCGCAGGCGATGCAGCACGTCGAGCAGTTGCTGGATATCCGCGAAGTGCAGGCCGGTGGTCGGCTCATCCAGGATATACAGAGTTTTGCCGGTGTCGCGCTTGGACAGCTCGCGTGACAGCTTGACCCGCTGCGCTTCACCACCGGACAGCGTGGTTGCCGACTGCCCGAGCTTGATGTACGACAGGCCCACATCCATCAACGTCTGCAGCTTGCGCGCCAGCGCCGGTACCGCGTCGAAGAACTCCCGGGCTTCCTCGATGGTCATCTCGAGGGTTTCGTGGATGCTCTTGCCCTTGTATTTGATCTCAAGGGTTTCGCGGTTGTAGCGCTTGCTCTTGCACACATCGCACGGCACGTAAATGTCCGGCAGGAAGTGCATTTCCACTTTGATCAGGCCGTCGCCCTGACACGCCTCACAGCGCCCGCCCTTGACGTTGAACGAGAAGCGCCCCGGGCCGTAACCACGGGAGCGCGACTCAGGCACACCGGCAAACAGTTCGCGGATCGGTGTGAACAGCCCGGTGTAGGTCGCCGGGTTGGAACGCGGCGTACGGCCGATCGGGCTCTGGTCGATGTCGACGACCTTGTCGAGATGTTCCAGCCCCTTGATGCTGTCGTGCGCCGCTGCTTCCAGCGTGGTCGCACCATTGAGTGCAGTAGCGCTCAATGGGAACAGCGTGTTGTTGATCAGCGTCGACTTGCCGGAGCCGGAAACGCCGGTCACGCAGGTCAGCAAGCCGATCGGAATTTCCAGATCGACGTTGCGCAGGTTGTTGCCGCGCGCGCCCTTGAGCGACAGCGTCAGCTTCTTGTTGCGCGGCGTGCGTTTGGCCGGCACTTCGATCTTCACCCGGCCCGACAGGTATTTGCCGGTCAGGGAGTCCGGGTGTGCCATGACTTCGTCCGGCGTACCTTCAGCGACGATCTGCCCGCCGTGCACCCCGGCGCCAGGCCCGATATCCACCACATAGTCGGCCAGACGAATAGCGTCTTCGTCGTGCTCGACCACGATCACCGTGTTGCCGATGTCGCGCAGGTGCTTGAGGGTGCCGAGCAACCGGTCGTTATCGCGCTGATGCAGGCCAATGGACGGCTCGTCGAGGATGTACAGCACCCCGACCAGACCTGCGCCGATCTGGCTGGCCAGACGAATGCGCTGCGCTTCGCCACCGGACAGGGTGTCGGCGCTGCGATCCAGAGACAGGTAATCGAGACCGACGTTGACCAGAAACTGCAGACGCTCGCGGATCTCCTTGAGGATCTTGTCAGCGATCTCGCCGCGACGTCCGGTCATCTTCAGCTCGCCGAAGTATTCACAGGCATCACCGATCGGCAGGTTGGTCACCGCCGGCAGGGTTTTCTCACCCACCCACACGTGCCGCGCTTCACGCCGCAGACGAGTGCCGCGGCAATCCGGACAGGCCTGGGTACTGAGGAACTTGGCCAATTCTTCGCGCACGCTGGCCGATTCGGTTTCGCGGTAGCGGCGCTCAAGGTTCGGCACGATACCTTCGAAGGGATGCGAACGTTTGACGATATCTCCGCGATCGTTGAGGTACTTGAAGTCGACATTCTGTGAGCCGCTGCCGTGCAGGATTTGCTTCTGCTGTTCGGCGGTCAGTTCGTTGAACGGCTTCTCAAGGCTGAACTTGTAGTGCGAGGCCAGTGAGCCGAGCATCTGGAAGTAATAGACGTTACGCCGGTCCCAGCCACGAATCGCGCCCTCGGCCAGGGTCAGTTCACCATTGACCAGGCGCTTGATGTCGAAGAACTGCTTCACGCCCAGGCCATCGCAGGTCGGGCAGGCGCCGGCCGGGTTGTTGAAGGAGAACAGCTTCGGCTCAAGTTCGCTGATCGCGTGGCCGCAGATCGGGCAGGCGAAGCGCGCGGAGAAGATCATCTCTTCACCCGGCTCGTCGTCCATCGGCGCCACCAGGGCAATGCCGTCCGCCAGTTTCAGTGCGGTTTCGAACGATTCGGCCAGACGCTGCTGCAGGTCGGCACGGACCTTGAAACGGTCGACGATCACATCGATCGAATGCTTCTTCTGTTTATCCAGTTTCGGCAGTTCATCGAGTTCGCAGATGCGGCCGTTGACCCGCGCACGGACGAAGCCTTGGGCGCGCAGTTCTTCGAACACCGACAGGTGCTCGCCCTTGCGCTCGCGGATCACCGGCGCCAGCAACATCAGCTTGCTGCCTTCCGGTTGCGCCAACACCAGGTCAACCATCTGGCTGACGGTCTGCGCTTCCAGCGGAATATCGTGATCCGGGCAGCGCGGCGTACCGACGCGCGCATACAGCAGACGCAGGTAATCGTAGATTTCGGTGATGGTGCCGACCGTGGAACGCGGGTTGTGCGAGGTCGACTTCTGTTCGATGGAAATCGCCGGCGACAAACCTTCAATGGTGTCGACGTCGGGCTTTTCCATCATCGACAGAAACTGTCGGGCGTAGGCCGACAGGGATTCGACATAGCGGCGCTGACCTTCGGCGTACAGCGTGTCGAAGGCCAGGGACGACTTGCCGGATCCGGACAGGCCGGTGATGACGATCAGTTTGTCCCGTGGCAGGGTCAGGTCGATGTTCTTCAGGTTGTGGGTACGGGCCCCACGTATCAGGATCTTGTCCAAAGTGGCCTCGCTCGGCGGGCGTCGAAAACATAGGAGTATACGGGCAAATACTGGATGGATGCACACTATCAAACGAAGGGTTTTTGCCTTGCATGAAGAGAGTTTCATCTATACGCGTCATAGCGTCGCGATATACCCCGTCTTTCGATGGGACTGGTAGAATCGCCGCCGGTTCACACGAGGTTTTTCCATGCACGATCCCCACAGCGAACGCATGAGTGGCAGCGAGACCCGCGCAGCGAGCGGTCTGGCCCTGGTGTTCGCCTTCCGTATGCTTGGCATGTTCATGGTGTTGCCGGTGCTGGCGACCTACGGCATGGACCTGGCGGGAGCGACCCCGGCCCTGATCGGGCTGGCGATTGGCGCTTACGGCCTGACCCAGGCGATTTTCCAGATTCCGTTCGGGATCATTTCCGACCGTATCGGCCGGCGTCCGGTGATTTTCCTCGGGCTGGTGGTCTTCGCCCTCGGCAGTGTGCTGGCGGCTCAGGCCGATTCGATCTGGGGCGTGATCGCCGGACGCATCCTGCAAGGCGCCGGGGCAATTTCCGCGGCGGTGATGGCGTTGCTTTCCGACCTGACTCGCGAACAGCACCGCACCAAAGCCATGGCCATGATCGGCATGACCATCGGTCTGTCGTTCGCCGTGGCCATGGTGGTCGGGCCGTTGCTGACTCGTGCGTTCGGCCTGTCCGGGCTGTTCCTCGCCACGGGCGGCATGGCCCTGTTCGGGATCGTCATCGTGATGTTCATGGTGCCGAAATCCACCGGGCCGTTGAGTCATCGTGAATCCGGCGTGGCGCGTCAGGCCTTGATGCCGACGCTCAAACATCCCGATCTGCTGCGCCTGGACCTGGGCATTTTCGTGCTGCACGCGATGCTGATGTCGAGCTTCGTCGCACTGCCGCTGGCGCTGGTGGAAAAAGCCGGTTTGCCCAAGGAGCAGCACTGGTGGGTTTACCTGACCGCGCTGCTGATTTCTTTCTTCGCCATGATCCCGTTCATCATCTACGGCGAGAAGAAACGCAAAATGAAACGAATTTTGCTCGGCGCCGTCCTGACGCTGATGCTCACTGAGCTATTCTTCTGGCAGTTCGGTGACAGCTTGCGGGCTCTGGTGATCGGTACGGTGGTGTTCTTCACCGCGTTCAATCTGCTGGAAGCTTCGTTGCCGTCGCTGATCAGCAAGGTTTCACCGGCAGGCGGGAAGGGCACGGCGATGGGCGTGTACTCCACCAGTCAGTTCCTCGGTTCGGCACTCGGCGGGATACTCGGCGGCTGGCTGTTTCAGCATGGCGGTCTGTCGGTTGTGTTCCTTGGATGTGCGGGTCTGGCTGCCATCTGGCTGGCCTTTGCTGTTACCATGCGCGAACCTCCCTACGTGACGAGTCTGCGCTTGCCGTTGTCGCCCGAGGCGATCCGCGAAGCGGGTCTGGTCGAGCGCCTCAAGGCCCTCGTAGGGGTAACAGATGCAGTGATAGTTGCTGATGAAGCGGCTGTTTACATCAAACTGGACAAAGAATTAGTGGATCGCGACACCCTCGAACGCCTGGTGAACAACCCGGCCGAGGCTGCTTGCGAAGCCTAGGAGAACGTTATGGCCCGTGGGGTTAACAAAGTCATATTGGTCGGCACTTGCGGCCAGGATCCCGAAGTTCGCTACCTGCCTAACGGTAACGCCGTGACCAACCTGAGTCTGGCAACCAGCGAACAGTGGACCGACAAGCAAACCGGTCAGAAGGTCGAGAAGACCGAATGGCACCGTGTTTCGATGTTCGGCAAGGTTGCGGAAATCGCCGGCGAATACCTGCGTAAAGGTTCGCAGGTATACATCGAAGGCAAGCTGCAGACCCGCGAGTGGGAAAAAGACGGTATCAAGCGTTACACCACCGAAATCGTGGTCGACATGCAAGGCACCATGCAGTTGCTCGGCGGCCGTCCACAACAAGGCGACCAGCAAGGCGGTGGCAACAACTACCAGCAGCAGGCGCCACGTCAACAGGCTCCGCGTCCGCAGCAGTCGGCTCCGCAACAGCGTCCAGCCCCGGCTCCACAGCAGGCTGCACCGCAACCGGCTCCGGATTTCGACAGCTTCGATGACGATATCCCGTTCTGATTCATTGCTGCATCCGCGCCACAAAAAAGGCCCGTCGTTCAACACGACGGGCCTTTTTTGTGGCGCGCAATTTTACGGTCATCACCTGTAGGAGCTGCCGAAGGCTGCGATCTTTTGATCTTTTAAATCAAGGTCAAAAGATCGCAGCGTGCCGCAGCTCCTACAAGGAGGAATCTGTGCCTCAGTCGAGGATCAGGTGCGGCAGAAACCGGCTGGAATCTTTGGTGATCAGACTGTTGTCTTCCCGCACACCGATCCCCGCCGCCTGATCACCAATCACCCAAGAGCCGACTAGCGTGTAGCTGTCGTCGAACTTCGGCAATGACGCAAATTCCTGCAGGATGAATGGCGCATCGGTGTAGGGCCCGTCCTCTTTGACGATCAGACCTTCTGCCGTTTGCAGCTCGATATTCGCGCCTTCGCGGGAGAAGTACGGTTTGCGTACCCAGCCCTTGGGCACTGAACTGGCCGGATTCGGATCAAGATGCGCCGCGAGCAGATTCGGATGGCCCTTGTGCAGTTCCCACAGCAGCGGCAGCGCTCCTTTGTTCGACAGGATCGATTTCCACGCCGGCTCAAAGAACTGCGTATCGCTTTCGGCAATCGCTGCACCGAATGGCTCGTGGAAAATGAATTCCCAGGCGTGCAGTTTGAACAGGTGCGGGATCCAGCGATCCTGCAGATCGACAAAGCGACCCTCAGCGGTCAGGCCGATGTCCTCGATGTCGATATGCCTTGATTCGATGCCGACCTTTTCCGCGATCAGGCGCAGGTAGTCGGTGGTGCCCTTGTCTTCGACCGAGTCTTTCATCGAAGCAAAGTAGAACGGCCGCTTGAGCTGCAACTCGGCAAACGCTTGATGCAGCTTGGTGTCGATGCTGTTGAACTGGTCCGCATGGCGCGGCAACATTCCGCGCTCGATACACTGCTCCAGCCAGCCCCACTGAAACGCCGCCGCTTCATAAAGGCTGGTCGGCGTGTCGTAGTTGAGTTCCAGCAACTTGGCGGGGCCGTTACCGCTGTAGGAAAAGTCCATGCGCCCGTACAGATGTGGATGACCTTCCAGCCAGGAAGTACGAATCATGTCGTAGTACGGCGCCGGGATGCTCAGGCGATCCAGCAGCTCTTCGCTGTGCACCACGCGGTCGACCAGGTCCATGCACATCTCGTGCAGTTCGGTGGTCGGATCCTCCAGGTCGTTTTCAATCTGCGCGAGGGTGAACTGGTAGTAGGCGCTTTCGTCCCAGTACGGCTCGTCGTCGATAGTGTGGAACAGAAAGCCGAGGCTTTCGGCCGTCTGTTTCCAGTCGGGGCGCTCGGCGCAGTGGATCTTCTTCATGGTCAGCTGCTCGAACGACCAGAGCTGCTGCCCCATCCGCCCCAACCGCTACGGGCGGATGACTGGCTGCCAAAGCCACCCCGGGAGGTCGACGAAGCGACGTTCACCGGTTTGCTTTTGCTGCTCTCGTAGTCTGGTTGACTGCGTGGCGCCGATTCGATTTTGCGGTACTGCGTCGACGTGTTGTAGGTCTGGCGCGTGTCGCGGTCGCGATAGACCGTGCGGTTGGCGTTGTTGCTCATCGCATTGCCGATCAGCCAGCCCGAGAGCCAACCGTTGCCGCTACCGGAAGCGTGTGAAGTGCTTTGTACGTTTTGCGCGGCCGTCGCTTCACCGGCAGGCAACTGCGCATTGGCAATCGCATCCAGATCCTGCGGTGCCTCGCCATTCTGCGGCACTTTGAAGCCGCCGAGTTTCGGCACGAAACGGCCGTCGGAATTTTTCTGACACCAGTCGGCGGCGAAGTCGGCGTCGCACTTGGCCTTGTCGTCGTAAGCCGGCGCAATGCGTCGGTGTTCAGTGAGTGCCGCGACGTAGGCGTTCGAGCAAACGTCGGCCGCGACCGAGGCATCGATGCACTGTTCGACCGTTTGAAAGCGTTGCGGATCCAGCGCTGCCGCTTCGCCGGAAATGGCCATGGCCACCGAGGCGGCGAGAGACAGTTGGACGTACTTGCTGCGTTTCATCGAAGGCTTCCTGCCGATCAGTTGGACGGGGTCATGCACGCGGCGTTGAGCATGCCGACGCTGATGGCCACTGCGGCCACATAGATACCCGAAGCGATTTCACCGTTGGCGATACGCTGCGACGTGCCCTTGAGCACCATCCCCGTGGCGAGGAAGGCCAGCAGTTGCACCACGGCTGCAATCACCGCCCACAACACGAAATCGAGAACGTTGACCGAAAACGCGATCACATTGCTGGCCGGAATCGCAAAGCCAATGATCGCGCCAGCCAAAGCAATGGCGGCGGCAATGTTGCCGGAGCGGATCAATTCGAACTCTTTGTGCGGCGTGATGCGGGTGTAGACGAACTGGAACAGCATGAACAGCAGCACGGCGCCGATCAGGTAGGCGACGAAACCGACCAGCGCGGTCTTGTTCAGGGAAACGGCCAGCACTTCCAGCATGGAAAACTTCCTTTTTTAAATGGTGCTCAAATCAGTCGTGTACAGCGAAATACCCATCGAAGTGCTCAGGCTGACGGTACCTTCCTCGTCCTGTTCGACGGAGAACAGCAGCAGTTCGCGGCGATCGGTCAGGCCGGTCTCGCGCGCGTAAAGCATCGAGTGGTGTTCGATGGTGTAGCTCTCGTCCGGGTTGACCACGTGTTCGGTCAGCGGCACCAGTTCGGTCTGGCCCTGCTCGGTACCCCATTCACGGCTGTACTGGATGCCGTCATGGGTGTAGGTCGGCAGGCCGATCGGGCTTGCCGGGCCGGCCAGGCGCTGCAGTTCGGCGTCACTGTTGACGGTCACGTAACTGAGGTAGTTGAACAGGGTGACCGACTCGATCTGATCGTCACCGGTGACGTGGATCTGCAGCCAGAAGTCCTCATTATTGAGGTAGTAGCGATGCAGCTTGTTGGATTGGCCGAGATCGATCCAGCCGGCGCTCCAGATGGCCTCTGCAGCCGGAACCTGTACCGAGGTGCTGCCGTCGAGCAGCAGCGCCAGAGTCGAATCGAAACGCACGCCTTTGCCTTGTGCCATTCCGAGTGGGCCGCCGGCCACTGGAGCGGGCGCGGCAGTCTGCCAGTTGCTGGTGCCCAGCAAGTCTTTGAACCATCCCATGGGTACATTCCTTGAGGCGGGTGGAGGTGTTCGTCGTAAAAAGCGCCGCTAGTGTACCGGGCCGGGCGACGAACGAGCAGGCAAAATGCAAATGTTGTGGGTGCGAAAAACTGTAGGAGCTGCCGCAGGCTGCGATCTTTTGATCTGGGTTCAAGATCAAAAGATCGCAGCCTGCGGCAGCTCCTACAGGGGGCGGTTTTACTGAGCTGATTTTTGCTTCAGGCGCTCAAGGATCGCATTGGCGCTGCCTTCGTTCGGCGTGATGCCGGCGTCGCGCAGTTTGCGTTCCAGATCGTTTCCGGTCGAAGCGTCAGCCAGCTCATCGGCAGCGCTCAGCTCGGCAGCGCGTTGCTGCTGCTTGGCCTGCAGACGGTTCAGGGTGCCGACGGCGGTTTCCAGCTTGCCGTTGGCGCCGCCGCTGGCGATGGATGCGCTGACTTGTGCTTTCTGCACGCTTTCACGGGCCTTGGCCATGTCCACCTGTTGGCGCAGGCTCTTGATCCGCGACTCGGCCTTGCTGATGTCCTTGCGCATGTTTTCGGCGTAGGTGCCGAACTCGTCGCTCTGGGCTTTCTCGGCGGTCAGGTCGTTGGTCAGGGTCGAAATCGCTTCGGCTACTTCCATGGCCAGGTCTTCGCGGCCAGCGTTCAGCGCGGAAACCGCCTTGGCTTCCAGATCCTTGATCTTGGCGTCGTACTCGCTCACGCGGTCAGCGGCCAGTTTGTGCTTGGCCATGATGGTGACCAGCTCGCGGCGGGCGTTGGACAGCGCGGTGTCGGCGTCGCGGATTTCCTGGTCGAGGATGCGCAGGGCCTGTTGGTCGACGATCGCTTCGCCGACTTCATTGGCGCCGCCGCGCAGAGCGGTGAACAACTTGCTCCAGATGGACTGAGTCATTGGATATTCCCTGTTGATTACTTGAAGAAGTGTTCGAAGGCTTCGCTCGCGCGCTGCACGTTGTCGACCAGGGTTTTCACCTCGGTGACGACGTTGGTCAGGCTCGAGTCGGCGCTGAGGGCGCCAAACATGTTGTAAACGGTCTGGCCGTTGGGCATCGACTCTATACCGATCGACGACAGCGGGAACATTTCCCGGCTGCGCAGCACGGCGTCGTTGAAGGCGCGCACGTCAGTGATCGAATCGATATCCACCAGCACGGTGTCGACGATGATCTGTGCACCGGCCAGGGCAATGTGAATCGGCAGACCGCCGAATTCGTTCATTTCCAGCTTGATGCTGGGTTCGGAGCTCTGGATCAGCGACAGCGTGATCTGCTGCGAAGCCACCTCGTCCAGTGCCTTGAGGGCGTTGAAGAGGCTATCGATGTTCCAGTTGTTGCCTGCGCTCATGTAATTCTCCGACATGAATGAGCCAGCCAGAATCGGTTGGCGTAGCTGTTGCTCCATTTGCTTGAGCAAGCTTCGGTTTTCCGGAAGCACCCAAGTTTCGTGTTTCACATAACCGGCGGCAGCCAGGCCCGCGCGCATCTGCTTCATGTAGAAGCTCGACGGTTTTTTCGCGGACGGTTTCGAGCGCTCTCCCTTTGGGCTCTCTGACGCAACAGTGGGGGAGCGGCTTTTCATGGCAATGACTCCGTTATGAACATCTCACGCGTGAGCCACACTACAACCAATTCAAAATGCCATCAATGGCTCACGCGTGAGATTTTTTCGGCTTGTGGAAATCGCTGATGAGGTGTGGTCGCAAGCATTGTCCCGGGTGGAGAGTGTGTTTCTGATTAATCACTGATGTTTATTGTCTGGCAGGCGAATTTATTTTCAATTCTCCCGCTGTGAATCTTCACTGTTTAAATATTGAAGATAATTCCTACATTGTTTTTGCATGTGTCCGTAAGAAGTAATAGCGATACTTCTTAAAATCGTAGGAAGTGTATTTGGTGTGAGTAATATTAAGAAACAAGCTCGGTTCGCAACCACTGAAAACTTATTCTAGTTTTGGGGTGTGCACACCTTCACCCCGGTGGAAACAGCTTCACCACCGGCCCTTAAACTTTTGAGGAAATCATTATGACTTTCGAAAAAGCATCTTCCGCTGGCGATTCTCAGATCGGCTGATCTGATCAGTAAGAACCGGGGCCTTCGCGGCCCTGGTTCTTTTACTAAATTGTTTTAATAGTGATCGAGGCTCGAATATGAAGCTTTGTCTTAAACCGACGATTATTCCGTTCAAACTTGATGGTCAGGTAGTCCTGCGTTTTAACGGTCAATACGCAAAAATCCCCGATCCCCATGGTGCTGTCTGGGCGTTCGTCAGGGCACTTGATGGCCGTACACCCTACGAAGCGTTGATTACCCAGGTGGCAGGCCGTTATCCCGGGGTGGATCAGGACGAAATCCGAAGCGTCGCGCAAGATCTGATCAAATACCGGTTGGTCGAGAGTCCGGATGCTTTTGAAACGACTTCTCTTTCGGATCATGATCGCATCAGATTTTCCCGCAACATCGACTTCTTCGGGTCGATGGCGGCTGTGGGCGAGAACAAGTTCACCCACCAGGAAAAACTGCGCGCGGCCAGGGTCTGTGTACTGGGCTGCGGCGGTCTGGGCACCCATATCCTGTTCGACCTGGTGGCGCTGGGCGTCCACCACTTGACGATCCTCGATTTTGACACGATCGAGTTGAGCAATTTGAACCGGCAGATCCTTTACAAGGAAACCGACGTCGGCATGCCGAAGGTTGCAACGGCCAGGCGCAGGTTGCTTGAATTCAACAGTCACCTCGACATTACTGCTCACGAAACCCGCCTCCAGTCGGCGCAAGACGTCGCCGGCATCGTACGCGGTCACGATATTGTGATTTGTGTCGCCGATAAACCCGCGAACTACATGGCCGACTGGCTGAATGAGGCCTGCGTTGAACAGGGCGTACCCTTCATTTCAGGCGGGCTTGATGTACGCCGCTCGGTGTTTTATTCGGTGGTGCCTGGGTCCTCAGGCTGCGGTGCTTGCTGGCTGACGTCGGCGCGTAACAAGAGCAGCCTGGTGAACAGTGTTTCGACCCTGGCCAAACAGCACGACATCACTTATGAGCATCCCGGCCCGGCTCTTGTGACTTTGGTGGCCGTCACCGCTGGGATGATGGTCAGCGAAACGGTCAAGATCATCACCGGCTGCCAACCGCCACAATTGACCAACAAACTCAAGGAATTCACATTCGACGACCTGGACGTCAGCGTTGCTGAAGTCTGGCAGCAGAATCCGGACTGCACGGTGTGTGGACATCTCGCGAACGGGCAACGGTCGCGGCAGGCGGAGACTGTCTAGATGTTCAAACTCCTGGCGTCCTATGCCATCACGTCCATCTGTTCATGGGCCATCGCGTTTCTGATCCCGCTTTATGTTTATGAGCAGACCGGCTCCCCAGTCTGGACGTCGCTGGCTTTTTTCGCCGCGATGGCGCCCTACATACTGGTCACGCCCTTCGCCGGTGTGTGGAGTGATCGCTACAGCAAACGGCGTTTTCTGATCGGTGGTGATCTGATCAACATCGTCACCGGCTGCCTTATATATGCTGCTGTGAGTACGCTGTCCGGGAACAGCTTGAGTATCACCCTGTTATTGCTGAGCTTTCTGCTGGCAAGCGTCGGTGCCACTCACCACCCGGTTTTCCAGAGTATCGCGCCAGCGCTGATTGAAGGCCCCAAACTTCATCGGTTCAATGCGATCGTCAACGCCAGTGACAACATCATTCGCATCGTTGCGCCAATCGGTGTTGCGGCCTTGCTCGCCGTCAGTACCAAGGAGCAGTTGCTGATTGGCAGCATTGTCGGATTTACGCTATCCCTGCCGCTTTGCTTCTTGCTGAAAGAGCTGGGTAAGCCTCCGCCCGCCACGACGCGGGTGTTCACGGAAATCAAAGCCGGATTGCTGTATGTCATCCAGCATCGAGAACTGCGTTCGTTCGTCATGCTGTTCTTTTTCTGCAATTTCGGTTTTGCCTTGATCGGTGCAAGCCTTGTCTATGTCTACACCACGCTACTGGCCGTGCCATTGAGTGATGTCGGCTATTACTACGGGCTCATTGGTGCAGGTGCCGTCGCCGGATCAGCTGTGGGGGCGTTTCTGGTGAAGAGATACCCGGCCGGCATTCTCATCCGTCGAAGCTGCTTGCTGGCTGGGGTGTTCACCCTGATGGGGGCGATGGCCGCCGATCCATGGTCACTTTCGGCACTGTGGGCGCTTTCTACCGCTTGCCAATCCGTGGTGGTCATCGCTTTTTTCACCTATCGCCAGCAGGTGGTTCCGCAAATCATTCTTGGGCGAACGGTCGGAGTTACACGGCTCATTGCCTACCTCGCGATTCCGCCGGCGAGCCTGCTGAGTGGATGGCTGTTACTGCATTTCTCAAGCAGCGCTCTGCTTCTTGCGTCAGGCGGTCTCTGCATCATTTTCGCCTCTCTATGCGCTTATTTTCTGGCCAGGTCTGAGCCCCGCGTCATTTGCAGCGACTCACGATGAATACGGCTCTTGTAGGTTTGCCAGGGTTTTCGGAATAACTGGAAAGTTGCGATCGGCTGGATGGCTGATAATAGTTAAAGGAATTTAAAGTTGGAACAAGACAAAGAGTTGAATGACGGCAATGTGGCAAAGGTTATTGAATTCAGGGCCGGAGGCACATTGTGGGACGAATGGCTGGACACTGATGCGTTAGAAGGATTGGTTAATCATGAGCTGTTGCGAGCAATGCAAAACGGCCATGTTTCCCTGAGGGGGATGCGGTACTTTCTGATTCAGCATCATTACTACTCGCGAAACTTTACCCGTTTTCTGTGCGCAATCCTCAATCGCCTCGAGTCCCTTGGCGACATCAAATTGCTTTTGGAAAACATGCAAGAGGAAATGGGCATAGATGGTGATAACAAGCTCACGCATGCCGAGCTGTTTCAAAGGTCGCTGCGGATCCTGGGCACCCATCCCTTGGCTGAATCGCCTTTACCTCAGACCGTGGATTTTACCCGATGCATCCTGCAGCTTTGCCGCAGTGAAAATCCTGTCGAGGGCCTCGCAGCGCTCTGCCTGGGAGCCGAAGCCATTGTGCCACTGATTTACAAACCGATTCTGCTCGCACTGGAGGGACTGAATGTCAGTGAGGAAGGCCTGGAGTTCTTTCGCTTGCATATCGAAGAGGATGAAGATCACGCGATTACCATGCTGGGAATTCTGCAACGACTGACTCATCAGACTCCTGAGGCCAAGCGGCTTGCGATTCAAATCGGGCGTCAGGCTATCCTCAAACGTTGTGTCATGTTCGATGCCATCTGGAAGGAAGTCAGTCGGCAGTAACCGGCGTTCCGTTTCGTGCAAATTGCCGCGGATTCCCTGGCAGTCGTGCAGATTGAAACAGGCCTGATGCCACCATGCTGGTTCCAAGCGATTGATTCATTCGGCATTCCCGTTGCCAAGCGATTGGCCTGATCTCTGCACTTCTCTCATTACATTCATCAATTGGCTTGAAGGGGGACGCATGACCCCGACGTCGAGCAGGAAAGTGGTCGTCGCCCATTCGGTTCGGGCCGGGGCGCCGCAACATGAAGTGCAGACCAACAAGGCACTTGCCCGCTGGCTGGCGCAGATTCTGGGACTCAACTTCGGCGGAAGTTTTGACCCGCAGAAGCATCGCGGTCGCGATTTGTATTGGCTGCCGACCCAGACCATTGTTGGCCCGGCCAGCGCGCGCAATCTGGGTATCAAAGGCCCGGGCGATTTATGGGGCGGGTACGTCGAACACGATTTCATTTGCACCAAAGCCATCAGCCACGGCTTGCGCAGTCATCTGGCTCACGCGCCACAAGGCTGGGCGCCGCTGTTTTCCGAGCGCGTGCGCGATGTGGTGCTTGATGGCTTGACCGTGTTTGCCTTGGAAGATGCGCGGCCCGCCGCCGAGCATTTGCTGTACAGCGGGCCGATCCGCCTGAAGCCGATTCACGCTTGCGCTGGTCGTGGCCAGGAAGTTATCAACAGCCTCGACAGGTTCGATGAAGTACTGGCCCGTGCAGACGCGAAAACGTTGTTTCGCGATGGCGTGGTGCTCGAACAGGACTTGAGCAAGGTCTTCACCCACAGCGTTGGCCAGTCATTCATCGGCGACAAAGTGCTGAGCTACTGCGGTGATCAATACTTGACCAGAGATGCCCATGGCGAAGACGTCTATGGTGGTTCGAATCTGTTGGTCGTGCAGGGCGGCTACGAAGATCTGCTGGCGCTGGACTTGCCGGACGCCGTGCGACTGGCCATCAAGCAGGCGCAGATTTTCGACCGGGCGGCGGATGAGGCCTATCCGGGTTTCTACGCCTCGCGGCGCAACTACGACATTGCCCAAGGTCTGGACAGCAATGGCAAGCCCCGTAGCGGGGTGCTCGAACAATCCTGGCGCATGGGCGGTGCCAGCAGCGCTGAACTGGCCGCGCTGCAAAGCTTCGTCAATGATCCGCAGATGCCCGCGATCCGCGTGTCGACGGTGGAAACCTACAACGATCAAACCCTGCCGCCCGACGCCATCGAAATCTATCGCGGGCCAGCGGAGAACAGCGACTTTCTTCTCAAATACGTAACGGTCAAATCCTATGACGGCTAGAAGCGAAAGCATTCAGATCGACATTGATGACGAACAGATGAGCGGGACGTTTCTCAGTCCCAAATCGAAAGTCCCGGGCGTATTGTTTGTGCATGGTTGGGGTGGCAGCCAGGAGCGCGACCTCGAGCGTGCCAAGGGCATCGCCGGTCTGGGTTGTGTCTGCCTGACCTTCGACTTGCGCGGTCACACCGGTGGTACCGGCATTCCGCTGACCCGGGTCACGCGCGAGGACAACCTGCGCGACTTGCTCGCCGCCTACGATCGCCTGCTGGCGCATCCGGCGCTCGATACCTCGGCGATTGCGGTGGTTGGCACCAGTTATGGCGGTTACCTGGCTTCGATCCTCACCTCGTTGCGTCCGGTGCGCTGGCTGGCGTTGCGGGTGCCGGCGCTGTATCGCGATGAGCAATGGCACACACCCAAGCGTGATCTGGACAAGGCTGACCTGCGCGACTATCGAGCGACGTTGGTCCGTGCCGACAACAATCGTGCGCTGCACGCCTGTTCGCAATTCACCGGGGATGTGTTGCTGGTGGAATCGGAAACTGATGACTACGTGCCCCACGCAACGATCATGAGTTATCGCGCTGCGTGTCAGCAGACGCATTCGCTGACCCACCGGATTATCGACGGCGCTGACCATGCCTTGAGCGAGCCGGTTTCGCAGCAGGCCTACACCTCGATTCTGGTGGACTGGATTACCGAGATGGTGGTCGGTGAGCGCTTGAGCATTATTCAGTCCGGCTGAGCACATCCCCCTGTGGCGAGGGAGCTTGCTCCCGTTGGGCTGCGAAGAGGCCAGGATACCTTTCACCTTCGATTCTGAAGGAGAACGAGGTCGCCGGTATTACGACTGCTGCGCAGCCGAGCGGGAGCAAGCTCCCTCGCCACAAAAACGGGTTCATCCGGGTTTCTTCTCGATCCGCAACGCTTTGGCCTTGGCCTCCACCAACAGATACATCACCACCGTAATCAACAACGGCAGCAGAAAATAAATCGCCCGATACGCCAGCAACCCGGCCACCAGACTCCCGCGTGAAGCTTCGTGTTGCAGCAGCGCGACAAACACCGCTTCCAGCACGCCGAGTCCCGCCGGGATATGCGTGATGACCCCGGCAATCGCACTGATCAACAGCACGCCGAGCACCAGCGGGTAATCCAGTTTGCCCGGCAGCAACGTGAAAATCACCGCTGCCATCAGCGACCAGTTCAGCGCACCGAGCAGCAATTGCAGGACGGCCATGCGCAGGGATGGCAGGTTGATTTCCACCCCGCGAATCGACCACTCGCGGCGCTTCGAGAACTGGCACGCGGCGAGGTAACCGGCACTCAACAGCAGCAACAGCACGCCGATGCCTTGCAACGCGGCGCTGCTGATTTTCCAGCCCGGCGGCATGCTCACCAGGCCGCTGCTGAACACCACGCCGGCAATCGTCATGTAGCCGAACCAGTTTGTCGCCAGGCTCAGACCGAGGATCTTGGCGATGTTGCTTTTGCTCACCCCCAGGCGCGAATACAGCCGATAGCGCATGGCGATCCCGCCGACCCAGGCGCTGAGATTGAGGTTGAACGCATAACTGATGATCCCCACCGGCAGGATCTGTTTCCAGGTAAGGTCCTGACGAATGTAGGTGCGGCCGATCAGGTCGAAACTGGCGTAGGTGAGAAAACTCAGCAGGGTCAGGCTGGCGGCAATGATCAGCGTGCGCACCTTGAAGTCGGCCAGGGTTTGCAGGACTTCCGCCCATTCGATACGGGTGGCGAACATCGTCAGCAACACGATCAGCGCGAGGAAGAACAGCAGGGTCAGCGGGCGTTTCCAGCGACTCCATCGAGAGTGCGCGGCGGGCGCCGATTGCGCATGGGAATGGCTCATGACGTGCGCCCCCGAAACGGCTTGAGCCGCGGTTTGTGCGCCGGCAACCAACCGGCCATCGACGGGAAATGCCGCAGGAAGTGAAACACCAGAAACCCTACGGTCATGTGCCAGATCCGTCCTCGCGGGGACATGCTGGCGTCCATCGCCTTGCAGTGGTTCTGGCTCAGGTCTTCGAGGCGCTGGTACAAGTGCTGATTGAACGCACGGTCACGGATCAACACGTTGGCTTCCAGGTTCAGCGACAGGCTCAGCGGGTCGAGATTGCTCGAGCCAACGGTGCTCCATTCATCATCCACCAGGGCGACTTTGCCGTGCAGCGGGCGCTGGCAATATTCGTGGATCTGCACCCCGGCCTTGAGCAGGTAGTCGTAGGTCATGCGCGCCGCGAGTTTGGCCACCAGCATGTCTGGCTGACCTTGCAGGATCAGTCGCACCTCGACGCCACGGCGCGCGGCGTTGCGAATCTCGCGCAGCAGGCGGTAGCCGGGGAAGAAATAGGCGTTGGCGATCACCACCCGGCGTTTGGCCTGGCGCAATGCGTGCAAATACACATCTTCGATGTCGGTGTGATGCTGATCGTTGTCGCGAAACACCAGACGCACCTGACCGTCGTGCTCATTGAACGCCATGTCCGCCCGGCGCTGGCGGCGACGTTGCCACCAGAACCGCGCACGTCCCGGCCGACCACTTTGCAGCAGGGCGAAGTGATGGATGTCGGCGACCGCCGGCCCCTGAATCTGCACCGCATAATCCTGTTTCGCCTCGGGGCCGAAATCGGCCAGGTGATCGCCGGAGAAGTTGATCCCGCCAATGAACGCGATCAGTCCGTCGACCACCACGATCTTGCGGTGCAGGCGGCGGAACCAGTTGGTGCGAATGCCCAGGTGCTTGGGCGCCGGGTCAAACATCTGCAGATGCACGCCCGCTTCGCTCAGTGCCGCGAGATAACCGGTGGTCAACTCGCCGCAACCAAAACCGTCGAGGCTGACGGTGGTGCGCACGCCACGCCGGGCGGCGTCGATCAGGATCTGTTGCAACTCGGCGCCAACCTTGTCTTCGAAAACGATGAAGGTTTCCAGCAGAATTTCACTCTTCGCCGCACGCATGGCGTCGAACACCCGGGGGAAATATTCCTCGCCGTTTTCCAGCAACTCGATGCGGTTGTTGCCCTGCCAGTTGTACTCGACATCGACATGTCCGGGCTCGCGCACCGGCGGGTTGATGCTGATCGGTTCCACGGCGGATTTCTCCAGCGGTGCGCTGCTCATAATTCGATCTCCACCGATAACGGGGCGTGGTCGGAAAGGTGTGACCAAGGCCGGTTCGCCAGAACCTTCGGCTGGCTGGCCTTGAGGTTGCGTACATAAATACGATCGAGCCGCAGCGTCGGCAGCCGCGCCGGAAAACTGCGCGCCGGTTTGCCGTGATGCTCGGCGAACACCTCGCGCAAACCGCAGGGTTTGAGCAGCGCATCGGCGCGCTGGCGCCAGTCGTTGAAGTCACCGGCGACAATTACCGGAGCATCTTCCGGCAGTTGCGCCAGACGCTCGCCGAGCAGTTTCAATTGCGCATTGCGATGACTTTCGCGCAGGCCCAGATGCACGCAGATTGCATGCACCTCGACACCATCCCCGGGCAGGCGCAGCACGCAATGCAGCAGGCCACGGTTCTCGTGGCCGCTGATCGACACGTCGAGATTGTCGTGGCGGATGATCTGGAATTTCGACAGCAATGCATTGCCGTGATCGCCCTCCGGGTACACCGCGTTGCGCCCATAGGCGAACTGCGGCCACAGGCTGTCGGCGAGGAACTCGTATTGCGGCATCGTCGGCCAGTTGCTGTAGCGCTTGGGATGATGTTCGTGGGTGCCGTGGACTTCCTGCAGAAACACCACGTCGGCGGCCACGCTGCGCACCGCTTCGCGCAACTCCGGGAGGATGAAGCGCCGATTGAGGGCGGTGAAGCCTTTGTGGGTGTTGACCGTCAGCACGGTGAAACGGCGCACCGACACTTCGATGCTGGTCTGCTCGTCGGTGAACCCGACCGGCTCTGGAATACTCATGCCAGCACCCCTTCGCCAGCAGGTTCGCCGGGGGTGGTGGCGAGCGTTTTATCCAGCTCGAATCGGTGGAGCAAGCTGCGCGCGTCGTAGGGCGCGCGGACTTTGATGTCGTTGTCGAAATAGCAGAACACTTCGCGGGATTTACGCGCCCGCGGCTTGAGGCGCGGCGCGATCAGGTGCGCATCGCCAGGCTGTCGGCCGTGATGCCAGGCGTCGATGCGTTCGGCCCAGTTTTTGAGCGCCGACTCGGTGTAGCCGCTGGCGTACAGCTTTTCGGCGCCGTGCAGACGCAGGTAAACGAAGTCGCTGGTGAGGTCTTCGCGGTACGGCCATTTGCCGGCGGTGTCGGCGATCACCAGGGCGGTGTTGTAGCGTTTCAACAAGCGCACGAAGTCGGGGTCGATGAAGCTGTCGTTGCGCACTTCCACGGCATGGCGCAGCGGTTTTTTGCGCCAGGCTTTGAGGCTGGCGTGGCCGTGCAAGTGTGAGTCGTGCTGGCGGGCGAGGGCGGCTGCGGCCTCGGTGTCGTGGGGCAACAGTGACAGAAAGTGCTCGAAGCGCTCGGGGTCGAATTTGAAGTTCGGCGGAAACTGCCAGAGGATCGGCCCGAGCTTTTCCTTGAGTTCCAGCACCCCGGAGGCGAAGAAGTTCGCCAACGGTTTCTCGATCTCGCGCAAGCGTCGAACGTGGGTGATGAATCGCGGTGCCTTGACGCTGAACACGAAGTCGTCCGGCGTTTCGGCGTACCACTGGGCGTAACGTTCGGGCCGTTGCAGCGCATAGAACGATCCATTGATTTCGATGCTGTTGACCGCCCTAGAAGCGAATTGCAATTCGCGCTTCTGGGTCAGTCCTTTCGGGTAGAAATCCCCGCGCCACGGAACGTAGCGCCAGCCGGAAATACCGATGTGAATCGTCGCCATGCCGCCCTCCCGTTGTCAGTCCTCGTACAGCCTGTGTCTGTTGATGACTGTGCGCGGTTCGGGAAAGTTTCGGTGGCGTTACGGACGGTACATTTCTGAGATTACTAACGACCCCTGTAGGAGCTGCCGAAGGCTGCGATCTTTTGATGTTGCTTTTCAAGATCAAAAGATCGCAGCCTTCGGCAGCTCCTACAGGGGGATCGTGGGATCAGTGGCCGGTGACGACTCGCGAAGTGCTTTCGGCATAGGTCGGACCGAGGCGATCCAGTCGCCCACTCCACGCTGTGAGTGCCAGCGCCAGCAACACCACCAGCCCGCCGATCCACGCCGTGTGAATCAGGCCCAGATGCTCGACAATCAGTCCGCCGCCCCACGCACCACCGGCAATCCCGAGGTTGAACGCGGCAATGTTCAGCCCCGATGCCACGTCTACCGCGTGCGGCGTGTGATGTTCAGCCTGACGCACCACATACACTTGTAGCCCCGGCACGTTGCCGAACGCTACCGCGCCCCACACCAGCACCGTGGCCAGCGCCAGCCATGGATTGGCGGCGGTGAAGGTCAGCACGAACAGCACGGCAGCGAGTAGGGCAAAGATGATTTTCAAGGCACTGATCGGCCCGCGTTTGTCCGCCAGTTTGCCGCCCCAGATGTTGCCGACCGCCACCGACACGCCGTACACCAGCAATACCAGGCTGACAGTGCCGGCGCTGAAACCGGAGATGTCCTGCAGGATCGGCGCAAGGAACGTGAAGGCGATGAACGAGCCGCCGTAACCGATCGCGGTCATGGCGTACACCAGCAGCAGACGCGGTTGTTTCAGCACTTGCAGTTGCTGCAGCAAGGACGCCGGTTTGCTGTGGGCGATGTTGTTCGGCACATACAGCAGGCTGCCGATGAAGGCGATCACACCCAGCGCCGAGACGGCGAGGAAGGTTTCTCGCCAGCCGAAATGCTGACCAATGAAGGTGCCCAGCGGCACGCCGGTCACAAGGGCCACGGTGAGGCCGGTGAACATGATCGCAATCGCGCTGGCAGCCTTTTCCTTGGGCACCAGGCTGGTGGCGATGGTCGAGCCGATGGAGAAGAACACCCCGTGCGCCAGGCCAGTGACGATCCGCGCCAGCACCAGCGATTCATAACCCGGCGCCATCCACGCCAGCAGGTTGCCGAGGGTGAACAGCACCATCAGCGACAGCAGCAACAGTTTGCGCGGGACTTTGCCGGTGAGGGCGGTCAGCACCGGCGCGCCAATGGCAACGCCCAGCGCATACAGGCTGACCAGCAGCCCGGCGGACGGCAGGCTGACGCCGAGATCGGCGCCGATGGTGGGCAACAGGCCAACGATGACGAACTCGGTCGTCCCGATGGCGAATGCGCTGAGGGTCAGCGCGAGCAAGGCAATGGGCATGACAGCACTCCGGTAGAGGTTCGAATGGAGCGCAGTGTCGGGGTTTGGCTTGTGCGGAAAAATACGGGGTTGGGCATTTGATATTTGCCTTGGACGCAAAGGTCAAAAGCGCTCCCCCTCACCCCAACCCTCTCCCCCAAAGGGGCGAGGGGGAAGGGAGCTGATCTCGGTTGCACTCAATATTGAGTTCGGCTGGATATTTCAGGTCGATGTAGCTCGAGAGCACAACTCGGTCGGCTCCCTCTCCCTCGGGGAGAGGGCTGGGGTGAGGGTGCTCTTGAACTTGCCAGACAATTACCGATCAGTTCCTTACAGGTTCAGCCAAGAGGGATCGGAGTTTTGATCAAGTTCAGGATCGCCATTTTGCTGGGAGCGCTGCTGTTTCTCGGCGCCAGTGAACTCGAAGCCGCCACGCTGCCGGGTGTTCCAGCCGCTGCTGAAGAGCCGGCCAAACCCGAGCCCATCGTGCAGGGCGGTCTGCTCGGTGCAATCAGTTCGAGCATCGACGACGTGCAGGACAAACTCGATCTCAATGAACATCTGGTCGACGCCTGGCGCCTGCGTGCCGACCGTGCGGCGGACGAAGTCGACAGACTGGTCAACCAGCCGTCGAACCGCTCCGGCTGGAGTGTCGCCGGGGATTTCCTGATGTTGTCCGGCGTGTGGCTTGGCGCCTTCGCGCTGCTCACGGTGCTCGGCAGCCTGCTGGCCAGGCGGCTGAGTCAGGGCCGTTGGCTGCGCACCCGCCAGCGCAGTCAGGATCTGGCGGGTTACCTGCTGCCGTACACCGTGCCGGCGCTGATCTGCCTGCCGCTGACGCTGTACGTCAGCCACTTTCTGCAAGCCTCGGTCGGCCGGGCGCTGGCGCTGTGTTTTGCCTACGCCACCAGCAGCGGGATTTTCTCCACCTCGATGCTGTTGTGTGTGGTGGTGATGTTCAATGTCGGGCACAAACGGCCGGCCGCGCGGATCATCCGCAACTACTGCCCGAAACCGCTGTTCCTGATCGGCTTTCTCGCCGCCCTCAGTGATGCGTTGACCAGCCCACAGATCGCCCGTCAGTTGGGCGGCAATATCACCAGCAGCGTTGCGGTGTTCACCGGGCTGATCGCCTCGATCATCTTCGGTCTGCTGGTGATTCGCCTGCGTCGGCCGGTGGCGCATCTGATTCGTAACCGACCGCTGGCGCAGCGTCTGAAACAGCCGTCGTTGCAGGAGTCGCTGCGGATTTTTTCCGGGCTCTGGTACTGGCCGATTGTGTTGATGGTGCTGGTTTCAGCGGTCAATTTGATCGGCATCGGCGAAGACAATCAAAAGGCCCTGCGTTGTGCGCTGTTCACCACCGTGCTGCTGATCGGCACGGTGTTCCTCAGCACCATCCTCCAGCACCTGTTCAAGTCGCGAAAAGCCGAAGCGATCCAGCGCAGCAGCGCTTACAAGGAACGCTTTCTCAGCCTGTTGCACGCGTTGCTGCGGATCGTCATTGCGATTGCCTTCATCGATATTCTCGGGCGGATCTGGGGCGTCTCACTGCTCGATTTCGCCCAGAGCAGCACGATCGGCCGGGCGATCAGCAACGCGTTGAGCAGCATCGGCCTGATCTTCCTCGTCACCTGGCTGTTGTGGGTGGTGCTCGACACGGCGATTCAGGAAGCGTTGAAACCACCGGTGAGCAAACGCTCGTCGCGCCAGCCCAGCACCCGGGTGAAAACCATCCTGCCGCTGCTGCGCAACGCGATCAAAATCATCCTGGTGGTGATCTGCGCGATCACCACCATGGCCAACCTCGGCATCAACGTTGCGCCGCTGTTGGCCGGTGCCGGGGTGGTCGGTCTGGCGATCGGTTTCGGTTCGCAGCAACTGGTGCAGGACGTGATCACCGGGCTGTTCATTATCATCGAAGACACCCTGTCGATCGGCGACTGGGTGGTGCTCGATTCCGGGCATGCCGGCACCGTCGAGGGCCTGACCATCCGCACCCTGCGCCTGCGTGACGGCAAGGGGTTTGTGCACTCGGTGCCGTTCGGCCAGATCAAGGCTGTGACCAATCAATCACGGCAGTTTGCCTATGCGTTTTTCTCGGTGCAGTTCACTTACGACACCGATGTCGACAAGGCCATCGAGCTGATCCGCGAGACTGGCGATTCGATCCGTGAAGACCCGTTCCTCAAGTACAACCTGCAAGGGCCGCTGGATGTGTTCGGGGTGGACCGGATGGACTTGAACGGGGTGGTGCTGACGGCGCAGTTCCGTACCGTATCGGGTGGGCAATATGCAGTGAGCCGGGCGTTCAACCAGCGTTTGAAAAAGCTTGTGGATAACAGCGCCGAGGTGCATTTCGCGCAGACTTATCCACAGCAGGTTTTGTTGCCCAAGCGGCAGGGCGAGGGGGAATTGGTAGCGAGCGAGGTGCCGCAGAAGTCGAGTACTTGATTGCCGGATTTTGTGCTGGGATTGCCGGCCTCTTCGCGGGCAAGCCCGCTCCCACATTGGATTTGTGAACGACGCAGATCCCCTGTGGGAGCGAGCTTGCTCGCGAAAGGGCCAGACCTGTCGACATCAATGCCGGATCAGCTTGCTGCGCACCTGTTCCATGGTGATCTGATCCAGCTCGGTCCAGAACACCTGCTTGCCGGCAATCTCGGCAGCCACCGGCAAACCATCCCGATACACCAGCCGATTACTTACCAACGCCGGCAACTTCGCTCCCGGTAACAATGTCCCCGCCAGGTTCAATGGATCCACCCCGCACACCGCGATCAAACTGCCGTCATGCGCCCGCCGCCGTACCTCCCGCAGCAACGGAATCGCCTCCGGCAAGGCAAACTGTTCCCCCGCCAGACCACTGACAAAGCGCCCGCCGCGAATCTCGCCCCGGGCCTCCAGCCGATGAAACGTGCGCAGCAATTCGCGCCAGCTCGGCAGCCAATCCGCCTCGCGCTCCAGCAGGCGCCAGAACACTACGCCATAGCGGCGCAGCAACGTCATGGCGACATGTTCGAGAGTTTCGGGTGACGCCATCTGACCGCTTTCCACTTGTGGCCCGCGCCGCAACAACGCCCAGCGCCCGGCATCGTCCATGCCGCCGACAAATGCCCCGCGCCCGCGTCGACTGCTGCGTTGCTGGCGCTTGCTCGCCGGGGTGATCAGGGCGCGCAAACCGGCGAAGCTGTCGGCGTTCACCAGGCCGGCGCCGACCAGTTCCTGCAAGGCGATCTCCAGCTCGGTGCGCAACAGGTGCGCTTCGTGGATCAACTCATCGAAAAACAGTGCGCCGTGCTGATTCAGCGCCTCATAAACCTTTTGCGTTTTCGGCGACAGTTCACTGACCGGCGTCTGCTCGGCCAGCGCACTCCACAACCCGACCTGACTGCGCGGCAGCAACACGATCGGGGTACTGCGCAACGCCGTGCCGCTGACTTTCTGCCGGGCGCTGAGGCGCGTCCATACCAGTTTGCCGTTGCGACACAGCTCATCCAGCCAGCTCGGCGAATAGTCTTTCAAGCGCGCTGGAAGAATGTCGCTGTCCCACGCGGAGGCCGCTGCCGGGTAACCTTCGAACTGGCCGACAATCGCCGGCAACACCGCGCTGCCCTGACCGCGTGTAGCGGGGGAAAGGTGTTGCCAGTCGAACAGAAAACGCATGAAATCCTGCAGTGCTACCGGCTCGATTTCCCGGCGCAGACGCTTGACCGTATAGCGATGAATGCGCGCCAGCAGATGCCGTTCGCACCATTCTTCAACGACCACACCCGGGGTGAAATGACCGCGCAGCACATAGCCTTCACGCTCCAGTTGCGCGAGGGTTTGTGCGACTTGTGCAGCGGGCAGCGCCAGCGGTTCGGCAATAGCCGGGAGCGGCAGCGGGCCGAACGCGCCGAGCCGCGCGCGGACCACCTCGACCAGTGCTTCCTCGAACGTCCAAGGTTCGTTGAAACCAGGCAAGGCCTGCTGCTGCGGTTGCAGCGTGGCCTGTGGATAAAGCGCCAACAGGCACGTCAGGCGCTCACGCGCCAACCACAACGAATGTTGAGGATTGATCATCAGGCGACAGGCTCGACCACTTTCGGTCAACGTATCCAGCCATTCACGCCAATTCCCGTTGGCCTGAACTTCGGCCTCGGCGACACACGCCAGACTCATCAGCGCCTCATGCATTTCATCGACGTTGGCCGGCGTCGGCCACGCTTCCTCGCGCACTGCGTTGATGGCGTCGGCGTCCAGTGCCCCGAGGTCATCGGTGGATTGCGGATCGCTCCAGCGCCGGTTGATCACCGCTTGGGTGCGGCGTTCTTCCAGTGGTGCATCGTCGAGAAAGCTGTACGGCCGCGCGCTGAGAATTTCTGCCGCCAGCGGTGACGGTGCCGGCAGATCGCGGCTGATCAATCGCACCTCGCCGCACTCCATACGCCGCAGCAGAGTGAGCCAGCCGTCGCTGTCCATGGCCTCGTGCAGGCAGTCGTCGAGGGTTTGCTCCACCAGCGGGTGTTCAGGGACTTCCCGTTCACCGGCGAGGTTTTCCAGACAGGCGATCTGATCGGGGAACACGCTGGCGATCAGGTCTTCGCTTTTCATCCGCTGCAATTGCGGCGCGACTTTGCGCCCGCCGGTGAAACGCGGCAGCGCCAGCGCCACCCCGGCATTCCAGCGCCAGCGCACGCCGAACAACGGCGCATCCAGAACGGCCTGAATCAGGATGTGCTCGGCGCTGTTGCTGTGCAGGTAGCGCCAGACGTCATCCAGCTCGAAACTGTGGCTGGTGGACAGCGACAGGACAATCGCGTCCTCACTGGCAGCAGCCTGCAACTCGAAATTGAAGGTGCGGCAGAAACGCTTGCGCAGCGCGAGGCCCCAGGCACGGTTGATGCGGCTGCCGAAGGGTGAATGGATGATCAGTTGCGTGCCGCCGGACTCGTCGAAAAACCGCTCCATCAGTAACGTGTCTTGCGAGGGCAGGGCGCCGAGAGTCAGGCGTGCGCGGGCGAGATAGTCCACCAGTTGTTCGGCGCTGGCGCGGTTCAGGCCGAGGGTTGCGGTCAGCCAGTCGAGCGCCGGTTGCAAGTCGCCCGGGCTGGCGCCGAGCAGTTCGTCGAGGGTCGCTTGCAGGCGCGCCACCGCCGCAGACAATTCATCGCTGCGCCCCGGCGCTTCGCCGAGCCAGAACGGAATGGTCGGTGGTTGGCCCTGGGCATCTTCGACCCGCACCTTGCCGGTTTCCACCCGCAGGATGCGGTAGGAGGTATTGCCGAGCTGGAACACGTCGCCCGCGATGCTTTCCACGGCAAAGTCTTCGTTGACGCTGCCGATGTTCAGACCTTGCGGTTCGAGCAGCACGCTGTAGTCGGCGTTGTCGGGGATGGTGCCGCCACTGGTCACGGCGGTCAGTTGCGCGCCACGGCGACCACGGAGGGTGCGGCTGACGGCGTCGCGGTGCAGGTAAGCGCTGCGGATGCCCTGACGACCGTTGTAGCCTTCGGCGAGCATCGTCAGCAGCGCCTGATAGTGTTTTTCGTCGAGATCGCGATACGGCGAGGCTTGGCGGAACAGCGCCAGCAGCGCGTCTTCCGCCCATTCCCGGCAACTGACCTCGGCAATGATCTGCTGCGCCAGTACATCCAGCGGCGCCTCGGGGATGTGCAGGGTGTCGAGTTCGCCACGGCGCACGCAGTCGAGCAGGGCGGCGCATTCGATCAGGTCGTCGCGGGTGGTGGCGAACAAGCGGCCCTTGGGCGTGCCGCCGACCTGGTGCCCGGAGCGCCCGACCCTTTGCAGAAACCCGGCAATCGAGCGCGGCGAGGATATTTGGCAGACCAGATCGACTTCGCCGATATCGATGCCTAATTCCAGTGAGGCGGTGGCGATCAGCACTTGCAGTTCGCCACGCTTGAGCCGTTGTTCGGCGTCGAGGCGGAATTCTTTGGCCAGGCTGCCGTGATGCGCGGCCACCGCGTGTTTGCCCAGACGTTCGCTGAGGTGTCGGCTAAGGCGTTCGGCCAGGCGCCGGGTGTTGACGAAAATCAGCGTGGTGCGGTGTTCGCGGGCCAGTTCGGCGAGCCGGTCATAAACCAGTTCCCAGACATCGTTGGACATCACCGCCGACAACGGCACCGGCGGCACTTCGATGCCCAGATCCCGTGGCCGGGCGTGGCCGATATCGATGATTTCGCAGGGGCGATCAGTGCCGACCAGAAACCGTGCCACGGCATCGATCGGCTTTTGCGTGGCGGACAAGCCGATGCGGGTCAAGGGTTCGGCACACAGCGCCTGCAGGCGTTCGAGGCTCAGCGCCAGATGACTGCCGCGTTTGCCGGCAGCGATGGCGTGAATCTCGTCGATGATCACCGTGCGTGTACTGCCGAGCATTTTGCGTCCGGACTCGGAGCCAAGCAGCACGTACAGCGATTCCGGAGTGGTCACCAGAATGTGCGGCGCACTTTTGCGCATGGCGACGCGGTCTTTCTGTGGAGTGTCGCCGGTGCGCACCGCCGTGGTGATCTGCAGTTCGGGCAGGCCCATCTGGCGCAACTGCTCGGTGATTCCCGCCAGCGGGTTCTGCAGGTTGATGCGGATGTCGTTGGACAGCGCCTTGAGCGGCGAAACGTAGACCACCAGGGTTTCGTGCGGCAGGCCGTCAGGATTTTCCAGGCCACGGTGGACGAGGTCGTCGAGCACCGCGAGAAACGCGGTGAGGGTTTTACCGGAGCCGGTGGGCGCGGCGATCAGTGTCGAGCGGCGCTGGCGGATCAACGGCCATGCGCGGGCCTGGGCGGCGGTCACCGTCGGGAAGGTGTTGCTGAACCAGGCGCTGACGGCGGGGTGAAAGCCTGCCAGGGCGGCGTCCTTGGGAATGGGCAGATTCATGCTCAAGTTATGCGGGTGAGGGCGACAAGATGCAAGTACCGCTCGGGATCTGCGCTGTTCATCAGGGCCTCATCGCTGGCAAGCCAGCTCCCACAGGTTTCAGTGTTGATTGCCAAACTTGTGAACAACAAAAAACACTGTGGGAGCTGGCTTGCCAGCGATGGGGCCAGTTGATTCGGCACAATTCCCGGCGATCTGCACTTTACGGGTGACGGTTGCGCACTAAACCCGCAAAATGCAACGATTCCGGCAATTATCGACGACGGGTGTCACAAGCACCGTCGCTAAAGCCATCGTTCCAATCAGACTGGGCCTGCTGACTCTATGCGAATGCGCCTTATGTTACTGGGCGGCGGAAATGCCCTTGGGCAGGCGCTGATTCGCCTCGGTGCAGAGGAAGACATCGGTTTCCTCGCCCCCCGCCCGCCAGAAGACGGCTGGGATGCCGCGAGCCTGACGCAACTGCTCGACGATACCCGTCCGGATGCGTTGATCAACCTCGCCTACTATTTCGACTGGTTCCAGGCCGAGACTGTCAGCGAAATCCGTCTGGCGGGGCAAGAACGCGCCATCGAGCGGCTGGCCGAGCTGTGCCAGCACCACAACATCATCCTCGTGCAGCCTTCCAGCTATCGGGTGTTCGACGGTTCGCGGGCGACCGCCTACAGCGAAAAAGACGAGCCGGTGCCGCTGGGCCTGCGCGGTCAGGCGCTGTGGCGCATCGAGCAAAGCGTTCGCGCCACTTGCCCGCAACACGTGCTGCTGCGCTTCGGCTGGCTGCTCGATGACAGCCCTGAAGGCACCCTCGGGCGCTTCCTTGCCCGCGCCGAACAACCGGACGAATTGCTCATGGCCGATGACCGCCGGGGCAATCCGACCCCGGTGGATGACGCGGCACGGGTGATCATTTCGGTGCTCAAGCAACTCGATTGCGCGGCGCCGCTGTGGGGCACTTACCATTACGCCGGCCACGAAGCGACCACGCCGCTGGCGCTCGGTCAGGCGATTCTGACCGAGGCGCGCAGCCTGCATCCGCTGGCGATCGAAGCGCCGACCGCTCAGGCCCATGCCGCGCGGCCGGACGCCGCCGAAGAACCGCAACACGCGGTACTCGCCTGCAAGAAAATTCTGCACACTTTCGGGATCAAGCCCCGCGCCTGGCGCGCCGCGCTCCCGGCTTTACTGGATAGGTTTTATCGTCATGGCTGAAGGCCCTGTTTTAATCACCGGCGGTGCCGGTTTCATCGGCTCGCACCTGACGGATGCGTTGCTTGCGACCGGCCATTCGGTGCGGATTCTCGATGATCTCTCGACCGGCAAACGCGCCAACCTGCCACTGGATAACCCGCAGGTCGAACTGATCGTCGGTGACGTCGCCGATGCCGCGCTGGTTGCGCAGGCGATGCAGGGCTGCAGCGCTGTCGCGCATCTGGCGGCGGTGGCCTCGGTGCAGGCGTCGGTGGACGATCCGGTGAAGACGCACCAGAGCAATTTCATCGGCACCCTGAATGTCTGCGAAGCCATGCGCCAGGCCGGGGTCAAGCGCGTGCTCTACGCATCGAGCGCGGCGGTGTACGGCAACAACGGCGAAGGCGAGTCCATCGACGAGGACACGCCAAAAGCCCCGCTGACCCCGTATGCCTCGGACAAACTGGCCGGCGAACACTACTTTGATTTCTACCGTCGCCAGCACGGTCTGGAACCGGTGATCTTCCGCTTCTTCAACATCTTCGGCCCACGCCAGGATCCGTCCTCGCCGTACTCCGGGGTCATCAGCATCTTCAGCGAACGCGCACAGAAAGGCCTGCCGATCACCGTGTTCGGCGATGGCGAGCAGACCCGCGATTTCCTCTATGTCGAGGATCTGGTCGATGTGCTGGTGCAGGCGATCGACAAGCCTGAAGTGGAAGTGGGCGCGATGAACGTCGGCTGGAATCAGGCGATGAATCTCAAGCAGATGCTGCAAGCGCTGCAAGACGTGGTCGGCGAGCTGCCTCCGATCAGCTACGGCCCGGCACGCTCCGGTGACATCCGTCATTCGCGGGCGAACAACGCGCGTTTGCTGCAACGCTTCAAGCTGCCGGAGCCGACGCCGATGCGCGTGGGACTGGCGCGGTTGCTGGGACGCTAAATCGAAAAAACAAAAAAGGCGCCTTTGCAGGCGCCTTTTTTGTGGGCGGGGTATCGCTTTGACGCTCGGTGCAATCCCTGTGGCGAGGGAGCTTGCTCCCGCTCGAATGCGCAGCAGTCGCAAATTCAGTCAACGCGGTTTTTCTGAAGCACCGCTTTTGCCTTGTTCTGGGCTGCTTCGCAGCCCAGCGGGAGCAAGCTCCCTCGCCACATTAGCCCGCATTCACCACCACGCGAATGTTCGAATGTTGCCTAGAACTTGTAGCCCAGACCCACCATGTACACAAACGGATCGACATCAACATTCACCTTGGCACGAGTACCCGGCGCCACGGCGTTGTTCTCGACGGTGGCGCGGGTGTCGATGTCGATGTAGCGCACCTGGGCGTTGAGCATGATGTTGTCGGTCAGCATGTAGTCGGCGCCGACCTGCCAGGCCAGGCCCCAGGAGTTTTTCGCCTTGAAGTTGCCGAAGCCGTTGGACTGCGCTTCGCTGCCGACGTGCTCGTCGTAGATCCAGGTGTAGTTGATGCCGCCGCCGATGTACGGCTGGAATGGCGACTTCGCGTCCAGCGGGTAGTACACGACGCTGAGGGTTGGCGGCAGGTGTTTCAGGGTGCCGAGTTTGCCGTTGGCGGCTGGCAGCGCGGTGCCTTTGATTTTCACGTCATGCTCGAACGGCGACGCGGCCAGTAACTCGATACCGATGTTGTTGGTCAGCATGTAAGCGAAGTTCAGACCCAGCTGGGTGTCGCTGCTCATGGTCGCCTTGCCGCCCAGGTTGGTGCCGCTCAACGGACCCTGATCGACCTTGACGCTGGAGCTGTCGGCCTTCGGGTTGACGGTGATCGCACCGGCGCGAACGATGATGTCGCCGGCTTCGTGGGCGTGGGCGAGCGGGGCTGCGAGCGCGAGGGCAAACAGCGAGGCGCTGAGCAAGGACTTGTTCATGGGGGCTCCAAAAGGACGTTAAAAGCTTCTGATGTCCTATGGTATGAAGCCAACTGATACGGTCTTTTGACTCAGCTCAATGAAACAGTGAAGGGATGGTTTTTTGTGGAACCTTGGCCGGCCCCATCGCTGGCAAGCCAGCTCCCACAGGTTTCGTTGGTGATCACAAAATGGGTGAACGACTCGATCACTGTGGGAGCTGGCTTGCCAGCGATGGGGCCATTGAAAACAACACAGAGCCGCCGGAATTCACTCCGGCAGCTCATACACATAAATCTTGTCCGCCGCCATCTGATACCCGGCATCCGCCAGTTCGCTGGTGGACGCCTTGACCTGCAACGGTCCCTCGACCCAGTACGGTTGATACAGTTCGTCGAGCTTCACGCCCAGCTCGCTTTTCACATGCACGATCTGGTTCGACGGCGGTGGCGGCACGTGGATGCAGGCGCCGAAGTACGGCACCAGCAGAAAGTCGGTGGTGCGTCCTTCTTCGTTGACCTCCAGCGGCACGATGTAACCCGGCAGGCGGATGTTCTGACCGTCCAGGCTCTGCACCACCGGTGCGTTGGGCATGTCCTGTTTCGCGGCGGGCGCCGATTCGGCGGACAGCGCATCGCCCATCTTCGACAGGTCGTGCAACGGCGTCATGTTCGGCACTTCCGGCGCGGCGTCCGGCGGGATCATCTCCGACCAGGTCAGGTCTTTCGGCGCCGCTGCCCACACGGGCAGGGCAACCAGCAACAGCAGCGCGAGTACGGCGCGGGGCATGGTGAACATCCTCATAAACGGATCGACAGGCCATCGGCCAATGATTGGCGATACGCGCGCCAGGCCGGCACGCTGCCCATCAGCAGCGCGGCAGCCAGAATGCCACCGAGCAGCGTCCATTCATACTCGCTCGGCCACGCCAGCGGCAGATACAAACCGTAATTGGCCTGCACATAACCCTGCGCGGCGGCGATGCCGATGTACAGCAAGGCCAATCCTGCGATCACCCCGGTCAGCGCCAGCGCGAAAGCTTCCAGCACCAGCAGGCTTGCGATGTGCCACGGCCGCGCACCGACCGAACGCAGAATCGCCATCTCGCGGCGACGCTCGTTGAGGCTGGTGAGAATCGCCGTGAGCATGCCGATCAACCCGGTCAGCACCACGAACAGCGAGACCACGAACAGCGCCTTTTCAGCGGTACTCATCAGGCTCCACAACTCCTGCAACGCCACGCCGGGCAGGATCGCCAGCATCGGCTCGCCACGGAATTCGTTGATTTCGCGCTGCAGGGCGAAGGTGGAAATCTTGCTGTTGAGGCCAAGCATGAACGCGGTGATCGCTTGCGGCGTCAGGTCCATGTTGCGTGCCTGATCCGCCGTGATCCGCCCGTTGCCACGCGCCGGCACACCGTTGTGCCAGTCGATGTGAATCGCCTCCATACCGCCGAGGCTGATGTGCAGCGTGCGATCCACCGGGGTGCCGGTGCGCTTGAGAATGCCGACCACGGTGAACGGTTTGTCGTCGTGCTTGACCAGACTGATCGCCGCCACGCCGTGGGCCAGCACCAGTTGGTCGCCGAGCTTGTAATGCAACGCTTCGGCGACTTCGGCGCCGAGCACCACTTCGAACGGATCGGTGGCAAATGCCCGGCCATCAGCCAGTTCCAGATGCTGTTGGCGGCCGTACTGGTAATGCTCGAAATAGGCTTCGGTGGTGCCCATCACCCGGTAGCCGCGATGGGAGTCGCCGAGGGACATCGGGATCGCCCATTTTACTTTGGGGTTGCTGGCGAAATGTTCGAAGCTGTCCCAACGGATGTTGTTGGTCGCGTTGCCGATGCGGAACACCGAGTACAGCAGCAGGTTCACCGAACCGGAGCGGGCGCCGACGATCAGGTCGGTGCCGCTGATGGTGCTGGCGAAACTGGCCTTGGCCTCGGTGCGCACGCGCTCGACGGCGAGCAACAGGCACACCGACAGGGCAATCGCGAACGCGGTGAGCAGGGCGGTAAAGCGGCGGTTGGCCAGGCTGGCCATGGCCAGACGAAACAGATACATCTCAGACCTCGGCAGACGTGGCGGCGCGATTGAGCTCGGCCAGGGACAGGTGACGGTCGAACAGCGGCGCGAGGCTCTGGTCGTGGCTGACGAACAACAGGCTCGATCCGGCTTCGCGGCATTCGGCGAACAACAGGCGAATGAAATTTTCCCGGGCGTCGTAATCCAGCGCCGAGGTCGGTTCGTCGGCGATCACCAGTTCCGGCTGGCCGATCAAGGCCCGGGCGGCGGCAACCCGTTGCTGCTGACCGATCGACAGCGAATCGGCACGACGACCGAGGATGCTTTCGTCCTTCAGGCCCAGGTGGGCGAGCAGGGTGGCGGCGGCTTGATCGACGCTGCCGTGCCGCTGTTTCGCCCGCTCTGCACGCAGCTTCGAAAAGTGGCATGGCAACTCGACGTTCTCGCGCACCGAGAGAAACGGCAGCAGGTTGAATTGCTGGAAGATGTAGCCGGTGTGATCGACGCGAAAGCGGTCGCGGGCGCCGGCGCCCAGTTCGGTCAGTTCCTGGCCGAGCAGGCGAATGCTGCCGCGCCCGGGTTTCTGCACGCCACCGAGCAGGCCGAGCAGGGTGGTTTTGCCACTGCCGCTGGGACCTTTGAGGAACAGGGTTTCGCCCGGTTCCAGGCGAAACGCCGGGATGTCCAGCAGCGGCGGGTGACCGGGCCAGTTGAAGCCCAGGTCGGACAGTTCGATGAGTGCTTGGGTCATGGCACCAGTTTCATGGTTGATCACGGGCCTGTGTAGGAGCTGCCGAAGGCTGCGATCTTTTGATCCTGTTTTTAAAGGCAAGATCAAAAGATCGCAGCCTGCGGCAGCTCCTACAGGGGATTTTTTCAGGCAATCAGAATTTCAGGGCGGCAGCCTTGGCGGTCACTTCGGTACCCTGCTGGCCGCTCGGGCCGATCAGTTGTACCTGAATTTTCTGGGTCGCCGGGAAGGTATTGAAGATGTTCGCCAGATCCAGGGTCTTCAAGGCGCCCGGGGTGGCGCAAGTGAATTGGTAGTGGGCGTGGATTTCGCTGTGATCGTGGTGATGCGCTTCACCGCCCTTGGCAACTTCGTCGTGGTCGTCATCGTCATGCTCGTCAGCATCCGGCTTGTCGCCGAACAGCGGGCTTTGCAGTTCCTGGCTGGCCACTTTGCAACCGGCGGCGGCTGGCAGGCTGAACAGCGCCAGCGGGTTTTCCAGTTTGGTGCGCGCGGCCACAACTTTGGCCTTGTCGGCGTCGGAGGTGGCGGCGTGTTCGAAGCCCACCAGATTCATCGCCGGGCTTTCCAGTTCCAGCTCCAGGGTCTGGCCGTCGAGGGCGGCGTTCAAGCGGCCGACGCCATGTTCGCGGGCACCGAGGCTGCCGTGCTCATGGTCATGATCGTGCTCATCGGCAGCGTGGGCGAAGGCCAGCGGCAACAGGGCAAACGGCAAAGCGAGCAGCAGACGACGCATGGCGGTCTCCGGAAAGTAAAGTGAAGAGTTTGTTATGTAATCTTATAACGAAAGTCCGCAGAGTTTGCCCGTGCGCTTGGCGTTGCACAAGTCCCGTGGGAGCATGCAGGTCAGAAATGTGCAGGAGCGAAGCAGATGTTGCGGATACGCGGAACCGTTGGCGCGACGCCGGTGGATTTGACGGTGGAGCTGGATGACAGCGATTGGGTGAAGCTCGGCGCAGCCCTTGGCGCGCAGCCGCAGGGCGATCAGCCTGAAATGGCAGTGAGTGTGCCGGCAGCCAAACCGCTGAATCAGGACGATGCGTTGTGGCAGGTCGCGCAGGATCTGTTGCGCAAGGCCGGGCAGCTCAGCGGGCCGGATTTGCTGGAGCAGCTTGAGGGATTGACCGGCAGCGCGGCGGCGGGCAAACGCTTGCTGGTGCGCTTGCGCCACAGTTCACAGGTGAAAGTGGCGAGCGGCGGCGATACGCCGCTCTACAGCTGGGTCGAGTGAGCCGCAAAAGATCGCAGCCTTCGGCAGCTCCTACAGGTTCATCCGCAAAACATGGTGAACCTGTAGGAGCTGCCGCAGGTTCGGGCCGCGATCGGACGATCTGTTGATCTTAATAAAGCGCAGCAAACACCTTACGGCGGTAAGCGGTCACCAGCGGATGATCATTGCCCAGCAACTCGAACACCTGCAGCAAGGTCTTGTGCGGCAGGCCCTCGCCATAACTGCGATTACGGATGAACAGCTTGAGCAAGGCCTCCAGCGCCGCTTCGTATTGCTGACGCGCCAGTTGCTGGATCGCCAGTTGATACACCGCTTCGTCGTCCTGCGGATTTTGCGCAAGGCGCGCCTTGAGGTCGGCGGCATCCGGCAGGTCGCGGGCCAGACCGAGGAACTTGATCTGTGCCTTGGCGCCGGCCAGGGCTGCCTTGTGCTCATCACTCTTGACCGCGTCGAGCACGGCCTGTGCCTCGCCCAGTTCGCCGCGCTCGGTCAGGCAGCGGGCGTAGAGGATCAGCGCCTTGGCGTTGCTGTTGTCTTCGGTGAGCATCACCACCAGCGCCGCTTCGGCATCGGCGAAGCGTCCTTCATCGAACAGTGCCTGAGCCTGTTCGAACGGATCGGCGGCGGCTGGCGCCGGCATCTGCACATGCGGCTCAAGCAGTGCACGCACCGCGGATTCCGGTTGCGCACCGGCAAAACCGTCCACCGGCTGACCGTCCTTGAACAGCACCACGGTCGGCAGGCTGCGGATACCGAAGCGGGCCACGATGTCCTGCTCGATGTCGCAGTTGACCTTGGCCAGCAGCAGTTCGCCCTGATAGCTCTCGGCAATGCCTTGCAGCATCGGCATCAACGCCTTGCACGGCGCACACCATTCGGCCCAGAAATCCACCAGCACCGGTTTGTTGAAGGAAGCTTCGATCACCGACTGGTCGAAATCGGCAGTCGAGGCGTCGAAGATGTACGGCGTTTGCTGACTCATGGGGGATCTCGTAAAAGCGTGGATGGGGCAACTATACGGCTTGGCGGGGTGTGGCCGAAAGCGGGGCAGATTTGAGAGGTGTACCGCTAGGCAGGACGCCATCGCTGGCAAGCCAGCTCCCACAGGGTTCTGTGTCGTAGACGAAATGTTGGTTCGACTCGGTCACTGTGGGAGCGGGCTTGCCCGCGATGCTTTTGGTTAGCGCCGCGCGTGGTACAGGCTCACCTGCCGAAATTCTTCCGGCTCCGCCAGATCCGGCAAGGTCATCGCCTCAAGCATTTCGATCCGCTCATACAACGGATGACGAAAATCCCGCACTCGCGAATCCGCCACCAGCGCCTCACGGCCTCGGCTGAGAAACGCATCAAGCAGCGGCAGGTTTTCGCGGTCGTACAACACGTCGGCGACCAGAATCAGATCGAAGCGATCGGCTTCGGCAAAGAAGTCCGTCGAATAACTCATCTGCACATCATTGAGTTCGGCGTTGGCCCGGCACGCGGCAATCGCCAGCGGATCCAGATCACAGGCCACCACTTCCAGCGCTCCGGCCTTGACCGCCGCAATCGCCGCGATCCCGGAGCCGGCGCCGAAATCCAGCACCCGCTTGCCACGCACCCACTCGGGGAACTGCGCCAGATGGCGCGCCACCGCCAGACCGCTGGCCCAGCAGAAACTCCAATACGGCGGTTCGTGAAGGATGCGCCGGGTTTCGTCCGGGCTGAACTCACGATCCATGTTGTCGCCGTCGATCAGCCACAGCTGCAAATCGGTACCCGGCAATGCACAGGCCTTGAGCCGCGCATCACCGAGCAATTCACCCAGCGCCTGTTGCAGGTCGAGCGGTGCCGTCATGGTGCTTTGACAAATTGCAGCTGGCCCAGCGCCTGAGTGGTCGGCTGGGTGATGGTTTGCGACGGCAGATGCAGGATCAACTGGCCCGACTGCGTGGCGCGCCCGCGCAGCTCGACCCGCGCGCCGGCCGGAAAGGCTTCCGGATTGAAGCGCAGGCGAAACGGCAGGATCTGGTTGTTGCCGATCAGGCTGGAACTGGCGAGCAGTTGTTGCGGGCGCGACTTGTCATCGATCACCAGCAGCGCCAGTTCGACTTCAGCCCCGGCCGGCACGCCTTGCAGGGTGCCGCTCAGCTCCCGTTGATAGGCCGGCAGCGGGCCGAAGTCGGCTGCTTCTTTGGCTTTTTTCTGCGCCTGTTGTGGTGCAGGGCCTGGTGTCGGCGGTTGCGGTTTGGGCTTGTCGCTGCCGCAAGCCACCAGCAGGGCGAAAAGACTGAGCAAAACGAGCGGTCGTAGCGACATTGGCAGCTCCAGAAAATGAAATCCGTGGATCAAACGATCATGCCAGTCTGTATACCGCAAACCCTATGGCTTGTCTTGCCACCGGGATGCGCTACCATGGCCCTCCCTTTTTTTGTTGCCAGCCACCATGCACTGTCCCTTCTGCGGTGCCAACGACACCAAGGTCATCGACTCGCGTCTGGTCGCCGAGGGCGAACAGGTGCGCCGCCGGCGTGAATGCCTGGCCTGCGGCGAACGTTTCACGACATTCGAGACGGCCGAACTGGTGTTGCCGCGCCTGATCAAAACCGACGGCAGCCGCCAACCGTTCGACGAAGAAAAACTCCGCGCCGGCATGCAGCGCGCCCTGGAGAAACGTCCGGTGAGCGTCGAGCGCCTCGAATCCTCTCTGGTCCACATCAAGCACAAGCTGCGCGCCACCGGCGAGCGCGAGGTCAAATCCCTCGTGGTCGGCGAACTGGTGATGGCCGAGCTGCAAAAGCTCGATGAAGTGGCCTACATCCGTTTCGCTTCGGTGTACCGGCGCTTCCAGGACCTCAACGAGTTCCGCGAAGAGATCGACCGCCTCGCCCGCGAACCGGTGAAAGAATGACCAGCGCCGCCGAGCAGGCGATCCTCGACGCCCACTTCATGGCGCGCGCATTGGAACTGGCGCGCAAAGGCCACTACACCACCCATCCCAATCCACGGGTTGGCTGCGTGATCGTGCGTGACGGGCAGATTGTCGGCGAAGGCTTTCACGAGCGCGCCGGCGAACCCCACGCCGAAGTTCACGCCCTGCGCGCTGCCGGTGAACTGGCTCGGGGCGCCACGGCCTACGTGACCCTTGAACCGTGCAGTCACCATGGGCGCACGCCGCCGTGCGCCGATGCGCTGGTGAATGCCGGGGTTGCTCGGGTGGTCGCCGCGATGCGCGATCCGAATCCACAGGTCGCCGGGCGTGGCTTGCAGCGTCTGGCTGATGCCGGGATCGCCACCGAAAGCGGCGTGCTCGAAGCCGAGGCGCGCCAGCTCAATCAAGGTTTCCTGAAACGCATGGAGCGCGGCTTGCCGTTCGTGCGGGTCAAGCTGGCGATGAGCCTCGACGGGCGCACGGCGATGGAAAGCGGCGAAAGCCAATGGATCACCGGCCCGGCCGCGCGTTCCGCTGTGCAGCGTTTGCGCGCGCAGGCGGCCGTGGTGCTGACCGGCGCCGACACCGTACTGGCCGACGGCGCGCGCCTGACCGTGCGCGCCGACGAACTGGGTCTGGATGCCGAGCAAACCACACGGGTCATGAGCCGTCCGCCGCTGCGGGTGCTGATCGACGGGCGCCTGCGGGTGCCGCTGGATGCGCCGTTCTTCAAAGCCGGCCCGGCACTGGTCGCCACCTGCATGGCGGTCGAAGAGCAATACGCCAATGGCCCGGAGTGTCTGATCGTGCCGGGCGATGACGGTCAGGTCGATCTGCATCAACTGCTGGTCGAACTGGCCAACCGTGGCGTCAACGAAGTGCTGGTCGAGGCCGGCCCGCGTCTGGCGGGCGCGTTCGCTCAGCTCGGTCTGGTCGACGAGTTCGTGATCTTCATTGCCGGCAAGTTCCTCGGCTCCACGGCGCGGCCGCTGCTGGACTGGCCGCTGGCCTATATGAAGGACGCTCCCGAGCTGAAAATCACTGAAATCCGCGCGGTTGGCGATGACTGGCGAGTCACTGCGACGCCGGTCCTTTCGGCGAGCGTATAATTCCCGGCCATCGCCTTAGCGCTGGCTTCGTTCTCAAGGAGAACCCCATGTTTACCGGCATCATCGAATCCATCGGCAGTATCCGCGCACTGACCCCCAAGGGCGGTGATGTGCGGGTGCATGTCGAAACCGGCAAGCTCGACCTGAGCGACGTCAAACTCGGCGACAGCATCGCCGTCAACGGCGTGTGCCTGACGGCGGTTGAGCTGCCGGGCGACGGCTTTGCTGCCGACGTCAGCCGCGAAACCCTCGACTGCACCGCCATGAATGACCTGAAAAGCGGCAGCCCGGTCAATCTGGAAAAAGCCCTGACCCCGACCACCCGTCTCGGTGGGCATCTGGTCAGTGGTCACGTCGACGGTGTCGGCGAAATCGTCTCGCGCAGCGACAATGCCCGCGCCGTCGAATTTCGCATCCGCGCGCCGAAAGAGCTGGCCAAGTACATCGCCCACAAAGGCTCGATCACTGTCGACGGCACCAGCCTGACCGTGAACGCGGTCGATGGCGCCGAATTCATGCTGACGATCATTCCGCACACCCTGAGCGAAACCATCATGGCCTCCTACAAGCCAGGTCGCCGGGTGAACCTGGAAGTCGACCTGCTGGCGCGTTATCTGGAGCGTTTGCTCCTCGGCGACAAGGCTGCTGAGCCAAGCGCTGGCGTTATTACTGAAAGCTTTCTGGCCGCCAACGGCTACCTCAAATCCTGACTGAAGGGGGTGCCTTGTGGCGCTCAATAGCATCGAAGAACTGGTTGAAGACATCCGCCAAGGCAAGATGGTCATCCTCATGGACGACGAAGACCGCGAGAACGAAGGCGACCTGATCATGGCCGCCGAATGCTGCAAGGCCGAGCACATCAACTTCATGGCCAAGCACGCCCGTGGCCTGATCTGCATGCCGATGAGCCGCGAGCGTTGCGAGCTGTTGAAACTGCCACTGATGGCGCCACGCAACGGTTCCGGTTTCGGCACCAAGTTCACCGTATCGATCGAAGCCGCCGAAGGCGTCACCACCGGTATCTCCGCCGCCGACCGTGCGCGCACCGTGCAAGCGGCTGCGGCAAAAGACGCCAAGGCTGAAGACATTGTCAGCCCGGGCCACATCTTCCCGCTGATGGCCCAGGCCGGCGGCACCCTGGCGCGCGCTGGTCATACTGAAGCGGCCTGCGACTTGGCGCGTATGGCCGGTTTCGAACCAAGCGGCGTGATCTGCGAAGTGATGAACGACGACGGCACCATGTCCCGTCGCGCCGAGCTGGAAGCGTTCGCCGCCGAACACAACATCAAGATCGGCACCATCGCCGACCTGATTCACTACCGGATGATCCACGAACGTACCGTTCAGCGGATTGCCGAACAGCCGCTGGACAGCGAACTGGGCCAATTCAACCTGGTGACCTATCGTGATTCGGTGGAAGGCGACGTGCACATGGCCCTCACTTTGGGCACCGTTTGCGCCGAAGAGCCGACCCTGGTTCGCGTGCACAACATGGACCCGCTGCGCGACCTGCTGATGGTCAAGCAACCAGGCCGCTGGAGCCTGCGCGCCGCGATGGCCGCGGTGGCCGAGGCCGGCAGCGGTGTGGTGCTGTTGCTAGGTCACCCGCTCGATGGCGACGTGTTGCTGGCGCACATCCGCGAAACCGCTGATCAGGCGGCGGTGAAAAAACCGACCACCTACAGCATCGTCGGTGCCGGTTCGCAGATCCTGCGTGACCTCGGCGTGCGCAAAATGCGCCTGATGTCGGCGCCAATGAAATTTAATGCGATATCCGGTTTCGATCTGGAAGTTGTAGAATACGTGCCCTCCGAATAAGACGCCGGGTTTTGGCCTCGTTGTTCGCTCAAGGCATATTTGATTTATTGTGGCGAGGGAGCAAGCTCCCGCTGGGCTGCGCAGCGGCCCCTCTTGTGGGCGCTGCGCACCCAAGCGGGAGCAAGCTCCCTCGCCACAAAGATGTGCAAGTGAACACCGAGTGCGATTTCCGACGCTGTATTCGCGGTTCAAATATCACTGAGGGACGCGTACGAAACGCGTCCCGGCTCTTTAAGAGATCTGACGAATGACCCTGAAGACCATCGAAGGTACCTTCATCGCCCCCAAAGGCCGCTACGCTCTGGTAGTGGGCCGTTTCAACAGCTTCGTGGTTGAAAGCCTGGTCAGCGGTGCAGTTGATGCCCTGGTTCGCCACGGCGTGAGCGAAAGCGACATCACCATCATCCGCGCGCCTGGCGCCTTCGAAATCCCGCTGGTTGCGCAGAAAGTCGCCCAGAAAGGCGAGTTCGCAGCCATCATCGCCCTCGGCGCGGTCATTCGTGGCGGCACCCCGCACTTCGAATACGTGGCAGGCGAGTGCACCAAGGGCCTGGCCCAGGTCTCCATGGAATTCGGCGTACCGGTCGCGTTCGGCGTCCTGACCGTTGACTCCATCGAGCAAGCCATCGAACGCTCCGGCACCAAGGCCGGCAACAAAGGTGCTGAAGCTGCCCTGTCCGCTCTGGAAATGGTCAGCCTGCTGGCGCAGTTGGAGGCCAAGTGATTAGCGACGATAGCGATCGTTTCAACCCGCGCGATCCGAAACCTGCGGATGCTGGCAAGCCATCGAAAAGCGTCAAGCGCCGCGAAGCCCGTCAGCTCGCGACTCAGGCCCTGTATCAATGGCACATGGCCAAGGCGTCGCTGAACGAGATCGAAGCGCAGTTTCGCGTTGATAACGATTTCACCGATGTCGACGGTGCTTACTTCCGCGAGATCCTGCACGGGGTTCCGCAGTTCAAGACTGAAATCGACACCGCACTCAAGCCTTGCCTGGACATCGAAATCGAAGAGCTGGACCCGGTTGAACTGGCGGTTCTGCGCCTGTCCACCTGGGAACTGCTCAAGCGTGTCGATGTGCCATACCGCGTGGTGATCAACGAAGGTATCGAGCTGGCGAAAGTCTTCGGTTCGACCGACGGCCACAAGTTCGTCAACGGCGTACTCGACAAGCTGGCTCCGCGCCTGCGTGAAGCTGAAGTCAAGGCGTTCAAGCGCTGATCAGCGCTTGATATCGCAATGGGCGAGTTTGAGCTGATCCGCAATTTCTTCGCCGCCGCGCCTTGTGCGCAGGGCGGCGAGGGCGTTGCCCTGGGGATTGGCGATGACTGCGCCTTGCTGGCGGTTCCCCCCGGGGAACAGCTGGCGATCTCCACCGATACGCTGGTGGCCGGCGTGCACTTCGCCGATCCCTGCGATCCGCTTCTGCTCGGTCAGCGCTCGCTGGCCGTCGCGGTCAGCGACCTGGCCGCCATGGGCGCCACGCCCGTTGCCTTTACCCTTGCCCTGACTGTGCCGACGGTGACCGCCGATTGGCTGCAAGCCTATGCCCACGGTTTGAACCGCATGGCGCAGAGCTGCAGCGTCACGCTGGTCGGCGGCGACACCACGCGCGGGCCTTTGAGCCTGACGGTCACGGTGTTCGGTCGGGTGCCGGCCGGGCAGGCCCTGACCCGCAGTGGCGCGCAACCTGGCGATCTGCTCTGTGTCGGCGGCGAGTTGGGCAATGCCGCCGGTGCCTTGCCGCTGGTGCTTGGTCAGCGCGAGGCCGCGGCGGATATCGCTCAGCCGTTGCTCGATCATTACTGGTCGCCCCAGCCGCAACTGGCCCTCGGTCAGGCACTGCGTGGCAAGGCCACTGCGGCGCTGGACATCTCCGACGGCCTGCTCGCCGATTGCGGGCATATCGCCCTGGCCTCGCAGGTTCGCCTCGAAGTTGAACGTGAGCGTGTACCGTTGTCCGATGCTTTAGTGGCGTTTCTCGGCCAGCGCGGTGCCGAGCGGGCGGCGTTGAGCGGCGGCGATGACTATGTGCTGGCGTTCACGCTACCGTCCGTCGAGTTGCCGGCGCTGCTGGCCGATGGTTGGCCGATCCATGTGATCGGGCGTGTGGCGCAGGGCCAGGGTGTGGTGCTGCTGGATCGCGAAGGACACGACATCACCCCGCAAGTCCGGGGTTATCAACATTTTCAGGAGACACCGTGACAGATCACCCGAAACAGGTTCCGGCCGAATTCGTTCCGCCGTCGGTCTGGCGCAATCCCTGGCATTTCCTCGCGTTCGGCTTCGGTTCCGGCACCTTGCCGAAAGCGCCGGGCACGTGGGGTTCGTTAGTTGCGCTACCCTTTATCCCGTTGTGGCAGATGTTGCCCGACTGGGGTTACTGGCTGATGCTCGGAATCACCATGCTGTTCGGCTTCTGGCTGTGCGGCAAGGTCGCCGACGATCTTCGGGTGCACGACCACGAAGGCATCGTCTGGGACGAAATGGTCGGGATGTGGATCACCCTGTGGCTGGTGCCGGAAGGCTGGTACTGGTTGCTCGCGGGGTTTTTGGTGTTCCGCTTCTTCGACATTCTCAAGCCGTGGCCGATCCGCTGGATTGACCGGCATGTCCACGGTGGCGTCGGCATCATGCTCGACGACGTGCTGGCCGGTGTGTTCGCCTGGCTGGCGATGCAGGGGCTGGTGTGGATTTTCGCCTGACCCGGATCGTCAGGGTTAAGTGAGGAGACTAAGGATGGCTCGACGCTGGCTGGCGCTGGTGTTTCTGACCCTGCTGGGCACTGTCGCCAGTGCGCAGGAAGTTGCGTCGACGCCCGCGGTCATCCATCTGGCCAGCGAAGACTGGGAAGACTACACCGCCGCCGACGGCCATGGCCTGGGCTGGGACGTGCTGCGCAAGGTGTTCGAGCCGGCCGGGGTGAAACTCGACATTCGCACCGAGCCTTACATGCGCTCCGTGGGCCTGGCCGAGCGCGGCGAAGTCGATGCCTGCGTCGGTTCGTATAAAAACGAGGCCAGCGAACTGCTATACCCGCGCTGGAACTTCGACACCGACCACATCTATGCCCTGGGCCTGGCGAGCAACCCGTCACCGACCCCGGAAACCCTCGGCAGCTATCGTCTGGCCTGGGTGCGCGGTTACGACTATCAGGATTATTTGCCCAATGTGCGCAACTACAATGAGGTCGTGCGACGTACCGGGATCCTGTCGATGCTCACCCATAATCGCGCTGACTATTACATCGATGCGCAAACCGAAATCGATTACGTGGTCGGCCGGGCCAAGGATCCGACGCAGTTTCGCAAGACCCACATCGCCGAATTGCCGCTGTACCTGTGCTTCGCCAACACACCGCAAGCGCGCACGCTGATGGCGCTGTTCGACCGGCGCATGGAGCAGTTGGTGAAGAGCGGCGAGCTGAAGCCGATTTTCGAGCAGTGGCAGCAACCGTATCCATTCGAGCCGAACTGACGCGCCCCCTGTAGGAGCTGCGGCACGCTGCGATCTTTTGATCTTGATCTTGAAAAAACGGATCAACAGATCGCAGCCTCGTTTCACTCGACAGCTCCTACGGGGACCGCTGTTGTGCGAGGAGTTATCAAACTTTTTGATCGTTATGCCCGACAATTCAGCCTAAGCGTCTGCAGGAACCTGCTGTTACAATGCCGGCCTGCGAATCTTCAGACTTTTTAGATCAGGAGCACACCGGTGCCTGTCGTTTTTGTCGCCGCTTCCAAGCTGCCAACGCCTTTTGCGCAATTCACCATGCACGGTTTTCTCGATGAAGCCACCGGCCGCGAGCACGTCGTGCTGAGCCTCGGTGAAATTGATGACGGTGCGCCGGTCCTCGGCCGGTTGCACTCCGAGTGTCTGACCGGTGACGCCCTGTTCAGTCAGCGCTGCGACTGCGGCTCGCAACTGGAAGCGGCGCTCAAGGCCATCGCCCGTGAAGGCCGTGGCGTGCTGCTCTACCTGCGCCAGGAAGGTCGCGGCATCGGTCTGCTGAACAAGATCCGTGCCTACGAGTTGCAGGACGGCGGCGCCGACACCGTTGAAGCCAACGAGCGTCTGGGCTTTGCCGCCGACCAGCGTGACTACGCCATGTGCCTGCCGATGCTCGAGCATCTGGGTGTGAAGTCGCTGCGTCTGATGACCAACAACCCGCGCAAGGTCAAAGCCCTGACCGACATGAACATCGTCGTCGCCGAGCGCGTGCCGCTGCACACCGGCCACAACCCGCACAACAAACTGTACCTGGCGACCAAGGCCAGCAAGCTCGACCACATGATGGGTAACGAGCATCAGGGCGAGGTCGACCGCGCGTGACTCGCGGTCAGGTGCGCCGCCGTCTGGCGGTCGACTGGTGGAAGTATCTGGCGTTGGCGCTGCTGCCGCTGTTCGTGCTCAACGCACTGTTCGGCCAATATGAAGCGTTTCTGCCGGTACTGACCATGCCGATGTTCATTGCCGGCGTGGCCTCGATGTTTGTCAGCCTGAAGTTTTTCGGTGGCTACAAACACGCCCTGATCGCCACCCAGAAAGCCCTCGATACGCCTGCCGAACCGGCGGCCTGGATCGCGCTTGCGGCCCAGCGTCGGATTGCGTTTCTCGCCGCATCATTGCCGGCCTGGATCGGAGCGCTGGCGGTGTTTGTCGGCCTCGAGGCCGTACCGCTGATGCTGCTGGCGCTGTCCACGGCCGTGCTGTTCTACCTCTACCGTATCCCGCGTCAACTCGGCTGATGCGCCGTCTGTGGCTGGCGGTTCTGCTGCTGGCCTGTGCCAGCCCGGTGCTGGCGACCCTGCGGGTGATCAGCCTCGCGCCTTCCCTATCTGAAATCGTTGTTGAGCTTGATTCGGCCGATCTGCTGGTGGGCGTGCTCGATGCTGGCGAGCGTCCAGCCGCGCTCAAGGATGTCCCGTCAGTGGGGCGCTATGGTCAGTTGGACATGGAGCGCCTGCTCAGTTTGAAGCCCGATTTGCTGCTGTTGTGGCCCGGCAGTGTTGGCCCGGCGCAACGCGATCAGCTCAAACGCCTGAACATCCCGACATTCGTTGCTGAACCGCGCAGTCTCGAACAACTCTCTGCACAGATCGAAGCCATCGCCGCACGACTCGATCGGCCTGAGCGCGGGGTGAAACTGGCGGCGGATTTGCGCAAAAAACTCGATGACCTGCGCCAGCGCTATCGCCGGGATACGCCGCTGACAGTGTTCTATCAGGTCTGGGACAAGCCGTTGTACACCGTCGGTGGCGGGCAGATCATCAGCGATGCGCTCGAAGTCTGTGGCGCGCGCAATGTGTTTGCCGACCTGAGGTTGCCGGCGCCACAGGTGAGTATCGAAGCGGTGTTGCAGCGTGATCCACAGGTGATTCTGGCCGGTGAGCAGGCTCAGCTCGATGCATGGAAAGCCTGGCCGCAGGTTGATGCGGTGAGGAGAGGGCAGTTGCTGTTGGTCACGGATAAAGGCCTGGAACGCCCAAGCGGCCAAATGATCGAGGCCACCGCCAAACTCTGCCAACTCATCCAGCCACACCGCTGACCCCTGTAGGAGCTGCTGAAGGCTGCGATCTTTTGATCTTGCTTTCGGCTGGCTTGGAGTCGCTGAGGATCAAGATCAAAAGATCGCAGCCTTCGGCAGCTCCTACAGGGAGTTCAGTTGAGTTCCGGGGTCCAGGTGACGCCAAACATCCAGGCCCGACCTTCCTCGCGATAGCCATACTGGCTGCCGTCATAGCTGTAATTCGCCCGGCTGTAGCCTTTGTCGAAAACGTTATCGACCTTCAGATCCAGTTTGATCTCGCGGTTCAGCGCCCAGCTGCTGCGCAGTCCAAACGTGCCGTAGCCACCCAGCGGCTGGGTATTGTTCAGGTCGTCGTAACTGCTGCTGACCAACTGCCAGCTCGCGCCGACGCCCAGTCGATCAAACTGTCGATCCAGATCCCAACTGACTGTACGCCGCGCACGTCGGGCCAGGGTGTGCCCGGTCTCGCGATCACGCGGGTCGATAATCGCCACACCAAGGTTGCTTTGCCAGCCGAACAGTTCCTGCTTCAGCGCCGCTTCAAAGCCATTGATCCGCGCCGAAGCCACGTTCTCCGGGCGTGAGTTGCTGCCGAAGATAATCGCGTCTTGCAGATCCGTGCGGTAAATCGATGCCTCCAGCCGACTGCTATCGCTCAACTGACTGCGCCATTGCAGCTCATAGCTTTTCGAGGTTTCCGGCTTCAGATACGGGTTGCTGAAGTCCGGGTAGTACAGGTCGTTGAAGGTCGGCGCGCGGAAGCCTTCGCTGTAGCTCAGCAACAGATCGTTGTCGGGGTTCAGTGGCAGGGTAAAAGTGCCGCTCCAGGTGTTCTGGCTGCCGAACTGCTGGTTGTCGTCATGACGCAGACCCAGTTCCGTGGAGAAACTGTCGGCCTGATAACGATGCTGGATGAACGCGGCGCGGTTCCAGCGGCTGTCCTCGTTGAACGCGGTGCTGCTGTTGACCCGGTCTTCGTACCAGTCGCCGCCGAGGATCAGGCTGTTGCGCGCATCCAGAGTCAGGTCGTTCTGCCAGTTCACCGAGTCGCGATAAGTGTTGAACACCGTGCGTTCGTCGCTGAGCTTGTCGAAGGTTTTTTCGCGGTTCTCGGTATGACCGAGTTCGACGCGGGTTTTCCAGGTTTCGTTGACCCGCGCATCCATGTAGCTGCTGATACTGCTGACGTTGAAGTCGCTGTAAGGCTGTTGCTGCACCGAATCGAAAGTGGTCGGGTCGAAACGGCCGAACGGGTTGTCGAACTCGCTTTTGCCGCGGTTATCCAGCAGGTTGGCGCCGACTTCGATGTCATCGGTCAGCGCATGGCTGAGGCTCAGACTGACGGATTTATTGCGATAGGCATCGTGATCGCTGTCGCTCGGGTACGACTCGTGGGTACGGTCGATACCGGCGGTGTCATCGAGGCTGGCGCCGAGGTTGAAGCGGGTTTTGTCATCGCCGCCGGAAAGGCCGAAGCTGCGTTCCCAGGTCTGGTTGCTGCCGAAACCGACATGCAGGCGTGGTTGCAGGCCTTGTTCGTTACCGCGCCGGGTGAAGATCTGAATCACCCCGCCAATCGCGTCGCTGCCGTAAATCACCGAGCGCGAACCGCGCAGCACTTCGACGCGTTCAATCTGGTCGATGTTCAGGTGCTGCAGGTTGCTGTCGCCGGAGGTCGAACTGCCGATGCGCTGGCCATCGACCAGCACCAGACTCTGCGCCGACTGCGTGCCGCGAATGTAGATCCCCGGCAGACTGCCGCGCCCGCCGGTCTGCGCCACCTGCACACCCGGCACCCTTTGCAGCAGATCGGTAACGCTGCCCGGTTGCAGGCGGTCGATGTCTTCGCGGGTGAATACAGTGTTGGCGGCGCTGCTGTCGTTGCGCGCTTCGACCTGACGGTTGGCGCTGATCAGCGTGTCGGGCAGTTTCAGGGCTTCGTCGCGTTCGAAGGTGTCGGCGAGGGCGCTGGCGGCTGGCAGCAGGAGGAAGGGCAGGGCGAGGCGCGAGAGGTTCATCGGTATTCCGTTGGTATTTCTGGTGTGCACAAAATTTCTAGCGACACAAAACACTGTGGGAGCGGGCTTGCCCGCGATGGCGTCGGTACATCCAACATCAATGTTGACTGTGCCGACCTCATCGCGGGCAAGCCCGCTCCCACAGGGATGGTGATTACTTGTTAAGCAGAGTCAGGCGCTCACACACCGCCGCTTCGATTCCCGCTTCATCCAGCCCGCACTCGGCCAGCATCTGCGCCGGTTTGGCGTGCTCGACGTAAATGTCCGGCAAGCCCAGGTGCAGCATCGACTTGAGGATGTTCTCCCGCGCCAGGAATTCGCTGACCGCGCCACCGGCGCCGCCCATGATCGCGTTCTCTTCGATCGTCACCAGCAACTCGTGGCTACCGGCGATCTCGCGTACCAGCGCTTCATCCAGCGGCTTGACGAAGCGCATGTCGACCACGGTCGCATCCAGCTTCTCGGCGACTTTCAGCGCTTCGCTCAGTTGCACGCCGAACACCAGCAGGGCGACTTTGCCGCCCTGACGACGGATGATGCCCTTGCCGATTTCGATCGGCTCGAGATCCTTGTCGATGGTCGCATTCGGGCCGGTGCCGCGCGGGTAGCGCACCGCCGCCGGGCCGTTGTACAGGTGGCCGGTGGTGAGCATTTTGCGCAATTCGTTTTCATCGCTCGGGGTCATGATGACCATGCCCGGAATGCAGCGCAGGTACGAGAGGTCGAAGCTGCCGGCGTGAGTCGGGCCGTCTTCGCCCACCAGACCGGCGCGGTCGATGGCGAACAGCACGTCGAGGTTCTGCACCGCCACGTCATGCACCAACTGGTCGTAGCCGCGTTGCAGGAACGTCGAGTAGATCGCCACCACCGGTTTGGCGCCTTCGCAGGCCATGCCGGCGGCGAACGTCACCGCGTGCTGTTCGGCAATCGCCACGTCGAAGTAGCGCAGCGGGAAGCGTTCGCTGAACGCCACCAGGTCCGAGCCTTCCTTCATCGCGGGGGTAATGCCCACCAAGCGCGGGTCAGCTGCCGCCATGTCGCACAGCCATTCGCCGAACACCGCCGAATACTTCGGCCCGCTGGCCTTTTTCGGCGCGGCGGCCGGGGCGTCGAGCGGTTCGAGTTTGGTGATGGCGTGGTAACCGATCGGGTCGACTTCCGCCGGGGCGAAGCCTTTGCCTTTCTTGGTGACGATGTGCAGGAACTGCGGGCCTTTCAGATCGCGCATGTTGCGCAGGGTGGCGATCAGGGTCGGCAGGTCGTGGCCATCGATCGGGCCGATGTAGTTCCAGCCCAGCTCTTCGAACAGGGTGCCGGGGACCAGCATGCCTTTGGCGTATTCTTCGGTGCGCCGGGCGATTTCCCAGGCGCCGGGCAGGCGCGACAGGACTTTCTTGCTGCCCTCGCGCATGCTCGCGTAGGTGCGGCTGGAAAGAATCTTCGCCAGATAATTGGACAGGCCACCGACGTTGCGCGAGATCGACATGTCGTTGTCGTTGAGGATCACCAGCATGTTGGCGTTGACTTCCGGCGCGTGATTCAGCGCCTCGAAGGCCATGCCGGCGGTCAGCGCGCCGTCGCCGATCACCGCAATCGCCTTGCGATCGCTGTCTTGCAGGCGGGCGGCAATCGCCATACCCAGCGCGGCGCTGATCGAGGTGCTGGAGTGGCCGACGCCAAAGGTGTCGTACTCGCTCTCGGCGCGACGCGGGAAGGCGGCGATGCCGTCCTTCTGGCGCAGGGTTTCCATGCGCTGGCGACGACCGGTGAGGATCTTGTGCGGATACGCCTGATGACCGACGTCCCACACCAGCCGGTCATCCGGGGTGTCGAAGACGTAATGCAACGCGATGGTCAGCTCGATGACGCCCAGTCCGGCACCGAAATGCCCACCGGTCTGGCCGACCGTGTAGAGCAATTCCAGGCGCAACTCATCGGCCAGGGTTTCCAGCTCGGCTTCGCCTAACCGGCGCAGGCCGTCCGGCGTGTTCGCGCGGTCGAGCAGGGGCGTGGTCGGGCGCTTGCGGGGAATCTCATGAAACGTCGTGGGCATCAGGCGAATCGTTATAGGTATAAAAGATGCGGCAGTTTACCTGATGCATCGCCCCCTGCCCACGCGTTGGTCTTTTTTGGCAGGTTGGCGTTCAGTTGCGCCGCTCGACGATATACCGGGCCAGGTCGCGCAAAGGCTCGGCTGCCGCGTCAAACGGTCGCAGCGCGTGCAGGGCCTGATCGCGCAGTTCCAGAGCGTAGACCTTGGCCGCGTCCAGCCCCAGCAGGGCCGGGTAGGTCGGTTTGTCGCGAGCGATGTCGGCGCCCTGGCGTTTACCGAGGGTTTCGGTATCGCTTTCGACGTCGAGAATGTCGTCCTGCACCTGGAAGGCCAGACCGATGGCCTGTGCATAAGTCTGCAGGGCTTTGAGTTGATCCTGCTCGGCGCGGCCGCTGGCCAGGGCGCCGAGCTTGACGCTGACTTCGATCAACGCGCCGGTCTTGTGCCGGTGCATTTGCTCCAGCGCTTGCTGATCCAGCTTCAGGCCGACCGAGCCGAGGTCGATGGCCTGACCGCCGACCATGCCTGCCGGGCCGGCCGCGTGCGCCAGCGCCGTGACCTGTTGCAGACGGATGTCAGCGTCGAGGTTGCTCAGACGCGGGTCGAGCAGGGCGCTGAAGGCCAGGCTCTGCAAGCCGTCACCGGCGAGAATCGCGCAGGCTTCGTCGAATTTCTTGTGGGTGGTGGGCTGGCCGCGACGCAGATCGTCGTCGTCCATCGCCGGCAAATCGTCGTGCACCAGCGAATAGGCGTGGATCAGCTCCACCGCGCAGGCCGCGCCGTTGGCTTGCTCAGCCTTGCCGCCCAGCGCTTCGCACGCGGCGTAGGCCAGCAGCGGACGCACGCGTTTGCCGCCGATCATCACGCTGTAGTGCATCGCCTCATACAGGCGCGACAGCTCCGGCAGCGGTGCCTTGAAGAGCATTTCCAGTGCCGCATTGACCCGCGCCTGGCTGGTCGCCGAATACGCTGCAATCATTCTGGCTGTTCCGCGTCGAAGGGTTCCTCGGCGAGTTCGCCATCGCGCTCCAGCAGCACTTGCACCTTCTGCTCGGCCTGGGCCAGCGCTGCCTGGCAGTCACGGGTCAGACCGATGCCCTGCTCGAAAGCGGTCAGCGAGTCTTCCAGCGACAATTCACCGTTCTCCAGACGCTCGACCAGTGTTTGCAGGTCGGCGAGGGACTGTTCGAAATCCAGTGCAGCTTTTTTGCGGGCCATGGCGGCGATTTCCGGTTGACGTTAAACCGGCGCGACACTAGCAGATAGGGGGTTTATGGGCAAATGAGCCTCCCCGGACGACTCCATTTTACTGTGGCGAGGGAGCTTGCTCCCGCTGGGTTGCGCAGCGACCCCAGAACCCGCCACCGCAGTTATTCAGGCAAATTGCATGGACCGGTTTGGGCCTGCTGCGCAGTCCAGCGGGAGCAAGCTCCCTCGCCACAGGATTTGTGGTGATTCATACAGGTTGGAGCTTATTCGGCTCATTTTGTGAGCCGAATAACGCTTCTATTCGGCTCACGCCCAACACCCCTGCGTGATTCTCGCCGCAAATCCAGATGTATCCGATTGTTAAAAAACTGCCGAATCGCTAATCTTCGCGCCTTCTACGACCCGCTAGTCACGGGGTCTTTCAGACGAAACGCAGTTTCCACCGCTGTGAAGTACCGAGGATCGGGTGCAAGGTTTCGTTCAGGCATGGCAGGAGGCATTACATGCGTTCATTTCTTTGGCTGCTGATCGGCTTGGCCTGCGCGCCTGCGCTGCGGGCGGCCCCGACTGCCGAGCTGTCGGAACCGTCCGGCGGCTGGCGCTATAACGGTCTGCTTGATCGCAGTGAAAACCCGCAAGTTGCTTATCCGACGCCGCCGATCGACCGCGGCATCCAGCGCAATCGCACGATGATCCAGGGCCAGCTCAAGGCCATCGGCAATCAGCGCGGGCCGCATACGCTGGCGGTCAACGGCAATCCATTGAATCTGTACACCGACGATGACGGGCGGTTCGCCCGGCCCTATGCGTTCGGCGCCGGCTCCAACAGTGTCGAAGTGCGCAGCGCCGAGGGCCAGTCGCTCAAGCGTGTGCAGTTCTATGAAGCGAATAACCTGCGCACCCCGGCGAAGATCCGCGTGGTGCTCGGCTGGGACGATCCCAAAGCCGAACTCGATCTGCACATCATTACGCCCGACGGCCAGCATGCGTTCTTCGCCCACACGGCGTTGACCAACGGCGGCGGTCTGGACCCGGACGGTGTCGACGGCCCCGGCCCGGAAATGTTCACCATGACCGCGCCGCTGCATGGCACTTATCTGGTTTACGTCAACTATTGGGGCAACTTCGGCGACGGCGGCTATAACTTCGAGGAGGCCAGCAATCAGAACGAGGTCATCACCTCGCAAATCACGCTGGTGCTCAACGAAAACACGATCGACGAAAAACGCGAAACATTCATCGTGCCCCTGCGGGCGATCGGTGATCTGCTGCTGGTCAAGACTTTCAACTATTAAGCATCCCGCTCCACGGATGAACTTCGGGTTTTGTGAACATGAGTGATAACGCTGCTTCTCCGGTCGTCCCGACACCTGCCGGCCAACCTTCCCGGCGCTGGCCAGCGCTGCTGATCGGCCTGGTCCTGGTGGCCGGGGTGGCCGGTGGTCTCGGCTGGCTGCTGCACAAGCCCAAGGTGCCGGCGGCGGCATTGGCCAGTGACAAACTCGGCCTGAGTCGTCCGGATGCGCTGCTGGAAACCCGCTCCCTGAGCCAGTTGCCCAAGGACCTGCTGACGGTGCCGTTTCTCAAGGCCACGCTCACCGAAGATTTCGTCTTCTATTACGAAACCCACGCCGACCGCCTGGGGCTGATCGGCAGCCTGCGGCGGATCATCTACGAACACGACCTGAAGCTGCAGGACAGCCTGATCGAGCAGCTTTTCGATCAACCCGCCGACGTCGCGTTGTGGCGCGGTGCCGATGGCCGGCTAAAGGATTTTCTGTTGGTGATGGATCGCGGCGGCTTGGCGAAGCTGCTCGAACCGCTGGCGAAAGTGGCGCTGGACGATTCGCAGCTCAGCGTGTTCGGCAGCCTCAAGGTCGGCGGTGACGAAGTGCCGCTGTACCAGCTCAGCTACAACGCCAGCAAATCGCTGCTGTTCGCGTCGCGCGGCGACAAGCTGGTGGTGCTGTCCAACCCGAACAAGTATTACGACCCGGCCAACGGTGAATCGGAAGAGTCCGGACACGTCTCGCCGCAGGCGCTGGCCGCGCTGCTCAACGGCGACAAACTGTTCCCCGAGGCTTTCGGTCTGCCCGCGAAGGCGCCGGAAATCAAACAGCGTCTGTCGGTCAATTCCAGCGTCCTTGCGATGGGCTATCAGCGCTTCATCCCGAACTTCGCCGGGCTGCGTTTCGACATGGACGACAAGGGCTGGCACAGCTATCTCGCCATGGATGAACTGGATAACCAGCCGGACTTCGATTTCAAACCGGTGTGGCAAGCCATGCCGCTGGGCGCCAGTGCCTGCGTGACCCTGCCGGTGGCGGCTGAACCGCAGAAACCGCTGCTGGTGAAACTCGGTGCCGACGAAGCGGTGGCGCAGAAACTCACCGAGCACGTGGCCGGCGCAGCGGGCCTGTGCTGGTACGCCGATTCACGGTTGTACACGCCGTTGCTGGTCGCCAGCCTGAAGGACGAGGACAGCAGCAAGCTCGATGGCGACCTGGGCACGCTGTTCGGTTCGATGGTTGGCGCCTACGAGACGAATGTCGACGAACACGCGTTCCCGGTGGTCGAGAAACAGGAAGGTCAGAGCCATGTCTGGCAGCGTCAGGTCAGCTCCAATTTCGGCCCCTACGCAGCGAAGACTGCCGAGAATCCGGACGCGATCAGCGGCCGCGCCTTCATGAAAGTCAGCCTCGCCCGCCACGGTTCGACGCTGCTGTTTTCCCTCGACGACAAACTGGTCGACAAGGCCCTCGGGACCCTCGATAAACGCTTCCCGCCGATGGCCGACGTGCTGCCCAAAGACGTGCTGATGCCGATCTACTTCGGCCCGGATTCGATGGCGCAACTGATGCAGCAGGAAACCCTCGACAGCCTGCCGCAGGACATGGAGCCGGTGTTCTACAACGCCGCGCAAACCTACCTGATTCCGAAACTGCGCACCCTCGGCGGTTATGGCAAATACGCCCTGACCCTGCCGGAAGGCAGCGAGCCTGACGGCCACTGGCAATGGCTGCCGCTGGAATGGAAAGCGCTGTGACGGCATTGATCCGCAGCCTCGGCTTGCTCGCGCTGCTGCTCAGCGCCGGTGCCCGAGCGGTTGAAGCACCGGCGCTGGATCCGGCGCAGTCCCAGGTGTTCCGCGCCTGGTTCGTGCGCATCGCTCAGGAGCAACTGAGCCAGGGCCCGAGCCCGCGCTGGTATCAGCAGGACTGCGCAGGCCTTGTGCGTTTCGCCGCCAACGAAGCGCTGAAAATCCACGACGACAAATGGCTGCGCAGCAATGGCCTGTCCAATCGCTACCTGCCGCCGGAGCTGACGCTCAGCGATGAGCAGCGCAAGCTCGCCCAGCAATGGCAGCAGGGCGGCGGCAAGGTCGGGCCGTACGTCAACGCGATCAAACTGATTCAGTTCAACAGCCAACTGGTCAGCCGCGACGTGTCCCAGGCACGCCCCGGTGACCTGATGTTTTTCGATCAGGGCGACGACCAGCACCTGATGATCTGGATGGGCCGCTACATCGCCTATCACACCGGCACGACCACCCCCACTGACAACGGCATGCGTTCGGCAAGCCTGCAGCAACTCATGACATGGAAGGACACCCGATGGATACCCGACGCAGCCAACCCCAACTTCATCGGCGTCTATCGACTGAACTTTCTCTCCCAATGACCGGTGCCCGCATGCTGCGACTCTGCGCTCGAATTCCTCTGCTGCTGGCGCTGTTGCTGCCACTGGCGACCGTCAACGCTGAAGATTCGGTGGAGCCGAGCGGCTACACGCCGGTCTCTGGTGAAAGCTTCTTCCTGCTGGCCGACAGCAGTTTCGCCGCCGACGAGCAGGCGATGGTGCGTCTCGAAGCCCCCGGTCGCGACTACCGCCGCTTCCGCATGGAACCCTATGGCGGTGCCGACATTCGCGTATACCGCATCGACAAACCGCTGGATTTCCTCAAGCGCCAAAAGAACCTGCACCGCGTGGTCAGCGACGGCCAGTTCAAGGGCGAAGGCCTGTCCAACACCCTCGCGTACCTGTGGGACAACTGGTACCGCAAATCGCGGCGGGTGATGCAGCGTGCGTTCTCCTACGAGTCGCGCAAGCAGGTCACCGAGGAAGTGCCGGAACTGAAGATGGGCAACGCCATCGCCGCGCCGACGCCGTACGACGCGCAGCCGCAATTCGCCTTGATCCCGGGCCTGCCGGTGGTCAGCCAGTTCCGTTATCCGCTGTGGCAGGCCAAACCGATTCAGCCACCGGCCGGGGTCAATCTGGCCGGGTCTTCCAGCGAGTTCGTCAGCGTTGCGCCGGGTAACGTGTACATCCCGTTGGGCAACCTGAAACCGGGCCTGTATCTGGTCGAAGCGCTGATCGGCAAGTACCGCGCGACCACCATGGTTTTCGTCTCCAACACCGTGGCGGTGAGCAAGATTGCCGGCGATGAACTGCTGGTCTGGGCCGCGCGCAAACACGAAGGCAGTTCGGTGCCGAAGGTCAATGTGCTTTGGACTGACGGCCTCGGCGTGATGAGCAGCGGTGCCACCGATGCCGATGGTTTGCTGCGTCTGAAACACGTCAGCCCCGAGCGTTCGTTCGTCATTGGCGAGGACGAAGAGGGCGGGGTGTTCGTCTCGGAAAACTTCTATTACGACAGCGAAATCTACGACACCAAACTCTATGCGTTCACCGACCGACCGCTGTATCGCCCGGGGGATTGGGTGTCGCTGAAGATCGTCGGTCGCGAGTTCAAGAATGCGCGGGATTCGGTATTGCCGGGCGCTGCTGACGTCAACGTCAGTGTGCTTGATGCCACTGGCACCGAGCTGCAACGCCTCGACCTGAAACTCGATTCCAAGGCCGGCACTCAGGGCCGTTTCCAGTTGCCGGACAACGCCGTAGCCGGTGGTTACGAGATCCGTTTCAGCTACAAGGATCAGGCCTACAGCAGCGCCTTCCGCGTGGCTGAATACATCAAGCCGCACTTCGAGATTTCGCTGAATCTGGCCAAGCAGGATTACCGCACCGGCGAGCCGGTGAAGGGCAGTCTGGTGCTGCTGTACCCGGACGGCAAACCGGTGGCCAACGCCAAACTGAGCCTGAGCCTGCGCGCCCAGCAACTGTCGATGGTCGACAACGAGCTGCAATACCTCGGGCAATTCCCGGTGGAGTTGACCAGCACTGAACTGACCACCGACAGCAAGGGCAACGCGACCCTCGACCTGCCGGCCGCCGACAAACCGAGCCGCTACATGCTCACCGTGTTTGCCAGCGACGGCGCGGCGTATCGGGTCAAGACCACCAAGGAAATCCTCATCGACCGTGGCGCTGCAAGCTTCCGTCTGAGCGCGCCGCAACGTTTCAGCGCGGTCAACGATAAGGTCGCGTTCAGCTACGCCAACGAGGGCGGCAGCGAGCAGAGCAAAGCCGTGACCCCGAGCAGCTACGGCTGGGTGCGTCTGGAAGACCAGAGCACCGGTGAAGGCAAACTGGCGGCGACGGACAAGAGCTTCAGCATCGCTTTCGAACGTCCGGGCACTTACAACCTGACGCTGAAGGATCAGCACGGTCGCGTCCTCGGCGCCACCGGCCATTCGGTCACCGGTGACGGTGTCAAAGCAGTGCCGGGCACCGTGGAAATCGTCCTCGACAAGCCCGAGTACAAGGCCGGCGATGAAGCGCTGGCACTGATCACCTTCCCGGAGCCGGTCAGCGATGCGCTGTTGTCGCTGGAGCGCGACAAGGTCGAAGCCACCGCGCTGCTGGCCAAGGGCGGCGACTGGCTGAAACTGGAAAAACTCAGCGACACCCAATACCGCGCGCGCATTCCGGTAAAGGACAATTTCGCGCCGAACCTGACCTTCTCGGTGCTGTACACCAAGGGCGGCCAGTACAGCTTCCAGAACGCCGGGATCAAGGTGATCGCGCCGCAAATCGACGTGGCGATCAGCACCGACAAAGCGGTGTATCTGCCGGGCGATACCGTGACCGTTGACCTGACCACGCAGTTCGCCGGCAAAGCGATGCCGGCGCACCTGACCGTCAGCGTCGTCGATGAAATGGTCTATGCGCTGCAACCGGAAGTCGCGCCGACCATCGACCAGTTCTTCTACCATCCACGGCGCAATAACGTGCGCACCAGCGCCAGCCTGTCATTCATCAGTTATGACGTGGCGTTGCCGGGCAGCCCCGGCGCACCGGGCAAGGCCAACCGCAGCGAACGTGGGGTGAAAGTGCTGGAGCGTCCGCGTCGCGAAGACGTCGACACCGCCGCATGGCAGCCAGAGTTGTTGACCGGTGCTGACGGCAAAACCCGCTTCACCTTCAAGATGCCGGACTCGCTGACCCGCTGGCGCATCACTGCGCGGGCGATTGCCGACGACGGTCAGGTCGGGCAGAAGAAACAGTTCGTCCGTTCGGAAAAACCGCTGTACCTGAAGTGGAGCGGGCCGAGCAAATTCCGCAAGGGCGATCAGCCGCAACTCGGTGTATTCGCTTTCAGTCAGGCTGAAAAACCGGTCAAGGCTGAACTGGTCACCCATTACGCGGGCGCCGAACAACGCCTGCCGGTAACCCTGAACAACGGCATCAACTACGTGCCGCTGCCCGCGTTTACCCTGGCGACCGGTGAGTGGACAGCGGAGCTGGTGCAGGATGGTAAAACCGCGGACTCTCTCGCTGCGCGCCTGATCGCCACCGGCGACGGCTGGCAAGTGACGCAAACCCAGAGCCTCGACGTCGCCAGCGGCGATACCCCGTTGAGTCTGCCGGCCGACGCCACCAACATTCGCCTGCGTCTGGATGACAGCCCGCAAGCGCTGTTCCGTTCCGCCCTCGATGATCTGCTGAGCTATCCGTACGGTGGCGTCGAGCAGACCGCCAGCCGCTTGCTGCCGTTGAGCATCGCTTATCCGTCGCTGGCATCGAGCCCGCAGATCCGCGATCGCCTGCGCCTGATCATGCAGAACAGCCGTCTGCGTCTGGTGCAAATGGCCGGGCCGTCGGCGAGCTTCACCTGGTGGGGCTTCGACGGCGAGCCGGACGCGTTCCTCACCGCTTACGCCTACTACGCCGACTGGAACGCCAGTCAGGTGCTGGAACTGACCTTGCCGCCGGAGCATTGGCAGCGAGTGCTGGAGGTCTACGCCAAGCAAGCGCCGAACACGCCGTTACTGCAGCGGGCGCTGATCCTGTCGTTCGCCAAACAGATGCATTTGCCGGTGAACACCTTGCTCAGCGGTTTGATGGACGATCTGGCGAAGGCCGGTGAGGGCAATGCCGAAACCCTGATGGACGACGGCGAAGACAGCCTGGTGATGAGCGATCCGGATTCGGCGCTCGGTCTGGCGGCGGCGCGGGTGTTGACCGCGGCGTTGGCCACGCAGTCGAAGGTCGCGTTGCCGGAGGCATTCAATCGTCAGGTCGGCGCCGCGCAACAGCGTCTGGCAGTCAGCTCGCAGCCGTTTGCCGAAGCGCTGAACCTATCGCTGCAAGCGTTCGATCAGACCCGCGCGACGGCGTTGCTGCAACGTCTGCTGCCACAGCAATCGACCCTCGAACGTGCGCTGGCGCTGAGTTGGTTGCAACGCAGCATCGCCCAGGCCTCGCCGACCATCGCGCTGATGCCGGGTGAAGGCTGGAAGAAAAACTACGGCGCGACCGGTGAAATGTTCTGGACCTGGCAGGGTGCGACACCGGTGCCGAGCGTGTTGTCGGTGTCCGGCATTCAGGAGCGTCCGCTGCGGGCGGCGTTGAGCTTCCAGACCCAGCAACCAGCGGTCGATCCAATGGCCGTGACCATCACCCGGCGCCTGTCGCGACTGGTGCCGGGCGACGAAGCGTTCACTTTCAAACTGGAGCCGGTCGGCAGCAAACCGCTGTCCAGCGACAGCCTGTACCTGGACGAAGTGATTCTCACCAGCAAGGCACCGAAACCGCTGCGCTACGGCATGCTCGAAGTGCCGTTGCCACCGGGCGCCGATGTCGAGCGCACCACTTGGGGCATCAAGTTGCAGGGCAAGGACGGCACTGAACCGACCGCGCTGGAGAAGGCGCGCTTCGAGCCGGGGCAACTGGCCTACGCGGTGCCGGTGGATGCGCTGAGCGGCGAATTGCGTCTGCGCCATCTGGTGCGTTTCTCGCAGAAGGGTCAGTTCAACCTGCCGCCGGTGCGTTTCACTCAGGTGTACGCGCCGCAGCATCAGGCTCAGGAAGCGAAAGCCGCCCTCGGTCAGGTCACGGTCAACTGACATGAACCGGCCGCTGCTATGGCTGCTGATGTGTGTGATGCCTGCGCTGGCGACGGCGCAGGATGAGCCGTTGCGGCTGGCGTACAAGGGCGAGTTGCTGGCGTTGAATCACACGCAACTGATCGCTCGCGAGCCATTGCCGCCGACGCTGGATACGCCGCTGGGCAGTCTGTGGAAATTGTTCGTGTATGCGTGGCTGGTAGATACCGGTGCGCGCGAGCCGGCGTATGAATGTCGCGGGCAGTCGAAGGAGGAGGTTTATTGCTGCTCGGCGGGTGGCAGGATCGAGCGTGATCAGGCGTTGGTGAAGTCCTGCGGCTTGTACTTCGAGCCGGCGCGGTTGGGCATTGCTGCTGCCGATTGGCGCACGTATTGGCAGGCGCGGCAGGCGCCTTCGTGGTTGCTGGATTTGCCAACCGTGCAACCGGCCACGCGGGTTTCCGTGGCTGACTTGCTGAGGGTGTTGTCGTTGCTGCCGGCGCAGGAGCAGATGCGCCGCGTGTTGCTCGACGTCGTGCTGAATGCGGCGGACGGTAATGTCGTCGGTGAACTCGGTGGGCGTTTGCGAGTGAAAACCTGGAGCTGGCTCGGTGATCAGGATCCGCAGTCGCGGCAGGGCGGGTTTGCCGGATGGACGGCGGACGGCTCGCCGATCTGGGCCGGTGGGCGCGGCACCAGTCAGATGGTCTTGCGCCATTACGGACAGGCACTGGCGACGGTGTTGCCAGCGACGTGGCCGGCGGAGGCGGGGCGTTGTGTCGAAGTCGGACTGTTCTCGCGCTATCCGCTGATGCGGGTTCTGGCTGGCGAGCGGGTGGTGACTTCTGGCCCATTGCAAGGCGACTACCGCGTCGAATTTGCCAACGGTAACGCGCTGGATATCCACAGCGCCGGCGAATTGTTTCTGCTCAACGATAAACTGGTTGCACGGCTCGATCGCGAAGAATACGTCGCCCGTGTGCTTGAGCGCGAAGCCAAATCCGAACCTGCCGAAGCTGCCAAGGCACTGGCCGTGGCGATCCGCACCTATCTGCTGCAAAACGCCACGCGCAACGGCGATTGCCTGAGCATCGACGACAGCAGCAACCGTCAGCGCGTCGCCCCGCGCCCGGCCTCCGCCGAGTCGCGCAACATCGCGGCGTGGACCGCGGATCTGGTGCTGGCCGGCAGCACCGTCACCTATCACTCCGACCAACCCGGCCCGGACAAACTCGCCTGGCAACAAGCCGTAGAACAGGCCAACGCCGGCCAGCGCTACGACGCGATTCTGCTGCACGCCTATCCGCGCGCGAGCCTCAGCCGTTGGGACAACCCGGTGGCCTCCTGCGAAGCGTTGCCCGCCGCGCAAGACTGGCTGCAAAAGCAGCGTCGCGGCTGGCGTCCGACGCTGGAAAGCGAAACCGGCTACAACGAAGTCAGCACGTTCGCCGTGTGCAAACTGGCGTTCGGCCGCCCGTTCGTTGATCGCGAACGCCAGCGCATTTATGTGCGCGGCGTGCTGACTTTGCAGGATCGCCTCGACCTGACTCACGAATACCTGCACCTGGCCTTTGAAGCACATCCCAATGGCCAGGATGAAACCTACATCGAAGGGCTCGCCCGTCACCTCTTGCTGGAATAGACCATGACACTCCGTTATCCACAGGTCTTGCTGTTGCTCTGCGCGTTCCATGCATTGCCGATGGCAATGGCCGCCGACAGCGTCAAACTCGACACCCCGGTCGGCGGCTGGCGTACCGGCGCGCCCGAAGGCGAAGGCGAAAATTTCCGCCAGACCGTCAACTACCCGGCTTCCTCGGTCAACACTCCGGTGGGCCAGGCCAACACGGCGCGCATCAGCGGCGAAATCAAAGCCACCCCCAAGAGCAAGGAGCCCGGCCGACTGATCGTCAACGGCGTCAGCATGCCGCTGAAAATCGACGACAGCGGTCGCTTCGACCGCCCGTTCTCCTTCCCCAACGGCAGCAACAGCGTCGAAGTGCGCAGCCCCGACGGCCAGCAACGCCACCGCACGCAGTTCCTCAACGCCAGCGGTGGCGCCACCCCGGCCAAACTGCGCGTGCTGCTGTCGTGGGACAGCGACGGCACTGACCTCGATCTGCACCTGATCACCCCCGACGGCGCGCACATCTGGTACGGCGACCGCGTCGCACCCAACGGCGCCGCCCTCGACGTCGACGTCACCACCGGCTACGGCCCGGAAATCTTCGCCATGCCGGCGCCAATCAAGGGCCAGTATCTGGTATACGTGAATTATTTCGGCGGTGGGTATCGCGGGGATGATGAAGGCGGGGAGGAGGCGGTGCAGCCGCTGACCACGGCGCAGGTGACGGTGATTACCGAGGAAGGCACGCCGAGCGAGAAGATGGAGACGTTTGTGGTGCCGATGCGAGCGGTGGGTGAACTGACGCTTGTGAAGTCGTTCAGCTATCCCTGAGCAGCAGCCTGCTCAGGGTTGCACTAGAAACCGGGCGGAATGTAACCAGGCACGAACGGCACGTTGATGCACTTGCCGTGAATGATCTTTCCGTCCTCGATCCTGAACAGCACGATCTTTTTCGCCTTGTTGACGGTAGCTTCAAGTTTGCAATCGGAACTGTGACCGACCGTCTCGTAGTACTCGGTGTAAACCATGCCGTTGCCGGTGTGATTCATTGAGGTACCGGCGGCTTCCGTGGTGGTCCAGCTGGACGATTTGTACCAGGTGAGCACAGCCAGATTCTCGCCGTTGGCCCCGGTCTGTTTTTTCATCGAGTCGGGTTTGCCAAACAGATCGAGCGCTTCCTGAACATCGCGTCCTTCCCAGCGCGACTGCGCAATCAAGTGGCAACCATTGATCAGCAAAACAGCGGGCGTTATCAGCAGCGCCAATAACGTTTTAGTCCATGGGTTCATCGTGATGCCCGCCGCTTACTTGTTGCCCAGGATCGAGTCGAGGTTATCCATCATCTGGCCTTTCTCCTGAATCGGCGCCAGTTTGAAAAACATCTGCTGCATACCCTGAATCATCTGCAGGTACTCCATCTTGCCCAGCGCGATCATGTCCTTTTTGGCAGGTGAGCAAACGAACTCGCTGGTGCGCTGCACCCAGAACTCTTTCGGCTGCTGCCATTGGTCGTTAACTTTGAGGTTGCGCATCATGTAAGCGATGCGATCAACCGACTGGCCATTGAGCATTCGGACCTTGTTCGTCGAACACTGAACTTCGAGGTTGTAGGCATCGATCATCGGTTTGCCGGGTTCTTCATACACCAGCGTCACGGCGACCAACTTGGCCCCCTTGGTCTGCTTCGACAGCACGACTGAAGTGCTGTCGGCCACATACATGATGTTCTTGTGGGGAACGCCGTTGCCGTAAATGATCCACCAGTCACCGACGAGCTTCTGCTCCTCTGCCAGGGCTGAAGTGGCAGCGGTCAGGAGTGCGGTCAGCAGAACAGCGGATTGAGTGAGTTTGAAAAACGACGACATGGTGTTGCTCCATTCCTTGGCGCTTTTGTAATGCACAAAAACAGAATGGAAATTTAGTGGTGAGGTTGGGCGCGGGGCAATTAGGGCGGATGTGCTAATGGCTTATTGCGATGCACGTTTCAGTCAGGGCGCGGTAAGAGGGCAAGTACTTCTTGCCCCATTTCATAACGATGTCAGGCCGCTATTTCCGGGCTGAAACTGCTGGATGTCAGACGAGTGATCGCGATTCCTAGTGCCTGATCATCGAATAACTTGTTTTTACGCACCGCAGCTCCGGACCCACCATCCCAGTTCTTCAGTGCTATACGTACCGCAGGAACGGTTGGAGCAATCCTTTCCCGAATCAGCAACCAATCAACGGTCGCCAGCAACTCCATGCCGAAAGGTGACTCAAAACCATCGATCAATTCAGCCGTTCGCTCTAAAGCCTGGGAGTATTCCTTGGCTTCAGTCTTGAGGTAGGTTTGCAAAAAGGCTTTGCGATCTTGATCAAACCAAATGACATCGGTGATTCCTGCATCACTGATGCGCTTGTCGCAATGTAGATAGCTGCCATCCAGATTGTTGAGCAGATGCTCCAATCGATTGGCATACGGGCCGAATTTATGAGCGACAAATTTAAGGTTCAGCGGATTCTCAGCATCTGGAATTTTCTCGATTGCACGTTCAAGAAACCAAGCCAGTTTCTGAATTTCGAGCAGGCTGCATTCCATGCCCAGAACCCAATAACGCCGGACCAATTCAGCAATCAGTGCGCGCGCCGGAGTGAGTTGCTCAACGCCATCGCGCTTAGCGACATTCAGATACTGATTGGAGGGTTCGAACACTAATACATCGACGTCCAGGTCACCCAGCACTTCTACAATCTGCTCGCGCACTTCAGGCCACTTCAAACCACCGTTACCAGCGCCCAGCGGAGGAACGGCGACGGACTTCACATCGTTTTCAAGCAGAAATCGTCGCAGATCATGCAAGCCTTCGGTTATCCACGCCATTTGCGATGGAGAACGCCAATGGCGCTTGGTAGGGAAATTCACGATCCAGCGGGGGCCATCGAGTTCGTTGGTGGCGGTCACGTGCATTTTGCCGGTTTCGACATCCCCGGCTTTGCACGCGGCTGCATATAGTCGGTAATTCTGCGCAAAGCGTTCCTTGAACATCAGCGCGATGCCCTTACCCATCACGCCAACGGTATTCACCGTGTTGACGAGTGCTTCGGTTTTGGCTTCCAGCAGGTTGCCTTGGGTGAATCTGATCATTGGAAATACCATTTGGGGCGCGCATGAACCGGCAACGTCAGGCCTCTGGCGGCGACGTCTGCTTCTATGCGTACTTTCATTGCATCGGTGTGGCACATGATGCCCAGTAGTCCCGTAATCGGTAAATGTTGGTGGATCAGCGCCTCAGCCTGATAACGCTCCATTTTGCGAGGGTCGTCAGGATCGCGCTTGAAGTCGCGCCGTTGAAGGATAGACCAATCGATCTGGTCGAGATTCGCCAGACCGCTGTAGTAGTTTGTCCAACTCGGGTAGGCATGAGCGTTTGTGAAGACAAACGGTAGGCCAAGCTCTTCAACGCGATAGAGGCTTGAGACCAGAATCACGATCTCGTCATTGCCGCGTTGTTGAACACTCCAGCCAGAGTGAATGTTCTGCATCATCACCGAGAAGGGTGTGAAATAGAAGGGCACGTAGTCGGCCAGTACGCCTTCGGGTGCGATAGGCACCTGACGGAAACGGCGTTTGTCGATCAAGTCGACGTTGCCGATATTCACGTACTGAGGTGCCTTTGCTTCCGAGTTTGCGCAATGCAGACCGTTGTCCAGAATCCAGGGCAGGTTATCGCGATGGACGATACGCCAAATCAGAGCTTTCTCTGGATTCAGGTTGGTATAGATCATTGATAAAACATTCTCTGGTTCACGCTGGTCTGCACATTAACATCGGCCGCCTGTAATTTAGCGACGCAAAGTGCATCAACTTCTTCGCTGGGGGTGAAGATTTTGAAGAAGGCATCAGGTTTAACAATCCCCGGTGCGAGACACTCTGCCATGCAGATGCTTTTGCAATGAGGGTCCAGGTAATCGCGACTGCTCATGACATCCCACTCGATGGCTTCGAAACCCTGTTCGTAATCAAGTAGCTGTATTGAGTCGCCCGCTAACGGGTGGCGTGGAATGACTTTCCAGCCGTATTGCTTGGCTGTTGATCTGTAGACCGAGATCAACACAAATTGTGCCTCTGGCCTATTGCGCTGAACGCTTCCGTCAAATGGATTCTTCGCAAACCAGTGGAAGGGGACGTAGTTGTCGAGCTGCAGAGCCTGCCGCTTTTTCAGGATTTCAGCATCTGCGACGTCTTTGAAACCCGAGAGGCCGGCGCGAGGTTTCAAGCCATCCCTGAAAATCCCATCCAGGTTTTCAACTGAAGTGAGATGGTAGAGAAGCTTCTGATCCTTGATGCTTTTAACTTCCGACATAGTGGTCTCCTTGACCTGCACATCAACCTAAACTGAATTCAGTCCCGGCCTCGCCCCGTGCTGATGTAACCCTCGATCCGTGGGGGTTGGTAGAACAGTTGCCGTGATTCTAGTGTGCCATCACTTTTCACGGCAAGCCCAATATAGGAATCTAATAGCCGAGCCAAATTGACTCACCACTGAACTCATTCCTCATCAAAGTAATCGCGATCCAGCGTCGGCAACCGTAACAAACGGGATGTCACGCCCACCTCATGATCCATCATCAGGTGCACAAGCCGCGTGCCGTCTACCAACACAATACCGTCCACCGATTTGGCGAAGTCGACAGCGTGCGCCGTAAAGCCAGAGGTAGTGATGAAAACGCCGCGCTTTGCTTTTTGCCCGGCGAGTGCTCCATAGAACGCCTGCAGTTCAGGCCGGCCAACCGTGTTCTGCCAGCGCTTGGCCTGAACGTAAACCTTCTCCAGCCCCAATTTATCGAGCGAGATAATGCCGTCGATGCCGGCGTCACCGGAGCCGCCTACACGTTGCAAATCATTGCGACTGGCGCCGTAACCCAGTCGATGAAGTACATCCAGCACGATCACTTCAAAGCGGTTGGGACTGACCTGTAGCAAGTTGTCCAAAAGGTCGGCCGCCGTGGCATCGCGCAACTCCTTAAGCGCTCGTTCCAGTCGGTCATCGGGACTTTCGGTGGCGGAGGCCAGGTCAGGCTCGACATTTGGTTGGTCATCCAGTGGCTCGGCATCAGGCGCGACCTTCAGCTTCACATTCATATAGCCGATTGCTAAATGCTCCACATCTTTGGCCGACAGCGGAAATGCATGGTCCTTGGCGTACTGCACACCTGCATCAGTCAACTTCCAATAACCGCGTTTGGCACTGCTGGAAAGGCCTGCGCGCTTGAGACGATCGTGCGCCCAACCTGATCGGTTCTTGTAGGTGGCCTGACCACTCGCGATCAGATCCTCACGTTGAGCTTCTGTTAGTTGCAGCATTTTGGCTGCCGCTTCGTGGGCGTCTCGAGCAATTGCACCCTCGGGTTTTGTGGCGAGAAAACGCAGGATCGGCTCAATGAACTGATCGTAGGTTGGAACGGACATGGCGCATCCCTGTGCTGATGGGTGTTTTTGAACTGACCGGCGGGCGAGTATAAATTAACGTTCGCTGATGATGCCTTTGAGAGTTAGCGCTGGTGCCGTGAAAGCGTAAGTCGCTGTGTCTCGGCTCATTTATATGCCGAAAGGCTGAATAGGACATTTTTTAGCAGGCATTAAAAAGCCGGCTTGTGGCCGGCTTCTCGGGGACTGGCTTGGTTTATTTTTGGTAAACCGCGTCAGCCTTCAAAACGTACACCCGGATCTGCGTCCGGCTGTGGGACTTGGTCAGACGTTGGTCTGCCGCGTCAGGCGTCATCTGAGCCGCGGGAGCGGGTCGATGCGCAAATGTGGGGCGCAGGATACTGAGTTTTGTTGGGGATTCCCAGTCTCAAGTGCGCAATAGAGCGGCGGCGGCGGTAGAAATTCGGGTTTTGTACTGACTTTCAGGGCCTCTTCGCGGGCAAGCCCGCTCCCACAGGGTTCTGTGTTGGGCCGGGGAGTGGCGCAGGATCAGAGAAACGGCACCACCGGCCGGCGTTTGCCCAGGGTCGACCACCAGAATACCCAGCCCAGAATGTGTATCCGCTGCTCATCGATCTGCGCTGCGCGGAAGATTTCGTCCGGGTACTCGGCGCTGTTGTGGCTGCGCAGGCGCAGGGCGTTGCCGGGCATGCGATGCAGGTATTTGATGCGCAGCATGCCGTCGTGTTCGATGGCGTAGATTTCACCGTCGACCACCTGGGTCAGGCCGCGGTCGATGCCGATGATCGAGCCGTCTTCGATGCGCTCGGCCATGCTGTTGCCGATCATGTGCGCACAGATGGCGTCGCCGGGACGGATTTCCAGTTGTGCGAGGTGGGCGCGTGGCAGACGGACGGTTTGCTCGGGGTCGAGAATGACGTGGGTCTTGTCGGCACCGGCACTGAGCGGTGTTTCCTTGAAAAACGGCAGTTCGATGTCGTTGGGGTCGATGATGGAATAGACGCCGTTGACGGACTGCGCGTCAAAGGTGTCGCCGTTGCTGGCAGGACTATGCAGACGGGGTAATTCTTTGCTGCCTTCACCGGTTTTCAGCCAGTCGCTGTTGACCGAGAGCAGGCGTGAGACTTCCTCCATGCGATACGCCGGGACGCCCCGGGTGTACCAGTTATGAATGTTTTGGGCTTCCGTGCCCCAGAACTTTGCGAATCCCGTGGTGGTGATGTTCGCTGCTTCCAGGAGTGCCTTGAATCTTGGACCGCTAGTGTTCTTTCTCATAAACACGGAGTCTACGGCCGTGCCAGAGCGCTTTGAATAAACCGGGCGTTCAAAAAAAGGCTGTATTTTGCGACTGGATGTAAGACGTGCTTGTGGGAAATCACTCGCTTCGAAACTTTTCTGTAGTCCGCGATAAACACACTGTTTAAGACGGCTTTTTGCAGACATAAAAAACCCCGGATCAACCGGGGTTTTCTTCAAGCGTCATGCAGCAAACAGGTGCTTAGCCCTTGTAGGCGGCAACCGACTTGGTGATCGCTTCGCGAGCGGCGTCAGCGCCAGCCCAGCCTTCGATCTTGACCCACTTGCCTTTTTCGAGATCCTTGTAGTTCGCGAAGAAGTGCTCGATCTGCTGGATCAGCAGCGGTGGCAGGTCGGTGTATTCCTTCACATCGACGTACAGCTGGGACAGCTTGTCGTGCGGGACTGCGATGACTTTGGCATCGCCGCCGCCGTCGTCGGTCATGTTCAGGATGCCGACTGGACGCGCGCGGATCACCGAGCCTGGAGCAACCGGGTAAGGGGTCACAACCAGCACGTCGAGGGGATCACCGTCGTCAGCCAGGGTGTTCGGGATGTAACCGTAGTTGGCCGGGTAGAACATTGGGGTGGCCATGAAACGGTCAACGAACAGGCAATCGCTGTCTTTGTCGATTTCGTATTTGATCGGCGCGTGGTTGGCCGGGATCTCGATCGCGACGTAGATGTCGTTCGGCAGGTCTTTGCCAGCCGGAATCTTGCTGTAGCTCATTGGGCGTTGCCCCCGTAGTTGACCAAAAACACTTGGCCGGATTGACCAAAAAGTGGCGGCGATTATAGGCATATTCCTACGCCGACGCCACGTACCAGAAGTCCTGCAGCGCTTACTTGTGCGCCTGATAGACCGGGTCTGTGGCCTGAAGTTGCCGCAGCCTGCCCAACGGATCCTGCCGGTAGAAAAGCTGCAGTTGCAAGTAGACCTGTGGATAAGCCGCGTGCAGCAGATCCGGGGCGCTGAAGAAGTATTCGCTGGTGACCGCGAAGAACTCCGCCGGGTTTTCGGCGGCGTACGGGTCGATGGCGGTTTCGGCATCGGGGTTGCGGTCGAGCTGGCGGTTGAGGTCATCGTAGGCGTGTTGCATGACCTCGGCCCAGTCGCTGACGCGCATGTCGGCGTGCAGCGGCGGCAGGCCGTTGGCGTCGCCGTTGAGCATGTCGAGTTTGTGCGCCAGTTCGTGGATCACCAGGTTGTAGCCCTCCCAGCCACCACTGGCCATCACCCCCGGCCAGGCGAGGATGATCGGCCCCTGTTGCCAGGCTTCGCCGCTGTGCTCGCCGTCCCACTCGTGCTCGACGCCGCTGGCATCGCGATGCCGTTGCGGGCTGAGGAAGTCGTCAGGGTAGAGGACGATTTCGTGGAAGCCCTGATACCAGTTCAAATCGCCCAGATTGAGCAGCGGTAACTGGGCCTGCGCGGCAAGCAGCAGACGTTGTTCCTGATGCAATTCGACGTCGGGCAGGGCGGTCAGGTGTTTTTCTTCGAGAAACAGGACGCTGGCTTCACGCAACCATTGGTCTTCGGCGGCGCTGATGCCGTCGAGGAAGCTGAGGTGATGGCGCACCCGTTGCCACAGGTCGTCGGCAATCGGGTGCCTGGCCAGAATGCGCCGGCGACGCCAGGCGCTCAGTGACCACATCGGATCAGTGGGTTTCGGCTTTGGAGCTGGAGCCGCCGAAACGGCTGCGCACCACGCCGATGATCATCGGAATCAGCGACAGCAGGATGATGCCGACCACCAGCAGCGACAGGTTCTTCTTGATGAACGGTACGTTGCCGAAGAAGTAACCCAGAGTCACCAGACCACCGACCCAGAGGATGGTGCCGAATACGCTGAAAGCGAAGAATCGCGGGTAGGGCATTTTGCCGACGCCGGCGACGAACGGTGCAAACGTGCGGATGATTGGCAGGAAACGCGCCAGGGTCACGGTTTTGCCGCCGTGCTTGTCGTAGAAATCGTGGGTTTTTTGCAGGTAGTCGCGACGGAAGATTTTCGAATTCGGGTTGCTGAAGAGTTTTTCGCCCGCCGTTCGTCCGATCACATAGTTGGTACTGTCGCCGAGGATCGCCGCGAGCATCAACAGACCACCCAACAGCACCGGATCCATGCCACCGCCCGCCGCCACGGCACCGGCGATGAACAACAGCGAATCACCCGGCAGGAACGGCATCACCACCAGACCGGTTTCACAGAAGATGACAGCGAACAGAATCGCGTAGATCCACGGCCCGTAGTTGGTCACCAGCAAATCGAGGTACACATCGAGATGCAGGATAAGGTCGAGCGGGTTGAAATCCATGGGGGCACCTGTGGTGACGGCCCGACTCGGCAGGCCTGTGCGGATGATTCGGGTGTAAGCCTACAGCGGGGTGTAGTTTTTCTTACAAGCCGGAAAGCTCGGGATTATACGGTCTGAGAGGTGAAAAGCGCGTTGGTTTTGTAGCGAGGGATGTCGGGGTGTGAATAAATGTCAGGCAGGTATTGATGGTGGCGGCAAGTTTGGTGTGGCGAGGGAGCTTGCTCCCGCTGGAGGGCGGAGCACTCCCAAGCCTTGGATTTGCCTGACCTGTTGCGATGACTGAGGTGGGGCCGCTTCGCAGCCCGGCGGGAGCAAGCTCCCTCGCCACAACAGGCCCTTGATGAGCGCTAGAGCTCGTCGCTGATCGGCAGCACGTAGTTCTTGAACTCAGTGTCTTCCTTGAACCCGATGGATTCGTAGGTTTTCTGCGCCACTTCGTTGTCGGCACTGGTGGACACGCGCATGCGCACGGCCTGGGTTTCCTTGGCCATTCTCTTCGCGGTGCGGATCAGGTTGTCGGCCACCAGCTGGCGGCGGGCGTCTTCGGCGACATAGATGTCGTTGAGGATCCACACGCGCTTGAGCGACAGCGAGGAAAAACTTGGATACAGCTGGCAGAAACCCATCAGTTTCTTGTCGTCATCATCGGCCAGGGCCAGATAAATCACCGATTCCTTGCGGCGCAGGCGTTTTTCGAGAAACGCGCGGGAGGAATCCGGGTAAGGCAGGGAACCGTAGAACTCGCGATATTTGACGAACAACGGGGTCAGCAAATCCAGGTGTTCGAGGGTCGCTTGAATAATCCGCATGATAGGTCTCGTCTTCAAGTGGCTGTCTTCAACTGCTCTGACGGCGATGGGAAACCCTGCGGCCGTGCGTCGATCCTGCCTGAAAGCAGCGCAGAAACGCAATGCGGAAACGGTTCAGGTTGTGGGCGGATCGAGCAGGAAGTTTCCCTTCATGTCCGCACCGGCGTCCGACTCCAGCGTCTGCACCTGTGCTTCGTCCTTCAGATTGACCCCCGACAGCTGCCGCCGGCAGGCTTCGCGCATCAGATACAGCAAACGATGCGCCGCCATGCCGTAACTCAAGCCTTCAAGCCGCACATTGGAGATGCAATTGCGGTAGGCATCAGTCAGCCCGACTTTTGGATTGTAGGTGAAATATAAACCGAGGCTGTCGGGCGAGCTGAGGCCCGGACGCTCTCCGATCAGCATCACGAGCATTTTTGCGCCCAGCAACTGACCGATCTCGTCACCAATGGCAACTCGACCCTGTTCCACTAGCACCACGGGGGCAACTGACCAACCGTCGGCGCTCATCTGCTCCTCCAGGCGGGTCAGAAACGGCAGGGTATGCCGATGCACCGCCAATGCCGACAAACCGTCCGCCACCACAATCGCCAGATCGACCCCGCCGGAGCGCGCCGCAGCGTAATCCCGCAGGGTCTGCGCCGAGGCGTCGCTGAGCTTGCGTCCCAGATCCGGGCGTTGCAGGTAGCTGTTGCGATCGGTCGCCGCGCTGTGCAGCAACAAGGTCTCGCGCCCGCGTTCGTTCAATTGTGCGCTGAGCCCGGCGTGGTCGAACGGCAGATGCACCGCATCCCGCGCCTGGGCGTGGGCGAACTGGAAATCCAGTTGTGCGCGGGTTGGCAGGCTGGTGCCGGTGCGGCCCAGAGCGATGCGCGCCGGGGTCAGGCGGCGCAGCTCCAGCCAAGGGTTTTGCGGGTCGACAGGCGGTTTGTCCATCACACTCATCCCAGTTGCGCCAGCGCCTGGCGAAAGGCCGGCGGCAGGTTGTTGCCAAAGCGAACCTTGCCGTCCGCCTGGGTGAAAATGCCCATGTTCGCCAGCCATTGCTCGAACTCCGGCGCCGGTTTCAGGCCCAGGGTCTGGCGGGCGTAGAGCGCGTCGTGAAACGAGGTGGTCTGGTAGTTAAGCATGATGTCGTCGGAGCCGGGGATGCCCATGATGAAGTTGATCCCGGCCACACCGAGCAGGGTCAGCAGGGTGTCCATGTCGTCCTGATCGGCTTCGGCGTGGTTGGTGTAGCAGATATCACAGCCCATCGGCACGCCGAGCAACTTGCCGCAGAAATGATCTTCGAGGCCAGCGCGGATGATCTGCTTGCCGTTATAGAGGTATTCCGGGCCGATGAAGCCGACCACGGTGTTCACCAAAAATGGCTTGAAATGCCGCGCCACGGCGTAGGCCCGGGTTTCGCAGGTCTGCTGATCGACGCCATGGTGGGCGTTGGCCGACAGCGCGCTGCCCTGACCGGTCTCGAAATACATCAGGTTCTGCCCGAGAGTGCCGCGCTTCAGGCTCAGCCCGGCGTCATAGCCTTCCTGCAATACGTTGAGGTTGATGCCGAAACTGGCGTTGGCCGCTTCGGTGCCGGCAATCGACTGGAACACCAGGTCCAGCGGCACGCCACGGTTGATCGCCTCGATCGAGGTGGTGACGTGGGTCAGCACGCAGGCCTGGGTCGGGATGTCATAGCGCTGGATGATCGCGTCGAGCATCTCCAGCATCGCGCAGATCGAGGCGATGCTGTCGGTGGCCGGGTTGATTCCGATCATTGCGTCGCCATTGCCGTACAGCAGACCGTCGAGAATGCTCGCGGCGATGCCGGATGGCTCATCGGTCGGATGATTGGGTTGCAGGCGGGTCGACAGGCGTCCGCGCAGGCCGAGGGTGCCGCGAAATTTTGTGACCACGCGGATCTTCTGCGCCACCAGCACCAGATCCTGCACGCGCATGATTTTCGACACGGCGGCGACCATTTCCGGCGTCAGGCCGGGAGCGAGGGCGCGCAGGCTGGTTTCGTCAGCGGCGTCGCTGAGCAGCCAGTCGCGGAAGCCGCCGACGGTGAGGTGGCTGACCACGGCGAAGGCTTGTTTGTCGTGGGTGTCGATGATCAGTCGGGTGACTTCATCGGTCTCATAGGGAATCAGCGCTTCCTGCAGAAAATGCGTGAGCGGGATGTCGGCCAGCGCCATTTGTGCAGCCACGCGTTCGCCGTCATTGAGCGCGGCAACGCCGGCCAGAAAGTCACCGGAGCGCGCCGGGCTGGCCTTGGCCATGACGTCCTTGAGGCTGTCGAAGCGGTAGGTCTGGGCGCCGACGGAATGGGCAAATGCGACCATGCTGTCCTCCTGTAATTGATACACCCCTGTAGGAGCTGCCGAAGGCTGCGATCTTTTGACTTTGATTTTCTAAAAACAAGATCAAAAGATCGCAGCCTTCGGCAGCTCCTACATGGGGCGCTACGCACTGTTATATGGCAACTAGATACTTTCGAGCATAGCGTCTGCCGGGGCGTCGGCGCGTTGTTTGGCGGTGAGCTGAAAGTACAGATAACCAGCGGCCATGAAGCCCAGGAACACACAACCGATCAGCGTGTTGAACCACGCCATCGCCACCAGGCACACCACCGCCAGAAACAGCGCAATCGCCGGCACCACCGGATAGCCCGGGGCGCGGAAGGTGCGTTCCAGGTTCGGTTCGGTTTTGCGCAGTTTGAACAGGCTGAGCATGCTGATGATGTACATCACGATCGCGCCGAACACCGACATGGTGATCATCGCGGCCGTCAGGGTCATGCCTTGCAGGTTGACCAGACCATCGCTGTAAATCGCCGCGATACCGATCACGCCACCGGCCAGAATCGCCCGGTGCGGGGTCTGGAAGCGCGACAGCTTGGCCAGGCTTTTCGGCAGGTAACCGGCGCGGGCGAGGGCGAAGAACTGCCGCGAGTAACCGAGGATGATCCCGTGGAAACTCGCTACCAGACCAAACAGACCGATCCACACCAGCATGTGCATCCACGATGAGTTGTTGCCGACCACCGCTTTCATTGCCTGTGGCAGCGGGTCGTTGATGTTCGACAGTTGGCGCCAGTCGCCGACGCCGCCGGCCATCACCATTACGCCGATGGCGAGGAATACCAGGGTCAGGATGCCGCTGACGTAGGCCTTGGGAATCGTGCGTTTCGGGTCCTTGGCTTCTTCGGCCGCCATGGCCGCGCCTTCGATGGCAAGGAAAAACCAGATCGCGAACGGGATCGCCGCAAAGATTCCGGGGATCGAGCCCAGGGTGAACTCGTTGGCGCCCGACCAGCCGTTGAGCACGAAATTGCTGAAGCTGAAGCCCGGCGCGACCACACCCATGAACACCAGCAGTTCGGCGACCGCCAGCACGGTGACCACCAGCTCAAAAGTCGCGGCAATGCTGACGCCGAGGATGTTCAGGGTCATGAACACGAAGTACGCGCCGACCGCCGCGACCTTCGGATCAAGCTCCGGGTACTGCACGTTGAGGTAGGCGCCGATGGCCATGGCAATCGCCGGAGGGGCGAAAACAAATTCGATCAGCGTGGCGATGCCGGCGATCAATCCGCCTTTCTCGCCGAACGCCCGGCGGCTGTAGGCAAACGGCCCGCCCGCGTGGGGAATCGCGGTGGTCAGTTCGGTGAAACTGAAGATGAAGCAGGTGTACATGGTCGCGACCATCAGCGCCGTGACCAGAAATCCGAGGGTGCCCGCGGTGCCCCAGCCGTAACTCCAGCCGAAATATTCGCCGGAAATCACCAGGCCGACGGCAATGCCCCAGAGGTGCAGGGTGCCGAGTGTGGGTTTGAGCTGTGTGGTGGAAGTCATAAGTCCTCTCTGTTTTTTATTGTTCGATCTGTTGGACTTTCGGGTGCAGCGGTTAAGGTGGATGGATGCTGTTCACGCAGCGGCAGTTTCTGTGCAAAACCTGAATGACGGGTACGCAAGGGCCGTGCCAGAGCGGCCAGGCCTTGGGGTTGTGTCATTGAGGACGCCATCGCTGGCAAGCCAGCTCCCACAGGTATCTGTGGTGTTCCCGTTATCGAGATCTGCAAAGATCCCTGTGGGAGCTGGCTTGCCAGCGATAGCTATTTGGAGGGCAACACAGAAATACCTGCGTCGCCCCGGGTTTTAGAAGAAGCCCAACGGATTGATGTCGTAGCTCACCAGCAGGTTTTTCGTCTGCTGATAGTGATCGAGCATCATCTTGTGGGTTTCACGGCCGACGCCAGACTTCTTGTACCCGCCGAACGCGGCGTGCGCCGGGTACAGGTGGTAGCAGTTGGTCCACACGCGACCGGCCTTGATCGCGCGGCCCATGCGGTAGGCGCGGTTGATGTCGCGGGTCCACAGGCCGGCGCCGAGGCCGAACTCGGTGTCGTTGGCGATGGCGAGGGCTTCGGCTTCGTCCTTGAAGGTGGTGATGCTTACCACCGGGCCGAAGATTTCTTCCTGGAACACGCGCATTTTGTTGGTGCCCTTGAGCAGGGTCGGCTGGATGTAATAGCCGGTCGCTAGGTTGCCTTCGAGTTTTTCCACCTTGCCGCCGGTCAGCAGCTCGGCGCCTTCACCCTTGGCGATTTCCAGGTACGACAGGATCTTGTCGAATTGCTGTTCGGACGCCTGCGCGCCAACCATGGTGTCGGTGTCCAGCGGGTCGCCACGTTTGATCTGCAGGACTTTCTTCATCACCACTTGCATGAATTCGTCGTAGATCGATTCCTGCACCAGTGCGCGGGACGGGCAGGTGCAGACTTCGCCCTGGTTGAAGAATGCCAGCACCAGACCTTCGGCGGCTTTGTCGATGAAGGTCGGTTCGGCCTGCATGATGTCTTCGAAGAAGATGTTCGGCGATTTGCCGCCCAGTTCCACGGTGGACGGAATGATGTTCTCGGCGGCGCATTTCATGATGTGCGAGCCGACCGGGGTCGAGCCGGTGAAGGCGATCTTGGCGATGCGTTTGCTGGTGGCCAGCGCTTCGCCGGCTTCCTTGCCGAAACCTTGCACCACGTTGAGCACGCCCGGTGGCAGCAGATCACCGATCAGCTCCATCAGCACGCAGATGCCCAGCGGGGTTTGCTCGGCCGGCTTGAGTACCACGCAGTTGCCGGCGGCCAGCGCCGGGGCGAGTTTCCACGCGGCCATCAGCAGCGGGAAGTTCCACGGAATGATCTGGCCGACCACGCCCAGCGGCTCATGGATGTGATAGGCCACGGTGTTGCCGTCGATTTCGGCCGCACTGCCTTCCTGGGCGCGCAGGCACCCGGCGAAGTAACGGAAATGGTCGGCGGCCAGCGGGATGTCGGCATTGAGGGTTTCGCGGATGGCTTTGCCGTTGTCCCAGGTTTCGGTGATCGCCAGCAGTTCGAGATTCTGTTCGATGCGGTCGGCGATTTTCAGCAGGATCAGCGAGCGCGCCTGCACGGAAGTGGCGCCCCACGCATCGGCAGCGGCGTGGGCGGCGTCCAGTGCCTTGTCGATGTCTTCGGCAGTGGAGCGGGGGAATTCGGCAATCGGCTGGCCATTCACTGGCGAGGTGTTGGTGAAGTACTGACCTTTGACAGGCGCGACGAACTCGCCGCCGATGTAGTTACCGTACTTGCTCTTGAACGAGACTTTGGCGCCTTCAGTACCGGGGTGAGCGTAACGCATGATGTTGTTCTCCTTGGCTTTGTACTTATTAGAGAAACGCGCAAGTGCGCTTGCTATAAGCGTAGAGCAAAGGTCGGGCCACTGCCGTACAGGGCAGGCAAATCAAGGCCTTGCGAATTTCTTGTCGGACGGGCGGGCGAAGGCTGTGATGGTTTCGGTACAGGGCGGGTGACAGTTTGTACCGCATTTGGCACAGCCTGTGACCGACCGGTCTTGCCAGCATTGCAATGCGCCGATGGCTGGAGGATGCTGACTGCCAATCGCCCAGTGGTTGATTATTGTGGCGAGGGAGCTTGCTCCCGCTGGGCTGCGCAGCAGCCCTGAAATGTTTACCGCTCATATACTTTGGCGAGCGCTTCGCACTCGAGCGGGAGCAAGCTCCCTCGCCACAGGTCAGTGTTGGTAGTCTGGAAGGGTCGACCTTTCGGGGAGAACAATAAGAAATGCACGACAACCATTTGAGTCGCCATGCCCAGCAGGTTCTCACTGTCAGTCAGGGCAAGCCGCACCTGCACGGGCCCGGTGCCGATCCGTCGATTGCCCGCTCGTGGCTGCGCTGTCTCGAGGACTATCACCTCGATCCGGCCCTGACCATGGCGCCCACCGTGCTCGAACACGGGCGCGTGCTCGAAAGCCGCGAACGTCTGCAACAGGTGTTACAGATCGCCGGCAATGAAATGAGCAGCCTGCATCAGCAACTGTCCGGCGCCGGTCATGCGGTGCTGCTGACCGATGCGCGCGGGGTGATCCTCAACTGCGTCACCGCACCTGCCGAGCGCAAGATATTCGAACGGGCCGGCCTCTGGCTCGGCGCCGACTGGAGCGAAGCCTGCGAAGGCACCAACGGCATCGGCACCTGTCTGGTCGAGCGCCAGGCGCTGACCATCCATCAGGACGAACACTTTCGCGGCCGCCACACCGGCCTGACCTGCTCGGCGAGCCCGGTGTTCGACCCGCACGGCGAACTGCTCGCGGTACTCGATGTATCCTCGGCGCGCCACGATGTCTCGCGCCAGAGCCAGTTCCACACCATGGCGCTGGTCAATCTGTCGGCGAAGATGATCGAGAGCTGCTATTTCCTGCGCTGCTTCGATAACCAGTGGCTGCTGCGTTTTCACTTGCAGGCCGAATCCGTCGGCTTGTTCAGCGAAGGGCTGCTGGCGTTTGACGGCGAAGGGCGGATCAGCGCGGTCAACCAGAGCGCGCTGAACCTGCTCGGGCATATTCGCGGTGGTTTGCTCGGCAAACCGGTGGAAGCATTTTTCGATTGTTCGCTGGACGAGTTGCTCGGTCGTGCCAGCGCCAATGCCAGCGCCAGTTGGCCGCTGCGCACCCGCGACGGCCGGCATCTGTTTGCCTTGCTGCGCGGCGAATCGCGCAAGCCGGCGCCGATCCTGCCGGCCCCGGTCGTGGCCAAGCCTCAAGCGCTGGTGGGCATTTGCCTCGGTGACGCGGCGCTGCAAGCGGATTTCCGCAAGGCGTTGCGGGTATTCGAACGCGACGTGCCGCTGCTGATCAATGGCGAAACCGGCTCCGGCAAGGAAGCCTTTGCCAAGGCTGTGCATCACGCCAGCCAGCGCGCCAACAAAGCCTTTGTCGCGCTCAATTGCGCGGCGATTCCCGAGAGCCTGATCGAGAGCGAACTGTTCGGTTATCGCGGCGGCAGTTTCACCGGCGCACGCAAGGACGGCATGCGCGGCAAGCTGCAGCAGGCCGATGGCGGCACGCTGTTTCTTGATGAAATCGGCGACATGCCGCTGGCGTTGCAAACTCGCTTGTTGCGAGTGCTGGAAGACCGGCAGGTGGTGCCGATTGGCGGCGAACCGGAGGCGGTCAACGTGCGGATCATCAGCGCCACGCACCGCAATCTGCTGGAACGGGTCGAAGACGGCAGCTTCCGCGAAGATCTGTATTACCGGCTCAATGGCCTCGAAGTCGCGTTGCCGGCGCTGCGCGAACGCAGTGATAAATCGCAGTTGCTGGATTTTCTGCTGGCCGAGGAGGCGGGCGGCGAAGTGATTGTGATCGACGAACCGGCGCGGCGAGCGTTGCTGGCCTTCAACTGGCCGGGCAACGTGCGGCAGTTGCGCAATGTCCTGCGCACGCTGGCGGCGTTGTGTGATGACGGGCGAATCGGCCTTGAGGATTTGCCGGCGATGATTCGGCAGGGGCGTCCGACGCTTGCGCTGACGTCGGTTGAGTCCGAGCATCCGCTGGAAGACGCCGAGCGACTGGCGTTGCTCAATGCGCTGGAGCAAACGCGCTGGCACATGACCCACACCGCCGAGCAACTCGGCGTGAGTCGCAACACCCTCTACAGAAAGCTGCGCAAACACGGCATCGCCCGAACCGCATAAATCCCCCTGTAGGAGCTGCCGAAGGCGGCGATCTTTTGATCCTGTAAAGAACAAGATCAAAAGATCGCCGCCTTCGGCAGCTCCTACAGGGGGGGTAGTGATCGTGGGGTGATGGTGATCAGCTAAAGAGTGCGATTTCCCCCTCCCTGCGCTAACCTGCGGCCATGTTTTACGAGGTCGACTATGCACATTCATATTCTGGGTATCTGCGGGACTTTCATGGGCTCGATGGCGGTTCTGGCCAAAGAGCTGGGCCATCACGTGACCGGCTCCGACGCCAACGTCTATCCGCCGATGAGCACGCAGCTGGAGGCCCAGGGCATTCAACTGACCCAGGGTTATGACCCGGCCCAGCTTGATCCGGCGCCGGATCTGGTGGTAATCGGCAACGCCATGTCCCGCGGCAACCCGGCGGTGGAGTATGTGCTGAACAAAGGCCTGCCGTACGTTTCCGGCCCGCAATGGCTGGCCGATCACGTGTTGCAAGGGCGCTGGGTGCTGGCGGTTGCCGGTACGCACGGCAAGACCACCACCAGCAGCATGCTCGCCTGGGTCCTGGAACACGCCGGCATGAGCCCGGGGTTCCTGATCGGCGGCGTGCCGCAGAACTTCTCGGTGTCGGCACGTCTGGGCGGTACGCCGTTTTTCGTGATCGAGGCTGACGAGTACGACAGCGCGTTCTTCGACAAGCGTTCGAAGTTTGTCCACTACCGTCCACGCACCGCGATCCTCAACAACCTTGAGTTCGATCACGCCGACATCTTCCCCGATCTGTCGGCCATCGAGCGGCAGTTCCACCATTTGGTGCGAACCATTCCGAGTGAAGGTCTGGTGATTCACCCGACCACCGAACCTGCCTTGCAGCGCGTGATCGAAATGGGTTGCTGGACCCCGGTGCAAACCACCGGTGTCGGCGGTCAGTGGCAGGTCAAGTTGCTCAAGGACGATGGCTCGGCGTTCGAAGTGATGTTCGAAGGCGTGTCCCAGGGCACCGTGGAATGGGAGTTGACCGGTCAGCACAACGTCGCCAACGCCCTGGCCGCGCTGGCAGCGGCGCGGCATGTCGGTGTGGTGCCATCGATGGGCATCGCCGGGTTGAGCGCGTTCAAGAACGTCAAACGCCGCATGGAGAAAGTCGCCGAAGTGCGCGGCATCACCATCTACGACGACTTCGCCCACCACCCGACCGCCATCGCCACCACCCTCGACGGTCTGCGCAAGCGCATCGGCGACGCACCGCTGATCGCGATCATCGAACCGCGCTCCAACTCGATGAAGCTCGGCGCGCACCGCGATGGCCTGCCCGACAGCGTGGTCGATGCCGATCAGGTGATCTGGTACGCCCCGGCCAACCTCGGTTGGGATCTGGGCGCCACCGCCGCACTGTGCAGCGTGCCATCGATCGTCAGCGACTCGCTGGAAGGCATCATCGAACGCGTGAAAAGCCAGGCCCAGCCCGGCACTCACGTGGTGATCATGAGCAACGGTGGCTTCGGCGGCCTGCACGGCAAACTCGCCGAGGCGCTGCAATGAACACTTTTTCCCAGAACGGCGGCCCGGAACGCATCACGCTGGCGATGACCGGCGCGTCCGGCGCGCAGTACGGTTTGCGCCTGCTCGATTGCCTGGTGCGTGAAGATCGCGAAGTGCACTTCCTGATCTCCAAGGCTGCGCAACTGGTGATGGCCACCGAGACCGATGTCACGCTGCCGGCCAAACCGCAGATGATGCAGGCGTTCCTCACCGAATACACCGGGGCGGCCGCCGGGCAGATCCGCGTTTACGGCAAGGAAGACTGGATGTCGCCGGTAGCCTCGGGCTCCGGCGCGCCAGCGGCGATGGTGGTGGTGCCGTGTTCCACCGGCACCTTGTCGGCGATTGCCACCGGTGCCTGCAACAATCTGATCGAGCGCGCGGCGGACGTCACCTTGAAGGAGCGCCGCCAGTTGATCCTGGTGCCGCGCGAAGCGCCGTATTCGAGCATTCATCTGGAGCACATGCTCAAGCTGTCGAACATGGGCGTGACCATTCTGCCGGCCTCGCCGGGTTTCTATCACCAGCCGCAGACCATCGACGACCTGATCGATTTCGTCGTCGCACGGATTCTCAATCTGTTGGGCATTCCACAGGACATGCTGCCGCGTTGGGGCGAGCATCATCTGAGCAGCGATGAATAAGCTGTTGGTGATTGCGCTGGCCCTGCAACTGGCCGGCTGCGCCACCGCGCGCACGCTGGATGCGGCCAAGCCGGGCGCGCCGGTGGTGTATTCCGGGACGCGCCTGGATTTGTACGCGATGAATGGCGGATGTTGTGCGATGGATCGCTTCGGGGCTGAGGCGCCGAGTTATCCGGGGGTGGATCTGCCGGCGAGTGCGTTGCTCGATACGCTGTTGTTGCCGTTGTCGTTGCTGACCGTGATTGGCGTGGGGTTTCAGGCGACGGGTGGATTGTAAGGGAGTGCTGCGCACTCCTGTGGCGAGGGAGCTTGCTCCCGCTGGGCTGCGAAGCGGCCCCAAACCCCGCGACTAAATCCTTCAGATACACCGCATAATTCAGGGCTGGCGACTGCTGCGCAGTCGAGCGGGAGCAAGCTCCCTCGCCACAAAGTCCCGCGGTTACTTGCCGAGCTTGCGCAACTCATCCGACTCGACCACCCGCACCCCGTCCTGTTCTTCCAGCGCCAGGCGCCACATCGCCCGGGCCAGTTGGCAGGCTTCGATGCCGCGGTATTTGCCCGGAATCAGTTTGGAAAACGGCGCGGCCAGCTGTTCGCCCAGACGCGGTTCGGTACGATCGCCCAGCAGCAGCGATGGCCGACAGATGGTCAGTTGCGGCCAGTCCTGCGCACGCAACGCCTGCTCCATCTCGCCTTTGACCCGGTTGTAGAAAATCGACGATTTCGGATCGGCGCCCAGCGCGCTGATCACGATCAGGTGCCGCGCGCCCATCTCCCGTGCACGTTTGGCGAAGGCCACGACCATGTCCAGATCCACCGCGCGGAACGCGGCTTCGGAACCCGCCTGCTTGATGGTGGTGCCGAGACAGCAGTAGGCGATATCGACGCGACCACTGAGTTGCGGCAGAAACGCCTGTGGGTCGCCCACCGGGTTCTCCAGGTGCGGATGCTCCGCCAATGGACGACGGGACGGGGCGAGCACGCGGGTGATCGTCGGCTCGTTGAGCAAACGGTCGAGCAGATGTTCACCGGTCAGTCCGGTGGCTCCGGCAAGCAATACGTGCTGAGGCGTCAAGTACATAGTGTTTCTCCCTTGATACTGTTCAGCTTAGTTGCTGTTTGTTGCTCCGTCGTTCAATGCAGCACTCTGCAACGCTTTTCTTGCCTGCTGTTTACGCAGCAGTTGCCAGTGCGCCAGCACGGTTTTCGGTGCCCAGATCTGTGGCTCCGAGGCTTCGAAGTTATCCGCCAGTTCGCGCTCGGCGACGGTGGCCTTGGCCAGTTTGAAGGCCTGCTCCAGATCGTCGGTCTGGTTCAGTGCCTGAGCGAACAAGGCGTCGCCGAAGTAGGTGAAGTTGGCTTCTTCCGAGCAACCGAACGACACCCGATCGGCACGCGAGGCGGTCATGATCAGGGTGCGCTCATCTTTCAGCGCGGGGATGAAACCACCGGAATAGCACGATGAAATCACGATCACCTTATCTCGGTTTTTCAGCGGCGCCAGCACCGTGGCGAGCTCGTCGGCGGGCAGGTCCGCCAGCTCCATGCGCGGCTGGTCGAGCACCAGTTCGTGTTCGGCGGTGCCGTGGCTGGTCAGGTAGATGAAGATCAGGTCCTCCGGGCCACTGCGTTCAGCCAAAGTCTGCGCGGCGCGGCGCAGGTTTTCGCGGGTGGCCATCGGCCGGTCGACGAGGTGGTCGCGGTGGTTGACCAGACGAATCTGGCCGAAGGCACCGAAGCGTGTGGTGAGCATGTTGGCGACGTAGTCGGACTCGCGCAGGAACACGCTTTGTTTGCCGTCGCCACCGAGGGTCAGGGTGTACAGCTCGACTGCTGGCGTCGAGGCGGGCACAGCGGCCAGTGCGTCATCGAGCAGACGCCCTTGGGCCAGCAAGCCGAGTTCGAGGGTGTCGGGCAACAGCTTGCCGTCGACGTCACGTACGCGCTGGCCGTTGATCCAGGTGCCGCTGAGCACGGTGCCGTCGGTCAGCACCAGGGTGCCGCGCCCGGCGTAGCTGTCGCTGTCGAACCCGCCGATGTAGAAGCTGCCGTCAGACAGGTTCAAGCGGCCCTGACCACTGAAGCGCCAGTCGTTGAAGAAGCCGATGTAGTGGCTGCCGTCGGCACCGATCAATTCGCCCTTGCCGGTCAGCGCGCCTTCCTTGAACTGGCCGAGCCACACGTCGCCGTCGGCGTTCTCGTAGCGGCCCTTGCCGTGCAGCTGGCTGTTCTTGAAGCCGCCGACATAGATGTCGCCATCGGCACTGTTGAAGGTGCCATTGCCTTCGAGCTGGCCGTTGACGAAATGGCCGCTGAAGGTGTTGCCGCTGGAATCGCCGCGCTGGCCTTCGCCGTTGGGTTTGCCGTGGGCGAACTGGCCCTGATAGGAGCTGCCGTCGTCCATTTCCAGACGGCCCAGCCCGGAATACTGGTCAGCCTTGAACTCGCCACGGTAGGTCATGCCGTTTTCTTTCAGCGTACCTTCACCGTCGCGCCGGCCCTGCTTGAAGCCGCCGGTGTAACTGCTGGCGTTGGTGGTCAGGCTGCCCTGGCCATCGAACAGGCCTTGCTGGAACTGGCCGCGATAGACCTCGCCGTTGCTGCCGTGCCACTCGCCCTGGCCATGCCATTGGCCCTTGTCGAACTGCCCGGCGTACCAGCTGCCATTGGGGTAGTCGACCCGGCCCTGGCCTTGCAGCAAGCCGTTGACCAGTTCGCCGCGATAGCGCCCGCCGTCCGGCAGCCGTGCATCCGGGGGCAACAGCGATTCGCCGTCGCCGCACGCGGTGAGCATCAGGGTCAGGGCAAGGGGTGCAAGAGAAGCGAGTGGGCGCATAGCGGGATCCGGGCAATTAGGCGACCGAGTATGCCGCAGCTATGTGTCGCATATATAGAGAGGGAGTGCGAAACAGCGTGAGCCGCTTCGCATCCGGGCCACTTAAACGAAGCAGAGCGACAACGGTTCGGCGATGTAGGCCGGTTTGTCCGAGCCTTCTATCTCAAGCGTCGCGGTGGCCTTGAGCAGCCATTGACCGGGTTTTTTCTCGGTCACTTCGGCCAGATCGACTTTCAGGCGCACTTTTGAATCGACCTTCACCGGCTGGATGAAACGCACGCTGTCCAGACCGTAATTGACCACCATCTTCAGGCCTTGCGGCAGCACGAGGATGTCTTCCATCAGTTTCGGGATCAGCGACAGCGACAGGAAACCGTGGGCAATGGTGCTGCCAAATGGCGTTTGCGCGGCTTTGACCGGGTCGACATGGATGAACTGATAATCCCCGGTGGCTTCGGCGAACAGGTTGATGCGCTCCTGATCGATGGTGAGCCATTCGGAACGTCCGAGTTCCTTGCCGACATAATCTTTGAGCTCTGCAACGGGAACATAGGGCATTGAGACTCTCCTTGGGTTCATCGGTTTTATAGTTTTTCAGGTGGGGGATTTGACCGCCCTGCGAACCACTGTAGATCAACATGACGATTTGCTCCGGTCAACCGACCATGCTTTTGGCGAATGCCGATCCATAGCGCTGCCGTGCTTATAATGCCGAGGACTTGCGGGGGGAGATGTCTGATGTTGTTACGTGGCCTGACCATGCTGGTGCTGTTCCAATTGCTCGGCACGGCGCTCAACCATTTGCTGTTGCCGGTACTGCCGGGGCCGATCATCGGCCTTCTGCTGTTGCTGGTGTTGTTGATCATCCGCGGTGAAGTCGGCGAGCCGCTGAACCTCGCGGCCGGCAGTCTGCTGCGTTATCTGCCGTTGCTGCTGGTGCCGCCGGCGGTGGGCGTGATGGTGTATGCGAGCGACATTGCCGCCGATTTCTGGGCGATTGTCGGCGCGCTGGTGCTGTCGTTGATTCTGTCGATGGCCTTCGCCGGCGTGTTGATGCAACGGCTGGTCAAGCGTCACGCACCGAACTCGGAGGACGCTTGATGCTCTTCGATTGGCAAGGTGCCTGGGCTTCGGTCATTCATCATCCGCTGTTCGGCATCGGCATCACCCTTGGCGCCTATCAACTGGTGCTGGCGGCGTTCGAGAAAACCCGCTGGATCTTTCTGCAACCGGTGCTGGTCTCCATGCTGTTGGTGATCGGCGTGCTGGTCGGCTGCGGCCTGACTTACGCCGAGTACCGCAAGAGCACCGAGATCCTCAGCATTTTGCTGGGGCCGGCGACGGTGGCGCTGGCGGTGCCGCTGTATCTCAACCTCAAGCGCATCCGCCAATTGTTCTGGCCGATTTTTACTACGCTGGTGATTGGTGGGGTGGTCGCCACGGGCATGGGTGTTTTGCTGGGCTGGTGGTTCGGTGCCGAACACATGATCCTGATGACCATGGCCCCCAAGTCGGTGACCTCGCCGATTGCCATGCTGGTGGCCGAGCAGATCGGTGGCGTGGCGGCGCTGGCGGCGGTGTTCGTGCTGATCACCGGGGTGATTGGCGCGATCTTCGGCCCGGCGCTGCTGACTCGGCTCGGCGTGCACAGCCCCGAGGCGCGCGGCATGGCGCTGGGCATGACCGCACACGCGGTCGGCACCTCGGTGGCGCTTCAGGAAAGCGATGAGTGCGGCGCCTTCGCGGCGCTGGCGATGAGTCTGATGGGCGTGGCCACGGCGGTGTTCCTGCCGTTGGCGGTGTCGATGGTGGTGTAAGGAAATGTCTATGAGTCTGCCGCTTTTCCCGCTCAACACAGTGCTGTTCCCCGGTTGCAACCTCGACTTGCAGATCTTCGAGGCGCGCTACCTGGACATGATCGGCCGCTGCATGAAACAGGGCGGCGGTTTCGGCGTGGTGTGCATCCTCGACGGCCACGAAGTCGGCGTTGCGCCAGAAGGCTTTGCCTTGGTCGGTTGCGAGGCGCGGATTACCGATTTCCAGCAACAGGACAACGGTCTGTTGGGGATCCGGGTGCAGGGCGGGCGGCGCTTTCAGGTGCTGCGCACTGAGGTGCAGCGCGATCAGTTGATCCTCGCCGACATCGAATGGCTAGACGATGAACCGGAGCAACCGTTGCAGGACGAAGACGCCGATCTGGTGGCGCTGCTCAAGGCCTTGGCCGAGCACCCGATGGTCGAGGCGCTGAACATGGGCACCGAAGCGCTGGGGCAGCAGTCGCTGGCCAATCAACTGGCCTATCTGCTGCCGTTCGCCGAAGAAGACAAGATCGACCTGCTGCAACTCGACGATCCGCAGCAGCGACTGGATGCGATCCAGGCGCTGCTCGATGAGCTTCAGGGCGAATTGTTCGCCTGAGCCATCGAAAAAGATCGCAGCCTGCGGCAGCTCCTACACGGGATTTCGTTTACACCTGCGCCATCGTGCGCAGGTGAACAAAACCCTTGTAGGAGCTGCCGCAGGCTGCGATCTTTTGCTTCTCAATAAGCGTAACGCAACATCGTGTCCGGCAAATGCCGCAGAACGAACAGGCTGAACAGCGCCAGCAGCGCCGGCAGGATCAGCCACCAGACCTTGAACGGCATGGCGTTGAGCGGCGCCTTGCGCTGGCTCAGCCACAACCCCGCCGCACACACGCACGCTGCGAGCATTGCGCCGGCCAGAATATCCGTCGGCCAGTGCGCGCCCAGATAAACCCGCGACAAGGCAATCGACAGCGCCGGAATACAGCCGAGCAACAGCCAGGTCAGACGCATGCGCGGCGGTTGTCCGCGACCGGCGAGTACCGCCAGCACCAGAAACAGCGCGAACGATCCCGAGGCATGGCCGCTGGGCATGCTGTAGCTGGTCAGCGGATCGGTCAGCACGTCCGGGCGAACCCGGGCGAAAAACTGTTTGGTGACGGTATTCAGCAGCGCGGTGCACAGCAGCGTACCGCCGGCAAAGATTGCCTGACGCCATTGCCGGCAAAGCAGCAACAGACCGGTGAGCAGGGCGCTGAACAGCAGCATGTTGCGGAATTCACCGATCAGGGTGAACGTCACCGCGATTTCATCGAGCATTGGCTGGCGATGCTCCTGCACCAGGGTCATCACGCCCTGGTCGAGGGCGTGCAGGTACGGATAGCCAATAAACAGTCCGATCAGAATCAACAGGCTCATGCTGCTGATCCAGATCGTCGCGCGGCGATGCTGGCGCAAGCTGCTGTTGACGCTCAGGCCGATCATCACTGCAATGCTGGCGGCGACGATGCCGGCTTGCAGCCAGAAACCTTCCGGCAGCGGCAGACGGATCGCCGCGCCGGTGGCCCAACCCGGCAGCAGGTAGGCGACGCTCCAGCCGGCGGCGGCCAGCAGGCTGACGGCGGCGAAACGCGGGAAGGGCATGTCGCACATCCCGGCGACCATCGGCAGCATCGGCCGCAACGGCCCGATGAAGCGCCCGACCAGCAGGCTGGCAATGCCGTAACGCTGGAAGTAGATTTCGGCCCCGGCCATCCATTCCGGATGATGGCGCAGGCCGGGCAAGCGGCGGATGTTCTGATGGAAGTGGCGGCCGAGGAAATACGAAATCACATCGCCGAGAATACCGCCGAGAAAGCCCAGCAGCAGGGTCTCGCTAAGCGACAACGCGCCGCTGCCGGCCAGTACCGCGACGGCAAACAGCAACACCGTGCCGGGCACGATCAGCCCGGCAATCGCCAGACACTCCACGAAGGCGACAATCAATACGGCGGCGGCCAGCCACTGCGGATTGGCCGCCAGCCAACCGGTCACGCTATCGAGCCATGGGCCCATACAAATAACTCCATTTTATTGATCACCTCATGTAGGAGCTGCCGAAGGCTGCGATCTTTTGATCTGTTAAAAACAAAGATCGCAGCCTTCGGCAGCTCCTACACGGGTTTGTATTTACAGCAGGAAATAATCGCGACCTTCGACCTGACCCCGGCGTAGCGGGTTGCGCGTGCACCACTGGGCATACGTGGCGTCGACGAAGCGATACATCAGGTGCTCGTCGCGGCCCTGGGGGATACCCAGGCGGGTAGTCTGGATAATCTGGGTCGGCGCCGGCCCGGTGTCTTCCACCAGCATCAGCTCGTGATCGAAACGCTTGGCGTCCCACATCGGCACCTTCAACCCCAGCGCCTTGCACAGCAGCGTCTGCCCGGCGCAGAGCTTTTGCGAAGGGCGCGGTCGGCCCTGAGTATCGGGGTTGTTCAGCAGCATCTGCGCCAGACTGGCCGGTCCGCTGATTTCATCGACCCACGGGTAGGCGGATTTGATCAACACGGCGTTGCCCGGCCCCTGGGCGCTGAAGTTCAGCGAATCGCCGCCACGGGCGTAATACATATAGATGTGTCCGCCATCCAGAAACAAAGCCTTACGTTTTTCCGTATAGCCGAGGGAGGCATGGCTGCCTTTTTCTGCACAGTAATACGCTTCGGTTTCGATGATCCGGGCGCTGAGCCACAGATCGCCGACCCGGTGGCGGATGACTTTGCCGAGCAGATCGCGGGCCAGCATTTGCGCGTCACGGTCAAAGAAAGCGTCCGGAAGGCCCAGTGGCAGGCGCCCGGCGGTGGCGCGAACGGTCAGGTTGGACATGGCAAACGGTGTTTATCCAGGCGAAGGAGGTCGTGATGATAACAATCCGCGGCTTAATTACGGCTGAACGTCGGCAAATTGCAGTCCATTTCGACCATCCGCCTGTCACCGCTGTTAGTCCCGGGACGCGACAGCTATAATCTGCCGCTTTCCTCTTTGCCAAGACCCCAGCAGACCATGACTGAGTCCGTTCTTGCCTACATGACCCGATTGGGTCGCGCCGCCCGCGAAGCCTCCCGGGTCATCGGCCGTGCCAGCACCGCGCAGAAGAACCGCGCCCTGCAGGCTGCTGCCAATGCGCTGGACGCTGCGCGCGCCGAGCTGGCCGCAGCCAATGAACAGGATCTGGCCGCCGGTCGCGCCAACGGTCTGGAACCGGCACTGCTGGAGCGTCTGGAACTGACCCCGGCACGCATCGACGGCATGATCGTCGGCCTGCGTCAGGTGGCGGCACTGCCGGACCCGGTCGGTGCGATCCGCGACATGAGCTTTCGCCCGTCCGGCATTCAGGTCGGCAAGATGCGCGTACCGCTGGGCGTGATCGGGATCATCTACGAATCCCGGCCCAACGTGACCATCGATGCCGCCAGCCTGTGCCTGAAGTCCGGCAACGCGACCATCCTGCGCGGTGGCTCCGAGGCGATTCACTCCAACCGGGCGATTGCCGCGTGCATTCAGCGCGGTCTGGCCGAGGCCGAGTTGCCGGCAGCGGTGGTGCAAGTGGTCGAAACCACCGACCGTGCCGCCGTCGGCGCGATGATCAGCATGCCCGAGTACGTCGACGTGATCGTGCCACGCGGTGGCCGTGGCCTGATCGAGCGCATCAGCCGCGATGCCCGCGTGCCGGTGATCAAACACCTGGACGGCATCTGCCACGTGTATGTCAGTGCCCATGCCGATCTGGCGAAAGCCCAGCGCATCGCCTTCAATGCCAAGACTTACCGTTATGGCATCTGCGGCGCGATGGAGACCTTGCTCGTCGATCAAAGTGTTGCCAAGGATTTCCTGCCGTCGATGGCTGCCCAGTTCCGCGAAAAAGGCGTCGAGCTGCGTGGTTGCGAACGCACCCGGGCGAGCATCGACGCGGTGGCGGCCAGCGAAGACGACTGGAGCACCGAGTATCTGGCGCCGATCCTGTCGATCCGCGTGGTCGACGGACTGGACCAGGCCATCGAACACATCAACCATTACGGCTCGCATCACACCGACTCGATCGTCAGCGAAAACCTCGCCGACACTCGGCGTTTCGTCGCGGAAGTCGACTCGGCATCGGTGATGATCAACACCCCGACGTGCTTCGCCGATGGATTCGAATACGGATTGGGTGCCGAGATCGGCATTTCTACTGATAAGCTGCACGCCCGCGGTCCGGTGGGCCTCGAAGGACTGACCTGCGAGAAGTACATCGTGGTCGGTGATGGCCAGTTGCGCGGCCAGGCGACGGTCTGACTTGACCGACCTCGACCTGACAGCGCCGCAACCCGGCAGCGAGTCTCGCCCGCAACGCATCGGCGTGCTGGGCGGCACGTTCGACCCGGTGCACATCGGCCATTTGCGCGGTGCGCTGGAAGTCGCCGAAGCGCTGGCGCTCGACGAGTTGCGCATGATGCCCAGCGCCCGGCCGCCGCACCGCGATACGCCGCAGGTGTCGGCGCAGGATCGGCTGGCAATGGTTGAGTGCGCGGTGGCCGGAGTGCCGCCGCTGGTGGTGGACGCCCGCGAATTGCAGCGGGACAAGCCGTCCTGGACCATCGATACCCTGGAGTTGATGCGTGCTGAAATGGCCGCCGAGACCCAGGTTTTTCTGCTTTTGGGCTGGGACGCATTTTGCGGCCTGCCCACTTGGCACCGCTGGGAAGAGTTGCTCCAGCATTGCCACATCCTGGTGCTACAGCGCCCGGACGCCGACAGCGAACCGCCGGATGCCTTGCGCAACCTGCTGGCAGCGCGTTCGGTGAGCGACCCGCTGGCCCTGAAAGGGCCGAGCGGACAGATTGCATTCGTCTGGCAGACACCGCTCGCGGTTTCCGCCACCCAGATCCGTCAACTGCTGGCCAGCGGTAAGTCGGTACGTTTCCTGGTGCCCGACGCGGTCCTGGCCTACATCGATGCGCACGGTCTGTACCGTGCGTCGAACTGAACAAGGCGTGCTTCACTGATACGAATCCACGTATCGCCAAGCCGCCGAATACATGAGCAAAACGAGTTTTATATGACCGACAAAGATGTAAGCAAAGTCAAGCGCAAAGGCACGTTCAAGAGCGCGCCGCTGCCGGAAGTCGCCAACACCAACGAGCCGCTGAAGGGCGACGAGCTGGTCAAGGTTGCCGTGGCAGCCCTGGAAGACGTCAAGGCACAAGACATCCAGATCATCGATGTTCGCGACAAGCAGAGCATCACCGACTACATGATCATCGCCACCGGTACGTCCAATCGTCAGATCAACGCGATGCTGGACAAGGTCCGTGAAGAAGTCAAAAAGCAGGGCGCCAAGCCGCTGGGCGAAGAAGGCAAGGGCGACAGCGACTGGGTGCTGCTCGACCTCGACCTGGTGATCGTGCACATGATGACTGCCTCGGCACGTCAGTTCTACGACCTGGAGCGCCTGTGGGCCGGTGCCGAGCAAAGCCGTGCGGCGGATGCCAAGCACCACAGCCCGGAAAACACCCACGAGCATTTCACCAAGCTCAACAAAGACCAGCTGTAAGGGATTGCTGTGCGACTGCGACTGATCGCCGTCGGTTCACGCATGCCCAAGTGGGTGGAAGAAGGCTGGCATGAATATGCCAAGCGTCTTCCGTCCGAGCTGGCGCTGGAACTGGTGGAAATTCCGCTCAATACCCGTGGCAAGAACGCCGACGTGGCCCGTTTCATCCGCCAGGAAGGCGAAGCCATGCTGGCCAAGGTCGGGCCGAACGAGCGGATCGTCACGCTGGAAGTCCACGGCAAGCCCTGGAGCACCGAGCAACTGGCGGTCGAACTCGACCGTTGGCGGCTGGATTCGCGCACGGTCAATTTCATGGTCGGCGGCCCCGAAGGGCTGGCGCCGGAAGTCTGCGCCCGCGCCGATCAACGCTGGTCGTTGTCGCCGCTGACCTTGCCGCACCCGCTGGTGCGGATCCTGATCGGCGAACAGCTGTACCGTGCCTGGACCGTGCTGTCCGGCCACCCTTACCACAAGTAGTCCTGCCCTCATGTCTCAGCCGATCCGCATCAAGGACCACGAAAAGGACGCCCGCCTGGTGCGCAGCCGCGTCGTGTTCGGGGCCATTGCGGTCATGCTGTTGATCTGCGTGTTGATTGCGCGGCTGTACTATTTGCAGGTGATCCAGTACGAGTACCACTCGACGCTCTCGGAAAACAACCGCGTCCACGTGCAGCCGATTCCGCCGACCCGCGGGCTGATCTTCGACCGCAACGGCGTGGTGGTGGCGGACAACCGTCCGAGCTTCAGCCTGAGCATGACCCGCGAGCGTTCCGGCGACTGGCAGCAAGTGCTCGACGTGATCGTCGAAGTGCTGCAACTGACGCCCGAGGACCGGGTGATCTTCGAGAAACGCATGCGTCAGGGGCGTCGGCCATTCGAGCCGGTGCCGATCCTGTTCGAGTTGACCGAAGAGCAAATCGCCCGGATCGCGGTGAACCAGTTCCGCCTGCCTGGGGTGGAAGTGGTTGCGCAACTGGTGCGCCATTACCCGCAGGGCGCGCATTTTGCGCACTCGGTGGGTTACATGGGGCGCATCAACGAGAAAGAGCTGAAGAGCCTCGACCCGGTCAACTACAGCGGCACCCACCACATCGGCAAGACCGGCATCGAGCGTTTCTACGAGCCGGAACTGCACGGCCAGGTGGGTTACGAGGAAGTCGAGACCAACGCCCGCGGCCGCGTACTGCGCGTGCTCAAACGGACCGATCCGATTCCCGGCGAGGACATCGTCCTGAGCCTGGACATCAAACTGCAGGAAGCGGCCGAAGCTGCGCTGGGCGGGCGTCGCGGCGCGGTGGTGGCGCTCGATCCGAAGACTGGCGAAGTGCTGGCGATGGTCAGCCAGCCGAGCTTCGACCCGAACCTGTTCGTCACCGGCATCAGCTTCAAGGCCTATGCCGAGCTGCGCGATTCCATCGACCGTCCGCTGTTCAACCGGGTGCTGCGCGGTCTGTACCCGCCGGGTTCGACGATCAAGCCGGCAGTGGCGATTGCCGGTCTCGATTCTGGCGTAGTGACGGCGTCGAGCCGGGTGTTCGACCCCGGTTACTACATGCTGCCCAACTACGATCACAAATACCGCAACTGGAACCGCACCGGTGACGGCTTCGTCGATCTCGACACGGCGATCATGCGTTCCAACGACACTTACTTCTATGACCTGGCGCACAAGCTGGGCATCGATCGGTTGTCGGCCTACATGAACAAGTTCGGCATCGGCCAGAAGGTCTCGCTGGACATGTTCGAAGAATCCCCCGGCCTGATGCCATCCCGCGAGTGGAAACGCGCGACACGCAAGCAGGCGTGGTTCCCGGGCGAAACCCTGATTCTGGGGATCGGCCAGGGTTATATGCAGTCCACACCGTTGCAGTTGGCGCAGGCCACGGCGCTGGTCGCCAACAAAGGCATCTGGAACCGCCCGCACCTGGCCAAGACCATCGAAGGCGCCAAACCGGTAGACGAGAACCCGATGCCGGACATTGTCCTGCGTGATCCGTCCGACTGGACCAAGGTCAACCACGGCATGCAGCAGGTGATGCACGGCGCCCGAGGGACCGCGCGCAAGGCGGCGATCGGTGCGCAATACCGCATCGCCGGCAAGTCCGGTACGGCACAAGTCGTCGCAATCAAGCAAGGTGAGAAATACGACCGTTCCAAGGTTCAGGAGCGCCACCGCGACCACGCCTTGTTCGTTGGTTTCGCCCCGGCCGACAACCCGAAAATCGTGGTCTCGGTGATGGTCGAGAACGGTGAGTCCGGCTCCGGGGTCGCCGCGCCAGTGGTGCGTCAGGTCATGGACGCCTGGCTTCTGGACCAGGATGGTCGATTGAAGGCCGAATACGCCGGTCCTATCAGTGCGGAGGCTACGGCCCGTGATGAATAATTTTGATCGCATGCTCTCCAGCGAGGATGTGATGCGTCGCCGGGCGACGCTGCTGCAACGTTTGCATATCGATGGCCCGCTGTTGATCCTGCTGCTGATCCTCGCGGCGGGCAGTCTGTTCGTGCTGTATTCAGCCAGTGGCAAGAGCTGGGATCTGCTGGGCAAACAAGCTACGTCGTTCGGCATCGGCCTGGTGTCGATGATTGTCATCGCCCAGTTCGAACCGCGGTTCATGGCGCGTTGGGTGCCGCTCGGTTACGTGGTCGGCGTGGTGCTGCTGATGGTGGTGGACATCATGGGCCACAACGCCATGGGCGCGACGCGCTGGATCAACATCCCCGGGGTGATCCGCTTCCAGCCTTCGGAGTTCATGAAGATCCTGATGCCGGCGACGATTGCCTGGTATCTGTCCAAACGCACGCTGCCGCCACAGCTCAAGCACGTTGGCATCAGCCTGATGCTGATCGGTGTGCCGTTCATTCTGATCGTGCGCCAGCCTGACCTCGGCACGTCGCTGCTGATTCTGGCCGGCGGCGCGTTCGTGCTGTTTATGGGCGGGCTGCGCTGGCGCTGGATCCTCAGCGTGCTGGCCGCCGCCGTACCGGTGGCGATCGCCATGTGGTTCTTCATCATGCACGACTATCAGAAGCAGCGGATCCTCACGTTCCTCGACCCGGAAAGCGATCCGCTCGGCACCGGCTGGAACATCATCCAGTCGAAAGCCGCGATCGGTTCCGGCGGTGTGTTCGGCAAGGGCTGGCTGCTGGGCACCCAGTCGCACCTGGACTTTTTGCCGGAAAGCCACACCGACTTCATCATCGCCGTACTCGGCGAGGAGTTCGGTCTGGTGGGCATCTGCGCGCTGCTGCTGATCTATCTGTTGCTGATCGGTCGCGGCCTGGTGATTACCGCCCAGGCGCAGACGCTGTTCGGCAAACTGCTCGCCGGCGCGCTGACCATGACGTTTTTTGTTTATGTTTTCGTCAACATCGGTATGGTCAGTGGCCTGTTGCCGGTGGTGGGGGTGCCGTTGCCCTTCATTAGCTACGGAGGAACTTCGCTGGTGACACTGCTGTCAGCGTTTGGGGTTTTGATGTCGATTCATACGCATCGCAAGTGGATCGCACAGGTTTGAATAAGGTGAAGAGTTCAATGCAAGTCATGCGCAGCTGGGCGACTCGTTACGCGCCGTGGGTCGGCCTGGTCGGCATCCTTGGCAGCGCGCAGGAAGCGCTGGCCGGCGATTACGAAGGTTCACCGCAGGTGGCCGAATTCGTCGGTGAAATGACCCGCGACTACGGTTTTGCCGGCGAGCAACTGATGGCGGTGTTCCGCGAAGCGCAGCGCAAGCAGGCGATTCTCGACGCCATCTCCAAACCCGCCGAGCGGGTCAAGCAGTGGAAAGAATATCGCCCGATGTTCATCACCGACGCGCGCATCGCCCGTGGTGTGGACTTCTGGCGCCAGCACGAGGCCGTACTGGCCCGCGCCGAGCAGGAATACGGTGTACCGGCACAAGTCATCGTGTCGATCATCGGCGTCGAGACCTTTTTCGGACGTAATACCGGCAATTACCGGGTGATTGATGCGCTGTCCACGCTCGGTTTCGACTATCCTCCCCGTGCCGAATTTTTCCGCAAGGAATTGCGTGAGTTCCTGCTGCTGGCCCGTGAAGAACAAGTCGATCCATTGACCCTCAAAGGCTCGTACGCCGGGGCGATGGGCTTGCCGCAGTTCATGCCGAGCAGCTTTCGCGCCTATGCGGTGGATTTCGACGGTGACGGTCACATCAATATCTGGACCAATCCGGACGATGCGATCGGCAGCGTGGCCAGCTACTTCAAGCGCCACGGCTGGGTCGCCGGGGAACCGGTGGTCAGTCGCGCCGATGTGCGCGGCGAGCAGGTCGATGAAGGCCTGACCACCGGCATCGAGCCGACGAAAACGGTCGGAGAGTTGCGGGCGCTGGGCTGGTCAAGTCATGATGCGCTGCGCGATGATATGCCGGTTACTGCATTTCGCCTCGAAGGCGACAACGGCCCTGAATACTGGATGGGCCTGAAGAATTTCTACGCGATCACGCGTTATAACCGCAGCGTGATGTACGCCATGGCCGTACATCAACTGTCTGAAGAGCTGGTAAAAGCACGGGGCGTCAAGTAATGCGGGCATTGCCTATCAATAAACCCCTGAAGCTGGTGGCTTTCGCTGCGTTGGCGGTGCTGGTCGCCAGCTGTTCGACCAGCCGCGCGCCAACCCAGAAGACCTCGTCCACCGCCGTGCGTGCACAGCCGGGGCTGGACATCAATCGCGCACACAAAGACGGCGCGCCGTGGTGGGATGTCGATGTTTCGCGCATCCCCGACGCCACGCCGACCCTGCACACCGGCCCGTACAAGGCCAACCCGTACACGGTGCTGGGCAAGACCTATTTCCCGTTGCAGGAATCCAAGACCTACGTTGCCTCGGGCACGGCCTCCTGGTACGGCACCAAGTTCCACGGGCAAAACACCGCCAACGGCGAAGTGTATGACCTGTACGGCATGAGTGCCGCTCACAAGACTCTGCCACTGCCAAGTTACGTTCGGGTGACCAACCTGGACAACAACAAGAGCGTGATCCTGCGGGTCAACGATCGCGGGCCGTTCTATTCGGACCGGATCATCGACCTGTCCTACGCGGCCGCGAAGAAGCTCGGTTATGCCGAAATCGGCACTGCACGGGTCAAGGTCGAGGGCATCGATCCGCAGCAATGGTGGGCCGCGAAAGGCCGTCCGGCGCCGCTGATGCTCAACGAGCCGCAAGTCGCGCAGAATAGCGCCCCGGTGATCACGGCGTCGGCCGGTACCATCGAGCAGTGGACGCCGCCGCCGCAGCAACATGCCTCTGACACTGTACCTGTACAGATCAGCGCAAAAAAAAACGCTTCTGCACCAGCGTCTGGCCAGTATCTGCAGGTGGGCGCGTTCGCCAACCCGGACGCTGCAGAACTCCTGAGGTCGAAGCTCAGCGGGATGGTGAGCGCTCCGGTGTTCATCAGCTCGATCGTGCGCAATCAGCAGACCCTGCACCGGGTACGCCTGGGGCCGATCGGTTCGCCGGGTGAAATCGCCCAGGTGCAGAACAGCGTGCGCCTGGCCAATCTCGGTTCGCCGAGCGTGGTCACCGAGTAATATACGTAGCACTTGATTGACGGTTCACTTGCGGTTTTGGGGGGTGAACCAGGTTGTTGGCTCGTCGAAGAACAAAAGCCCGGCAAGGGTGACTGGAGTGAGCAACTGAACACGCGATGGCCCGTTAGAAGGCTGTCTGAATAGTTTTGCCCTCGGGCAAGTTTCCATTAGCGATTTCGAGAGACGGATGAACATCACCACCTTTGCCAAACGCCTGTGTCTGCTAGTCCCGCTGCTCCTCTCGCCAGCCGCCTTCGCGGCCGAGATGATGCCGTCGCCACCTCAACTGGCTGCAAAAGCCTACGTGCTCATGGACGCCAGCAGCGGCAACGTGCTGGTGGAGAACAACGGTGACCAGCGTCTGCCGCCAGCCAGCCTGACCAAACTGATGACCGCGTACATCGCTACGCTGGAAATCCGTCGTGGCCAGATCGGTGAAAACGATCCGGTGACCGTCAGCGAAAACGCCTGGCGTACCGGCGGTTCGCGGATGTTCATCAAGGTCGGCTCGCAAGTGACCGTCAGCGACCTGCTGCACGGCATCATCATCCAGTCCGGCAACGACGCCAGTGTGGCGCTGTCCGAGCACATCGCCGGCAGCGAAGACGCGTTCGCCGACCTGATGAACAAGACGGTCGCCGATCTGGGCATGACCAACTCGCACTTCATGAACCCGACCGGTCTGCCGAACCCTGAGCACTACTCGTCGGCTCACGACATGGCGATCCTGGCCCGTGCGATCATCCACGAAGACCCGGCTCACTACGCGATCTACTCGCAGAAAGAGTTCTTCTGGAACGGCATCAAGCAGCCTAACCGCAACCTGCTGCTGTGGCGCGACAAGACCGTTGACGGTCTGAAAACCGGTCACACCGACGAAGCCGGCTACTGCATGGTGTCCTCGGCGGTACGTGATGGCCAGCGTCTGATCGCCGTGGTGTTCGGCACCAACAGCGAAGTGGCTCGCGCCGCTGAAACCCAGAAGCTTTTGACCTACGGTTTCCGTTTCTTCGAAACCCAGACCTTCTACCAGAAGGGCACCGAACTGGCTCAGGCCCCGGTGTGGAAAGGCACCACCAGTCAAGTCAAGGCCGGCCTGGCTGAAGACCTGACCATGACCCTGCCAAAAGGCCAGCTGAAAAAGCTCGCTGCCAGCATGACCATGAACCCGCAACTGACCGCGCCAATCGCCAAGGGCGACGTGATCGGTAAAGTCGAAGTGAAACTGGACGACAAGGTGGTGCACAGCGCTGACCTGATCGCCCTGGACGCTGTCGAGGAGGGTGGTATCTTCCGCCGCATGTGGGATAGCATCCGTCTATTCTTCTACGGCTTGTTCAACTGATTGAGTGTTGACCTGCATGGCCCCGTTCCTGTCCGGTTCGGGGCCATGTGCGTTACCACGGCTTACGCTTACGAGGCCGTTACGCCATGACCGATACCGAAGTAAAGGCGCCAAAGATCGAATTCCCCCAGGTTGATTATCCGGTTAAGGTAATCAGCGATACGGGCGTCGGGCACAAAGACAAGATCATCGAGATCGTGAAGAAATTCGCGACCATCAACGATGAGCGTGTCGACGAACGCTCGAGCAGCAACGGCAAGTACACCACCATCCAGTTGCACATCGTCGCGACCGATCAGGATCAGCTGTACAACATCAACAGCGAACTGCGGGCGACCGGTTTCGTACACATGGTGTTGTGATGCCGGGCACGCTGGGCGTTCGCGAACTTGGCCAGATGCCTTACGAGCCGGTCTGGCATGCCATGCAACGCTTCACCAACGAACGCGGCAACGATGCCGCCGACGAGATCTGGCTGGTCGAGCACCCTCCGGTGTTCACCCAGGGCCAGGCCGGCAAAGCCGAACACCTGTTGCTGCCGGGGGATATCCCGGTGGTACAGGTCGATCGCGGCGGGCAGGTGACTTATCATGGCCCCGGCCAACTGGTGGCCTACCTGTTGCTGGATGTGCGCAAGCTGGGCTTTGGCGTACGTGATCTGGTCACGCGCATGGAACAGTGCCTGATCGAACTGCTGGCCAGCTACGGCGTCACCGCCGCCGCCAAGCCAGATGCTCCCGGCGTCTACGTCGACGGAGCGAAAATCGCTTCTCTGGGTTTGCGGATTCGCCACGGTTGTTCCTTTCATGGCCTGGCCCTGAACGTGGATATGAACCTGGAGCCGTTTCGACGGATTAATCCCTGCGGCTATGCCGGGCTGGCGATGACCCAGCTGAGCGATCACGCAGGATCGATTGAATTTGCCGAGGTAAGTGCCCGGCTGCGCGCGCAGCTCGTCAAACACCTCGACTATGCTGAGCAGACGACCCTGACGGGCGGAATCGACTGATATGACTACTGATGCAGTGCAAACCATGATCCCGACGCTCGACGTGACCGAGCGCCCGGCCCCGCGTCCCAAGGTTGAAGCCGGCGTCAAGCTGCGCGGCGCCGAGAAGGTTGCACGCATCCCGGTGAAGATCATTCCGACCACCGAACTGCCGAAGAAACCCGACTGGATTCGCGTGCGCATCCCGGTTTCGCCGGAAGTCGACCGGATCAAGAGCCTGCTGCGCAAGCACAAGCTGCACAGCGTCTGCGAAGAAGCGTCCTGCCCGAACCTGGGCGAGTGCTTCTCCGGCGGCACCGCGACCTTCATGATCATGGGCGACATCTGCACCCGTCGCTGCCCGTTCTGCGACGTCGGCCACGGTCGTCCGAAGCCACTGGACGTCAACGAGCCGGAAAGCCTGGCGATCGCGATTGCCGATCTCAAGCTCAAGTACGTGGTGATCACTTCGGTTGACCGCGACGACCTGCGTGACGGCGGTGCCCAGCACTTTGCCGATTGCATCCGCGAGATCCGCAAGCTGTCGCCGAATGTGCAGCTGGAAACCCTGGTCCCGGACTACCGTGGCCGCATGGACATCGCCCTGGAAATCACCGCCGCCGAGCCGCCGGATGTGTTCAACCACAACCTGGAAACCGTGCCGCGCCTGTACAAGGCTGCGCGTCCGGGTTCGGACTACCAGTGGTCGCTGACCCTGCTGCAACGCTTCAAGCAGATGATGCCGCACATCCCGACCAAATCCGGCCTGATGCTGGGGCTGGGCGAGACTGACGAAGAAGTCATCGAAGTCATGAAGCGCATGCGCGAACACGACATCGACATGCTGACCCTCGGCCAGTACCTGCAACCGTCCCGCAGCCACTTGCCGGTGCAGCGTTTCGTGCATCCGGACACCTTCGCCTGGTTCGCCGAGGAAGGTTACAAGATGGGCTTCAAGAACGTTGCTTCCGGCCCGCTGGTACGTTCCTCGTATCACGCCGACGAGCAGGCGAAACTGGTCAAGGCTGAACTGCTCGGTTCCTGATCCGGGGCTGACAGTCTGCAAAAAAATACCCGCTTCGGCGGGTATTTTTGTTTCGGCCTGTGAAAACCTGTGGCGAGGGAGCTTGCTTCCGCCAGGGTGCGACTCAGTCTCAAAAAACTTGGGGTCGCTGCGCAACCCAGCGGGAGCAAGCTCCCTCGCCACGGGTTATTGGGTAGTCTCAGCCCTTTTGTTTATTTCTGTTCCTGACTACTGTGTCTGCAAGACTTCACACAGGGAGACCCATGGATGACCGTTCGACCGACTCACACCCTTTTTCCGCATAAACCCGTACCGGCGCTGCCGTCCGAAGGGCTGATCGGCGTGATCGCCCCCGCCGGCCCCGGCGCGCTGGACACCGACAAGGCTGTGCAGTGGATGCGTGCCCGCGGCTATGCGCTGAAAGTGTTTCCGGGTGTCTACGCGAAGGACGGCTATTTGGCCGGCAGCGATGACGTGCGCCTCAACGACCTGCACGCCGCGTTCGCCGATCCCGAAGTGGATGCGATCATATGCCTGCGCGGTGGTTACGGCACGCCGCGCTTGCTGGATCGGATCGATTACGACCTGCTGGCCCGTCATGCCAAGCCATTTGTCGGCTACAGCGACATCACCGCACTGCATCTGGCGATCAGTCGCTACGCCGGGTTCGTGACCTTCCACGGCCCGCTGCTCAACGCTGACTTGCTGGGCGACAAGGAGCCGCCGACCGTCAGCTCATTCTTCGCCATGCTGCGCGGTCAGGTGAAGGCCGGCAGCGTGCTTAGCCATCCGGTGGCTTATCCATTGACCACGGTCGAACCGGGCATCGCCCATGGGCGGCTGCTGGGCGGCAATCTGGCAATGATTGCCTCGACATTGGGTACGCCTTACGAGATCGACGTGGAAGGCGTAATCCTGTTAATCGAGGATGTCAACGAGCCGCTGTACAGGATCGACCGCTTGCTCACGCAGATGCGTCTGGCCGGCAAACTGGCGAGATTGCGGGGCGTGCTGGTCGGGGATGTGGCGGGAGTGGATGTCGATGCACTGAATCGTTTGCTCAAACAGACCTTCGAACCGTTACGGATTCCGGTGCTGTCGGGATGGCGCAGCGGCCATTGCGACCCGAACCTGACGCTGCCGATGGGCGCGCTGGTGCGGCTGGATGCGGGGAAAAAGGAGTTGATGCTGGAGCAGGATGTAGTCACCCGATAAGAAAGCAAAAAAGATCGCAGCCTGCGGCAGCTCCTACATGGGATGGGTGTTTACCCTGTAGGAGCTGCCGAAGGCTGCGATCTTTTGATCTTGCTTTATTGAGTACGCAGGCTCTCAAGCAATTTATGCGTCGGATACCCGTCCGCCGGCCAGCCAAACGCTTGCTGCGCGCTGCGAATCGCCTTGCGCGTATTGGCGCCGATAATCCCGTCCGCCGTGCCCGCATCGTAGTTACGCGCGCTCAGCAGGTTCTGCAATTCAATACGCTCGGTGCGGCTCAATGGCAGGTCGTCTTTCGGCCAGGTGCCGTTGATCAGGCCTGCGCCATTGAAACGCTCGGACAACAGACTGACCGCCAGTGCATAGGACGACGAGTTGTTGTACTTGAGGATCGCCCGGAAGTTATCGAGGATCAGGAACGCCGGGCCACGGTAGCCGGCCGGCAGCAGCAGGGCGGCGGACAGTTGATCCGAGCCGACCGGGGCCTGACCGCCATTCGGCAAAATCACCCCCAGTTGACGCCATTCGGCAACGGTCTTGCGCATCGCGCCATCGGCCAGGGTGTAGTTGAAGCCGCTCGGCAGCTGCACTTCAAAGCCCCACGGCTGGCCACGCTGCCAGCCCGAGCTTTGCAGGTAGTGCGCGGTGGAGGCCAAGGCATCGGCCGGGCTGCCCCAGATGTCGCGGCGCCCATCACCGTCGAAGTCTACGGCGTGGGTGTTGTAGGTGGTCGGAATGAACTGGGTCTGGCCCATCGCGCCGGCCCACGAGCCCAGCATCTTCTCAGGCGTGATGTCGCCCTGTTGCAGGATCTGCAGCGCCGCGATCAATTGCGCATGGGCAAAGCCCGGACGCCGGCCTTCGTAGGCCAGGGTCGCCAATGAGTTGATCACCGACTTGGTGCCCTGGAACTGACCGAAGTTGCTTTCCATGCCCCACACCGACACCAGCGCCTGACGATCAACGCCATAGCGCTGCTCGATGCTTTGCAGGATGTCGGCGTACTGACTGATCAGCGCCTGACCTTTGCGCACCCGCAGCGGTGACAGGGCGCCATCGAGGTATTCCCACACCGGACGGGAGAACTCCGGCTGGCTGCGGTCGGCTTTGATCACGCTGGCATCGAAGCTGACATTGGCAAACGCGCGGTCGAACAGATCGGCGCGGATCCCGGCTGCCAAGGCATCCTTGCGGAAACCCGCCTGCCATTCGGCAAAGGTCTGGGTTGGCTGAAGATCAAGCGGGTCGGCGGACGGCACTACCGGCGGGATGATTGCCGGGGCTGTTGCGACAGGGGCGGCTTGAAGAGGTTGCGCATCGGCAGCGGTAGGTTTTTCCGCGCAGGCGACAAGCAGAATGAAGCTGGAGGCAGCGATCAGTTGGCGAACGGGCCAACGACGGGAAAGACTAAAGGGCATGCACGGTTCCAGGGGATACGATTCAGGTACAGACCTTAACATGCCCGGGGGGTAGTGTGCTTCAGGCAGCCAGAAAGTAAGAAGCCTCCCAGCTTTTAGACTGGAAGGCTTCGCGGCGGTAGCTGCCTTTGCCCTTGGTCGGTCGTTCCTGGCGACTGCGGAACAGGGGTTGGGCGATGATGGATTTGGCCTTGTTCGGGCCATGTTTCGATGGCTTTTTGCTCATGATGGATCTCTCGGTGTGTGGGTGTTGCGGGGGCAATAATCTGCCGATGTCGGGCATCTGTCTATAGGACAGTTGGCGAGGCGATGTGTGGGAAAAAAGATCAAAAGATCGCAGCGTGCCGCAGCTCCTACAAGGATCGGTGTAGGAGCTGCGGCACGCTGCGATCTTTTGCTTTTATTCGGCGGGAAGAGTCAGGCGCTGTCCAGCCATCAACAACGCCAATCGGCTCAGGCTCATCCACGGCGAACCGGCGGCCTGGCCTTTGATCTGCGCATCGATGCGCTGGGCTTCGAGCAGCAACTGTGCCCAGCGTTGCGCCGAGTAGCGCTGAAGGGCTTTGCTCATCAGCGGTTTGCGCTTGTCCCAGACCGGCGGTTTCGCCTGGCTGAAGCACTTGTCGAGCGGTGTGCCCTGGCTGTACTGCAGCGAGATGTTGGCCAGCAGGCGCAACTCCCGCGCCAGTGCCCAGAGGATCACTGGTGGCTCGACGCCTTCACCGCGCAGGCCTTCGAGCATGCGCAGCGCATGCGCCGGTTCGCCGTTGAGCACGGCATCGGTCAGGCCGAACACGTCGAAGCGCGCACTGTCGGCCACGGCGGCCTGCACGGTTTCGACGGTGATCTGCCCGCCTTCGGCCATCAGCTTGAGCTTTTCGATTTCCTGCGCGGCGGCGAGCAGGTTGCCCTCCACGCGTGCGGCGATCAGTTCGACCGCGTCCTGGCTGGCCGACAAGCCGGCCTGCGACAGACGCTGGCGAATCCAGCTCGGCAACTGGTTGGCATCCACCGGCCAGATCTGGATGAACTGGGTCTGCTGGCCTTCGACCAGGGCCTTGCCCCACTTGGTTTTCTGCGCACTGCCGTCGAGCTTGGGCAAGCTGATCAGCAGCACCGTGTCTTCAGCGGGGCGCGAGCAGTATTCGATCAGCGCGGCAGCGCCCTTGTCTCCGGGCTTGCCCGAAGGCAGGCGCAGTTCCAGTAGTCGTTTTTCGGCGAACAGCGACATGCTGGCGCCGGCCTGCAACAAGGTCCCCCAATCGAAATTGGCGTCGGCGGCGAACACCTGGCGTTCGTCGAAACCTTGCTGGCGGGCAGCACTGCGAATGGCGTCGGCGGCTTCCTGGCACAACAGCGGGTCATCGCCGCTGATGATATAGACGGGCGCGAGCGCGCCTTGCAGGTGTTTGCCGAGTTGAGCGGGAGCGAGCTTCATAAGAGAGGGCGAACGGGGCGCCTGAGCGCCCCGTACGTCTTACTGCTGCGGCAGTTCGAGCGGCGACTGACGCGGGGTTTCCGCTTCAGCTTTCTGTGCCGCCTTCAGCGCGTCGGCTTCAGCCCGGGCACGGTCGTTGGCCGCTTGCTGCAATTGCTGCAGTTGGCCCGGCGTCAGCTGTTGCAGGCGCAGCATCATGCGCTGAACCAGTTCGCGACGGGTTTCGCGACGGGCGTCGTTGGCTTCCTGATCGGAGCCGATGAGGTTGTTGCCGTCGTGAATGAACACTTTCTGTACTTCAAGCTTGTCGCTCAACAGGTTCAGATTGTGTTCGCCTACGATGTCGTAGTTCAGCACGGTGGTCACTTGGTACTCGCCCGTACGACCGGCACCGGCGTAGCTGAGGATGCGCTGGTTTTCCTGCTCGTCAGCCAGATACAGCTTGTACGGTGCACCGCTGTAAACCTTGACGCCGCTGGACTCGAGCACCTGACGCAGCTGGGTGACAGTCTCGCCATAAGCGTTACGGGCGCTCAGATCGAGCTCCTTGATCGACAGTTCGTTGGTGCCGGTGCCACGCAGCTGGAAACCGCAGGCGCTCAGCAGAACGGCGAGGCCCATCACCAGCAGATTGCGTTTGATCATTGTGTTGCTCCCCTTGAAACCATGTGGGCCGACCCTGCGGCCCGAAAGGTTTTACAGGGCGTCAGGCGAACCTGACGCCCAATCCAATTTAGCTGGCGACGATGTTGACCAGTTTCCCCGGTACAACGATCACTTTGCGAATGGTCAGACCGTCGACGAAACGCAGCACGTTTTCGTTGGCGCGGGCAGCCGCTTCGACTTCTTCGCGGGTGGCGCTGGCCGGCATTTCGATCTGGCCACGCAGCTTGCCATTCACTTGAATGACCAGTTGCAGGCTGTCCTGTACCAGTGCGCTCTCATCGACCGCAGGCCAGCCGGCATCGATCACCGGGTCAGCGTGGCCCAGCTGATTCCACAGCTCATGGCTGATGTGCGGCGTGATCGGAGCCAGCAGCAAAGTCACGGCTTCCAGGCCTTCGTGAATCAGCGCGCGGTCCTGTTCGGTACTTTGCGCAGCTTTTTCCAGCACGTTCATCAGCGTCATCACCTGAGCGATGGCGGTGTTGAATTTGTGATTCTGGCCGACGTCGTGGCTGGCCTGTTTGATGGCCAGGTGGATGGCGCGGCGCACGGCTTTCTGCTCGTCGTTCAGGCCGGCGATGTCCAGCTTGCCCGGCAGGCCCTGGGTGACGTGGGCCTGCGCCAGACGCCAGACGCGCTTGAGGAAACGGTGCGAGCCTTCAACGCCGGAGTCGGACCATTCGGCGCTCATGTCAGGCGGCGAGGCGAACATCATGAACAGGCGGCAGGTATCGGCGCCGAACTGATCGATCATCGACTGTGGGTCGACGCCGTTGTTCTTGGACTTGGCCATTTTCTCGGTGCCACCGATTTCCACCGGCAAGCCGTCGGATTTCAGTTTGGCGCTGATGACCTTGGCCTTGCTGTCACGCTCCAGTTCCACGTCCGCCGGGTTGAACCAGGTGTAGGCACCGTTGGCTTCGCGACGGTAGTAAGTTTCGGCGATCACCATGCCCTGGGTCAGCAGGTTCTTGAACGGCTCGTTGGAGCTGACCAGACCTTCGTCACGCATCAGCTTGTGGAAGAAACGCGCGTACAGCAGGTGAAGAATGGCGTGTTCGATACCACCGATGTACTGATCCACCGGCAACCAGTGGTCGGCCGCGGATTTTTCCACCAGGCCACCTTCGAAGTGCGGCGAGGCGTAACGGGCGTAGTACCACGAGGACTCGACGAAGGTGTCCATGGTGTCGGTTTCACGCTTGGCAGGCTGGCCGCATTTCGGGCAGCTGCACTCGTAGAATTCCGGCATGCGCGCCAGCGGCGAACCGGCGCCGTCCGGCACCACGTCTTCCGGCAGCACCACCGGCAACTGGTCTTCCGGCACCGGCACGTCACCGCAGGTGGCGCAGTGGATGATCGGGATCGGACAGCCCCAGTAGCGTTGACGGCTGATGCCCCAGTCGCGCAGGCGGAACTGGGTGCGCGAGGCACCGAGGTTTTTCTTGATCAGGGCGACTTCCATGGCGTCGAAGGCGCCGCTGAAGTCCAGGCCGTCGAACTCGCCGGAATTGATCAGCGTGCCGTGCTCGCCGTAGGCGTCTTGCCACGGAGCCGGGTTGCTGTCACCGGAACTGGTGCGCACCACGGATTTCACCGGCAGGTTGTACTTGTGGGCGAATTCGAAATCGCGCTCGTCGTGCGCCGGGACCGCCATCACCGCGCCGTCGCCGTAGTGCATCAGCACGTAGTTGGCGACCCACACCGGGAGTTTTTCGCCGGTCAGCGGGTGCTCGACGAACAGGCCGGTCGGCAGGCCTTTCTTCTCTTGAGTGGCGACGTCGGCTTCAGCGACGCTGCCGCCCTTGCATTCGGCGATGAACGCTTGCAGCTCGGGGTTGTTCTGCGCGGCCTGGGTCGCCAGCGGGTGCTCGGCAGCCACGGCAACGTAGGTCGCGCCCATCAGGGTGTCCGGACGGGTGGTGAAAACCTTGAGGGTGCCTGCTTCGCCGATCGAGTCGACGTTGTACGGGAACTGCACTTCCATGCCGCGGGATTTGCCGATCCAGTTGCGCTGCATGGTCTTGACCTGTTCCGGCCAGCCAGTCAGTTCGTCGAGGCTCTCCAGCAGCTCATCCGCGTAAGCAGTGATCTTGAAGTAGTACATCGGGATTTCGCGCTTTTCGATCAGCGCGCCGGAACGCCAGCCGCGACCGTCGATCACCTGCTCGTTGGCCAGTACGGTCTGGTCGACCGGGTCCCAGTTCACGGTGCCGTTCTTGCGGTAGATCACGCCTTTTTCGAACAAGCGAGTGAACAGCCACTGTTCCCAGCGGTAGTAGTCCGGCTTGCAGGTGGTCACTTCACGGGACCAGTCCACCGCCAGGCCCAGGCTGCGCAGCTGGGACTTCATGTAGGCGATGTTTTCGTAGGTCCACTTGGCGGGTGCGACGTTGTTCTTCATCGCGGCGTTTTCCGCCGGCATGCCGAAGGCGTCCCAACCCATCGGTTGCAGAACGTTCTTGCCTTGCATGCGCTGGTAGCGGGAGATCACGTCGCCGATGGTGTAGTTGCGCACGTGCCCCATGTGTAGCTTGCCGCTGGGGTAAGGGAACATCGACAGGCAGTAGTAGGTTTCCTTGCCTGGCTGTTCACTGACTTCAAAGGACTTTTGCTCGTCCCAGAACGACTGGGCGGCGGCTTCGATTTCACGGGGCTGATATTGTTCGTGCATGGCTACTTTTGTACTGGATAGGGGTGGCCTAATCCTCTTCAACGCGCCTTCCGGGGATGCTCCGGACAAGCTGGAAGTGGAATGACAGGAAGCGCCGTAGCATACATGACCGCGCTTGGCCTAGGGAAACCCTGATTACAGCTGTCTGGCCCCGGAAACCCGTGGCGAGGGCCGTTGGTCGCGGCGTTCAGCCGGTTTGTGCAGCGAAGCTAAGCTCTTATTGGGGAGTGAGTCTTATCTTCAATGAGGTGAGGGATGGTGGAGCAACGGCAGAAAAACGTGACGAAACCCGAGTTGTACGAACGGTTGATGGATCGTCTGGGCATGGCGCTCGACGCTGCAAAAACCGCTGGCCGGCTGCGCGACGAGCGCCCCGTGGAACTGGAATTGCGTGGCTTGAGCCCCGCCGAGTTCAAACTGGTCAAGGCCTATCTGGATCGTAGTGAACGTGAGTCGCATGGCAGCTTGTCACAGGCAGTGAAGCAGCTCGATGCACCACAATCGGCCAAGGTCATCTGGCTCAAGGACAAGGCGCCCGGCAAAGACACCGTCAAGGTTCGCTCTTTGCAGGCCAAATAAGCGCAAGGCGGCAAGAAACGGATCTTTTTCAACAGGATCCGACCCTATCGGTTGTAACGCTCTATTAACACTCTTAGGCTTCGGGCATCTCTGGAGATGCCCCGATGCCCTTGCGTTACTTCATCAAACAACTTCTATTGCCGCCTGGCATTCTTTTACTGCTGTTACTGGTCGCCTGGTGGCTGCGCCGCTCCCGGCCACGACTGGCCGGCCTGTGTTTCGCCCTTGGCCTGGGTGGTTTCTGGCTGATGAGCTTGCCGGTGGTGGTGCAGTGGGGCGCCAAAGCGCTGGAGCGTGAGCCTCCGCTGCCCCGTGATGCGTGGTCGATGCTGGCGCAGCGCGCCGATGCCATTGTGGTGCTGGGTTCCGGGCGCGAGCGCGGCGACCTGGCCTGGGGCGAGGATCAGCCGACTGGCGTGGGGCTGGAGCGTCAGCGCTATGCCGCGCGGCTGGCCAAGGCGTCCGGGTTGCCGATCCTGACCAGCGGCGGCTTGCATTACGGCACACCGCCGACGGAAGCGAAGCTGATGGCCGATTCGCTGCGCGATGATTTCGGCGTGACCACGCGCTGGCAGGAAGGCGAGAGCCGTACCACCTGGGAAAACGCCAAACTCAGCGCCGACATTTTGTTGCCCCAGGGCATCAAGCGCGTCGTGGTGGTGACGCAGGCCTGGCACATGCCGCGTGCCGTGTGGTGTTTTCAGCAGGCAGGGTTTGAAGTGGTGCCGGCGCCCGTGGGTTTTCTCGGGACCGACAATGCACGACCGTTTGGTGGCTGGCTGCCGGAATTCAAATCGATCTGGCAGAGCGGGCAGTTGCTGAATGAGGCGGTGGGGCAGGTGGGGTATTCGTTGTTTTACCGCTAAATCACTCAGTGGCAGTGCGGCCTTTTGTGGCGAGGGAGCTTGCTCCCGCTGGCCTGCGCAGCAGGCTTGATCCAGGTAAACGCACTGTCTTGGACAGATCGCGTGCGCTGGATTTACGACTGCTTCGCAGCCGAGCGGGAGCAAGCTCCCTCGCCACAAGGTCAGTGACCTGCTTTTAAAGGGTTTTCGACATCCGGCTCGCCATCAGCGCCCAGCCGAACAGCAGCACACAGACGATGATCAGCGGCCACGAACGCCATTCAAGATAAGGCGTCAGGTTGTGCATCGGCACTACTTCGCCATACAGGATGCCTTGCTCGAACTGCGGAATCTGCTCGGTGATTTGCCCGAACGGGTTGATCAGTCCGGTCACGCCGTTGTTGGTGGCGCGGATCATCCAGCGGCCCGCTTCGAGCGCGCGCATCTGCGCCATTTGCAGGTGTTGCAACGGGCCGATCGAGGTGCCGAACCAGGTGTCGTTGCTGATGGTCAGCAGAAGATCGCTGCGTGCCGACAGACTGGCAGCAAACTCCGGGTACACCACTTCGTAGCAGATGAACGGCGCGATCTGATAACCCTTGGCCTGCAGCAACGCCTGATCCGCCGGCCCACGAGCGAAGTCGGACATTGGCAAATCAAAGAACGCAATCAACCCGCGCAGCAGATCCTGCAACGGTACGTATTCACCGAACGGCACCAGTTTCTGCTTGAGGTAAGTGCCATCGCCTTCGCCGACCACGGTGATGCCGTTGAAGAAGCGTTTTTCGTGGCGAACCGTTTCGCGGATCGGCACGCCGGTGATCAGCGCCGATTTACGCTCGGCGGCGAAGTTGCCCATCATGTTCAGGTAGCCCTCGGCGGACTCCTTGAGCACCGGAACGGCGGTTTCCGGCCAGATCAGCAGATCCACGGGTTTGGAGCGAAAACTCAGATCGCGATACAGTGCCAGTTGCGCATTGAGCTGCGCCGGATCCCATTTCATGCTTTGTTCGACGTTACCCTGAATCGCGGCGACGCTCAGTGCCGGGCCGGACGGACTGGTCCAGGCGTGGCCCTTGAGCGCAATACCGGCTACCCAAGGCCCGACCAGTAACACCAAACCGGCCGCGATAAAGCCCTTGCGACCGGATTGCAGCAAGCGCGGCGCGTTATAGATCAGCGCCGCAGTCAGCGCCAGAACGAAGGACACCAACCACATGCCACCCACTGGCGCGAGCCCGGCCAATGGGCCGTCGAGCTGGCTGTAGCCGGAGTAGAGCCACGGGAAACCGGTGAGGAACCAGCCGCGAAACGCTTCCTGACCGACCCACAACGCAGCAAACGCCAAGGCATCGGCCAGCGGCGCCTCATTGCGGCGCAACCAACGCGCCCAGACCCAGGCGGGCAGGGCAAAGAAAAACGCGATCGCAGCGGTAAACAACAGCATCAGGAACCCGGCCAGCAGCACCGAGGCGCCACCGAAATGGTGGATGCTGTAGTAGATCCAGCTGGTGCCGGCGCCGAACAGGCCGAAACCGAAACACCAGCCACGGCCCAGCGCCTGACGCGGTTTCAGCTCGCGCAGGCCGGCGTAGAACAGGCCGACCGCGAGCAAAGCCAGCGGCCAGATGTTGAACGGCGCCAGGGCGAAGGTGGTGATTGCACCGGCCGCCACGGCCAGCAGGTTACCGGGCCAGCCGGGGCGGGTTGTCCAGCGCATTTCAGTCCTTAGATTTCTTACCGGGCGATAGGGGTCAGTCGCAGCAAATGAATCCGACGGCTGTCGGCATTCAGGATGCGGAAACGATAGGCGCCGATTTCAGTGATTTCGTTGCGTTTTGGCAAGTGCCCGAAGGCGCTCATCACCAGACCGCCGACAGTGTCGAACTCGTCGTCGGAGAATTCGCTGTCGAAGAACTCGTTGAAGTTTTCGATCGGTGTCAGGGCCTTGATCAGAAAGTCACCGCTGGGCAGTGGCTTGATGTAGCTGTCTTCTTCGACGTCGTGCTCGTCTTCGATGTCGCCGACGATCTGTTCCAGCACGTCTTCGATCGTCACCAGACCGGCCACGCCGCCGTACTCGTCGATGACGATGGCCATGTGGTTGTGGTTGGCGCGAAATTCACGCAGCAACACGTTCAGACGCTTGGACTCCGGCACGAAGGTGGCCGGGCGCAGCAGGTCCTTGATGTTGAAGCTGTCGCCGTTCTCCTTGAGGATCAGCGGCAGCAGATCCTTGGCCAGCAGCACGCCCATCACGTCGTCGTGGCTTTCGCCGATGACCGGGTAGCGCGAGTGGGCCGAGTCGAGCACGGCCGGGAGGAATTCACGAGGGGTCTGGGTCGCCTTGATGCTGATCATCTGCGAGCGCGGGACCATGATGTCGCGCACTTGCAGGTCAGCCACCTGAATGGCGCCTTCGACGATGGCCAGCGCTTCGCTGTCCAGCAGTTTGTTCTGATGTGCATCACGCAGCAGCTCAAGCAGCTCCTGACGGTTCTTCGGCTCGTGGGCAAAAGCCTGGGTCAGTTTACCCAGCCATGACTTCTGCCCGTTGCTCGATCGATCTTCGCTCATAGCGATTACTCTGAATCCTTTGTTGTAACGATAGGGGATGTTTCGGTTTCGTCGTCCGCGTACGGATCGGGATAGCCCAGTTCGGCAAGCAACTCGCGTTCCAGCGCTTCCATTTCTTCGGCTTCGTCGTCATCTATATGGTCGTAACCGAGCAGATGCAAGCAGCCGTGAATGACTAGATGTGCCCAATGGGCCTGGAGTTCCTTGCCTTGTTCGGCAGCTTCGCGCTCGACCACCGCGACGCAGATCACCAGATCGCCGAGCAGCGGGATGTCGAGAAACTCGTCCGGGACTTCCGCCGGGAACGACAGGACGTTGGTCGCGTAATCCTTGTGGCGCCAGGTGTGATTGAGTTCGCGACCTTCTTCCTCGTCGACCAGGCGAATGGTCATTTCCGAGTCGGCGCTGCGCTGGCGCAGAGCCAGTTCGCACCATTGGCGGAAGTCGGCTTCACTCGGGGCGTTCGCTTCGGTAGCGATTTGCAGATCCAGCTCAAGCATCGCGCGAGGTTTCCCTGGCAGCTTCGGCACGGGTCTCGAAGCGCTCGTAGGCCTCGACGATCCGTTGCACCAACGGGTGACGCACAACGTCTTTGGGCTGGAAATGGGTGAAGCTGATACCCGGAACGTCCTTGAGCACTTCGATCACATGATGCAGCCCGGACTTGGTCCCGCGCGGCAGGTCGACCTGGGTGATGTCGCCAGTGATGACTGCAGTCGAGCCAAAGCCGATCCGGGTCAGGAACATTTTCATCTGCTCGACGGTGGTGTTCTGGCTTTCGTCGAGAATGATGAAGCTGTTGTTCAGCGTACGACCACGCATGTAGGCCAGCGGCGCGACTTCGATCACCTGGCGCTCGATCAGCTTGGCCACGTATTCGAAGCCGAGCATTTCGTAGAGGGCGTCGTACAGCGGGCGCAGGTACGGGTCGATCTTCTGGCTCAGGTCGCCGGGCAGGAAGCCGAGTTTTTCACCCGCTTCGACCGCCGGACGCACCAGCAGGATGCGGCGGATCTGCTCGCGCTCCAGGGCATCGACGGCGCAAGCCACGGCCAGATAGGTCTTGCCAGTACCGGCGGGGCCGATGCCGAAGTTGATGTCGTTACCGAGGATTTCCTTCACGTAGCGCAGCTGATTCAAGCCGCGGGGGCGAATCATGCCTTTCTTGGTGCGCAGGGCGACGGAGGCTTCGGCGGGGGCGTGGTTATCCAGCTCGACGACGGCCGATTCCTGGAGGAACAGGTGCACCATGTCCGGCGACAGCTCGGTACCCTTGGTTTCCCGGTACAGGCGGCGCAGCAGGTTTTCCGCAGACGTGGTGTGCTTGGGGTCGCCGATCAGTTCGAACTGGTTTCCGCGGTTGCGGATCTCGATGGCCAGGCGCTGTTCGATCAAGCGCAGATGCTCGTCGAATTGCCCGCACAGATTGGCGAAGCGGCGAGCCTCAAAGGGCTCGAGGATAAAACGATGTGGTTCTATGGGTGCGTTCAAGGTCGTATTTAGCCGCCCTGGGGCAATTAAGATGAAATCAAGGATAACGCCAGTGGCGTGGGTGCGAAAGCTCTTAAATGGATGAGTACATTCTGAAGAACAATGCTGTCCACTGTGGGAGCTGGCTTGCCAGCGATAGCGGTGCAGCAGGCGACATATTTGTCGGGGCTGATGGCCTCATCGCTGGCAAGCCAGCTCCCACAGGTTTCTCTGTGCTTCTGATATCTATTACTGGATCAGCGAGCCGCGCAGCGAGTGCGGTTGCGCGGCGTCGATGTGCACGTCGGCGAACTGGCCGATCAGGGTCGGATTATCGCAGCGGAAGTTGACGATACGATTATTCTCGGTGCGCCCTTGCAGCTCGCCCGGGTCTTTCTTCGAGTAGTCGGTGACCAGAATGCGCTGGATCGAACCGACCATTTGTCGGCTGATCTCGAACCCTTGCTGATTCAGACGATGTTGCAAGGCGTTCAGGCGTTCTTTCTTCAGCTCTTCCGGGGTGTCGTCGGCCAGATCGGCCGCCGGGGTGCCCGGGCGCTGGCTGTAGACGAACGAGTAGGAGAAGTCGAAGCCGACATCGGCAATCAGCTTCATGGTCTGTTCGAAGTCTTTTTCGGTCTCGCCGGGGAAGCCAACGATGAAGTCCGAGCTGATGCAGATGCCCGGCACGGCGGCGCGGAGTTTGCGCAGCTTGGATTTGTACTCCAGCGCGGTGTGGTTGCGCTTCATCGCCGCGAGGATCCGGTCGGAACCCGATTGCACCGGCAAGTGCAGGTGTTTGACCAGCTCCGGCACTTCGGCGTGGGCCTGGATCAGGCTGTCGGAGAACTCCAGCGGGTGCGAAGTGGTGTAGCGAATACGGTCGATGCCATCGACGGCGGCGACCACGCGGATCAGCTCGGCCAGATCGGCCAGGCGACCGTCATGAGTCGTACCGCGATAACCGTTGACGTTCTGCCCGAGCAGGGTCACTTCGCGCACGCCGTTTTCAGCGAGGTGAATGATCTCGGCGATCACGTCATCGAACGGCCGGCTGACTTCTTCGCCACGGGTGTAAGGCACTACGCAGAACGTGCAGTACTTGCTGCAACCTTCCATCACCGACACGTAGGCGCTCGGGCCATCGATGCGTGGCTCGGGCAAATGGTCGAATTTTTCGATTTCCGGGAATGAGACGTCGACTTGCGGCAGCTTGCTGCTGCGTGCGGCGTCGATCATTTCCGGCAGGCGGTGCAGGGTTTGCGGGCCGAAGACCACATCGACGTACGGCGCGCGATCACGGATCGCCGCGCCTTCCTGGCTGGCCACGCAACCACCGACGGCGATCACCATGTCCGGGTTCGCCAGTTTCAGTTCGCGCCAGCGGCCCAGCTGCGAGTACACCCGATCCTGGGCGCGCTCGCGGATCGAGCAGGTGTTGAGCAGAATCACGTCAGCGTCTTCGGCGCGGGCGGTGACTTCCAGGGCCTGATGTTCGCCCAGCAGATCGACCATGCGCGAGCTGTCGTACTCGTTCATCTGGCAACCGTGGGTTTCGATGTAAAGCTTCTTGGCCATGGAGTAAGGTCGTCACCTGATTCAAAGAACCGCGCATTATAGGGAACAAGCCCTCAGGTTCCTACCGCTGTGCGTCCGGCGGCTATGCTATAGTTTGCGCCCTCATTTTTATCCCCGATGTTATCCCCCCGCCATGACCAAACGCGAAGCTCCAATCTATAAGGTGATTTTCCTCAACCAGGGCCAGGTGTTCGAAATGTACGCCAAGCAGATCTATCAAAGTGATCTGTGGGGTTTTCTGGAAGTGGAAGAGTTCGTCTTTGGCGAGCGCACGCAAGTGGTGGTCGATCCGAGCGAAGAGAAGCTCAAGGCGCAGTTCGAAGGCGTGGTGCGCAGCTTTGTGCCGATGCATTCGATCGTGCGCATCGACGAGGTAGAGCGTCTGGGCACCCCGAAAATCAGCGAAGCCCGCGGCGCAGTCGGCAATGTGATGCCGTTTCCGATGCCGATGCCTGAGAAGTAACAGCAGATTCTGGATAGGAGTGAGTTTGTGGCGAGGGAGCTTGCTCCCGCTCGGCTGCGCAGCAGTCGCAGTATCAGGCTCTGTGGTGTATCAGGAAAAAAGTGCTTGCAGGGTTTAGGGCTGCTTCGCAACCCAGCGGGAGCAAGCTCCCTCGCCACAAAAGCCCTTATGGCAAAGGCGAAAACGGCGTACGCCCATCGGCGCTCTGCAGTTCCATCAAGTATTTACGGAAAATTTGCCCTAGCACCTGGGTCGCGGTTTCGAGGTCTTCGCGGGACATTTTTTCGGAGACTTCGTCAGCGGTGTCCAGCGCATCTTCGGCGCCGTTGACCGCGGCCATCTTCAGCACGATGTAGGCCTGAATGTTGTTGGCCTGCACGCCTTCACCGTGGAAGAACATGGTGCCGAGCTTGAACTGCGCCTGAGCGTGGCCTTGCAACGAGGCCTTTTCGAAATAGCTCAGGGCTTGATTGAGGTCGCGTGGCGCATTCTTGCCGTCGTAGTAGAACTCACCCAACTCGTATTGCGCTTGCGCATCCCCTTCGTCCGCCGCTTTCTGGCAGGCGGCCAGTGCCTGCGTGACGTCTTGCGGCTGAGTGTTGAGGGTGCAACGACCCATCGCCGGGATCAACAACGAGTTGCCGCCTGCTTGTGCATGCGCGAGCAGGGGCTGAAGGAGCAACAGGCAGCCCAAGGCAAGGGTGCGGCCGGTGCGGTTCATGGGAATCGACTTACCTCTGAAGGGCACGCGGACCCATCGAGGGATCCAATAAGCGCGCATTATGAAATAAGCAGGGCCAACCTTACAAAGTCTTTACTCGTTTTTCTGCTGCGCGGGGAATATATCGGCCACTTTCCGGCGGATTCTTAGCAGAGGCGTGGGAAAAAGTGCGTAGGTGTAGGTGAAAGCTGACGCTGGCCATGGCCAACGTCAGCGCTACGGCGATTACTTCAGTGCAGCGAAGGCACGTTCGGCAGCGTCCAGGGTGATTTTCAGCTCGGCTTCGCCGTGGGCGATCGAGGTGAAACCGGCTTCGAATGCACTCGGCGCCAGATAAACGCCGCCTTCCAGCATCAGGTGGAAGAAGCGACCAAACAGTGCTGCGTCGCTGGCCATCACGTCTTCGAAGGTGACGATGTCGTCGGCACCGCTGAAGTACAGACCGAACATGCCGCCGGCCTGAGTGGTCACGAACGGAATACCCGCCGCATCGGCGCGTTGTTGCAGACCGTCGAGCAGGCGCGTGGTGTAGTCGGTCAGCTCGGCATGGAAACCCGGACGGCTGATCAGACGCAGCGTGGTCAGACCGGCGGCCATCGCCAGCGGGTTACCCGACAGGGTGCCGGCCTGGTACACCGGGCCCAGCGGCGCGATGCGTTCCATGATTTCGCGCTTGCCGCCGAAGCAGCCGACCGGCATGCCGCCGCCGATGATCTTGCCGAAGGTGGTCAGATCCGGGGTTACGCCGTAGTACGCCTGGGCACCGCCGAGGGCAACACGGAAACCGGTCATCACTTCGTCGAAAATCAGCACCACGCCGTGCTTGTCGCACAGCGCGCGCAGGCCTTCGAGGAAACCCGGCGCCGGCGGTACGCAGTTCATGTTGCCCGCGACTGGCTCGACGATAATGCACGCCACGTCCTGACCGACTTCGGCGAGCATCTTCTCAACCGCGTCGATGTCGTTGAACGGCAGGGTCAGGGTGTGTTTGGCGAATGCTGCCGGTACACCGGCGGAGCTTGGCACGCCCTGGGTCAGCGCGCCGGAGCCGGCCTTGACCAGCAGGCTGTCGGAGTGACCGTGGTAACAGCCTTCGAACTTGATGATGCTGTCACGACCGGTGTAGCCACGGGCCAGACGAATCGCGCTCATGGTCGCTTCGGTGCCGGAGCTGACCATGCGCACCATGTCCATCGACGGCACCAGCGAGCAGACCAGGTCGGCCATCTCGGTTTCCATTGCGGTCGGCGCGCCGTAGGACAGGCCGTGTTGCAGTTGATTGCGCACCGCGTCGAGCACGTCCGGGTGGCTGTGGCCGAGGATCATCGGCCCCCACGAACCGACGTAATCCACATAACGCTTGTCGTCTTCGTCAGTAACGTAGGCGCCTTCGGCATGCTTGAAAAACAGCGGTGTGCCGCCCACGCTCTTGAACGCGCGAACCGGCGAGTTCACGCCACCGGGAATGTGTTTCTGGGCATTGGCAAACAGGGTTTCGGAACGAGACATGATCGGGCTCTCAAATCAGATTTTCAGAAGTTCGTTGAAGGCGCGGGCGCGGCGGGTCACTTCGGCGGTGCTTTCGGCACCGAATAAACCGTGGACCACCGCCAGCAGGTCGACCCCATGGGCCACCAGCGGCGCGGCGTTGTCGAGGGTGATGCCGCCAATCGCGCAGACCGGCAGGTGCAGCTTGCGTTTGGCCTCGTCGAGCAGATCGAGGCTGCAGCTCGGTGCGCCGGGTTTGGTGTTGGAGTTGAAGAAGCGACCGAAGGCGACATAGCTCGCGCCTTCTTTGGCGGCCTGTTCAGCCAGTTCGAGCTGCGCATGGCAGGTCGACCCGATGATGGCTTTGGAGCCGAGCAGGGCGCGGGTCGGCGACAGCGGGCCGTCGGTCTGCCCCAGGTGCACGCCGACGTTGAGGCGCGCGGCCAGTTCGGCGTCATCGTTGATGATCAACTGCGTCTTGTAGCGCTCGCACAGATCACGCAGGGCTTCGGCCTCGCGCAGGCGGCGGGCCTCGTCGCTGCTTTTGTCGCGGTATTGCAGCAGGGTGACGCCGCCTTCCAGCGCCGCCTCCACGTAGGACAGAAACTTGCCCGCCAGCAGCGTGCTGTCGGTGATGGCGTACAGGCCACGGAGTTTCATCAGGCAGACCTCACGACGTTACGAGCAAAAGTCCAGCGGCAGGCGACGCGGCACGAACTGGCCTTTGCCCAGTTGTTCGGCATCGCGCAGGGTGCGCCAGGTGTAATCCAGTGCCGTACGCACGGCGCTGGCGAGGTTTTCACCCTGGGCCAGCCGACCGGCCAGTGCGCTGGCCAGCGTGCAGCCGGAGCCGTGATAACTGCCCGGCAAACGCTGGCAATAAAAGGTTTCCCGCAGGCCGTCACGGCTGTACAGGCGATTGTGGATTTCAGTTTCGTCGCCATGGCCGCCGGTGATCAGCAGGTTTTTGACGAACGGCAGGAGTTTTTCCGCGCACTCGTCCGCAGTGCCTTCGGGCAATTCGGCGAGGATTCGGGCTTCGGGAAGGTTGGGGGTGGCAATGATCGACAGCGGCAGCAGACGCTCGCGCATCGCGTAACCGACTTCGTCCTTGCCCAGGCGTCCGCCGCCGCCGGCACGCAGCACCGGGTCGCAGACCACTGGCAGGTGCGGGTGCGCCGAAAGCAGTTCGACCACGGTGTCGACCATTTCCAGCGAACCGAGCATGCCCAGTTTGACCGCTGCGACTTCGGAGTCGTTGAGCACGGCATTGGCCTGGGCCAGTACCCACTCACGGTCGAGGACGCGGAAGTCAGTGACGTTGACGGTGTCTTGCACGGTCAGGGCGGTGACGGCCGGAGCCGCATGGCAACCCTGCGCGAGCAAGGCTTCGATATCTGCCTGCAAGCCGGCGCCACCACTGGGGTCGTGGCCGGAGAGACAGAGGACAACGGGGCGGGAGCTGTAGATATTCATGGTGCGCGAGCTTACCACCAAAGCTGATTTTGGGGTTCAGTCCTGACGGTGTTTGCGAGCAGATTGTCGGACAACGCTGCAGCTACCATTGTGGCGAGGGAGCTTGCTCCCGCTGGGTTGCGAAGCAGCCCCTGCATTTATTCAGGCACAGCGCATTTACAGGTTTTACGACTGCTGCGCAGCCGAGCGGGAGCAAGCTCCCTCGCCACAAAAGCGGATCGCAATGATTGAGTTGACCAACTCAACAGCTCTAGCCCGCAGCTTTGCTCTGAAACGCCCGTTCTAGAGCCTTTGTGGGAAAAATTTCGATGGTGCTTAATGGCCATCAACGGCTATGCTAGTCTGGATCCAAACCAATAACAGGTAATACCGGTTTTACGTCTACTCAAAGGGAATGGGGGGCTTCCTGACACAACCGGACGAGCCACGCTGGGGCTTCAATGCGCTATTTGCTGATGTTGCTGTTCTGCTTGCCCCTCCTCGCAAGCGCCGTCGAGTTCGACGAAAATACCCAGAGCCTGCCCCTGGGTCGCTCCCTGCAAGTGTTCGAAGACCCGAGCGGTCAGGCGAACATCGCCGACGTCCGCGCTCAAGCGGCGGCGGGCAATTTCAAACCCCACGACAAAGCCACGCTCAATGCCGGTTACTCGCGTTCGGCGTTCTGGCTGAAGATCGACCTGCATTACCGTCCGAACAACCCGGCCGCGCAACGCACCTGGCTGTTGGAGCTGGCGTATCCGCCGCTCGATCACCTCGACCTTTATATGGCCGATGCCAATGGCGACTATCGGCTGATCCGGCAGACCGGCGACGCCTTGCCCTTCGCCAGTCGCGAGATCCGCCAGAACAATTACCTGTTCGACCTGACCTTCACCCCTGACCAGCAAAAAACCGTGTATTTGCGCCTGGCCAGTGAAGGCTCGATCCAGGCACCGGTGACGCTATGGTCGAGCACCGCGTACCTCGAGGATCAACCGGTGCGCCTGTATGTGCTGGGGATCATTTATGGCGTGCTGCTGGGGATGCTGGTCTACAACCTGTTCATCTACCTGAGCGTGCGCGACACCAGCTACCTCTATTACATCTTCTACATCGCCTCGTTCGGCCTCTATCAACTGTCGGTGAACGGCGCGGCGGTCGAGTATTTCTGGCCGGACAACCCGTGGTGGGCCAATGCCGCCACACCGTTTTTCATCGGTTGCGCGGGGCTGTTCGGCAGTCAGTTCGCCCGCAGTTTCCTGCAGACCCGAACCCACAGCCGCTGGCTCGACTACCTGCTGATCGCCCTGATCGCGTTCGGTGCGCTGGTGGTCGGGTTGTCGCTGATGACTAGTTACGCGTTGTCGCTGCGCCTGGCGACCCTGCTGGCGCTGGTGTTCACAGTGGTGATTTTCGCCGCCGGGATCCTCGCCTGGTGGCGCGGATTGCGGGTGGCGCGTTACTTCATCATTGCCTGGTCGGCGTTCCTGCTCGGCGGCATCGTCAATACGCTGATGGTGCTGGGCCTGCTGCCGAACGTGTTCCTGACCATGTACGCCAGCCAGATCGGTTCGGCGATTGAAGTGGCGCTGCTGTCGCTGGCGCTGGCCGACCGCATCAACGCGATGCGCGAGCAGCAGGCGCAAACCCTGTTCGATGCCGGGCAGAAACTCGAAGTGCTCAACCAGCAACTGGCCCACAGCAACAAGCTCAAGGATGAATTCCTCGCGACCCTGACCCACGAATTGCGCACGCCGATGAACGGGGTGATCGGTTCGCTGGAGCTGATGCAGACCGTCGAGCTGGAGCCTGAACTGGAGCAATACCAGCAAACCGCCGCAGGTTCCGCCCGGGACATGATGCGCATGGTCAACGGCATCCTCACCCTTACCGAATTGCAGGCCGGCAAGCTCAAGGCGACGCCGGGCAGCTTCAGCCTGCGCGCGGTGGTCGAGGCCTTGCGCGTGCAGTTCGACGGCAACGCGGCGAGCAAGTCGCTGGACTTCAAGGTCGAAGTGCTGCCGACCCTGCCGGACCGCTTGCATGGCGACAGCGCCAAACTGGCGCAGTGCCTGGAGTGCCTGCTGGACAACGCGATCAAGTTCACCCGGGTCGGCGGCCTGGCGCTGCGGGTCACCGGCAAACCGGCGGCGGACAACCGCTTGGCCCTGTCGTTTGCAGTGATCGACACCGGCATCGGTTTCACCGATCTGGGTGAGGCGACGATGTATCAGCGCTTCTTCCAGCTTGACGGCTCGATGACCCGCGAATATGGCGGCCTTGGCGTGGGGCTGGCGATCTGTCGGCAACTGGTCGAACTGCTCGGCGGCAAGCTGACTCACCGTTCCGAGCCGGGGCGCGGCAGCCGTTTTCAGCTGGACGTCGAATTCGAGTTGCCGGCGGTCGAACCCGCGCCAATCCCCGAACCTTCGCGAGATAGCGCACGCGCACCGCAGGACTGCACGGTGTTGCTGGTGGACGACAACAGCGTCAATCAACTGGTGATGCGCGGCATGCTGCTCAAGCTCGGTTTCCGTGTGCGCACGGCGGACAACGGCGCGGCGGCACTCGACTGCCTGCAACGGGAAACCTTCGACGCGGTGCTGATCGATTGCCAGTTGCCTTCTCACGAAGGGGCGTCCTTGTGCTGCCAGATCCATGCGCTGCCGGGCTGCGCCAATCTGCCGGTGTTCATGCTGGCGCTGGGCACGGATCGCGAGCACTGCGCGCCGGGTACGCGCATCGATTACCTGAACAAACCGGTGAAATTCGAAGACCTGCAGACGGCGCTGGAGCGTCGGGTACTTAGCGCCTGACAGGGTGAAAGCGCCGACAGTTCGGCGCATATGACACTTTGATCAGCCACGGGCCGGTGCTTAACTGAATCCCTTGGCTGACCAAAGGAGCCCCGTCATGAACCTGCATCAGTTCGCCGAAACCCACGAAGTCACCAACCAGCCACCGTCGCTGGATGGCGCCAACCTGTACCGCATCGACCTGCCATTGCAGGAGTGGTCGCGCCGCTTTGGTGCTGGGTGGGCCGAGGCGCGGATCGATGCCTACGGTGCCCTGGCCGGCGGGCCGTTGATGGAGGCCGGGTTCCTTGCCAATCAGAACAAACCGCTGTTCAACAGCCACGACCGCTACGGTCATCGCATCGATCTGGTGGAATTCCATCCGGCCTATCACGAGCTGATGCGCACCGCGATCGAACATGGCCTGACTTCATTGCCATGGGCGCATCCGCAGGACGGCGCGCATGTCGCCCGAGCCTCAATGAGCTATTTGCACAGCCAGGCCGAGGCCGGTAGCGGTTGCCCGTTGACCATGACCTTCGCCAGCGTTCCGGCCATGCGTTTGCAACCGGATCTGGCCGAGCTGTGGCTGCCGAAAATACTCGCCACCGAATACGACCCGCGCAACGTCGGCATGGCGCACAAGGCCGGCGTGACCATCGGCATGGCAATGACCGAGAAACAGGGCGGCACCGATGTGCGGGCCAACACCACCAAGGCTTATCCGGTCGGCGCCAGTGGGCCGGGCCAGGCCTATGAACTGGTCGGGCACAAGTGGTTTTGCTCGGCGCCGATGTGCGATGCGTTCCTGACGCTGGCGCAGACCGACAAGGGCCTGACCTGCTTTTTGCTGCCGCGCCATCGCCCCGACGACACACGCAATCAGTTCTACATCCAGCGCCTGAAAAACAAACTCGGCAACCAGTCCAATGCCTCCAGCGAAGTGGAGTTCCGTGGCGCTTTGGCGTGGATGGTCGGCGAAGAGGGGCGCGGTGTACCGACCATCATCGAGATGGTGGCGATGACCCGTTTCGATTGCATGGTCGGCTCCAGTTCGCTGATGCGTCAGGCGCTGACCCAGGCCAGCCATCACTGCGCGCACCGTTCGGTCGGCGGCAAGCTGCTCAGCGAGCAACCGTTGATGCAGAACGTGTTGGCCGATCTGGCGCTGGAAAGCGAGGCCGCGCTGGCGTTGAGCCTGCGCATGGGCAAGGCGCTGGATCATCTGCAGGATTCGCAGGAAGCCAGATTCGCCCGGCTGGTGACCGCGGTGGGCAAATACTGGATCTGCAAACGTGCCCCCGGAATGATCAATGAAGCTGCCGAATGCATGGGCGGCGCGGGGTATGTCGAGGAGAGCATCCTGCCACGGCTGTATCGCGAGGCGCCGGTCAACTCGACGTGGGAAGGCTCGGGCAACGTGCAGTGCCTGGACGTGTTGCGTGCGCTGTCGAAAGAGCCGGGCGTGCTCGATGCGCTGTTCAGCGAGTTGGGCGACGGCCATGGCGACAAGCGCTTGGCCGCGCATATTCAGCAGCTGCAGGCGCAGTTCAAGGACACCAGCGATATTCAGTATCGGGCGCGGCAACTCACCGAAGACATCGCGCTCGGTTTGCAGGCCAAGCTGTTGCTGGAGGCCGGTAATTCGACCGTCAGCGATGCGTTTATTGCCAGCCGGCTGAGCGGTGGCGGCCGGGTCTACGGTGCGTTGCCGCGTGGCCTGGACGTCGAAGCCATCGTCGCCCGCTCAACCCCCCAGGGTTTCTGACCCCGGTCCCTCGAACACTGCAAAACCCGGTGGGAGCTGGCTTGCCAGCGATGGCGACCTGTCAGTCAACATTGATATTGAATGTGCCGGCCTCATCGCTGGCAAGCCAGCTCCCACTGGGATTCGCTTTGTTTGAAAGATTTGGGTACAGCCACAACGCCACTGTTCCCGTGACGCGATGTTGCAGGCAAGATGAAGCTCTGCAAGTCAGAACACAGGAAGCTGATCGTGACCGAAGCGTTTATTGTCGTTCAAACCGCCGAACAAGCCGTGGATCGTCTGGCCGAGCTGCATGAGCGGGCCACCACTGCGCTGAACTCGGCGCTCAAGCGGTATCTCAAGGATCGCGTCGAGCCTGACGCCGAACAGCGTGCCCTGTTTCGTTATCCCGAACTGCGTCTGACCTACCTGTGTCAGGGCGAGGTCCCGCAGACCACCCGCGCCTACGCCAAGGTGCAACTGCCGGGCACCTACAGCGTCACCGTCACCCATCCCAAGGCGTTTCGCAAATACCTGCTGGAACAACTGGTGCCGTTGATGCACGACTTCACCGTGACCGTGGAAGTCGGCGTCAGTCAGCAGAACATTCCATACCCGTACGTGGTCGAGCAGGGCGATGAACTGGCCGGCTCCGGCGTTACCGCTGCGGTGCTGGCGCGGGTGTTCCCGAGTACCGACCTGTCCGCTGCCACCGATGGCATTGCCGACGGTCTCTACGATTGGGAAAACACCGACCCGCTGCCACTGGCGCTGTTCGACGCCGCACGGGTCGACTTCTCCCTGCGTCGTCTGGTGCATTACACCGGCAGCGACTGGCGCCATGTGCAGCCGTGGATCCTGCTGACCAACTATCACCGCTACGTCGACCAGTTTATCGTTCATGGCCTGGAGCAACTGCGCAATGACCCGCGTTTCGTGCGCATGGTCCTGCCGGGTAACGTGATCATCGAGAAGGGCATGGATCACGGCGAAGCCTCGGCGATTGCCGCTGGCGTGGTCTGGCACCGCTACCAGATGCCGGCCTATCACCTGATCGCCAATGACGGCCACGGTGTGACCCTGGTCAATATCGGCGTCGGCCCGTCCAACGCCAAGAACATCACTGACCACCTGGCGGTGTTGCGTCCGCATTGCTGGCTGATGATCGGTCACTGCGGCGGCCTGCGTCAGTCGCAGACCATTGGCGACTATGTGCTGGCTCACGCCTACATGCGTCGCGACGGGATTCTCGACCGCGTGGTGCCGCCGAACATTCCGATCCCGGCGCTGGCCGAGGTGCAACTGGCGCTGCAGCAAGCCGCGGCCAATATCACTGGCGAGAAGGGCGAGGAGCTGAAAAAGCGTCTGCGTACCGGTACCGTGCTGACCTACGACGACCGCAACTGGGAACTGCGCTGGGCGCAGGAACGTCCGCTGATCAACCTGTCCCGCGCCGTGGCGGTGGACATGGAAAGCGGCACCATCGCCGCACAGGGTTATCGCCTGCGGGTGCCGTACGGCACGTTGCTCTGCGTTTCGGACAAACCGCTGCACAGTGAAATCAAGCTGCCGGGCTCGGCCAACGCGTTCTACGAGCGCGCGGTCAGCCAGCACTTGAAGATCGGTATCGAAGCGGTGGACCTGCTGCGCACCGAACTCAACTCGCTGCACTCGCGCAAACTGCGCAGCTTCGACGAGCCGCCGTTCCGCTAACGGTTAGTCGTGGTCATTTGACGGTCGGGGCACTAGCATTAGCAGCCCTGACCGTTAGATGTTCTTTTCGCCATGTCCCGTCCCCCGCGTCCACCTTCCCGCCGTCCAGGCGCAAAGCCTCAGTCGTCCTCACCGCGCCGTGTCGCCAAGGCGCCGCCGGCCGAGCCGAAGTTGATCCTGTTCAACAAACCGTTCGATGTGCTGACGCAGTTCAGCGACGAAGGCGGGCGGGCGACGCTCAAGGATTTCATCGAGATACCCGGCATCTATCCGGCCGGACGCCTTGATCGCGACAGCGAAGGTTTGCTGCTGCTGACCAACGACGGCCAGTTGCAGGCGCGGATTGCCGACCCGAAACACAAGTTGCCCAAGACGTACTGGGTGCAGGTCGAGGGCGAGCCGACCGCCGAGCAACTGCAGCAACTGCGCGACGGTGTTGAATTAAACGACGGCATGACCCTGCCCGCCGAGGCGCGGCAACTGGACGAGCCTGAGTTGTGGCCACGCAATCCGCCGGTTCGCTTTCGCAAAAGCGTGCCGACCAGTTGGCTGGAGCTGGTGATTCGTGAAGGGCGCAACCGTCAGGTGCGGCGGATGACCGCTGCGGTGGGGCTGCCGACGTTGCGGCTGGTGCGGGTACGGATTGGCGACTGGACGCTAGAAGGGCTTGATCAGGGCCAGTGGAAGGAAGTGCCGGCGCGGCTATAGAGCGCCGGATTCGATCAGGCCGATCACCACACTCTTGATGATGAACGCGGCCACGCCCAGGCCCAGCACGAAGAACAGAATGAACGAGCCGAAACGCCCGGCCTTGGACTTCTTCGCCAGATCCCAGACGATGAAACCCATGAAAATGATCAGGATGCTGACCAGGCCAGTCATCATCCACTCTTCGAATACTGCAGGATCCATCGGGCATCTCCGGCGCGCACAGGGCTGAAAGGGCTGGGCGATTATACGCCTGGGGTGGCTGGGGACGCATTGATCTGCGTCGGTGCGCCGCACCTCTACCACACGTGCCCCTGTAGGAGCTGCCGAAGGCTGCGATCTTTTGATCTTGATCTTGATCTTGAAAAGCAAGATCAAAAGATCGTCCGATCGCGGCCCGAGCCTTCGGCAGCTCCTACAGGGGGACTGCGGGTTAGCTGCGCAGATGCGTCAGCGGCAGTTCGGTGCTGTTGAGCACCTGATTCAGCACAAAACTGGAGCGCACGCTGGTCACCCCCTCAATTCGGGTCAGATGCCCCAGCAACAGCTTCTGATAGTGATCCATGTCCGGCACCACCACTTTCAACTGATAGTCGGCATCCACACCCGTCACCAGGCTGCATTCCAGCACCTGCGGCAAGGTGCGGATCGCCGCTTCGAAATTCTCGAAACGCTCCGGGGTGTGGCGGTCCATGCCGATCAGTACGTAGGCGGTCAGGCTCAGGCCGAGCATCTTGCGATCGAGCAGGGCGACCTGGCGCGAGATGTAGCCGTCGTCCTCCAGTTGCTTGACCCGGCGTGAGCAGGGGGAGGGCGACAGACCGATGCGCTCGGCCAGTTCCTGGTTGGAGATGCGGGCGTCGCGCTGCAATTCCGCCAAAATGCTCAGGTCGTAACGGTCGAGTTTGCTCATGAATCAGTCCTTGGTTGTAACTATTGCGGCGGATTATCTATCCAGGGTTAAAAATTGCGCAAGCAGTGTTTATTTGAGCAATCTTCGCAATCCTCTGTCGCGCCTTGCGGCCTATTCTTATCACCAGAATCACTGCTCGGTAACACAGTCCACTGCGGCCCGCCCAATCAGGCCCGCCGCGGCCGCCACCCCCACCGGGGATGTGCCGGCCCCCGAGCTGCACACTGTCCAGAAGACGGCGTGAGGTGAGCCGACGTCAAAAGCGTCGAGCCAGGACGAAGTTCTCTGAAGGGAGGCCGACGGGTCTCCCTTTTTCTTGTCTGCGATTTTTGTGCCTCGATGCACAGCCTTCCTCAATAAATAAGTTTCGTGACTGATAACCTGTCGCAGAACCCGGTGTGCGTATCCCCGGTCTTAGTTACAAGCCCTCTTAATACCCGCAGTGAGGAAAAGCATGAAGTCGCGCATCTGGCGTCTGGCCGGTGTTGGTTTGCTGTGTGTGAGCGTCGGTGCGCAAGCGCTGGCCGACGAGCCACAGAATCGTGGCCCCGAGAATAACGGGCACGGCGGTGAGCATCAGGGCAATCAGGGTCGTGGCGGCGATCATCAGCCCCGCGGGCAGAACAATCCGCCGCCGCAAAATCAGCCGCGGCCGCAGAACAACGAAATCATTCGGGGCGACAACAGCCGCCAGTTCGAACACAACGGCCAGCAGCACAACAACGGCCAGTGGCAGAACCAGAACCGCGCGCCCAATCAGCCTGCACCGGTGCATCAGGCGCCACCGTCGAACAACCTGCCGATCCAGCCACGGCCCGACACCGTGCGCCAGACTCAGGAACCGCGCCAGGGTTACTACCGCGACGAGCGGCCGCAGAATAGTTACCACAACCAGCAATGGCAAACCGGCAACCGGCCCAATGACAATCGCTGGCCGGGTCGCCCGGACGGGCATGGCAACGGTTGGGGTCCAGGCCCGCAATACCGCCCGGGGCATGTGATCGATCGTTTCCCGGATCGCGAATACCGCGTGCCGTATCGCGGCCAGGATTACTTCTATTCCGGCGGCTACTGGTATCGCCCGCAAGGCCCGCGCTACATCGTCGTGCAGCCGCCACGGGGGATTCGCACTCACTACCTGCCGGACTACGCCCGTGAAGTGTGGATCGGCGGTGCGCTGCTGTTCCTCGCTGCCGGCTCCTACTATGCCTACGAGGAAGCCACTCAGGATTACGTCGTGGTCGAACCGCCGGTGCAGCAACCGCCGCCACCGCAGCCGCAATCCCAGGGCTATGACGTCGAGGCCTACCCGGCCAACGGTCAGTCGCCGGAACAGGTGCAGCAGGACGGTTACCAGTGCTACCAATACGCCGTGCAGCAGAGCGGTTTCGATCCGCGTACCGCGACCTATCAACCGGCGCCTGAAGTGGTGCAGGCCTACCGTCAGGCTCAGGGCAATTGCCTGAGCAGTCGCGGTTATCAGGTGTCTTACTGAAGCCGGGTTTGCGCCCGCTCGGTCTTGACCACTTCCTGCGGGTCGGCGTGCACCAGCACCTCGGCTCGCGGGTAGGCGGCGTGAATCGCATCGGCCGCCTGATCGCTGATGCCGTGAGCCACTGACAGGGTCAGTTCGCCCGGCAATTCCAGATGCAACTGCACAAACCAGTGGTTGCCCGAGATCCGCGTGCGCAAATCATGCGCGCCCAATACGCCGGGTACGCCGCAGGCCAGTTCGAGCATGTGCTGACTGACGTCCGTCGGCAGCTCTTCATCCATCAGCACCGAAAAACTTTCCCGGGCGATCTGGATCGCGCTCCACAAAATGTACCCGGCAATCCCCAGACCGAACCATGCGTCCAACTGATGAAAGCCCATGCCGGCGAGAATCAGCGCAATCAGAATGCTGCCGTTGAGCAGCATGTCCGAACGGTAATGCAGCGAGTCGGCGCGTACGGCGTTGGAGCCGGTCTGCTTGATCACCCGGTGTTGCAGCGTCAGCAACGCCGCGGTCAGCAGCAGCGAGAACACGATCACGCCGATGCTCAGCCACGGCGCGCCGAGCGGCTCCGGTTGCTTGATGCGTTCATACGCCTGGAACGCAATCAGCACCGCACTGCCACCGATGAACAGCGCCTGCGCCATGCCCGCCAGCGATTCGGCCTTGCCGTGGCCGTAACGGTGATCGTCATCGGCCGGGCGCAGCGCGTAATGCACCGCCAGCAGGTTGAGCAGCGAAGTGACGCCATCCAGCGCCGAGTCGGTGAGGCCGGCGAGCATGCTCACCGAACCGCTCAGCCACCAGGCGATGGCCTTGGCGATGATCAGCGTGCAGGCCACCGCCACCGAAGCGCGGGTTGCCAGCCGCAGCAGGCGGGCGTGTTCGGGGCTGGTGGTCATGTGATTTCCTTAAGCGGCGGGTTGCAGGCCAAACATCGCCAGTTGTTGCGTGCTGCCCTTGTGCTGGATCAGGCGCGGATCGTCCAGCGGCAGGTTGCGGCCCAGTTCAGTTTCGAGAATAGCCTGCAACTTGAGGTTATCGACCTGACCGTCCGGGCCGATGGCTTGTTTGAGTTTGGCCGGATCGACCTGAGCGGTGTGGCCCGGTTCGAAATAGATCGCGCCAGTGGTGAAGTCGACCGCGAAAGCGATCAGCCCGGGAATGACGTAGAACAGCAGGCCCACGGCGTCGAGCACGGCAATCGCCGGGTCGATCTTGCCATCGATCTGCCCGCGACGATCGGGGTAGAAAATCGAGCCGCAGGCCGTGAGTTGAGTGAGCAGGGTGGCGACCAGTACACCGCCAATCAGGCGAGAAGGTAAACGCATGGAAAATCTCCTGAGTCATCTATTAACGAAGCTTCGTCTTGTGAAGTTAAGACCCTGACAAACGCCTGGCAGTTCGCCGTTATACTCGCGCCTCTGTTTGGGAGCCAGCATGATTTCTTTGCCGATCGATGAAGTTTTACCCGCCCTGCGTGAAGCGTTGGCGACACGCCACGAAGCCGTGCTCGAAGCACCGCCGGGCGCCGGTAAAACCACCCGCGTGCCTCTGGCCTTGCTCGATGAAGCGTGGCTGGCCGGGCAGACCATTCTGATGCTCGAACCACGGCGTCTCGCCGCGCGCGCAGCCGCGGAACGTCTGGCCAGCGAACTGGGCGAGAAGGTCGGTGAAACCGTCGGCTATCGCATCCGCCTCGACAGCAAGGTCGGCCCCAAGACCCGTATCGAAGTGGTCACCGAAGGCATTCTCACCCGGCGTCTGCAGGATGATCCGGCGCTGGAAGGCGTCGGTCTGCTGATCTTCGACGAATTTCACGAACGCAGTCTTGATGCCGATCTGGCCTTGGCCCTGAGTTTGAACGGTCGTGAACTGTTTCGAGCTGAACAGCCGCTGAAGATTCTGCTGATGTCCGCCACGCTGGAAGGCGAGCGGCTGGCCGGGTTGCTGGATGACGCGCCGATCCTGCGCAGCGAAGGGCGCATGTACCCGGTGACGATGCGCTGGGGCCGGCCGTTCCAGCCCGGCGAGTACATCGACCAGCGCGTGACCCAGACTGTCCTCGAAGCCCTGCACGATGAAACCGGCAGCCTGTTGGTGTTCTTGCCCGGTCAGGCGGAAATCCGTCGCGTGCATCAGCAGCTGAGCGATGCCATCGGCGAGCGTAAAGACGTATTGCTCTGCCCGTTGCACGGTGAACTCGACCTGAATGCCCAGCGCGCCGCCATCGACCCGGCACCGGTCGGCCAGCGCAAAGTGGTGCTGGCGACCAACATCGCCGAGACCAGCCTGACCATCAACGGCGTGCGCGTGGTGATCGACGCCGGGCTGGCGCGGGTGCCGCGTTTCGACCCGGGCAGCGGCATGACCCGTCTCGATACTCAGCGCATTTCCAGGGCCAGCGCCACCCAACGTGCGGGCCGGGCGGGGCGACTGGAGCCGGGTGTGTGTTACCGCTTGTGGTCGCAGGATCAGCACGAGCAACTCGCCGCTTACGGCAGTGCGGAAATTCTGTCGGCGGATCTGGCGAGTCTGGCGCTGCAACTCGGACGCTGGGGCGTGACGCCGGGGGAACTGGTGTGGCTCGATGTTCCGCCGGCAGCGGCTTATGCACAGGCGCAGGACTTGTTGCAGCGCCTGGGCGCACTCGAAGGCGAGGCGCTGACCGCGCACGGTCAGGCCATGGCCGAGTTGCCGGCGCATCCGCGCATCGCGCATCTGTTGCTGCGCGGTCAGGCGCTGGGGCTGGCGAACATGGCCTGTGACGTCGCGGCACTGCTCGGCGAGCGCGATATCCTGCGCGGTGCCGGTGCGGATCTGCACAGCCGCCTGGTGCTGCTCTCCGGCGAGGAACGCGCATCGCGCGGTGCTCAGGGCGGCGTGCAGCGCGCCCGGCAACTGGCGCGGCAATATCGCGGTTACCTGCGTGGCAAGGCCAGCGCGCCGGTCAGCGATCCCGAACACCCGCGCTGGCTCGGTGCGCTGCTGGCGCTGGCTTACCCGGATCGTGTCGCCCAACAGCGGCGTGCCGGTGGCGCCGAATATCGTCTGGCCAATGGTCGCGCTGCACTGTTCGCCGAAGCCGACAGCCTGATGAAGGAGCCGTGGATTGTGATTGCTGATCTCGGCAGTCGTCAGGGCCAGCGTGAAGAACGGATTTACCTGGCGGCGGATTTCGATCCGGCGCTGTTCGATTCGGTGCTCGCCGAGCAGGTGCATAACGTCGATCAACTGGACTGGGACGAACGCGAAGGCGTGTTGCGCGCCGAGCGCCAGCGCAAGGTTGGCGAGCTGATCCTCAGCCGTGAACCGTTGACCGGTCTCGACGAAGCGGCGCGCAGTCAGGCGCTGGTCAATCTGGTGCGGCGCAAGGGGCTGGAGTTGCTGCCGTGGACGCCGGAGTTGCGTCAGTGGCAGGCGCGTGTCGCGTTGCTGCGACAACTGGATCTGAACGCCCAGGCCGAAAGCCATTGGCCGGATGTCAGCGACGCGACGTTGCTCAAAACCCTGGAAGAATGGTTGATGCCTTACCTGGGTAAAGTCTCGCGACTGAGTCATTTCGCCAATCTGGACCTGTCGAGCATCGTGCGCAATCTGCTGCCGTGGCCGTTGCCGCAGAAGCTTGATGAGCTGGCGCCGCATCACATCAGTGTGCCGTCGGGGTCATCGATTCGTCTGGATTACAGCGAGTTTCCGCCGATTCTCGCGGTGCGTTTGCAGGAATTGTTCGGCCTGGCCGAGACGCCACGGATTGCCGGCGGACGGCAAGTGGTCAAGTTGCACTTGTTGTCCCCGGCACGGCGGCCGGTGCAGGTGACGCAGGATCTGGCCAACTTCTGGCGCAGCACCTATGCCGAGGTGAAGAAGGATTTGAAGGGGCGATATCCGAAGCATTATTGGCCGGATGATCCGTTGGTGGCCGAGGCCACGGCGCGGGCCAAGCCGCGCGGCACTTGAAGAGCAAAAGATCGCAGCCTGCGGCAGCTCCTACAGGATTTTTGCGCTCCCTCTGTAGGAGCTGCCGCAGGCTGCGATCTTTTGCTTCTAACTACGCGCCTTGCCCGTCAGTTGTTCCCGGCAATAATCGGCGAACAACTGCGCCGGTTTGGTCAGTTGCCCACGTTTGAGCCACGCCGCCACCAGCCCCGAACCGGTGACATCTTCAACAATGTCGACGCACACCACTTTCTTGCCGTCATAGGTGCATTCCGAGTGCGGCTTCGTCACCAGCACCGAGAAGCCGAACCCCTGGCCGACCATGCCGCGCACCATCTCGATCGACGGCGAGCTGAACTCGATGCGCGGGGTCAGACCGAGTTCTTCGAACAGGCTGACGAAGTAGGTTCGGCTCGGCTGCACGTCGAGCAGAATCATCGGTTCCAGACACAGATCGCGCAGCGACACTTGCTTGTACTGGGCAAAGCGATGATCGGCCGGTAACAGCGCATACGGCCGTTGCGCCGGCATCAGCGGTTCGGTCTGGATGGTGGCATCCAGTTCGTGTTCGTAAAGGATGACCAGATCGAACGTGCCCGAGGTCAGGCCTTGCACCAGTTCCTGCTGCTCGCCGTCGCGGATGCGGATTTTCACTCCTGGATACAACGCGGAAAACCCGGCGATCAACTGCGGCAGGTACAGCGGCGCAACCGTTTCGAAGCAGCCGATGTCGATCTGCCCGGCGACGATGTCGTTGTCGGCGAGGGCGTTCTGCTCGAACTCCCGGGCCATGCGCAACAGCTCCTGCGCCTTGCGAAAAAACCGTGCGCCGCTCGGCGTCAGGGACACGCCCTGGGCGTGATGGCGGATCAGCAGTTGCACGGCGAAGCTGTCTTCCAGACCTTTGATCGCCGTAGAGATCGCCGGTTGCGCGATGTACAGCTTGCGCGAGGCTTCGGCAACGCTGCCGCATTCGACGGTGGTGATGAAGTATTTCAGCTGACGCAAATTGTAGGCGGCCACGGCAAACCTCAGGACGAGCGGACTCGACTTCCAAGCAATTTGTGCGCCGCCGCGTCCGCTGCGCGACGATGTTTTTGTCCTTGAACAGTAGTCATCCACAGCGGTTTTGGGGAAACCGATTGAGCAGTTTTTTCATTGTCTGCGAAGACATTTTTACTAATTTTCGCCCGTCCGGGCCTGCGCCACCATCGACTGCACAATAACGTCCAAGGAGCATTCCTCGTGTTCGAACTTGCAGAGTGGCAGCGCCAGGCCGTTGCCTTGAAGTTTCCCGATCAAGCCGTGATCAACGGCCAGCATTGCGTTGCGCAATCGGGGCAGACCTTCGCCGCGATCAATCCTGCCACCGGCCGGTTGCTGGCCAATGTCGCCGCGTGTGGCGAGGCGGATGTGGACGCGGCGGTGTGCAACGCGCGACAAGTGTTCGAGGCCGGCACCTGGGCGCAACGCCCGCCCGCCGAGCGCAAACAGGTGCTGCTGCGTCTGGCCGATCTGCTGATAGAACATCGCGAAGAACTGGCCCTGCTCGATTCGCTGAACATGGGCAAACCGGTGATGGACGCTTACAACATCGACGTGCCGGGCGCCGCCGGGGTGTTTCGCTGGTACGCCGAAAGCATCGACAAACTCTACGACCAGATCGCCCCCGGCGCCGCCAATGTGCTGGCGACCATCACCCGCGAAGCACTGGGCGTGGTGGCTGCCGTGGTGCCGTGGAATTTTCCGTTGGACATGGCCGCGTGGAAGCTCGCGCCTGCGCTGGCGGCGGGTAACTCGGTGATCCTCAAGCCGGCCGAACAATCACCGTTTTCCGCATTGCGTTTGGCCGAGCTGGCGCTGGAAGCAGGACTGCCGGCGGGTGTGCTCAACGTCTTGCCGGGGCTGGGTGAACAGACCGGCAAAGCCTTGGGCCAGCACGCGGATGTCGATTGCCTGGTGTTCACCGGCTCGACCCAGGTCGGCAAATATTTCATGCAGTACTCGGCGCAATCCAACCTGAAACAAGTGTGGCTGGAGTGCGGCGGCAAGAGTGCCAATCTGGTGTTTGCCGATTGCAAGGATCTGGATCTGGCAGCGGAAAAAGCCGCGTTCGGGATCTTCTTCAATCAGGGCGAAGTGTGTTCGGCCAACTCGCGGTTGCTGGTCGAGCGTTCGATTCACGATGAGTTTGTCGAGCGCCTGAAGGCTCAGGCCGAACGCTGGCTGCCGGGTGATCCGCTCGACCCGCAAAGCCGTGCCGGGGCGATCGTCGATCAGCGGCAGACGGCGAGCATCCTGCGCGCCATTCGCAGTGCCGAGCAGGCGGGGGCGACCCTGGTGTGTGGTGGTCAGCAGCGGCGCTTCAATGGCTCGGACAACTTCATCGAACCGACGATTTTCACCGGCGTCAGTGCCGACATGCCGCTGTTTCGCGAAGAGGTGTTCGGCCCGGTACTGGCGGTGGTGCCATTCGATGATGAAGACGAGGCCGTGCGTCTTGCCAACGACAGTGTCTACGGGCTGGCGGCGTCGCTGTGGACCGATGATCTGCATCGCGCACACCGCGTGGCGCGGCGGCTGCTGGCCGGCACGGTGTCGGTGAATACCGTCGATGCGCTCGACGTGACCGTGCCGTTTGGTGGTGGCAAGCAATCAGGGTTCGGTCGCGACCTGTCGCTGCACTCGTTCGACAAATACACCCAGCTGAAAACCACCTGGTTTCAATTGCGCTGATACCGCGTAGATCCTATCGCTGGCAAGCCAGCTCCCACAGGTTTTTGTGGTGTCCACCAATTCCGGGTACACCAGCGATTACTGTGGGAGCTGGCTTGCCAGCGATGGCATTCTTCCAGGCAGTGAAAATTCCTGGCTTGCACCGATCGTGAGCATCCCCGCCAACCCCGCGCTTTCACGGTGCGCCCTAAGCAGTTTTTTCATCATTTGCTGCCAACAATTTCCTGATTTTCCTCGGCTCGCACATGGGCCACCATCGATCTCGCCAGCCCGATGTTTCACGCCAGAGTCCAGCAGAGACCGCAGCGTGAATTCACATCATCGGTGCCGGCCGTACTGCCCATGACAAAACTAAATCAACAGCGTCGGGAGTGCTCCATGATCAAGTCCTTGTGTATCCGTCTCACCCATCCTCTGGCAATCACCGCCCTGGCCGCCACGGTCGCGACCAGCGCGCAGGCCGGCACCTTGTCCATCGGCCATACCACCTGGGTTGGCTATGGCACGCTGTATCTGGCTCAGGATCTGGGCTACTTCAAGGAAAACGGCCTGACCGTCGAATTGCCGGTGGTCGAAGAAGCCTCGATGTACATGGCCGCCCAGGCTTCCGGGCAATTGTCCGGCTCGGCCTCGACCATCGACGAAGTGCTCAAGTACCGGCCGCAGTTCTGCTTCAAGGCCGTGGCAGCACTGGATGACAGCCACGGCGGCGACGGCGTGCTGGTGGGCAAGGATGTGAAGTCGCTGCAGGAACTCAAGGGCCAGGCCGTGGCCGTCAACGAAGGCTCGACTTCGCAGTTCTGGCTGTCGTACCTGCTGAAAAAGAACGGCATGAAAATGAGCGACATCACCGTGCAGAACATGACCGCTGACGATGCCGCCACCGCGTTCATCGCCGGTCGAGTGCCAGCCGCCGTGACCTGGGAACCGCACCTGTCGATGGTCCGCGACAAGCAGCAGGGCAAGGTGCTGATCGACAGCAGCAGCACGCCGGGGGTGATCGTCGATGTGGTGGCGCTTAATTGCAGCGTCATCGAAAAACAGCCGCAGGACGTCAAGGCGTTGGTCGCCGGTTTGTACAAGGCGGTCAAATACACCCAGGAACACCCGGACGAGGCCTACGCGATCATGGCCAAAGGCGTCGGCGGTTATCTCTCCGATCCGAAGGAACTGGCCGCTGCCGCCAAAGGTGTGCGTTTCTACGATCAGGCCATGAGCGAAAAACTTCTCGGCTCGCCGGGCAAACCGGGTGACAGCGCCGCGCTTATCAAACTCGCCAACGAGACCGCCAGCGAACTGCAAGGTAAACCCTACAACGTCAGCCACGACGAGTTGGTCGACAACCGTTTCGTCAGCCCGCTCTAGGAGGTCCGCATGTTCAAGCGCAAATCATGGCTGAGCCGCTGCCTGACGCCCAAGACCGGATTGCCGGTGCCAGTGGTGTGGAGCGCCAGCGGTCTGGCCTGGGTGTTGTTGGTCGGCCTGTGGGCCGGGTTGTCTTACGGCGGCATCGTCCCGGGGATGTTTTTGCCGACGCCCGGCGCGGTGGTTGAAGCCGCCGTGCGCCTGAGCCGCGACGGTACTCTTGGTACCCATGTGTGGGCCAGTGTCGAAGTGGTGATGGTCGGCTTCATTGTGTCGTCGCTGGTGGCGGTGCCGCTGGGGTTGTTAATGGGCAGCTTTCGCATCGTCCAGGCGTTCCTCGAACCGCTGGTCAATTTCATTCGCTACCTGCCGGTGACCTCGTTCGTGCCGCTGTTCATTCTGTGGATCGGCATCGGTCTGGAGCAGCGCGTGTCGGTGATCATCTTCGGCGTGTTCTTCCAGCAACTGGTGATGATCGCTGACGTCTCCAAAGGCATTTCCAAGGATCTGATCAACGCCTCCTACACCCTCGGCTCCAATCGCCGCGATGCGGTGTTGCATGTGATCGCCCCGGCCTCGGTGCCGGGCGTGCTCGACACCTTGCGCGTGACCATGGGTTGGGCATGGACCTATCTGGTGGTGGCCGAACTGGTCGCGGCGTCGAGTGGCCTCGGTTACCTGAGCCTGAAAGCCATGCGCGGCTTTCAGGTCGACGTGATTTTCCTCGCCATCGCGATCATCGGCCTGCTGGGTCTGGTCACCGATCAACTGTTCCGCTTTCTCCGCCTGAGGGTTGCCGCATGGGCTCAGTAACCGCCGCCAATCATCGCTTTACCGAACCGCGCGCTGCTGCGCCGCAGGCCGCCCCGCGCCTGCAAGTGGACAAGGTCAGCCTGCGTTACAAAAAGCCCGACGGCGGCACGTTTACCGCACTGGAACAGGTGTCGTTCGACGTGCCGGATCAGCAGTTCGCGGTGCTGGTCGGGCCGTCGGGCTGCGGCAAGTCGAGTCTGTTGTACCTGACTGCCGGCCTCGCCGAGCCGACCTCCGGCGAGATCTACGTCGGCGGTCAGCAAGTGCAGGGTCCGGGTGCTGATCGCGGCATGGTGTTCCAGAGCTACACGCTGTTTCCGTGGCTGACGGTGCGGCAGAACGTCGAGTTCGGCCTCAAGCGGCGCGGCATGCCGGCGGCGCGGCGCAAGGAAATTGTCGATTACTACGTCAATGAGGTCGGCCTCAGCGGCTTCGCCGACAGCTATGCCAAGCAACTCTCGGGCGGCATGATGCAGCGCGTGGCGATTGCCCGGGCGCTGGCCAATGATCCGCAGATCCTGCTGATGGACGAACCGTTCGGCGCGCTCGACAGCCAGACCCGTTTGCAGATGCAGCAGTTGCTGCTGCGGGTCTGGGGCAACAGCAAGAAGACCGTGCTATTCGTCACCCACGATATCGACGAGGCGATCCTGCTTGGCGACCGGGTCTATGTGATGGGCGCCAAACCGGGGCGGATCAAGCAGATCCTCGACGTGCCGATCGAACGTCCGCGCTCACTGGACATGGTCATGGAGCGTTCGTTTATCGAGATGAAGCGCGAGATTTTCGGCTTGCTGCATGACGACCTCGAGGAAGTCCATTGATCACATAAGCCTCCTGTAGGAGCTGCCGAAGGCTGCGATCTTTTGATCTTGTTTTTTAAGATCAAAAGATCGTCCGAACGCGGCCCGAACCTTCGGCAGCTCCTACAGGGGTAATTGGTGATCAGGGGGTGGCGGGCAGCAGGAACCGCGCAATCACCGGCAAGTGATCGGAAATGCGCAAGGCATCGTCCTGGCGCACCCTCGCTTCGACCCGTTTGATCTTCGGGCTGTAGAACAGATAGTCGACGGTGCGATCCGGGCCATTCAGGCCGGGGTCGTTGGGGTAGTGGGTCAGCCAGTGGGCGCGGTCGATGCCGCTGGCTTCGTTGTTGGTCGGGATCATCGGGTACTTGTCCCACAGCAGATGCAGGGCGCTGTCGATGGAGTAGGGCGTGCGCTGCTCGGCGGGCAGACGCTGATACTGGCCCAGCGGCAACAGGTTGAAGTCACCGCCGATCAGCCATGGCAGGCCCTGGCTTTCGTACTTGTCGAGCACCTTGGCCACCGCCGTCACTTGTGCCTGCAAGGTCTCGTCCGGTTGGCTGGCGCGATCCAGATGGGTGTTGAACACCGTCAGTTGCCCGCCGTCGCTCAGCGGCAGCTTGGTGGCGAGCAGGGCGTCCTTGGGTTCGAACTGGCGGGCGATGAAATTCGCCGGGGGTACCGGCAATTGCAGGCGTTCGGCGTGTTCGATGCGGTAACGGCTGAGGGTCGCCAGTTGCCGGCCAACGCTGCCGAAGATGTGCGGATCGGGAACGAAATCGGCCTTCCAGTCGAAGGCGTGGGTGCTGCAGGGGTAGAGGTCTGCCACCCGTTCCTGCAGCAATTTGAGCTGATTCTGATAGTCACTGGCCTTGGCACCGTCATCCAGCTCCTGCAACAACACCACGTCGGGCTGCTCGTCGCGAATCACCCGCGCCACTTCGTCGAGGCTGAAGGCCATGTCTTCCGGGGTGGGCGCTTCATCGGTGCCCTGGGCCAGATCGTTCCAGAACACGTAGCGCTTGCCCGCGAGGTACTGCACGTTCCAGGTCATGACTTTCAGCGCTTGCCCCGGCACCAGGGTCGGCGGCGTACCGCTGCAGGTAACGGGCAGTGTTTCGCGCGCGCCGGGGCGCCAGGTCAGGCTGTAGAGCAGCCCGCCAATCAGGGCGATGGCGAGCGCAATCAACAACAGGGTGTAGCGCAGTAGACGGGGCATGGCTCGGCTTATCGCGTTACAAAAGTGGCTCCGAGCATACCTGACCGCAGAGCCTTGGCCCAAGGGCCGTGAAGTCAGACCGCGCCGTTACGTTTGTCAGGCAATTCGCTGATCAGCATGAACAGGCGGAACAGCACCACGCTGGTGAACAGTTGCAGGAAACTGTGCGCGCTGTCGATCAGGACCGCGATCAGCGGATTCTGCGGGTCGGGGTACGCCGCCAGGGTCGCGCCCTTGAGCAGCCACAACGGCCCCATCACACACAGAATGCACAGCAGGATCCGCCAGAAATGCCCACGGGTCAGGCGCAGGCTTTCCTTCATCGCCTGCAACGGCCCCATGCCGCGCAACACCAACAGGTATTCAGCGAATGCGAGCATGACCATCAGCATCAGGCCCGGCAGGAAATACAGCGACAGCCCCAGCAGAATCAGCAAGGTATTGAGCGCCGTGAGCAGGGCGAAACGCGGCCACAGGCGCGCGGACATCGCCAGCAGATCGAGATTGCGCGGAGCTTCGCCACGGGTGCGGGCGTCGAGAAACAGGATCAGCGCGGCGGTGTACAGCGGATACACCAGCAGACCGACGACCACGCTGACGGCGGAGAAACTGTCCGGGTCGGTGACGTGATCCACCACTTGCTGCAGCGCCGCTTCAAAGATCACCAGCGGCAGGCACAGCTGCACGATGCTTGCCAGATGGCGTTTGAAAAAATACAGAGAGTCGCGCAGTACATCGAAGGCATTCATCAGTCGGTATCGCAGGTCGAAAACAGTGGCTCACTTTAACCGATGATGGGCGGGCCGACACAAACGTAAACATTCGGTAAAGGTCGTTGAAACATCCTGTCACTGCCTCCATTACAGAGGTGCGCCATGTCCACCGTGGACACGGGCAACGTTATCCCCGGCAATCTACGAGGTCGCCATGAACAGCGAAGAGCAAACCCTGATCGATGGACTGTTTTCCCGGCTGCAACAGGCCGAAACGGAGGCAGCCCCGCGCGACGCCCAGGCCGAGGCGCGGATCAAGGAACACCTGACCCGCCAGCCGGCGGCAGGTTATTTCATGACCCAGGCGATTCTGGTGCAAGAGGCGGCCATCAAGAGCCTCGACGAACAGAACAAGCAGCTGACCCAACAAGTCCAGCAATTGCAGGCTGAACTGCAAGCGGCCAAGTCCCAGAGCGCGGCCCCGGCGCCAAGCGGCGGCGGTGGTTTCCTGTCGAGCATCTTCGGCGGCGGCAGCTCGCGTCCAGCGCCGACCCAGAGCGCTCCGGCCTCCACCGGCGGCTGGCGTGAACCGGCGCCACAACAGAACTACGCTGCGCCAGCGCCACAACAGAACTACGCCGCGCCACCGCCCAACTATGCGCAGCAAGCAGCCCCGGCCGCGGGCAGCAGCTTCCTCGGCGGCGCCCTGAAAACCGCGGCTGGCGTGGCCGGTGGGGTGATGCTGGCACAGGGCATCAGCAGCCTGTTCCATCACAACCAGCAGCCCGAAGAAATTGTTGAAGTGATCAAGGAAGAGCCGGCGCAAGTGGCTGACCAGAGCGGCAACGACTGGGGCAATGACCAGCGTGTGGCCGATAACGGTTTCTCTGGCAATGATCAGGGCGGGTTTACCGACACTGATTACAGCGATGACAACTCGTCGTTCTTCGATGACGACGATTCGTTCGTCTGACTAACGGTCAGGCATCGAACCTTGTGGCGAGGGAGCTTGCTCCCGCTGGACTGCGCAGCAGGCCCTTCTTTTAAAGACAGGGTCGCTGCGCAACCCAGCGGGACGGTGCGACGATTCGACAAGCTCCCTCGCCACACTGCTTTTTACTGGCATACTGAGCGCCTTTTTCGGGCCCGGCGCCTGATCCCGCTTTGGGCGCTGTGCGCTCACAGGAATTCCGGTGAAAAAAATCGCAGTGTTCGCCGACGTGCAGAACCTCTACTACACCGTGCGTCAGGCCTATGGTTGCCATTTCAACTACGCCGCACTGTGGGCTGACATCAGCAAGCAGGGGCAGATCGTCGAGGCCTATGCTTACGCCATCGATCGTGGCGACAGCAAACAACAGCAGTTCCAGCAGATCCTGCGCAACCTCGGTTTCACCGTGAAACTCAAACCCTACATCCAGCGCAGCGATGGCTCGGCCAAGGGCGACTGGGACGTGGGCATCACCCTCGACATCATGGACGCCGCCGACCACGTCGACGAGGTCGTCCTGGCCTCCGGTGACGGTGACTTTGACATGCTGCTCGAACGCATCATCAGCAAGCACGGCGTACAGGCAGTGGCCTACGGCGTGCCGGGCCTGACAGCCAACTCGCTGATCCGCGCCGCCAGCCGTTATGTGCCGATCGAAGGCGCACTGCTGTTGAAAAACTGAGCGTTGCTCAAGAATTGATTTGAACGGAGTTGAACCCGGTTTGGAACGCATTGCAGTCATCGACTTTGAAACCACCGGCCTGTCGCCGAACAGCAGCTGTCGCGCCACGGAAATTGCCGTGGTCATGCTGGAAAACGGCCGCATCGTCGAGCGTTATCAAAGCCTGATGAACGCCGGCGTCCGCGTTCCTGCGTTTATCGAACAACTGACCGGCATCAGCAACGCCATGCTGCGCACCGCGCCTGCGGCGGAGCGGGTCATGGAAGAGGTCAACGAGTTCGTTGGCTGCACGCCGCTGGTCGCGCACAACGCCTCGTTCGACCAGAAGTTCTGGGACTTCGAGCTGGGGCGAATCAAACGCACCCGATTGCAGAACTTCGCCTGTTCGCTGCTGCTGGCCCGCCGCCTGATGCCGGCGGCGCCGAATCACAAGCTCGGGACTCTCACCACTTTCGCCCGCCTGCCGCACACCGGCCAGGCGCACAGGGCGATGGCGGATGCGGAGATGGCGGCCAACCTGATGGCGCACCTGGCGGATGAACTGCGCAGCAAGCATGGCGTACGTGAACTGTCCCACGACCTGCTGTGCAAACTGCAGAAAGTCCCGGCGGCCAAGGTCAGCGAACACCTGCAGCGCTATCGCTGATCCCCAGCCCGACACAGAACCCCTGTAGGAGCTGCCGAAGGCTGCGATCTTTTGATCTTGCTTCTAAAAGTCAAAGTCAAAGTCAAAAGATCGCAGCCTTCGGCAGCTCCTACAGGGGCGTTTCGGTGGGGCTGATTACTTGCCGTTGCTTTCGATATGGCTCAACGGCACGCGCTTTTCGATCGCGCTCGACAACACAATCGAAGTCTTGCTGAAGCCAAACTTCGCCACGCGATTGATCAGCTCCTCCAGCTCCGTCATCGACCCCACCGCACCCTTCATCATCACGCACGGATCGCCGGTCACTCGAAAGCACTCGGTGAGTTGCGGGATTTTCACCAGTTCGTCGTAGACCTTCTGGCTGCCGTTCTGGTGCAGGCGCAATTCGATCATGCACTGGATCGGCAAGCCGATTTTCGACAGGTCGATGTTCGCCTGATACCCGGTGATCACCCCGGCCGCTTCAAGCTTGGCCACGCGCTCGGCCACGGCGGGGGCGGACAGGTTCACTTTGCGCGCCAGGTCGGCGTAGGACGCGCGACCGTTTTCCAACAGGGCGCTGAGCAGCATGCGGTCGTATTTGTCCAAGGCCGGACTCCTGAAATTGCCAGACTTTCGAAATCACGGTTTAGCCCGTCGATCTCCGTTGTTTCAAAAGTGTACCGGCGTGATAAACAGGTTTTGTAGCTTATTTTTGCTCGCGGGCCTTTCTAGAATAATTCACACCCTGCCTCTGACTGTCGAGCTGCCCATGCCTGCCTTGCGCCGTTTTTCCTTGCCGTTGATCGCCGCGTTTTTTGCGCTGTACGTGATTTGGGGATCGACCTATCTGGTGATCCGCCTCGGCGTCGAATACTGGCCGCCGCTGATGCTCGGCGGGGTACGCTTCGTGATTGCCGGCAGCCTGATGTACGCCTTCCTGCGCTGGCGCGGGGCGCCGGCGCCGACCTGGGCACAGTGGAAAGCGGCGGGGATCATCGGGATTCTGCTGCTCAGTTTCGGTAACGGCGCGGTCAGTGTCGCCGAGCACACCGGCGTGGCTTCCGGCGTGGCGGCACTGGCGGTGGCGACGGTGCCGTTGTTCACGTTGCTCTTCGGCTATTTCTGGGGCGCGCGCAATACTCGCCTGGAGTGGGCCGGGGTGGCGTTGGGAATTGTCGGCATCGCCATGCTCAACATGGGCTCGAACCTGCAATCGAGTCCGCTGGGTGCGGCGCTGCTGATTTTTGCGGCGGCGACCTGGGCGTTCGGTTCGGTGTGGAGCAAACATCTGCCATTGCCGCAGGGAGCGATGGCCAGTGCCGTGGAGATGCTGGTGGGCGGCGTGGTGCTGCTGATCGGCAGCGCGGTCAGTGGCGAACACCTGCAAGCCTTGCCGCCGGTGGAGGGCTGGCTGGCCCTGGGCTACCTGATTTTCTTCGGCTCGATCATCGCCTTCAATTCCTACATGTACCTGCTCAAGCACGTGCGTCCGGCGGCGGCCACCAGTTATGCCTACGTCAACCCGGCGGTGGCAGTGTTGCTGGGGATCGTGTTTGTCGGCGAGACCATTGGCATGGAAGAAGCGCTGGCGATGCTGGTGATCATCAGTGCGGTGGTGCTGATCGGTCTGCCACAGTGGCGGCGGCCGGCGCAGCCGCTCGTCGTGGAGCCGGCGAACACCGCCGTCGGAGCAGAACAGCGTGTGAATTAGGGTAAACTGCGCGCCATTGCACACTCGTGTCGCACAATTGCGCTGAATTTTTCCTACGGTACTCCCATGACTTTCGCCACCCTTGGCCTGATCGAACCCTTGCTGCGCTCCCTCGAGAAGCTCGGCTACCAGACCCCGACGCCGGTGCAGGCGCAGGCCATTCCGGCTGTGCTGGCCGGTCGCGACCTGATGGCCGCGGCCCAGACCGGCACCGGCAAGACCGCCGGTTTCGCCTTGCCGCTGCTGCAACTGCTGGCGATGGAAGGGCCGAAAGTCACCGCCAACTCGGTGCGTGCGCTGATTCTGGTGCCGACCCGCGAGCTGGCGGAGCAGGTTCATGAGTCGGTGCGCCAATACGCTGAAAACCTGCCATTACGCACGTATGCGGTGTACGGCGGCGTCAGCATCAACCCGCAGATGATGAAGTTGCGCGGCGGCGTTGATGTGCTGGTCGCCACGCCGGGTCGCCTGATCGACCTGTTCCGCCAGAACGCGTTGAAACTCGATCAGTTGCAAACCCTGGTGCTGGATGAAGCCGACCGCATGCTCGACCTGGGCTTCTCCGAAGAACTGGCGAACATTTACCGCATGCTGCCGAAAAAGCGTCAGACGCTGCTGTTCTCTGCGACTTTCTCCGATGACATCCGCCTGCTGGCCGGGCAGATGCTCAACGATCCGCTGAGCATCGAAGTCAGCCCGCGCAACGTCGCGGCCAACACCGTCAAGCAGTGGGTGGTGACGGTGGACAAGAAGCGCAAGCCGGAACTGTTCGTGCACCTGATGCGCAAGAACAAGTGGAAGCAGGTGCTGGTGTTCGCCAAGACTCGCAACGGTGTGGATGCGCTGGTGGAAAAACTCCAGGGCCTGGGTGTGAATGCCGACGGCATCCACGGTGACAAACCGCAGGCCACCCGTCAGCGTGCACTGGATCGTTTCAAACTCAGCGAAGTGCAGATTCTGGTGGCGACCGACGTCGCGGCTCGGGGGCTGGACATCGAAGACCTGCCGCTGGTGGTCAACTTCGACCTGCCGATCGTCGCCGAGGATTACATTCACCGCATTGGTCGTACCGGCCGTGCCGGTGCGACCGGCGAGGCGATTTCGCTGGTGTGTGCCGATGAAGTGAATCTGCTGTCGGCGATCGAGATGCTCACGCGTCAGACCTTGAAGCGCCACAACGAACCGGACTTCGAACCCGAGCACCGCGTGCCGGATACCGACGCCAGTGGTCAGGTGATCAAGAAGCCGAAAAAGCCGAAAAAGCCGAAGACGTCCGGCGGCGGTGGCGGCAAGCGCAATCTCGGCAAGTGGGTCGACAGCGGTGAGACTCAGGCGCCGGAGCCTTCGATCAAGCCTGTGCGTAAAGTGCCGGTGTTCAATACCGGGCCGCGCAAGCGCAAGCCTTAAAGCCAAAAGCCCCTCACCCTAACCCTCTCCCGGAGGGAGAGGGGACTGATTGGGGGATGCTTGAATTCTACGCCGACCTGATTCTGCTGCTGTGAATCCACAATCGACTCGGTCTTTCAGGTCGATGTGTTACGCCATACACCTCGGTCGGCTCCCTCTCCCTCGGGGAGAGGGTTGGGGTGAGGGTTCAGGCAGGCACCTCGGACTTGAGCCACTGCAACATTCCAATCCCCGCCGCCCGCCCGCTGGCAAAACACCCGGTCAGCAGATAGCCACCGGTCGGCGCTTCCCAATCGAGCATCTCCCCCGCACAAAACACCCCCGGCAACGCCTTGAGCATCAAGCGCTCATCCAGCGCCTCGAACGTCACTCCACCGGCACTGCTGATGGCTTCGTCCAGCGGCCGCGCTTTCACCAACGTCAGCGGCAACGCCTTGATCGCCCGCGCCAACAACGCCGGATCAGCGAAGGTTGCCGCGTCAGTCAGTTCACGCAACAACGCCGCTTTCACCCCATCAATTCCGACCTGACTGTGCAGATGCTTGGCCATCGAACGCGAACCGCGCGGTTTGCTCAACGCTGCCTGCAATTTATCCACAGGTCGGCCGGGCAACAGATCGATGTGCACCGTGGCTGAACCCTGCGTATTGATCGCCTCGCGAATCGGTGCCGACAGCGCATAGATCAGGCTGCCTTCAACTCCGGTAGCGGTAATCACGCATTCGCCCAAGCGCGGGATATCGTCGTTCAAACCGATGGCGACATTTTTCAGCGGTGAGCCGGCGAATTTGCTGACAAGGAACTCGCTCCAGGCCTGCACCTCGAAGCCGCAATTGCTCGGCTGCAATGGCGCCAGTCCTACGCCGCGTTGCTCCAGGGGCAGCATCCATGCGCCATCCGAACCCAGCCGCGACCAACTGCCGCCGCCGAGGGCGAGCAGGGTGGCGTCGGGTTTGACGGTGATTTCGCCTTCGGCGCTGGCGATGCGCAGTGCGCCGTGTGCATCCCATCCGAGCCAGCGATGGCGGGTGTGGATCACCACGCCGCTGTCGCGCAGGCGTTTGAGCCAGGCGCGCAACAGCGGGGCGGCTTTCATGTCGGTGGGGAACACCCGGCCGGAGCTGCCGATGAAGGTCTCGATGCCCAGCTCATGAATCCAGCGGCACAACGCGTCGGCATCGAAGCCGCGCAGCAAGGGCGCGATCTGCGGTGCGCGTTCGGCGTAGCGCGCGAGGAACGCCGGGTAAGGTTCAGAATGGGTGATGTTCATGCCGCCGACCCCGGCCAGCAGAAACTTGCGCCCCACCGAGGGCATGCCGTCGTACAGATCGACGCGCACGCCGGCCTGGCTCAGCACTTCGGCGGCCATCAGGCCGGCGGGGCCACCGCCGATGATGGCGACGTGAGCGGGGAGGGGGGCGGAGGTCTGGGTCATGGCGTGCGCTGCGGTATGGCGGGATGAGGCGCGCATTCTAACAGCCGGGATCCGTGTAGGAGCTGCCGCAGGCTGCGATCTTTTGATCTTGGCCTTGAGAAAACAAAGATCAAAAGATCGCAGCCTGCGGCAGCTCCTACAAGGTGATCGAAGGTGAATTCCAGAATCTGGTTGAAAATTGATCAGTGCATTGGACGTCATAGCCGGTATGGCCTGTAGTGCCTTTCGCTCAGGTTATCCACAGGCCGTTCCACAGCGATTGTGGGTAACGCAGCACAGCTTAGTGACAACCGTGTGACGTCCAGACCCGTTGCGCGCTGTGATGCAGGATGCCGTGGCGGCGGGCGAGGGCGTGGCGATCCTTGCTGTAGCCGCCGCCGATCACGCCGACTACCGGGATGTCGCGGCCCAGGCAATGGCGCATCACGCTTTCATCGCGGGCGGCAACGCCTTCGTCTGTCAGCTGCAGATAACCGAGGGCGTCGTCCTTGTGCACATCGACCCCGGCGTCGTACAGCACCAGATCCGGTTGATAAAGCGGCAGCAGGTAGTTGAGCGTGTCATCCACCACTTTCAGATAATCGGCATCGCCCATGCCGTTGGGCAGCGGAATGTCCCAGTCGCTTTCGGCCTTGCGTGCCGGAAAATTCTTTTCGCAGTGCAGGGAAACGGTAATGGCCTCCGGCGTGTCGTGGAGGATTCGCGCGGTGCCGTCGCCCTGATGCACGTCGCAATCGAAGATCAGCACCCGGTTCACCCGACCGCTTTGCAGCAGGTAATGGCTGATGATCGCCAGGTCGTTGAAGATGCAGAACCCGGCCGGGTAGTCGTAGTGGGCGTGATGGGTGCCGCCGGCGAGGTGACAGGCCAGACCATGCTCAAGGGCTTTTTCCGCCGCCAGAATCGAGCCGCCGACCGCCCGCACCGTGCGCCGCGCCAAGGCTTCGTTCCACGGCAGGCCGAGGCGCCGCTGGTCTTCGCGGGACAACTCGCCGCTCATGTAACGTTCGATATAGCGACGGTCATGCGCCAGGGCGAGGATGTCGTTGGGGCAGATCTCGGGACGCAGCAGGTCGGCATCGCGGGTCAGGCCACTGTCGATCAGGTGGTCGCGCAGCAAACGGAACTTGTCCATCGGAAAGCGGTGATCCGCCGGAAACTCGGGGCTGTAGTCTTCGTGGTAGATCAGCGGCAGGGGCATGGCAACTTCATTCAGGAACGATGGAAAGAGTGAACGATCCTACCAGCGATGTAGACTTGCGGCATGGAAACGGAGGGGCATGATGGAGCCGATACTGCAACTGGAAAGTGCGCGATTACTGATGCGCCAATGGCAGGACGAGGATTTGCCGGCATTTGCGGCGATGTGTGCCGATCCGCAGGTCATGCGTTATTTTCCACAGCCCCTGAGCCGTCTGGAAAGTGCGTCGATGATCGGCCGGGTGCGCGGGCATTTTGCCGAGCACGGTTTCGGTCTGTGGGCGCTGGAGCGCAAGGACAGCGGTGAGTTCATCGGTTTCACTGGCCTGGGTGTGGTCGGTTTCGATGCGCCGTTCACCCCGGCGGTGGAAATCGGCTGGCGTCTCGCCAAGGAGCACTGGGGCCTGGGCTATGCCAGTGAAGCGGCGTGGACCGCTCTGCGGTGCGGCTTTGACCGGTTGTCGCTGAAGGAGATCGTGTCTTTCACCGCGCAGAGCAATCTGCCGTCGGAGAAAGTCATGCAGGCGATTGGCATGCAGCACGATCCGGCCGATGATTTCGATCACCCCAAACTTGCCGTCGATCACCCGTTGCGTCGGCATCTGTTGTACCGGATTACCAGGGAGCAATGGCTGCAAACCCTGCATGGCTAAGCCGACACGGACGTTTACAATGGCGCGACAGTGGCTCGCGCCAGAACCTGAATGGGCCGCCGCAGCCAAGACTGCGCGGCATAGCGTTGTGTGAGGAGAGTCTGAATGAGCCAAGTGTTGGAAGATCTGGTCGACCTGCTGACCCTGGAGCCGATTGAGGAAAACCTGTTCCGTGGCCGCAGCCAGGATCTGGGTTTCCGTCAGTTGTTCGGTGGTCAGGTACTCGGTCAGTCGCTGTCGGCGGCCAGTCAGACGGTTGAAGAGGCGCGCCACGTGCATTCGATGCACGGTTATTTCCTGCGTCCGGGCGACGCCAAGTTGCCAGTGGTGTATTCGGTGGATCGCGTGCGCGATGGCGGCAGTTTCAGTACTCGCCGGGTCACGGCCATCCAGAAGGGCCATCCGATCTTCACCTGCAGCGCTTCGTTTCAATATGACGAGGCAGGCTTCGAGCACCAGAGCCAGATGCCGGTGGTGGTCGGCCCGGAAAACCTGCCGTCGGAACTGGAACTGACCCAGCAACGCGCGCACCTGATTCCTGAGCACATGCGCGAAAAACTGCTGTGCCCGAAACCGATCGAAGTGCGCCCGGTCACCGAAAAAGATCCATACAACCCGCAACCGGCCGATCCGGTGAAGTACGTGTGGTTCCGTGCCGACGGTGCGTTGGCCGACATTCCGGCGCTGCACAAATACCTGCTGGCCTACGCTTCGGACTTCGGTTTGCTGACCACGTCGATGCTGCCGCACGGCAAGTCGGTCTGGCAAAAAGACATGCAGGTCGCCAGCCTCGATCACGCGTTGTGGTTCCACAACGATCTGCGCGCCGATGACTGGCTGCTCTATGCGATGGACAGCCCGTGGGCCGGCAATTCCCGGGGTTTCTCCCGTGGCAGCGTGTACAACCGCGCCGGGCAACTGGTGGCGTCGGTGACCCAGGAAGGCCTGATTCGTCACCGCAAGGACTGGGCATGAGCCTGAGCGATATGAAGCATTGGGTGTTCGACATGGACGGCACCCTGACCATCGCCGTGCATGACTTTGCGGCGATCCGCGTGGCGCTGGCGATTCCGCCCGAGGACGACATTCTTACGCATCTCGCGGCACTTCCCGCCGAGGAAGCCGCGGCGAAACATGCCTGGCTGCTGGAGCATGAACGCGATCTGGCGCTGGGTTCAAAACCGGCGACGGGTGCAGTGGAGCTGGTGCGCGATCTGCACGGGCGTGGCTATCGCCTCGGCATCCTGACCCGCAATGCGCGCGAGCTGGCGCATGTGACACTTGAAGCCATTGGCCTGGCCGACTGCTTCGCCGTGGACGATGTGCTGGGCCGCGATGAGGCACCGCCGAAGCCGCACCCCGGCGGGTTGCTGAAACTGGCGGAGGCGTGGAACGTGCCGGCAAGTGAGATGGTGATGGTCGGGGATTACCGCTTTGACCTGGATTGCGGGCGAGCGGCCGGGGCGCGGACGGTGCTGGTGAATCTGCCGGACAATCCGTGGCCGGAGCTGACGGATTGGCATGCGCAGGATTGTGTCGAGTTGCGGCGGATGCTTTCGGTCTGAGATCTTTATTGTCTGATCTGGCCTCATCGCGAGCAGGCTCACTCCTACAATTGGAATGCGTTTCCCCTGTAGGAGTGAGCCTGCTCGCGATGGCGCCTCAACAGTCACCACAAGTCATTAATCAAACAACGCTTTCTGCCCCTCCGGCGACGTCGACATCCCATCGCCGTTATGCCCGACCCCGGGCACTTCAACCAGCCGCTGATTGACCCCTTCCGGATGGCGACGCAGCAGGTAGCCGAAAAACAGCTTGCCGCGCTCCAGCCGATACGCGCCCTGGGCCTCGGCGGCGCAACTCTTGTCCAGCGCCGGATGTTGCGGGTCTATATCCTGCTGCCCCAGCAGATAAATCACTTCGCGTTTGATGTAGCTGCTCTCAAGCTGCAACGGCGTTTGCCCACCGGCGTATACCGGCATGTCTGCCAGACCGTACTTCCAGCGATTGAAACCCGGGCACTGTGCGTGATCGAACGCCACCGGCCGCTGTTCATTGAAATAAGCGTACGACGACGGATTGGCCACCACATAGCGCAGGCGAATGCCATTGGCCTTCAGCGCCGGCTGATCCTTGGCCAGCAGGGCGTAGCGCTGCACCACCTGGCCGCCACCGGAATGGCCGAAAATCACGATCTGCTGCACGTCCGGAAACTGCTTGCGGTCGCTGACCCGGGCGACGATGGCGTCGAGTGCGGCGTAGGAACTCAGCGGCTTCGGCCCTGTGGATAACCCGCCGCCCATCCACTCGTTGCCTTTCCAGCGCAGCAATGTGTTGGGCAGGGAGTACAAAGCGACATCGCTTTCGTTGAGAAACTGTGGCGCGATCACCAGCGTGTGCGCGGTTTGCCCGGCCAGTTCGGTGGCGCGCTCGGCACTCTTGCGATAGGTCTCGGCATTGCGCAGCCGACCGTGAATGACGATCAGCACCCGTTCGATTTTTTCCGGTGCCGGGCTGATGCCGACGGCCATTTCGCCGGCCTCGAACTGCAAGCGCCCGGGGCTGATGGCATCGACGCCTGCCGCGTGCGCGTTGCCGCCGATGATCAGTAAAGCCAGAAGCCATTTGCGCATTTACAAATTTTTCGCCGCGAAGGTATCGCACTGGCCGACCTGGCCCTGGGCGAAACCGGTTTTGAACCAGCGCACCCTCTGCGCCGACGTGCCATGGGTAAACGAGTCCGGTACCACGCGGCCCTGACCCTGTTGTTGCAGGCGATCATCACCGATGGCGTTGGCCGCATTCAAGGCCTCTTCGACGTCACCCGGTTCCAGCCAGTTCAGGCGCTTCTGCGCATGGTAGGCCCAGACGCCGGCCAGACAGTCGGCCTGCAATTCCTGACGCACCAGCAAACCACCGTCGCCCTGCATCTGCCGGCCCTGCTGACGGGCCGTCTGAATTTTTGCCGAGACGCCGAGCAGCGTCTGCACATGGTGGCCGACTTCGTGCGCGATCACGTAGGCCTGGGCGAAGTCGCCGGCGGCCTTGAAGCGCTGGGCCATTTCCTGGAAGAAGGCCATGTCCAGATAGACTTTCTGATCTGCCGGGCAATAGAACGGGCCGGTCGCCGAAGTCGCCAGACCGCAGGCGGAATTCACCCGGTTGCTGAACAGCACCAGGGTCGGGTCCTTATATTGGCGACCAGCCTGCTGGAAGATGGCGCCCCAGGTGTCTTCGGTATCGCCGAGGATCGAACGCACGAATTCGGCCTGCTGGTCGTTGGCCGGTGGCGCCTGACGCGTCTGCGTACTGGCCGGTGCCGATTGCTCGGTCATTTGCCCAGTGAGCTGGCCAAGGATCTGCAACGGATCCTGGCCGGTGATCCAGCCGATGCCGACGATCAGCAGGATCGCCCCCAGGCTCAGGCCTTTGCCGCCACCGAACCGCATGCCACCGCCGCCGCCGCTATCATCGCCACGGGCATCGACGACGTTGTCACTGCGTCGGCCTTTTTTCCATAGCATGTGCGAATCCTCTTTCTGTTCGTGGTGATGAGTGTTGCTGGTGTGGGAGTGTGGCGCCAGTCCGGTCGTCCGTCTATTGGCGTGCACGCAAACAGGCCCGGCCTCGGGTGACGAGGGCGGGCTTGTTATTGACGAGCGCGTGCGCGACTAATTCAATCCGTTGACGGATTTCTCTCGGCGCGCTGTGCCTTAGCGATCGAAGGCATCCCACACCGGGGCGAAATCCGGGCTGACCTGACGCTGATTCTTCGGCAGGGCGGCGATCAGTGCGCGGTCTTCAGCGTCCAGTTCAACCTGCAGCGAAGCCAGGTTCGCCAGTTGATTGGCGCGGCTGCTGGCTTTGGGAATCGCCGCGACGTTGGGCTGATCCAGCAGCCATTTCAACGCCACCTGAGTCGGCAGCACGCCGTGTTTTTTCGCGATCTGCTGAATCTGCGCAATGTCCGAGACCTTGTTGCGTGCCAGCGGCGTGTAGGCCGTCAGCGCCAGATCGTGTTGACGGGCGTAGTCGAGCAGGGCGTTCTGGCCGAGCAGGACGTGGTACTCGACCTGGATCGCTGACAGAGGGATGCCGTATTCCTCGACGACTTTGCGCAGCAACGGCAGCGGAAAATTCGCTACACCGATGTTGCGAGCCAGCCCCTGCTCCTTGAACGAAGCGAGGGTTTCAAGGGTGCGCGGCAGGTCCCAGTCGGTGGTCGGCCAATGGATCATGAACAGGTCGACGTACTCGCTGCGCAAGGCTTTGAGGCTTCGTTCCAGCGAGTGACGCATGGCGTCGGGTTGCAACTGGTCCCACCAGACCTTGGTGGTGACGTGAATCTGCTCGCGGGGTGTCGGTGTGTTCGCCAATGCTTGTCCGACCGCGTCTTCGTTGTTGTAGGCCGCTGCCGTGTCGATGTGCCGGTAGCCGAGTTCCAGCGCCTGCTCGACGGCACGGGTGCATTCGTCGCCGAGCATCGGCCAGGTGCCGAGGCCCAGTTTCGGCATGTTCAAACCCTGGGCGTTAACGATGTGCTGCATGGTCGATCTCCTGTTCGAAAGCAGTAATGCCGGCGATATGCCGGGCGGCGATGTAGCCGAAAGTCAGCGCCGGGCCGAGGTTGATCCCTCCCGCCGGATAGTGCCCGCCCATGATGCTGGCCATGTCGCCACCAGCCGCGTAGAGCCCGGCGATGGGCTGGGCATGGGCGTCGAGCACTTGCGCCTGCGGGTTGACCTTGAGCCCGGCGAAGGTGCCGAAGCAGCCCGGTTGCACTTTCACGGCATAAAAAGGGCCGGCCTCTATTGGGGCAACGCAAGGGTTGGGAAGGTTCGCCGGATCGCCCTGCTTGCGGTTGTAGGGCGTGGAACCGCGACCGAACAACGGGTCTTCGCCAAGGCCAGCCTGCAGGTTGTAGTGATCCACCGTGTGACGTAATCCAACGGGATCGATGCCGCAGGCGCTGGCCAATTCTTCAAGGGTGTTGCCGGTTTTCAGATAGCCGCTGCGGATAAACCCTGACACCGGAACGGGAAATGGCCGCGACATGCCCAGACCATATCGCCGTTGAAAGGCGCGGCTGCAGATCAGCCATGAGGCGACTTCCTCGCCTTCAGGGGCGGCGGCAACCATGGCGCTGACGTAGTCGTAGTAACCGTTGGCTTCGTTGACGAAGCGCTGGCCGTTGCGCAGTACGCCGATGATCCCCGGTTTGCCGCGTTCGATGATGTGCGGGAAATGGCCGATGCTGCCGTCGGCATGCGGCACTTGCGAGACCGGCGCCCAGGCCACGGGCGACGCCAGGTCGGTGTTGACCGTGGCGCCGACGCTTTCGCCCAGACGCAGGCCGTCGCCGTTCACCGCCAGCGGTGGCAGTGCCCAGTGTTCATGACCCGTGGGCGTGCGCGGAAACAAGGCCTTGCGCCGCTCGATGTCGTTGGCAAAACCGCCGGCGGCGAGCACCACGGCTTTGCGTGCCTGAATACGGATCGGGCCTTTGGCGCTGCTGACCACTGCACCGCAAACCCCTGCTTCATCGCGCAGTAGTTCGGTCACGGGTGCCGACTCCCATAACAAAACGCCAAGGTCCTCGGCGGACTTCGCCAGCCTTGCAACCAGCGCCACACCGTTGACCAATTGCATGGCCCTGCCGTGTACCGCCAGATCGAGCAAGTGTCGGGTAAAACGCCGGGTTACATGCCACGCGGCTTTCAGCGATCGGCTGAGATTGAGGAACGCCGCAAGGTCGGCGCCGGCCATGATTGGCATGCCCATGAAGGACGTTTCGCGCATGGTTGTACGCAGGCGCTTGAGCAGGCGTCCGACTTGTCGTCCGTCGTAAGGCGCCGCGATCACCGAGCGACCGCCCGTGCCGGCGCCGGGTGTATCGCCATGAATGTCGGCAATGGCGTTGCCATCGGCGAATTGCAGGGCGGTGTGCTGTTCGAAGAACGCCACCATGTGTGGCGCGGCAGTGAGGAAAGCGTCGACCATTGCCGGGTCGTAATGCTCGCCAAGTTCATGGCGCAGGTACGTGCGCGGTTGCTCGACGTCTTCGACGATGCCGGCGCGCCGGGCCAGCGGATTGCACGGCACCCATGCCCAGCCCCCGGACCACGCAGTGGCACCACCAAACACCGGGTCTTTCTCGACGACGATGATTTTCAGACCGTGCCAAGCGGCAGTGACCGCTGTGGATAAACCGGCGGCACCGGAGCCGACGACCAGAACGTCGCAGTCGATTTCGGGAAGTTCGGCAGGCATCAGGCAAAGCTCCGGATCTGGTTTTATTGGAATTTGATTCCAGAAATTAACCAATGAGGTGCGAATGCAACAAGGTGTGTTTCAGTAAAGTGGGCGGTTATCGCACGGCCAGTTCCGGATTTCGCTTTGTCTCGGATGTCTTCTAGAATCGGCAAAATTTCACTTGGACCTTCCCATGGCCGGCAGTCAGATCGAACGGGTTTTCAGCGTGCTGGAAAGCCTCACCAGTGAGCCGCGCGGGCTGCCGATGCAGACCCTGGCCGAGCAACTGGATATCCCGAAAAGTGCCACTCATCGCATGCTTGCGGAGCTGATCCGGCTGGGCTACGTGCGGCAGAATGCCGACACTTTGCGCTATCACCTGTCGACCAAACTGGTGGCGATGGGGTTTCAGTACCTGTCGAGCAGCGGTGCCGACATCGTGCAACCGGTGCTGGATCGACTGGCTCAGGAAACCGGCGAGCTGGTGCGTCTGGGGGTGATCGATGGCGAGCGCCAGACCTGGATCGCCAAGGCGCAGGGCGCACGGACAGGCCTGCGTTATGACCCGGACATGGGCCGCGACGCGCCGTTGTTCTACACCGCTTCCGGGAATGCGTGGCTGGCCTGCATGAGCGATGCCGAAGCATTGTCGCTGGTTGAGCGCCAGGGCGTGGAAGTACCGGTAGGCGTGGGGCCGAATGCGCCGCGCTCCAATATCGAACTGCTGGAACGCCTGCGTCTGGCGCGAGAGCAGGGGTATGCGTGTGTCGAGGAAAGTTCGGCGGTGGGCACCTCGGCGATTGCCGCGGTGGTCAAGCATCCGGTTGACGGGCGGGTGATCGGTGTACTGAGCATTGCCGGGCCAAGCGCGCGGATGCCCGGCGCGCGGCTGCACGAATTGGCGCCGTTGCTGCTGACGTTCACTGAGGAATTGTCGGCGGCGAGTCTGGCATCGGAATTGTTCGTGTGACCTGTCCCCTGTAGGAGTTGCCGAAGGCTGCGATCTTTTGATCTTGAAAATCAAAGTCAAAAGATCGCAGCCTGCGGCAGCTCCTACAGGTTGAGCGTCGTGTATGAAGTTGTGCGGTGTTCGCACGGTTTTCCCATCACTGGGTGTTTGATTGTGGAACGCGGTTCTAAATTGTTGCTGGAGTGACATTTCCAACAACAATCACAAAAGGATCGCGCCTTGACTCCGCCCCTTCGTATCGCCCTGATCGGCGCTGGCAACATGGGCCAGCAGCATTACCAGCACCTGCAAACCCTCGAAGAAGCCCGGTTGTGCGCAGTGGCCGATCCCGGCCCGCAGGCTCCCGCGCTGGCGGCGCAGTGGGGCGTGGCGTATTTCGCTGATCATCGGCAGATGCTGGAGCAGGTGCGGCCCGACGCGGTGATCGTGGCCAATCCGAATAATCAGCACGTCAGCACGGCGCTGGATTGCCTCGCCGCCGGGGTTGCGGTGCTGCTGGAGAAACCGGTGGGCGTGCACCTGGATGAGGTGCGTGATTTGGTGGCGGCAGTCAAACGCAGTGGCGTGCCGGTGCTGGTCGGCCATCATCGGCGGCACAATCCGTTGATCGTGCGCGCCCACCAATTGCTGCGCAGCGGCGCGCTCGGGCGCCTGACCACGGTTACCGCGCTGTTCCAGTTACGCAAACCCGACCGTTATTTCGAGGTCCCGTGGCGCCGTGAGCCGGGGGCGGGCCTGTTGCTGACCAATCTGATTCATGACCTCGACCTGCTGCGTCACCTGTGCGGTGAAGTGCAGGCGGTGCAGGCCGTCACCGACAACGCAGTGCGTGGTTTTGCCAACGAAGACAGCGTGGCGCTGTTACTGCAATTTGCCGACGGTGCACTCGGTACGCTGAGCGGTTCCGATGCAGTCGCCGCGCCGTGGAGCTGGGAGCTGAATTCCGGAGAGAACCCGGTCTATCCGCGTCAGGTCGATCAGCCGTGTTATCTGCTGGCGGGTACCGCCGGGGCGCTGAGCCTTCCGCAACTCAAGCGCTGGCATTACCCTGCCGATCAAGTCGATGCCGGTTGGCACGAACCGTTGATTGCGGTGCAAGAACATTGCGCGACCGGGGATGCTTTGCGGTTGCAGCTGGAGCATTTTGTGCAGGTCGCGCGGCGTGAAGTCGAACCCTTGGTCAGTGCCGCCGATGCCGCGCGAACATTGGCACTGGTCGAGGCGATTCGCGAGGCGGCGGCCAGCGGTCGTGCCTGTTCCCCAGCAGCGGTCGAGGCGTGAGCATGAACGAACGAATTCTGTCTCTGGCCAGCCTCACCGTACTCGAGTTGTCACCGCCGCAAATGGTCGAGGTGGCGGCGCGTGCTGGTTACAGCCATGTCGGCCTGCGCCTGGAGCCGGCGACGCCTGAGGAATATCACTTTCCATTGGTGGCCGATGGCGGTTTACGGCGTCAGACGCTGGCGCGTTTGCGCGACACTGGCATCGCTGTGCTCGACGTGGAAATCCTGCGTCTGAAACCGCAAACCGTGGTCGCCGATTTCGACAAGCTGCTGGCCGTCGGCGCGGAGTTCGGCGCCAGTGAATTACTGGTCGCCGGCAATGATCCTGACGAGCAACGGCTCACCGACAACTTTGCCGCGCTGTGTGATCTGGCGGCGCCTTACGGTTTGCATCCGCATCTGGAGTTCATGCCCTGGACCGATGCGTGCAATCTCGAGCAGGCGTTGCGCATCGTTGCCAGTGCTGACCGGGAAAATGCCGCGGTGCTGGTCGATGCCTTTCATTTCGATCGCTCCGGTTCACGGCTGGAGGACCTGGCCAGCGTTGCGCCCGCGCGCCTGCGTTATGCGCAATTGTGCGATGTGGCGGGACCGCGACCGGCGGACATGGCCGAGATCTTGCGTCAGGCGCGCAATGAGCGGCGGTTTCCCGGCGAGGGCGATTGTGACCTGCACGGTTTGTTGCGCAGTCTGCCAGCTAATATTCCCCTGAGCCTGGAGATCCCCACGGTAAAACTGCTGGAGCAGGGTGTAAGCGGATTGCAAAGAGCGCAGATGGCGCTCGACAGGACGCGGGAATTGTTGGCGCAGTTGTAAGTCAGTTTTTGTGGCGGGGCGCCAGCGTCCCCGTCACTGTTTATTTTTCCTTCAGAGATATCCAATGACCGTCAGCACCCCGCTCTCCGGTGTCAACCAACCCTTCAAGGGGATCTTGCTGATTGTCGTGGCGACTTTCCTGTTCTCCAGCCACGATGCGCTGTCGAAATACCTCTCGGGTTTCTACCCGATCGTCATGGTGGTGTGGGCGCGGTATCTGGTGCACACCTTGCTGATGGCGGGGATTTTCCTGCCGCAGTCCGGGCTGCGCGTGCTGCGCACCAAACGGCCGTTATGGCAGTTGGCGCGGGCGCTGTGCCTGCTCGGCACCAGTCTGTTTTTCACCACGGCGCTGCTGTACATCCCGCTGGCCGAGGCCACGGCGGTCAACTTTCTTGCGCCGGTGCTGGTGACGGCGTTGTCGGTGCCGTTGCTCAAGGAGCGGGTGACGCGCGGGCAGTGGATCGCGGTGATCTGCGGTTTTATCGGAGTGTTGATCATCGTCCATCCGGGCGGCGAGCTGTTCACCCCGGCGGTGCTGCTGCCGTTCTGCTCGGCGCTGTTTTTCTGCTTCTATCAACTGCTGACGCGCAAGCTGAGTGAGGTCGACAGTCCGACCACCAGCAACTTCTTCGCCGGTCTGTGCAACACGCTGGTGATGAGTGCGCTGGTGCCGTTCTTCTGGCAAGTGCCGACCTTGTCGCACGCCGTGTTGATGCTGGCGCTGGGCAGCTGCGGGATGACTGCGCATCTGTTTCTGACCCAGGCGTTTCGCCACGCGGCACCGGCCCTGCTGGCGCCGTTCGGTTATTGCCAGATCGTGTTCGCGGGGCTGCTGGGGTGGGTGGTGTTCAACCACACGCCGAGTCTGCTGACGGTGATCGGGATTGCGGTGATCTGCTGCAGCGGCCTGGCGGCGGCTTGGCAACAAAGCCGTCGCTGAAGGATCCACAAATTCCTGTGTAGGAGCTGCGGCACGCTGCGATCTTTTGATCTTCAAAATCAAGATCAAAAGATCGCAGCGTGCCGCAGCTCCTACAAGGGGAGGGGTAGGCCGGTTATTCGGTGACGTCTGGAATCTTGCGCGGGGCCATGAAGTACATCCAGGTCAGCGCGAGGAAGTACATCGCCGGGATCAGTGTGAACAGCACCGTGTAGTTGTTATTGGTGACGGTCAGGATGTGGCCGACGATCTGAGTCATGAACATCCCGCCGATCGCGGCGCACATACCGCCGAAACCGAACACAGTGCTCATCATGTGCTTGGGCGTGTAGTCCATCACCAGGCTCCAGATGTTCGCAGTCCAGGCCTGATGCGCGCCGATGGCCAGAGAGATTGCCGCGACGGCGACCCACAGATTGCTCGAACCGGCGGCCATGACCACGCCGATGATGCAGCAGGCGAACAGGAACATCGACAGCAGTCGCGCCTTGATCGAGTTCATGCCGCGACCGATCAGGAACGAAGACAGGATGCCGCCACCGACGCTGCCGAAGTCGGCCGTCACGTAAATGATGATCAGCGGAATACCCATCTGGGTGACGTTGATGCCCAGGTTGTATTGCTGATTGAGAAACGGCGGCAGCCAATACAGGTAGAACCAGAACACCGGCGCCGTCAGCGAATAGGCGAGGGCGAACGCCCAGGTGCCGCGCATGCGCAAGATGCGTGAGAACGGGACGCGGGCCTGTTCCGGTTCGACTTCCTGCTGGATGTAGTCGAGTTCGGATTTCTTCACACGTGGATGGTCTTCCGGGTTGAAGTATTTCAGGCCCCAGAACAGCAGCCAGATCCCGCCCAGTGCCGACATGCACAGGAACGCCGCCTGCCAGCCCCACACGTGCAGGATCAGCGGCAGCAGCATCGGCGTGAACATCGCGCCAACGTTGGTGCCGGCGTTGAAGATACCGGTGGCCACGGCGCGTTCACCGGCCGGGAACCACAGGCGCGTAGTTTTCACGCAGGCCGGGTAGTTGGCCGCTTCGGTCAGGCCGAGAATAAAGCGGCAGACCATGAAGCCGACCGCCGACGTTGCCAGACCGTGAGCGCCGGTGGCCAGGCTCCAGAGCAGCACCGCGCAGAAGAACACGCGCTTGACGCCGACCCGGTCGATCAGGCGTCCCTGCAGGACGAAGCCGATGGCGTAGCCGACCTGGAACCAGAAGTTGATGTTGGCGTAATCCATCGCCGTCCAGCTCATTTCCTTGGCGAGGATCGGCTGCATGACGCCGAGGGCGGCGCGGTCGATGTAGTTCAGGGTCGTGGCGAAAAACACCAGCGCCAGCATGCCCCAACGGGTCTTGCCGACGGCCATGGCGCCGCGGATCTTGTCGCCGATGCCACCCGTGGCAGTGCTCATGGCCGGGGCCATGCGGGAAGTCTGTGAAGGAATCATTGTTCCACCCGTTTTTGAATTTGTTATGTGGTGTTGTTTGCACGCACTGCGACCGAAGGTTCATTTCCGGACTCAATGTGGAGTCGATGGTGGGCAGTGGACGAAAAATCGTCAATTCGCCGAAACGCCATAGTGTTCGATAATCGCACGCAAAACTAACCGGCTGGTACACTTTAAATTGCTGCTGAAGACGATGCAGCCAATAATTTCCTCACGATAAAAAACGGGCCTCTGCAGGCGCTGCCGAAGGCTGCGATCTTTGTTTGTGAAGATCAAAGGATCGCAGCCTTCGGCAGCTCCTACAGGGACGCGTGACAAGACGATCTCCATCGGGAGTAGAAACATGCAGCGTTCCATTGCCACCGTTTCCCTGAGCGGCACCCTGCCGGAAAAGCTTGAAGCCATTGCCGCCGCCGGGTTCGACGGGGTCGAGATCTTTGAAAACGATCTTCTGTATTACGACGGCAGTCCGCGGGAAATCAGGCAGATGTGCGCTGACCTGGGGATCGCCATCACCCTGTTCCAGCCGTTCCGCGATTTTGAAGGCTGCCGCCGTGATCGTCTGGCGCGCAATCTGGAACGGGCCGAGCGCAAATTTGACCTGATGCAGGAACTGGGCACCGATCTGGTATTGGTCTGCAGCAACGCCTCGGCGGACAGCGTCGGCGACCGGCAGATTCTCGTCGATGACCTGCGGCTGCTGGCTGAACGTGCCGGCGTTCGCGGGTTGCGCATCGGCTATGAAGCGCTGGCCTGGGGCCGGCACGTCAATACTTATCAACAGGTCTGGGACATCGTCCGCCAGGCCGATCACCCGGCACTCGGCGTGCTGCTCGACAGCTTTCACACCTTGTCGCTGAAAGGTGATCCAGGCGCGATCGCCGACATTCCAGGCGACAAGATCTTCTTCGTGCAAATGGCCGACGCGCCGATCCTCGCCATGGATGTCCTGGAGTGGAGCCGGCATTTCCGTTGCTTCCCGGGGCAGGGCGAGTTCGATCTGCCGGGGTTCCTCGCGCCGATCATCCAGAGCGGTTACACCGGGCCGTTGTCGCTGGAAATCTTCAACGATGGCTTCCGCGCCGCGCCGCCACGGGCCAATGCCGCCGATGGTCTGCGGTCGCTGCTGTATCTGGAGGAGAAAACCCGCCAGCGTCTGGAGCAGCAGGTAACGCCGGTGAGTAACCGCGACATCCTCTTCGAAACGCCAAAGGCCAGCGAGTACAACGGCATCGAGTTTCTTGAGTTCGCCGTAGACGAAAGCCTCGGCGCCAAACTGAGCAACTGGCTGGAACGCCTGGGTTTCGTCAAGGCCGGGCAACACCGCTCCAAGAGTGTGAGCCTGTTGCGTCAGGGCGATATCAACCTGATCCTTAACGCCGAACCGTATTCGTTCGGCCACAGTTTCTTCGAGGCCCATGGCCCGTCGCTGTGCGCCACTGCCGTGCGGGTCAAGGATAGCGCCAGCGCTCTGGCCCGCGCCGTTGCCTACAAAGGCCAGCCCTATCGCGGGCTGGTCGGCCCCAACGAACTGGAACTGGCCGCCGTACGCGCGCCGGACGGCAGCCTGATTTATCTGGTGGATGAAGCGGCGGACGTTTATGGCACCGACTTCAATCTGCTGCCGAACGCTCAGGCCCGTGGCGGCCTCAAGCGCATTGATCACATGGCCATGGCGTTGCCGGCGGACAGCCTCGACAGTTGGGTGCTGTTCTACAAGAGCCTGCTGGACTTCGAGGCCGATGATGAAGTGGTACTGCCCGACCCTTACGGCCTGGTGAAGAGCCGCGCGTTGCGCAGCCGCGACAGCTCGATCCGTCTACCGCTGAACATCTCCGAGAATCGCAACACCGCGATCTCCCATGCGCTGTCGAGTTATCGCGGCTCGGGCGTGCATCACATCGCCTTCGATTGTGACGACATCTTCGCCGAAGTCAGTCGCGCCAAGGAGGCCGGTGTGCCGCTGCTGGATATCCCGCTGAACTATTACGACGACCTCGCTGCGCGCTTCGATTTCGACGACGAATTCCTCAGCGAGCTGGCGTACTACAACGTGCTCTACGACCGCGACGCGCAGGGCGGCGAGCTGTTCCACGTGTACACCGAGCCGTTCGAGGGACGCTTCTTCTTCGAGATCATCCAGCGTAAAAACGGTTATGCCGGTTATGGTGCGGCGAACGTCGCGGTCCGTCTGGCGGCGATGGCCAAATCACGCAGCGGCGCCGTGCGTCAGGCGAAGTTGTAGGAAATTCGTAAACGCGGGATTAAACACGAGCCGCGTGGCTTCCTTCACTGTGCAGCGCGGCCCATAATCGCCAACCTGTGCAGTGATGGCCGTGAGCCCGCAATGACAATGACTTCAGAACTTCCCGCCGCTCCCGTCGAATCCGGCATCGAGCCGCGCAAGAGTCGCAAGAACAACCCGGAAAAGACCCGCGAGAACATCCTGCAGGAGGCGATCGTCGAGTTCGTCCAGCAGGGCTTGTCCGGCGCCCGCGTCGACGCGATCGCCGAGCGTATCCACACCTCCAAACGCATGATCTATTACTACTTCGGCAGTAAGGAACAGTTGTACGTCGAGGTGTTGGAGAAGCTTTACGGGGACATCCGCAGCACCGAAAACCGCCTGCACCTGGCCGAGTTGCCGCCGGTGGTGGCGATCCGCCGACTGGTGGAGTTCACCTTTGATCACCACGACCGCAACGTCGATTTCGTGCGCATCGTCTGTATCGAAAATATCCACAACGCCGAGTTCGTGAAGCGTTCCGATGCGATCAAGGCTATGAACAACACGATCCTCGATTCGCTGGGCGAGATTTTGCGCCGTGGTGCTGAAGAAGGCGTGTTCCGCGCAGGCCTTGACGCGCTGGACGTGCACCTGTTGATCAGCTCGTTCTGCTTCTATCGCGTCTCGAACCGCCATACGTTCGGTGAGATTTTTCAGATCGACCTGCCGGATGAAAGCATCAAGCAGCGTCATCGCGAGATGATCTGCGAGTCGGTGTTGCGCTACTTGCAGCCGTGACAAGCAAAAGATCGCAGCCTTCGGCAGCTCCTACACAAGGCCCTGTAGGAGCTGCCGAAGGCTGCGATCTTTTGATCTTTTAAACGTTCATGCTTTGAAAATGCGCCAGCATCCGCTGCGCATCCGGCACCACGCCGCTGAACAGCTCAAACGCCTTAACTGCCTGAAACACCGCCATGTTGCCGCCGTCCAGCGTGCGGCAACCCAGCGCGCGGGCGTTGCGCAGCAGCTCGGTTTCCAGCGGGAAGTAAACGATCTCCGCGACCCACAGTTCCTTGCGCAGCAACTCCACCGGCACCGGCATCCCCGGCAGTTTGGCCATGCCCATCGGCGTGGTGTTCACCAGGCCATCGGCCTGATTCAGCGTGCCCGGCAGATCACGCCCGGCCAGCGCGCGGCCTGAGCCGAAATGCTGGTTGAGGTTGTTCGCCAGACTCTCGGCGCGTTCGCGGTCGACGTCGAAAATGCTCAGCTGCTGTACGCCTTCACTCAACAGCGCGTGGGCCACCGCCGCCCCTGCTCCCCCGGCGCCCATCTGGACCACACGTTCACGCGCAGCGTCCTTCAGGCCCCGACGAAAACCTTCGGCAAAACCCAGGCAATCGGTGTTGTGGCCGATGCGCTTGCCATCCTTGAGCACCACCGTGTTGACCGCGCCGATGCCTTGGGCTTCCGGCGACAGCTCATCGAGCAGCGGGATGATCGACTGCTTGCACGGGAAAGTGATGTTCAGACCGGTGTAGTTCATCCGTTCGGCGGCCTGCAGCAAGTCGGGCAGGGCGTTGCTGTCCAGATGCAACTGATCGAGGTCGATCAGCCGATACAGGTAACGCAGGCCTTGGGCATCGCCTTCGTGTTCATGCAGGGCTGGCGTGCGCGAGGCCTGAATGCCCGCACCGATCAGTCCGGCGAGTATTACGTTCTTGCGGATCATGCTGCGCGTCCTTTCAGCCGTTGACTGAAATGCTCCAACGCCAGGCGATAGCCATGGCTGCCGAAGCCGCACATCACCGCCGTAGCGATGGCAGAAACGAAGGAGTGATGGCGGAACGGCTCACGCGCATGCACGTTGGACAGGTGCACTTCGATCACCGGCAACTCACTGGCCACCAGCGCGTCGCGGATTGCCACCGAGGTGTGTGTCCACGCCGCCGGGTTGATCACGATCCCGGCGCAACGGCCGCGTGCCGCATGAATCCAGTCGAGCAATTCGCCTTCGTGATTGGTCTGGCGAAACTCCACGGCCAAGCCGAATTCTTCGGCAGCGCGGCCGCACAGAGCAGAAATATCAGCCAGGGTTTCGTGACCGTAGGTCGCCGGTTCACGAGTGCCGAGCAGGTTCAGGTTCGGGCCGTTGAGCACCAGAACGATAGGGGGCATGGGGGCAAACTCCACTTATTGTTTTTGGCTTGGGCCGAAGGTTTCAGCCTGTGGAGGTAAAATGTACCAGATGGTTACCATGGTCAATTGAACTGATTTAACCCGATGGTTTTGTGTTCGGTGATCGCACAAAAGCTACATCGCATTCAGATTTTCCGAATTGTATCGACAGTTTTGCTTACGTTTTTTTTCGAAGATGCAGCGCTTCCTCATCCGTGCCGACGCTAGTCTGAATGTGGTGAAAGGCATTGAGGAGCTGTGCAGCACCGGCCGTCGGATATGAAAGGAAAATCGAATCCTGAAACTTATTAACCTAACGGATGGGTTAGCATGAAAGTATGCAACTACAAGGGATTGTCGATAAGCATCATGTTGCGAGATGAGCATTGCCCGCCACATGTTCACGTTAATGCAGGCGCCTGGAATGCCCGATTTCAGTTCAGTTTCTGGCACAACGACATTGATCTGTGGGATGTCGTGCCGCTTTCACGTCGACCGCCGCTGGCGGTGCTGGAAGGATTGTGTCGATCACTGGGGCAACCTGCTCATCTGCGTCGCGCACGAGGGATCTGGTGGTCAGGCTTGCAGACAGTTTGTCTCGACAATCAGGTGTGGGACTGCGAGTCAAACGAAGTCCCCGTGATGAAACCGGTCACCGCTACGACCTACAGGATCAGTTCGGCGCGTTATGAGCCAGAAGCAGACAAGACTGTTCTGACATTGCTCGGCAAACTGGCAGGAGTTGAAATCGATTTATGAAAGTCATCAAGGCAAAGCCGTCCGAACATCGTCCGCTGACGGAAGAAATGCTTGATGCCGCGATAAAACGTGGCGAAGCGCGACAAGCTAGCAGCTTGCAGGCTGTTTCCGTGACCTTTGAAAACCCCTCTCTGGTCATTCGTTTTGAAGACGGCAGCGGTGTTTTGCTACCGGTGAGCCAGTATTCGGAGTTCGACGGGTTTGATTCAGACGATTATGCGAACCTGACAGTCGGCTATGCAGGCACTGCGCTTTGCCACGAGGGCAAAGACCTCGACGTTTCCATCTCCGGAATGATTTCGGCGAGCCCGTCACTCATGAGGATGGCGGCTTCGGTGGTTGCGTCGCGCAACGGTCGTCAAAGCAGTGCGGCAAAATCCGAAGCTGCACGAGCAAATGGCAAGAAGGGCGGGCGTCCACGTAAGACCGACACTGCACCGTAAGCAGGAACAAAAAAGCCGTCAATCAAGACGGCTTTCTCGTATCCGGCATTCGCCATCAGCGCCGGGTCAGCAACACCCCGGACTCCATGTGATGCGTCCAGGGGAACTGGTCGAACATCGCGCAGCGGGTGATGCGGTGCGTGTCGTGCAGCTGGGCGATGTTGGCCGCGAGGGTTTCCGGGTTGCACGAGATGTACAGGATATTGTCGAAGCGCCGGGTCAGCTCGCAGGTGTCCGGGTCCATGCCGGCGCGTGGCGGGTCGACGAATACGCTGCCGAACTCGTAGCTTTTCAGGTCGATGCCTTGCAGGCGACGGAACGGGCGCACTTCGTTGAGCGCTTCGGTCAGCTCTTCGGCGGACAGCCGTACCAGCGTGACGTTATCCACAGCGTTTTCGCTGAGGTTGCTCAGTGCGGCGTTGACCGAAGTCTTGCTGATCTCGGTGGCCAGTACGTTGCGCACACGGGTGGCGAGCGGCAGGGTGAAGTTGCCGTTGCCGCAGTACAGCTCCAGCAGATCATCGCTGCGATCGCCCAGCGCTTCGAATGCCCAGTTGAGCATCTTCTGGTTCACCGTGCCGTTGGGCTGGGTGAACGCGCCTTCCGGCTGGCGATAGCTGAACGTGCGGCCGCCGACTTCGAGTTTCTCCACCACGTAATCGTGGCCGATGACTTCGCGCTTGCCCTTGGAACGCCCGATGACGCTGACGTTGAGATCAGCTGCCAACTTCGACGCGGCCGCATGCCAGTGCTCGTCCAGCGGACGGTGATAGCACAGGGTAATCATCGCATCGCCGGCCAACGTGGTCAGGAACTCCACCTGGAACAGCTTGTGGCTCAGCGCCGAACTGGCCTGCCATGCCGCCTTGAGCTGCGGCATCAACTGGTTGATGCGCAGGCTGGCAATCGGGAATTCTTCGATCAGGATCGGCGTGCGTTTGTCGTCCTGGGAGAACATCGCGTAGTGCCGCTCGCCGGCCTCGCGCCACAGGCGAAATTCCGCACGCAGGCGGAAGTTCTGCAGCGACGAGTCGAATACCGTCGGCTCCGGCGCATCGAACGGGGCCAGCAGGTCACGCAAGCGCGTGACCTTTTCTTCGAGCTGTGTGGCGTAGGCCTGGGAATCGAAAGTCATGCGTTGAACCAACCCAACTTGATCACGAACAGAATCGACAGAATTACCAGCGCCGGGTTCAGCTCACGGGCGCGGCCCGACAGCAGCTTGATCACGGTCCAGGAAATGAAGCCGAACGCGATGCCGTTGGCGATCGAGTAAGTGAACGGCATCGCCAGCGCAGTGACCACCACCGGCGCGGCGACGGTAATGTCTTCCCAGTCTATTTCCGCCAGGCCCGAGGTCATCAGCACGGCGACGAACAGCAGTGCCGGAGCGGTGGCGAAGGCTGGAACGCTGGCCGCCAGTGGCGAGAAGAACAGCGCCAGCAGGAACAGGATCGCCACGACGATGGCCGTCAGACCGGTGCGACCGCCAGCACTCACGCCGGCAGCCGATTCGATGTAGCTGGTGGTGGTCGAAGTGCCCAGCAGCGAACCGGCCATGGCCGCGGTGCTGTCGGCGATCAGTGCACGACCCATTTTCGGCATATGGCCGTCCTTGCCCATCAGGCCGGCACGCTTGGCGACGCCGATCAGGGTGCCGGAGTTGTCGAACAGGTCGACGAACAGGAAGGCGAAGATCACGCTGACCAGACCGATGTCCAGTGCGCCCTTGATGTCCAGTTGCATGAAGGTCGGCGCCAGCGAAGGTGGCATCGAAGTCACGCCGCCGAACGGGGTGAAGCCCATGGCGATGGAAATGATGGTCACTGCCAGAATGCCGATCAGCACCGCGCCGCGCACTTTCAGCGCTTCGAGGGCGACGATCAGGGCGAAACCGAGGGTGGCGAGAATCGGCGCCGGGGCTTTCAGGTCACCGAGGCCGACCATGGTCGCCGGGTTGCTGACCACGATGCCGGCGTTGTGCAGGGCGATCAGCGCGAGGAACAGGCCGATACCGGCAGCAATCGCCGAGCGCAGTGGCAGCGGGATGCTGTTGATGATCCATTCGCGGATGCGGAAGATCGACAGCAGGAAGAAGCACACCGCCGAGATGAACACCGCGCCCAGCGCCACTTGCCAGGTGTGGCCCATGTGCAGGACCACGGTGTAGGTAAAGAAGGCGTTCAGGCCCATGCCCGGTGCGAGGGCGATCGGGTAGTTGGCGATCAGGCCCATGATGGTCGAGCCGATGGCGGCTGCCAGACAGGTGGCGACGAACACCGCGCCTTTGTCCATGCCGGTCTCGCCGAGAATGCTCGGGTTGACGAACAGAATGTAGGCCATGGCCAGGAAGGTCGTGACGCCCGCAAGAATCTCGGTGCGCACGTTGGTGTTGTGTGCCTTGAGTTGAAACAGCCTTTCCAGCATGTCTGCTCCCCGTGGCGCGCGTGGCGCCGTGAATGTATCGACCTCAACAGCAAAGCACAGACCGTCGCAAGCGCCTGGAAAATTGTGGTGGGCCGGAAAAAGCCGCGCATCATACCAGCCGCGTGAGGAATATGGCGGATGTTGGTGCCGAACGTCGTCGAAGTTTTGCCACAGGGTTATCTGCGCCATACTGCGCGCTGAATTTTTCGGGGAATTGCGACCACATGGGCAAGTGCTGGATGAAGGCTTTCGGGGTAGTGGCAGGGTTGATGGCCGGGTCGACGGCGGCGCTGGCAGCCTCGGCGCCACCGTTGACGGAAGTGAAGGTGATCAAGGTCCAGTCGCCGGCCTGTGGCCTGGAAGACATTGGCGATGGCCAGTCGCAGACCCAATGCAATCACGCCGGGCCGGGCATCAAGGTGTATGTGCTGGAAGTCGGTTACGGCCAGAACCAGCCACACGCCACGCTGGACGGCTTTGAAGTCAACGGCACCCGCGCCCCGGTGTGTGCTTTCGATAACGGTAATCTGACCGAGTGCACGCCCGGCAGCAAAACTGTCGGCTCGCTGTATACCTTCGATCTGGCGGGCAAGCAGGAAGGCACGTTCAGTTTCAGCAACACCTCGATCAACGCGCCACGCAACTCCATGTCGACCCAGCTTTACATCAAGTAACGGCTGTCACCGAACAGGGCAGGGCAAAGCTGACTACGCTTTAAAGATCACTCAGCGGATGGCGCCCATGACCTTTAGAGCCCTGATTACCCTCGCCGAGGGCATCGATGATCTGCAAAGCGTGACCCTGATCGACGTGCTGCGCCGCGCCGACATCGAAGTCGTCGCGGCCAGTATCGAAGGCCGGCGCATGCTGACCTGCGCGCGCGGTACACGCCTGACGGCCGATGGCATGCTGGTGGATGTATTGGCGCAGCATTTTGACCTGATCGTCCTGCCCGGTGGTGCCATCGGATCACAACATCTGGCGGCGCATCAGCCGCTGCAGCAATTACTCAAGGACCAGGCCAGCGCCGGGCGCCTGTTCGCCGCCATCGCCGAGTCGCCGGCCGTCGCCCTGCAAGCCTTTGGCGTATTGCGCCAGCGGCGCATGACCTGCCTGCCAAGCGCCAGCCATCAACTGTCAGGCTGTACGTTTGTTGACCAACCGGTGGTGGTCGACGGCAACTGCATCACCGCCCAAGGCTCCGGCGCCGCACTGGCGTTTGCCCTGACGCTGGTGGAGCAGCTTGGTGGCAAGGCGTTGCGGGCGAAAGTGGCGGGGGAGATGTTGGTTTGACGAGCCTCAGACCTTCGCCTCTTCCACCGGCACATGCATCCGGTCGCGGTTGGCCAGGGTCGGGAACAGTTTGATCCAGGTCCCGGTGACCACCAACGTGCCGATTCCGCCCATCACCACCGCCGGCACGGTGCCGAACCAGTGGGCGGTGAGGCCGGATTCGAATTCGCCCAGCTGGTTCGAGGCACCGATGAACAGGCCGTTCACCGCGCTGACCCGACCGCGCATTTCGTCGGGGGTTTCCAGTTGCACGAAGGACGCGCGGATCACCATGCTGATCATGTCCGCCGCGCCGAGCACCACCAGCACCGCCAGTGAAAACCAGAACGACGTCGACAGGCCAAAGGCGATGGTCGCCACGCCGAACACGCCGACCGCGGTGAACATCACCCGGCCAACGTTGCGTTCGACGGCAAATCGCGCCAGAAACAGTGACATCCCCAACGCGCCAACCGCCGGCGCCGAGCGCAGCAGGCCCAGACCCCACGGCCCGGTGAGCAGGATGTCCTTGGCGAACACCGGCAGCAATGCGGTAGCGCCACCGAGCAACACCGCGAACAGATCCAGCGAGATCGCTCCGAGAATGTCCGGCCGACTGCGAATGA